>DIDT01000061.1 GCA_002418285.1 Phycisphaerales bacterium UBA5793
GCGAGCCGACGATCCAGAAATTGTCATTGATAATGTACGGCTTGTCCGTCTCGTCGGTCTGACCGGGATCGATCTTCACAGGTGTGGTCGTGCCCGGCCAGGCGACGGCCCAAGCGACCATGGGATCCTGGTTGAGTTGCTCGGTGGAGAGGCCGACGACGGTTGCGGGGGGACCGTTTCCGTTGATTCCCAGTGCGGCTGTGGCGTCTCCTCCCGAAAGCGGGTTGAGTTCAGTCCATCCTGTTTCCTCTGCGAACCAGGCGATCGGGTATCCATTCCCCTCATCGAACGCGGCCAATTCATCCCAGTCATTGATTGCCCAGATCTGGGTGTCGTCGGCGAGGTCGGTGCCGTCTTCGTAGTCGCCTTCCTCTTCGTCGTAATACCAGATGCGGGCTTTGAGGTTCGGCGAGAGTCCCGAGTACCCGACGACCGTGCCGTCATTGTTGATGTCTTTGCCGTAAGTCACTTGGCCCGACGAGACTTGGAGGACCAGCCACGTCCCATCGCGATAGACCGCTGCGCGGTTCGCCGTGCCTCCAACCTTGATCTGTGCAAGTATGTGCTCCGAGTTGTTGATGTCCTGTACGCTAAGGAGCGTGTCGCCGGAGGGTGGGGCGATGGCCACCCACTGAAAGGCGCGGTCATCGCCTCGAACCGCTGAGGGCATTAACAGCATCAGCGCTCCGATAGATAGATAGAGAGAGAGAGAGAGAGAGAGAGAGAGAGAGAGAGAGCCGAAATGTGTTCGCAATCTGTTCATAGTCCTTTCTCCTTCGAGAGAACCAGATTTGATTGCTGCCCTCCACCCGTGTGAGCAACACAGTTCGATCCGCCGCGGCAGCGACGTTACGCTCCTGTCCGTACGTTAACCTCCGGCTGATCCGCGCGACAGCAAGAAAGCTTCAACGCCATCGCGTATCAGGGTGGATTTCTCTGGTTCGCCGGGCGCCGCCCTGAGCGAGGCTCGGCGAGGGAAGGCCACTCGATGGCAGGAGCAACAGGCGCGATTCAACTCGAAACCTCTCCACGTAACGGAGTCCGCCTGGCATCGAACGCCGCGGCCCCGGGCGGAGTTCGATGTCGGGGGCGACAAGAGTGGCGGCGGCCCCTGCCCGTCGCCACTGAACTCTTGCCCGGAGCGACAACCGTGCAGTGCCGGCCGAATCCCTACCCACTCACCACGTCCAACACCACTCCCTCACGGTCGGGGCTCGGATCAACCCCCAATCCAATGCCTCTCTCCGCGATCTCCGCGATAAGTTGCCTTTCCTCTGCCTTTCCATCCATTCCCATGCCTTTCTCCCTGCATTCTCCGTGTTCTCAGTGGCTCCGTGGTGAAGGCTTTCCGCTTTCCACACGCACGCGCACCACTTCAATGGCACGCCGTGCGCCGACTTTTTGAAAACGCAAAAAAGTTGAGCAAAACTCCAAATCACCCCCCTCAGAAAAATGAAAATCGACGAAAATTCCTGATTCGTCCCGCACAGAGGCGCTCGTTTACATAAACGCGCGCCGCAGCGCGCGCCTGCGCTCAAAAATCGCGCACAGGAGCGCTCCGGCGCGCATCAAAAGTTCCCGACATGGTGCATCTCCGTGTTGGCACGCATTTTGCGTCGCACATTTTCTGAAACCGCCACTCACATCGCGCCGCCCGCGAAAAAACTTGTCCGTCTCCGCGCCGCTCGCTCACGACCGACGTCGTTTTCACATCGCCACGCGGCCCGACTTCGCACACCAGCGCACGGCCGCACAGAGTATGGACCCCGCATTTTTCCAACTGCACTGGTTGACTGATGACATCATGATCGATTCACAACGCTCAATCAAAGCCGAGACGCCTTCCCCACTGCATGGCTCGCCAATGGCAACGCGACCGTCAATCGACGGCCGCGCCCGGGAGGAAAGAGAGATGAAAGGCGCGACGGCCTCTTTCGAGACCGTGCGCCACCGAGTGAAGACCAGTTGGGAGGATGCGGGCGGCGGCTTCAGGGCACACCGCTCGCATCTCCCCGTTTCGTTACCAGCCGGCCGCGTGACTCGGGGGGCACGAGAGCGGCGGAAGATGCGAGTCAGACAGTTTCAAATGCCCGGGTGCGGCTGCTCACCGCACTCGGGCAGGAAGGAGGAACGAGAAGAGGTGTTACTGGATCCGGTCGAAGGTGGCGGAGATGCCCTGGCCGCCTCGGCCGACGCGAATCACATCGCCCGTGTTGATGCGCGGACCGGTGGGCCGCCCGTCGCCGCCGGGGCGAACGCCGAGGATGTCGCGGCGGAACACGCCGTGGCCGAAGCCGTCAGTCGTCATCGTGCCGACAGGGCGGCCGTTGATGGTGATCTGCAGCGTCGTGTTCTGCGGGGCGTTCTCGATCTGAACTTCGAGGGTCTGATCGAGCAGGCCGTTCTCAGGCGACTCCTTGTACTTGGACTGAAGGACGACGCCGTTCTGAGTGGCGTTGGCTTCCCAGATCTTGTCGTCGGGGTTCGCCTTGGCCGTCGCGGTGTTGAATGCCATGAGGGCAAGAACAAGGACCGAGAGAAGCGAAGCGAACTTGCGAGTGGAAAACATGATGAACTCTCCTGTTGGATGCTGAAAGTCAGGTTTTGGGTTAGTTTCAGGACAAACGACTTCGAAACACGTGGTGAGTTGCAAGTCTCACCGCTGCAGCGAAGGACCCATATGCAATGGCCGTGCCACAGGGGAAAGTGGGTCCCGAATTACCGCTTTGTCAGCACGGGAAAGCGGCGCAAAACCTGTGTTTCAGAGGTATTTAGCGAAACTTTGCCATTTCACGAAGACCTCGGGCGGCATGCTCGGGAGTGATTCGAGCACGTGATTTGGGTGGCTCCTGCAGGCCGACGCATCGCTTCTCGGTGCAATATTTGGCCACATGTCACCACTTGCACGGGTTCGCGAGAAAAAGGGGAAGGAATTCACGGGTTATTCACGAAAGTACGTTGCAAGACAGCTTCTTTTCGGTAACATAGACACCCATACGGACAGCCCGACCGGCTCACCCGGCCGTCTGGCCGAACTGGACCAGCCACCATCGTGGGAATGAAGAAGTGAGAGAATCGCCCACAGTTCTGATGCGGTGCACTCGCCCCCGGCGAGGCTTTACGCTCATTGAGCTGTTGGTCACGATCTCCATCATCTCGATTCTGCTGTCGCTGTTGCTCCCCGGAGTGCGGTCGGTTCGATCTCGCTCCCGGGCCTACGCCTGCCAGGTCAACCTCCGCAGCGTCTCTTTTGACTTCAACATCTTCGCCGACTCCTCACTGCATGGCAGTCGCGGCAACGATACGGACGTCTCGAAGTTCTTCCTGGAGACCTTCCAGGAATCGCAGTACGGCATTGACGAGTTCTGGAAGCGTCCGGGTTCGGTTTTCAGCGGTTCGGTTCGTGACCTGGGAGTGATGGCCTGTGCCGAAGTCAGCGGCGAAGTGACGCTCCGATCGGAAACACCCTGTCGCTCCGGCGCCGTCCAGCCGGCGCGCAACGTTTCCTACGCCTTCAATCTGCAACTCGATCGTCCCGAGCGGTTTGTTGACGGTTTCTGGATGACGCGTCAGGTTCCGCTCAGCGATCGCATTTTGCAGGAGCCGCGACTCGACCAGATTCCTCTCCTGTGGGATATCGACGGCGCGGTCGCCGCCGAGCGTCAGGTGACGCCACATTACTCGACGGCTCCGACCGAGGCCGGCCGACCCTACAGCGACGGTACCGTGTGGTTCCCGGGGCTGCGTCACGGCGGCCGCATGCAGATCGCGGCTCTGGATGGATCCGTTCGCGACACAGCCACGCCGCTCTCGGACGCCCAAGGTTGGCGTTGGGACTACAAGCCGGTTCGTTGACCGCTGCTCGTCCGAAGGCTTGCGGGCCGTGACTACACTCCGCTGCCGTGAAACTCCTCCAGAAATTCGCTTTGCTTTTGTCGCTGCTCGGGGTGAGTGTCGTGCTCAGCTTGGGTTTTGCCGCATGGAGCGTGCAGACGGTCAGCCAGGAGGTGAGCAGCGCGTATGGCGATCTCACGTTCATTCTCGAGCAGCTCGATCGCATCAAGCAGACTTTTGAGCACGCACTGGCGGCGATTAACAACGCAAACGATGAGGGAGAAACTGGCTTCGTTCCTATTCCTCTGGGCGACCAGATTGATCCGGTGCTCACGCAACTGGAACACACGCCGGGCTTTGCCCGTCGAGCGGGAGAAGGCACATCCCAATTGCTCCTCACACTCGTACATGAATGCGAGGTGACAGTCGGGCAGTACCAGGCAGCAACGAAGGAATCGCCGGATCTCGGCCCCGGCAACGAAATGCGAAGAGAGGCCCAGGCGCGCTTTGAAGCCATGCACAGTCTGATCGAGCGCGTGCAGGCCCAATTGCTGCGCGATGTGGAAATCTCGCTGGACTACGGCCGGGACCTGCGCGACATGTTGCTGCGCATCATCGTGGCTTCGCTCGCGTTGTCGGTGCTGGTGGCGCTGCTGGCGCTGATCCTCGTGCGGCGCTGGGTGCTGGCGCCTATTGGCGAGTTGCGCCAAGCCACTGGGGAGATCGCCGCCGGCAACCTGGACTACCGCTTGCAGGTCCGCAGCGCCGACGAGTTCGGCCAGCTGTCCGGAGAAGTGAATCACATGGCCGAGATGGTCGTCGCCGCGCAGCAGCGCCTTGTGGAACGTGAGCGACTGGCGGCTATCGGGGAACTTGTCCGGCGACTGGCCCACAACCTGCGCAATCCGTTGGCGGGCATTCGCGGTCTGGCGGAGCTGACGCTGGATGAGCTGCCCTCGGGGTCCGAACTGTCCGAGAATCAGTCGCGCATTGTGAAGGCCGTGGATCGCTTCGAAAAGTGGCTGGCCGACCTGCTGCGCTCGACGACGCCGATGAGTGTGCATCCCGAGTCCATCCGGTCTGCCGAGTTATGCGCCAGCCTCGAGGCATCGCATGCACCATTGGCCCAGGCCCGCAAGATCACGCTCCAGATTGATGGAGCGGCCCTGCCGGAGACGCTTCACGTTGATCCGGCACAGATCGAGCATGCCCTCGTGGCGTTAATCAGCAACGCCATCGAGGCCACACCGGAAGGTGGAACGGTGCGACTGTTCGCTCGTGTCGATTCTGCGGCGGGTTCCAGTCCGGTGATCGAGATCCGAGTGGAGGACTCCGGCCCCGGGGTACCACCGGAGGTGGTCAGCCGCATCTTCATCCCGCATTTCACAACAAAACGCGAAGGGACTGGCATCGGGCTTGCAGTAGCGCACAATGTCATTGCCTCCCACGGGGGTCGGATCCGAGTGGAACGATCTTCAGACCTCGGTGGAGCCGCTTTTATCGTGACGTTGCCGGCAGGCGCTGGTGAGTAGGAGCCCAAGGTGGCCAAAATTCTCGTCATCGAAGACGAAGAGAACCTGCGGTACTCGATCAAGAGGACGCTTGCCAAGGCGCAGCATTCTGTATTTGACACGGACCGCATCGCTCCCGCGCTGGAAGTTGTCCAGGCGCAGGAGCCTGATGTCGTCATCACCGATCTCAACCTGGCCGGCGGAGATCATGGTCTGGATTTCGTCAAGCGACTCCGGCTCGATGGGCACTCCACCGCGATCATCGTTATCACTGCCTACGGCACCGTCGAGAGCGCCGTCGAGGCCGTCAAGCATGGGGCGGATGAGTTTCTTCAAAAGCCGCTGTCGATGGAGGAACTCAAAGTTGTCGTCGCCCGGACGCTTGAGAACCGAAAGGTTCGCAGCCGCCTTGACCTGTACGAGCGAATCGAGAAGAACAGTCGCGGCGGCAAGGAGATGCTCGGGCAGAGCCCCGGGTGGCTCAAGACGGTTGAACTGGCGCAGCGCCTTGCCAAGTTGCCGGTGAAATCGGGCGGCGAACCAACGACCATCCTGCTGCTCGGAGAGACTGGAGTGGGCAAAGGCATGCTGGCTCGCGCCATCCACGACTTTTCGGCTGAGGCGTCCGAGCCGTTTGTGCATGTCAACTGCTCGGCCTTGCCTGCAAACCTGATCGAAGGTGAACTGTTCGGCCACGAGAAGGGTGCTTTCACCGACGCGCGTGATTCGCGCCAAGGGCTTTTTGAACTGGCCGACGGGGGAACGATCTTCCTCGATGAGATCGGCGACATGCCCATCGAATTGCAGAGTAAGCTGCTCATCGTTGTGGAGCAGGGCACGTTTCGACGACTCGGCGGATCGAAGGAGCGGCGCGTCAATGTCCGCATCCTCGCGGCCACCAACCATGATCTCAAAGAGCGGGCGGAGCGCGATGAATTTCGTCGCGATCTGTACTACCGGCTCAGCGGACTGACGATTCCAATCCCCGCGCTGCGCGACCGGCGGGGAGATGCACTTCTCATCGCCGAGTCGCTGCTGGCTGCCGGGGCTCGCAAGTTCCATCGCAAGGGGCTGCACTTCAGTCGGGAGGCGAAAGCCGCCATCGAATCCCATACGTGGCCCGGCAACGTACGCGAACTTGCCAACGCCATCCAGCGAGCCGCCCTGCTGGCCGAGGATGACGTTGTCGGTCCCGCGGACCTGGCGCTGGGGAGTTCGGCCATTCCCGTTGAGTCTGTCCATGGTGGAGCGGCCAATGGGCACCGTGTCGCCGCGAGCGTTGATGATCTCATGTTTGACTTTGGCCGCGGTTCGTTCACCGCCGAGGCCGTGGAAGAGCGTTTGATCCGCGAAGCGTTGCGCCACGAGCGAGGCAACGTCTCCCGCGCGGCAAAGCTGCTCGATATGAATCGCAGTTCACTCCGGTACCGTATCGAGCGATACAAGCTCGACGCCTTTATTCAGGAGCTTGCAGTGTCATGAACCGGCAATCCGGTCGTCAACCCGTCGTTTGTTCCATCGGGCTCGCCCTTCTGTTGAGCGTGACCTGTCTCGGCGCTGCATGCATTGCCGACGATGATCCCCGTATCTACACGGATCCGTCTTCCGACGCCGTTGTAAGACGAACCGATCTTGGCGCGGATGGCGCTATCAATCCGCAAGCCGGGCTGCCCGACGTGACGCGCATTGTCTACGGCGGTTGGGATACGAGCACGCCGACATCGAATCCATACAGCGGTTCATGGAAAGACCCGCGCGACACGAACCTGTTCCGCATCGACCTGGAGTTCAATGGTCTGGTCAATCCGCCCGGGCCACTCAACCTTCAGGGCGAAGGATACGACCCGTATCGTTATGGGCTGAATCCACTGTACGGCTACGTCGAATTCGATCTGGATTCTGAGCCCGACACGGGCGGCGAAATCGCCAACGTGCGGAATCGTCCGCTTGGAAACGTCTCTCGGTTCGGCGGCCGGTTCGAGGATTCGATCGGCGAGCGGGCGGCTGTATCCGGCGACGACTTTGATGGCAATCTTCTCACCGAGCCACTGGTCGAGCGCTCCGGCGAAGAGATGCACCTCGCGTTCTGCGCGTGCTTTGCGCTAACCATTACGCCAATCAACGATCCGACGCCAACTACCTTTGATGCGGGTGACACCTGGATCGTCTCCGGCCGATTCCTTTCTCGCACCCACGCATTTTCGCAATACAGCGGCGCGTTCGGCGGCTCGCGCTCGGGTGAGTATGACCCGATCGTCAAACTCCGCTTCAAGCACGACGTTCAAAGCGATCGCACCACGGTGACGCTGATTCACGGATTGGACAATACGGGGACTGCAGCGCTGCTGGGCCAGGCGCCTCAGTCCATTGACTTCAGCGCCGGCAACCAGACGAGCATTCTCGAGATGCTGACGGAGATTCGTTTCTCAGCCCAGCACACCAACGATCCGGGACCCGGCACCGCCTTCGATCTGCTTCGCGATTGGCGCGACAACAACCATGCCGAGCTGGACGAGTTCCTGCGGGTGCAGCAGTGGTCCGTGCTGGCTCTCTTCGGCACGACGTACTCGCAGCCGCAGCCCGATGCACTGTACGTGTGGACCGACGTAGGGCCGGACGTGGGCGAAGGTGACTGCGACGGCGACGGGCTCGTCAACTCGCAGGATCAGCAGATCGTCATGACGGCCATCGCGATGACCGACGGTACGGCGTTCGACGCCGACGGCCAGCCGAATGGCCAGACGCGCCTGCGCGGGTTCGGTGATAACTTCGCGCTGTACGACATCGACTACGACGGCGTGATCGGCTCGCTCGACCTGGCGGTGATCGGGTACGAGCAGTTCGGCGATGTCAACAGTGACGGTCGCGTGAATCAATCCGACCTCGCGCTGGTTCGCGCGCTGCGTGGATTGACTTCGAACAGTCCGCTGTTCAACCCGGCGGCTGATCTGAATCACGATCTGCGCATCAACTCGACCGATGAGACGATCATGATCTCATTCTTTGTGCGTAGTGTGCGGCGTTAGGAGTGTTGCCGTACGCCGGAGCGGTCGGGTTCAAGGTCGATCCTCCACGTTGACGCGAACCTCGTTGCTGTTGCAGCGGATCTCTGGAACGTACATGGCGTGGCCCAGCAGCGGCAGCGCATGGAATCGGCCGGGTACTTCGGCCCGCGCCTCGTAGCGGATCTGCCAGATCCCCTCGGGAACCCGGTCGGCAAAGAACGCGACCTTGCGATCGCGCAGCTCCTGGTGAATCCAGCGTGTCCGGCCGGTCAGATTGCTCTGATCGCCGGTGATCTGGTCGGGCGCAAAGCGCCGTCGGCCATCCTGCTCGGTCACTTCGCCCTCGTCGTACTTGCGTTCTGCGGCGGATCGCTTCAGCTCGTAGATGTACATCGGTTCGCCGCTACGAATCTGCGTCGCCTCGAAGCCGGCGGGCTTGAGATCCTCGAAGACGAGGTACTCGTAGTCATTCTTTGCTTCGATGGTCAGCACGACTTCGATGCGATCGCCGCTCGTGACGGTGTCGTCGTCCTTGAGCGGCATGCGCTGGTACACGACGCCGCTGAGCAGCGTTGGCATGGGAACAAGGCGGTAGTAGTCGCGGCGCACGAAGATCTCGTTGCCCGCTTCAGTGACCGGCTCTTCGGTGGAGAAGAACGTCGCCTGGGCGGCGAAATACAACGCCGTATCGCCACTCATTCGACGAATGCGCACCGTGTTTTCGCCTGACCGGATGCTTGCATCAGGGACGGTAAAGACCGTCGGGGCGGCGAGGATGTTCTCGCGCGTGATTTCACCCTTGCCGACAAGCCGCCCGTTGACCATGACTTCAAACTTGCCGGTGGCTTCAAGTTCGCCGCTGGCTTTGAGGTAGTCGCAGAGTGTAAGCACGGCCATCGCGGTGTCGCGGGTATTGGTCCACTGCGCGCCGCGACGATTGCGAATCAACCAGTTCGTCGCGGGCTCAATCAAGGCGTTCGCCGGATCGATGGTCAGCAGGGCGCGAAGGCAGAGGGTTGTGGATTCGATTCCGCCATCCCACCAGTATCGATAGCCTCCCGCCGCGCCCCAGTGTGCCGTGCCGAGCACGGTCGGCGCGGAGCCATCGACGTTGCGGACGAGAATGGACTGATCCGGACGATCGTCGCGGATGACGCCGTTTTCGAGATTACGCGTCAGCGTTTGGGCCTGATCGGCTTTGCCGAGGTAGTGGGCGCTGAGCGCCAACAGGGCCCGGCCGGTGTCGCTGAGTTGGTCGCGCTTTGCCCATAGATTTCCAAACGCCGTCTCGACGGCGGTGTGGGACGCAAGCGGCTGGCTCGTTGCTTTGCTCGCGGCGAGGGCGTGCAGCATCCAGGCCTGCAGCTCGGGTTCATCGCGAGCGGTTGAGAGGCGCTGCACGAGGTAGTCGGCTGCCGGTGTGATCATGTCGCCGGCAATGTCAATTTCGGCGTCGCGGGCCATGCCCAGACCCCAGACGACGTAGGCGGTCATGTAGCGATCACTGTCGCCGCCTTTCCACCAACCCCAGCCGCCATCATCATGCTGCATGTCGTCGAGTCGCTTGAGACCCGAGGCGACGATGTCGTTGAGTTGTTCAAGGCTGCGGGCGTCGCCGCGTGGTTGCGCCGGCTTGCCGTTGACCATCTCGATACCGCCAAAGGTGCGGTTGGCCACCGCTTCGGCCGGGAGGCCGAGCTTGGTGAGCGTCCGGTTGACGATCACAGCCGGGAGGAAGCGGCTCATCGTCTGTTCGACGCAGCCGTATGGATAGTCCAGCAGGTATGGCAGCGCATCGAGCATGGTGACAGCCATGCTCGGCGTGACGGTGACGGTCATCTGTGTGGTGTTGGGGCGTCGCTCCTCGGGAAGGTCGATCGAAACGATGGCCTGGTCCCCGCGCGCTTTGCCGGAGACGGCGAGGAACTTGTCGATCCCGTGGTCATAAATGGGGTAGCTTGCGCTCACGGCGTCGGCGTAGTCTGTCTTCTCGACGGTCATTCGGACAGTGATCTTCGCTGTGCCGGCTTTGTCCACGAGGAAGAGCAGGTCGTAGCGTGTCTCGCCATGCGGCGCGACCACGCGGCCGGCCCCGGGGGCCATGCGGCGGTGAAACCGACCATCGGATGCACGAATGCCCTCGTAGATCACGCCTTCCATGTCGACGAAGGGGAGTTGCATGATCCGTTCGTCGGTGTTGTTCTTGACGATGTAGGAGATGACGACGCTATCGCCGACGGTGAGGAAGCGCGGCCCCTGGATGCGAACCGTGACTGGCTTGTTGGTGCGAGCGGCGGTTTCACCCATTCCGAACTGCGCGCCGGTCGTGTTGGCCCGCGCTTCGGCTTTCCATCGCGTGAGTGTTTCGGGATAGGGGACCTTGACGCTTGCGGTGCCGTCGTCGCCGGTGATGACGCTGGCGATCCAGAGGGCGGTGGCGCGGAAATCAGTGCGGACTTTGATTTGTTCTGCCGGCTGGCCCGGCTCCTCGGATGGCGGGACAGGGGGAGGAGCACCCTGGGGCGATGCCGTCGGCGCGAACGCCGCGTCCTTGCTCTCGGCGACGCGTCCGCGCGCCACAGTGCTGAACATCGCGCCTCCTTCAAATCCGGACTTGCTCAGTTCCTTGCCGCGTCCCATGTTGTCTGCGAAGGCATCTGCCTCCTCGGAAGCCGGCGCACCCAGCGATTCGTCGAGCGCCAGAGCAGTTCGGGCGTCTTCGTAGCGACCCGACTGGGCTTTGACGAGGCGCAGCAGCGGGCGGTCGCTGAGGCTGCCTGAGGTGGCGACGCGGTTGTTCTGTTTGCGGTCATAGAAGAACTGGCGGGGGTCGTTGGCATACTCGCTTTGGATGTAGAGCACGGATTCATCGAAGACCGAAATGGCGACCTCAGCGGAGACCGGCTTGCCTGTGTGATCGACGGTCTTGACGTTGAGCGTGCCTTCAGCGCCGGGCTCGTAGAGTTCCTTGTCGGCCGTAACGCTCACATCGATGAACTGCTTTGTCGGCGGGACGACGATCTCCTGGCTGGCGGTGTTCATCTCGGCGCCGCTGACCATCGCGGCCGCGAGGTTGACATTGGGCACATAGGCATCGCGCACATCGATGTTGAGCAGTTTGATGGAACCGGGGATGTGGATGAGTTGCCAGTCGTACAACTCCTCGCCTTCGATCGTGAACAGCACGTAGCGATTGCTGGATGACGTTGAGATCATGATCGGTGCAGCGGCGCCGGTCTCGAAGGTGTCTTTGTCGACGATGATCTCGACACCTTCGCTGCGGTAGCCGAGGTCGGCGCTTTGTTGCGTGCTCACCCATGCGGCCGTCTGGGCGGTGACAGGGGCGAGCGGGGGATCGGGGCTGACCCAGTCAATGACGTAGTAGCCTTCGCGCGTCGGCGTGAAGACGAATGTTGCTTCCCCGCTCTCGTCGGTTGTGACCTTTTCAGTCATGATCTGTTCGGAGCGGTATCCGCGGAAGGTCGGGCGCCAGGGGTGGCGATCGTCGGCGCGGGGCGGCGGTGGGAAGATGCCGTACTTCTGTCGGAGCGTTCGCACATCGTCGAACAGCACTTCGCGGCCAGCGGGGTCGACCCAGACTTCATCCCACCATTGACGGGTGACAGTCACGGTACCCTCGATGGCGACCGGGGTACTGTTGGCGTCGATCGCTTTGATCGTGGTTTCGACCTTATCGCCGGGCTTGTGGATCTTGTGCGTAACTTCGGGATAGACGAAGTGGCCCTGTCGCGTGACGCGCACGGCGCCTGAGCCGGTGATCTCACGACGAGACGAATCGGTGACGCGCGCTTCGATGGTGTATTCGTAATCCTGATCGGAGGAGAAGGGCGTTTCGAAGGTGATGCTCGCGCGACCTTCGGCGTCGGTCTTGATCGTTTCGCGCTTGATCGTCTCGCCCCGCCACCAGCCGTAGTAGTTCCAGCGGTTCGAATCGTTGTAGAACCACGGGTACTGGCGCGGGCGCTGGTAGTACTGCCAGAAGGGGCGCTGGTTGACGACGACTTCGACATCGGCGCTGGCGACGGGGCCGCCGAAGTAGTACTCGGCGACGATGTCAGCGGTAACGACCTCGCCCATGCGGAAGAGGTGCGGTTTGCCGTCTTCATCCTTCATTGGTTCGACGGCGACGGTGAATTCGGGGAGTTTGTATTCCTCGAGTCGGAAGAGTGTGGCGCCGGCGACCTGCCTGTTCGTACCGTCATTGCCTTCAACCATGAACCGAATGGTGTACTCGCCGAGCGGCCAATCGGGCTTGAATTCGATGGAGTTGAAGGCGCTGCCAAAATCGCTGAGGGTGGAGTCTTCCTCGAAGGCGACTGAGCCGCGCGCATCGACGATCTGGTAGTGGAGTTTGCGGCCGGCGGGATTGGTCCAGCCGTCCTTGCCCCAGGTTCGTGCGACGAAACGGTAGTTGGCGGTGTCGCCGGGTCGATAGGCGGGTCGATCGCTGTGGGCGTAGATGTGCCACTGGCCGATGCTGTCCGAGGATGAATACCCATAGCCTGCGTAGGAAGTCAGGAAGGTCTGGCGCGTGCCATCGCCGGCGAGAATGAGCAAGGGGTTGTTCTCGGAGCCGTTGGGGCCGGTCTTCACATCGAGATGCGCGATTCCCTGATCATCGGCGGTGGCGTCGTAGCTGCGGGCGAGCCAGTTGCGTTCGGAAGTGATGGAGGAGTCCCACGCGCGGAATTTGATCCCGGGAGCCGGCGCGCCGGTCAGCGCATCGCAGGCGTAGAGCAACACTTCCGGTCCGCGCCGCTTGGCGACGACGGCCAGATCGGAGACGACGAGAAGTTCGTACGCCGTGACATCTTCCGCCTTGGCGACCAGCACGTAGGCGCCGAGGGGCAGAGGTTCGTCGAGTCGAATCTGATCGGACATGGGGATGTGCTGACCCGTGTCACCGGTGTCGCGAGTCCACTGGCGCGCCACCTCGGCATTACCCAAGTCGACCTGGCGAATCCACTGATCGACGGCACCGCCGTAGTAGCGCCGACGGTCCTGATTGCGGTCGTGCTTGACGGCGCCGGTCAGGGCCGTGCGCTCGCGCAGATCGACGCGGTAGAGGGTGAATGCAACCTGATTGACATTGCGCCACTGGGCGTCGAAGGCGATTTCCGAACCGGGCAAGAAAGCCTGACTCACGTAGACGTTGACGGAAGGCAGAATGATGTCGTTGTAGCGATTCATGACATCATCGCGGTTGATCTCTTCGGGTTTGAATTCGTCGAGCAGTCGTTTGTAAAGTTCGGCGGCGCGGACGTAGTCGGGCTCCCATTGCCATTGACCGGTTTCGAGCACATTGACTTTGCCGTAGGACTCCGACCAGTCGGCGTAGGCCATGAGGGCATCGACGTAGCGCGAGCCGCGGTCCTTGCTTTCCAGCGCTGCGTCGAAGTGCTTGCTGACATCCTGCATGACGCGCGGATTGCCGTTGCCGGCGTAGCGCAGTTTCATGGCGATCTCAAAGTGTGCGCGGCAGATGTCTTCGGCGCCCTGGGCGATCTTGAGCACATTGCGCACGACTTCGAGTGGTACAACCCCCGAGCGGCCGCGCCACTGCCAGTTGCCGCCTTCGGCATCGAGTTCGCGCCAGACGATGGAGATGTACCGGTCGCGGGCTTCATCGATATCGCTGCTCTGCGCCCACCACTGCGCGGCCTGCGCATAGAACTGCCAGGCGGCGCCGGCGTTCGCACGGCGCGAACCGTAGAGCCAGGAGTCGCCCAAAGACTCGTTGGCCTCGGCCCAGACCCGATCGCGATCTTCCGGCCGCTCGATCTCGTTGATGACGGCGGTGAGGCTCTTTCGAGCAGTATCGAGGATCGTGTCGTCCGAGGTACCCCGCGGGGCTTTGCGCCAGAGGGTGTCGGCGAGTCGGAAGCGGATCCAGCGAGCATCTTCGGCTGGCACGTCCAGCTTCTGTGCCTGTTCGTAGAGGTCATACGCCCGGGCGTAGGACTTCTCGGCGTAAAACTGCTCAGCCTGCTGCTTGAGTTCGACGTAGGTCGGCTGCTGCGCGAACGAGGTGCGGGGACTCACCGAGAAGCCGGCAAGTAGCGTGAGCAGCAGGGCCAATACGTGGACGGTGCGAGTTCGGTTGGCGGAGCCGGACTTGGAACCGCAAGAATTATTGAGGTGCAACGAGAGCATGAGTGGATCTCCATCCGGATTAGGCAGGTGCGTCGACCATCAAGACGCATGAACCCGGCCAATCTTACCCGATACTCGCGCTGTGCCCGGACGATCTCAGAGCGGCTGGTCGGCTGGAGGGGTCCGCGAATTCGTCGATGCACGTGTCACAACCGCTACAGGCCGCACGGTTGATCTTCTGGGAAGGGAGCGAGTCTCGCGTGAGCGTAATTCCGTGGCACCCTTGATGAGGTGAGGAGGGCACGTTGCGCCTTGCTCCCATGCACCATCGCGACGGCGCGAATCACGAGATGCGGAAGGACGTAACCATGCGCTTTGCAGCAGCAGCCGTTTGTGTTGGACTTGCCAGCCTGGGCGCCACCCAGGTTCACGGCCAGGTTTCCGAATACTTCAGTGACGTCGCGAACTGGCTCTACAACGCGGATGGCGCTCAGCGCTACGCGCTCGATTCGTTCTACCCCGGTATCGATGACAAGGGCGATCTCACACCCCAAACGGTGACGCTCGATCTCGGCATGACGCAGGTGACGATCACCCGCAATGACGGCGGGGGCGCGCTGCGTGATGCGAGCATTCCGTTTGGATGGGTCTCCGATGCTCCGCTGTATGCGACGAGCGGACCCGGATCGACCTGGCAGTTTTCGACACCTGTCTACTCCTTCTATGTCTATTACGGCTCGCTCTCGATCACGTCGCGCGCCGCGATGAAGCTCTACTCGGGAAACCAGCTGGTAGCGACCGTGACCCGATTCGGTGGGAGCATCGACGGCGTCTTCGCGGTCGGCCAGGGTTTCGTCTCGCAGACCCCGATCGACAAGATCGAGTTCTGGAAGGCCGGTGAAGGCGACTCCGTACTCATCGGTGCGTTCGTGGGCCTGGCGGATGGAGAGCCTTCGCTGGGAACGATTCGAATCCCCGGTTACCAGGGGCCGCATGGCGACCTGGTGGACTACGACTTCGCGCTGACGACGACCCGTCCCAACCCGTTCAAGCTCACGGTCAGTGAGCTTGTCGGAGGGCAGAACGGCGAGTTCTCAGCCATTGGCGGCGCGCCTTCGACCCGCTCGTACCTCATCTACAGCCTGGCCGGACTCGGACAGGTGTTCATTCCGCAACTCAGTGTCACGGCAGGGATTCGCAGTCCGATTCTGGCAGGATCTCCCCGAAACACCGATGCCAACGGAGCCGTCTCCTGGCGACTGCCCATTCCCGCGAACTCGCGAGGTCGGGACGTCTGGTTCCAAGTGCTCCAGCAGGGTCAGGCGAGCACCGTGGCGGCGACCTGGATCAACTGAAACGAGTTCTCGTACCGCGCACCGCGCCTCCGGCGAGTCGACCTGACTTGTCGGAGGTGTTTCTCTGCGCACTTTGGGACAAAGACCGGAAAATCTCACGGTTCGGGGTGAAACGGAGGGATTCGTCTTGCCGCTGGGCCGCGCGGGGCGATACTGTTGGGATCAGGGCGCGGCCGCGCGTGGCGCACGTTGTCTCATGACCTCGTGACGCGCTCCGGCCCGATACGTGTTCTCCAGCAACCGAAGGGATCACCATCCATGTCGTTCGAAGCAGCCGTCCATGCCAAGGCCATCCATCTCGACAAGCTCTCACTGGATATGACGGCCGCGGCCGGCAGCGGGCATCCCACGAGCGCGATGAGCATCGGTCACCTCGTTACCGTACTGATGTACCACACGATGCGCTGGGATCCCAAGAACCCGGGTGACCAGCGTTCCGATCGCCTCATTCTCAGTGAGGGTCATGCCGTCCCAATCATCTACGCGGCTTTTGCCGACCTCGGGGGTTGCGTTGGTCAGCCGGACGAGCTTCGGCCCGTTACGGTCGACGACCTGAAGCTGCTTCGCGCGACTGCGTCAGAGTTGGATGGGCACCCCAATCCCATGGAGGGCTTCCCGTTCTTTGATGCCGCCACGGGCTCGCTCGGCCAGGGTCTGAGCGTCGCCGCCGGAATGGGACTGGCGGCAATCGCCGACGGGCTTGATCGGCGTTTTTACTGCATCATCGGCGACGGCGAGTCGCGCGAAGGGCAGATCTGGGAAGCGATTGACTTTATTGCCGACCACAAACTCTCCAATGTTCTGCCGATCTTCAATTGCAACGGCAACGGGCAGTCGGAGAAGGTTTCGCCGCAGCAATCGCCGGAATGCCTGACGAAGAAGCTTGAAGCCGCGGGCTATGAGGTGGGGGTCATCAACGGCCACGATCCGGAAGCGATTCGTAAGAGCCTCGAGTTCTTTGTCGAACGAGCGGAGACGGGCAAGCCGACTGCGATCGTCGCCCGAACCGTCAAGGGATGGGGATCGGCGACGATGCAGATGGGGAACTGGCACGGCAAGCCGGCGACGGGAGAGACTCTTAATAAGGCCAAGTCAGAGCTGGATGAGCGTCGGATCGAGCTGGTCAAGAGCATCGGTGTGCCGGAGAACTTCTTCCGGATCGCCGCCCCGACAGGCGCCGCGCCTGTCGTCGCCGAGCCGGGTGATACTCCTTCGTTCACCGACGCCATGCGCCGCTACGACATGCTGTCGATCGTCCAGAAGGGCTCATGGGCGACCCGTCGCGCATATGGCGTGGCGCTCCGCACGCTGGGCCACGCCAATGCCAGCGTCGTGGTGCTGGACGCCGACGTGAAGAACTCGACGTTCGCGGAGACGTTTGCCAAGGACGGCGAACTGGCGGGCCGGTTCTATGAGTGTCGCATCGCCGAACAGAACATGTTTTCCGTCGCCTCGGGTCTGAGCGCGGCAGGTAAGGTTCCTTTCTGTTCAACGTTCGCCAAATTTGTCACGCGTGGGTATGACCAGATCGAAATGGCAATGAACTCCGGGGCGAATTTGAAGATTGTCGGCTCCCACGCGGGTATCTCACTCGCAGCGGACGGCCCGAGCCAGATGTCGCTTCCCGACGTGGCCTGGTTCCGCAGCCTGACCACGATGAAGGACCACCGCGGGAATCCGGGCTGCTATCTGCTTCAGCCCTCGGATGCGTATGCCGCCTATGCCCTGACAATGGTCATGGCGGAGTACGAGGGGCTGTGCTACATGCGGACTCTCCGCAACGACACCGAGTTCCTTTATGACGACAACACCGTGTTTAACCTTGGCGGGTTTGAGGTGCTGACCGAAGGTCGCGATCTGCTGATTGTCGCGAGCGGTTACATGGTGCATGAGGCGAACAAGTGCCTGGATGCTCTGGACAAGGCCGGCATCGACGCCACGCTGGTGGATCTCTATTCGCTGCCTTTTGATACGGAGAAGCTGCTGGACCTCGCAAATGCGAACAACGGCATGATCCTGACCATCGAGGACAACTACGGCGGGGGAATCGGTTCCGCGGTGGCGGATGCCCTGACCGAAGACGGCGGTTCATTCACGCTTGAGCAGATGTGCGTGCGTCGAATTCCCAAGTCGGCGAGGACGGCGGACGACGAGCTCAAACTGTGCGGGCTGCACGCGACCGACATCGTGCAGAAGGCGTGCCGGATGCTGCAGGTTGTTGAATTGTGAGTCCGAATGGCAGTTATCGCCTAGGTGTTATTGCCGATATGCACAGGATCAAATCGTTGTGCTGTAACGAGTTACGATAAATCTTGTGTGTTTTTGGCCAGAAAAACAACAGGCATGCGTCTTCATGAGTCGAAAATAGTGTGAGTTACCGGGTTTGGAAATGTTTGCCCGGATTGACTTGACGGCCCGATTGAGGTGGCCAGAATATACGCAAGTTACGGAACAGTTTGAGTTCTGCGAACGTCTTTACAAGGGTGATTCGAACCGGCTGCACGCATGGGTGCGATGTGTCGGGACGAGGATGGACTCTGATCTCGAATTGACAACCCAGACAGGAACCGCGACGCTCGGGTACCAGGCGGCAGGCCACAGTTCTTGATTCGCCCGCCTCTCACAAGGCTCTGCCGCGTCGTTTGATTTGAGTTTGAACGCATTTCGTATCGGCCGGTTGGGGTCTGCGAAACAGCGAATGGTTGGATTGATTGGTTGGAATGATTTGAAAAGTACACGTCCGGCTGGACCTTGTTGGTTTCAGCGCCGTCGGACGGGTGGATGACCAAGGGGCACTCTCTAAACCAGCCCCGAATCGTTGAAGGAGAAGACATGAGTCTCAACATGAAGGTTGGAGTGCTTGCGGGTGCCGCGTCAGCCATGGTGGCCGGCGTGTGCTACGGCGGTTCCACCCCAGGCGACACCGATGCACGAATCGCCGCTCTCGAAGCCCAGATCGCTCAGCTCAAGAATGACAGCGCTTCCTGGCTCAACTCCGAGCAGACCCGCGCTCTCGTTCGCGAGACGATGGCTGACAGCGAAACCCGCGCCAGCCTGCTCCGCGATGGCGGTACCGCCGGCTACCGTGAAGGTCACGGATTCTTCCTCAGCAATGAGGATGGCTCCTTCGATGTCAACATCGGCATCAAGAGCCAGTTCCGCGGCATCTACAATGACAAGGACAGTGCGGACCAGAGCACATTCGGCTGGGAAAACAGCCGCACCCGCCTCACGTTCGACGGCCATGCCGGCAACCCGGATCTGACCTACATGATCCAGGCGGACTTTGACGTCAATGGCGGCGGCTTCACCCTCCTCGATGCATACGCCAACTGGGCGCTGGGCAACGGTTGGGACTGGGGTTGGGGTCAGGCCAAGGCGCCTTTCCTCCATGAGACCCTGGTCAACGAGTTCAAGCAGCTCGCGGTCGACACCTCTTACGTCCAGAACTGGTTCGGCGCTGGCTACACCCAGGGCACCTGGCTGCACTACGCCAACGACACCATGGACTTCTGGGTGTCATTCAATGACGGCGCCGGCATCGCCCCCATGGGCCTCAACACCGGCAACGCGAACACTCCGTTCAACACGGACGGCACCGAGTGGGCCTTCACGGCTCGCGCTGAGGCTGTCCTTGCCGGCAACAAGGCTCAGTTCAACGACTACACCTCGTGGTCGAGCGACGAGACCGGCCTGCTCCTCGGTGGTGCAATCCACTGGCAGGACGGCGAATACGGCACGGGCGGCGAAGAGGTTCAGTCCTTCTCATGGACCATTGACGCCTCCGCCGAGTTCGGCCAGGCGAACCTCGCCGGCTACGTGGTCGGCATGAGCACCGACCCCAATGCGACCGCCGCGACCAGCTACGATCAGTACGGCATCGTCATTCAGGGCGGCTACCACATCGTCCCCGATAAGTTCGAGCTCTTCGGCCGTTGGGAATGGATGGATCTTGACAACGCTGTCGCCAACGACAACCTCAACATCCTGACCTTCGGTTTCAACTACTACTTTGGCCGTCAGCACGGCTGGAAGTGGACCACGGACCTCGTGTACGCTCTCGACGCCGTTCCGGTTTCCGCGAGCAACATCGGTCTGCTCGCCGACGCCCTCGACGACTCGGATCAGTGGGCGCTGCGCAGCCAGATGCAGGTCTCGATTCCGTAATCGATCTTGCACTGACACTGTTTGATTTCTTCAATCGGCCGGCTCTTCGGAGCCGGCCGATTGTCTTTTTGTGTCGTTCCCCGGGGGGAACATTCCCTGATCCGCAGCCGATCGAGGGGACTCGCCGGACTGACCACCTCAGCCGCTTGACTTTGTGCGGGCTGTTGGCCGATAATGTCCAGAAGTGGATGGATAACTCTGTTTTGTGATGTCTACGTTCACTGTCGGATCTGGATCCAGCGCGGGTTGGGTTCAGTGTTGGATCGGCCGGACAAGATCGCTCGGCCCTCGGCGATCGCTTTCAAGAGAGAATACTCATGAACTACAGAATCTGGGCGGGTGGTATGGCTGTCGCTGCGTCGCTGCATCAAGCGAATCTCTCGGTTGCGGGGTCGGACCCGGCCGATCTTGATGCTCGCATCGAAGCGCTGGAAGCGCAAATCGCGCAACTCAAGAGCGAATCATCTTCGTGGCTCGGTGCAGAGCAGACGCGTGCAATCGTGCGAGAAGCGATGGCGGACAGCGAGAGCAGGGCGAGCCTGTTGCAGGAGGGCGGCACCGCCGGCTTCCGCGAAGGCAAGGGGTTTTTCATCAGCAATGAGGACGGCACATTTGATGTGAATTTCTCTGGCTACTCGATGTTTCGCGGGATTTACAACGATAAGGATGGGCCCGACAAGAGCACCGGTGGTTTCGAGAACAGCGTAACCAAGCTGGTGCTTCGCGGTCACGCCGGATCGCAGGATCTGACGTACAAACTGCAATTCGCGTTTGATCCGAACGGTGGAGCGGCGGTGCTGGATGACATGTTCGTGACGTATGCCCTGGGCAACGGCTGGGGATGGTCATGGGGCCAGGTGAAGGCGCCGTTCATTCGTGAACAGGTGATGGGCGACGAACAGCAACTGGCTGTCGAGCGGTCGTATGTCAATGCGATTACCTCGCTCGGTCGCGTACAGGGCACCTGGTTGTCGTATGAGAATGAGACGATCCACGGCTGGCTCGCGTTCAGTGACGGCAACCGGATTCCATCCCTCGCGGCCCCGCACACGCAGAGTAAGAACACGCCGTTCAATACCGAGGGCACAGACTGGGCGGTGACTGCGCGCGTCGAGGCGCTGCTCGCCGGCTCGGACTGGAAGCAGTTCAATGACTACGAATCATGGAGTACGGATGAGTTTGGGGCGCTCATCGGAGCGGCGATTCACTGGCAGGATGGCGAATACGGCACGGCGGCGGAGGAGACACAGGTCTTCACGTGGACCGTCGACGGCTTGCTCGAATTCGGCCAGGCGAATCTCTCCGCCTGGGTCGTGGGCGTTCACACTAGTCCGAACGCATCTGCGGCCATGTCCTATGACCAGTTTGGATTCGTTGTGCAAGGCGGTGTGCACCTCGTGCCCGACAAGTTTGAGTTGTTCGGCCGGTATGAGTGGTTCGACTTTGATAACTTTGGATCGCTCGACAATCTCAGCATCTTCACGGCGGGCTTCAATTATTACTTCCGCCGAAACAGTTGGAAGTGGACGACGGACGTCGTCTACGCGATGGATCAGGTTCCCACAAGCGTGGGCGCGACCGGACTGTTGGCGGATGGAGCCGGCGAAGATGGTCAGATCGCGCTGCGCACGCAGATGCAGGTCGTGATCCCGTAGCAGTCGATCGATCGAAAGAGACTCTCCAGACCGACCGGCCGCATTGTTGGCCGGTCGGTCTTTTGCCGGAGTTTACGTGGTTTCGTGGCTGGATGCGCGAACGCGACTAAAGAGCAGGATTGCCACAAGCAGTGCGATGGCAATGCCGATCGCGTCGGCGGTGTAGTCATCCCAGCCGGGGAATCGGTCTTCTCCCGGAATGGCCTGAGTGATCTCGTCAACGGCCGCGAGCGCCAGTGTCAATCCGGTGCATCGCCAGATATTGCGCGGGTCGAATGCGCGCTCTGAACGGCGATCGAGCAATCGCGTAAGCATGAGCAATCCGGACAGGCCGCAGAATGCGACGGCATGAAGGATCTTGTCGAGCGGGATGGGGCCAGGCGCCCCGATGCGGAGCTTGGGCCAGTGAGTTCCGGTTGTCATCGCGACGAAGTAGAGCAGCGTAATCCATCGCCAGGCGACGGGACTGAGGCCCTCCATCCAGCGCACGCACGACTGGATCATGACTGCCCGGCGGAGCCGCTTGCGCAGGACTCAACCGATTCCTCTCCGGCGGGGCGGCCATCGGGAATCACTACCTCGGGCAACTCGGCATCCGCATCCTTGACACGGTGGGCGCGATTGCCCATCGGCGCTTCGCCCTGGCGGATGAGGCCGGCGGCAAGGCGCTGGTAATCTTCCGCGCCGGGGCAATGCGCATCGTACTCGAAGATTGATGTGCCGAAGCTGGGGCTTTCAGCGAGCTTGATGTTGCGCCGAACTGGAGGCTTGAGCACCTGGCAATCGCGCCAGGGCACCGGCTGATCACGACATGATTCGAAAAAGGCTTCAAGATCGTTGACGACTTCGGCGGCGAGACGCGTCTGGCTTTCGAACATGCACAGCATCACGCCCGAGACGCGCAGCGCGGGATTGACCTCGGCGCTGATGAGCGAAACGGTCTCGAGCAGTTTGCTCAATCCCTGAAGGGCGAGGAAGTGTGCCTGCATCGGCACCATGACCTCGCGGGCCAGCACGAGAGCATTGAGCGTGAGCAGACCGAGACTCGGCGGACAGTCGATGAGTAGAAAATCAAGGTGGCGCATGGTGGCGCAGGCGGCGCACTTGCGAGCCAGCTTCGTCGTGCGATCGGGCTGTTCGGCGAGTTCCACTTCTGCTGCGGCCAGATCGGTCACGGCGGGCAGGACGAACACGTCATTGACGGCCTTCACCAGCGCGTCTTCAACTCGGACATCTTCATCAACGAGGACGTCGTAGACTGAAACGCCATCCGGCGGAATTTCGACACCAAGATGCAGCGTGAGGTGGGCCTGCGGATCGAGGTCGATCACGCCAACGGTTCGGCCCTGACGGGCCAACGCCGCAGCGAGATTGACGGCGGTTGTCGTCTTGCCCACGCCGCCCTTCTGGTTCATAAATGCAATGGTTCGAGTGGGAGCCATGACGCCTCGCGATGGTCTCGTCAACGGGCTGAGAAGTCGTTCGTGTCGCAGATCATATCGGCCGACCTCGGCCCGTGCGATCATCGGTCGTGCGGGTGGAGTTTCATTCCGACTCGGGTTCGCCCTCGGTGAGCGAATGCGGTCCTGTCTCTGGTTGCGCGCCGGGGCCGGCGATCATGAAGGGGCGCTGGCAGATGATCTCTCCGTCGACGCGCAGCGTGACCCAGTATTTGCCTGGTTCCGGGAACTCGAGGTTGCGCAATTCGACGTTGACGTCCGTGATGTTCAGGGGGTTGTCAAGGCGCATCGGGCCCTTGATCTCGGTGAGCGGGGCGCCGGTGCTGCCGTTCTCGATCGCCAGGGCGACTTCGTAGGTTCGCCGTCCGCTCGTCAGCGAGAAGAGCACGTTCATATGCTCATGCCGGTGGGGAAAGTTCTGCGCGTGAATGGTGTTAAATGTGCCGACGATGATCAGCTTCTTGGTGATCTCATCGCGATAGACGGCGTCGCTGATGATGATGGACAGGCAGGATGGCCGCTCGATCGTTTCGCTCATGGCCAACGGTACGGCTAGACGCTGCGAAAGGCTATTGATCTGCGAGTGTCGATGGCGGTGCATGGCGGGTGCTATCGGTCCTACGCTGTGGGGCCATGCCGAACCTGCGCGACGAAGCTGTGTGCATTCGCCGATGGGACTTCTCGGAAACGAGTCAGACCGTCTCGCTGTTTTGTCGCGAGCACGGCCTGCTGCGTGGTATTGCCAAAGGCGCCAAGCGGGAGAAGTCACAGTTTTCGGGTGGGATCGAGTTGCTCACCCGCGGGGAGATTCTGGCCCTGGTTCGCAAGGGCCGTGATCTCGCAACGCTGACCGATTGGAACCTTCTCGAGGTGTTTCCGGCGCTTGCGACCCGCCTGGATGCCCACCGGGCTGGACTGTACATGGTTGATCTCATCCAGCACCTGCTGCACGAAGGCGATCCGCACACTCGGCTGTTTGATGAACTCATCAAGGCATTGCGCGGGTTGGCGGAGCACGAGACCAGTTCGAGGGCAGTTCTGCGATTCCAGTGGGCCCTCTTGGTCGAGGCGGGTTACAAACCGATTCTGGACCGTGATGCGAACACCGGAGCGGCACTTTTCGGGCCGGAGGGTTCGCTTGCGTTCAGTGCCGAAGCGGGCGGGACCGTTCTGGCGGGTGCGGAGGGAGGCGGCTGGCGAGTGCGAGCCGCCACGGTGGACGTCCTGCGCGGGCTGGAGGGTGGTGACAAACTGGAGAGCCCAATCGGGCAGGAAGTCGCGGGCGAGGGGCGGCTGGAAGAACTCGATCAGTCGATTCTGCGGGCCAGCCGCTTGCTGGCGGCCTACCTACGCCACATCTTGGGCCAGGAGTTGCCAACCATGCGCCACCTGTTTGGCCTGATTCAGGGTCGATGAGGGGCCGGGGGTCCCCGACGCTGCGAAAGGGAGATGGCGGCATCCTTCGACGCCGGATACGGCTCCCGGTGGTCCGATAACACGCTGTCAGAGCTGGCTTTGCCGACCTTTTTTGGTTGATTTTTACATTTGCCCGTGATTCAGGTTGTGCTTCGGGTGTTCCCGAGGTATGGTGTATGCCTGTGTTCTACGCGCAGAAATTGCCGGCAACCGGTTCTGAGGGGTTGGAGCCGGCCATGCTGCGGGTGGAATGGGGCTGCTCAATCTGTTCGTGAGAAGCCAAGAGTCGTGGCGAATCCTTCTCAAGAAGTGGTTTCTTGAGTTTCTGTCGACGGAAATCGAGTTTGGAGGAGAAGATATGAAGAAAGTCTTACTAGCAGGAGCTGCGGCGCTCGCCTTGTCAGGCGCGGCGTTCGGTGACGTGTGGGTTGAGCAAGGCGATGCAGGCGATCTCATCGGCACCGCGCAGCACACAGTGGGCAGTGGCAGTCTTGATTCGATCAGCGGCGTCCATATCACTGACGACGTGGATCTGTACTGCATCCGCATTCTGGACGTCGGCCGCTTCTTTGCGACGACCACGGGCGGCACTTCCTTTGACACCCAGATGTGGCTCTTCGACGCCGATGGCTACGGCGTGTCCTTTGACGACGACGATCCCAATGGCGGCCTTCAGTCGCGCCTGACGGGTCAGTTTGTCCCCGGCCCGGGCATCTACTACCTCGGCGTTTCCAGGTACAACCGCGATGCGGTCGATGGAAGCGGCGCGCTGCTCTGGAACAGCAGTCCGTTCAATGTCGAGCGCGCACCGGACGGCCCCGGCGCTGGCAATCCGCTTGCCGGCTGGGTTAATACCACTTCCGCCGGTGGCGAATACACCATCTTCCTCGGCGGCGCCGGCTTCTGCGAAGTTCCGGCTCCCGGCGCTCTGGCGCTGCTCGGCCTCGGCGGATTCGCCGCGGCGGGTCGCCGCCGTCGTCAGGCGTGAGAATGACTCGAACGCCAACCGCGGCGTCACGCCGCGTGTTCTCGTGCACGATTTGCAATCGCCCGAACTTCGGTTCGGGCGATTGTCTTTTTGCTACTTCTTGCCCTGCAGTCGTTCGGCTCGATCCTGATCGCGGCTTTCTTTGAGCTGGTAGAGTCGCTCGGCGCCCTCTTCCGCCTCGAGGTGGCCGACCTGGGTGTAGTAGGTGTGGCCGCGCTGCATGTTCCAGTGCTCGCCCTTGAGGCCGAGGTCCCCCATGTTCGGCTGGATCTGCTTGACGGAGATGCACTGCGAGGTTGGACGCCGCACGAAGCCCCGGGCCGTCATCGCGCGACCCAGCGGCGTCTGCTCCTGGGACCACGTGGCCACCTGATCGCACTTGTTGCCGGCCGCTTCGTGGAGCGCGAAGTCCAGCAGGAGTTCCACCACGTCTTTTCGGCCCGGCACGGTCCACAGGGCATCGACATAGCACACTCGCACGTCCAGCCGGGTGATGTTGAGTACGAGGTAGCCGATCACCTGCCCCGCTTCGCGATAGACGAAACACTTGAAGGGCACGGCGGCGTCGGTGCAGAATTTGTAATTGAGCCAGGCTGATTCACCCCAGCCAAAGATGCGGCCGTTCTCGCCGGCCGCTTTGGCGTGCTGCCAGAATGCATCGAACTCCGGGCCGAACTGCTCGATGGGGGCGATCTCGCCGGTCATGGAGGCCGGGGCCTTCCACGAGCGGCTCAGGGGGCCGGGCAGGATGGAGGCCAGCGCCGCGGACTTGGTGGCCTTACTCACCATGCCGCGCAGGGAGATGAGTTTGACGAGCTTGAGATTCTCCCAGATGATCGTGTACTTCATGCGCTTGGTGACAAGCGCGCGCATGTGGGGCGTGGTGATGCTGTAGGTCAAGCGGACCGTGGGGAGGCTGAAAGCCTTCTCGACGCCTTCAGTCATTGTGCGCAGGAGCGCCAGGCTCCGGCAATCTTCCCGAATGGCGGTGTCCTGATGCTGGTAGATGAGTGAGAGTTCGCCGTCGACGGCATAGGGCACCGGATTGGCGCCGATGAAGCCGACGATCTCTCCATCGTGCAGCGCGATGAAGAAGCCCTGATCTTTGTTGTACGGCCCGCCGAAGAACTTCCACTCGAGGTAGGAGGCTTCGACTGTGCGTCCCATGCACTCCTTGAGGAGCTTGGGGAGCCTTGGCACGTCATCGCGCTCAAAGCGCCGGATCTCGAGATCGCTGACTTTCAGGCGCGTTTCGCCGGCTGTCGCCCGCTCCGAATCGCTCGTCACGTTGTTGCTCCTGTGCCGCGGCGCGCATCCACTCGTTGGGCCCCACCGCCACCTGCGCCGGTGGGCGATCAACCAGCAGATCATATCGGCTCGAACTGCGCGACCGCGTGTGATTGTTGTGAATTGATGAGAGGCGCGGCGTGCTTTCTCGTTGTGCGGCGGGTGTTTGCGGCGGCTTTGAACCGTCTTGCGATTCGTGCGTATAGTTCGGCCCCGGCAAACCGGCGGTCGGATAATCCCTCGGCGCGGAGCCTCAATCGGACGGTTGTTCTGGACGATAATGCCCCAAGTGGAACTCCGCCCCCGCACTGGCTGCACCCGCCCCCGCACTGGCTGCAGCAGAAGTGCTGAGTACGACTGGAGAGCGGTCTCGTGACAGCCGGCAACGCACAACGCAACCGAGTCGTCGTCACCGGCGTCGGCGCGATCACTTGTCTCGGGCTTTCGGCCGAGCAGACGTGGTGTGGCTTGCTCGAGGGCAAGTCGGGCATTCGCAAGATGTCCCAGCCGGATTGCCAGGGGTTTGACATTTCGGTGGCCGGCGAGGTGCCTGGCTTTGATCCGTTGGAGATGCTCGGCCCCGAATGGGCGTACCTCGGCGATCGTTTCAGCCAACTCGGGCTGGCGGCCAGCCTGCAGGCGATTGATGCCGCTGGTCTGGATCTCAGTCGCGGCGAAGCGAGTCAGGCCGGTGTAGTGCTCGCAAACGCCCACTACAACTGCGGGCGCGATTCCTGGGGTGGCCGCGCTTTGCAACACTTCCCGACGGGCGGTGTTGATACGGACCGGTTCTGCCAGCTTGTTGACATCGTCCGCGAGGGATTCAACGAGCGCCACAGGGGCTACCCGGTGGAGCAGAACATCGTGTATCGACAGAACCCCGACTACCCGACGCACCTTGTCGCACGGTATCTCAAAACCTCGGGGCCGCTGTTCACGGTGAGCAGCGCCTGCGTCAGCGGCGCCAAAACGGTCGAGCGCGGCGTGCGCTGGCTCCGCCGCGGGCAGTGCGAGGTGGCGGTGTGCGGCGGGGCGGAATCGGTCGTCGATCCGTGGGGCGTCTGGTTCCTCAACGCCATGCGTGCGTTGACGTCATTCAGTGCTGATCCGCAGCACGCGAGTAAGCCGTTTGATCGCGATCGCTCCGGTTTTGTGCTGGCGGAAGGCGCTGGAGTGCTTGTCCTCGAAACGCTCGATCATGCGCTGCGGCGCGATGCGCCGATCCTGGCTGAAGTCATTGGAGTCGGTGGCTCGGCCAATGCAAACAGCCTCTACGCGCCTGAGCCCGTCGGCGACGGCGTGGCGGGGGCGATGCGGGCGGCGCTGCGCGATGCGCAGATCGAGCCCGAGTTCATTGACGTGGTCTTTGCGCACGCGACGTCGACGGGCATCGGCGATCCTGCCGAAGCGGATGGCATTCGTCTCACTTTTGGTGAGCATGCGTCGAAGGTCGGCGTGACGGCGACCAAATCCATGATGGGTCACGCCATTGCCGCGGCGGGGGCGCTGGGTGCGATCCAGTGTGTGCAGGCCATTCGTGACAATGTCATTCCGCCGATCATCAACCTCGAGAACGTGGATGAGGCGTGCGAGGGGCTGAATTACATTCGCGGCCATGCTGCGGAGTGCCGCACGGACTATGCCTTGAACAACGCCTTTGGATTCGGCGGCGCCAACGCGTCCAATATCTTCAAACGCTTCACCGGCTGAGCACTGGTGGCCTCTACAATCCAGACAGTTTCGGGGCGACGACGCCTTGGCGGGGGCAATAGGCTTTGCTGAGCCTCGTTGTGCCGATAGCCGGTCGGTCTACCGACTTGTGGAGGAGCAACCATGCGCAACGTGTTTTTCAGCCTGGCGATCGTGGGTTTGTTGTCGGCAGCGCCGGTGATTGCGTATCAGAATCCTGAGCCGCCCGCTGCTGCGCAGCCGACGCCGGCGCGTCGCGCTCGTCCGAATCGGCAAGCACCGCCGCCACCGCTGAGTGGCCCAAAGGTGAGCGCGACCGAAGCGCCGGGGGCTGCCATGTCTTTTGGAAGTGAGGCGGGGCAGGCAGCGCGAGCGTACAAATCGAACTTGCGCCAGTACGCCACGATACTCAAGGCGATGGATCTCAGCGAGGCGCAGCGCCGGCAGGCAGAGGCGATTATTCGCGAGTATGGCGACACCGTTCGCGCCTATCAGGAGGAGCACGCCGCCGAGTTGCGCCGACTTCGCGAGATCATGATCCGCGAAAACGCGACGACCGACCCGCGCGCGTCTGGAGCGCCGACGACCGATCAAGCGCCGCCTCGCCGACCCGGAGCCACAGATGCCCCGCGGGTGCGCCCCTCTGATCGCGCGGCCGATCAATCAGTTGATCAACCGACTGACCCCAGGCGGGTGCGCCCGACCGATCGCGCCACCGATCGTCCGGCGACGCGGCAGGCTCCTCCAAGCGACGCCCGTCCGGACGCACCTGCGGCTGCTCCGCGCCGACCGCTTGCGGGTCAGCGCCCCGGCACCGGTCAGACCGACTGGCCGGTGCAGAGCAAGGAAGCACGTGAAGCGATGGAGCGATTCATGGAGATCCGCCAGGCCACGCCGCCGCAGGAGCCCTACATGAAGCGGCTCTACGAACTGCTCACGGATGAGCAGAAGGCGGAGTTTGATCGCCAACTCGAGGAGATACGCCAGGCCCAGATGGAGCAGCAGATGCATCGCCGTCTCGCGGCAGCCGGGGTGAGTCCCGAGGCGATGCAGCGGATGGATGGCATGCAGCGCGACGACAACGGGCGGCCCGTCATTGATGAGACACAGTTCACGCCGCAGATGCGCGAGCGACTGCGTCGGATGCGGGCGGAGCGCCGCAAGATGCTCGAGAATCGAGAGCGACAGAACCCGACCCCGCCGAGCCCGGATGACATTGAGTTCGAGAAGCCGAATCGCTGATCAGCGCACGCTTTTCTATCTCTCGTGCGGCGCGAAGAGGTCGTCAAGGACCATTTCCCGATACTCGACGATCTGACCCTGCGTGCCCGCAGGCTTGGGATCCGAGCCATCGGCCGGCTGGGCGACAATGACGTCAAAGAGCTTCATGCGGATGGCCTTGGTCTTCTCATCGACGCTGATGGTGGCGCGTTCGGCGTATAGCACGCCTTGTTTGCCGTGTACGCGCACACCGTGCAGTTCCTGGGCGTCGGTGTCGTACGACTCGGCGGAAACAGTGATGTCCAATCCGGGCTGTTTCACGCCCTTGAGCATCGATGCGACGAGATCCGCCTTGATTTCGGCCGCGCTTCGCTTATCGGTTCGGCTGCACCCGGAGAGAAGCACCGTGACCGAGAGCAGCGCCGCGACGACGAGTGCGCGATTGATGAATGTCCGGACTGAGCGTGTCATTGGTGATGCCTCCAGGCCAGGCGCACCGCGCCTCATCCGCAGATATCGGTCGTATTTGCAGACGAGTTTCGTGAATCCCGGGGATCGTTTTCCGGTTCAGTGGAGCCGGTTGAATTACCCGCCATTGGACGTCAGCGCGATGCGCATCAGGTGGTGACTCGCCAGCGCCAACTGCACAGGAATTCCGACCACACTCACCGCGAGGTGGACGGAGCGCATCGTGGAGTCGACGGCGCGATGAAAACAGAAATCACATCGGCTTGACTGTTGACGCGACCTGAGGTACCGGCTTATCGTTTGGCATGAATCCGTTGATCGGCCATGTCGCCCGACACACCGATCGAAGGATGGAGAGACACAGGGCGCGCGTTGGCGCTGCAAGTGGTTTGAAGCTCCGCACACTTGCCCCGGCCGTGCCTGAACTACAAAACGTGTGCGTCGTCCATCGTGGCGGCGCACACGTTTGTGCTTTTGGATCAGAAGACCGGGTCGCCATGACCGGATGGAAGGAAGACTCGAGATGAGCGAGACGACTCATGCGAACGATCTTCTCGCCACCGCTGCCGTCGAACCCGTGGGACATGGCATGATGGTGGGCCTCGGCACGGGGAGAGCGGCGAGTCGGGGCATTCACGCACTGGCAGAAAAGGTCAGGCATGAGAGCCTTTCCGTAACGTGCGTGGCAACGAGTCGGCGCTCGGCTGAGTTGGCGATCTCGCTGGGCCTGGACGTCGTGCCGATGCGTGATGTGTCGCGCGTTGACGTGCTCTTTGACGGCGTGGATGAACTCGAGCCGGGGCTGGCGATGACCAAAGGCGCCGGCGGGGCGATGACGCGCGAGCGCATTGTCGCCGACGCCGCCGATCTGCGAATCTATCTCATGGATGAGAGCAAGCTCGTACAGCACCTCGGCGAACGTTTTGCGCTTCCGGTGGAAGTGCTCGAGTTCGGCCTGGCGTCGACCAGTGCGGGCCTCGAGGCTCTTGGACTGGTCCCGAGCATGCGGCGTGTCGGCGATGAGTCGAAGGATCTCTATCTGACCGACGAAGGGAACCTCGTGCTCGATTGCGCGTATGGCGATGCAGCGAGCGGTCACCTGCTCGAACTGTCCAGCGAGATCGACTTGATCGCCGGCGTCGTCGGGCATGGCCTGTTCGTCACGCAGGCGGATGTTGTACTCATCGAGAGTGCGGATCGCAAGCGACTGGAGCGGCGCGAGCGGCGTTGAACCTGCCGAATCTTGCTGACGCGCCAGGCGGGTCGGCGCGGGCCGAGGTCAATGTTGGACACGCAATATCGCCGGGCGTCCGGTTGCCTCATCGAGCGGCCAGTTGCGCATCGCGGTTATGTTTTCGCATCCATCACCCGAAGCGCTCGCTTCGGGTGTGAGGATGGTGTCTTCACTCTTGGTGCCGGTAATGGAGGGATTCCAGCCGACGAGCTGGCGCGGCTGGACGGCGCGCGTTTCATCGGGTGTCGCCTTGAAGTCGCGCAGGTCGTAGCCCATCGGACCGCCCTGGTGGTGCTTGTGCCACTCGTCCTTGAAGCCGCATTGCTCGTACATCGCGATGCCGTCCGCGAGGCAGTCGGACCAGGTTCGCCCGATCCGCGTGGCGTCGTGCAGGGCGCGATCGACTTTGCACACGGCTCCGTGGCGTCGCTTGAGATCATCGGGAAGTGATCGGCCGAAGTGGACGAGGCGTGAGATCGAGACGGTCAGGCCCTTGCGCTGGGCGCAAAGGGCGACCATGACCGTCTTCTCGACACGGTTGCTCGTTGGAATCGGATGGCGGTAGCGCTGCAGGCGATCGTCGGCGGCGATGAGCACGACCGGCGCGAGGATGTTGAGCGAGCGGAGTTCGCCGGTCAGGTGGCCGGCAATCTCCAGTTCGCTGACGCCCGGCTTGATGAACAGCCTGAGTGTGTCGGCCATCACGCTCGCGGCATCGCGGCCGAGCGAACGCGCGACCTCGGTCTCATGATCGGTCAGCGGCGTGCGGATCGGCTGAATGGGATCCGGGCCGATGTCATCGATACCGCATCGGGAGATGTCCGTGCCGGTCTCCTTGAACGCGGAGTCGAGCATCGAGTCGAACGAGGCTTCGTGCGACCACCAGTTTGGCGCTGCGACATCCCAGCGCTCCGGATTGAACTGCTCCTCTTCGAGCAGGCGATTGCGTTCGATGTTGTCGGTGAGCAGGATGGGCTTGCGTTTGAACGACTTGGCGAACCACAGAATGGAGCCGACGCCGGTTGTGCTGCCGAGATCGACGTGGACATCAGCGCCGTCTGTCAGCCAGGCGATGTTGGCGCGCTTGCGCAGCAGCAGAGCGTGCAGGCCGAGTTGCTCGCACAGGGCGTTGAGGCGGTCGCGCTTGACGGGGTCGATGGCGGTGGAGGGTGCGTCTGTCATGGCGAGCGCATTGTATGAGGCAGCAAATGAACAGCCCGGCGCTCATGCGCCGGGCTGGTGGAGTTGAAACGGGTGATGGGCTCGATCAGTCGGCGCACGCCTTGCGGAGGGCGTCGGCCATGTCGGTCTTCTCCCACGTGAAGCCGCCGTCGGCGTCGGGCGTGCGGCCGAAGTGGCCGTGCGCTGCGGTCTTCAGGTAGATCGGGCGGCGGAGGTTGAGGTGCTTGATCAGGCCGCGCGGCGTGAGGGGGAAGAGTTCGCGAACGGCTTCCTCGATGCGATGCGGCGCGACCTTGGCCGTGCCAAATGAGTTGACGTGCACGCTGGTCGGCTCAGCGACTCCGATGGCGTAGCTCAACTGGATTTCGACCTTGTCTGCGAGCCCGGCTGCGACGATGTTCTTGGCGATGTAGCGAGCCATGTAGGCGGCGCTGCGATCGACCTTGGTCGGATCCTTGCCGGAGAACGCGCCGCCGCCGTGGCGACCCATGCCGCCGTAGGTGTCGACGATGATCTTGCGACCGGTGAGGCCGACGTCGCCGTGCGGCCCGCCGATCTCGAAGCGGCCCGTCGGGTTGATGTGCACCTGGATCTCGTCGTTCCACCACCTGTCACCCAGTGTGGGCTTGATGATGTGCTGCTTGACGAGCTGGCGCAGTTCTTCCTGCGTGTTGTCCTTGCTGTAGTAGGGCGAGTGCTGCGTGGAGAGGACGACCGTCTGCACGCGCACGGGCATGTTGTGCCGGTCGTATTCAACGGTGACCTGGCTCTTGGCGTCCGGGCGCAGGCCGTCAATGAGGCCCTGCTGGCGCACGTCGGCGTGGCGATGGACGAGGCGGTGTGCGAGATGGATCGGCAGGGGCATGTAGGTGCCCGGATCGAGTTCTTCGGTTTCACGGCAGGCGTAGCCGAACATCATGCCCTGGTCGCCGGCGCCTTCGCGATCAACGCCCATGGCGATGTCGGGCGACTGCTTTTTGAGGCTGACGAGCACGGCGCAGCTCTTGTCGTCGAAGCAGAGGTCGGCATCGGTGTAGCCGATGTTGCGGATCGTCTCGCGGACGAGGTCGGGCACTTCGACGTAGCCGTTGCAGGTCACTTCGCCGGCGACGACGGCCATGCCGGTGCTGACCATCGTCTCGCACGCCACGCGCGAATTCGGATCCACGGCCAGCATCGCGTCGAGCACGGCGTCGGAGATCTGGTCAGCGACCTTGTCCGGGTGGCCCATGCTCACCGATTCGGAGGTGAAGAAGTAGTTGGTGCCGGTGGGGGTGGCGTCGACGGTGCTGGGCTTGGTGCTGGGCATGGCGGTGCTCATGGTACCGGGGCTGGGCATGGGGGACTGGCCTTTCTCGAACTGGGCTGAGGCTGAACTGGGGCGGCCCGGGTCGGAACCGCCGGTATTCATCCGTTCATCCGGATATGTGGATTGAGTCAAAGTGGATGATAGGGCGCGGGATGGGCGAGGGACAGGGCAGCGGCCGTTGTCCGGGGCCGCTAATTTCGCGGAACAGTCGCTGCCATGCCGAACAAACTTCAGCCGGGGGCGATTGTTTTGTCCTCGCGCGGTTCGAGGCGGTCGTTCATTCAATGGAGGCACTCGCATGATCTACCCCACGAGGATCCGGCACATCGGGTTGAGATTGGGTCTGTTGGGTTTCGTCGCGATGGCACTGCCGCTCCCCGGCCGTACGGTGCAGGCACAATGTGATCAGTGGCAGCCGATGGACCGTGGAGTATTCTCTTACGGGTATGTCGGCGCTCTGACGGAGTATGACGACCGACTGATCGTTGGCGGGCGGTTTAGCTCTGCCGACGGGCGCAATGCGCTTTGTATTGCGTCGTGGGATGGTCGGGTGTTGATGCCGTTCGGCGGGGACGTCCGCGGACCATTGGGTGGAACGATCAATGCGATGACGGTGTTTCGAGGCGATTTGATTGTCGCCGGGCGATTCTCCGAAGTTGGAGGAGTCCCAGCGAGCCACATCGCACGGTGGGATGGCGCGAACTGGTATGCGTTAGGTGACGGAACGAATGATCGAATCGGATCGCTGGCCGTGTTCGATGGGGAACTGTATGTTGGTGGTTCGTTTGAGTCGGCCGGCGGCGTCTATTCGCCCGGTATCGCGCGGTGGGATGGAGTCGCCTGGCACGATGTTGGAAATGGCCTGTCGGGTGGATCCTTTTTCGGACCTCGCGCAAACGCTCTCGTCGAATACCAGGGTACGCTGGTGGTTGCCGGGTCCTTCGATCAAGCGGGTACGGAGAGCGCCTCGGGAATCGCGCGATGGGATGGGTCGCGCTGGCATCCTCTCGCCACGGGGATCGACGGTGGCTGGATCAATGCCGCATGTACTTTCGGCGACGACCTTGTGGTTGGCGGACTGTTCGGCTCCGTGGGGGGTGAACCAATGCCGCGCGTCGCCCGCTGGGACGGCGCGAACTGGTCGCCGCTTGGCGCCGGAATTGGCGACATCGATGGAGAGGTATTCGTTCTTATGCAGGTTGACGATCTGCTGTACGCAGGCGGTAAGTTCGATACGTCGGGAAAGGTGGGGCTTGCGAACATCTCGAGGTGGGACGCAGCAGAGGGGCTCTGGAAGCCGGTGGGGCAAGGGACCGATCAGACGGTGACTGCTCTGGCTGGCTTTCGCGGCGAACTCATCATGGGAGGGCTCTTCACCGTCGCGGATGGATCACGAGTCAATGCATTGGCGAGATGGAACGGGCAGAAGGTCATTCCGCTGGCGGGCGGCGTCCGGGACACCGGCGGGATTGCCGCGATGACAAAGTTCCGCGGAGACCTTATTGCGGGTGGCTACTTCACGTTCTCGAGTGCGGATTTCTCATCCATTGCGAGGTGGGATGGCCTCCATTGGCAGAGCCTGCCCTCGCTCGCTGATGTTCCGCTCGCAGCAGTCGACTCGCTCGCGGTCTATCGGGGTGAGTTAATCGCTGGTGGCGATTGCTACGACTCGGGCAACCGCTCCCTGGGCATCAATATCGCACGATGGGATGGTGCGAGGTGGCGGCTGATGGGTGAAGGGTTCAATCACCGAGTGCTGGCCATGCTGGTGGCTGGAGAGGATCTGATTGTTGGTGGCATTTTCTTCAGGACAGGGAACACGGCGGTCGAGCATGTTGCCCGCTGGGATGGACGCCGGTGGTATCCAATAGGCGAAGGTCTGGACGGCATTGTCAACTCACTTGCAATCTACCGCGACGAGCTGATCGCCGGCGGCAGTTTCCTGCGCTCAGGAAACGGGGAACCGATGCGCGGCATCGCACGCTGGGATGGTAAGCAGTGGAGTGAACTCGGCGGCGGCGTGATCGGAACTGTCGAGACCACGGTCGTGTACCGTGGCGAACTGATTGTCGCGGGTTACATCCGCGAAGCGGGCGGATTGCCGGTCAATCAGATTGCGCGCTGGGATGGAGAACAGTGGCACGCGCTGGGTGAGGGCGTTGATCAGGCGGTGAAGCGCCTGACGGTTTTCAACGGCGATCTTATCGCCGCGGGATACTTCACGACGGCCGGTGGCGAAACTGCGAATTACGTAGCCCGTTGGGATGGTGAGCGCTGGCGACCCATTGGGGGTGGGGTCGGTGGTCGAGCGGAATCTGCCTACACGCTCGACGATGCGCTGTACATCGGCGGCTGGTTCGCGAAAGCCGGAGACGTCTTCGTCAACGGCATCACCCAGTGGCGCGACTGTCAGGCGGCCATCGAGTTGACCGTCGACGCTTCCTGTCCGGGTGGGGGACCGATCACGGTTTCGTGGTCGGGCGCGACGGCAAGCGGGACGGCGGCGATTGTGTTCGCGCGCAGCACCGGCGCGTTTGTTGTTCCGACAGGTCGTTGTGCCGGCACGTCGCTCGGGCTGGGTGCGCAGAGCATCCAGGTTGGCTGGCAGGGCCGATCGCAACCCGACGGCGGCGGTACGGTGTTGGCCTCGATTCCGCCGGCAGCCTGCGGCGGCTATCTGCAACTGCTCGATCTCACGACGTGCCAGACAAGCAACGTCGCCCGCATCGAATAGCCGAATCGACTTGCGCTCGCTACCGTCCGCCGTTATGACTGCTGACGCATTATCGACCGTTCGCACCCGTTTTGCCCCGTCCCCTTCCGGCCACCTGCACGTTGGCGGGGCCCGCACGGCCCTGTTCTGCTGGGCGTACGCGCGGCAGCAGGGCGGGAAGTTTATTCTGCGCATCGAGGACACCGACCAGAAGCGCAGCAGCGATGCGGCGAGCCTGGGGTTCCTGCGCGATCTGAAGTGGCTGGGGATCGACTGGGACGAGGGGCCGGAGTTCGAGGATTGCGGCGGCGGGGAGTTCGGGCCGTACTTCCAGAGCCAGCGCGTCGAGACGTACACGAAGTATCTTGATCAACTCGTGGTGGAGGGCAGGGCGTATTACGCGTTTGACACGGCCGAGGAACTCGACGCCAAACGCAAGGCGGCCCGGGCGGCGAATCAGAACTATCGCTACGACGGCAGTGCGGCGATGGCGCTGTCTCCTGATGAGGTGCAGCGACGCCTGGACGTTGGCGAGGCGGCGGTGATCCGCTTCAAGTTGCCCCATGAGCCGATTGTGATTCGAGATGAGATCCTCGGTGAGGCGACGATTGCGCCCGAGCAACTCGATGACTTTGTCATTCGCAAGGCGGATGGGTTTCCGACGTATCACTTCGCCGTGGTGGTGGATGATGAGTTGATGCAGGTGTCGCATGTGCTCCGGGCGCAGGAACACTTCATGAACACGGCCCGACACATGGTCTTGCAGGATGCGCTGGGATTCCGCCGGCCGACCTATGCCCACCTGCCGCTGATCTTCAATCCGGATGGGTCGAAGATGTCCAAGCGCGACAAGGACAAGACGCTGCGGGCGGCGGTGAAGGCCAAGGGCATCGACAACTTGAACGTGGTCTTCCGCCAGACGGCGGGGATCGACGCGTGGCTCAAGGACAAGGACTCGCAACTGGAGTTCGACAGCGCGATCATGCTGGCGGATGACCTTGCTGTTCAACTGCCGGAAATCAATGTCGATGATTTTCGGCGCAGCGGCTACCTGCCGGATGTGCTGATCAACTACCTTGCGCTGCTCGGGTGGAATCCGGGCGGAGATGTTGAGAAGTTCGATCGCGCGTATCTTGTCGAGAAGTTTGGCTTCGATCGCGTGCTCAAGAGTCCGGCGAAGTTTGATCGCGCCAAGCTGCTGGCGTTCAGCCACGATGCGATCCAGGCGCTGCCGACGGAGGAGTTCGTGCGGTTGTTCCGCGCCCACTGCGACGAGTTTCACCCCGAGTTCATCGAGAAGCTGTCGCCCGAGCACTTCGACCTGCTCGCCGCAGCGAACCACAAGCGATCCAAGACGCTCGATGACCAGGTGCGTTCAAGCCTGTTCTTTGTGCTCGAAGATAGCGCCATCGAATACAACACCGAAGACAAGAACGCGCGCAAGGCGATTGCTAATGGCGATCCGCCGGGGCGGGCGCATCTCGAGGCGCTGCTGCCGCTTCTTGAAGGTCTGCACCAGTGGGACGTGGCTGGGCTTGAGAAAGCGATCGGCGCCTACGTCGAGGCACAGGCCGGCGGCAATCTCGGCAAGGTGGCCCAGCCGCTGCGCGTGGCGGTCACGGGAACGACCATCAGCCCGGCGATCTACGAGACGCTGGCGATCCTGGGGAAGGTGTCGACGGCGATTCGCATTCGTCGATGTCTGGAGGCGTTTGCCTGAGGTGCGGCACTTGATGCGGAGGCGCAGGCGACATCGCTTGTCGCTGTTGTTGCCGTCTTTCAACGGCGCGCGTACCTACCATTCCCGCCTATGGAATCGACACGAACACTCGACTTTATTCGCGCGATGGTGCTTGAAGACCTGCAGAGCAATCGGCACAGCGGGCGCCTCACCACGCGCTTTCCCCCTGAGCCCAATGGCTACCTGCACATCGGGCACGCCAAGAGCATCTGCCTGAACTTCGGCATTCCGCAGGAGTTCAAAGACCAGGCGCCGGCCGGGGCGCGGTGCAACCTGCGCTTCGATGACACGAATCCGACCAAGGAAGAGCAGGAGTACATCGACGCCATCAAGCGCGACATCAGGTGGCTCGGCTTTGACTGGGGCAAGGATGAGTATTACGCCAGCGACTACTTCGAGCAGTTGTACGAGTGGGCGATCAAACTCATCAAGGAGGGCAAGGCCTACGTCTGCGATCTGAATGCCGAGCAGATCCGCCAGACGCGCGGCAACCTCACTCAGCCGGGTACGCCGAGCCCCTATCGCGATCGAAGCGTCGAGGAGAATCTCGATCTCTTTGCGCGCATGCGCAAGGGTGAGTTTCCGGATGGCTCGCGCGTGCTCCGCGCGAAGATCGACATGGCCTCGCCGAACCTGAACATGCGCGATCCGGTGATGTACCGCATTCTGCACGCGAAACACCCTCGCACCGGCGGCGCGTGGTGCATCTACCCGATGTACGACTATGCCCACGGACAGAGCGACTCGATCGAGCGCATCACGCACTCACTGTGCACGCTGGAGTTTGAAGATCATCGGCCGCTCTACGACTGGTTCATCGAGCAGCTGGGAATCTTCCCGAGCCGGCAAACGGAGTTCAATCGACTCAATCTCACGCACACGGTCGTAACGAAGCGCAAGCTGCGCACTCTTGTCGAGGACAAGCACGTGGCGGGATGGGACGATCCGCGCATGCCGACCCTCTCGGCCCTGCGTCGGCGGGGTTATCCGCCGGCAGCGATTCGCGGATTCTGCGATGCGGTCGGACTGAGCAAGCGCGAGCAGTTGATCGACCTGTCGCGCCTGGAGTATCACGTGCGCGAAGAACTCAACCGGACGGCCAACCGGGTGATGGCGGTGCTCGACCCGTTGCGCGTGGTGATCACCAACTACCCGGCCGAGCAGGTCGAGGAGATGGAGGCGGTCAACAACCCCGAAGATCCGGAGGCGGGCAAGCGCACGGTGCCCTTCTCGCAGGTGCTCTATATCGAGCGCGAGGACTTCATGGAGAACCCGCCCGGCAAGTTCTTCCGACTTGCGCCGGGGCGCGAAGTGCGCTTGCGCTACGGCTACTGGGTGACCTGCACGAATGTCATCAAGGATGATGACGGGAACATTGTCGAACTGCACTGCACCTATGACCCGCAGACGCGCGGCGGCGACAGCCCGCCAGACGGCCGCAAGGTCAAGGGGACGATTCACTGGGTCAGCGCGGCGCATGCGATCGACGCCGAAGTACGGCTGTACGACACGCTCTTCGCGAAGGAAGATCCCAACGACGTACCTGAAGGCGGCGACTGGCTGGACAATCTCAATCCGGAGTCGCTCAAGGTGGTGCACGGCGCCAAGGTGGAGCCTTCGCTGAAGAACGTCGAGGCAGGGGGGACGTTCCAGTTCGAGCGGCTGGGATACTTCTGCGTTGATGTCGACACGGAAAAGTCGACCGCCCTGGTCTTCAACCGCACGGTGACACTGAAGGACTCGTGGGGCAAATCGCAGAAGCAGCCCTAGTTGCAGCGGAGCGAAGGCGAGACCTGACCATGACCCTTTCTGCACTGCTCCGGCGCCTCGATGAGCACCTGCAGGAGTGTGCAGATTTCGGCGTGGTTGCGTTCGGGGCAGCGGATGCTGAGGATCCGTTGTGCCACCATGTCGTCGCGGTGTGGCCCGTGGACTCCGGAGAGGAGATCATCGTACAGATCTCGGGCGGTGATCGGGGGTCAGTTGCTCCGCCGCTCTCGCTTGCAGCGTTTGCGGCCATGTTGCAGTCCGTCGGCGAAGGGCGTGAAGCGTGGGAGGTCGAGTGCAGCGAAGGTGTGCCCGGCCCGAAGTGGCGCGTCGACCTGCCGATCCGAACCACTGGCGCAAACGGGCAGGATCGGCTGTTTGCCTTGATCTGGTAAGCGACGTCGCCGATCGATCATGGGGCGGCGAGAGCGATGCAGGTTCCGGGAGGTGTCATGCCCAACTATTGCTCACATTGCGGCGCCAAGGTCGTGGCCGGAGAGTCACACTGCCTGTCGTGCGGCACGCCGTTGAGTCGAGGAAACTGGCTGGGTCGGCTCTTGGGCGGCTTGTTGGGCATTCGCCGGCACGATGACGATCTCATTCTCGACGGGCCGGGCTCGCCACCTCACCAGGCGATGAACTCGTTCAAGATCACCAGGGAAGTCGGAATCGACAGCTCAACGGCCAACTGGGAGGATCTGCCCGAAGAAGTCCGCCAGCAACTGGAGCATTCGGAGCTGCAGCATTCCATGATCGACCTGTCCGGAACCGGCGTCCGGATCTCGCGCCGCGAGGACTACACCTACACGGACGAGTCGGGCGTCGTGCGGCACTACAAATCACTCGACGAAATGCCGCCCGACGTGCGCCGCCTCTTTGAGAAGCTCATCCCGCCTGAGATGCAGTAACGGACCGGCTACGTTCAGCGCCACGCGCGCCAGTACGAGTTAATACGCTTGACAAATGCGCCCGGCTTCTCGGCCAGCAGTGTGGCACCGATCCGGTGCGCCTGTTCCTGCAGCGCTAAGCGGCGAGCATCGAGCAATTCCAGTGCCGCACCGGTCTGCGATTCGTCAGCATGTGAAACAAGTTGATCCCGTAACACCGCCAGATCGTGATCGAGGCCGAGCGTTTCAGCCAGGCGGTCCGCGGATTGTCGACGGGCCTTGAACTCGTCGGGCCAGAGGCTGCGGAGCAGGCACATGTGGTGCCAGTGGTACTTGGCTTGTTTGCGCCACTCGTGCAGGTGCTCGTCGGGTGTGTCGGAGCCGGCGCTGCGCATGGCCGAGCGCGAGCGGCGATAGGTCCTCTCGAGCCCGTCGCGGATGGCGTCGAAGCCGCCGAGGTTCAACACCCAGCCGGACACACGGGTTCGCGCTGACGCAAGTCGGTCGAGTGCTTCATCGAGGAGCGGCGGTTGGGTAAAGGCACTGGTGGTAAACGACTCGTCTCGCTCCCGTTCGAGTTGCTTGAGCAGGGCGGTCAAACCGTCATTGGTGGGTTGCAGGTTAGAGGCCAGCGTGTGAAAGGTCTGCAGCTGCGCCACTGCATCGCGCAAAGGACCAAGCAGCCGGGCAGCGTCGCGGAGCAACTCATTTTCCGCATCGAATTCCGTGAATCCGGCGCGCACCAGCCGAAGCAGGCCTCGAAGCTTCTTGCACCGCCTGCGGAAGTTGTGAATGCCCTGGTGCGGGTTTGGGTTTTTCGCTTCGGAGGTGGCGCGATCGATCTGCTCGAGGGCGATTCGTCGGAACGCCTCCTCCACCGACTCCTTCCTGCGAATGCGATAGGGCACGCAAGACTGTACCGCCGGCTCCCCGATGGGCTGAAACGGCGTGCATCCTTTGCGAGACGCTAGCGCGCGGGGCTGGACGCCCACATCCGTTTGCATAATGTTAGGCATGGCTCCCGATTTCGAGTATCCCGATGCGTTACCCGACGGCGAAGCGCGCGGCCGGGCGGCTGCGCTCAACCCCGGCAATCGGTTTGTCGGGGATCCGAAGCGGGGCATCGTTCGGCGGTTGCACGTTCTGGGCGAGCACCTCGATCAACTGCATCGTGAGGGGCGGGAGGAAGGCGCCGGTTGCGGCGGCTGCCAGGTAGAGACGGAAGTTCGTCCCGACGCGACGCGGCGAATCATCAATCGCGTCGATTCCCCTGACGTGTCATTCAACTGGTCCATCAATCCGTACCGTGGCTGCGAGCATGGTTGCATCTACTGCTATGCTCGGCCGGATCATGAGCGGCTGGGTTACTCATCCGGCCTCGATTTCGAAACGAAGATTGTCGCGAAGATCGATGCGCCGCAACTGCTTCGCCGCGAACTGGCGCATCCGAAGTGGAAAGGCGAGACGATCGTCTTCTCGGGGGTGACGGACTGCTACCAACCCGTGGAGCGCGAGTATCTCATCACGCGAGGTTGTCTGGAAGTGATCGCCGACTGCCGTCAGCCCGTGGGCATCATCACCAAGAACCGCCTGGTGCTGCGCGATCTGGATCTGCTTCAGAAGCTCGCCGCGCACCAGGCCGTTCGAGTTGGGGTGAGTGTGACAACGCTGGACAACCGCCTTGCCGCGAAGATGGAGCCGCGCGCCTCGAGCCCGGCGGAGCGTCTGGAAACGCTCGCCGCGCTGCGCGGTGCGGGAATCCAGACGTTTGCCATGATGGCGCCGATCATTCCCGGACTCAACGACCGTGAGATTCCGGCGGTGCTCAAGGCGGTGGCGGAGGCGGGGGCGGCCACTGCAGGCTACATCATGCTGCGGCTGCCGCACCAGATCAAAACACTCTTTCTCGATTGGCTGGCTCGTCATTATCCGGACCGGGCGGCGCATGTGGAGTCGTTGCTGCGCGAGGTGCGCGGCGGCGAGTTGTATGATCCCGCCTTTGGCGTGCGCCAGCGGGGCCAGGGCCCGATAGCCGCACAGATCAACACGCTCTTCATGGCCTTCAGCGGGCGGTACGGGCTGGATGGAACGCTGCCTCCGCTCAGCGGCAAGTCGTTTCGTCGGCCCGTGGCGAAGGACAATTCGGACCCTCCTGTCGGAGCAATGAAGCAATTCGCGCTCTTCGAAGCAGCGCCTGAGGAGTGAGATTTGGAGCGTGGATGGAGCGGGAGTTTGCCTGGACGTCATGATCGTCACATCTTCCGCCTATCCGCTGCACTTACTGTTTTCACCCCTGTTTACGGACGAAGTTAATCGTAGAGTTCCTTACTGGAGGGCTCGCGCAACAGCGGGCGTGAACGACCATGCGATTGATTCTCGACAGCCTGATGGCCGTAGTCCTTGCGGCGCTGTTGGCGGGAATCCTGCTTCATCAGCGTCACGAGCAGCAGCACCTGCGCGATGTGGAGACGGTCCGCGCCAATGTTCGCCTGATTCAGCAGCAGATCATGCTGCAGGCGGCGCTTGAGCGCGTTCCGCGCAATGAGTATGGCTTCCCGATCACGATTGATCCCGAGTGGTTCGGCGACATGGTGCCGCGCAACCCGCTCGTGGGTATCGATCATCCCTGGATGGAAGTGGCCGGCGCAGATGAAGCGCGTCTGGCCCATCCGGCGCTCCGAACGGCTGATGAGGCGTCCGTCGCCTGTTTCTGGTACAACCCGATCACAGGCATCGTGCGGGCGCGCGTGCCGCACGAAGTGAGTGATGAGAGCACGCTGGAGATGTACAACTTCGTGAACGGCTGCAATCTGCCGAGCCTGTTTGCCAGTGGCGAGCAGGTCTCAGCGGACGGCGCGTTCATCGCCCCTCGGCCGATCCGCACTCGGGCCGCGGTCGAAGTGAAGGATGAATCGCTCGCCATGGCGCGACCCTGACGCGATCGCACTCTCGCGCGAAATCGAGTTAACCTGGCGGCCCGGCGATCAGCGATCGCACGGGTCGTAGTAGTAGTGGTCGTGGCGCTCGTAGTACTCGCGGTAGCGGTAGTCGTCGCGGTACCGACCATCATCCCGATAGCCGCCATTGGAGTAGTAGCGATCGTTGCGGTCCTTGTTCTTGTCGCTCTCGTTTCCAATCACGTAGCCGGCACCGGCGCCGACGGCGGCTCCGATGACGGTACCGACGCTGTTGCGACCGATGGCCTGGCCGGCCAGAGCGCCCAGTCCCGCTCCGATCAGGCCACCCGTCTGGGCGTCGCTCTGGCAGCCGGTGCTCAGCAGTGCGGCGAGGCCCAGTGCGCCCGCCAGGGCGGACTTGCAGAGATGGTGATTCAGGGAGTTCTGATTGGTTTTCATTGCTTATCCCTCCGGAGGACAGGGGGTGAACCATGCCAAAGTGCTGGAACCGACGCGCCGGTTTCCAGCCGGAAAAGTGATGCGCCGGATTCATCCGATATTCCCATAGTTCACCGATCCGGCTGCGAAATTGAGTCAAAACCCTCGTGCACCTCGACTGGGCCGGGGGTCATTCCATCGTGCGGCTGCTGAAAGGGCCTTGCCGCTGAACTAGGATCGACCTCAGCCGGGCACTCGTTCTGGTGCCGGCTCGCACATTGGAGATTGAATTCGATGGCCATACAGAGCAGACTCGCCACCGGCTACTGGATGCGGAAAGCCATCCTCACCGTGCTCTTCGTGAGTTTCGGATGCTGGGCCGCATACGACGGCTGGATCCTCTTTCCGTCTGAGGCGGCCAGTTGGCGCGAATACAACGACGTCTATCTCCCGCTGGAAAGTCGAGTCCGGGAGGGTGGCACCCTCATCGGTGACGATGCTCGCACTTGGAATGAACTCAAGTCAAAGTACCCCCAGGCGCCCAAGGAACGGACGGAGCTGGATGTCTGGATCCAACGCTGGCTCATTCTGCCTGTTTGCTTTGGCGTCAGCGCGCTATTTCTGGTCACGTGGGCCCTTTCCGCGCGCCGCGTCTACACGTACAACGACGACGGCAGCCTCGTGGCGCCGGAGGGTACCTTCCGGGCCGACGAGATGACCGGTATCGACATGACGCGATGGATGTCCAAGTCCATTGCGATGCTTGAGATCAGCGGAGGGCCCAAGGGTGGAGGCCGAGCCGTCAAGCTCGATGCCTGGATCTACGCCGATCTCGAAGACGTCATTGAATCGCTCAATCGTCGGTTTCATCCCGAGGAGTACAAATCAGAAGCCGCCGATGCCGATGCCGATGACGCTGAAGATGATGTCGTCGTGGTCGATCAGGTGGCTGGACTTCTGGGTGATTCCGCGGCGGACGCCGGCCAGGAGGAAGAGTTCTCCGATGATGATCTCGATGAATCCGAGCGTGACAGATGATCTTGGCGGATGGTTGCGCCGCACCGGCTAGAATCGGCGCATGACCAGCAGGGCAGGTGCCACTTCAGTTCCTGACGCCAACGGCCGCTTCGGCCGCTTTGGCGGTCGCTATGTCCCGGAGACTCTCGTTGCGGCGCTCGATGCCCTCTTGGCGGAGTATGAACGGGCGCGGGCGGACGCTTCGTTTGAAGATGAACTGGGCGAATTGCTCCGTTGCTATGTCGGCCGGCCAACGCCTCTCTACTTCGCCAGGCGCCTGACCGAGCACGCCGGAGGCGCGCGCATCTGGCTCAAGCGCGAGGATCTTGCCCACACCGGGGCGCACAAGATCAACAACACGATCGGACAGGCATTGCTTACCAGGCGCATGGGCAAGAAGCGTGTCATCGCCGAAACCGGCGCGGGCCAACACGGCGTTGCCACCGCAACAGCCGCGGCGCATTTTGGTCTGTTGTGCGACGTCTACATGGGTGTCGAGGACATGCGTCGCCAGCGACTCAATGTGGTCCGAATGGAATTGCTCGGCGCGCGGGTCATTGGTGTGGACAGCGGTTCGAAAACGCTCAAGGACGCGACGAACGAAGCCATGCGCGACTGGATGGCGTCTGTTGAATCCACGCACTACATCCTCGGTTCAGTCGTCGGGCCTCATCCTTTTCCGCTCATTGTTCGCGATTTTCAATCGATCATCGGCCGCGAGTGTCGGGCGCAGAGCATCGGTCAGATCGGTCGGTTGCCGGATGCAGTCGTCGCGTGTGTGGGTGGGGGAAGCAACGCCGCGGGCATCTTCTATCCCTTCATCGATGACGAGGCCGTCCGGCTTGTTGGCGTGGAAGCAGGAGGGCGCGGCGCAGAACCGGGCCAACATGCCGCGCCGCTCTCATTCGGTTCGCCAGGCGTGCTGCACGGCTCGATGAGCTACGTGCTCCAGAGTGAGGATGGGCAGACGACCCTCGTGCACTCCATCTCGGCTGGGCTGGATTATCCCGGCGTTGGGCCCGAGCACAGTTACTGGCGCGACTTGGCGCGGGTTGAATATGCCACGGCCAGTGATGCCGAAGCGCTTGCGGCCTTCTCGCTGCTCGCGCGCCTGGAGGGAATCATTCCCGCCCTCGAAAGCGCGCATGCAATCGCGCGGGCGCTGGATCTCGCGGCCCAGCTTGGATCGGAGGCCAGTCTCGTGATCAATCTTTCTGGTCGGGGGGACAAGGATGTGGACGAGGCGGCGCGGCTGATGGGGCTAGGGAAATAACCCGCCTTTTCAAGGGGTGTACTGGCTCTTCGCCCAAGATATAGTGCCTCTGCGTTCAGTTCCCGTTATCAGATACAATATTTTGTGTTCGTCTGCCTGAACCCGTACAGAATCTCTGTTGGCACAGGTCTCCGGTGGCCGATAAGTAACGTGCCTGATGATGGAACGTCGGGCGCTCTGTCGGCAGATGGAGATCAGGGGCGGACCTGGAGTCAGGTCGACTGCCTGCAACGCTGATGGAGCTGGTCGGACGCATCCGCAAGTGCGTCGACCTCTGCCTCGCAACAGCCAGGGACGGACTGCGGGAGAGTATCGCGCGCTGATTTTGCGCGCCGCGAGGGCAGTGAGTGCCCCCGCAACCGTTCAGCTCCGAAAGGGGAAGCCATATGCACAGCCACCGCTCCATTCACCATCCCTGCCGATCACATGGTCTATTGACACATGATCGGCGCACTGACCCGCGTCGAGGCTGCCGAGCCACCGTCTGGCTGCTCGATGATGAATTGTTGCGAGCCGTGGAATTTGGCCAAGCGACAGATATCTCGCGGGGAGGCGTCGGCATTGTTGCCTGTGAGTCGCGCGAACTGTCCGGTGAATCACCGCGGCCCGGTCGAGAGTGGCTCGTCATGCTCGACGATCCGACAGCCGTCGAACCGCTGGCGGACCAGCGAACGGCGATTATCAAACTCGCGCGGGTCGCCCGCGATGCCGATGGTCGATTGCTTCTCGCGTGCACGTTTGCTGCGCGCCGAGTGTCGAGGTGCCTTCCCGCGCGAAGCAGTGAACCGGAGCCTGACTACGACGCGCAATCGCAGGTGGTGGCGGGTGATCTGCTTGACGAATTGGCAGATCGTCTCTATCGCGAGATCGCGGCCATCACGCGCGCCGAGCGGTCGTAGGTCTCCGCCGACATCGATCACCTGTGTTGGCAAACGTCCGCATAACACGCTCATGCGGCTGGAGCGTGTTCGCGCCCCTTGCATGATGGACTGAACACGTCTCGCGAACGTGTCGATAATTCCGACAAGGTCCACCCGGTTCGGCGGTGCCGCCGGACCTTGGGACCACTTGCAGCGCCCTTGCCGTGCGGATCGACCGCGCTGGCGCTGCCGGACCGGCATCTCTCGCATCGCGCAGCGATTCGTGGTCAACCCGAAGTTGGCCACCACGCGACGCAGGGAGCAGGGGGTCGTGCGATGGCTCAGCAATCAGCCCGAGCAGAACTCCAGGTCATCGTCGCCAAGGACGCGCAGACGGCCGTTCTGTCGATTCCCGCCAATTTCTGCCCCGAGCAGTTCACGGTCGACGGGTTGATCGCTGCGCTGAAATCGGCGCAAGTAGAGATCACCGACTCAGTGATTGAGTGCCTGAACCTGCTCGTGAGTGATCCGCCGGCCGCCGATGCATCCCACCGCGTGACCGTGGCCAACGCGATTGCGCCGGTGCATGGCAAGGACGGATTCGTTGAGTGGCTCATCGAAGAAGAACGCAAGCCGCACATCAAGGAAGACGGCAGCATCTCGTTCTATGAGCAAAGCGCCTACACGATGGTAAGTGCCGGCCAGGTCATCGGACGAGTCGTTCCGCCCGAACACGGGAAGGACGGGCGGGACGTTCTGGGCAAAGCGATTGCCTCCAAGAACGGGCAGGAAGCCGACCCCCGACTCGATGAGACCATCGTCGTCAACTCGGCGGCGGAGGTCGTGGCGCAACTCGATGGCGTGTTTATGCGCGTTTCCGGTCGACCGACGATTCGCCAGGTACTCGAAGTGCCCGGCTATGTTGACTTTTCTACCGGCAATATCGATTTTCACGGCGACGTGATCGTTCGCAAGGGCGTGCGCGATCTGTTTGTTGTGCGCGCCACCGGCCGCATCGAAACGCGCGGGTTGGTTGAAGCCGCCACGCTCGACGCCGATGGCGACGTCATTCTGGCTGGCGGGATGGCGGGGCGCGAACACGGGCTGATCCGATCGCAGAGCAATGTGATCGCGCGACATCTCAGCGGCACGCGCCTGGAGGTTCAGGGGGACCTGCTCTTCGAGAAGGAGATGATGGGTTGCGACGCCAACATCCGCGGCCGGGTGGTCTCGCAACAGGGTTCGATCATCGGCGGAAAGCTTTCAGGTGCGCATGAAATCGAAGTTGCGGTGCTGGGCAGTCCGGCGGGTGTGGACACGACGATCCAACTTGGCTCGCTGCCATTGCTTCGCGCTCGTGTGCGCAAACTCGAAGAGGTGGTCTCGCAACTTAGCAATCTGCTCCAAGCTCTTGTGCAGCAGCGCGATCAGTTGGTGGCTACGGAAAAGCGCTTGCCACGAAGCGTGCGCGACCGGCTGATCAAGATTACCGAAGACATTCGAACCGCCGATGAGCAGCGGAAGGAAGCGCAACGGAAGCACGACGAGGCAGCAGAGCTGATCAAGGTCCTTTTGAGTTTCAAGGCGACGATCAGCAAGATGCTTCACGTGGGCGTCATCTTCGGCATCAGTCGCCAACCGATGCGTGTCCACATGGATGTCCTCGGCCCACTGGAGATCCGCATCGCCGAGAGCGGTCAGGTGCTCGTGTGCCCGCAAGGGGCCGCGCCGATTCCGATCGAGAAGATCACGAGGCCGCACAGCCCAGCGGTGGCGGCTTGACAATCAACACTCCTTCGCAGACGCGGTCGACTTCTTTCTGGCCCTGTTCACCGAATTGAAGTATTTCTTGCCAAATCGCCAGTCGATTTCCGCAACGCGATGACGGCGCACGTCGAGTGTCCGGTGGTGCCGGTGCGCATCCTTGACGAAGACAAACGGCAGGCAGACGGCGACGACCTTGAGCGGCCGGGCGTCCTCCTCGTCGGGCAGGAAGGCCATGCGATAGGGCTCGCCGCGCTCGAACACGGAGCTCGACTCACAGAAAAACGGGATGAATTCGTGCGTGATCGAAAGCACGGCGACGAACATGCCCTTGTTGATTTCCTCGGGCGCCAATCGGCGCGCGAGATTGGTCTGCTGGTCCATGACATGATCCTTGCCGCGCACGGCGCGGCATTGCTTCATCGTGTGCGCGTAGCTCCGGTTCTCAACGGAGCGCGAAGCGACAGTAACAGTGTGATGGAGACGGGCGGCGGATCAGCCGCGACTGAAGGTTGTAAACCGGAGGTCGCGCACGATCGCCTCGCCCGAACCGGTCGGGTAAGAAGATGATCGAGAGCCGCTTGGACACCAAAGCATGGCAACCTCCGTGAAACCAAGGCCGATTCTTGATGCGCGTCGGCAACGCGTCAAGCAGATTCCGATGCAAATCTGCGCGCGATGCCGGAGAATAGCCCCGCCTGGATTCGAACCAGGGACCAAGGGATTATGAGTCCCCTGCTCTAACCGCTGAGCTACGGGGCCGGTCGAGTGCTGGACGATACCGCCGCCAGTCTGGTGGGCAAGCGTCTGCAGTTTCCGCGTTGCTCAGTTGCCGTCTTCGCGCCGGGCGGTGGCCTGTTTCGATTTCAGTTTGTTCTCGAGTCGCTCCACCATCGCATCGAACGAGGTGCCCGGTATCGACTGCGGCGGTGCGCTGTTGGCCTGCTTCTCATTCGTGATCAGTCCGCTGGCCATGGCGCGGAAGGCGGTCTCGAGGTCGTAGCCGTCGCGGATGAGCGGCACAAATTCGGTGCTACGCCGACTGCGGACGAACTCGGCGGCGAGCAGGCGAGTCGTGACGCGCACCAGCGGACTGGGCGCTACGTCAAAACCGTGGAGCCAGGCGCGCTCGCTGAGCGACTCATTGGTCTTGCGGAGTTCGATGTAGTTGCTCCAGGCCTGATCAGCCAGATCGGGCATCAGGGCCACCGCCATCATGTCTGACACGAGCCACGCGTACGGTTCGGAGACGAGTCGCAGGCGCTCTTCGAGTTTCTGTTCGAGCAAGGCGCGGCCGATGAGATGCGCCACTTCGCCTGCCTGCTGCTCGACCGTCAACGTCTCGGTGGGGCGCGCGTCGTAGAGAACGAAGGTCGATCGGCCGATGCCGCGCTCATCTGGCGCACGATCATCGCGCGAAAAGATCTGGATCCAGACCTGTTTCATTTCGACGGGGTCAGGGAGTAGCGCGATCTCGATGGGTTGGGGCGGTTCGGGGAAGACCGTTTGTTCGGCGGGTTCGTAGCGTTCGAGCATCGATGCCACCGCAGCGGTGAGTTGGGCGTCCTTGGGTCCGTAGAGCGTGACGAGCGCCGTGCCGCCCGCCTGCGGCGGAAAGAGATCGCGGGCAGTCTGGTTGACGAACGGGATCGGCCTGGTGAGCAGGCGGTCGATGACGGGCGTGGCGGCACAAATCGCCACGATGCCCAGCAGAACGAAAAGGGTGATGCGGTTGCGTCGGCGGACCTCAGGGGGGAAGTTCTTGGCACCGGGCATGACGTCAGTTCCAAACGCGGCGGGTGGGGCCACGCAAAAAGAACGCCGGCCCGAGGAACCATCTCGGGCCGCGAATCGGCAATGCGGATGAGAGGATTTGAACCTCCACGGGATATTACTCCCACCAGAACCTGAATCTGGCGCGTCTGCCAGTTCCGCCACATCCGCTCAGGTCGCGCCGCAAGCGCGCCGCCGACAATAGCCGCATGACGGACCATATCAAGCGTGGGACGCGCCAGGGGGGGCGGCTCGGCGACATTCGAACCGCGTGAGCGAGGTCGGGTAGGGCCCCGAATCAGCCGGTTGTGAGTGGAGCACAACTCCTGTAGGGATGGTGGTCTGCTGACCGGGCCGGGTGCACCCAAGGCTGGAATTGCGGCTCAGTTGCTTCCCGCCGACGGCAGTTGGGGCGCCCGGCAGTGGGGAGCGGACCGCAGGAAAGTTATCCAGAGGCTGAAAACGTCCGATGTTTCGATTGGACAGGCCAGTGCAACCCCACGACGGCCGCCTACGAACAGGCTATTATCGAGCGACAATTGCAGTGGGGTTCGCCCGCTGTCATTCTGACCCGGTGCAAGGGGACCGGGTCGTACATGTTGGCCGAAGGGAGTCTTCCTTTGAACGACGAAGACGACTAACGGTTCACACAGGGGCCCAGCGCCGCCTTGGTGTGAACCGAGGCGGTTGAAAACCTGATGACGGGGCCCGCGACAGACCCTTTCTTCATCCGATGGCACTCTTGCACTGCAGCGATGTGCCGCGGCGACCGCAAGACAACATGACCCACGCCCGCATCCGCCGGATTGGCGAGTGCCGGTATTCGTAGAAGCCGACCCCGCCGTCGGCGACGGATTCATAGACAAGCGGCTGCACCGTCATCGTGAGGCGGCGCAGGCCGAAGCAGGTTTGATATCAAAGGACGTGATGACCATGGCTTCCTCCGACCTCCATATGACTCGCAACATCGGCATTTGCGCGCACATCGATGCAGGCAAGACCACGGTGACTGAACGCATTCTGTTCTACACCGGCAAGAACTACAAGATGGGGGAGGTCCACGAAGGCACGGCCACGATGGACTTCCTCGTCGAAGAGCAGGAGCGCGGCATCACGATCCAGTCGGCGGCGACCACGTGCCCGTGGATCGTCAACGACCAGGAATACAAGATCAATCTCATCGACACGCCCGGCCACGTTGACTTCACCATTGAAGTCGAACGCTCGCTGCGCGTGCTCGACGGAGCGGTTGCCGTCTTCGACGGCAAGGAAGGCGTCGAAGCCCAGAGCGAAACGGTCTGGCGTCAGGCCGACCGCTACCGCGTGCCGCGCCTGTGCTTCATCAACAAGATGGACAAGCTCGGCGCCGACTTCGAATTCAGTTTCAAGACGATCGGCGAGCGCCTCGGCGCCAACGCAATCGCGGTGCAGATCCCCATCGGCCAGGCGGACACGTTCGAGGGCCTCATCGACCTGATGATGATGAAGGCGTACTACTTCGACAGCAACGAACTCGGCGCCGTGGTCGAAGAGCGCGAGATTCCCGATGACATGAAGGACATGGCCGAACTGTGGCGCCATGACATGATCGAGAAGGCGGCCGAACTCGACGATGAACTTGCCGAGGTCTTCCTCAGCGACGGCGAGCCGACCGTGGCTCAACTCAAGGCGGCCATTCGCAAGGGCACGATCAACCGCCAGTGCTACCCCGTGTACTGCGGTTCGGCCCTGAAGTACATCGGCGTGCAGCGCCTGCTCAACGGCGTCATCGATTACCTCCCCAGCCCGCCGGAAGCGGGCGAGGTGCAAGGCGTCGATCCCCACGACCGCAAGGTGGACCTCACTCGCCCGCCGAAGTCCGATGCGCCATTCTCGGCGCTTGTGTTCAAGGTTGTCGCCGACTCGCACGGCGATCTGACCTATCTCCGCATCTACTCGGGCACGCTCAAGCGCGGCTCGCGCGTACTCAACCCCGGCAACAACCGCAAGGAGAACGTGGCCCGCATCTTCGAGATGCACGCCAAGGACCGCATCGCCCTCGATGAGGCCTCGGCGGGCAGCATCGTCGGCGTCATCGGCATCAAGAACTCCATCACCGGCGAAACGCTCTGTGACCCCGACGATCCGATCCTGCTTGAAACGATGTCGTTCCCCGAGCCGGTCATCTCCATGTCCATCGAGCCCAAGACCGCCGAAGACAAGCGCAAACTCGGCGAGGCGCTCGTGACCATTCGTCGCGAGGATCCGTCCTTCCGCTCGCACTTTGATGACGAGACGGGGCAGACGATCATCGCGGGCATGGGCGAACTGCACCTGGAGATCATCAAGCACAAGCTCATCCGCGACATGAAGATCGGCGTCGAAGTCGGCAAGCCGCGCGTGACGTATCGCGAGGCGATCATCGGCCATGCCGAAAACGTGCGTGGCAAGTTCGTCAAGCAGACCGGCGGTCGCGGCCAGTTCGGCGATTGCACCATCAACGTCTATCCCTGCACGCCTGAGGAGGCCGAAGCTCTCGATATCGATTTCAAGGACTCCGTCGGATTCGAGAACAAGATTGTCGGCGGCAAGATTCCCAAGGAGTACGTGCCCAGCGTCGAGCACGGCTGCCGTCAGGCGGCGCTGTCCGGCATTCTGGGCGGCTACCAATTGCTCAATGTCCGCATCGAGCTCGTGGATGGTTCGACGCATCCCGTCGACTCTTCGCAGATCGCCTTCGAACAGGCGGGCGCCCTGGCGATGCGCGACGCCTGCACCAAAGCGGGACTGTGCCTGCTCGAACCCATCATGAAGGTCATCGTCATCACCCCTGAGGACTACGTCGGCCAGGTGACCGGCGACATCAATTCGCGACGCGGCCACATCATCAACATGGAGCAGCGCGGCAACACCCGCGTACTGACGACTGAGGTGCCGCTGAGCGAGATGTTCGGCTACACCACTGCACTGCGGTCGCTGACTCAGGGCCGCGCGACGAGCACCATGGAGCCGTGCACCTATCGCCGCATCCCCGAGAGCCTGACGAAGGAGATTCTCGCGGAGGTGTAGTCGCGAGAGTTGGCGACCGGTCGAGTTGTGATACAAAGCCCCCCGGCCAACCGCCGGGGGGCTTTCAGTTGCTGGTGATCCGGTCGACGGAGCGTCGGGCCGGCCCTGACCCAGGTGCCGTTCGAGAATTTCATTCGATCGCATCTACGATACCCCCGGTCGGTTCAGACCCGACCGGAGGAGTGACTGTGAGCAACATGAACAGTGCGATCGACCTGCGCAGCGACACCGTAACCACGCCGACTGCAGCGATGCGCCAGGTCATGGCCGGCGCCGAGGTCGGCGACGACGTGCTCGGCGATGAGCCGACCGTGATCAAATTGCAGAACAAGGCCGCCGCGCTACTAGGCAAGGAGGCGTCGGTCTACGTGCCTTCGGGCACCATGGCCAATCTCTGCGGCATCTGTTCGCAGACCAGGCACGGCGATGAGATCATCGCGCACAATGAGAGCCACTTCTACTTCTACGAGACGGGCGGATTCGCCGCCGTCGCCGGTTGCTCCGTGCGATTCGTGCCCGGCAGGCGCGGCATCTTTGGCCCTGAAGTGATTGAGCCGAATGTGCGTCCGATGCAGATTCACTATCCGCGCACGAGTCTGCTCATCATTGAGAACACGCACAACCGCGGCGGCGGAGCCGTGTGGAAGGTGGACCAGGTCAAAGCCGTGTGCGACCAGGCGCACGAACTTGGTTTGCGTGTGCACATGGATGGCGCGCGGTTGCTCAACGCGTGTACGGCGGCGGGTGTTGAACCATCGGCGTACACCAGGTACGTCGACTCCGTTTCGATGTGTTTTTCTAAGGGACTCGGTGCGCCTGTCGGTTCGGTGCTGGCCAGCGATGAAGAGACCATTCAGACCGCGCATCACTTCCGCAAGATGCTCGGCGGAACGATGCGACAGTCGGGCGTTATTGCAGCCGCTGCGATCTATGCGCTTGAGAACCACGTCAAGCGACTGGCTGACGATCACGCCAACGCCAAGGAATTCGCACGCAGGATTGCCGACGTGCCGGGCATCACGCTCGATCTCAACGATGTCGAGACGAACATGGTCTTTTTCGACGTCGATCCCAAGTGGGGACCGGCCAAGAAGTTCAGCAAGCGCCTCGAACGCGAGGGCGTGCGGATGTTCGCCACCGGTCCGCAGCGGCTTCGGGCGGTGTTTCACCTGCAGGTTTCGGCCGAACAGGCTGTGCGGGCGGCGGAGGTCATCGGACAGGTGCTGGCACAAACGCCCGCCTGAGAAGCCAGAAAGGAGCAAGCGTGTTCGAGCAACTCTCTTCGCTTGGGCTTGGCGGCATTGCGATGCTGCGGAACGCCGAGACGCGGTCGATTTCTGCAGAGAACCCCGACGGCGCCAAAGCCGGGGGGGCCAAGGCGTCGCCAAGTAACGCCGATCCCATCTCGGGTGCTGCGTCGGAGCTGGGCCACGGCTGGAAAGTCCGGCCGTGCATTCGCGTCAAGGCGGGCGAGACGATCGTGCTTGCTGACGTCGAAGGACCGGGTGTGGTCCAACATATCTGGATGACGGTGCTGCACGAACGCCTGCGCATGATTGCGCTGCGGGTGTATTACGATGATCAGAAGAACCCGTGCATCGAGACGCCGCTTGGCGATTTCTTTGCGAACGGGATGGACGGTTGTGCGCTGGTCAGCTCGATCCCGATCGCCGTCAATCCGCGTGGCGGGATGAACTCCTACTGGCCGATGCCCTTTGCCAAGCGCATCCGCATCGAGATCACCAACGATGGGCCGCAGGATCTCACGGAATTCTTCTACCAGATTACTTATGCCTTGACCGAGGTGCCCAAAGACGCGGCGTACCTGCACGCGCAGTGGCGGCGCTCGATGACCACGCGGCAGCACCCGGAGCACACCATCCTCGATGGCGTGCAGGGACGCGGCCACTACGTCGGCACCTACCTCGTGTGGAACCAGTTCTCCAACATGTGGTGGGGCGAGGGCGAGTTGAAGTTCTACCTCGACGGCGATAAGAAGAACCCCACCATCTGCGGAACGGGCACCGAAGACTACTTCGGCGGGGCGTGGGGCTTTCGTGCCGCGATCAACCCCGAGACGAGCGGGCCGGTCACGTACTCGACGCCGTATCTTGGTTACCCGCAGGCGCTCATCGGCGGTGAACGTGTGCCGTGCCATGGCTTGTATCGATGGCACATACCCGATCCGATCTGCTTTGCCAAGGATCTGCGTGTGACGGTGCAGGCGCTGGGATGGTACCAGACGCGGAAGTTCCAGCCGCTCACCGATGACATTGCCTCGGTGGCGTACTGGTACCAGACGCTGCCCAGCGCCGCCGGGCCGGGTCTGCCATCAATGAATGAGCGCCTGCCCCGCTGATCGGCGACATTGGGCGGGGAACAATCGACATGCGAATTGCACTCGTGACCGATGCGTGGCTGCCGCAGGTCAATGGCGTGGTCACTACACTGGGCCACGTCGTGCGTCAACTCGAAACGATGGGTGATGAAGTTCTCGTCATCAACCCGCAGTTGTTTTCAACCTATCCACTGCCTCGCTATCCGGAGATCCGCCTCGCGTGGTTTCCGGGTCGCAAGGTGCGGCGGATGCTGCGCGAGTTCGAGCCGGATGCGATTCACATCGCCACCGAGGGACCGCTGGGGATCGCAGCGCGACTGCACTGCGGGCGACGACACATCCCCTTCAACACGTCGTACCACACGCAGTTTCCGCAGTACCTCGCGAAGTACGCGTGGATCCCGGCCGGGTGGACGTATCGCGTCATGCGCTGGTTTCACGGCCGGGCCAATGCGACGCTCGTGCCGACAGCTCGCGTGAAGGAAGAACTCGACGAACGCGGCTTTACCAACGTGCTCGTCTGGACGCGCGGCGTGCAGACCGATCTCTTCAAGCCCGGCGACAAGAGCTTCCTGCAAGGCGAGCGACCCATCAGCCTCTACGTCGGTCGCGTCGCGACAGAGAAGAACATCGAGGCCTTTCTCGAGGCCGATGTGCCGGGCACGAAGTACATCGTCGGTGATGGGCCGGCACACAATGGATTGGAGAAGAAGTACCCCAACGCGCACTTCGTCGGCGTGAAGAAGGGCGAAGAACTGGCCCAGCATTATGCCGCAGCCGATGTGTTCGTGTTTCCCAGCCGTACCGATACGTTCGGCGTCGTGATGCTCGAAGCCATGGCGTGCGGCGTGCCGGTCGCGGCCTATCCGGTCACGGGGCCGATCGACGTTGTTTCGCCGGGCGTGTCAGGCGTGCTGAATGAGGACCTTGCCACAGCGATTCGCGAGGCGCTGAAGATCAGCCCGGAGTCGTGCCTGAAGTACGCGCAGGGTTTCTCGTGGAAGCGCTGCGCGGAGATGTTTCGCGAGGCGTTGAAGTCGATACATAGCAATGTTCGCACTGTTTAGCGGCGACACATGTGTCGCCGCTAAACAGAGGTCACCCGTCTATCGCTTCGCGCTCAATCCTCGTCCTTTTTGGCTTTCTTCTTTGTCGATGTCTTCTTCTTAGTCGTCTTCTTCTTGGCGGGTTCGGACCCGTCCCCAGCCTCGGCTTGCGCCGCAGCCTTCTCGGCCTCCATCTCCTTGTTCCACTCCTCGGCGGTGATGGCGGCCACCTCACCCATGTCGATCACGCGGTCCGCCGCTTTCTCGTGGCGGATCTGGTTGACGAGCATCGGACCTCGACCCGAGCGGATCAGTTCCTGGCGGAGCTTTTCGGGACGGGTGTTCTGCCGCATGGCGATCTGCGCGATGCGGCCGTTGATCTCGTCTTCCGTGACGTCGACTTCAAAGACCTCGCACAGCCGCTCCATGATGAACATGAGCTTGAGGTCCTTGGCGGCCCGCTCGGCGCCGGCCTCGCGAATCTCGGCCATGCGCTCTTCAACGAGGTAAGCCGGCATGCCCTGGTTGAGCATGCGCAGGCGGAAGGACTCTATCGTCTGGGCCGTCTGGGCGGCGCTGGCTCGCTCGGGCAGATCCACCTCGGTGTTCTCGAGGAGGTACCTGGCGACCTGGCGGCGGAGGATGTCCTGCTGCTCGCCGGCGATCTGCGCCTGCAACGCCTTTTCGAGGCGCTCGCGCAACTGGCCTTCGATTTCCAGGCCAGTCATCTCAAGCAACTGCTCCATCGTGGCCGGAATGAGACGGCCGACGTTGGCAATGTTGAACTCAATGGAGATCGGCTTGCCGCGCACAGCCTCGAGTTCGTGATTCTCCGGCCCGGTGGTCTCGACGGTGACCGTCTCGCCCGCGGTCTTGCCGCCGAGCAGGGTCTTGATGCCATCCACCTGGATGCCGCCGATCGGGCCGCGATCCGGGTCATCGGCGAGCGGCAGTCGGCTGACGGTTTCAGCGACGTTGCCAAGGACGGTTCCCTCAGTGTCACTGATCTTCGCGCTGCCAAAGAAGTAATCGCCCGGCTCGGGCGCGCCTTCGACGGGCACCACCGTGCCGCGCCGCTCCTGCTGGGTCTTGATTTCCTTGTCGACCATCTCGCGGGTGATTTCGAGCGTCGGGCGACGGAGCGCGACGCCATCGTATTTGGGAAGGTCAAACTCGGGCAGCACCTCGACTTCGAAGGTGAAGGTGAAGGGCTTGCCGGGCTGCAGGTCGGCGATCTTGTCGTCGGCGGTGATCGGGTTGCCGATGATCTTGAAGTTGTTGTCGCGCATGACCTTCTCGTAGGCCTCGCGCATCAGCTTGCTGCGGGTCTCTTCAGCCACGCCCTTGGCGAAGCGGCGCTCGACGAGCTTGCGCGGGGCCTTGCCGGGACGGAACCCGGGCAGCCGGACCTCGGAGGTGAGTGTGGCGAAGTTGTCGCCGATCCGCTCGTCAATGACGGAAGCGGGAATCTCGACGGTGATCTTCTTGCACGCCGACCCGGCGTCCTCGATGTTGACGCTGGTGAGGGTGAGTTCTTCGCTGGTTTGGGTGGTGGTGGCCATGGTCAGTGGGGTTCCTGATTCGTCGGTGCGCGGGCGCAAAGTGCTGGATGTACGACGGCGTTCGCTTAAGTCCGTGAGGGTAGCGCGCGGGGGCGAACGGACCAAACGACAAGGGTTGTTCGCCCTGCAGAAGGGGGGTGCGGCAACGACCCTAATTGCCGCTGAGACACGGGTTATCGACTATATACAGGATAAGATTATCCTGATAAAGAAACGCGGCATCGTTGATGTCGTCAGCCACAAGGAGAAGGTCCAATGCAGCGTCGTCATTCATGGGCAGAGCCGTACAAGATCAAGATGGTGGAGCATCTGCGCATGACCACCCGCGCCGAGCGCGAGGCGGCCATCGCCGAGGCGGGTTTCAACACGTTTCTGCTCCGCAGCAATGATGTCTACATCGACCTGCTGACCGATTCGGGCACCTCGGCCATGAGCGATCGGCAGTGGGCGGGGCTGATGCTGGGCGACGAGGCCTACGCCGGAAGCCGCAACTTCTACCACCTCGAATCCGCGGTGCGGCAGTTCTACGGCTACCGCCACCTCATCCCGACGCACCAGGGCCGCGGAGCCGAACACATCCTCAGCATCATGTGCATCAAGGATGGCGACTTTGTCCCCGGCAACATGTACTTCACCACCACCAAGGCGCACCAGGAACTCGCCGGCGCCACCTTCGTCGATGTGATTGTTGACCAGGCCCACGATCCGCAGGACCAATCGCCCTTCAAGGGAAACGTCGATCTCGCCAAACTCGAAGCGCTGATCGCTCGCGTCGGGGCGGAGCGCATTCCCTACTTGTGCATGCAGACAAACGTCAACATGGCCGGCGGGCAGCCCATCAGCCTGGAGAACATCAAGGCGACAAGCCGACTCTGCCGCAAGCACGGCATCAAGATCATGATGGATGCCACGCGCGCCGTTGAGAACGCCTATTTCATCAAAGTGCGCGAGAAGGGCTACGAGAACCAGAGTATCGCGCACATCCTCCTGGAGATGTGCTCATACACCGATGGCTGCACCTGCTCAGCCAAGAAAGACAGCCTGGTCAACATCGGTGGGTGGCTGGCCGTGAATGACGATGAACTGGCCGAGCAGGCGCGCAACCTCGTTGTCGTCTATGAAGGGTTGCACACCTACGGCGGACTGGCCGGGCGCGACATGGAGGCCATGGCCATCGGCATCGAGGAATCGGTCCAGTACGACCACATTCACGCCCGCATCGGCCAGGTCGAGTACCTCGGCGATGCGCTGATCCGCAACGGCGTGCCGGTTGTGCGACCCATCGGCGGGCACGGCATCTTTATCGACGCCGCTCGATTCCTGCCGCATGTTCCGCGCGAGCAATTCCCGGCGCAGGCCCTGGCTGCGGCTCTGTACGTGCAGTCCGGCGTGCGGGCGATGGAACGAGGAGCCGTCTCCTCCGGCCGCCGCCACGACACTGGCGAGAACATCTTCCCCAAACTCGAACTCGTTCGCCTCACGATCCCACGTCGCGTCTACACCCAGGCGCACATGGATGTCACGGCGGAAGCGGTTATCGAACTCTACGAAAACGCCAGGGACATCGTCGGCCTGCGCTTCACCTTTGAGCCCAAGTACCTGCGCTTCTTCCAGGCGCGATTCGAACCTGTTGTGGGCAGCAAGGTGCTGCGGACCGAGTCGCTGGAAGCGCCGGTTGCCGCATCGATGGGAGATGGAATCTGAAGCGTCGCTCACGGATCGCCGCCAGCGACGTGAAGAAAAACCCGGTCAAACGCGCAAGCGAGGTTTTGCGCCCTTCGATGCGGATCGATGGCGCAAAACCTCGCTTGCACTTCGGTCTGGTTGGGTTTACTGAATCTGGGCCGCGTTGCTTGTCGTGCACGTCGACAGGTCGAGCAGCTGGAGCCAGCCTCCGCAGACGCCCGGGCCGATGTTGCTCGACAGCAGGCGCGAGCCGCCTTGCCCCGCGCTGCCGGTGTAGGCGATCTGCAACTGGTTGGTCGACAGGCCAAGCGTCGTTCCCGGGCACGGCCGGTTGTTGGGAATGACAAACGAACCGGTGCTGCGGGCAAAGAGCAGGGCGATCTGGCCGCCCGGCGTGGCGCCGCCCCATTCGACGATGATGCCGCCGCCCGATGGGCACTGGGACGTGACTGCGAGCGCGATCCCGCCGCCCGATGAACGCGCGACGGCCTTGGCCATGAAGTCAACGGAACGACCGTTGGGATCGGTCAGTTTGGTCCAATTCGTGCCGTTGCCGAACCACGCGTACGACGGGCTCGAGCCGCGGCTCGGCGGCCCGTAGTGGGGCAGGCCGACGGCGACCGGATGGGTATCAGAGATCTGGATCGTCCACGTGAAGGTGTCGGGAACCTCGATGTCGGGGACGTTGAACTGGATGAGATCGTCGCCGCCGCTCATGGGCACGTCGTTTTGCAGCGAGCCTTCCCAGAGCATCGTTCCCGGCGCGCCGTTCACGCCGTCGTTGGCGTAGAGGCGCGGCTGGAGGTCGGCCGTGCCGACGAAACCCTGCATGCTCAGGCCGATGTGCAGTTCGGTGACGATGCGGGCGCTGCCGGCGGCCTGGACTTCATCGCCGATCTGCAACTGCGTGAAGGACCGCGAGCCGAGATAGGCCGTGGTGTTTTCGTAGATGACATCGCCCAGCGCGGGTTGAATGGCGGCAAAGGCGATGACGGCTGGAACGGCGAGGCGGGCGGCGGACTTGAACGACATGATGGGCTCCTCTCTCCTGGTGATGCAGCATACACGAAATCGCCCCTCGCGCCAAGGGAGTTTTGAGGAAAACAGACCCGTTTGGACGCCGCGCCGGCTTTCGCGATGGCCGCGCACCCGTCCTACCCTTGCCCCATGACCAACGAAAGCAATGCGAATTCGGCAACGCCCGCCGCGACGCGCAGCATGGACGACATCGTCGCCCTCTGCCGCCGACGCGGCTTCATCTGGCAGTCCTCCGAGATCTACGGCGGGATCAACGGCTTCTGGGATTACGGCCCGCTGGGCGTCGAACTCAAGCGCAACCTGAAGGAGGCGTGGTGGCACGACATCGTCCGCTGCCCGGGCAAAGGGCCGGACGGCAACCTCATCGACATGGTCGGCGTGGATTGTACGATCATCATGAACCCGAAAGTGTGGGAGGCGTCGGGGCACGTCGGCGGGTTTAACGATCCGATGGTGGATTGCAGAGCGTGTAAGTCACGCTTCCGCGCAGATCATCTGATTGCTTCAGAATTCTTCGCAGAAGACGCAACCAACAGCGACAAACGCTTCTTGATTTCTGGGTTGGGCGAACCGAAAGAGGTACTCGAAGCTAATAAGAAGAAGCTGGAGAAGCTGAGCAAGGGCCACACTGACTTCCGCAATCCATTCGGATGGCGCTCATTCGCTGAATTGAACGCCGATGGTCGCGCGAAGTTTCAATGTCCAGAGTGTGGTGAGTCGGGTACGCTCACCGAACCGCGCCAGTTCAACCTCATGTTCGAGACCTACACCGGCGCGATTCGCGATGAGGAGAGCAAGACGTACTTGCGCCCCGAGACGGCGCAGGGCATCTTCACCCAGTTCTGGAACGTCGTGGACACCTCGCGCGTCAAGGTGCCCTTCGGCATCGCGCAGGTCGGCAAGGCCTTCCGCAACGAAGTCACGCCGCGTAACTTCACTTTCCGCTCCCGCGAGTTCGAGCAGATGGAGATCGAGTTCTTCATCCGCCCCGACCAGGCGAGCGAGTGGTACCAGTACTGGCGCGACAGCCGCTACGAGTGGTGGAAGTCCATCGGCCTGGCCGGCGACAACCTGCAACTTCGCGAGCATGAGAAAGAAGAACTCGCCCACTACGCCAAGGAAGGCGCCGGCGTGTGCGACATCGAGTACCGCTTCCCCTTCACCGCGCCGGGATTCGGCGAACTCGAAGGCGTTGCCCACCGCGCCGACTACGACCTTAAGGCCCACGCCACCGCGTGCGGCAAGGGCGACAAACTCCGCTACTTCGACCAGGAGCGCAACGAACGCTACTTCCCGCACGTCATCGAACCCTCCGCTGGGGCCGATCGCGGCACACTCGCGCTGCTCTGCGAGGCGTACACGCCCGACAGCAATCGCCCCAGCGGTGTGTACATGAAGTTCCACCCGCGTCTCGCGCCGATCAAGGCCGCGATCTTCCCGCTGGTGAACAAGGACGGCATGCCCGAGGTCGCCGAGAAACTGTACATGAAACTGCGGCAGAAGTGGAACGTGCAGATCGACGTCAAGCAGAACATCGGCAAGCGCTACGCCCGCATGGACGAGGCCGGCACGCCGTACTGTTTCACGATTGACTCCGACACGCTCAACGATCAGACCGTCACCGTTCGACACCGCGATACGCTGCAGCAGGAGCGCATCGGCCTCGACAAGGTTGCCGCATTCCTGAGTGACAAGATCGGCGACTGACCGCGTCTCCGATTCGCTCTGCACGGTCACTCGATCGCTGTTCAACTGTCTTTGAACCAGCGGGCTGCTGCCGACGGCTGTTGATGTTGTCTACCATTGCCCCTTATGACCGACCAGCCGCAACGCACACCCACCGAAGAAACCGCCTACGCCGAGCAACTCATCGCCGATCGGCAGGCGAAGGTGATGCGGTTGCGCGATGAACTCGGCGTGAGCCCGTACGGTCGGCGCGTGGATGGGCTGATCTCGCTCGCCGAGGCGCGTGGGAAGTTCGTCGAAGGGGCCGAAGGCGACGCCCGGCCCGTCGTGCGCGTGGCCGGCCGCGTGATGCTCCACCGAGACGGTGGCAAGCTGCACTGGCTCAACATCCGCGACCTCACGGCCGACCTTCAGATCGCCGTTTCCAAGAAGGACGCCGACGAACAGAGCTTTGCTATCACGCAACTGACCGACCTTGGCGACATCATCGTCGTCGAGGGGCCGGTCATGAAGACGCGCACCGGCGAGATCACCATCTGGGCCAGCCGCGTCGAGATGGGTTGCAAGAGCGTGGCGTTGCCGCCGGACAAGTTTCACGGCCTCGAAGATCCCGAGATGCGCTACCGCCAGCGCTACGTCGACATGTATGTCCACCCCGAAGTGGCGCGGACCTTTGAGACGCGCTCGCGCCTGATGACCGCGATTCGCCGCTTCATGGATGAACGCGGCTACCTCGAAGTCGAAACTCCCATGCTCCAGACGCAGGCGGGCGGCGCCGCGGCGCGGCCGTTCATCACGCACCTCAACGCGATGGACATGGATGTCTACCTCCGCATCGCGCCGGAACTCTACCTCAAGCGCCTGCTCGTGGGCGGCCTGCCGCGCGTGTACGAAGTCAATCGCAACTTCCGCAACGAAGGCGTCGATCGCAGCCACAACCCCGAGTTCACCTCGATGGAGGTTTACCAGGCGTTCGGCAACTACGAGACGATGCGCGAACTCACCGAGTCGCTCATCCGCCACCTCGCGATGATGGTTTCGCCCGACGGCGTCATCGAATGGTCGGGTCACCAGATCGATTACAAGTCGCCCTTCCGAGTCGTGACCTACGCCGAACTTTTCGAGCAGGCCAACGGTTTTGCGATGACCGATGTCGCCGCGGTGAAAGCCAAGGCAAAGGAACTGCACATCGCCAAAGTCGATCAGCTCGACCACTGGTTCCTCGTCAACGAGGTGTTCGAGCAGACGGCCGAGCACGGCCTGATTCAGCCGACGTTTGTGCTTGATTATCCGAGCGTGATTTCGCCGCTCACCCGACCGCGCGGGGACAACCCCGACCTGTGCGAGCGGTGGGACCTGTTCATCGGCGAGATGGAGATCGGCCCGGCGTACACCGAACTCAACGACCCGGAGATTCAGCGGCAGCGCTTCACTGAGCAGATCGCAGGGGCCGATGACGAGGAGACGACCTTCCGCACACTCGATCACGATTTCCTCAACGCGCTGTGCGTGGGCATGCCGCCCGCGGGCGGCATGGGCATGGGCATCGATCGCGTGATGATGCTCATGACCGGCAATCGCTCCATCCGCGACGTGATTCCCTTCCCCTTCATGCGGCCGGAGGGCAGTGGCGCGGCGTCACCGGCTGAGGCCGAGTCATGATGGGCGTGCTGGCAGCGCGGCGGGCGCGGCGGCGCAGCACGAAGCGCTACCTCGCCTCGATTGGCCACGCTGTTGATCGCAGGACGCTCAAGAAGATGACGCGCGCGGCGGACAAGCGCGTGCCGTGGTACATTCGCCTCATGGTGGCCCTGCCCGGGCTCGTTGTGCTGCTCGCGTGGTTCTGGTTCTTTCGCAACGTGCGGTATGCCGGCGGGTCCATCTGGTGGATCATGTTTCTAATGCTGCTCTACGTCGGCCTGCCGGTCTTTCTTGTCATTCGCGGGATCCGCTGGCTCATGGACGGCGTCCGCCACAAGGCACTGCTTCATGCCCTGCGCGAGGATTTTCACATCGCCGTCTGCTCCGAATGCGGCTACGACCTGCGGGGCAGCGGGGGAATGGCGGCCAAACGCTGTCCGGAGTGTGGCACGACCTTCGATTCGGCTCCCCAGGCCCGCAAATCCTGATCCCTTGCCGCCAACCCCGGCGGGCCCTAAACTAGCCGCTGTCGATGTGTCGCTCCGGGCGGGTCCCGGGGCTGCTCGGCGGGTCAGATCGCGGCACGGGGTCGCGGCCGCCGGAATCCACGACACGAGAGGATTTGCATTCATGGCTCGGAATTTCGAACAGGCTCCCCAGATTCGCGGCGGCAAGATCGCCAAGAAGTCCGCCAAGGGCAAGATGTACGTCGACTACAAGGACGTCGATGAACTCCGCCGCCTCATGAGCCCCAACGGCAAGATGTACAGCCGCAAGCGCATCGGCGTGGGCGCCCGCGAGCAGCGCATGATCGCCCAGGCGATCAAGCGGGCCCGCTACCTCGGCCTGCTGCCGTATACCGACGCGACGCTCTGAAGTCAATACTGAATTGTCCGATGAATCATGGCCGGCGAAGTTATTGCCGGTCCGACAGATGATTTGACGTTGTTGCAGCCGAGTCTCCGCCTGAAGGCGGGGAGCGGGGGATCCAATGCCGTGGGTGGAACCACGGCCGGGGCGAAGGGATCAACTCGATCCCAGGCCACTTTCAAGGCCCAGCCCGTCAGCTAACCTCGCAGGCACATGAAAGGGCACGACTCGAACTCCAGCGCAGCGATGCCGCTGCCCGCCGTTCCCGTTCGTGCAAAAACCGATGGCCAGGCGCAGTTCCGCTGCGCTCTGATCGCCATGCACTTTCGGGAGTCGGGCATGAAGCGCCGATCGTCGCCCCGTTGGTTGTCGCGTTTTTCTCTTTCACTTCACTCAAACCACGTTGCGGTCCGCGGCTGGCGAAGGCTGGTTCTGGCCGCCGCCCGCATTGCGACCTGGGCTGTTCTGGCCCCGCCTCGCGCCGGACTGCGAGCCTGGTCGCGCCTGCGCCCGGTGCAGCAGCTCGTCGCAGGCTTCGCGCTGTACACGACCATCGGCACGATGCTCCTGTGCCTGCCGTTGGCGCAGAGGGGGCCGCACCACCTCATCGACCACCTCTTCAGCGCCGCCAGCGCCATTTCGACGACCGGTCTGACCACCATTAGCACCGTGGACAGTTACACCTTCCTCGGCCAGTTCGTGCTCGTGGCGATGTTTCAGATTGGCGGCGTCGGGTTCATGACGCTCTCGTCGATGGTCATCCTCGCGCGCGGCAAACCGCTCTCCGAGCCTCGCGTCGATGTGCTCAAGGTGGGATTCGCCGTGCCCCATTACTTTGTAATGCAGCACTTTCTCATCCACGTCGTGGTCTTCACCACCATCATCGAAACTCTCGGCGCCGCGGCGCTCTACGGGCGCTTTGCGGCGCTCGGCTTCGAGCACCCGCTCTGGCGGGCCGTGTTCCATTCCGTCTCCGCGTTTGCCACGGCGGGCTTCAGTCTTCAGAACGACAGCCTCGAGTCGCTTCGTTCGGATTGGCTGATCAACGTGATCATCGGCTTGCTCTCGTATCTCGGTGCGATCGGCTTCATCGTCGTGCAGGACGTGTGGTATTCGATCAAACTCCGCGAGCGGCTGCTCACGTTCACGTCGAAAGTCATTCTCTCGCTCACGGCGGCGGTCTTCGTCGCAGGAACCCTCGTGCTCTACTTCGGCGAGCCGAGCGTCTCGGAGTTGCCGGCGCCACAGCGCCTGCTCGCCAGCGCCTTCCAGGTCATGACGGCGTCTTCCACGGCGGGTTTCAACACCATCCCGATCGGCTCCATGTCCACGGCCGGCCTCGTCGTGATCATGGTGGCCATGCTGATCGGCGCCTCGCCCAGCGGCACCGGCGGCGGAATCAAGACTACGACCGTCTCGGCCATCCTCGGCAACCTCGTCAGCGTGCTGCGCGGCAGCGAGCGCGTCGTGTGGCTGGGGCACGAGATACCGCTCGTGCGGGTGTTCAGCGCCTTCGCCGCAGCGTCGCTCTATCTGATTGGCCTGTGCGCCGGCGTGCTGCTGCTGTGCTTCACCGAGACCAAGCCGTTTCTGCCCGTGGTCTTCGAGGCGGCCAGCGCCATCGGCACCGTCGGCCTCTCCATGGGCATCACCCCGGAACTGACGTTCGCCGGAAAGATGATCGTCATCGTACTCATGTTTGCCGGCCGCTGCGGGCCGCTGACCATCGGCCTGGCGCTGCTGCGCCCGCACGATGGTGCCGGACGCATCCGCACCGACGACCTTGCGGTGTAAAGGACGGACCGCCAGCGCGTCGGACTTGCCAGCGTCTCGTACTGTAGAATCCCCCGATGCCCGACATGGCGTACCAGACGCTCGGGGTCCTTCTCGCACTGGCCGGCTTGGCGCTGCTCTATCGCTCGCTCCTGCACGATCGCTCGCGCGGTCGGCGGAGATGCCCGAAGTGCTGGTACGACCTCCGCGCGAGCGACTCGCTCACGTGTCCGGAGTGCGGATACACGGCCAAGCGCGAGCGGCAACTCTTGAAGACCCGGCGGTGGTGGCGCTGGGCGACGATTTCGACCGTCGTGCTGTTTGCCGCTGCGACTTTGCTCCTCTGGCCCAAGGTTCGGCGCGATGGGTTATGGTCGGTCACGCCAACCACCGTTCTGGTTCTCATCGTGCCTTGGATCGACAATACGTCGGTCATCAGTGAAATCAGTGGACGTGATGGTGAATTCTGGGGTTGGCAGAAGCGCTGGCTGATCGTTCAACTTGAGCGTCACATCGAGCAGTATCCTGACCACGTTAGCAACATCGTCGACCTGCTTTGGTATGCTCACGACCTACCGGAGGCAGTGCGCTTTGCATTTATGGGGATCGATCGTCCGGATGATGAAGTCAGCGGAATGTGTCTGTTGGTCCTCGATCGGGAAGAGATGCGACGAGAGATCGTCAACGTCATCGGAGCCGACCGAGTCTACCGCAGACTCTCCCACTTGGCGGGACACACTAATCCCGAGATTCGGGAAGCATCGCTGCGGCTGTTGAGTCCGTCTGAGGAAACGGGAGAATCTCTGTTTCCGATCGATCAAATCGCTCCCATCTTCTTGAGTGCTCTGGCTGATGAGAACATCCGAGTCCGAACTTGGGCGGGCTGTTTGTTCGCATACGTCAATCCTCTGCCATCTGAAGTGGTCGCGCGACTGTCAGGGTGGATATCCAGCGACGACCCGACCGCGTTTGTGGCAATCATCATCCTCGGCGGGAGTGATATGCCAACTGACGAATTCGATGGCCTCGCGCGCAAGGCATTGCGCTCCGGCAGCGAATTGACGCGAAAGAACGCGCTGAGAGCGCTCTGTGGGCGTGGCGATGCGGTTCTGCCGATTCTCCGCGATGCGCTGAATGCGGCCGTCGATCCGGCGTGGCGCGAGTGGATCGAATTGGCGATAACCGCCGTAGAGGAACACCAGCCGGTGCCTCAGTTCTGGTAGGCTCGCAGCTCATCGCCATCCATTCCCGCGCCTCGCCGCTCCCACCCCCATACCCTCTCGCCGACATGGGTGGACCTGGCGACAAACCCCGCAGGGCTCGAAACGGCAGGAATCTGCTTGGCCAGGGCTTTTCGTCCCTGCTGCTGACCCAGTCCCTCGGGGCCGCCAATGACAACATCCTCAAGCAGGTGCTCATTTTCATGGTCACCGAGGGGCTGTGGAAAGACGCGCTGGGCACAGGCGGGCAGTCCATCATCGCCCTGTGTCTGACGCTGCCTTTCGTGCTTCTGTCGGGCTACGCCGGGCAACTCAACGATCGCATCAGCAAGCAGCGCGTCGCGGTGTGGATGAAGATCGCCGAGATCCCCATCGTCGCCATCGCGGGCATCGGCCTCTGGATGGGCCAACTCTATATCACGCTCATCGCGTTCATCTTCATGTCGATCCAGAGCACGGTGTTCAGCCCGGCCAAGTACGGCATGATTCCCGAACTCGTCAAGAGCACCGAACTCAGCCGCGCCAACGGCATGATCAACATGCTCACCAACATCGCGATCATCGTCGGGACGATGATCGCCGGCCCCGTGAGCGATCGCTTCTTCCCGACCAAGCCGCACGGCGGGGCTGGATTCCCCGAGCGCGTCCACTGGCTGCCGTTCGCGGTGATGGTTGCGTTTGCCATCGCCGGTGTGATGGCGGTGATGTTTCTGCCCAAACTCAAGTCGCAGAACGAAAAACTGCGCTTCGACCCCAATCCGTTCTCGACCTATTGGCACGCGATCCGCGAGATGAGCCACGGTCCGATCCTGCTCGTCGCGGTGTCGTGGTCGTACTTCTATCTCATCGGGATGATGTCGATCCTGCTCGTGCCCGAGTACAAGGGCGTGCTCAACATCGAGTTCACACAGGCGTCGTACCTGCTGGGGGTGCTGGCCGTGTCGATCGGCGTGGGCAGCGCGCTGGCGGGGCTGCTGTCGGGCGATCACATCGAGCCGCGCCTCGTGCCCGTCGGGGCGATCGGCTTGACGATCTTCATGGCCCTGCTGGGGCTGGTGCCGCCGAACTACCAGAACGTGGCGTTCTTCCTCGGCGGGGCGGGTATCTCGGCGGGTCTGTACCTCGTGCCGCTGCAGGCCCTGCTGCAGGAACTCTCGCCCGACGATGCGCGCGGCCGCTACCTCGGCGCTGCCAACGCCATGTCTTCGATCTTCATGAGCGTTGGCGCGGGGATCACCTGGCTGTCGCGCTCGCAATTCGGCCTGTCGCCAAACCGCTCGTTTCTCGTGTGCGCTGTGTTCAGCGCGCTCAGCGCGATCGTCATGTTCTGGCGCCTGCGGGTGATGACGCAACGCTTCCGCGCGGCCGGAGCGGAGACGGTTGTCGTGGAAGAGGAGACCGGCGAGCCGCGCCCGTAAGGAAGCGGGCCCTGTGCCGCCCGGTGATTCACGCCATCCGCACCCAGCGCAGCAGCGTCATGAAGTTCGGTGCCTTGCCGCTCATCAGGATGCCGATGCGGAAGATCTTCCCCGTCATCCAGAGGAAGACGAAGACGCCCGCGAAGCCGATGAGCAGTGTCGTGGCGATCTGCCACGCTGGAATCGGTTGATTCGTCCCCAGCCGCAGGGCCATAACGAACGGCGTCATCGGCGGTATGAAACTGGCGATGGTCGCGAACGGATCGTTGGGGCCTCGCACGATGGGCATCCACGCAAGCAGCGGGAGCATGACGACCATCATCACGGGCATCATCAGCGCCTGGGCTTCGCGCATCTCGTTGACGGCGGAGCCGACCGAGGCCATCATGCACGCGACGAAGAAGAACGCCATGAAGAAGTAGGGCGCCACGAGCAGGAGCTTGCTCGGCTCGATGAGGTAGCCGTAGTTGAACTTCTGCAAACCACCGACCGCCATCGCGGCGTAGATGAGCAGCATGGTCAGTGAGACGGCTCCCTGGCCGAGAATCTTGCCGGTCATCAGTTGCATGGGCGAAGTACCGCTGAGGATGACCTCGATGATCTTGTTCTGTTTCTCTTCGACGGTGGAGGTGAGCAGGTACTGCCCGCCGGTGAAGGTGCTGATCCACAGCAGCATCATGAAGCCAAACGGAACGAAGATGTCGGCGATCTCGTTCGACTCAACGTTGCCTTCCGCCTTGGCCTTCATCGTGTCGATTTGCGGCGGGATGAGCATGAGAACCACCTGCTGAAGGCTCATGCCCTGCTGTGTGAATCGCTCATTGGTAATCGTCTGTTTGAGCACGGATGCCAGTCGATCGGAATTGTCCGCATGCATGTGATTCGAGGTGAGCATCGAAACGGGATGCGGGACGAGAGGGTCGAGCGCGTGTTCATCGATGTGGATCCAGGCGATGAGTTTGCCGCTGAGCACATCCTGGCGCAACTGGTCTTCGTTCTCCTCCTCGGGCGTCAGGTCGATGTACTTCAGGTCGGGGATCGGCTGCGTGCTGAACCGCTCAATTTGTCGCTGAGCTACCGCCCGGGCCGGCGAGTTCTTGTCGATGCCCATTTGTTGGAGGGTTGCTTCCGCCTGCTCCTTGGCGCCCTCCGTTCCCAGCAGCGCCAGTTGGGCCTTGATCGTCTCGGGATCGAGTGCTTTCTTGAACGCGTCGGCGACGACGCCGGTGCCATCCATGATCGCAACTGTGCCTTCGAGTTTCGGCGTTTCGCTGCTCACGAGAGTGGGGATCAGAATCGCCGCGCTCCAGATCACGATGGGAAAGATAATCGCGCCCACGATGAACGCCTTGGTCATCACCGTGGCCTTGTATTCTCGAGCCGCGACGAGCAGTATCTTGTTGCTGTGCATGAGAGAGAGCACCTTCATTGGGCGGCCGGGACGTTCGTGATCCCCGGTCGCTCGCAGTTTCACGTGTCGGTCTTAGTGTGAGTGGTCCACGAGTTCGACTTCACCGCTGTCGGAGATGCGGGCGTCTTCGACCAGCCGTACGAACACATCCTCGAGCGATGGTTTGCGGAGTTCGATCTTCTCGAGTTCGGCCATGTTCATCATGGTCCGCATCATCTCGACCGGGTCGGCGTCCTCGTCGAGGTAGACTTCGAGATCGCCCTTGCGCTCCTCGACCTTGCGAACCCCTGCGACCGTGCGAGGATCAAAGCCGTTGCGCTGGCCGCGCGTGCGGAGCAGAATCGTGCGCGGGTCGAAGCGCTCGCGGATGCCTTCCATCGTGTCGTCGAGCACCTTCTTGCCTCGGTTGATGAGGAAGATGCGGTTGCAGATCTGCTCAGCCTGGAAGAGCACGTGCGTCGAGAAGATGATCGTCTTGCCTTCCTCGTTCATCTGCAGGATGAGCCGCTGGAGCAGCATGGAATTGACGGGGTCAAGACCCGAGAAGGGCTCATCGAGAATGATCAGTTCAGGGTCGTGAATGATCGACGCCACGATCTGCACCTTCTGCTGCATCCCCTTGCTCAGTTCTTCACACTTCTTCTTGAAGACATCGGGCAGGGCGACGCGGTCGAGCCACTCGGCCGCCCGCTTGCGAGCGGCAGCGCTGTCGACGCCCTTGAGGCGGGCCATGTAGGTGAGAAAGTCGCCGACCTTCATCTTGCGATAGATGCCGCGCTCTTCGGGCAGATAGCCGATGCGGTCCTTGCTCTCGATGGCCGACTTCTTGCCGAGGACGGAGATCTCGCCCTTGTCGGGAAAGTAGATCGACATGATCATACGGATCGTGGTGGACTTGCCGGCGCCGTTGGGCCCGAGGAAACCGCACAGGCTGCCCGTGGGCACGACCAGGTCGAGTCCATCCACGGCGGTCTTCTCGCCGAAGGTCTTCGTCACACCACGAATCTCAATCGCTGCATCCAATGGAAGCGCTCCTTGCAGAATGACTTGCTCGCCGCGACGACGCGCGGCGGGGGACTGATAGGGTATACCAGTGAGATCGCGAGTTGGCGTGTCCGACGGGCGTTGGATTCGGGACATGCGCAAGGCGAGCCCAACGCAAAGCCCAGGCACGGCTGTGCCCGGGCGTTGAAGAGTGCGTTCGAATCCGGCGAGCCGGCGCTAGTCGCGGATTACCACGGTGCTTTTCTCGGGCACGAGCATGCCGTAGAGCAGCTTGATGTCGTCGTCATAGAGGCGAATGCAGCCCATGGACATCTGTCGACCGATGGATGTCTGGTCGATTGTGCCGTGGATGCCGTAGCCATCGAGAAGTTTGGTTTGCTCGTCGGTTCCTTCGAGGCCGATCCAATAGTTGCCGATCGGGTTCTTCGGATCGTTGCTGTTGAAGTGTTCGCCGGTGCGCGGGTTGGTCCACGCCGGGTTCTCGAGTTTGCTGTTCGGCCGCACGCGGAAGTAGCCCGTCGGCGTCGAGCCGAGTTCACCCAGCCCGATGAAGAACGAGCGGACGTACGTGCGATCACTCGAACCCACTTCGCCGAGATAGACATCAAGGCGATAGTCGCTCTTGTCGATCTCGACGTGGAACGGTCCATTGATGACCTTCACGCTCTGGCCAAGGCGGATCTGGTCGGGGTTGCTCATCCCGTTGATGTGCGCGAGAAAGCGATAGTCGATCGCATGATCGCGCGCGATGAACACGAGCCGATCGCCGGACTTGATTATGTGTGTGGTGGCGAACGGGTCACCCTTGACGACGGTCTTGCCGAACACCATCAGCGCGTTGATCTCCGCCAGGCGGGTTCGAATCTGCTCGGCTGCGATGCCCGCCCGCGGGTGCTCCAGCGCCTGATTGAGCGTCGCTCGTCCCTGAACGAGTTGTCCGGCGTTGATCTCGCGATCCGCCCGCTCGAGCAGCGCTGCGACTTCGGGGTTGGTGTCATTGGAGACGAACGATCGAGCCGGGGCGGTTTGCTCGCGCTCCGGTTGAACCGTGGGCTTTTCGGTATCCTGCGGCTTGGCGAAAGAATCGGAGTCCACCGGCCTGGCGGGCGTTTCTCCCATGGTCAACGGCGGCGCGCCTCCGCCGGGCGTTTCGCGCAGTCCGAAAGTGTCGCTGTCCGGCGATTCGACCGGCGCATCACCGGGATCCAGGCCCTTTGGAAGCAAGAGTTCCGTATCGCGTTGTTCGGGTTCGACGCGCGGCTGCTCGCGTTTCGGTTGGTTGTTGACGGCAAGGCTGGCGCTGCTCGGCGACTGATGATCGCTACCCGCTCCGTTCGGTCCCCCCGGCAGCGTCGCATTGGCGGTCTTGGGCGGCTGATGGCCTTCGGCTCCGGAGGACGATTCAGGCCAGAAGTACCATGCCGCCAGCAGCAGGACCGCGCCGCCGCCGACGACGGCAACCAGCCGGTTACGTTTCGCGCTGCCGCGCGCATACATGTTGGATCGAGTCGTGCCGGGTCGGGCCATCTGGGACGAGAGAACCATGTCCTGCTCCGTCAATGCGGGGTGTGCGGGTCTTCGATTGGATGGTACGTCACCGCGGGCGTCGTCCGGCCACAAACCGAGCGTGACTTGAGGCGGGGCGGCGATCGCGGATCAGGACCGGTGTCCTCGGACAGCCGGGTCGACGGAGATCAGCCGGCGGTCGGTCGCGACATGGTCCATCACGACATCGTGACCGGCCCGGGGAACGGCGTCGACGATCTGGCAGTCAAAGCACAGGCCTATACATCGGCCGATGAAGCCCGGCTGGCCCAGAAAGCGGTCGTAGTAGCCGCCGCCCCGGCCGAGGCGGCGACCATCCGTATCAAACGCAACACCCGGGACGATGACCAGGTCGATCAACTCGACGGGCATCGGGCAACCTCGCTCCGGGCAGCGCAGGCCGTAGCGATCTTCGACGAGCGAGTGATCGTCGAAACTGTTGACCGGCACCGGCCACATGCGGTGGTGGTCCCAGTCGATCTTGGGCAGGCAGACCGTGCGATTGTCCTGATAACACCGCAAGGCGATGTGGGAGACATCAACCTCCTGCGGCAGCGGAGCATACATCATGATCGTGCGGGCGTGTTGAAACGCCTCGCACGCGAGCAGATTCTCGCAGGCCTGGATGGAAAGACTGTAGAGAACGGCGAGGTCAGATTCAGCCAGACGGGCCTTGACCTGGTCCCGCATGGCCTGCTTCGCCTGCAGAAGAGTGCGATCCTGATCGCCCATACGCCTGGTCTCCATGTCCGCCATCAGGGCGGAAAACCGGCTCGGCTCCTCGGGCTCAGCGAGCAACCCGCCGGCCCGGCCCTTTGAACATCGGGCGTTGGACGGACGGGTTGAATCATTTCGGGCAGGTTTGTCGGGATTCTGCACGTTTTTATCTTTCGCACCCGTTGCGGAGTGGGTTGCAAAAGTTGGTCTTTTTGCCCCATTTGTCCGCGCTGTCAGGCTGATTCCCGAGGCTTTCGACCCGAACCGGACCGTGGTTTTCTCGCCCGGCAGCCGTCCTTCACAGGACCGAATGCGAAAGAACGTGGAAAAAGCCCCAGGACATTGACCCGTTCGCCCGTGTAGTCGCGAGGTGAGAGTGAAGCACCACCCACTCTCAATGCCAGAAGGAGCAACACATGTCCATTCAATCTCACCAACGACTTCGATTGGTCTTTGACGCGGCCGTCATCGGCGCCATTTCCTGCACGATGCTCGCGGCCGCGCCAGCGCTGGCCCAAACCCGTCGAGTGGAGTTGCACGTTTCTGATCCGCTCAACTCGGTGCAGGAAACGGTGAAGATCACCTTCACGGACACCGCAAAACCAGACGGGGATCCGCATAAGAGTCGGACCATCGACGTGCAAATTCCCGGCAACAGTGATGCGGAACGCAAGGAAGAACTTATCTCGCAGCAGCTCACGCAACACGGCGTGTCCAACGTCCGAGACATCGGCGGTCATGGCGTCATCTTGACCTCAGTCAACAAGCACGTCAGGGTCAGCTTCGATAACGGTGGCACGATGGAGCATGACGTCGTGCACGCAAGCCAGCCGCAGATGGGCCGCATCGGCTTTGTCGGCTTCTTTGATCCCATCGGCGGTGATCAGCTTCCGGCGGTCTTCACCGCCGGAGTCGTTACCGACCTGGGAGAATGCTCCGTCCAGGTGACCGCGGACGAGCTGCTGTTCCAGACGGACGGTCCCACGATCTGTCAGGAACTGTTGTTGCGCCTGGCGCCCCAGGCGCAACAACTCGGCGCCCAGGTAGTCTGCGTGGGCGATTCGCTCGAGGTGTTCTTCGACCCGCAGCTCACGCTCGCTCGAGGTGGCGTCGCGTGGGGGACGACTTCGCCCAGCGAGGGATGTGGCGGACAGCTGCTTCTGGGATTCCCCGAGTTGCGCCTCGAAATCGATCAACTCATTGCCGGCCAGGTGACGACCTTTGGTGCATTTGGTGCGGAGCCGGGCGAGCGCGTCTTCTTCACGTACGCGTTTGATACCGGCTGGACGTACATACCACAGCTCGATGTCACACTCGATCTGCTCAATCCCAAACTTCTCGGGTCGGCCATCGCGGATCCGCTGGGGTCGGCGCAATTGCCGCTGCTCGTGCCGCCGGTTGCGCAAGGTCTCGAACTTCACTTCCAGGCTTTGGTTCTTGACGGCACTTCGCAAGTCCGCACCGAGCGCGTGCGGTAGACCTGCCTTCGACACAGCGATCCTGCCCCGTGCGCTCGAGCGCCTAAGTCAGCCCACCTGCATTCGTGCAGGTGGGCTGTGTTCTTTCGTTTCAAGTCTCCCTGATGGAGATCTTCGTTTCGCGATCCCGGACAATTCGCGACAGGAGATCCCCTCAGGATCGTCCAGATTCCCTGAGGACCGTGCAAGGGGGTGATCATGCGACAGTGGGAGCAACTTCGGAACTGGTCAAGGACGAACTCGTTGCGCGTCTTGGCTGTCGCCACATTCGCAATCCTCGCCGCCTCTGTTGCGCGGTCCGGTGCAGCAGACCCGCCCGACGACGAGATCAAGGCCCAGATTCTCGGCTCTCTCCTCTGCACGCGCGTCGATGTGCGTCTGCAAGATGTGCCAACGCACGAAGCACTGATGTTGCTCAGCGGTGCCGTCGGTTGGTCCGTGCTGGATTACTGGGCTGATGAAGATCTTGGCGAACCTGATCGACCCGACATACCCATCAACATTGAGGCGCGCGATGTCAGCGCCGACCTCGTGCTCGAGATGATCATCGCGCAAGCCGCAGTCAGCGAACCGCTCACCTGGCAAATCGGCGCGGGCGTGATCGAAGTGGGAACCAAGTCGCGACTCTCCGTGCGCGGCTCACGAGAGCAGCGGTTGTATGACGTGGATGCGCTGCTGGCGAGCAAGCCCTACTTTCAAGGACCGGAACTCGCGCCCGGAGGCCTCCTGCGGCGACGTGAACTCCCCGACACAAATGCCTTCAATAACCACTCGCATCGGGCGGCAGCGCTCTACGACGGCTACATGGATGCAACCTATCGCGGGCTTGCCGGGCAGATCCGTCAGGACCGTGAAGCAGTTCAGCGCGCTGTGCTGCGCGGCTTCGTAGATCTTGTTGAACCGGGCAACTGGGACTTTGGCGATCAACTCCGGGATGTGCTGCCCGGCGACCGACGCTACAAGACACACACCAAGGCCGAGAATGAGCATTGCATTGCCCAGGTGCGCGAAGTGAAGGCCGGCTGGATTGCCGTGGCCGCACCCGACTTCATTCATCGCGCACTGGGCGGGTATCCCATCCCCATCGACCCGCGAACCGAACCCGCCAGCACAGCCGAGCGGAACGTACCGGCCGACACGAAGAACGGTTACATTCGATTGGTGCGAGTCGACATCGAAGAACGAGATCGCGTGAATCGCGGTGGATTCCCGGACGCCGTCGAAGCTCCGGAAGTGACGGCGAGTCATGTTCCGGCGAGGGGCGGTGTGCTACTCAGCCATCTCAGCTCAACCGATGAAGCGAGGCATCTGCTCGCGAGGGTGATCGAGGAACGGATCGTCCCCGTTGAATTCGTGGCGACTCCGGCGCGCGAGGCATTCACGAGGTTGAGCCGCGATTCGGGCGTGCCGATTATCGCTCGCTTCACAGACGATGGTGTGCCGGGGGGCATGCCGGCCGATGCACCGGTCACGTTCTCTTCGGATCATCTGAGTGTGCGGCGCGTGATTGAACTCATGGTCAGCCAGTGCAACCAGGCGAGTCAGGATTGCACGTGGCAGATTCGGCCGGGTTTCGTGGAAGTCGGCACCAAGGACAGCCTGTCCGTCGATGCGGCTCGTGATCTGCGCGTCTACAACACTTGCGATCTCGTGGGCCGGGCGCACAACATGAATCCAAACGGCGATGATGATGAGCATGGGCGCAAACCGCCGCAGGTGTTTGCACTGGATTTCGTCGAAACGCTTGTGGGCACGATTGAACCGGAGGTCTGGGACTGGGGGCAGGATCTCGACGATGAAGAGACCGCCTTCCTCGAGGGACGCAACAAGAACCTGCGCCCAGCTGAAGCTGATCCGGTGGCGCCAGCCGTGACGAGCAACGTACCGATGGGCGCGGGCCGGCAGTACGTCCCGCACCTCAAGCCCGCCATCATCCGCTACTGGGAAGACGTCATCATCATCGTCGCGCCGGACTACATCCACCGCCAGATCGGCGGCTACGGTGAATTGTCCGAGTAGCGACGCCTACGCGATCGCCACGCTCTTGTCGAGATAGACATCCTGTATCGCATTGAGAAGTTTTACGCCCTCGCTCATCGGGCGCTGGAAGGCCTTGCGGCCCGAGATCAATCCCATGCCGCCGGCTCGCTTGTTGATCACCGCTGTGCGCACGGCGTCGGCGAAGTCGCTGCCGCCCTTGCTCTCACCGCCTGAGTTGATCAGGCCGGACCGACCCATGAAGCAGTTGGCAAGCTGGTAGCGGCACAGTTCGATCGGATGATTGCCGGGCGTGAGTTCGTCGTAGACCTTCTTGTTGGTCTTGGCGAACTTGATCCCATTGAAGATCCCGTTGTTCTCCGCCTGCTTCTGCTTGATGATGTCCGCCTGGATCGTGACGCCGAGATGATTCGCCTGGCCCGTGCCGTCGGCCGAAACGTGGTAGTCCTTGCCATCGACCTTGAACGCGTTGTTGCGCAGATAGCACCAGAGCACCGTCACCATCCCCAGCGCGTGCGCTTCCTCGAACCACTCAGTCACTTCCTGGATCTGCCGGGTCGATTCTTCAGAGCCGAAGTAGATCGTCGCGCCGACTGCGACCGCGCCCATTTCGTACGCCATTCGTACGGAGCCGAATGCGATCTGGTCATACTTGTTTGGGTACGACAGCAACTCATTGTGATTGAGCTTGATAAGAAAGGGGATCTTGTGTGCGTACTTGCGAGCCACCGAACCGAGCACGCCGAATGTCGAAGCGACGGCGTTGCAGCCGCCCTCAATCGCGAGACGGACGATGTTCTCGGGATCGAAGTAGAGTGGATTCGGAGCAAAGGAAGCGCCGGCGGTGTGCTCGATCCCCTGGTCCACAGGGAGAATGGAAACGAACCCGCTGCGACTCAGCCGGCCGTGATTCAGGATCGTCTGATAATTGCGCAACACCGCCGGATTGCGATCCGATGCTGCCAGAACGCGGTCGACGAAATCGGGCCCTGGAAGTTGCAGGTGGTCAGCGCTGATCCCCTTGCACTTATAGGACAGAAGGGACTGATCATCGGCGGACAGGTATTCCTTGACGGCGGACATGTCTGGGCTCCTTTTCGACGCTCCAAGCGGGTTTGTCGGACCTCTGGCGGCCGTGGCCGGTCATTGTATCGAAGTGCGCGCCGACGGCCAGACGGGGCGAAATCCCCAAGCCGGGGTAACGACGCTCTCTCGTGACAATCGACCGAATACGGCAATTGGCGCGGATTGGACCGCTTTGTCGATGTGGTTTTGCGGTGTTTTCCCCCAAAATGCTTTGCATCGATTACAATGTGGCTGTATTGTCGTTGGCGGGCTGCGCCGCCGGGAACTCCCCATCACGCTACGACGTTGCGTAGCCGAACTCAGGTCGGCCGGGGGATTCTCAGGGGAATGACGAGCCACGGCTCCGAATCGAGAGAGAGACAGCACATGACCTTGAATCGTTGCGTACTGGTGGCGTGCGCCATGGCATTCACGGCGGTTACAACCGTTGTGGCAGCGCCTCCGGACTGGGCCGCCGCCTCAGCGGATGAGATCTTCACTGGCGAAGGGGAACTTACCTGGTTCGGAGCTCGCGCTCTGGCGATCGGCGATTGCGACGGCGATCAAATCGAAGATCTGCTCATCGCCGCGCGATTTGACAGTCGGGGCTTCTTCCACAACGGTCGGTGCACGGTGTACTCTGGTGCGACCAACAACGTGTTGCATGTCTTCGACGGCGAAGGCGACAATGATGAACTTGGTCATCGTCTTGATCGCATCGGCGATCTCGATGGCGATGGTCGCGCGGACATCCTGCTCGGCGCGTATCAGCACGCCAATAGTCGCGGCCGCGTGTACGCGTATTCCGGACGGACGGGCGAGTTGCTGCACGTCTGGACTGGCGAGCAGGACTACAGCTTGTTTGGGTGGGGATTATCCAATGCCGGCGATACAAACGGCGATGGCGTAAACGACGTCGTCATTTCCAGCGTGACCTACAACGGACCGGGGCCTGCGTCAGGCGCGGCGTACTTGTATGACGGCCGAACCGGCGCGCTGCGCTTCCGTTGGGTCGGCGAGACACCCGGCGAGCAATTCGGCTTCCGTGTTGCGGCGATCGGTGACGTCGATGGCGATGGTCGTTCCGATGTGGCCATCGGGGCGCCTTACAACAGCGAGAACGGGACCGAAGCCGGGAAGGTCTCTCTCTACTCCGGACGTACAGGAGAACTGATCCGTTCCTATCTGGGAGAGAATCCCGGCGATCGACTCGGTGAGCGATTCTGCGGCGACTTTGACCTCAATGGCGACAACCACTCCGAGGTGCTCATCGCGTCGGTCTACTTTAACTCACACGGCGTCGGTACCGGTCGCGTCTACCTCTACTCCGGAATCGATGGCTCGCTGATGCGCACCTTCGACGGTGAACGTCGGGGCGATCAATTGGGCTATCGCATCAGGACCTTTGAAGACCTTGATGGCGATCACGTGCCCGAGATTGTCGCCAGCGCCCTCTATGCGGATGGCAATGGCGTGGATTCCGGCAGTGTCTACATTTACTCCGGCCGTACGTTGAACCTGATGTATCGCTACGACGGCGAACGCGCCAACGATCGACTTGGCCGCGTCATCCAGGATATCGGCGACATCAATAACGACGGGAACAACGACTTTGCGATCGGTTCGCCCTTTGTCTCGACTCCTGAGAATGGTGTCGAAGTTGGTCGGGCATATGTCTATTCCGGTCGCACCGGCAAGCTGCTGCTGCGAATTACCGGAGAAGCGGCGGGAGACCAGTTCGGTTACTCGATCAAGCCCGGAGGCGATGTAAACGGTGACGGCATTCCGGACTTCACCGTCGGCGCCGTGTACAACGATGCCGGAGGACCGGACGCTGGACGCGCCTACGTCTTCTTTGGCCGACCCATCTACGCCAGCCACACACGCTTCAAGGTGGGAGCGCCCGCCACGGTGACGGTGACCGGGGCGAAGCCTGGTGAGACCATCCACCTGCTGTTAAGCCTGCGGGGCATCGGCGTGGGTCCTCGATCCGCTGTTCTCGGCGGAGCCCGGCTCAGCCTGCTTCCTCCCGTGTCAGAAGTTGGCAGCCTGCGAGCCGATGGATTTGGAAACCGGGATTTTGCGCTGGTCCTTCCACCCGAACTCGCGAGACGGACGCTCTACATGCAGGCGGCCATTCGCCGCGGGCCCGGCGGTCGCGATTCGGTGCTCACGAACCCGATCGCACCGTACGTGAACCCGTAGCGCCAGCCTACGAGCCCGGCTGAATCAGTCGCACGTTGGTGTATCCGGCGCGCAGGCAGGCGTTCAGCGTTTCCACCGTGTGCTCCCACCGCGTGGCCCGCGTGGGCACGATGTGAATCGGATTATCCGTCATGAACAGGCCCGTCGTATTGCCCGGGCGCACCTGGTGATCGGTCAGCCGTCGATACAGCGATTCGAATGTCGGCGTGGGTTCGAGTCCCGGCAGTTCAATCTGTATCGCACAGTCTGCTTCTCCCGGGCCGATCGTGGCCACGCGAATAATCAACGGACGATCCGGCAGTTCAAACGGATCGTCCATTCCCGCCTGTTGCGTCTGAGGCACATCGATGAGGAAGACCTCCTCGCCAAGCGTGAAATTCGCCGTGAGCAGGAAGTACATGAACAGCAGGAAAACAACGTCGATCATCGAAACGAGGTTGAGCCGAAGGTCCGACTCAACGCGATGCCGGCGCGACAGGGGCCGGTGGTAGCCGCCGGAGGCCTCCGCGACCGGATTCGACGAGACAGCATCGAGGGAAGTTAACCTGCTGCTCGAAGACTGCGTCATGGCTGACCTTCCTCATGGAGATCACCCTGGTCCAGCGTCGCCGCCACCACCAGGTCAACGCGCCGCGCCCCGCTGGCTGAAGCCAGGCGCAGAATCGGATACACCTCGCCGTACGCGGCTTGGCGATCGGCGCGAATGTCCACCTTCAACGTCGGATCAGCCGCCACGGCTGCAAGCAGTTCGTCACGCAACTCGGCTCGACCGGCACTGTCGAAAGCAAGCGTTCGAAATCCGAGTCGCATTGATGTAATGCGCGCGCGATCCCCCGCGTCGGGAATGAGATTGATCACCATGCGGTGATCCTCCTCGGGATCCACCGACACCGAGTCGTGCGGCGCGGGAAGATTGATCTCTTCGGCCACCTCGACGTTGCTGATCTGTGACGTGAGAATGAAGAACACGATCAACAGAAACGTCATGTCGATCATCGGCGTGAGGTTCATGCGAACCTTGGCGGCACCGGGTTGGATAGCGCGAGCGCGGGGCATGCGGTTGCTCTGATCAGCCAGTCGGTGCGGTGGGACTCGATGACCCGCTGCCGGGCGTCGAGGGTCGATTCGGTCGGGTGGGGGCAGGCGCGGGCGTGCTTGCCGGAGTCGCCGCCGCAGCCTGCGTGGGGCGGAAGCGGTTGACGAGGTCCTGGGCCTCGAGCATCGCCTCACTGGTATTCGCATCGACATTGTTGCGGATGAGCGCATACACCGCCACGGACGGAATAGCGATGATCAGCCCCCAGAAGGTGGTGACCAGAGCCGTGCCGATGCCTGCGGCCAATTCGACGGGGCTGGGTCGACCGCCGGCGGCCACGATGCTCTGGAAGGCCAGGATCATGCCGTACACCGTGCCGAACAGGCCGATCATCGGGGCGACGTTGCCGATCACGTTGAGGATCTCGATCTGCCGCAGCCGCCGGGTGGTGTACTCGTCGGCCGCCTGTTCGAGAGCGCGGATCATCGCGCCAAAGCCGTGCGACGACTCGTGCAGAGCCGAGGAGAGCACCTGGCCGAAGTAACTGACGTCCGCCGAGAGCAGGCCGAGCAGTTCGCGGTACTGCTGGGTCGTGATGAGTTGGCGCGAGCGCTCGGCGAGTCCTTCGGGCAGGATGTGAACGCGGCGATTGATGACCCACATGTAGCCCATGAGTCCGACGCTGAAGACGGAAAGCGCCAGCAGGAACCAGATGATCGCTGTGCCGAAGATCGAGCCGCGCGAGATGAAGAACGCCGCTGCAAAGGACGTCTCCGCGGGCTTGGCGGGTGCGTCGCCCTGCGCGAAGGCTGCGGCTGTGAACAGGCCGCAGAAGGTGATGGCGATGAGTGTCGTTCGCATCAACCGTGGCATGTGAACTCCTTGTGAGGCTTGGTAGTCGCGCTTCTTTGTCCCAAAGGCTTGCGGTTGCAGCTCAACAGTATCGCCCGATCACCGCCGACCAAACTGCCGTTCGAGATCGCGCAGTGTCATGCGGATGGTGGTGGGGCGGCCGTGCGGGCAACTTCCGCCGCGCTCAATGGCGTCGCGGCGTCGGAGCAGTTCGAGCAGCTCCTCTTCGCTCAGTCGGTCGCCAGCCTTCACCGCCGCCTTGCAACTCATCATGTCCAGCACTTCATGCAGGGCCGCTTCGTCTTCCGGTGTGAACCCTTCCTCGGCCGCGCGGTCGAGCAACTCCGTCATGAACACGACGGGATCCACCCGCCTTTCAAACAGAAAACTCGGGAATGCATGCACGGCGATCGAGCGCAGGCCAAGGGGCTCGGCTTCGACGCCGATCTTGCCCAGCAGACGCGCCAGCGTATTGAGCAGATCCATCTGCTCGGCACGCACCTCCACCACGGCCGGCATGAGCAGCCGTTGTGATTCGAGATTGCCGACCAGCACCCGAGCCTTGAGCTCCTCGAACATGACCCGCTCGTGCAGCGCATGCTGGTCGATGATGCTCAGCCCCTCGGAGTCTTCGACCACGAGGTAACTCGAGTGCACCTGGAGGATCCGAACCGCAGTCGACGCGGTTACCCCGTTGGGCTGCGATGGGGTGGTGGCGAACAGGTCCGGCTCATCGACTCCGTTTTCCTTGAGCGCTTCACGAATCTCCTGATAGGCAAAGCCGCGCTGCACGGGATCGAGCGCCTTGAAGTGCTCCACGAAGGCACGCGTCGCGCTCGGCTCCGTCGAGACGATCGGCGCGTCGCCTGTTGGCCAGGCGAATCCGGTTCGACTCGGAGCGAGTGTCGCATCCGGCGTGAGGTCGGCCAGCAGCAGGCGCTGACGCACGGCCGTGAGTACCAGGCCGTGGATCGACTGTGTCTCCCGAAAGCGCACTTCAGCCTTGGTGGGATGGACGTTCACATCCACCTGCGACGGATCCATCTCGATGTAGAGCACCGCGAGGGGTAACCGCGTGGGATCGAGCAGGCCGCGATAGCCTTCCTTGAGCGCGTGTGCGATCGTCTTGTCGCGCACGAATCGACCGTTGATGAAGAAATGCTGAAATCGGGCGCTGCTGCGCGCGACCGACGGCGTGCCGACGAATCCCCACACCGCCATCGGGCGATCCGTGAGGGCGTTGTCGAGGCTTACTTCGAGCAGCTCTCGCTCAAGCTCCTGGCCGAGCACCTCCACGATGCGCTGGCGCGGCGACTGGCGCGGCGGCAGATCGAGCACCGTTCGATCATCATGCACCAGCACGAACCCGGTGGCCGGGTGACTCATCGCCAGGCGGCCGACAAGATCGGAAATATGGCCGAACTCCGTCTGCACCGTGCGAAGGAACTTCCGCCGAGCCGGTGTGTTGAAGAACAGGTTGCGGATGACGATTGTCGTTCCCGGCGCGCAGCCGCAAGGCGCCGGCCGATCAAAGGACACCCCCTCGCCATCCAGCCGCGCCCCGCTGGGTTCGCTGGCTGAGCGGCTGATGATCGAAAACCGGCTCACCGAGGTGATCGCCGCCAGGGCTTCGCCGCGGAATCCCATCGTCGCGATTGAGTGAAGGTCGTTCGCGTGGCGAAGTTTGCTCGTCGCGTGCGGAGCGACGGCCAACGTGAGTTGCGCCGACTCGATGCCGCAGCCATCGTCGACGATCTCAATGCGCTCGATCCCACCCTGTTCGAGTTCGATGCGAATGCGCCTGGCCCCAGCGTCGATGGAGTTCTCCACCAGTTCCTTCACAACGGACGCGGGGCGCTCGACGACCTCTCCGGCCGCGATCTGGTTCACCAGCAATGGATCAAGTGGGCGGATATCAGGCATTCGAGGGCATTGTATCGAAGCGGCTTGAGTCAATCCCGAGTGACCATCGGTCGATGCAAGCACGTCGGCCAGCCGGCGTACGCTTATGTCGATGCCGGAATCCACAAACGTCAGTCAGTTGCATCAGCAGGCCACCCGCGCCTTCGCTTCTCGTTTCGGCGCCCCGCCGCGCTGGTGCGCCGCGGCCCCGGGGCGCGTCAATCTCATCGGCGAGCACACCGACTACAACCAGGGGCACGTGCTGCCCATCGCCATCGAGCGCTGGTGTGTCGTCGCGGCTGGTTTGCCAGATTCCGAACGCTCGACCTTTGTCAGTGCGGCGCAGGATGATGTTGCGCAGGTGGATCTCGCGCAGCTCGTACAGCGACGAGAGTCCGGCTGGGGGAACTATGTGCTCGGCACCGCACGCCAGTTCCAGGATCGAGGCTGGTCGATCCCCAATATCAACGCCGTCATTGTCAGTTCAGTTCCGGTCGGCTCCGGATTGAGCAGCAGCGCGGCGTTGTGCGTGGCCATCGCAATGCTTCTGGAGCAGATCACCGGCCAATCACTCGAGCCGCGCGAGAAGGCCTTGCTGTGCCAGCGCGTCGAGCATGATTTTGCCGGCGTGCCCTGCGGCATCATGGACCAGACCGCCTCGATTATGGCCAGAGCCGGGTATGCACTCCATCTCGATTGTCGCGAGGGAACAATCGGGCACGTGCCGATGCCTGATCGCGAGCAGGCTGTGCTGCTGGTCATCGACACCGGAGTGCATCACGACCTGGCGACGAACGAGTACGGTCTGCGCAGGCGGCAGTGTGAGCAGGCCGTCGCAGCCATGGCGTCTCTGTCCGGTCAAAACATTGAATCACTTCGAGATGTCGATCCGCCGCTGCTGGCGAAACTCGGCCCTCGGTTGGATCCGGTCCTCCTTCAGCGCGCACGGCATGTTGTCAGCGAGAATGCACGCGTGCTCCAGGCCATCGCGGCGTTGGAATCCAGAGATCTCAAGACCTTCGGTCAACTCATGTACGCTTCTCACGATTCATTGCGCGATGACTACGACGTCTCGTGCGAGGAACTCGATCAGATCGTCGAGTCGGCTCGATCCATCGGCCTGGATGGCGGTGTCTTCGGCGCACGCATGACCGGCGGCGGCTTCGGCGGCTGCGCCATCGTACTTTGCGATCCGCGACGCGTCCGAACTGTCACGCAAACAACTGCCGACCACTTCGAGACCGCCTTTCAGGAGCGACCAACGATCTTCGCGACCACGGCTGCAGGCGGAGCCCGTTCGCTGCCGTGCTGAGCTACTGGTCGCCTTTCGATGTCGGTGCGATCGACGACAGGTCGTAAAGCTGCAGCACTCTGTGCGAGAGGTCGCCATCGTAACCCCACACCGCGAGGGTGTGTCCATCCTGCAGGAGACGCGTGCTGCGCGTGCGCATCGGCGTGCCATCGAGCTGGGCCAGCACGCGGCCGGCCCCGGCGTCAACGATCCATGTCCGCGAATCCTGGTCGAACATCGTGATGATCAATCGCGGCACGTCGCCTGGCCAGGCAAAGAGCAGCACCGAACGCATCGGCAGGCGAATGCGGCGCGCCACCCGCTCGGTTTGCAGATTCCAGGCCTCGACCTGCTCGAGATCGCTCGCCCAGATCAGCGGGCCAAACCCGTTGCGCGCCAGCCGAGGCCCGAGCGCGTAGGCGCTTGTGGAAAAGTGCCGCATGCGGTTGGGATGTTGCTTGTCATCAACGTACCACTCGCTCAGGTCAGTGATGCCGGTGCTGGAGACGTCGGCCGCAACGATGAGGCGATCGAGACTCGACCCATGAAGGATGTGCAAACGGGAGATGTCCTCAATCACGAGATATTCGATCTTCCACAATTCTCGCCCGGAGTCGACGTCGATCGCAATGGCCGTGTTGTTCCGATCCGGACCCACGAGAAGTGCGGTGCGGCCGTCGCCGCTCATTTCGACACCGGTGATCGCCAGAAATGAAAAGGGCAGCGAGACGTTCGAATCATCGAGGCGAGCGGCTGACTTGCAGTCCGGCAGCGCCCACGCTTGCAGCCCGTCCGTGTGCCAGACCGTCAGTCGGCTCGCATCGTCAGACAGAAACAGACCATTGATGTGATCAACATCCGACCGGGTGCCGGTCCACAGGGTGCGCGTCGCGCCGGCGTCGTTGAGGTCTATCTCGACCAGACGAGAGAGCACGCGACTGTGTTGGATGAGCCACTGGTACTTCGAATTGGCTCGCGCAACTTCATCGAGCGAGCGCGACCACCATGCGGGCCAGGTGTCGGGCCAGACGAGGCGCGGCACGCGGCGGAAGTACGCCGCGTAGAGACCCAGGGTTGCGAGCAAAAGAAGGATCGCCGCGCTCAATCGCGGCCAGGGGCGTCGGCCGATCATCTGCCCGCGCCCCGTGATCTCCGCGCCGCACTCCGGGCATACGTCGCGTTGAAGACTAGTCAGCAAGTAGTTGCAGCGGCGGCAGTAGAGCTGGCCGGGTTGTTGCGGTCGGCGCGCCACGCGGCGGATCCAGAGGAGCGAGAGCCCCGCGGCGAGTAGCGCCATCGCTTCGATCCATGCGGCGCTCAACAGCGACAGCACATTGATCGCCACGAACTCGGTGGCCGCGTACGCTTTGCGATGCGGCAGGTCGACGACCACGGCATCCGGAAACTCCTCGGACGGGAGCGCGTAGCTCGCAAAGGGCGCGATCGTGGTTTCCGGTTGCACCATTGTGAGATCGAATTCTTCAACCTCAGTCTCAGGTTGATCCAAGCTCAACGCACCGATCGCCGCGGATGGGCCCACGCAAAGGGATGCGCCCAGCGCCAGTTTCGCCACGAGTCGGCCGAGATGTTGCAACGGTCGCATGCCTGTGCTCATACGCGGCGGCCCCGACCAGGTTTCATCGCGTGCTCGTTCAATCGGCGGGTTTGTTCTTGCCGTTGCGCCGCGGCTTGCGATGCTGGTGCTTATCCACGCCCACGCGCGTGCCCTCAGCCGATGTCTCGCCCGCCGCGCCCGAGAACTGCGGCAGTCCGGCTGCGGTGTCGCCCTCGCCGGCGATGTGCGCGCGGACGATTTCGACCGCCTCTTCAGCCGTGTCCGTCACTTTGAAGAGATCGATGTCTTCCGGGCTGATGGTCTTGAACTTCTCACTCAGCGTGTGACGCATCCACTTGACGAGATCACTCCAGAACTCGGTGCCGACACACACGATCGGGAACGGCTCAATCTTGAATGTCTGGATGAGCGTGAGCGCCTCGAAGAACTCATCAAACGTGCCGTAGCCTCCTGGAAAGATAATGAACCCCTTGGCGTACTTCACAAACATGACCTTGCGGCAGAAGAAGTAATTGAACGTGAGTTCATGCGTCTGGTAGGGGTTCGGGTCCTGCTCCATGGGCAGGGCGATGTTCAGCCCCACGCTGACGCCACCTGCGTCGCATGCGCCCTTGTTGGCGGCTTCCATGATCCCCGGTCCGCCGCCGGTGATAACGGCCGTTCCGCTCTGCGCCAGCAGGCGGCCGCACTTCACCGCCTCCTGGTACCACGGGTCATCTGCGGGCGTGCGGGCCGAGCCGAAGATCGAAACCGCAGGGCCAATGCTTTCAAGCGTCTCGAATCCTTCGACGAATTCTCCAACGATGCGGAGCACGCGCCAGGCTTCGTACCCGAAACTGCTGTGGTGCCTGATCTCTTCAACGGTCATGGGACGGGTGGCCTTTCCTATTCGCCGGCGGGGGGTGCGGTCTCGATGGTACGCGTTGGAGCGAGGATTGGTCGGCAAATCACGCGAACCGCACGCCGAGATCTTCAACGCACCCCGATGTCCCTTGACCGTCCCAGACGCGTCAGTACCATGCCCACCGTGCCAACCGGGGGAGAATCGAGTTCGCGGCAACCTCAGGAATCACACGTGCAGCCGGGGTCATTCGAAACGTATTCCGGCGCCCTGCGATGGCTCTATGAGCACATCGATCTCGAGCGCACCCATCGCATCAGCGAGCCCGAAAAGGCGTTTCGCCTTGACCGCACGCGCGCGATTCTCAAGGAACTCGGCGATCCGCAGGATCACCTGCGCACCGTGCATGTGGCAGGGACCAAGGGCAAGGGTTCGACCGTCGCCATGCTTGCTGCCGCGCTGGGTGGCTGCGGCTGGACCGTCGGGCAGTACACCTCGCCGCACCTGATCGATGTGCGCGAGCGCATTCGCGTGGATAAGCGAGACATCTCGGGAGAGCAGCTGCGCTTCGCGCTGGCTGAAGTGGCGCGAGCCGCCGCCTCCGCGAAGGTCGAGCGATTGCATTTCTTTGAGATTCTAACCGCGGCCGCGCTCTATCACTTCGCTCTTCAGGCGGTGGACCTGGCGATCATGGAAGTGGGGCTGGGTGGGCGACTCGACGCCACAAATGTGATCGTGCCCGAAGTCTGCGCCATCACACAGATCAGTTACGACCATGTGGAGATTCTCGGCCGCACACTTGATCTCATCGCACGCGAGAAGGCGGGGATCTTCAAACCGGGTGTTCCGGCCGTGAGCACGCCGCAGGATCCCGAGGCCGAGACGGCTCTGCGCGCGGTCGCGGCCATGGTTGGTGCACCGCTTCGGTTCCTCGAACAGGAGATCGAGTTCTCCAGCCGTTTTGAGAGTTCGGCCAGGACCGGGTCCCAGTGCCGCGTGTGCCTCGAAACACCGCGCACCATCTTCGATCATGTTCTGGTGCCCCTCAAGGGCGATCACCAGGCGCTCAATTGCGGTCTGGCGCTGGCCGTGATCGATGTCCTGCGCGAGCGCGGCGATGCGCTGGAGGAACAGGCGATTGCCGATGGCCTGTCAGAAACCGTTCTCGCCGGCCGCTTCGAGCAAGTCTGCCACACCCCGCGCATCATCATCGACGGCGCGCACAACCCGCTTTCAATCGCTGCGCTCATTCGCACCCTGCCCGCCAATATGCGCTACGACTCGCTTGTCGTCATCTTCGGGTGCGGGCGCGACAAGGACATCGACGGCATGCTCAAGGCCATCGCCATGGGAGCCGACAAGATCATCTTCACCCGCACGCGGCTCAATCCCCGGGCATGCGATCCCACCGACCTGGCCCAGCGCTTTGCGGAGCTGTCGGGCAAGATGACGCAGGTGGCAGGGACGCTGGATGAGGCGATTGACCTGGCCCAGCGGGCGGTCAACCGCGAGGACCTCATCTGCATCACGGGGAGCTTCTACCTCGTGGGCGAGGCGCGAAAAAGGTACATCATGCCCGAGGTCGATGCAGGCTGATTTTCCGGCTCTTTGGCCGGCTGCGGCGTATCCTGACAGGGATTGTCCACCCTGTTCTTGAGAGTTCACTTTCCTCTGGTTCGGGCGATTGACCGCGCCGCGAGCCGGAAAGGTCGCCTTCATGACCACCAACACGCCACCGCAATCGGCGGCAACCAGCGAGTCGGCCGGCGAGCGCTACGACGCCTCCGCCGCCAACGCCATCGAATCTAAGTGGCAGCAGCGCTGGGAGCAGCGCCGCAGCTTTGTCACGCCCAATCCCGGCGAGCCCGGCTTCGAAAAGTTCCAGGGCCGCGCCAAGCAGTACATCCTTGACATGTTCCCCTATCCCAGCGGCGTCGGCCTGCACGTCGGCCACCCCCTGGGCTACATCGCCACTGACATCTACGCCCGCTACCTTCGCGCCAAGGGATTCCACGTTCTGCACGCCATGGGCTACGACGCCTTCGGCCTGCCCGCTGAGCAGTTTGCCGTCGAGCACGGCGTCCATCCGCGCATCACCACCGAACGCAACGTCGCCACCATGCGCGCCCAACTCAAACGTCTCGGCCTCGCACATGATCCCACCAGATCGGTCTCAACGACCGATGTGGCCTTCTACCGCTGGACGCAGTGGATCTTCCTGCAGATCTACAACTCGTGGTACGACCCGATGGCAACCAATCCCGCGGGAACCAGCGGCAAAGCGCGTCCAATCGATGATTTGATTGCTGAGTTCGCCAGCGGCAAGCGAGCGCTGCCGCAGGGTTGCAGCGGAACCTGGCAACGGCTGAGCGAAGATGATCGACATGCGATCATCGACGGCTATCGCCTCGCATACCTCGCCGAAGTGCCCGTCAATTGGTGCCCCGCCCTGGGCACGGTGCTGGCTAATGAAGAAGTCACCGCCGACGGCCGCAGTGAGCGTGGCAACCATCCGGTCTACAAGCGGCCGATGAAGCAGTGGATGATGCGCATCACCGCCTACGCTGAGCGCCTGCTCGACGATCTCGAGCCGCTCTCCTGGCCTGAGTCAACGAAGTTGATGCAGCGCAACTGGATCGGCCGCAGCGAAGGCGCCTACATCGACTTCCCCGCCAACGGCGAAACCATTCGCGTCTTCACCACCCGGCCCGACACGCTCTTTGGCGCGACATACATGGTCCTCGCGCCCGAGCATCCGCTGGTGGCGAAACTGACCACGGATGCATGGCCCGGCGGCACGCATGAAATGTGGAAGGGCGACAATCCCTCCGCCACGCCGCGCGAGGCCGTTGCCGCCTATCGCCGTTTTGCGGAAGGCAAGTCGGAAGTCCAGCGCCAGGCGGACGCCAAAGAAAAGACCGGCGTCTTTATCGGCGCCTACGCGACCAATCCCGCGACCGGCAAACCAATCCCCATCTTCATCGCCGACTACGTGCTCATGGCCTACGGCACCGGCGCCATCATGGCCGTGCCGGCGCAGGATGAGCGCGACTGGGAATTCGCCAAGGCGTTCGAACTGCCCATCGTCCGCACCGTGCGCCCGCCCGATGACTTCGGCGACGAAGCGTTCGTTGGCGACGGTCCCGCCATGAACAGCGGTTTCCTCGATGGCCTGCATGTTGCCGACGCCAAGAAGGAGATGATCGCCTGGCTCGAACAAAACGGTCACGGCCAGGGCACAACCAATTACAAGCTCCGCGACTGGCTCTTTTCGCGCCAGCGCTACTGGGGCGAACCCTTCCCGATCGTCTACGACATCGATGGCCATCCCATCGCGCTGCCCGAAAGCGAACTGCCCGTCGAGTTGCCGCCGCTTGATGACTTCACGCCGGCCGCCAGCGACGATCCCAACGCCCCGCCGCAACCGCCCCTGGGTCGCGCCAAGGACTGGATCGACGTCGAGATCAACGGCAAGACCTATCGCCGCGAACTGAACACCATGCCCCAGTGGGCGGGGTCGTGCTGGTACTACCTGCGCTACCTCGATCCGAACGATGATCAGTGTTTCGTTGATCCGAACATCGAGCGCTACTGGATGCTCAGTGCGCGCGGGGGGGGAGCCTGCACGGCGACGCACTTCAATCCAGCGATCCACCACATCGGCGGCGTCGATCTCTACGTCGGCGGCGTCGAGCACGCCGTCCTCCACCTGCTCTACGCGCGATTCTGGCACAAGGTCCTCTTCGATCTCGGCCACGTCAGCACGCCCGAGCCATTCGGCCGCCTGTTCAACCAGGGCTACATCCAGGCCTTCGCCTACACCGACCAACGCGGCGTCTACGTTCCGGCCGAAGAAGTGGAAGAACGCAACGGACAGTACTTTTACAAGGGTAAGGAAGTCAGCCGCTCCTACGGCAAGATGGGTAAGAGCCTCAAGAATGCGCTCACGCCCGACGACATCTTTGCCGAGTACGGCTGCGACACGTTGCGCCTCTACGAAATGTACATGGGGCCTCTCGAGCAGAGCAAGCCGTGGAACACGCGCGACATCATTGGCTCGCACCGTTTCCTGCAGCGCGTCTGGCGCAACTTCGTCGATGCGGAAACAGGGCAGTGGAAGGTCGTCGACGAGCCGCCTTCCGATGACATCCGTCGTGCCATGCACAAGACAATCGCCAAGGTCGATGAAGACATGCACGCCCTGCGGTTCAACACTTCGATCGCCGCATTGATCGAATTCAACAATGCATTGGTGCCATTGACAAACTTGCCGCGAGAGGTGGCTGAAGCACTGGTGAAAATGCTCGCGCCCTTCGTGCCGCATCTCGCCGCCGAGTTGTGGGAACGACTGGGGTACCAGAGCGACGTGATGTACGAACCTTTCCCTTCGGTCGATCCGAAGTGGCTCGTCGATGACGAGATCGAGATGCCGGTGCAGATCATGGGCAAGTTGCGCGCCACCGTCATGGTCCCCAACGGCGCTGATGAAGACACCGCCAAAGCCGCCGCGCTCGCCAACGAACGCATCGCCGAGCTTCTCGCCGGCAAGACGATCCGCAAGGTGATCTACGTGCCCAATCGCCTGCTCAATTTCGTAGCGAATTAGGTGGGCCGGATCGAGGCACGGCGCTGACCCGGCGCGTGCGCTGTCTCAAGACCCGGTCACGCAGCGATGCAGAGGATCTCGAAGATGATGTGCGCCGCGAGCAAGGCGGTGATCCCCGTCGGGTCCATCGCGGGCAGCACCTCAACGACATCGGCACCCACCAGATTCACGCCGCGACAGGCGCGCACCAGTTCCAATGCCTCGGCCGAAGTAAAACCGCCAATCGAAGGGGTGCCGGTGCCCGGTGCGTATGCGGGATCGACGGCGTCGATGTCGAACGTCAAGTAGACCGGATCGCCCGAATGGCGCAGCCGTTCGATGAACGTCCTGATGCGCTCAACCCCGTTGCGCTGTCGCCAGTCCGCATACGTGACCAGTTCAATTCCGTGATTGCGGCCGTAATCGAGATCAGTCGCGGTGTTGAGCGGACCCTTGATGCCGACGGAGAGCATCCGCGCAGGGTCAATCAGATTTTCCTCCACAGCGCGGATAAACGGCGATGCGTGGGTGTACTTCTCGCCCCAGGCGACATCGACGGTGTCAAGGTGGGAGTCGAAGTGGAGGACCGCCAGGGGTCGATTGTTCCCGTGCTTTTTCTGAGACGCACGAATATTGGCCAGCGCAATCGAGTGGTCACCTCCGACCGCCAGCAGCCTGGTGTGCGCGTCCCCGAGCCCGAGGGCAAACTCGCACGCCGCGTCCTGGGTTTCCTTGGTGGAGTACGGCCGAACCGGAGCGTCGCCCGCATCACAGAGGCTCACCCGCTCGGCAAGGTTGAGGTCGTGCTCGAGGTGGTAGGGTTTGACATACGCGGACTGTTCGCGGATCGCCCGAGGTCCGAATCGGGTTCCCGGACGATATGTCACACCGCCGTCAAAGGGGATGCCGTACAGTGCCCAATCGGGAGACGAATTCAGGGCATCCAAAAGCGGAAAACGACAGAATGTGGAAATCCCGGCGAAGCGGGGAAACTGGCGAGCATTTGGCAGGCGAGTTTTGGGGGTGTCGGGCATGAGAAAGATTAGCGCGTCGCCGACCGGGGAAAGCCTCGCCTACTTGTTGGGCTTTCCACGGAGGATGTTCAGGAGCAAATCGGTGGATTTCCCCGAACTGGTTTTGTCAACGGACATTTTCATCCGATTAGTGTAAAATTTCTTGACTTTTGGAATTGCGGATGCACACTTTCATGTTGATATTGTACAATCTTGGGCACCCATAGTGTATTTTGCCGCCTGCTGACAGCAGGCGCTTTGAGCCGATTCTTTGCCCGGTCTGCTTGGGGAAGAAGAAAGACGACCGGCAACACGACAAACCGAGAGAGGGAGACAGATCATGAAGAGGATGCTTTTCTGCTTTGCCACGGCTGCAGGTCTCGCCGCACCGTGCTTCGCTGGCACAGACTTGGTCCTGGTGTGGAACCGAGTCGCGCTCGACACCATTCGTGAAACGAGCACGAATCCTCCCATGGCCACGCGCGCGCTGGCAATGATGCATGTTGCGATCTACGACTGCGTGAACGCGATCGACCGGGCGCATGCTCCGTATTACGTCGAGATTGATCCGCCGGCCAACACGTCACGCGAGGCCGCCGCCGCAACAGCAGCGTATCACGTGCTCGCGAGCCTCTATCCCGACCAGATCGAGTACTTCGACTTCCAGCTCTATGAGTCGCTCAAGAAGGTCCCGGACAGCCAGGCCAAGATCGACGGCATCACGCTCGGCGAGTACGTTGCAGACCAGATCATCGCGCTCCGTGCTGATGATGGCTGGGATCGTCACGTCGAATACACTCCCGGCACCAACCCCGGCGAGTGGCGGCCCACTCCGCCCAACTACGCTCCGGCTCTTCTTCCTCAGTGGCCGCAGGTCACGCCCTGGACCATGAGCAGCGGTTCGCAGTTCCGCGCTCCAGCGCCTCCCGAACTCACCAGCATCCAGTACGCCACCGACGTCAACGAGGTCAAGGACCTCGGACGCGTGGACAGCCCCAACCGTACGGCAGACCAATCCGAGATTGCTCTGTTCTGGTCTGACAACCCGGGCACCTGCACGCCTCCGGGACACTGGAACATGATCGCGGAGAACTGCTCGGAAGCACTGGGCTATGGCTTGGGCAAGAACGCGCTACTCTTCGCCAAGCTCAATGTGACGCTGGCGGACGCCGCGATTCTTTGCTGGGACAACAAGTACAACTACAGCCTCTGGCGTCCCTATCACGCCATTACCCTCGCTGATCAGGACGGCAACGAACTCACCGAGCCGGATCCCACCTGGACCAGCTTCGTCGTGACGCCTCCGTTCCCCGAATACACCTCCGGCCACAGCACCTTTAGTGCCGCAGCCGCCAAGGTGCTTGCCTACGAGTTCGGCACGGACAACATGAGCTTTGCTGACGTCTCCGACAGCCTGCCAGGCGTGCCGCGCTACTACACCTCCTTCTCCGAGGCGGCTGCAGAGGCCGGTCGCAGCCGGATCTACGGCGGCATCCACTACGAGTTCTCGAATCAGGCCGGACAGCAGACCGGTCGGAACCTCGCCGACTTCGTCCAGGATACCTTCTTCCTCCCGGAGAACACCGGCCCCATTCTCGCTCTGCCGACCTACTACCGCACCGAATACATCAATGTCTTCGAAGCGTTCAACTTCACCCCCGGATCACTGGTGAAGTTCATGTGGAGCACCAATCTCGGCGCGCGGCGCATCAAGAACTGCCCGGGCGTCTACATCGAACTGGCCCAGCCGAAGGGCTTCGGACGCCGTATGGCGGACGCCAACGGCTACGCGGTCTGCGATCGTCGAGTTCCCAAGGGCTTCCGGGGCACGACGCGATTCGGGCAGGCGTACCAGAAGGCCACCTGCACCACCTCGAACGTGGTCGAAGGATACTTCCCGCGGTAACACGCGATTTGATCACCAGGCCTGTGCCTCAGACCCCGGCGAGACATCGCCGGGGTCTTTCGTTGCGCCGTCCCGCAATCTTCCGCTACTTGATCCACGCGTCGTCGAACTGCATGCCCGCGGGGATCGCCGCGTCGCTCGACGATTCAACCATCGCCGCAACGGGATAGGCGCAGTAGTCCACGCTGAACGCGCCGGCGGGGCGGTGGTTGCCACTGTGGCCCAGTCCGCCGAAGGCGAGCTTGCTCGACGCCCCGGCCGTTCCGGTGTTCCAGTTGATGCAGCCCGCCCGCACGGCGCCGAAGAACCGCTCGGCGTCCTCGCCTCGCTGAGTGAAGATCGCGGCAGCCAGACCGTACTGCGTCCCGTTCGCCTGGGCGATGGCGTCGGACAGGTCCCGGCAGACGCTCAGTTGAACGATCGGGCCGAAGACTTCGCAGTCGTGCTCCGTATGCCCGGCCCGGTAGTTCCCACCATCAACTTCCACGAGACCCGGCGACACAAAGTGTCCCGGCAGCTCGGACCGCCGCGACTCGAGCAGCACTGTTCCTCCGCGCTTCGCCAGCCGCGACTGGAAATCGAGCACCGCCTGCACCGTCTGCCTGTTGATCACCGGCCCCATGAACACGCCTGGTTCGGTTCGTCCCGGACCAAACGTGAGACTCCGCGCGACTTCGACGAACGCCTTGCGGAACCGGTCGGCAACCTTCTCATGCACGATCACCCGGCGCGTACACGTGCAACGCTGACCCGTGGTCGCAAAGCCCGCGCGAGTGCATTCGATCACCGCCTGGCGCAGCGCAGCGTCATCCATCACCACCGCTGGGTTGTTGCCGCCCATCTCCAGCGCGATGATGCGGCCTGGACGGTCGAGATTCGCTTCCAGGATCCGCCGCCCCACACCCCACGAACCCGTGAACAGAATGCCGTCGAGATCATCGTGAATGACCAGTCGCGCCGCGACATCCGCCGCCCCCTGCACGAGGTTGAACACGCCCGGCGGCAGTCCAACTTCGTCCCACACCTCAGCGAGAACCTGCCCCACAGCCGGCGTCTTGTCGCTCGGCTTGAACACGATCGTATTGCCCGCCGCCAATGCGGGAATGAAATGCCCGTTGGGCAGGTGGGCCGGGAAGTTGAACGGGCCGACGACGGCCATCACGCCGTGCGGCTTGAATCGGTTGATCCCTCTTCGCGTCGCGCTGACCGGAACTTCAAAGTCCGTGATGCGTCCGAGCGCGCCGCTGGGGTCGAGCGTGATGTCCACCTTGCCGATGAGCGCGTTGGCTTCGAAGGTGGACTCCGCCATCGTCTTGCCGCTCTCGTCGCAGATGAGCCCGGCGATCCGCTCGAGATTGGCCTTCACGACCTGCTGGTACCGCCGCAGGGACTCGTGCCGATCGCTCGCGGGCAGCGCAGCCCAGCCGGGCAAGGCGCTTCGAGCGGCAGCGACAGCCTGGTCGACGTGCTCGATCTTCGATTGCGCCTGCCAGATGATCTCACCGGGCGCCGCCGGGTTGGTCGAGGTGATTCCTCCAGCGGAGTCCAGATCCACCCAACGCCCGTCAATGAAGTCTGCTGGAGGATGCTTGAGCAATGTTGAATGAGGCATGGGTCATCGTATGGCGCATCGTCGCACGCGGTGCCGCCGCGCGGATCGATTCAGCCGGAGCGGATCGGGGATATGCTCAATCGTGGTCGCACCGCCGGATCATCCCCAGTTAATCTTCTCCGCGACGGATCGGAAGCGCGAAATCTATCTGTTGACGCTCAACGGCCCGGCCAAACTGCCCGGAAGTTTCGTTGGCATCAAACCTGGTTTCGCCGCACTGCTCGTCTGGCACGCCGACGGCCTTCCGGCGGCCACGATTTCAACCGTGCTGGAGTTCCTCTATCGAGTCGGGTGTGTCTCCCTGAGCGCCTGGGGCCGCGACTGCGAGCGCGTGCACGACATCATGGATGAGATCGTCGTCGGGCTGGAAATCGATGAGGGCCCCAACCCGTTCCTCGGTGGTCCGGATGACCCGGTGATGACGACGTGGCACACGAAATCGTTTCGGGAGGCGTTGTTCTATCTCGTGTGCTGCACCCACCCGCGCGGCTCATACGAGAGCTTCGCCCAGTCCGTCGTCATCACCATCGGAGCCGAGGAAGCGACTCTCGCGCACGTCCGTACGGCGCTCGAAGATCCGTTCGGACTACCTTCTGATTAGCTGCGCAGCGGTGACAGTTTTATGTTGGGCGCTGCTCGTGCCCCTTGCCGCACAATCCTCACGGTTCCACGAAGAACGGCGCGGCGTCGACATAGAGCCAGCGCACGTCGACTCGCTTGGCCACTGACGCGTCCCAGCCGGCCGCATCGGCACGCTGGACCAGCATCTCCACAAGAGCCGCCGGCACCCCGGCAGCGTAGACCTTCTCGATCTGCTCATCGTCCAGACTGCACAGCAGTACGGGATCGATGTACTGTGGAAAGCCGAGCTGGTCCGGCGCTGCAATCTGCAATTGCATCATCGGTTGACCATCGAGCGGAGGAGCGCAGAACGCAATAACCAGCACCATATCCGTGCGGCCAGCAACAGGGCGCTTCACGCAGAATGCAGCACCGCTCAGGGGAGCGCCATCGGTCATTGTCATGATCGCCCCGGCGAACCACGGATCCTGATCGTCTCCGGCAAAGTTCTGCAGGAACCGCGCGTTGGCGGGATCGGCCATGTCCTTGGCGGAGAGTTGCGAGCGGTTCGCCGCGGGCTTGCACGTGGCGAGCGCCAGGATGATGATCAGAACTGGAAGTCGCTTCAGCATCGAGCGATCTCCACGAGTGGGAGGCAATGCTCTGACGTTACACTCGCTTGCCCGCCTTGCGCTTCGATTTCGCGCGATCCGTCTTACTCAGCAGTGTAAACCCGACCCGCTCGCCGGCCGCCGCGCCGATAGCCTTCATGTGCTCGCGCGTGATGCGGACCGTCTTGCCGTCCGGGCTCAGCGAGATCGGCGCTGACACGGCCCGGAAGCCGTCGTCGCCCTGGAAACTAACCAGCGCCTCGCCCTTGGCCTGCGCCTTGGTGCACGCCGGACCGAGTTTCAGTCGCGTTGTCTCGCGCACGATCGAAACGTCCGACGTTCTCGCGTGCAAGTGCGGCCCGCCGTCGAACGGGTCGATGTGATCCTCGTACTTGAAGCCCATGCGTTCGAGCATCGCCTTGGCCGGCTCGGTGTCCTTGCCGACTTTGCCGATTAGCATCCGCGCCTCGGGCGGCAGGATCGTGACGTAAATCTCCTCGTGTGGCATGAGCTTGAGGATGAACGCCTTGGATCGCGAGGACAGCCGGTCCGCCTCGGTGTACGTCAGGTTGATGAAACGCCGCCCCAGGTGCTCCCAGAACGCATTAGTGCCCTCAGGCGTGAGCCGGGCCATCATCTCGGCCAGCAGCTCGTCGCGGAATCGATCGCGGTGCAGCCCCATGTAGTGAAAGCGGATGAGCGAGAGCGTCTTGCCCAGTTTGGCCGGGTGGCCGCGATAGCTCGGCGCGAGAATGAGCCCGCCGACCTCGGTTGGCCCATCCGTGATCGAGCCGAGCTGAAGCGTGGTGTGCGTCATGCCCTGCTGCAGGTCATCGGCGTACATCGTGCGGCTGCGCACCTTGAAATAGGTGTTTGGCGCCTCGGGCGTACCGATCTGCGGGATGATCTGCGAGGTGCCCAGCAGATTGCCCGTTGTGTCATCCTCGATGGCAAACATGTAGATGGCTCGCGTCAGGTCCGTGATCGACCCTTCGAAACTCAGTTGCGAGCGCCGAATCTTGTCGCCGATGATTTCGAGGTCGGCCGGCAGGTTGATGAAGTGCACCATCCGCGCCAGTTTGAGCAGAATGGACGCATCATCGGGTCGGGCTTGACGAATGACGTACATGGTCGGGTGATCCTGTGCTGCGGACGGCCGCAAAGTCTAGCAGCGTCGCCTGCGACGCCATGACGGGTCGCGGCGCTAGGCCTTCATCTCCTTGGCCGTGCGCGCCAGTGCTCGTTCCACGACTTCGAATGCCGAATCCCACTGCTCGAGTTTCATCACGCCCAGCGGTGGTAGGAAACGAATGTGGAACGGCCCATGCCCGCAGTAGAACGACAGCACGCCCTCGTCGTAGAGGTTGAACATGAACTTGTTCACCGGATCCTTGCGGCCGCCGAAGGGCGTGAATCGCATCATTCCGCCAAGTCCACCGGCGACCTTGATGCGTTTCATTTCGTTGCCGTTGTGGTCGAGAATCGGTCCGAACCACTCCGGGTGTCGAGACGCCATGTCTTCGATCCCGGCGACGAATCGCTTGTGGTGCTGGGCGATCGCGCCATCTGGGCCGTAATACTTGCCCCGCCGCAGCGTGTCGAGCATGTAGTGCCCGGCTTGAATCGCGACAGTCGAGCCGATGAACGTGCCGCTGAGCAAACCCGGCTTGGGGTTGTAGTCCTTCGAATACAGACACGCGCACACCTGGCTGAGCTTGCCGATTGTGCACACGTCCACGTACTCGCCGAGCTTGAGCAGGTCGAACGCGAACATGGCGCCCGTGCGGCCGAATGTCTGCACTTCATCACACCACACCGCGATGCCGGCCTTCTTGCATCGCTCCATGAGCGCCACGAAGAACTCCCGCGGCGCCGAGTTGAAGCCGCCTTCGCCCTGCACGAGTTCGAAGATGAAGCACGCGTGCTGTCCCGGATAGCGGGCGATGAGTTTGTCGAGTTGACCGAGAATCTCGCATGTCGATTCAGCGCCCCGTTCGGCGTCGTAGAACGGCAGGTAATCGACCAGCGTCGAGAGCGGAATACCCACACGATTGCCGTCGTTGTCGCCGATCTGCGACATGGTCACGCTGCGACCCATAAAGCAATTCTCAAATGCGATCACGCGGCTGGCTGGCGCGTGCTTCTGGTAGCAGATCTTGATCGCCGACTCGTTGGCCATGCAACCCGAATTGGTCAGGAAGACGTGGGCCAGCTTGCTGCTGCCCGACGCTTCTTCAACCAGCAGGTTCGACAGGTCGGTCGAATCCTCATTCATCTGCAAATTGCCCTGGAGGATGATGTCGCTCATCGCGGCGCGCATGGTAATCCGCGTGACTTCAGGATTGCTATGGCCGAAGAACATCGGGCCGATGCCGCAGATGAGATCCATCTTCACCGAGCCGTCGGCCAGTTCGACGAAGGGGCCGTTGCCCAGCCCCGAGCCGTGGTAGTCAAAGAAGAGTTTGCTCTTGCCGCGCACCTCGCTCGCCTGCGCCAACAGTTCGCGGTATCGGCCGGCCAGTTCCTCATTGAGCGGCGGGCGCACCGCATTGATGCCGGACTGCACCTTGCGCATCTCGTCGATGGCCCGGTCAATCGCCTGTTCGACGATCGGGCTGGCGTGCAACTGGGCGGATTTCGTGGCGGGAGCGGCGGTAGTGGTGCTGGCGTTCATGGCAGGACTGTATCCGGCTCAAAGGGTGGGGCAGAGCAAACCGCGGATGCGGCTGACACCTGAAAACATCGGCGTTTTCACCCCATCGCTTGTGCGATCCTGCCCGGCGCCAACACGGGTCCAGCAGCCCCGTGACCGCCTGCGCCATCGCTTCAGATCTGCGCCAGATCCAGCATCAACGTCGCCAGCAACTGGCTCCGCTCGACCAGGCTCGCCACCTCGATCCACTCGTCGGTGGTGTGCAGCCCGCCGCCGCGCACACCCAGCGTATCGATCGTGGGCAGTCCGGCGTGCTGAAGGATGTTCCCGTCGCACACGCCGCCTGTTTTTGTGAACGGCAGCGTCTGACCAAGCGATTTCGCGACAACCGCAGCTCGATCGGCCAGTCGTTGCGTTGCTTCGATCAGCGGTTTGGCGGGTCGGTTCCATCGGTGGTGTACGACGACGCGCGGCAGCGCATCGCCCGGCGTGACCAGCGCGAGCAACTTCTCTTCAAGTTCATCAGCAAGCGTCTCGTTGCCGAATCGCACGTTGCCCCAGCACGCGGCATAGTCCGCCACCGCGTTGGTCACGATTCCGCCCTTGAGCGGGCCGACGTTGATGATGAGCCCTTCCTCCGGCCGCGGCCACTTCCCGATTTCCGCAATGATCTCGCCCAGTCGCGTGACAGCCGAGATACCCGACGCAAAGTCGCGGCCGACATGCGCCGACCGGCCGAGCACTTCGATCTTGAACTGCCCGCTGCCCATTCGTTCAATGGCCAGCGCTCCACCAGGCAGGGCCGGCTCGAGCGCCAGGCCGAAGTCGTGCCGCTTCGCTTCCGCCTCGAGTGCGGGGTCAGAATGAAACGAACCCGTCTCCTCATCGCTGTTGAGCAGGAAAGACCAGTTGATCGCCGCGCCGCAGCGGTGCAGCGCTTCGAGAGCGTGCATTGCCAGCACGATGCCGCCTTTCATGTCCGCCGCGCCGGGACCCAGTGCCGTCCTGCCGTCGGGCGCGACCGTCAGTGTGCGGAACGGCCCATCCGGATCGTGCACGGTGTCGATGTGTCCGGCGAGCAACAGGCGAGGCAGCTCATCGCTCACATGATGCCGCGCGACGACCGTCACTGGTGGTTGCGCCGTCTGCGGTCGCGGCACAACGTCAATCCACGCCGGCCGCGGCGCGCCGGGAACGCGATCAATCGTTTCCGTCAGCGCCGCCAAACGCCCGACGAGTGCTTCCCGATACTGATTGAGTCCCGGCTCGAAACCCTTGCCAGTGGGGATCGCCACGTGCTCAGCCAGCTCAGCGAGCATTGCTTCGCCGCGTGAAGCAAGATCGTCGCGGACGCGTTGTTGTATCTCAGTGAGTGGCATCGAGTGACAGTGTAGCGTGCGGAGGGGTGCTGCGAAACGCACGATGTTGGACCCACCACCCACTACATCCTCGAATCATCCCACGTCCCGCTGAACACTTCTTCCGCCGGACCCGTCTTGTAGACGTGGTGATTGTCCGTCCGCCACTCCATTCGCAGATCACCACCGGGCAGGTGCATGAGAATGTCCCGTTCCGTTCGGCTGCGAAGCACGCACGCCACGCACACCGCTGCCGCCCCCGTGCCGCACGCCAGTGTGATCCCCGAGCCTCGCTCCCAGGTGCGCATGCGCACTTCAGTTCGCGAGAGGCACTGCACAAAGTGGACGTTCACGCGATCGGGAAACGCGGGGTGCGTCTCGACCAGCGGCCCGATTGCCTCAAGGTTGATGGCGTTGACATCCGGATGAAAGAAGATCGCGTGGGGGTTGCCCATGCTCACGAACGTGCCTTCGAGCGTTTTGGGTGGGTCCGTTGAACGACGACCCTGCGACTTGATGCTCAGTTTGTGCTGGCCGCCCGCATCGCCCACTTCGTCAAGATGCTCTGCGTTGACGGGAATGCGCGGCAGTTCGAGGATTGGCTCGCCCATGTCCACCGTCGCGCTGATCATCCGACCGTTGTCCAGCGTGTAGTCGATCGACTTAATGCCCGACTTTGTCTCGACCAGCAGCGGACGCGCGTTGACGGACACGAGCGCGTGCTCGACGGCGAACTTGGCCACGCAGCGGATCCCGTTGCCGCACATGGCGCCCTCCGATCCGTCGGCATTGAACATGATCATGCGCACGCCGTCCGTGAGACCACTCTCCTTGGTCGGCTTGGCGATGACGATCAGCCCGTCCGAGCCAATGCCCTTGTGGCGATCGCTGACCCGTCGGGCCAGTTCCGGCAGATCCCGTCGTTCGGCGAGCCTCGGCTCCGTGACGGCATCAAGGTAGACATAGTCGTTGCCGATGCCGTGCATCTTGGTGAACTTTAACACAGGTGGCTTTCCTTCACTCCCCGGGTCAGGCGATCAACGGGTCGTTCAAATCAGCTTGAGGCGAGTCAGCAGTGAGCGCACTGCAGCGCTCGTGGCTTCGGTGCCCTCCGTCATCGGCAAACGCAGCGAGCCACTGTCGCGGCCGAGCAGGCGCATGGCCGTTTTGATCGGAATCGGGTTCGTCTCCAGTGAGAGCAGGCCCCGGCATACGTCGAAGAGCTCAAAGTGGATCGAGCGAGCCCTGGACCAGTCGCCGCCATTGCACGCGTCACACAAGTCCTGCACCTTGCGGGGCAGGATGTTCGACACCACGCTGACCACACCAGTTGCCCCGACGCTGCAGAAGGGCAGGGTCATCGAATCATCGCCCGACAGGATCGTGATGTCGCACAGCGATGCAATCGTGCTGGCCGAGTCCATCGAGCCGGTCGCTTCCTTCACCGCCGCGATGTTCGGATGTTCGCACAGTCGGGCGATCGTCTCCGGGTTGAGCGCCACACCCGTCCGACCCGGAATGTTGTAGAGCACCACGGGCAGTTCGGTCGCATCCGCTACCGCCAGAAAGTGCCGCCGCATGCCCTCCTGCGTCGGCTTGGTGTAGTAGGGGTTCACGCTCAATCCGGCGCTGGCGCCCAGGGCCGCCGCCCGCTCCTGCAACGTCACCGCGTGATGGGTGTTGTTCGATCCCGTGCCGGCGATGACGGCCAGCCCCAGCGGTCGGGCGATCTCGACGGTCGCGCCGATCACTCGCTCCCACTCGCCATCGCTGAGGGTCGGCGATTCGCCCGTCGTGCCGCACGGCACAACACCGGCCACACCACCGGCAGCCTGGAACTCGATCTGCCTGCGCAGCGTCGCGAGATCAACCTGGCCGTCGCTGCCAAAGGGCGTGACAATCGCTGTGTAGCATCCTGCAAATTTCATGACCAACTCCTTTGGCATTCCTCTGCGAACTTGGCGGTGAGACCTTCTAGCCTGCTGCCTCGTTGATCAATCGCTTCATCTCGCGCACCGCGCTGCGCATTCCGTCAAAGATCGCCCGGCTCACAATGCTGTGGCCGATGTGCAGTTCGCTCACGCCCGGGAGCGCCGCGATCGGTTGCACGTTGCGGTAATTCAATCCGTGTCCCGCGTTGAACTGCATCCCCGCGGCCTGAATCAATTGGCCAGCCTCGGCCACGCGCTGCAGTTGCCGACTCACCTCCGGCAGTGTCACATCGTGCAGCGCGTTGAAAGCGATGGCGTACGGCCCCGTATGCACCTCGCACACCTCAAAGCCGCACTCGCTCGCCGCTTCGATCTGCTTCGCGTCTGCGTCAATAAACGCGCTGGTGCGAATGCCGTGCGAGCTGAATTGGCTTACGACATCGCGCATGCGGCTCTTCTGCCCTGCGACATCCAACCCGCCTTCGGTCGTGACTTCGGCGCGCCGCTCGGGCACCAGCATGGCCATCGCCGGCTTGATGCTGCACGCGAAGTTGATTATCGCATCGACTGCGGCCAGTTCAAAGTTCAGCGGGCCCTGCACCACACCCTTGAGCCGCTCGATGTCGTGGTCCTGCATGTGCCGTCGATCTTCGCGCAGGTGAAACGTGATCCCGTCTGCTCCGCCGAGTTCGGCCTGCACCGCCGCCCAGACGGGGTCCGGTTCGACGCCCCGCCGCGCCTGGCGGACCGTGGCCACGTGATCGATATTGACGCCGAGTTCAACCATGCTGCCCAACGGTATTCGACCTCGGCGCGGAGCACCAGTGATTCGCCCCGATTGCCGCGCGGATTCGTGGAGCCTCTGTGCGCGACGAGCCTATCGTGAGAGGCGGCCAATTCCCGTCGCCGGTCTTCCAGTCGGCGGGCGGCCGAGCGGGGCAGCGCGTTTCGCGGGGAGCAACCGGGCCATGGCCGAAGAATTCCGTCAGCGACTCGACCGACTCCATCATGACATCGTCCAGCAGGGCCAGCGTGTCGAGGCGATGGTCGAGCGGGCCTTCGAGTCCGTCTTTGACGCCGATCGCGCCAAGGCAGAGCAGGTCGTCAAAGACGACGACCTGATTGACCGCGTCGACATCGAAATTGAAAAGGCCGCGGTCGAACTGCTCAGCCTCGGCGGCAGCAATGCCGCCCAGCTCCGGATGGTGCTCACCATCGTCAAGGTCAACAACGAGCTGGAGCGCATCGCCGACCTCGGCGCCGGTGTGGCCGAACTGGTTGTGCTTGTCTCCAAGTGCAAGGAAGCCTTCCCGCCGACCTTGCGGGTGACTGTCAACAGCGTCATCGGCATGATCCGCGACTCTAACGTGGCGATGCGCGATCTGGACACCAGTCGCGCCCGGCAGGTGCTCGCCAGCGACGACCTGGTCGAAAAGTTCAGCCGCACGCTGCTGCGCGAAGTGCAGGAGCAGCTGGCGCAGGGCGGCTGCACCGTCGACTTTGCGTCGGCGTTCTGGACCATCGGCAACGCCATTGAACGCATGGCCGACCACACCACCAACATCGCCGAGCAGGTCATTTACGTCGAGTCCGGCCAGATCGTCCGCCACTTCAGCGAGGGTTGGTCCGACCCGATGCCCGCCTGAGCCGCCCGCGGCCTGGCATACCTCCATTCGCCCAATCGTGCCGCTCTTTCCGGCGAATTCCCCGTCTTGCCGCAGCCCATCGCTCCGCATTGAATGCCGACCAACCCGCAGTCGTGTGGGCGCAGCACAAAAACGGAGTGGGTGAAGCATCATGGACATTTCCGCACTGCAAGAGCAACTCAAAGCCGTCGGGCAGGAGCACCTGCTTACCTTCTGGCGCGATCTCGGCGAAAAACAGCGAGAGCGTCTCGCCGCGCAGATCGCAGCGCTCGAGTTCGACCGACTGCATCAGTGGATCGACCAGTACGTCCGCACCAAGCCGAAGTTTGAGTTGCCCGAGAAGATCGATCCGCCAATCTGGTATCCGCGCGATCCCACCAGTCCGCGCCGCTCCTACGACGCCGCCCGCTTTCGCACGATTGGCGAAGACCTCGTCCGCGCCGGCAAAGTGGCCGCCTTCTGCGTCGCCGGAGGCCAGGGCACCCGCCTCGGCTGGGATGGCCCCAAGGGCACCTACCCCGCCACGCCTATTACCCGCAAGCCGCTGTTTCAGGTCTTCGCCGAGCAATTGCTTGCCGCGGGCAAGCGGTGGGGGTGGTCCATCCCGTTCTACGTCATGACCAGCCCGCTCAACCACGAGCCGACTGTGGCATTCTTCGAGCAGCACAACTACTTCGGCCTCAACCGTGAAGACATCATGTTCTTCCAGCAGGGAGTGATGCCGAGCTTCGATTCCACCACCGGCCGCATCCTCCTCGCCGGCAAGGGTGAACTCGCGCTCAATCCCGACGGGCACGGCGGCTCGCTTCGCGCGCTCTATCGCAGCGGCGCCATTGACGACATGATCAAACGCGGCGTTGAGCACATCAGCTACATCCAGGTCGACAACCCCCACGTCCGCGCCATCGACCCGCTCTTCATCGGCCTCCACGCCGCCGCCGAAGACTCATCAGGCGAGATGAGCAGCAAGATGCTCCCCAAGACCGGTCCCTTCGAAAAGCTCGGCAACTTCTGCCGCGTCGACGGCCGCACGACCATCATCGAGTACTCCGACCTGCCAGATGCACTCGCCGAGCAGCGCGATGAGAACGGTGACCTTCGCTTCGGCGCCGGCTCGCTGGCCATTCACTGCATCGGCGTCGACTTCGTCACGCGTCTCAACACCGATCCGGCGGGATTTGGTCTGCCCTTGCACCGCGCCGACAAGAAGGTTGCCCACATCGACCTGACCACCGGCCAACTCGTCGAGCCAATCCAGCCCAACGGCGTCAAGCTCGAAACCTTCGTCTTCGACGCTCTGCCCCTGTGCGAGCAATCGATCATCCTCGAAACCGACCGCGTCGAAGAGTTTGCCCCGATCAAGAACCTCAGCGGCGTCGACTCAGCCGAGTCGAGCAGAGCCCTGCAGATCGAGCGAGCCGCCCGCTGGCTCGAATCGGCTGGTGTCGAAGTCCCGCGCGACGGCGACGGGGTGTGCACCGCCGTCATCGAGATCAGCCCGCTCACGGCACTCGAAGCCGCGGACCTGCGTCATCATCTGAAACTGCCCGATGCAATCAGCGCCGGCGATGCCGTCCTGCTCTGAAGGGGACCGCCCGGGCCGCGCGCCCTATTTCCTGCCTTCTTCCTGACGCAGCGCCGCTTCAAGCAGGCGAACATTCTCGGGGTTCGGCTCCGTCGCGCGGTTCGTCCGGCGAGCGATCGCATAATCCAGCGCGGTCTTTCCCGACTGATCCACGAGCAGCGGATCGGCCCCGGCGTCGAGCAGCCGGCGCAGCGCCCCACTCCAGCCGTTGGCCGCGCACGACATGAGTGCGGTCATGCCGTTACTCGCCCGGGCATTCACATCCACGCCCAGACTGAACACCAGTCGCGCCATCTCCGGATCACTGCCCCAGTTGCCCCAGAAGAGAATCGTCTCGCCGGAGCCGCTGCGCTCCAGCGGGTCGGCTCCCTGAGCCAGCAGCAGTCGCACCACCTCAACATTGCCGCTCGCGCATGCGTACATCATGACATCATGGTTCGGAGAATCCGTCACCGGCACGCCGAGTTCCATGAGGTAGCGGATCAGATCGACGTTTCCACTGCCTGCGGCCTTTGCGGTGAAGGGCCGGCTGATCGCCGCCACGTCACACCCGTGTCGCGCCAGTTCCTTCAGCACTTCAAGTCGGCCGTACGCGATAGACCTGCCGACGGTGGTCTGCACGTCCCTTGAGTCTTCGAGCAGGCTCGGATCGCGGTCGAGGATCGCCCCCAGAAGTTCGACATCGCTCGCACTTCCGGCCGCAGTCCAGAACATCAGCGAGACGCCCCCGGCCTTTGTGCGAGTGTCCGCCCCAGCATCGAGCAGCACGATTGCTGCGTCTCTCCGCGGCGGACCGCCGAGGATCGTGCACGCCAGCGGCGTCATCCCGCCATTCGTTTTCGTTGCATCGGAAAGCGCGTCGACAGCAGCTCCGGCCGTCAGCAGCGCCTCGATCGACGCCGTATCTCCGCGCCACGCCGCCCAGTGCAGAGCCGTTTGACCGCTGGAATCAACAGCATCTACATCCGCACCGCGTTCGAGCAGATGCTTCACCATCATGGGCTGCCCGCCGCGCGCCGCCCACATCAGCGGCGTCAGGTCCGTCACATCCGTCCACCCGTCGTGACACGGTGCATCGAGCATGTCGCCCGCGATCAGCAGCCGATCCACCCTCGCGATATCACCATCGCGCGCCGCCGCGTGCAGCGCATCGAGACGCGGCTGCCCGCCCGACTTCCACGCCGCCAGCGCGCCCATCGCGATCACCGTAAGGATCACCACAGCCAGCGGCGCCGCCACACGCCGCCGCGTGAGCAAGAGCATTGGCGTCGAGATCTCCTGCCCGCACTCCGAGCACTTCCCGCCGCCCGCCTCGCGCACGTCATACCCACACGCGCGGCAGCGCCTGTGTCGGCTTCGGAGTCGTCGCCGCCATGCGGTGAGTCCGATCGCCAGCGCGCTGATGCACCCCGTCATCGCCGCCCACGCTATCGTGTCGCCGACAAACTCGGTCGGCTGCACCATCAACGGCAGCGCGCGATGCCGCTCAAAGTTCCACTCAAAGCCGTCGATCGGGGTGAACGAACCCGACATCGATCTGAGGGGAATGCCGCCGCGCTGCTCGTAGTCACCTTCAAAAACCGATACCCTGCGCCCGATGATGCGATACGCGAGGCACGGCCACGGCCAGCCGCGCACCTCTTCATTGATCGAAGTGATCGCATGCTCAGCCAGCGCCGCCTCAATCAGCCCCGGCCGCACCGCGCTGTGTTCGAGGTGATCAGAATTGGCTGCCCGAAAAGCACTGTGCAGAGTCGTTCCAACGCCTTCCCACCGATTCATCATCCAACCGTCCGAAGCCTCGTAAGGTGACTTGTACAGATCCGGCTGCAACGGCGCGATCGCCGCCAGCAGCCACGCCGCGAGTACCGTCAGCGCGCACCCAAGCATCACGTGCGTGAGCGCCAGCGCCATCAGGCGTCGAGGATGAACCCATCGGGAAGACATGCTTGCTCCGGCATGATTCTCCCCGATTGGATCCTCCCATTCTCTTCAGGTCGTTAGAAACGGCGCAATGACTCAGTTGATCTGCACCACGTTCGTCGTGGCGCACGTCCCGCCGTCGACCGCCTGCAGGTACTTGCCGCACACTGCCGTGCCCGCGTTGCGGCTGATCAACACTTGTCCATTCTGGTCCGCGCGCGGCCGGGCGACCACGCGAAGCCCTTGCGGGCCGAGTCCCAGCGCCGTGCCCTGGCACGGGCCGCCCGGAATGACAAACGAACCGGTTCGGAACCCGATGAGGATCGCAATGATCCCGTTGGGCGTCGCGCCCGTGACCTCAATGCCCATCCCGCCGGGGCACTGACCGCTCATTCGCAGGCGCAGCCCTCCGGCTCGTTCACCTTCGATGCGCCGCGCCGGCGTACCACGGCCTCGGACGTTGTGCTCTTTCCACGTCGTCGAGTTCCACAGCCCATAGTACCCGTTGCCGTGCGCCAGCCACCCGTCGCGCACGTGCGCGTAATTGCCCTCCGGCGGATCGAGATCGAGAACCGACAGCGACCAGAACCAGCCGCCGTCCGCCACGTCGAGCGGCTGCACAGCCATCCACCAGTCGCCGGCGTCGAGCACGATGTTCGCCGCCGACAGATCGAGCTCATATCGGTACGTGTCGCGGCTGGCGAACTGTCCCTTGAACTCGCGCGTGTACTCCGTCAGCGTTGCGTCAGCGTTGCGTCAACGTAGAGCTCCTCGACCGGGATGACGCCGTCGTTGGCATAGAACTGCACCCAGAATCCTTCATCCGGCGCATCGCCCGCGAAGTACGACTGGCAGTCGACGAACACTTTGGTGATCCGATACGTGTCATCGAGGCGAAAGTCATCCGCGAGTTGACTGTCGATCGTACCGAGCGAAGGAAACGCCCGTTCGCCACCGATGGCATTGCCGATACCGGCGTTGGCGGCCTGCTCATCGGTGATCCAGAGCGTGTCATAGAGCACATCACTTTGTGGAGACGCCTGAGGCGGCTCGCTCATCGGGGCAAGGCTGCTCTTCGCGGGGTTGAATACGATCGTGGCCGGGCTCTGAGCAACGAGCGATGCGGTAAGGCACAGTGGTGCCGCAATGCCGAATACCAAACGACACGATTTGAACATGGTCGGCTCCTCCCCAAGGGGTTGTCGTTGGAACACTTCGCGATTGCCGACCCGATGAATCCCGGGGGGCGGCACATCGCGAGTATGGCAGATTGCCGACTCCTTGTCAATGCCAAATCGATGATTCCGGTGCCGGTTTGCCCAATTTCCGAGACGACCACAAAACGAGCCTCGCTTTGCCAGGACAGTCCCCATCCCGGAGCTCCCGGTGGTACACCTCAGTGGCATTCCGGGGCGATCCCCCGGCTTTTCGGCGTGGGAATGACTGCCATGTGGTAGAATCATGGCATGGCCGATGTCACGCTGGCTTCAAACTCCGATGCAGACCGCCGATCGGGTGCCGCCGAGCCCGCCCCGCGCGCCGTTTGCTGCGTCGTTTTGGCCAGTCGTCACCGACCGGCCCCTGGGGCCCTGCTGGCGTCTTTTCGAGCGCGGGGCGTCGAGGTCCGTCTCGAATCTGATCCGCTGCTCGCGTTGGCCGAACTGGGGCGTTGCCTGGTCGAACACCGCCAGCAGGCCGCCCAGCAGGCCACCTTTCATGAGAAGATCGTCCCGACCCACCCGTCCCTCATTCTCGTCATTGTCGAACCCGCCGACTTTGACGACCTGGACGAGTTGATCGGTTGCGTGGCGCACTCCATGCCTCTGGTCACCATCTCGGCATACCAGGGCGATGTGGAACCGAGTCTGCGCGTCCTGCAGCCCGGCCGGGCGCCCGCAGCGGCATCTTCACCCGAGCGTGATGGTGCGCCAACCACAGTCCGTCCTCCGCGTCGAGGCCTGCGACTCACTGAGAGCCTGCGCGAAGCGCCACCCGCATCAATCCACCAGCCCGCCAACTGCCCCAGTGATGCTGTGGATGGCATCGACGAAAGCGAAGACGAGGTTGAAGTCGCCGAAGCGCTGATCAGCCAGGCCGAGCTGGCGATGCTGCTCGGCGATGATTACGGCTTCGGCACCGAAGACGAGGAGCGCGGCTCATGAACACGCCACGCCTCTCCAATGGTGCTGCAGTCTCAGCACACCGATCCAACCGAGACAGCTCGCGCGCCAAGCGAGGCCGCATCATCGTCCTCGGCGATGAACGACTCATCGAGTCCGTCGCGCGAGTTACGCACCGCCCCACGACATTCGCGCATCATCTCTACGACGTGATCGGCGATCTCGTCCAGACGGGCATCCTCGATGCGCCCGACGCCATCGTCGCCTCTGTCGAAGCGCTGGGCGTAAAGACGGAGCCATTCATTCAAGCCGTCCGCCGCATCGATCCCGGCGTCGAGTTGATCGCCATCGCCAGTAATGGTTCAACGACCCGCGAATCGACCGCCGGCTTTGACGCCTGCCTCACGTCGCCCCTCGACGCCGACACATTGGAACGCGCCATTCAAGGTGAGTCAGTCTCCGAGGCGCCGGCCCAGGCGCCGACGCCGCCGCAAGTCGAAGTGGTGCCGCGATCGGCGCCATCCCCGCCGGCGCCTCGCGATTCCTCCAACGCACCACTGGGCGACGTCGATCTCGTTGCGGCCCTGCTCCGCCATCCCGGCGAAGTCGAACCACTCGCCCTGCGCCTCATCGAACAGGAAACCGGCTGGCACGGACTGCGCATCGATGCGAACGCCTCGCGCACCGTCCCATGCGCCGCCATTCGTTGCGGCCTCGATGGCGGCGGAACCGCCATCGCCTATGGCTACCTCATCGCGCCCGCCGAAGAAGGCGGCTCGTCGGATCGACCCACGGTTGATCAACTCAAACCCTGGGCCGACTGGATCGCCCACTGGCTCCACCTCGCTCGCTCGATGGGCGATTTGCGCGAGAAGGCGTACACCGATCAACTCACTGGCGCCTACAACCGCCGCTTCTTCGAGCACTACATGGGCAAGGCGCTCGACGACGCGCGTGCCCAGCGCCAGTGTGTCAGCCTGCTCCTCTTCGACATCGACGACTTCAAGCATTACAACGACGCCTACGGCCACGCGGCCGGCGATGAAATCCTCGTCGAAACCGTCAAACTCCTCCGCAGCGTGATCCGCCCCAACGATCGCGTCTGCCGCATCGGCGGCGACGAGTTCGTCGTCATCTTCCACGATCCCGAAGGGCAGCGCGAGCGCGGCTCCAGCCACCCCGACGACATTCAGAAGATTGCCCGCCGCTTCCAGCAGCAGATCTGCCGGCACCGCTTCCCCAAACTCTCCGCCGAAGCGCGCGGCACGCTGACCATCTCCGGCGGCCTGTCCACCTACCCCTGGGATGGCGCGGACGTCACCACCCTCCTCGAACAGGCCGACCGCAACGCCATGGCCTCCAAACGCAGCGGCAAGAACGCCATCACCTTCGGCCCGGGGGCGACGGACATCGGCCGGAAAGGCGATTCGCCGGAATCGCCGGCGAAATAAGCACTGTGTGGATTGATTCTCAACTCGCGCAGCGTCAGCTTCAACACCGGCGCCGGGCAGGAACAAATCGAAGTCGCGCGGCGTTGAGCTTTCGCCTCAAGAACAAACATCCGCCGATTCACTTAAAGAAACTGGGATGATCTTCAAGATTCCGCCTCAGGATTCATCGCCACAGCCGTTATCATGGCAGTGATGCAGTCCGCGAACCGACGGCTCTGGTGTTGGATGCTGCTGATCGTTGCCTGGGCGACGATCAGCGCCCCGATCGTCGGTGCACAGTTGCGTGGGCAGTGGGACAAAGGCGCGGATCGAATCATCAACACCGACAACTACACCGCGCAAGACAACGAACTCATCTTCAGCCCGGGCAAGCCGCACCATGCACTGATGGTCGACCACGTACCCGCTGTGAACACCTGGTCCGCGCTCACCGCCTTCTGGCCCGAAGTGGTGACTCTGCTGCTCGTGGTTTCGCCAATCATCGTCTTCTTCATTCTTCGCCGCCGCCATGTGCGCCTCTCCACGCGCCACTTCTGCAAGCGATGCCGCTACGAGATGCCCCCGCCTCCGGCTGCTGTACCCGCAGTGTGCAGTGAGTGCGGCGCCGATCTGACCCGTCCTCGCTCGCTCTGCCGCGGCGAGCCGATGACTTTGGCCGCCTGGCTCGTCGCCATCAGCATACTGGCCTTTGGACTGGGTTTTTTCACCTTCCTTCGCCAGCAGTCTCGACTCGTCCCGTTCAAAGACGCCTTCAACTGGCCGTCTGTTTGGCTTTATGAGCAGGCGACAAAGCGGCAATGGGAACCGGTTCTCCTTGACACGCGATACGTCCCGTTGATTCGCGAAGTTGACTTGTCGGACGGCACGACAGTGCATGCCTTTGGCCCATATCCCTTTGAGGTCGCGCGCATCCAGTTGTCGGCTGACCAGCAGAACCTGCTCGTCTACGACGATGGCGGCGCCTCGGGTCTACCACAAATCCGGCGAACGGTCTCGATTGTCAAAGAGGCATTGTCGGAGCAGTCTCGTTCCGCTGCGATGGCGTCGAGCGGCTCCTCGGAGATCGTATCCGATGAGTCAGCCAGTACTGTTGTGCTGCGAGCGCTCCAGGATCGTGGAGTGGATTTGGCGGTGTACGAGAATCCGGTACTCAAAGCGGCAGTGATCTCCCGCAACGGTACGCGCGCGTTCTTCGCAAACGAGGCTTATGTGTACTCGCTCGATTTGTCCGACCCCCTGAGTCGGCCAGACGCGATCGAGGGAAGCCACCGCTGGGGTTATGAATCGTTGACCTTGAGTGCTGATGGAAAGCGGTTGATCGCGGTCTCATTCGGTCGAATGCACAACGGAGGGGCTTTTACAGGTCCGCCGACTCCGACCCTGCATGACTCACTCGCGTTCATCGACCCGGCGCAAGATCGGGTCATCGAAACCCGCGTGATTGAGGTTCCCGGCGTCGGCGTTCCCGCACGATTCTCTCCTGACGGAAAACACCTTGTGGTGCCGTTTAACTGGGGCACTGGCGCCATCGTCATTGATCTCGACACCGTGGGCGCCTCGGCCGATCAGCAACCCTGATCCCCACCCGCAGGACCTGCGTTTCATCTCGATCACGCCCGACTCCGCCTACCATCCGCCCCATGACCGAAACGACCTCCTCAGACACTCCCCACGTCGAACTCTTCACCGACGGCGCCTGCTCGGGCAATCCCGGGCCCGGTGGCTGGGCGTACATCCTGCGCCACCCCGCAAGCGGCACCGAGCGCGAAGCCAGCGGTGGCGAGAAAGCGACGACCAACAACCGCATGGAACTCATCGCCGCCATCGAGGGTCTGCGCGGCATAAAAAAACCAAGCATTGTCGATCTCTACTCCGACAGCCAGTACGTCATCAACGGCCTCAAGGAGTGGGTGGCCGGCTGGAAACGCCAGGGCTGGACGCGCGGCAGGAAACGCGAGCCCGTGCAGAACGTGGATCTCTGGAAAACACTGGACGACCTGCGCAATCAGCACACCGTCCGCCTCCACTGGGTGCGCGGCCACAGCGACCACCCTGAAAACGAACGCTGCGACAAACTCGCCGTCGCGGCGCTGCAGAAGTTCAAGTAATTGGTGTAGGTCGGGACAAGGCTCGGCGCAGGCCCGGCGAAGGGGTTCACGCAACCCCATTGGGCAATCGCGAACGGATCAACTCCAGCACCTTCGCCTTCTCTTTGCCCAGAGGAATGTGCAGCTCGCGCCCCGCGTTGAGCCACGTGCGACGGATGTTCATCGACAGCATGACCTCGTGCGGCCCCGCCTCGAATCGTCGCACCGTCTTCCACTCGATGCGCCGCGAGCCAAGAGGGAACTTTGCTGAAACGCCGGTTTCATCGATCGTGAACGTGCTCGGAAGGAAGAAGCGATTGAGGGAAAGAAAGAGCACCGCGGCGCTGAGCACGCCCCAGCCGTAATGCCCGAAGGTGAATCCGGCCACTACCGAAAAAGCGACGATAACCAGTCCCGCCAGCGCTGCCGCCTGCGGCCGGCGCGCAGCCGGATGCGTGCGCCAGGTCAGCAGTGGCGTTCCAGGTGTCGACGATTCGGTCATGGAATGCGCTTCGGTGCAACTTTGAGCTTTTCATCAAAGAACGCCGCACCTGCTTCCAGATCGTGAACGAGTTCCGGTCCCATCCAACCGTGCCCCTTACCCAGCAGCAATTCGACGCGACCGGTCACGCCGGCCCTCGTCAGCACGTCCGCCATGTGCGTCGCCTGTTCCCACGGCACAAGCGGGTCCATCGTCCCCTGGAACAGCAGCATCGGCGCATCGCCCCGATCGACATGCGCCGCCGGCGATGCGAGCTGGTATTGCGCCCGCTTCTTTTCGATCGTGCCGCCGATGAAGTCGTTGACCAGTCGCACGCTTTCGGGTGGGTACTCAAGGCCGAAGTCGGTCGGCCCAAAGAACGAAACCACGGCCTGCACCTTGCTGGGCTGATCAGCCCATCCGCCATCACCCTCCATCCCATCGCCCGGATCGAGCGTGCCGAGCATCATCGCCAGGTGTGCTCCGGCTGAGAAGCCGATGGCGCCGATGTGATCCGAGTCAATGCCAAACTTCTCGGCATGGGCTCGAAGAAACCGCACCGCACACTTGGCGTCCTCGACCTGCGCCGGAAACGTAAATTGCGGGCAGAAGCGATAGCTGATCGTTGCGGCCACGAAGCCTCGCGCCGCCAGTTCGCGCGCCAGATCATCATGCATGGTGCGGTTTCCGGCGCGCCAGGCGCCGCCGTGAATGATGACGATGCAAGGGTGCACCACGCCCGGAGAGTCGGGCGGCTGGGCGAGGTTGAGTTGCAGGTCCACCTCACCCGTGTGTCCGTAAACGACGTTCGGCGTCCAGATGGTATTCGTTGGGTCGGGGCGACCCGCGGCGTTGAGCACGGGCTGTGCCGCCGCCTCATTCTCCAGACCCGGCAGGTGCAATCCCGGCAGACACAGGATGAGAATCGCAGACGCGATCCCGGCTTGCAAGTGCATGGTGGCGTTCCTCCGTTCCTCGCAGCTTCCTGCGAAGGCGAGATGATACCAGCCGGGACGGCGCGCCGTCGAAAAGTTCTCGGAACCAGTGGGTTGCGGCATACGTATTACTGGTTGGCTCGATCACACGCCTCGAATGATCGCGGCAGGATCGCCAAATGCGAGGCATCGAGCCGCCTCAATACGCTTTCTCTCCTTCCGACTTCGGCCGTGTTGCCACAATGCGGTCGATGTCGTTTTTTGATCGGAAGCGTGCTGGCTAGCCTCGCTTGGTGCGCCGTGGCCCTTTGTGCCCCGCCTTACCTCGTCGCGGCTTGGCCCGGGGGGTCGTTGTTCTCGCTGGTCGGGCCGATTCCAGCGTGACCTGGACGGCGTTGTGGGCCACTTGCGCGAGTTTTTGATGCAGCAGTTCGCTCTCGGGCAGCGTCATCACCTTTTCGACAAGGTCCTCGACCTGCCGGTGCACCGCGCGACCCGGATCAAAAGTCTCCAGAGCCGACTGTGTCAGCGCGTCGATGGCCTGCATGCACCACCTGGGTGTGAAATGCCTGGTTGGCTTCATCTTGGCTCGAATCGTCGTCGGTCCGACGACGGCCACGGGCAGCAGGCCGAGCTGCGTCTTGGGTTCGCACGCCAGCGCCATCACCGCCACTCCCTGGTCCAGCGCCGCCTCGTTGATCCGCCGCGCATCCGCCGCCACACATGGTGCGACGATGACGTAGCAGCCCGACTCAAGCAGTGTTTCACCCGAAGGCGGATCCTTCTCAAACACGAACACGCGGTCGGCTTCGATCGCCATCAACCTTCGCTGGCGACGCGCTTCCTGCAGCGGCATCGCAATCCGCGCGACCAGATCCCATTCCTCGCGCGCGAACGCAGACTGCATCGCTTCGGACGCCAACCGCTCGCATTCGAAGTAGTCGCCTGCCGCCAGAGCCGCCGAGGCCTCCTCCATCGTCGCTTCGAGTTGCTTGGTGGCCGGACTCACGCGACACCCCCTGTATCGTCCATCGACTCAACCCGATCCGTCAGCACGCGCACCAGTGCCCGCCAGTGACCGACGACCGACTCCATCTCGTAGCCGACCGTATCCGACACGCTCGACCAGTCCTGGTTCGCGATCGCGTTGCGAATGTCGCCGAGTCGCGCAGCCAGCGACGACAGCGCCTCGTCGACCTCCACCGTCTCGGCGCGCATCTGCTCGAGATCGATGTTCACGAGCATGCAGCCCTGGTCAACGCCCTGTCGCACGCTGTTCCACAGTGCCAGCGCATCTTTCAACTCGCTGAGTCCCTGGGCCATGTTCCCGCCCTGGAACTGAACCGCGATCGACTCGTGCACCGCGCTGATCTGATCCAGAGCTTCGGCCACACACTCGAGCGTTTCGCACACCAGGTTGCGCGGATTCGTGCTCACGCATCGCAGGACCTGCCCGCCGGGATTCTCTGTGGCCATCATCTCCAGATTCGGACCGTCCAGATGCCGATCATCCAGAAACACGTCCGTGATAATCCGACCCTGCGCCTCGCAAACGCCGCGCACGGTCTCGAGCGCCTCAGCCGCACCGCCGGTCACCGAATCAAGTTCATGATCGTCAAGGATAATTCGCATGAGAACATCATCGGCACATGGCCGGGTCTTCGCAAGTTGGAACGTCCGTAAATCCCGCCGATTGCTGCGTCGTGAGGCTCGATTCAGTGCTCCGGCAGCGTCTCGAGCGTCAGCATGATCTTCCCATCCCCAACCGTCATCTGGCGGATGACCACCCGCCTTCCATCGCTCAGCCTGGCCACCGGATCGATCGACCCGCCGCTCAGCACCGTCTGCAGTTGAGAGATCGAGTGCGTAATCGCTCCGAGCGTGCCCGACGCCAACCCGACTGGAATGGGCAGCCGCCCCGCCCGCAGGTGCAAGTCGCGCAGCGTCAGCCGCCCGTCCTCGCCCAGCACCGGCCGACACTCCACGCTGTAGGCCTGCCCCGCATCACCCGAGCCATACCGCACGCCAACGCGAATCTGATCACCCTCGATGCTCGCATTCACTTCGCTGACCGAATGCGCCCAGTTCAGGTTTCGATTCGCCGCCCACAGCGGCAGCCGCGTCGCAAACCACGCGTTGATCCAGTCCGCATCAAGTTCCAGCGTCCACTGCCGCGCCTCGACTGGCCGCACCTTGTGAAACGCCGTCACCACCTGGTTCTCAAGGTACTCGCCGCGGCTGAGGTTCTCGGCCAGTTGCGGCTCGGCCGGGTTCCACCACGAGGGCTCGGCCGCCAGCAGTCGCCACACGATCAGCGATACGAGCACCACGATCGCCGCCGCGACACCCAGCGACCACAGCACCGCCCGCTTCACACGTGACCGGGGCCGGCTCATGCGCCATCAAACCGCTTGACCACCAGCGTGTCGTTCTGCCCGCCAAAGCCGAAACTGTTCGACAGCGCCACGTCGATCTTCGCCTGCCGCGACTGGTTGGGTACATAATCCAGATCGCACGCCGGGTCGGGTGTCTTCAGGTTCATCGTCGGAGGCAGGGCCCCCGTGCGAATCGCCTGTACGCAGGTGATCAACTCCACCGCGCCCGCTGCCGCAATCAGGTGCCCCATCATTGACTTGATCGAACTCACCGGGATCTCCGGCGCCAGCTCACCGAACACGCCCTTGACCGCCAGCGACTCGATCGAGTCGTTCTCCTGTGTCCCCGTGCCGTGCGCCGAGATGTAGTGAATCGGCGGTCGCCCGTCCGGCAGTCGCTTGTGCGGATCGATCCCTGCATCATCCAGCGCTTCGCGCATCGCCGCCTGCGCGCCGAGACCCTCAGGCTGAATGTCGGTAATGCGAAACGCGTCCGCCGACGAGCCGAATCCGATGATCTCCGCCAGGATCGTCGCGCCGCGCTGCAGCGCGTGATCAAGCGTCTCGATGATGATCATTCCCGAGCCTTCGCCCATCACGAACCCGTCGCGCGTCAGGTCAAACGGCCGCGAAGCCGTCTGCGGCGAATCCTTGCGCGTACTCAGCGCCGTCAGCCGATTGAACCCCGTCACCCCAAGCGGGTGCAGCATGGTGTGCGTCCCGCCGGCGACCATGACATCGGCGTCGCCGCGCCGCATGATCTCCATGCCCTCGCCGACCGCCTGCGTCGAAGCCGCGCACGCAGTCAGGCAGTTGTACGCCGGTCCGCGCACGCCGAGTTCCTGCGAGACGTGCAGCAGCGGGAAGTTCGCCTCCTGCTCCACCTCTTCGTGCATCACGATGTGCTGCTTGGCCGCCGCGATCCACGCCTTCGGATCGACGCTCGTTCCACCGCCCGATTCCCATCCCGCCAGGTTCGACGCCACGGAATTCTCAAAAGCAGGCGGCCCCTCGCCGGCGCCGAAGTAGATTCCCACCCGCTTGCGATTCAGCTCCGGATACTGATCCAGCCCCGACATGCGCCAGGCCTGCACCGCCGCCCCCAGCGCATACTGGCTGTTGAGCCGTGCGTGCTCGTGAGCCTTCGGGTTCCGCAAGAACTGGCGATAGTCGTAGTCGCGCACCTGCGCTGCAAAGTCCGTTGGAAACGTCTCGGCGTCAAAGCGCGTGATCCGGTCCACCCCCGATTCGCCGTTCACCAGCCGCGACCACACCGCATCGATGGAATGCCCAAGCGGCGTGACCCAGCCCATACCCGTGATGACGACTCGTGTCTTGCTCATGCGCTCTGCTTGTGTCTCTTCAAGACCACCGCCGTGTTCTGTCCGCCGAATCCACTGCCGCACACGAGCACATACTCCAGCCGCGCATCGCGCTGCTTTGTCGCCCCCGCATCCAACCCGTCGAGCACCGCGCCCGGCGCGATCCGCGCCGGCAGCGCCTGGTGATGGACGCACAACGCACCCGCCGCCACGTCCAGCGCCGAGGTCGCCGCCGCACACAATCCGATGTTCGGCTTCGTCGTCACCAGCGGTTTTTTCGCCAGGTGCAATCCGAATACCGTCTGCAGCGCCGCCACTTCCGCCGCGTCATACTGCCTCTGGCCGCAGCCCATCGGCACGATCGCGTCGATCGCATCCGCCTTGATGCCCGTGTCACGTAGCGCCTGCTCGATCGCATCCGCCAGGCCGTCGCCGCTTGCATCAGGCTTCGGCGGGCAGGTGCTCAGGTCAGCCGACTGCGTGGCGCCAAAGCCGGCAATCTCCGCATACACCCGCGCCCCGCGCTGCTGCGCCGTCTCGATCGACTCGACCATGAGAATCGCCGCGCCCTCGCCCGGCAGCGAGCCGATCGCATCCGTGCCGAACGGACGCACGATGGCGCCCGGATCCATGTCAGGCGCCGTCGTCGCCATCATCTCCGTGTAATGCTGCCGCAGCAGCGCCAGCATGTTGATCTTGCTCTCCGCCCCGCCCGAGAAGCACACATCCGCGTCGCCGCGCTCGATGACGCGCCGCGATTCGCCGATGCTCAGCGCCCCCGACGCCTCGCCGCACGTGATCGTGTTGCTCGGCCCGCGACAGTCGTGGATGATCGTCACGTGGCACGCCAGCATGTTCGGCAGGTACTTCAGTAGCCACAGCGGCGTCAGTTCGTTCATCCCCTCCACGCCGAACCGCTTCATCGTGAACGCGCCGGTCTCATCGCGCGCCTTGGCGAACGCCGCCGTCAGTTCGTTGATCTCAGCGACAATCAGCCCGGAGCCGATCTGGCACCCCACGCGATTGGGGGCAAAGGTCGGTTCGCCGCCGTCGGTGATGCCCTTGGTGATCATCTTCGCGTCGGCGATCGCCCTGGCCGCCCCGATCACCGCCAGCTCCACGTCCCGGCACATGACCTTGACCGCCTTGCGGTAGTTCTTGGGTACAAAGTCCCGGACCGTCACGGCCGCATCCACCTCGGCCGCGAAATTGACCGGAAACGCCGTGGCGTCAAACTGCCGAATTGGCCCGATCGCCGACCGACCGGCCAGCAACCCCTCCCAGAGCGCCTCGCCGCCGATTCCAAGGCCCGTGACGACCCCAAGACCCGTAATGCCTACCGCACGCGACATGAGCCAAGGATAGCGCGCCAGGTCGGCGACGAGCCGCGCCGCCCCACAACGGGCCGCGCCTGTCATGAGACCCTGAGCATGCCGAAGGGTCAGGAAACGGTGTTCGATGTCCGAGGCGCGCTAGCGGCACCGAACACACCCGCCGATCAACAGCTCCTGCCAAGCCCCGGCACTCCGCGCCGGGGATGATCCCGCCGTTTGAAGCGACCAACCTCGCGGGCAGGTCTTGACTGAAGGAAAAATGTGGGTACATTTTCGCACAGGACACGGACGTCCTGTCCCGCTGGGCTACATCGAGGCTGCAGCGATGGAAATCAAATGAAAGAGAGGATCAAGTTTCGTTCGTTGATTTGGATACAACGAATGACAATGAAGGCGGCATGAAGTCAACAAGTGTGTTTGGCCTGCCGCGCCTGACAGTTGGAAGTGCAACGGAACTGGCCTGTGGTCATTCGAGTGATTTTCTTGTCCACTGTTTGGTCGATTACTAATTAGTTTGTTCCACTGCCGGCAGGATCGATGTTCTCTGCCACAAGCGGCTGGGACGCGTTGACGGGAGCACGACCAGTGGTCGCAATCTCGACGCCGCGTTCATGCCGCCGTCTCCCGTCTTACGGGAGCGGCGCATGGATCGGCAACATGACAACCAGAATGGACTGAACCCACAGAACCCAGCGCCGGTCCGTCCGGACTTCAACGCATGGGAAGAGATTCGCCCTGCTGCGGGTTCGTGGTTGCACCATCCGCTTCTCATGCGAGGTGGCGCCACCGCGATCGCAATTGTCGCGATCATCGTGTTTGCGTATCTGGCGCAGGCGTGTCTCCGTGATCAGACGTTGGGCGAAACGGCCCGGATCCTGGGTTCACTTGCCTACGGCGCGTTCATCTTCGCAATCGTCGCGTTCACGGCGCGGGTAGTGCAGCACGAAACTACATATGCCTCGGATCAAACGACCAAAAAGCGTCCGCCTCAACCTGGAGATCAGCCCGGCGGTCCGTGATCGTATCGAAAGCCTGCGTCAAAAGACAGAAGCGGAGAGCCTTACTGAAGTCATCCGCCGGGCGCTGGCCGTCTACGAGACACTGGTCGATTTGTCCAGCAACGATCAAATAGTGATCCGTCCATCTGATGGTCCCGAACATCCACTTGTGCTAATCCCGTGAGCGATTGTGAGTAATTCTTGCTGCTCGCACTAACGGGTATCTCTTTGGGTACGTGGCGAATATGCTTGGATCACAATGCGAAAAGGTCGCCACGAGTTTCGAAAGCACAAACAGACTCGGGTAATAAACCCGCCGGAGATTGTCTACAAGTATGCCACGGTTGCGACCAACCAAGCAATCCTTCAAAGCAGCAAACTGCGTTTCCAATCTCCATTGAAGTACAACGACCCGCTCGATTCCCAGTGGGATGTTGGATGGTCGGTCTCAACTGTAGAAGCGAGAGCGCAGTATTGCACAATTCTCGAACGTGCTCTACTCCGTCCAGAGACATGGCCAGCGAACGCGGATCCAGAATCCAAGGCTGCGATGGATAGTGAGCGATCGCGGATCATGGCGCTGCCGACTACAGAGCGTCGCGATGAAGTCTCGAAGTTCGTTCATGACTGTTCAGAGCGTCGCGGGCCCGATAGGTCATTTGTAGAAAGAATGTTGGATCTTCGTCGAAGGCTTCGTGTGCTGTGTGTATGCGAGTGTGATCGGTCCATTCTCATGTGGTCACACTACGCAGATGAGCATTGCGGCATAGTTTTGGGATTCGACACAGCCGCATTGGAGGAGCACTGGCAACGACCGCTTGAACCGATCAAGTATCACATTGACCTACCCTGCTTGATCGACTCCAAAGCATGGGCAGAATCGCTTGTCTATGGCCTGCCAACACCTGCGATGTTGGGCAAAGAGCGTGAATGGGTGCTGACCAAACACATGGATTGGCAATACGAGCGCGAGTGGCGCTTCGTGTGGACCGCAGATCGAGGTACAGCAGGGCTTTATCAGGATTACGAGTTCCCGGCGAACTCACTGCTCCAGATCGTGATTGGTTGTCGGACGGAGCCAACAGCCGCAAAGCCACTTATTCGACTCGCTCGCGGAATTCAGCCAAATGTGCGCTGTTTTAGACTTTCAACGCACCCGAGCCGCTTTGAATTGATCAAGTCCGAAATAGATGATGCGTAAATCTGCCTTCACCCAATTCCAAGCGGGGTGCCGTGGTCAGACCGAGGCCATGGCAGAGAAGGCCACGCGATAGCGCGCCAATCACTCAAGCGGAACTGCGTGTCCAAAGCGCGCTCGCGTGGCATTACCGTCGCAGAGCCTCCCTCCACACCACGGCACCCAGTCAGCTGCCTGTGACATAAGCAGACGTTCTCGCGCAGAAGGCGGGCCCGCTTCGCGCGAGCCCGCCAGGATCAGTGTTCCTCGTTCGATGCAACAGCCCGCAGACTATTCGACGCTGACGAGGTTGCTCGTTGCGCACGTCGCCGCGTCGAGCAGTTGCAGATAGCCGCCGCAGATGCCGGCGCCGGCGTTCGAGTTGACGGTCCGCGAACCGTCCGGTCCCGCGCTGCCCTGGTAGCCGATCTGCAGTTGATTGCTTCCCAGTCCCAGCGCTGTTCCCGCACACGGGTTGCCGTTGGGAATGTGAAACGAGCCGGTGTTGCGTGCGTAGAGCAGGGCAATCGTCCCGCCGCCGGTCGCGCCGGACCACGACACCTGGATCGGCCCGGCCGACGGGCACGAAGTGATAACACTGAGTTGCGGCGCGTTGCAGTCGAGATCGAAGACGTACGCCGAACCCGAATCCATCCCCCGATCATCATCCCCCAAGGCCCCGACGATCGCGGCGGCGCCGCTGAGCGAAACGGACCATCCGAACGAATCGTCCGCCGCTCCGTCCGATGCAAGGAGCTTGGCAGTTTGTGTCCAGACGCCGCCGGTCTTCTCAAACACGTACGCGGAGCCTGTCACCCCGTCAGCGAACGCCCCGAAGATGAGTGCGTCGCCGCTGATCGAAGCCGACCACGCAAAGCCGTTTCCGGCTGCGCCGTCCGAGGCGTGGAGTTTAGCCGCTTGCGTCCACGCGCCGCCGACTTTCTCAAACACGTACGCCGACCCGCTCTCCGCCCCGAGATCATCGTCCTTCCACGCGCCGACGACGACCGTGTCGCCGCTCTGCGTGACCGCGTTGCCAAACGCATCGTCCGATGCGCCATCCGAGGCGACGAGTCTGGCCGACTCAGTCCAGACTCCCGCAATTCGGTCAAAGACGTACGCGGCGCCGAAGTCAATGCCGTTGGAGTCGGACTTTCGCGCCCCCACAACGGCGGTGTCGCCCTCAATCGAGACGCGGATACCGAAGGCATCACCACCCGCGCCATCCGATGCGAGCAGTTTGGCAACCTGCGTCCACGCGCCGCCAGCTTTTTCAAACACATACGCCGAACCCGAGGAAAGCCCGAGATCGTCATCGGTATGCGCTCCGACGATGATGGCCGTGCCGCTGGTTGATACGGAGATTCCGAAGTTGTCGCGGTCCTCACCATCCGATGCGAGCAGCTCGGCCGCCTGAGTCCAGACGCCACCGATCTTCTCAAAGACGTACGCCGCGCCGACCGTGAAGCCGTCATTCTGGTGGAGGTGCGCCCCGACAACTGCGACGTCGCCGCTGATCGACACGGCGGTGCCAAACTCGTCTCCCACTGCGCCGTCGCTTGCGACAAGCTGGGCGACTTCCGTCCAGACGCCCGCCGCATTTTCGTAGAGGTAGGCCGTGCCGGAAAATCCGTTGCCTCTCGACGCGCCTACGAGGGCCGTGTTGCCGCTGATCGACACGGCCGCGCCGAGGCTGTCCCCTTCCCCACCATTGGAAGCAAGCAATTTGGCGGTTTCCTGCGGAACGCACTGGGCCACCGCGCTCGCCGACGCCATCGCCCCACTGGCAACTGCGGCCACGCCGACCGACCACCAACGATTGTGAATGCAGGTCATGGTGTTCTTCCCTTTCTGGACCCAGGCTGTCGCTGGATCAGTTTTGCGAGATGGACTGGCGACAAGTCCAGTTCGGCCTGCCGCCCCTCGAATCACCAAGCGTCGCGGCTCAGCGGACGACCCCAGGAAAGAGCAAAGATCGTTCAACGATCCCCAGCAAGGCCGGGACCACCACACCATACCGGATCTCGGCAGGTATCTGCTGACTATTGCGACAGAATGATGAGGAAACCCCTGGACCCCGGCCGCTGCACAACCACGGTGTTCCTATCAAGAGGGCTTCCTTCAGACCGCGCGGCCTGGCCGGTCCGAATCCTTGTTTCGCGCCTGCTGCGGCTCCGTGGTGAGACTTCACACACCCGCGCACCACTCAAATCGCATCCCGTGCGCGGACTTCTTGAAAACGCAGAAAAGTTGAGCAAAACTCGGAATCGCCCCCCTCAGAAAAATGAAAATCGACGAAAATTCCTGATTCGTTCCGCACAGAAGCGCTCATTTACACAAACGCGCGCCGCAGCGCACGCCAGCGCTCAAAAATCGCGCACAGGAGCGCTCTGAAGCGCATGAAAAGTTCCCAACATGGTGCATCTCTGTGTTGGCACGCATTTTGCATTGCACATTTTTCAGAATCGCGCCTGGTGCCGCGCCGCCCGCGAAAAAACTTGCTCGCGGCTGCGCGAGTTGATGTCCTTTACAGCGCGTATCGCTGCAAAAACGAGGTCGACCGCGCACGCCGATGCACGCCGATCCCTATTGGTGATGACGGATCTCCATGAGTTCAACTCGAGTTCGACACACTGCCACGCGTCGATTGCCCAGCACCGCTTCCTTACCCTTCGACAGGCTCAGGATCTGACGACAGGCGCGGCTCGTTCGACCTTAGGCGGCAATCCGCAATTGGCCGCGATGCAGGTACCGACGCAGTCGTGCTGCATCGACTTCGCGGGCGAATTCGCGGAACGCGATCGCGATTCGCGCCGGCCCTGGCGTGCCATCTTCCTCGACCCAGATCACCCGGCCGAGCACCACGATCGAACGCCCCGGCCCGGTTTCAAAGCCGGGCGGCAGATGAAGGCACAAAGCGACTTCAGTTCCCGCGGGGATGACATCGTCCAGCTCGATCTGCGCCCCGCCTTCAGAAAGGTCGTAGGCATGTCCATCGAGCGAAGCCTCATTGGACACCAGCGGCCGCACCGAGACGGCGTGGTACATCGGCGGCGTCGCGAAGCGGCTGTGCTTGCGGCGGTCGGGTCCCGTGAAGCCGAGAGTGGCGGCGCTCATGTCTGTTCCTCCATAACTATGACGCGAATCGGACGAAAACGGGTCAGAAATCCCGGAATCGGCGCTTCGGTGAAGTGGAGATCGACCAGACGGTTATTGGGCTTGAGTGGGGAGACCGTTTCGCCGGCAAAACGGGGTGAGTGACTTGCCTCCGGCCACACAGACAACCAGCCGCCACCCGCGGCTGGTTGAGTATTCGTGCGTAACTCCCTATGCAGACTTATCTTCCGACGAAGAAACGCTTGATGGAATGGATCGTCATGGCCCGTCCGATCGCGGCGATGGCCTCGGTCAATGGAATGTGTTTCGGGCAGACTTTCACGCAGTTCTGGGCATTTCCGCAGTCATTGAGCCCGCCAGGACCCATGAGTGCGTCGAGCCGGTCGCCCGCGAGCGAAGCGCCGACCTCGTGCTCATTGAACAGCCGCACCTGGCCGACGGCGTTGGCGCCCACAAACTCATTGTCTTCAAGGTATTGCGGACACGCCTCGAGGCAGCAGCCGCACGTCATGCACTCGGAGATCCGGTACCGCATGGCCTGTTTTTCAGGCGTCGAGCGGGGTCCGGAGCCGAGGTCGTAGGTGCCGTCGATGGGCACCCACGCCTGGATCCGCTTGAGTTGCTCGAACATCCGTGACCGATCCACCCACAGGTCGCGAACGACGGGAAACTTCGTCATCGGCTCCAAAGTGATGACATCGCCGTCATTCGGAGCGTATTCGTCGATGAGGCACGAGCAGGACTGCCGGACCTTTCCGTTGATGACCATGGTGCAGGCGCCGCAGACTTCTTCGAGGCAACCCGAGTCCCAGACGGGTGGTTGCGTTGTTTTTCCTTCGATAGTCTTCGGATTCGCGCAGATCCACTGCAGACACGAGATGACGTTCGCCCCGGCGGGGACGGGCACGTCGAAGTCTTCCCACCGGCTGGGCTTGCCCGGGCCGTCCTGCCGCTTGATGCGGATCCGCACTTTGCGCGAGGTATGGACAGAAGGCTTGGAGCGGGCGGGTGCTTCGGGGGCGTGGGTGCTGGACATAATCATCCTTACCTTCAACTTGTCGGCCGAAATCGCCGGAAGTCGATCCAATGGCGGCCGTATTGTCGTGAGCATGATATCGGCGAATGGGGGGCCCGGCGAAGTCTGTCGTTGGATGGACCGGCGAATTCAGGCCGATAGGGGTGGAGCACCTGAGGCGTGTGGCGGGGGTCGGGCGGGGCGTAGTGAGGATTCGCAGTTGAAGGCAGCGGCGTTTGTCAAACTGGCGCGGGTTGGTGACTGGGCCAAGAACCTCTTCGTCTTCCCCGCGCTGCTGGCCTCAGGAAAGACAACCGAACCCGAGGCGATCGGCGCCGCTTTCATCGCTTTCTTCGCGTTTTCCTTCACGGCCAGCGGCGTCTACAGCATCAATGATGCGCTGGACTGGATGAGCGACCGGCTGCACCCCGTCAAGCGGCGGCGACCCATCGCCAGCGGCGCCATTTCCCCGGCCGAAGGGAAGATGGCGGGAGCAGCGTGGCTCGCGGCCGGGTTCGCATTGAGCTTTGCGACGGGATCGTGGCATCTTGCACTGGTTCTGGCGTGTTACCTCGCATTGCAGGTGCTTTATAACACGCTGCTCAAACGCATCGCCACGGTCGATGTCATTACGCTCTCGATTGGTTTTGTTCTTCGCGCGTGGGCGGGGGCGGTGGCGATCGGCGTGGTCGCAAGTCTGTGGCTGCTGGCGACCGTGTTCTGCGTGTGCTTGTTCCTGGCGATGATCAAGCGATTGTGCGATCTGAGTTCACTGCAAGCCGCCGGCGCCGAAGGAACAGCGCAATGGCACGCGGCGGCGGGGTACCAGACCGTCGAAGAATTGAACTGGATGCTCGCGGTCAGCGCGGCGTGTTCGGTAATCACGTACCTGATGTACAGTCTGTCCACGCACACTGCGACGGGGCCGGGCGTTCGCGGCCTGGCCCTTCTGACGCCGCTGGTAATCGTGGCGATGTTTCGTATCTATCGAGCGGCGCTGCGTGGTACGAGCGACAGCCCGTTTGCCATTCTGACGGAAGACGCGGTAGTCATCGTGTGCAGTGCCCTGTTTGCGATTGCCTCGACAGCGCTGCTGGCGATCGAGCCGCTGGGCAAGTGGGTCGATGCGTTCTTCGGGCTGTGATTGCATGAACACCAACGTGAAGCAGTCCGAGCCGAGCAGCGCATGGGCGACGTGGTTGGCCTGCACACTTGGTTGCCTCGCGGTTCTGGTGATCGTGCATCTCGTGGCGGGCGTCGGAACCTTGCCCGTCAAGTGGGATGAGAAGTATGTCAAGCCGGTCCTCGATGCGATCTTCGCGAGCCAGTGGTCCCTGCATTCACTCGTGGACTACGACGACACGAAGGGGCCGGTCTTCTTCTGGCTCTACGCGGCGTTTGGAGAACTGGTTGGCCGCGATCTTAGATCATTGCGATGGCTGTCGATTCTCTGCACAGCGTTGTGGGCGGCATCGCTTGGAACGCTTCTGAGTCGCGACGAGCGACGGCCAGGTCAATTGGCGGCGGTGATGGGGCTCGCGCTGACGCTGCCGTATTCCTTGGTCATGAGTCAACTGGTCATGAGCGAGCCAAGTTTTCTGCTCGGTTGCGTAATCATGGCAATGTTGGCGGTGCGGTCCCTGGGCTGCGAACGGATTCGGGTGCGGCAATTGAACGGGCCGATCATGTTCGGCCTTCTGTTTGCGATCCTGCTGCATCACCGCATTCACGTCGTGGCGCTGGCGGGGGCGATCGTGCTACTCGCAGCGCATCGTGATCGGTGGAAGAGTTGGCCGTGGTTTGCGGCAGGGCTGGCGGCGGGTCTCAGCCGATTGCCTCTGTACCTGCGGTGGGGCGGGCTGGTCGGCGAATCGTTTCAACATCGCTACAGCGTGGGATTGCGGCTGGACAGTCTGGTGTACCTCAGCGCGGCGCTGCTGCCGACAATTGGACTGACGCTCATTGTGGCGTGGATCAGGCGGCGGCAACTCGGTCGTCAGGCGCTTGGGGCGATCGTGATCGCCGGCGGGTTTGGAGCTGGGCTGGCGGCGATGGCGCCGCCGGCGCTGTCGAGTGATCCGCAGGCGCTGAACTTTGCCGGGCCGATTGCGTCGCTGCTGCGACCGGTGGCGGGCTCGCCGATGCTGCTCAATGGCTTGTTCGCGATGCTAAGCGCGCTGGGCGTGATGAGCATGGCGGCGATGGTGGCATTGACATGGAGGCGCGGCTACGAAGCGTCGCCGATCGTGCGATACGGGTCGTGGCTGGCTTGCCTGACGATCATCTTCGGCTGGCTGCTGTCGGCGTTTGCAGGCGGTGATGTCTATGACCGGTACCTCATCGCGTTTACTTTTCTCTGGCCAGTGCTGTGTCTGCGGCTTTTTCCGCGGCCGCTGGCGTTGATGCAGATCATCTCGCAGTTGGCGATGACGGGTCAGCAGGTTGCAACGTATCTGCACGTGCCGTGAAACATCAGATGAGCGGTCAGGGGAAACGGACTCGGTCGCGTCGAGACTGGTAGAATGTCGGTACACCGCGCGAGGGGATTCGTTGCGGCCACCCATTCCGGCGATGCCAGCGCCGGCCGGCTGGAGCGCCGGACCAACGCGGAGGCAGGATGCCCATGCCCGATGTCAGCACGAAGCCGATGGATACGCTCAAGGAACGCTACGAGGACGTTTGCCGCCGCGCTGAAGCGGCGGCGGTTCGCTCCGGCCGCCGGGCGGAGGATGTGCTGATTGTGGCGGTGACGAAATACGCCTCGCCGGAGCAGATTCGCGAATTGATCGAGATGGGACACGCGGATTTTGGCGAGAATCGCGTGCAGCAGCTGTCGCGACGTGTTGCGGCGGTGGACGAGTTCCTGGAACGGCACAAGACGATGACGCCGTCCAAGAACGTGACACTGCCCCCCAAGGTGCGCTGGCACATGATCGGCCATCTCCAGCGCAACAAGGTCAAGAAAGCGCTTGAACTCTCAACTCTGATCCACACGGTGGACACGCTACGCCTGGCCGAGGAAATCCAGGAGGGCGCCCAGCGGCGCGAGGGACCGGTTGACGTGCTCATTCAGGTCAATGCCTCATTCGAGAAGCAAAAGTCAGGCGTGGCGATGCCGGCGGCGTCTCACCTTGCTGAGCAGATCGATTCGATGGTTCACTTGAGGCTGCGCGGCTTGATGACGATGGGGCCGATGACAGACGACCAGGAGGCAATCCGCGGTGCGTTTGAGCGCTGTTCCGACTGCTTTGAAGAGATCCGCAAACGGGGAATCGGCGGTAGGGCGCTCAATATCCTCTCGATGGGGATGACCAATGACTTTGAGATCGCCATCGAATGTGGGGCGAATCTGGTCCGCATCGGGACGGCGATCTTTGGCGACCGGCAGCATCTTGATCCCGATCCGGACCGACCGGATGGCGAACCGGACGAAGATTAAGCCGTCTGTTCGGTCGCCCGGTCACCTACGATCCTCTTTTCGAATGTGATCGATTCGAACCGTCGTGCAGGGAATCCCGGCGGTGCGATTGGCCGATGATTCTCTGATGCTCCGGGTGGCGGTCTGATCTCCATGTCGCAGTATTCAGCCAACCCGAGCCCGGCAGGCGTCAGGCGCCAGACCGAACTGCGGCGCAATCTCTCATCGAGCGTGACGGATGCCATTGCGTACTGCGTGATGGTCGGCGTGGGTGAGACGTACCTTGCGGCGTTCGCGTTGGCGCTGGGGGTGAGTCAGACGACGGCGGGGTTGATCGCCACGGTGCCGATCCTTGGCGGCGCGACGCTGCAACTCGTGGTGCCGAGGCTCGTGAAGCTCATCGGATCGAACCGCAAAGCGGTGGTGCTGTTTTCAACGATCCAGGCGCTGTCGTTTGTTCCGCTGGCGATCGGCGCGTTTGTCGAATCGATGCCGGTGTGGGCGCTATTCATCACGGCGACGGTGTACTGGGGCTCGGCGCTGGCGTGCGGCCCGCCGTGGAACACATGGATGGAATCGCTCGTGCCGCGGCGCATCCGCGCCCGGTACTTTGCGTGGCGCAGTCGCATCTCGCAGGTGGCGGTGTTCCTGGGATTGATCGGTGCGGGTCTGCTGTTGCAGTATGGGCGTGAGACAGAGCAGGTGCTCAACGCATTTGCGATTCTGTTCTCGCTTGCTGCGGCGATGCGGTTCATTTCCATGGCGTTTCTGGCGCGGCAGAGCGAGGATCAACTCGATCACTCCACGACCGTGCTGGTCTCGCCGTTGCAACTGGTCAAGCGCATGTCGCGCGGGGCGGACGGACAACTGATCGCGTACATGCTGGCGGTGCAGGTGGCGATTCAGATCTCGGGGCCGTACTTCACGCCCTACATGCTCGGGCAGTTGCACTTTTCGTACCACCAGTACCTGCTGCTGCTGGCGGTTTCGTTTGTCGCGAAGTTTCTTGCGTTTCCGATGTGGGGCAAGGTGGCGACGAGCCTCGGAGCGCAACGGCTCCTGTGGATCGGCGGAGTGGGGATTCTGCCGATGTCGGCGTTGTGGATGATTACGCCTTCGGTCCCGTTTCTGGTCGTCGTTCAGTTGCTTTCGGGTGTTGTGTGGGCGGCGTACGACCTTGGCGTGTTCCTGCTGATTTTCGAGAACATCGGCGCGAAGGAACGCACGAGCGTGCTGGCGTCATACAACTTTGCCAACGCCGTGGCCATGGTGGGCGGCTCGCTTCTGGGCGGCGTGATTCTCAAGTCGATGCACGAGTCGACCGGCGCCTACATGACGCTCTTTGGACTCTCGGCGGTCGTGCGGGTTTTCACGCTGCTGCTGCTCTGGAAGGTCACGGCCGAGCGTCGCCATCCGGTCACAATGGACCTGCGGCCGCTGGCGGTTCGGCCGCAGATGGGCGGCATCGAGCGGCCGGTGTTTGCCAGCCTGGACGACGAAGAGGGGAACGGGGATACTGGCGAATCAGATGACGGAAGCTCTGATGCACCTGCAAGGAACGGCAGCATGCCATCAGACTCGGCCCAGCCACTGGAGCACGTGGGGAGCTGATGGGGGGCGACCGGGCGCCGCGCATTCGCGAAGACGCCACCGGCATCAAGAGCCGTGGATTACCTCCGACCGAGGCGCTGGAGGGTGTGCGTGGTTGATCGACCCTGGGCATGTTCGAGGACGATCACCTTGCCGCCGCAGGCCCTCACGAACCTGTGGCCGACGACCTGAGCTGGCTTGTAATCGCCACCCTTGACGAGGACGTCGGGGTGCACGGCGCGGATGAGCGGTTCGACGCTGTCAGTTTCGAAGGCGACGAGATAGGTGACGAACGGTAGAGCGGCGAGGATTTCGGCGCGGTCCGCGAGCGTGTTGACCGGCCGACCCTTGCCCTTGATGCGCCGGACGGATTCATCGGTGTTGAGGCCGACGATGAGCAGATCGCCGAGTCGACGGGCTGAGCGGAGGTAGCGCACGTGGCCGACGTGGAGGATGTCGAAGCAGCCGTTGGTAAAGACAATGCGCTGGCGGCGCCTGCGATGTTGGGTCAGGCGCTTGAGCAGAGTGTCAAGCTGGAGCAGTTTGCGGACGGTGGCGGTCATACGTTCTCCGTTCGCTGACGGATGATCTTATTGATGCGCGCGATGAGCCATTCTCCGCCTCGTTCGGGTTCGAAATCCAATCGCGGTCGATGAAAGACGGCGTTGAGGCGATGGTGTTTGAGGAGCGGCTCGATCTTGGTCCAGTCCTTGGCGGTGGTGAGGATGCCGTCGGTGTTGGCGGCCTGTCGTGCCGCCTCTTTGAGCATGGAGGCGTGGTAGGTTGCGTGGTCGCGGAGGATGATGGTATCGGTCAGTTGTGCGCCGGCTCGACCGGCCATGGCGAGGAAGGCGTCGGGGTGGCCGATGCCGCACAGGGCGACAAAGGTGCGATCCTTGAGCCAGTTCACATCGCGCGGCTGATCGGCGTCGGATGAATCGACGCGCGTCCAGACGGAGCGGAACTCAAGCCGCGGCGGCTCGCCGGCGATCTGGGAGATCTCTGATCGAAGAGCGCCGAGCGCATCATGTCGAAGGAGGTCGGTGCGCGTAAGGGCGATGACGTGAGCGCGGGCGAGGTTAGACACCGGTTCGCGCAGGTAGCCGCGCGGCAGGACGGCGTCGTCGAAGGGGCTGCGCAGCGCATCGATGAGAACAATATCGAGATCGCGATGCAGCTGGCGATGCTGGAAGCCGTCGTCGAGGAGGATGACGTCAGTGTCCGCGTGGAGATGGAGGTAGCGCGTGATGGCGGCAAAGCGATCGGGATCGGCGAGAACGGGGACGGTGGCTAGGCGGGCTTCGTGCTCGAGTTGCTCATCGCTTTTCTGATCGCGGCCGGCTTTGTAGCCGCGCATGGCGATGGCCGGTTGGTGGCCGGCTTTTGCGAGCTGTGATGCGAGCCATGAGACCATCGGCGTCTTGCCGGTGCCGCCTGCGCTGAGGTTGCCGACACTGATGACGGGTCGGTCGACACGGGCTGGCGCGTGGCGCTCCCAGTAGCGGTTCCGCCGGGCGATGACGCTGGCGTAGACGGCGCTGAGCGGCCGGCCAAGGAAGCGCAACGGGCGCGGCAGCGGGCTGCCCGGGGCTGCGGAGTGATGGGAGCCGTGCGGGTTACTCATGATGATCGGTCGATTCATCGTCTCCGTCGGGTCGGGAGAGAGCGTCAGGTTTCTTTGCAGCGCCGAGGTCCTGGATTGCTTGCCGGTGCAGGTTCTTCTGCATGCGCCGATGCAGGCGCATGGTGTTGAGCGAATCAACGATGGCGAACGCGATGGTGAGGAGGATGAGCAGCACGACGCCGATCCATGCGGCGGTGAACTGGCCCGGGCGGCGGTCGCCGTCGGCGATGCTCAGGGCGTAGACGAGCATGAAGGTGAGGGTGAACTGCACCATGGTGTTGGCGCGACGGATGCGGCGGCGACTTGGCGGAATGCCGCGCGGGCGCAGACGCCGCCAGTACATGATGAGCACGCCGACGACAAGTACGGCGGCTGGCGCCGTCCACGCGAGGGGGACAAGCGGGCCGTAGTCGGCGGTGATGTCGGCGAGCAGTGGCGTCATGTGGCGCTCGGGGGAGTCGGATGCGGTTGCGGGATGATGTTCCAGCGTCGGGCCAGGTAGTTGGTTAATCGTTGCATCGGCAGACCCATGATCGTCGCGGGATCGCCCTCGTATTGAATCGGCCAACCGGCGGCGAGTCGTTCGGAAAGGTTGTAGGCGCCGGCTTTGCCGCGCCAGTGGCCGGTGGCGATGTATTGCTCGATGGAGTCGGCGGGGATGCGGCCGACGCTGACGCGGGCGACATCGACGAAGAGATCTTCACGGCCGGTGGCGACGTGGATGATCGAGACGCCGGTGATGACGTCGTGCTCGCGGCTGGCGAGTCCGATGATGATGCGGCGGGCAGCTTCGGCATCGCGCGGCTGGCCGATGATGCGATTGTCAACCTCGACGACGGTGTCGGAGCCGATGATGAGGGCGTTGGCGCCCGGCGTGATGGAGTGCGTTGCGGCTGCACGAGCTTTGAGATGGGCGAGGGCGGCGGCCCATTGTGGAACTGTTACGCGACCGGGGCGCAGTTCACCGTCGTCGATGTAGGTGTCGATGGTGTCCACCTCGTAGCCGGCCTCGCGCAGCAGCAGCAGGCGACGCGGCGAGCGGCTGGCGAGGAGCAGGCCCGGGCGGTTATCGGTTGGGCCGGAGGTCATTGCGGAATCTCTGCCGGCGCGGCGAGGCGTTGATTGAGTCGTTCGATGACTTGCGCGACGGTGATGCGTTCCATGATGGTCGAGCCGATCGATGCGTCTTTGTGGTTGAGCGTGGAAGGATCGACGGGAGGTTGGATGACCCATTGCTCGCCGCGATAGGGGCCGACGAGTGAGACATTGGTCGGGCCAAAAAGGGCGAGATAGCGCCGTTCAAAACCTACGGCCATGTGGAGGGCGGCGGAGTCATTGGCGATGACGAGCGAGGCGCCGGCGATGACGGCCATGAGGCCGCCAACGGTGGTTTGGCCGACGAGGTTGAGGATGTGATCGTTGGAGCGGGCGAGTTCGAGGAGGGGTTCGATCTGCGAACGTTCGTCTTTGCCGCCGACGAGTGCGATGCGCTCGAAGCCGGACTCGAGCAGGTGGTTTGCGAGCTGCGCGAATCGATCGGCGGGCCAGCGCTTGGAGGACCAGCGGCTGGTCGGAGCGAGGACGGCGTAGGGTCGATCCTTCAATCCGCGCGTGTCTCGCATGTGGGTCCACCATTGCATGGCGTCGTCGGCGACGTAGAGGCGCATGTCGCGGATGGCGGGCACGCCATCGGCTTGGATGAGTGCGAGCATGCGATCGACGGTGTGCATGGCCGCGGGGATCTTGTGGCGATGGGTGTAGCCGAGGTAGCCGGCCTCGCGTGCATCGGCGAAGCCGACGCGTCTGGGAGCGCGGGTCTGCCAGGTGATCAGGCCGGAGCGGGCGAGGCCCTGTAGGTCGTAAACGGCGTCGTAGCCTGCGGTTCGGAGCGATTTGCTCCAGGCGAGCCACTCTCGGGCAACGGGAAGGCTTCGCCAGACTCGTGAAAAATGTCGCCTCGCAAACGGAATAACGGAATTGAGGTCGGGATGCGCCCGAACCGCGTCGACGAAGGAGTCCTGGACGATCCAGTCGATGGCGGCCTGCGGAAAGGCCCGACGAAGGCTGACGAGAACGGGCACGGTTCGACAGACATCGCCCAAGGCGCTGGGTCGAACGATGGCGATACGATTGATTGGTCTGTTCGGGTTCCCGTTCACGCGAAGTAATGTAGTGGTTTGCGTGCTGAGGGGCGAATCGCAGACCGGTTCGATAGACGGAATTACGCAAGGAGCGAGACAATGACCAGGTTACTCGACCGAGGCCGCGTCGTCGGCACGGTGTTTTTCACAGCGGCACTGACGGTGTCCACCCCCGTGCTGGCGCAGAGCGAAGCGCTGGTGGTGGTGCGAGGTTCGGGATTGACGCACATGTTCACGGCTCCGGCCGATGAAGGCATGGCCCGGGCGATGGGGATGCTCAGCCAGCGGATCAGGGAGATCCCCGCGGAGATCAGCGCTCTGGCGGAGGATGAAGACGCTGATCAGGCGATGGCGATGCTGACCAGCGTGATGCCGCTGGTGGCGGGGATGCTCGATCATCCGTGCGAACTCACCCTCATTGACCATGGCGGGATGGCGGGACCGCTGCCGGACATGGATTTGCGGCTCGTCGTCGAGACGGGCGATCGCGAGGCGACGACGCAGATGCATAACTCGCTGCGGTTTCTCGCGCAGATGGCGTCGGATCACGAAGTAGACCTCGAACTGTCGCCGATGGCTGACAGCAAGCTGATGAAGCTCACGCTGCCCATGGGGCAGTTTGTCTTCGGCCCAGGCAACGATGCGGAGACGCAGTTTGTGGTGGGGCTGGACGCCGCGGGCGATGGCATCGACATGGAGTCGTTCCAGGTTCCTTCGCCGAAGGAACTCGATGGCGCGAAACTCGACATGCAGATGTATGTCAATGTGAAGTCGATTGCCAATGTGTTCACGCGCGTGCTGCAGGCGCACGGCGATCCGAACGCGCAACAGGTCAGCGAGACCATTGCCCAGTTCATGCCCGAGGGTGAGTTGGATGTCGTGGGCGGGTCGGCGATCAAGAACGGTCGGCGCTGGTCGGTGCTCCGCGCGCGCGGCGCGGTGACGGCGATGGAAAACGTGACCGGCGCTTTTGCGGCGATGATCGGCGAAGTGAATCTTCACCCCAATCCAATCTCGGCGGACGCTTTCAAACTCATTCCGCAGGATGTGACGATGGCCGGCGTGCAGGTTCAGGATCTCAGCAGCATGGTCGCGCCGCTCCAGATGGTGGCGTTCCAGGCGGGGATGCCCGAACTGGTCGGCGTGATTGAATCGCTGGGCAAGACGTGGGTCACCTACATGTCGGATGAGACCGGCGGGGGCGGACTGATGTCGCTGGTCATGATCCAGCCCGACGTCGATGCCGCCGCGATGGCGGACTCGCTTTCCGAACTGGCGAACTCCGCCAACCTGCACGCGACGGTGCTGCACGGCTACGTTCGCATGCGTGAATGGGAAACCAAGGATGAGCGCGGCGATGCGATCAAACTGCACAGCCTCGCGTTCCCGGGTCTGCCGGTTCCGCTTGAGGTGTCGCTGGGCGTGATTGACGATCGACTCGTCATCGGCGCGACGCCGCAGGGCGTGCTCGCGGCTGTCGATCACTGGCGCAGCCGGCGACCGACGCTGGCGGACAACCCGCGCTTCAAGGAGGCCAGCGCCGGATTGCTGAGCAACGCGCACAAGGTGACCTTCATGGACATGCCCAACAACATTGACCGCGGCTATCCGATCGCGCAGATGCTCGGCTCGGCGGTGGCGAACTTCGTCCGCTCGCCCGTCGATCCGTCGCGCAATCCGGGTGTCGTCACTCCCTCGATGCGCACTCTGGCCAAGAACGCCATGGCGTGGATCGGCGTAACGAGCATCCAGGATGGAGACTTTGTGTTCATCGCTTCGGGCGATCCTTCGATGATGGTCAATGTGGCTGGAGGCGCGGGTTCGATGGGTCTGACGCCGGCTCTTCTTGGCGTGGGCGTGGCTGCGGCCCTGGCCCAGGAGCATGGTGGGATCAACATGCATTGAGGATGCATGCACCTGCCAAAGGTTGATTGCTGCGGACGCCGTCGATTCAATCTCGACGGCGTCCGTTCATTTTCGGCCCTGATGTAGGGCGCGGAGGCGTCTGGGAGAGACATGGGACGAACAAACCCAATCCGATTCGTGGCGGTCGTGCTCGCGGTGCTGGCCGGCACTTCGCGCGTCGATGCCGCGGCCCCGCCGAGCATTCCGCCCGATGCCGTGGCGTTCTATCGATTTGATCCCTCGCGTTTCGACACGAAGACCGCGGCGTTTCTGCCGCTGGCGCTCAAACTGGCCGAACAGGCGGGGCTGGTGAGCGCGGAGTTTCATCCGCTCTTTGACGGCATACTGGCGGCGAGTGTGGCGGGGGCGGTGCCGCACACGGTGTGCGTGCTCGATCTGGATGCGGAGTTTGACGAGCATGCGAAGAACGGGTTTCGCATCACGCAGCTTCAGGCGGTGCTCGTGCTCGAATCGACGCGCGATCATCGCGGTTTTCTTTCCACGCTCGGGACGATCCTTTCGCACTATCGAGCCGAAGGGGAAGGCGAAGCGGATGGCACGCAGGAACTCTTCGACCTGCCCGGCGGTCGGCGGGCGGCGCGGTTTCGCAATCCCGCGTCGCCGGCGTGGCAGACGGTCGAATGGGCTTCGCTCGGTGATTCCTTCGTCGTCGGCCTGGGGAGCGGTTCGCTGGAGCGCTGGGTGACGGCCCAGGCGAACGCGGCGCCCAATCCCGTTCTGGAGCTGCATCGCATCACCGCGCAGCACGAGCCGGGTGATGCGTCGTTTTTCGAAGTGTGGATTGATCTCGACGAGCTGCACGAGCACATGCCCGACATTCTCGCGCAGGGTCGGCCGCGGCGGATGCTCACGACGTGGCAACTGGACAACGCGCGCAACTGGATGTTTCACGGCCGGTGGAAGGATGAGTTCCTTGTCGCGGACCTGACGTGGCAGCGGCGCAGCGAGTCGCTCGATGTGGTGGCGCGCAAGTCGCTCACGCTCGATCACTGGCCGGGCGATCTGACGCTGCCCAAGCCGGAGGGCAAGTACTGCGTGGTGATCCCGATCGATCTGCGGGCGTCGTTTGACCGGGTGCTCGCTGCGTATCGCGATACGTTGCGCGAAGACAAACTGCCCGAATTCGATGCGCGAGTGAAGCAGTATCGGATCAAACAGCGATCGGCGTATGACGCACTCTGGTCGGCGTTTGAGCCGTATGTCGTGCTGAGCAACGATCCGCCGCCGGCGGTGCCGGTGCCGGGCGCGACGACGGTGTATTTCGAACTCAAGGATCCGCGTCAGGCGATGGCGACGCAGCGGCGGCTCGAATCGTTGCTGGTGCAGTTCATGACCTCGGACGATCCGCAGCGCCTGGGCGAGTCGGCGGTGCGGCACGAGCGCGATGGCAACTACTACTGGCTGCAACTCGAAAAAAGCGGCACACTGCGCGTGCCGTCGTGGGGCTGGGTCGGAAGGTATCTCGTGGGCGGGTGGGGGCCGAGTGTGGTGGAAGCGAACCGGAAGAAGCTGGGAGGGCGGTGACATCTGAATCGGGTGCCATGCTTCATCGGCTTTGCGTGAAGCATGACGGCGTGCGGGTGCGCTCGATTGTGGAGGATCGTCGTGTGTGTTCCGCGCGCTCGCATGTTTCGCCCGAAGCGGGTCGAAGCATGGCACCCGTTTGTGCTCGGGGCTATTATTTTCGACCGGAGATTGCCAGTGTGCCGTTCCCGTCTCCCGCGTACCACCTTGCGGAACTCCAAGGCCACTGCGTCGGGGATTCGGCGATGCCCCGGTGAACGGGATTGGCGTGAATGTACTCGACCTTTTCCAACCACTCGTCTGGCGTCGTGATGTTGCGGTCATAGCCTCCGCCTCGCTGCCAGAAGTGGTGCGTTCCATTCGTGGAACGAATACGCTGCAGCACGGTCGCATCGATCTCTCGCCACCTTTGAATGACAAGGCGTGCGAATGGCCTCTTGATCGCGCTTAGGATCTGCGGGATTGTCCATTCCGGTAGCGCCGGGGTGAGCAACAGATGCACATGATCGGGCATGATGACCCATGCATGCAACGCAAAAGCACCTCGGCTCTGCACCCGGGCGATCTGGTTCACCAGCGCGTCCTTAATGTTGTTGTTGGAGAGCAGTGGCAGTCGGTGATAGCAGGAGAACGTAAGAAACCGCGCGTTGCCTTGCAGTTCAAGCCGGCGGAGCCGTTTGCGATGTGGAGAGCGTGTATCGTTCATTGCTTCCCTTGGCCGCCAGTCAGTTGCACCAATTGTTGGTCCTATTTGGTTTGGGTGCCATGCTTCATCGGCTCTGCGTGAAGCATGACGGGGTGCAGGGGCGCTCGGTTGTGGAAGATGGAGGGATGCACGGGTCGCGATCGCATGCTTCGCCCGAAGCGGGTCGAAGCATGGCACCCGTTGTTTGTCATTGCACGCTCGAACACAGCACCCGCCTTCGACAGGGCTCAGGCCAGGGAAGCGGGATGCCGTGTGGCGCCCGCTGCTAGGTTGCGCCGTTTTCGATTCGATCGCAGGCGATCGTTGCGGCGTGAGCAATTTCCACCGGGGTGTCGGGGTGGTCGCGGATGGTGATGAGGGCGATCATCGCCGGAGTGTGGCGCTGCTGGCCGAGGTGATCGATGATGCGCAGCAGGGCTTTGACGTCCGTTTCGCGCTCGAGGTGCGCGATGAGTGCTTCGATGGCTTCAGGTTCGGCGCGGCGCGTGAGGTCGCTGATGGCGATGCGCCGGGCCATGGCCTGCGGCAGTTTGAGGCGGTTGATCAGGCCCCTGATGGATGGCTGGTCGGCCACGGTTTCAGCCGTCGCCGTCGGGCTTGACGGGGCGAATCGGCGTGAGTGTGCGGCGATCGGGTGATGGTGAACTCGGCTGCTCGATGGCATCGTCGAGCGCTTTGGACTCATTGGTCGACTGGTTGTTCACCGCCGGCGAGTCGGAGTCGGGAGACGTGAGTTCCATCACCGGCACACTTGAAGTGGTTGGGCCGTACTGCCCGGTGCTCTCGCGCTGGCGGATGACGCTGGCCGACCAGTGGCGCACCGAGGTGACTTTCCAACCCGTCACGTGACCTTCGAGCCGGACTTCGACGAGCGGGCGATTGTCGGTGGTCTGGGGAACGACGACATCGACCCACGCATCTGAGCCGCGAATGCGTATCGATCGAACGTCGTAGACGGGCACGGCCGGGGCGGATTGGGACCACGCCATGGCGCCGTCGCGATTGGCGAGCACCTTGCCCCAGGTGGATTCGCCCGCTTCAACCGGCAGGCGCACGGCATAGGGCCTTTGCGGAGCGGGGTGAATGATGAGGACATAGTCGAGCGCGGCGGCAATCAGGCCGGGGGTGGGCGGCGCGTTGATCGCGTTGATGGCGATGTCTTCATTCGAGTCGGGCGGAATGTTGACGTAGGACGCGCAGCCGGTCAGCGCGAGCGTGAGCATGAAGATGGCGGGCAGTCGAAAGGTCATGATGGTGTTCCAAAGGTGGCAGGTCGGTCGTCGGGCCGAGGTGCGGCTCGGCCACATATACTATTCAACTTCAAGGGAGCGCGACCAAATGCGGCGAATCGTGGTTGGAATCAGCGGGGCGAGCGGGGCGATCTATGCCCAGGGCGTGATTCGCGCCCTGATCGAAGCCGGGATCGAGGTGCATCTCGTCGTCTCGACGTATGGCCGACGGCTGCTGCGCGATGAACTTGGGATGGAGCAGATCAACCTCGAAGCGCTGGCGGGGCGAGCGGATCACGGCATCGTTCTCTACAACAACAACGACGTCGGGGCGGCGATTGCTTCGGGTTCGTTTCGCCATGACGGGATGATCGTCGTACCCTCGTCGAGCAACGCGCTGGCTTCGATCGCCAACGGGCTGGGCGACAACCTTCTCTATCGCGCTGCGGCGGTGACGCTGAAGGAGCGGCGCAAACTCATCGTTTGCCATCGCGAAATGCCGCTGACGCACATCGACATCGAGAACATGCATCGGCTGAGCCTGGCGGGCGCGATCATCGCGCCGGCGAATCCGGGGTGGTATTTCCTGCCGCAGAGTCCGCAGGACATTGCGGATTTTGTCGTGGCTCGGCTGCTCGATCTGCTCGGCGTCGAGCACGCAGTGGGGCAGCGGTGGGGCGAGCAGGCGCCGGTGAACGACTAGAACGCAATCTTGTTCGTAGCGACGAATTCATCAGCCAGTTCGTCGCGCACTTTTTCGAGCAGGCGCTTGGTGGCCAGCGTGCCTTCGATCTCGGAGAGGCGGTCGCCTTCGTATTCGACGCCGAGGTACTGCCGATAGCCGGCGGCGAGGACGATGCGCATCATGCGGCGGTAGTCGGTCCTGGTCTCGTTGCCCTGCTCGTCAAAGTCGTGGCTCTTGGCGCTCACGGCCTTGGCGTAGGGCATCATCTCCTTGACGCCCTTGTAGCGGTCGTACCAGAACTTTGGGTCGTCCTGTTTGGACCAGTCGAGGCAGAAGTTGCCGAAGTCGGGCAGCGTGCCGCAGCGCGGGTGGTTGACCATTTTCATTACGCCGGAGAGCCACTGGCCGTTGGATGAGAGGCCGCCGTGGTTCTCGACGATGACGTTGAGTCCGAGCGGCGCGGCGTAGGCGACGAGGCGCGACAGGCCATCAGCGGCGCGCTGCTGCTGTTCTTCCCACGTGCCGCTGGATGCGGCGTTGACGCGGATGCTGTGGCAGCCGAGCGTTTTGGCGGCGTCGGCCCAGGGCTTGTGGTTGTTGATGGCCTTGGTGCGTTCTTTTTCGTCGGCGTGGCCCAGATCTCCTTCGCCATCGCACATGATCAGCATGCTGCGGACGCCTTCGTCCTTGCAGCGGCGATCGAGCTGGGCGATGTAGACGGCATCGCGGGCCTTGTCCTTGAAGAACTGGTTGACGTATTCGACGGCGTGGATGTCAAAGGTCTTCTTCGCGTACGCGGGGAAATCGAGGTTGTCGAGCTGGCCGGACTGGAGCATGCGATGAAGCGACCATTGCGCCAGCGAGATGTCGAAGAGGGGTTTGTCTGCGTTCATAGCGTTGGACTTCTCTGTGCTCGCGCACGCGGGAAGCAGGGAGCCGGCGAGCAGTGCGGCGGAGCTGGCGAGGAAGTGACGACGGGAGTGATCGTGTTGTGTGTTCATCGGAATCTTCCTCGCTTGGGCGTCGGGCTGGTGTGGGTTGTGCGGAGACCCGTGCAACTCCTCGCTTATGCTTCGGGCTCGCTCTGGCGCCTTGCTTGATGGTTCATTTGCTCGCGCTGAGGACGCCGTCGGCGAAGCCGCGGGCGCGCTCGAGTGCGTCGTGGATCTTGTCCGGTTCTTTGCCGCCGGCCTGGGCCATGTCGGGTCGTCCGCCGCCCTTGCCGCCGCAGACGCTGGCGACTTCGCGCACCCAGTCGCCGGCCTTGAGGCCGCGCTTGATCATGGGTTCGGGGACGATGGCGATGATCGCGACCTTGCTGTCTTCGGGATTGGGGGAAGCGAGCAGAATCGCGCGGTCGCCGTGGTGGGAGCGCACGACGTCGGCAGCGGTGCGCAGCGACTCGGCATTAGCGTTCGGGATCTCTGCGACGATGACGAGTTCATCGCCGGCGCGCTGAGCGATCTCTTTCGCGTGATCGACGATGGCCTGCTGGTCGACCCTGGCGGCCTGCTTGCGCATGGCCTTGAGCTTCTCGAGCCACTGTTCGAGTTCGCCGCGCAGACGCACGCGATCGACAAGCGGCACGTTCGAGTCGTTGAGGCGCTCGGCGACTTCGCTGACTTCGAGCGGCAGGCGCTGGGCGGGCATCGATTCAAGTTCGCGGATCTGGTTCTCGATCTGGCCGGCGATGCCGTGGGCCTCGGTCGCGGCGGCGCCGGTGAGGGCGGTGATGCGGCGAACGCCTTTGGCGACGGCCTCTTCGCTGAGGATGGCGAAGTCGCCGATCTCCCTGGTGCTGGCCACGTGCGTGCCGCCGCAGAACTCGATGGAATAGTCGCGCCATTGGGGGGAGTCAGGCGCGTCGAGCAGTTTGTCGACGGGCACGCCGATGCTGACGACGCGCACGGGATCGGGGTAGCGCTCGCCGAACACGGCGCGCAGGCCGGTGATCTTGCGAGCGGTTTCGAGCGCGGTCGGCATGGCGAAGACTTCGAGATTGCGGTCGATCGTTGCCTTGACGTGTCTGGTGACTTGTTCGATCTGTTCGGTTGTGACGCCGGCGTTGCTGGTGAAGTCGAAGCGCAGGCGGTCGGGGGCAACGAGCGAGCCTTTCTGGTCGGCGTCGGCCTTGAGCGTCTCGCGCAGGGCGAGGTTGAGCAGGTGAGTGCCGGTGTGGTTGGCGCGGACCTTGTTGCGGTGGCTGTTGCTCACGTCGAGTTCGATGGAGTCGTTGAGATTGAGCTTGCCGCGCGTGGCCCGGCCGATGTGCAGCACGTAGCCGCCGTAGACCTGGGTATCGACGACGTCGAACTCGGAGCGGTTGTTATCGAAGATGCGCCCGGTGTCGCCGACCTGGCCGCCCATCTCGGCGTAGAAGTTGGTGCGGTTGGTGATGATGCCGAGGTATTCAGGTGAGCCGGCGGCGTGGGTGTGGTTGTCGAAGTCGGTGCCGTTCCAGATGGCTTTGATGCGGGCGCTGATGGAGCGGCCGTGGAACTTGTCCACGTCTTCGGTCGGGTCGACGCCCATGTGCTTGAGGCGGGCGATGGCGTCGCCGGTAAGGGCGATCTGTGCGCCGCTCTTGCCTTTGGTGGCGCCGGCGCGGGCCGTTTCGCGGGCCTGCTCCATGAGTTTGCTGTAGCCTTCAAGATCGACATCCATGCCGCGCTCGATGGCCATCTGCTCGGTGAGGTCGATGGGGAAGCCGTAGGTGTCGTGGAGTTTGAACGCGTCGTCGGCGGCGATGGTCTTGAGATTCTGTGATTGGGCGCGGTAGAGCGCATCGGAGAAGAGTTCGAGGCCGCGATCGAGCGTGCGGCCGAATGATTCTTCTTCTTCGAGGATGATGCCGGCGACGTGTCGCGGGTTCTTGCGAAGTTCGGGGAAGGCATCGCCCATCGCATCGACCACAGCGGGCACGAGATGATGCAGCAGCGGCCCCTGCACGCCGAGGCGCTGGCGGGCAAAGCGGGCGGCGCGGCGGAGGATGCGCCGCAGGACGTAGCCGCGCCCTTCGTTGCCGGGCACCGCGCCGTCGGTGATGGCGAAGGTGAGGCAGCGGATGTGATCGGCGATGACGCGATAGGCGATGTCCGTCGGATCATCGAGGCGACCGCGATAGGCGGCGGCGCCGCTGCGCTGCTCAATCGCCTGGAAGATGGGAATCCACAGATCGATGTCGTAGTTGCTCGCACGGTTCTGGAGCACGCGGCAGATGCGCTCGAAGCCCATGCCGGTGTCGACGTGCTTGGCGGGCAGGGGGCTGAGTTTGCCGTCATCGGCGCGGTTGAACTGGATGAAGACGAGATTCCAGATCTCGATCATCTCCTCGCGGCCGAGGTTGACGAGTTGGCCCGCCGAGCAGTCGGGCGTCATGTCGTAGTGGATCTCGGTGCACGGGCCGCACGGGCCGGTGTCGCCCATTTCCCAGAAGTTGTCTTTGCGACCCCAGCGGCTGACGTGGCTCGGGTCGATGTCGGTGACTTGCTTCCAGAGTTGTTCGGCTTCGGTGTCGGCGGGCAGGCCGTCTGTTTCGTCGCCGGCGAAGACGGTGGCGTAGAGGCGGTTCTTGTCGAGTCCCCAGACTTCGGTAAGCAGTTGCCACGCCCACGCGATGGCTTCCTTCTTGAAGTAGTCGCCGAACGACCAGTTGCCGAGCATTTCGAAGAAGGTGTGGTGATAGGTGTCGCGGCCGACGTCGTCGAGGTCGTTGTGCTTGCCGCCGGCGCGGATGCACTTCTGGGTGTCGACGGCGCGGGAGTAGGAGCGGGAGCCGGTGCCGAGGAAGACATCCTTGAACTGATTCATGCCGGCGTTGGTGAACAGGAGCGTCGGGTCGTCATGTGGGACGACGGGCGAGGAGTGCACGGTGGTGTGGCCGTGGCGCTGCTCGAAGAACTCGATGAACTGGCGGCGAATGTCTGAAGCCTGGCGTGACATGTCTTCTCCGGCCCGAAAAGCGGCGGGTTCGTACCATCGTGTAAGCGGCGGGCGGGCGCGCAAGCGGCCGGAAATCCCGCGGTAGAGCGAATCGTAACACCCTGTGGGAGCAATTCCGAAGCGACCATGACCTGGCCCCCGACAAGACCGGTGCGGAAGCGGTTGTTTGGGGTTGTGTTTTTGCTGGTTTGGGTGGGGGGGATGTACTTCGTCTGGGGAAGAGCGAGCGAATTCGTTGCCGAAGAAGGGAACTTCGGACTGGTGTCCGGATGGGGCAACACAACTTACGGATGGAGTGGCTGGCTGGTGCGGCCAATCCAGTACGAGGAGACAGCACCGGGGAACACTGTCTATGGGGTGAGTTCCTTCAAAGTTCAGTCGTATGGCCTGATGAAGGCGCTAGCCGCTTCGGGCGTGCTCGCTCTGCTGCTAGTTGTCAGTTGGCGGGTGCTAATTGGAAAACCAGACCCTTCGGTGCGCACGTGCGATCACTGCGACTACGACTTGCGCGGATTGACGTCATCACGCTGCCCGGAGTGTGGCGCGGAGTTTGTCGCACCATGACCTGGCCCCCGACGAGACCGGTGCGGAAGCGGTTGTTTGGCGTGGTGTTTTTGCTGGTTTGGTTGGGGGGGATGTACTTGTGCTGGGGGTGGCCGCTATCGCCGCTCGGGTGGGATCCCAATCCGGATGGAACGCTGGGCTACGAGTATTCGAAGTTTGGGTTTACGGGCTGGCTTTCGCGCGAAACCATCTGGAGCCAGCTGCCTGTAAGTTATGCTGACACTTCCTTTCAAGTTGAGCCGCGCGGTTTGGTCACGGCGCTGATCATGACGGCTATGTCGAGTCTGATTCTCTACGTTGGTTGGCGCGCGGCGGTTGGCGGGTTCGCCTGTGCGCGCGGCACGTGTGACGGTTGCGGGTATGACTTGCGCGCGTTGAGTGCAACGCGGTGTCCGGAGTGCGGGGAGGAGCGGCACTGATCCGAGCCCCGACCGTGAGGAAGGGGTTTGGAGATTCGAGCGCGTGGTGAGCGCCCCATCCGCAGGACCCTCCCTTACGGTCGGGGCTCGGTTCCGGGGGAACCGAGTTGACTCGATGGGGCAATCCGACGACGATGCGTTCGTGGCTGAGCGGCGGATCAACTCACAACCTCTTGCGTACTCCATCACGTTTCACACGTTTGGGACTTGGCTACACGGCGAAGAGTCGGGTTCGGTTGACGACACGCACAATCGGCCGGGGACACCATTTGTGCCTCCCAGCGAGCCTCGGAGACGATTTGAGCGAGATCGAATGAAACAGTCGGCGATCGCACTTGATCCGGCACAGCGTGGTGTCGTCGATCGCACTGTTCGCGAGGTCTGCACTCATCGAGGATGGCGTCTCCAAGCGCTAAATGTGCGCAGCACGCATGTTCACGTAGTTGTGTCCGGCGCTGCCACACCCGAACGCATGATGAATGACTTCAAATCGTGGGGCACGCGTCGCTTGCGGGAACAGGGCCTTGTCTCGGGGGATGCCACGACGTGGACCCGGCATGGCAGCACTCGCTACCTGTGGGATGAAGATTCGGTGCATGCCGCTTGTGATTACACGCTGAATCGTCAGGATGGGATGCCGGCGATGGATGATTCATCCAAACCTCGGCAATGAGCGAAGGTCTGTGAGGGAGACGTACTGGATGTGGTCGATTGTCCAACACCCTTCCTGACGATCGGGGCTCGGATCAGCGATCCGCTGCGCTTAGGATTCATCAATGCCCTACCTCTGGACGAGACCGCGGCGGAAGCGTGCGTATGGGATCACGATCTGGCTGCTGTGGGCAGCGCTGACGCTGGTTCTCTGGGGCGCGACGCGCGAGTCGTGGCTGTCGTACAGCGAAGTGCCGCTGCTCAAGAACCTGCCGGGTGTCAATGGCAATGTGGGGCGGCTGACGACGGTCGTCGGTCTGCAGAGTTATCTTACGATCGATCGCGACCAGGTTGATCCGACTGGTGCGGTGGTTACGGGCGCACAGCCGAGTGAACGGTGGAACTGGGACGTCGCTGCGCTCGTATGGAGCATTGCCTACACGCTCGTCGGTGCGCTGGTGACCTATCTGGTTATTCGATTCCTGGTTGCAAGCGGCCGACTCAAGGGGCTGTGTGATGAGTGCGGCTACGACCTGACAGCGCTCGAGTCGGAGCGTTGTCCGGAGTGCGGGACGGTGGCCACAATGAGCAGAAGCAACTGATGCGATCCATTCACAGGTGGAGGAACACGCGGTGGTGGAATGTGGTGGCGGTCGCGTTGCTTGTCGTCTCGCCACTGTTGATCCTCGCCCTCGTCTTCTTCCACGATGCTACGGTTTCCTGGGACACGTCCGCGAAGACGTACGACGGACTCCGTGAGGTCATAGGCGCATGCATTTGTGTCGTTGCGGGAATCATGTTCTTGTGGGTACTGGTGCTCACGCCTTGGCTCGAATCCGGCGATGATCGGTTTTCCGAGCGAACGCCACCGCGACGCAGGTCATGGATGCTTTTGCTTATCGTTTGGACGCCGGCGATGCTGGTCGGCGGCTTTACTCTTGCTCTCGCTGCAGACACGGCGTATCGACTATGGCGAACTTCGATTTGGACGCCTGCCGGACTTTCGACGGTGTGGACATGGCTCGCTCTTCTCGCGGCAGTCGCATGGGGTGTTGGATTCAGCAAGGCGCTGAATCGTAGATTCAGTAGGTCTCTTTCGTCGGCTCAAGTGTGTTTTCGATGCGGCTACAGCCTCGCGGAGATTCCGAATTGCACACGATGTCCGGAGTGCGGTCACGCCGTAGAGTCACTGGGCGTTACAACGCCCAGTGGAGACTCTGCCGATGCAACTGCACGCGATTGACGTTGTGATCAACCGCTCGGATCGCGAGGCGGTGCGCCGACTCGTGGCGGAGCGCGAGCCGGTGTCGATGTGGGGCGGCGATTCGGAAGATGATCTGTGCTGGCTGCGCGTGCTGGTGACGACGGACAAAACGCAGGAGTTACTCGATGCGCTCGATGAGCGGTTCGGCACGAGCGAGCAGTTTCGGGTGGTGCTCGTGCCGATTGAAGCGACGCTGCCGAAGATCGAGGAGGAGACCAAGGCTGCTGAAGACCCAGAGGAAGCGAAGAAGCATGCGGCGTCGACTGCAGCTCGGATCAGTCGTGAAGAGTTGTATCAGGATCTTTCGACGGGTACGGATGTTGATGCCATCTACCTGCTGACCATTGTGCTGTCGGCGCTGGTCGCCGCGATCGGACTGATGCGCGATGACGTGGCGATCATCATCGGCGCGATGGTGATCGCGCCGCTGCTCAAGCCGAACGTCGCGCTGGGCCTGGCGACGACGCTTGGCGACGGCGCGCTGGCGCGGCGGGCGCTGCGAACGAATCTCGTCGGCATCGGCCTGGCGGCGTTGGTGTCGGCGGCGGTCGGTCTCATCTTCAAAGTTGATCCGGAGGTGCACGCGATTGCGCAGCGCAGCGGCGTCGGCATCGGCGACATTGTGCTGGCGCTGGCGGCGGGCGCTGCGGGAGCGATCGCCATGACGAGCGGCGCGCCGACGATGCTGATCGGTGTGATGGTGGCGGTGGCGCTATTACCGCCGCTGGTGGTGGCGATGCTGCACGTGGCCAACGCACGCTGGCAGCTGGCGCTGGGAGCCGGGATGCTGGTCGTGGTCAACGTGATCTGCGTGAATCTCTCCTGCGTAGCGACGTTTGCGCTGCGCGGCATTCGGCCGCGCGCGTGGTATGAAGCGGACCGGGCGCGCAAGGCGACGCGGGTGGCGGTGACGGCGTGGGTGCTGGCGCTGGTGGCGCTGGCGGTGTGCATCTACCTGGTGGGCCGGCTTGGCGTGGCGGATGAGAACCTCGAGGATGTGGTGAAGCCTGCGTCTGTTGGCGCATCCAAGTGTGATGTCGCGCCGCTTACGGCCGCGCAGATTCAATCGAACTTGTTCGTGGGCGCCACGTAGGATTCCGGGGCGACCGATCAAGGTGTCTGCACTTGGAAACGATGCAGTGCATGGAAGTGTGGGGCGGTAACGGCACGGTTGACAGCGGTGTCATCATGGCCGGTCTGGATGCATGGATTTTCAGTCGGCCGTATGGACACTCGGAGAGCGGCGGGGACGTGCACTACGTTTCATCGTGCGCGACGGGTCGCATTACGCGCCTGCTCGTTGCGGATGTGAGCGGGCACGGTGCTGAGGTCGCGGAGGTGGCGACGAACCTGCGGCGACTCATGCGGCGGTTCATCAATTACATCGACCAGAAGGCGTTCGTGAAGGAGATGAACGGGCAGTTCAGCGCGCTGTCGCGCAAAGGGCGGTTTGCGACGGCGCTGGTGACGACGTTCTTTGCGCCGACGAACGAGTTGTCACTGTGCAACGCGGGACATCCACCGCCGCTGCACTACAGCGCCAGGACGAAGAAGTGGTCGCTGCTCGAGTCGTCCGGGCGCGAAACGGAAGATGTGGCCAACATTCCGCTGGGGATTCTCGACATCGGCGACTACGACCAGTTCGGCGTGCGCCTTGCGGTGGGGGATCTGGTGGTGTGCTACACCGATTCACTCATCGAGTCGCGCGATCGAACGGGAGCGCTGCTGGGTGTGAAGGGGCTACTTCGAATAGCAGGCGGAATCGAAATGACGGCGCCCACCGAGTTCATCCATGCCCTGCTCGAGGCCGTGCAGCGACAACACGACGGGAATCTCGACGAGGACGATGTTACGGTGCTGTTGTTTCGCCCAAACGGCATGGCGCCGGGTGTGCCGATCAAAGACCGGGTGCTCGCGCCGCTGCGGATCATCAAGGCCTTCGGCAAGTCGCTGGTCACCGGCGATGGCGGCGCGCCTTGGCCAGAGCTGAGTCTGGCGGCAATCGGCGGTGCGCTTTTCAGCCGTTTCAACCGGCGTACGGGTATATCAGAGGACAATTGAGGCGGTAATTCGAGGGCGGAAACGGTCGTCTCCGCAGCGAGATGTCCCCCGTTCAGGGGCTTTTGTGGCAATCCGGCAACTTGTTTTGTCCACTTCCTGCGGCACTCGCGAGAATTTTGCGGCGGGCTGATGGCAGTCGGAGTGCTCCGGCGGTCAGCCCTACACAGAAAGAGGCAAGCAATGAAGACGAGAACGCTTTGCACTGCGGCTGCGGTGCTGGCCGGCATGATGACTTCCGTGGCGATGGGGCAGCAGATTCCAACCAGACCACAACTCAACACGATCCTGGGGTCGAACCAGATTCTGGAGGACTTCGAGTCGTTCGTGGTTCCGATCAACACGGGCATGATCCTGAACGTTTCGACGATGGACAGCACAACGATTGCAAACTCACAGGGGCCGGGCCTGGTCGAACCGTGCTGCAAGTACGTCGATCCCTCGGGCGTGCAGTTGCAGTGGAACGGCAACGGCTACCAGGGGCTTTCGACCAAGACGCTGCTCGGCTTCGGAAGCAATCCGATGATCGAGATCCACTACCCGTTCCCTGGCGTGCACGCCATGGGTGTGGATGTACTCGGCTTTACGAGCTTCGGATACCAGGGCGCCGCCGCGTTCTGGGATGCAAACGGCAATTTCCTCGGCAGTTTCCCGTTCTCTGTTCCGGGAGGCCCGACTCCGACATTCATCGGGTACCAGAATATCGGCTCGGTTGGTATCGGCATGGTTCAGATTCGAGGCAGTGCGGGTTGGGCGTGGAGCCCGATTCTTGACAATCACGGCTATGGCCGCACGGGCGGCAACCTGCGCGTCACCGGCACCTGCCCGGGACCGATTACGATCAGCTGGGTTGGTGCGACGCCGAGTCGACCGATGCGGATTCTGTTCAGCCCGACGACGGGCAACTGCGTGGTTCCCAACGGTCCGTGCGCCGGCACCCGTCTGGGTCTTGGCCCCTGCGGCGGTGTCACCGTCGTGTGGAGCGGCACCACGGGCGGATTGGGATCGGGCAACCTTAACGCCACCGTCGGACCAGCCGCCTGCCTGAGGTGGTTGCAGATGATCGTGGTCGAACCGCCCGGCAACTGCCCGCCGTGTACCACGACCAACGTCGCGCAGATTCCCTGAGCGAAGCGCGGGGAGGAGAACGTGGCAACGATCAGCGCCTCTCCCTTGTGGGGAGGCGCGATCGTTTTTTTCACGGCATGGGTGGCGGGGTCGTGGCTTTTGTGGGCTCGCCCGGCAGCGCGGCTTCGATCTGCTGAAGGATGACGCGCGAGAGGGGTTCGTCTCCGAGTGTGTCCACTCGGATGCGCACCTTGGAGATGACGGTTGTTTCCTTGGAGACGCGGATGCGCACCTCGCGGCCGCCCTGCGTTCGGGCGAGCAGTCGGCCTTCGAGGTCGGTGCGGTCTTCCTGCGTGACGACAAAGGCGAGGCGATCCATGGCCGTCTTGCAGGCCTGCCAGGTTTGATCCAGCGTGGCCTGCTCGTAGGACTCGAGTTCGCCGGAGAGGCGCGTGAAATCGGCGGTGCGGGCTGCGGAGTGGTCGGTTTCACAGGCGGTCAGCGTCATCGCGGTGGTGATGGAAGCGAAGGCGAGCGCGCGGATGGACAATACGGAATGGAATCGAGGTCGCATCATGTCGTAAATGTACGGCTGTCAAGCTGGGCAGGAAACTGATCAGGTCGAGGTTGGAGTGTCCAGCAGGCGAAGCAGCGTGGGAAGTTGTTCTGCAAAGCGGCCCCGAGGCATGACTTGGGACGCGCCGGCGCGGTGTGCCGCTTCGAAGGCCTCGATGTTGACATGCGGTCCAAAGGCGAGCGAGCGAAGCGGCGGTTCGGCGCAGGCGGCGGCGTCGATGAGGTCGATGGCGGTATCGCCGGCGTCGAGATCGACGATGACGGCGTTGACAGACTCTTCCAGACGTAGTTCGCGGAGTCGCTCAACGGTGCGCGCGGGTCGTGCGGGTATGCCCAGCGCCTCGGCGGTGGAGCGAATGCGCGTGGCGAAGATGAGGTCGGCGGTGAAATAGAGAATCATGGGCGATGGTATGGCCGGAGTTCAAGGCCGCCGCCACGGGAAGTCGTCAGAGATGAGATGATCGATGCCGTGCAGCCAGCCGACGAACCACCGGAAGGCTTCGACGAGACGTGGGCCGGGGCGGTTGAACATCTGGCCGCCATCCACGAGCGCGACGCGCCCCGTTTGGACGGCGGGCAGTTCGTTCCACCAGTGGTGCGTTCGGATGGTGTCAAGCTCACGGCGCGTCCATGCGAGGTCTGCGCCGCAAGGTGCGATGATCAACGCTTCGGGCGCTGAGGCGACGAGTTCGTCCGGAGATACAACGCGACTGGGGGAGCCGGGCGAGTTGAGCGGGTGCTGCGCGCCGGCGTGTTCGATGAGTTGCGGAGTCCAGTGTCCGCCGACGAAGATCGGATCCAGCCACTCGAGGAAGGCGACCGTTGGACCGGGTGCGTACGCGTTGACGTGCTCACGGGCATTAAAGTAGCACTCGCGAAGTGCGACCACGGCCGCCTGGGCGGCATCGATGCGATCGACGGCCCGGCCCACGCGGAGCAGATCGTCAAAGATTTCCTCGAGGCTCGTGGGGTTGAGGCTGAGCACTGTCGGCTGCGGCCGCATGGCTGCCGCGACGCGCTGTACGCTGAGCAGATCGATTGAGCAAACCTCGCAGAGATCCTGGGTGATGATGAGGTCCGGGCGCAGGGTGGTCAGTTGTGTTTCATCCAGCCGGTATAGTCCGTCGCCGGAAGCGAGGTGCTCGCGCACGGCCTTGTCGATGGTCGCGCTGTCGGCCGAAGAATCGATGCGCTGGGCCGTCAGGGCGGGCAAGGAGTGGACGTTAGGGGGGTAGTCGCACTCGTGGCTGCGGGCGACGAGCAGGTCGATGGCGCCGATGGCGCTAAGCATTTCCGTTGCGGCGGGGAGCAGGCTGATGACACGCATGGCGCGGGATGGTAGGTGGTGCATGCGCCTTGCACGGCCGGGGCGGTGGGGCTACAAACACTCATCGAGAGAGAACATCCGTTTTTCCGGAGACCCCCATGCCCGCCCCGCACAACAGCGCCGATACGGACATCCGATCCATCCTTAACGAGAAGCGCCAGTTCGAACCGTCGCCGGCGTTTGCCGGGGCGGCGCACATCAAGTCGCTCGATGAGTACCGCCGCCTGTACAAGCGATCGATGGATGATCCGGAGGGGTTCTGGGCCGAGGCGGCGCGCGAGCTTTCGTGGTCCAAGCCGTTCACGAGCGTGCTCGACTGGCAGATCCCCGATGCGCGGTGGTTCGACGGTGGGCAGATGAACGCCTCGTTCAACTGCATCGATCGACAGATCGAAGCGGGGCACGGCGATGAGGTCGCGATCATCTGGGAGGGCGAGCCGATCGGTGCGGACGGCGAACCTGAAGTTCGCAGATTGACATACAACGACCTCGAGTACGAGGTCGCCAAGCTCGCCAACGTGCTCGATGGCCTTGGAGTGGATAAGGGCGAGGTCGTCACGATCTACATGGGCATGGTGCCGGAGCTGGCGATTGCGGTGCTGGCGTGCGCTCGAATCGGCGCGCCGCACTCGGTGATCTTCGGCGGCTTCAGTGCGCATGCGATTGCCGACCGCGTGTCCGACGCCAAGAGCAAGGTGGTGATCACCTGTGACGGCGCGTGGCGGCGAGGCAAGATCGTGCCGCTCAAGGACAATGTCGACGAGGCGATGAAACTGGCGAGCGGCGTCGTGACGCACACGATCGTGCTCAAGCGCTGCGGCAATCCGATCCACATGCAGGAGGGGCGCGACCTCCACTGGGAAGACGTGATGAGCCGGGCCAAGCCGGATCGTGACCCGACGCCGATGGAGGCCGAGGACCTGCTGTTCATCCTCTATACCTCCGGTACGACGGGTAAGCCCAAGGGCATCATGCACACCACCGGCGGGTACAGCGTCTTTACGTACCTGACGGCGAAGTACGTCTTCGATCTCAAGCCCCAAGCCAACCAGGTGTTCTGGTGCACGGCCGACATCGGCTGGGTGACGGGCCACTCGTACATCATCTATGGCATCCTGCCCAATCGCGTGCCGACGCTGATGTACGAAGGAGCGCCGAACTTCCCCGAGCCGGATCGATTCTGGCAGATCGTCGAGCGGCACAAGGTCACGCAGTTCTACACGGCACCGACGGCGATCCGTGCGTTCATGAAGTGGGGTGAGCAGCATCCGGGCAAGCACGATCTTTCATCGCTGCGCGTGCTGGGCACGGTCGGCGAGCCGATCAACCCGGAGGCGTGGATGTGGTATCACCGCGTCATCGGCAAGGAGAAGTGTCCGATCGTTGATACGTTCTGGCAGACGGAAACCGGTGGCCACATGATCACGCCGCTGCCGGGCGCGACGCCGACCAAGCCGGGATCGTGCACGTTGCCATTCTTCGGCATCGATGCGGCGATCGTAGATGAGCTGGGCAATGAGAAACCCGACAACACGGGCGGTCTGCTGGCGATTCGTCGGCCGTGGCCGGGCATGTTGCGGGGCATCTACGGCGATCGCAAACGATTCGTTGATACTTACTTCACGCGCATCAAGGGGATGTACTTCCCGGCAGACGGGGCGCGGCGCGATGAAGACGGGTACTTCTGGATCATGGGGCGGGTGGACGACGTGATCAACGTTTCGGGTCATCGGCTGGGCACGATGGAAGTTGAGAGCGCGCTGGTCTCGCACACATCAGTGGCCGAGGCTGCGGTGGTCGGCATGCCTCACGACATCAAGGGGCAGGGAATCGCCGCGTTCGTGACCCTCAAGGGCGGGCAGATTCCGACAGAGGATCTGCGCACCGAACTGGTCAACCACGTCGGCAACGAGATCGGCCACATCGCCAAGCCGGATCAGATCCGCTTTACCGAGGCGCTCCCCAAGACGCGCTCGGGCAAGATCATGCGCCGATTGCTGCGCGAGATTGCCGAGGGACATGAGCCGGTGGGTGATACGACAACGCTGGAGGACTTTTCCGTGCTGGCCAAGTTGCGCGAGAGTGAAGAGAGTTGAGATTCTGCAAGGGAATCGACGCGGCGGCTGTTTGAACCTGAGCTTTGGGGGTGTCCATGCGACTCGTGCTGGTGATCATCTGGGCGCTGCTGGCGGGGTGTCACAGTGTCGTGAATGGCCAACCGCTGCGCGTGATGTCGTTCAACATCCGCTATGACAATCCGGGCGACGGCGCGAACCGCTGGAGTGAGCGGCGTGAGATGCTGGTTGACGTCGTGCGCTCGTTCAATCCGGATCTGCTTGGAACGCAGGAATGCCTGGCCGGGCAGGGCGAGTTCCTTCGCGATCGATTGCCCGAGTACACGTTCTTGGGCGTAGGGCGCGACGACGGCGCGTTGAAGGGCGAAATGACCGCGCTGTTCTATCGCACCGATCGTTTTGAGCTGCTCGACTCGGGGCACTTCTGGCTCAGCGAGGCGCCCGATGTTCCCGGCAGCAAGTCGTGGGACGCGGCTCTCACTCGGATGGCGTCGTGGGCCGAATTGCGCGACAAAGAGAACGGCGCCACATTGTGCTATTTCAACACCCACTTCGATCATCAAGGTGAGCACGCGCGGGCGATGTCGGCTCAATTGCTCCGCCGCCGGGTGCTGGACATCAGCGAAGGTCGACATGCGATCATCACCGGTGACTTCAATGCTTCCGCCGACGGGCTTGCCTCCACGGTTCTGCGCGTTGGCGACGACGGCGGACCGACGTTGATCGATACGTACCGCGACGCACACCCTGTGGTCCAGGCCGCGGAAGGGACGTTTAACGATTTCAAGGGAGCGGAGCGCGGCGCGCGTATCGACTGGATCGTGGTTACACCAGATGTCGATGTGATCGACGCTTCAATCGACCGAACGAACCGGGCAGCTCATTGGCCTTCGGATCACTTTCCGGTCACGGCGGTTGTGCGGCTGGCGAAGGACAGGTAGCCGCGTTCTCAGCCGTGTGCGGCGAGGCGGCGCAATTGCGCCCGCTGGCAGGCCATGCTGATCTGCTGACAACCCTTCTGGAGGTTGCTGCCGCTGATCTGATCGCTCATGCAGTGCAGGCCGTAGCGGAAGCGACCGCCGGGCAGTTCCTTGATGCTCTGGATGACCGCCCGACCGCGATACTCGGTGCCTTCGTGACGCAGCGCTGCGGCCACGAGATCGCTGATCTTGTACCTCGACTTGGCGATCATCGCAAAGCCTGTGGAGCTGACATCCATGAGGGGGCAGTTCTTTTCAATGCCCAGGTCACCGGCGATGTTGGCGACAACAGTGCAGACGCGAAACGATTCGCGACCTTCGGCGGAGGTGGGTTGACCGATGAGGTTGCAGCCGAAGACGATGCCGCCGGTCCTGCTGGCGTTGACAGTGAGGTTCTGAGGGTCACCCTGGCCGGTGCGCGGATCGCTGATGGCGACCACTTCGGCCGCCTGCTTGTGGAAAGAGCGGTTCAGATCAAAGAAGACCAGGAGCCGGGTGCCGGCATCGATGTCCAGTTCATTGCCGTGCAATTGCAATGCGTAGGTCGTGCCGTTGATGGACAAAACCTTGGCTGGATGGAGGATGCGCTTGTCGGCATCCCTGCCGCACGTCACGAACACTTCAGCACCTTTGGACAGCATGGTCGCCACCCCCCTTGATTCTTCCGGGAATGTCAGTGGATCTCGGACCAGCTGCTCTAGTCGGCCTGATCGAGGTTCGGCTGAAACGAAAAGAGCCGCCCCAAGTCCAATTGCGTGGCCGAAAACCAAGCTGGACGGTCACCATGCAGGCGCCAATGGATCGGAAGGAAGCGGCGGTCAGTGGTCGCCGCGAAGGGCGAGAATGAGTTCGACCTTGCCTACCTGCTCGTCGAGATATCGGGCGATCTCAACTGGGCTGCGGCCTCGATCGGCGAGTTCGTAGACGTTAGCGGTCAGTGGGTCGATCGGCCCGCTGAAGAACGCAGCGCCGGCTTTGGTGACCTCGACCTGGGGCGAGTCGTGGGGGTCGTCGGCAGGCTGTGTTTCATCGCGCGGGTCGATGGAGGTGGTCGCCAACTGGTCTTCATCATCGGCGCGGCGCGCCCGGCCGGGCAACGCGGTGCGCGTGGGGCTGATGGATGCTCCGACGCGATCGTCGAGCGCATCTTCGAGTTGGCGAATGCGGTCATCCGCCTGGCGCAGCAGGATTTCGAGGGTTTTGCAGCGGGTATCCAGGGCGTTGATGAGTTGGCGCACGGATTCGTGGGCTTCGACCACGCGCGCGTCGTCGATCGTGGCCGGCTGGTTGCGACCCGAGCCTCGGCCGCCATGGAGATGGTCGGCGGGCTGAAACTCACCGGCGGCGCGGCCCGCAACGCCGGAGGCGAAAGCGGGGCTCACGTGACGGGAGGCGGCGCGACGCTGCATTTTGAATCGCAGGTTCATGAGGACCAGGAATGTAAGAAGTGAGACTCCCGCCAACAACAGGAGAGCCGGCAGGTGTTCCGTAAGGCCGAAGGTCGTAGAGGACGGCATGGTTTACCTCCCTCGGTCTGTTTCATTTGCCGTGGCGTCGCGGCCCCGGCCCATCCAATCCGCCCTCATTCGGGGTTATCGGTACTATTGAGGCGTGAACATCAGCAAACGGACAGCGAGCCAAGGCGGTACGGGGCGATCAGAGCCTGCGGTGAGCCTGCCATCCACGCGATTGCGGTTCGTTTCAGCGGTGGCGCGAGCCCTCGATCATCGCTGTAAAGTGCGGCCGGGTGACAGGCTGGTGCTTGCAGTCAGCGGTGGAGCGGACTCGATGGCGCTGCTGCTGGCGATGGCGGCGCTGGCCCGGCGGTCGCATCGCACGTACGAACTGGTGGTGGCCCATGTGAATCATCACCTGCGTCCCGAGGCGGATGAAGAAGCGCAACAAGTGCGCGATGCGGCCGACCGGCTGGGGATCGAGAGCGTGGTGGATGACATTCAGCCAAGTGAGGCAAAGGGCAATCTCGCTGCGGCGGCGCGGAGCATGCGGTATGCGGCGCTGGCTGAGGTGGTGCAAGCCAAGCGGGCTGAAGTACTTGTCACTGCACATCACGGGACCGACCAACTCGAAACACTGCTGCTGGCTCTGATGCGTGGAGCGGGGCTTGACGGGTTGGCTGGCCTGGCGTGGCGGGCGCCGCGCTGGGGGGTGGAGATCATCCGGCCCATGCTCGATCAGACGCACGGGGACTGCGTGGAGCTTTGCGAACGCTGCGGCTGGTCATGGGCGGAAGACGCCTCCAACCAGGACGAGCGCAAGCGCCGGAATGCCGTTCGCGCCCAGCTTCTGCCCCTTTTGCTTCAACTCGCCCCGGATCTGGATCGGCGCATTCACCGGACCGCGGACCTCATGCGCGACGCCGCCGAACTTGTGTCCCGGCAGGCGGCGAGTGCGTTCGGAGTTGATTCGGCCGGAGCATTTGACCGTGCGAGACTGGCGGCAGTCGGCGAGCTGATTGTCGGTGCGGGCCTGCGCGATGCGGCTGCGGCACTGGGCAGCGGGCGCGATGAGCTGACGGCGGAAGTGGTCCGGCCCGTGGTGGAGGCGATCATGCAGACAAGCGTGCGCCGGCCGCGTCGCTTTGACTGGCCGGGCGGCGTGGTGGTGGACGTGCGGTCCAGAACGGTTCGCCTGACGGGAGCCGACAACCGCTGAGCGGTTCACGGGTAACAGCAGGGCCATGGCGCGGGCCGGGTCGCGCCAGCAGGAGAATCGGGTGGACGGGCACATCGTCGCATTGGGCATTCGCGATCTGAAGTACCGCTACGGGCCGACGGCGCCGTGGGTGGTCGATGTGCCTGCCTTGGATCTTGAGCGCGGCGAGCAGATGCTGCTGACCGGCGGATCGGGACGCGGCAAGAGCACGCTGCTCAACCTGATCGCAGGCCTCATCGATCCCGTCGAGGGGCGCATCTTCGTCGGCGGCACGGATGTGCATTCGCTGCACGGCGCCAGCCGCGACCTGCATCGCGGCCGAACGATCGGCGTGATCTTCCAGACGTTCAACCTGCTACACGGCTTCAGCGCCGTTGAGAACGTCATGACCGCGATGATGTTTTCGACGATCCCCCGGCACGAGCACCGCGGCAAGGCCGAGCAACTGCTCGAGCATCTCGGCATTGATCGACCCAACGCGGATCCTGACAAGATGAGCATCGGCCAGCAGCAGCGCGTGGCGGTGGCGCGAGCCGTGGCGTGCGATCCGGTGCTGGTGCTTGCGGATGAGCCCACGGCAAGCCTCGATCCGGAAAACGCCGTGGTGGCGATGGATCTCATCCAGGCGATCTGCCTCGAGAAGAACGCGGCGCTGCTCTGCGTGAGCCACGATCCATCGATGACGGATCGGTTCGAGCGGCAAGGGTCACTCAACGATCTGGCGGCGACGGACCTGAGCGCGGAAGGGGCCTGCTGAGATGGCGATGACGGACTTCACCATCATCAGCCGCAGCATGCTCGGGCGTAAGTTCTCGACGATTACCACGATCATCACCGTGTCGGTCGCGGTGGGACTCATGCTGCTGCTGCTGAGTCTGCGCAGCGCGGGCGAAGAGGCGTTCAGCCGTGGGTCAGGTAACATGCACCTGCTCGTCAGTCGCGACAGCAGCGCGCTGGTTTCAGTGCTCAACGGCATCTTCTACGCCAAGGCGCCGCAGCGGCCCATCGAGTGGAGCAAGTACGAGCAGATCGTGCAGACCTATCCGATCGACTGGGCCGTGCCGACGCAACTGGGCGACAGTTACCGCGGGTATCCGGTCATGGCGACGACGCCCGAGTTCTTCACCAAGTTTCAGCCCGATCCCGATGCGCCGTGGAAGTTGAGCAAAGGCGATTTCTTTGCCGCGCCCTTCGAGGTCGTGCTCGGCTCGGCTGTGGCACGTGCTACCGGACTGAAGATCGGTGATGAGATCGTCTTCACGCACGGCATGTCCAAGGAAGGGCACGAGCATCCGGAGTTTGAGTACAAGATCGTCGGCATTCTCGAACCCACCGGCACGAGTCATGATCGCGCGCTGTTTACGAGTATCGAGAGTACGTGGATTCTCCACGCGCACGACCGGCGTGAACAGGAAGACCACAACGCGAGCCACACGACGCTCGATGATCTGACGCCGCAGGATCAGAAGATCACCGGCATCTACATCGCGCTGCCGACGCGGCCGGGTTCGAAGGTGCCGGCGGTGCTGCAGCAGGTGTTCAACATGATGCGGTCCGACACCTCGATCACGGTGGCGCAGCCCGGCGACGAGACGAAGAAATTCTTTGCGATCATCAAGAATATGAATCTGCTGTTCGTGGGCATGGCGGGCGTGGTGATGGTGAGCAGCGGGATCTCGATCATGCTTGCGCTCTACAACTCGATGGAGCAGCGGCAGCGGCAGATCGCGGTGCTGCGCGTGCTTGGCTGCAGTCGGGCGCGGATCTCTTCGCTCGTGCTCACCGAGTCGGCGATGATCGGGCTCATCGGGGCGATCGCGGGAATTGCGGTCTGGTTCATCGGATCAAAGGTTGCGGCGAGCATCCTCAAGGATGTGCTTGGCCTGGTTGTGCATCCGCATCTGGACCTGGCGACAACGCTCATCATCGTCATGGCGACGATCGGGCTCGCCTCGCTGGCGGGGGTAGTGCCTTCGGTGGTAGCGTACCGCACGCCGGTGGCTCGAAATCTCAAGGCCATCGGGTAGGTTGAGGGCGACCAATCGGCCGACCCTGCGGGCCTGTTCGTCTACTATTGAGCGAATCGAGGTGGGCGTCCCGCCGGCCGCCTTTGATGTGGCGGCGCGGGAGGAAGGATTGAGGCATGAAGGTGTTCTGGGGGATCATTGGCGTGCTGGCGGTCGTGACCGCGGCGCTGCTCATGAGCGGTCGCGGCGATGATCCCCGCCCCGGCGATGATTCGGTTGCCACGGCGCAGCCGGTCGAACCGCCGGTGACGAGGCCCAACCCCAAATCCGAGGCCGGGACGGCCTCCGCGCCGGCCGAGGCTGGTCCGCCGGAGGTCACGATTGAGCGTGATGCTGAAACTCAATTGCCGCCTGCCCAGCCTGCGAAAGAGCCAGTCAAGGAACCGACCCGGCAACCCGAAGCGAAACCTGCGAACTCCCAGCCGGAGGGCGATGGTCCGCAAGCGCTGACTCCCAATGCCCCGGCGGCGATCGAGAAACTGGATTCGCCGAGCAAGGAGGAAGACCAGGCCGAACTCGATGCGCTGGTGAAGGAGTTGCAGCAGTCGGCCGGCGTCGGCGAAGAGCAAACGGCGACCGACGAACCTGAGGGCGTGGAACCTGAAGCGACGGAACCGAATGCCGTCAGAGCGGAATCAGTCTTGAGCGAGAAGGGGCCCAGCGAAGAAACGACTCAACCCGACACGCTGCAATCGACGCCGACCGGCTCGGAACCGAAAGCCGCGACCGGCGCCTCGAATGAGCCTGCTGCCCCGGCAAAGTCCGAGCCCATCGGCGAAAAGGTCGAATCCAGCAACGGCGCGAAGCCTGATCCGACGCAGCCCGAGATCATCCCCTCGACGTTTGAGAAGCGCGAAGACGGCTCGGTGCTCGCCGACAAGCGTTTCGTCATTCGCGGCCAGGGCACGAAGGACAAGCCCTACGTCATCACGTGGGACATGCTCGTCTCGGCTTCGGAGTCGTACGATCCGCGGCGCGACAAACTGAAGCTGCCCGAGCGCATCAAGATGCTCGATGGCAAGTATGTCAAGGTCGTCGGCTACGTCGCGTTTCCCATTGTGACTGAAGGGCCCAATGAGATGCTGGCGATGCTCAATGCGTGGGACGGCTGCTGCATCGGCGTGCCGCCCACGCCCTACGACGCGGTCGAAGTGCGACTGCAGGACAACGCGACGGCCGAGCAGATGAAGATGAGCTGGGGCAGCGTGACTGGCAAGTTCAAGGTGGAGCCGTATCTGGCTGCGAACTGGCTGCTCGGGCTGTACCTGATGGAAGACGCTCGACTCGAGGCGGAGAGCATGTAGGCGAAATCGTTTCCTCGCCACTCCGTGATCACATATTCAGACATTGAGAAAGAAGCAACGCAATGGCCGAACGTCCATCCGACATGGACCGCGAACTGCAGGCGGAAATCGAAGCAGCGCTGGGCGACATGAGCCTGGAGGACCTGGTCGCGGCTGGCCCGTCGCGACCGGCTCGTTCATCGAACGATGAAGCGCCAGCGCGACGGCCGCGCCTCGAACCCGGCGCGCGGATCCACGGCGTGGTCATGCGCGTGGGACGCGAAGATGTGTTTGTCGATCTCGGGCCGAAGATGCAGGGCGTGTGTCCGCTGCAGCAGTTCGAAGAGAATCCCAACGTGGGTGAGAACATCGAGTTCATCGTCAACCGCGTCGATCGGCGCGAGGGTCTCGTGCTGCTCGGCCGGGCCGGGTCGGTGCAGAAGGGCGAATGGGATACGCTGCAGAAGGGGCAGACGATCGAAGCCCAGTGCACCGGTGTCAACAAGGGCGGGCTGGAGATGCAGGTCGGCTCGATGCGCGCCTTCATGCCCGCTGGCCAGGTCGATCGCCAGCACATCGATGATCTCTCGACGATGGTCGGCCAGTCGCTCACTTGCGAGGTGATGGATATCAACCGCGAGAAGCGCAATCTCGTGCTCTCGCGCAAGGCGGTGCAGGAGCGCGAGGCGGCGATCCAGCGCGAGAAGACGATGGAAACGCTCGCGGTCGGCCAGGAACTCGAAGGCACGGTTCGACGACTCATGCCTTTTGGCGCGTTCGTCGACATCGGCGGCGTCGACGGGCTCGTGCACATCAGCGATCTTTCCTACGAGCGCGTCAACAAACCTGAAGATGTCGTGCACGAAGGGCAGACCGTTCGCGTCAAGGTGCTCAAGATCGATGATGGCGGCAACAAGATCTCGCTGGGCATGAAGCAGTGCGAGGCCGATCCGTTCAGCACGGCCGGCGCGACGCTCGCGCCGGGCGCCGAAGTGGTCGGCAAGGTGGTGCGCATTGCCGACTTCGGTGCGTTTGTGCAGATCGCACCGGGGGTCGACGGGCTCATTCACATTTCCGAACTTTCACACGAGCGCGTGAACCGCGTGACGCAGGTCGTGAAAATGGACGAGATCGTGCGCGTGAAGGTGCTCGACGTCGATCCGAGCAATCGGCGCATCAGCCTTTCGCTCAAGGCGATGACCGCCAAGGCGGAAGAAGACATGTCGCGCGGCGATGACAACGCGATGGCCCGGCTCCGCGCCAAGTGGGGCAGCGACACCAAGCTCAAGGGTGGGTTGGGATGAGCCGACTCGCCGTTGTCAGTTGCAGCCTGAATCCCAACAGTCGAAGCCGCAACCTCGCCAGCCGGGCACATGAGTTGCTCAAGGCGCGCGGGGCGGATGTCGACTGGCTTGACCTGGCCGACATGCCGCTGCCGCTTTGCGATGGCGGAGCAGCCTATGGCGACGCCAACGCCAAGGTGGTCAAGGAACGCCTGCGCGTGGCGCGTGGCATTCTGCTCGCGACTCCCATTTACAATTACGATGGCAGCGCTGCGGCCAAGAACCTCATCGAGATGACAGGACGGGACGTGTGGACCGACACGGTTGCTGGTTTCCTCTGCGCCGCTGGCGGGCAAGGCAGCTACATGAGCGTGATGGCACTGGCGAGCAGCCTGATGCTCGATTTTCGCACGATCATCATTCCGCGTTTTGTTTATGCGACCGGCAAGGACTTTGATGGCGGCACGATCACCGGCGCCGATGTGCTTGATCGCATCGAGGGGCTGACCAAGGAACTGCTGCGCTTCACCAGCGGGTTGTATCCCGCTTAGCCGCTCTGTCAGGTCCTGACCTGACCCACCGCTGGGTTGGATCGGGTGTATCATGCGCCATGAACTGGCCCACACCCACGGGGCGGATTGTCATTGCCGGCGGGACCGGGTTTCTCGGCACGCACCTCGCGCGGCGGCTTTCTGAACTCGGCTGCGAAGTGATCGCCCTGGGTCGGCACGCGACGCCCCCGCCGGGCAAGTGGCGCATCGTGCAGTGGGACGCGCGTTCATTGGGCGACTGGGTCACGCACCTCGACGGCGCTGCGGCACTGGTCAACCTCGTCGGGCGCAGCGTGGATTGCATCAAGACGCCGGATCATTACGATGAGATTCTGCGCAGCCGCGTTGAAGCGACGCGCGTGCTGGGGCAGGCGGTGCGCAAGATCGCCGCGCCGCCGCCGGTCTGGGTGCAGATGAGTACGGCCCACATCTACGGCGACCCGCCGGAAGTTGTGTGCGATGAGTCGGCGGCGTTCGGCTACGGCATGGCGCCGTTCGTCGGCCAGGCGTGGGAGGCTGAGTACGAGAAAGCGAAGCTCGAGTCGCAGCGCGGCGTTGTCCTGCGCACGAGCTTCGTCGTCGGCCGCGGCGGCGGTGCGATCAGTCGCCTGGAATTGATTACCCGCCTGGGCCTTGGCGGTACGGTGGCGTCGGGCACGCAGGGCATGAGCTGGATTCACATCGCCGACATGACGCGCCTTATGGAGCGCGGCATTGCCGATCCGAACATGAGCGGTGTGTACATCGCCAGTGCGCCCGGGCCGGTGTCGAACCGCGAGTTCATGAAAGCGCTGCGCAAGGCGATGCGCGTTCCCATCGGCCTGCCGGCGTTTGGTTGGATGGTGCGGATCGGGGCGCCGCTGCTCATGCGCACGGATCCGGAACTCGCGTTGTATGGGCGGTACGTGGTGCCTCAGCGCCTGCTCGACGAGGGGCACGAGTTCCTGTTTGCTGATCTCGACGCGGCGCTCGTGGATTTGTATCATCAGTAAACCCGGTCAGGGGCTGGCAAGTTCGCACCCGTTGATTGGAGGCTTTTGCGCCTGCTGTTGCCCGATCGGGTGGTATCGACACGGCTGGCGTCATTCGGACGCACTTAGTTCGCGCGGACGAAATGCGAACGCAGTGTTAATCCACATTGTGAAATAGGCGCGCAAGTCGCATCGGCGCGATCGAGAAGCGCGATGGTGGATTAATGTGGTTGTGCGCTCACCGGTTTTGCGACCCGGTGTCTTCAGCATCCCGTATACTCTGCTGACGTCCGTTGGTACGCGATCGAAGTCGAACGCGGAGGCTCGGAGGCGCAACGCCTCGTTCACCTTGCTCCAACACATTGTGACGCTGATCAAGCCCACCTAAAGCAAGACATATCCCGAGGGATACTGAGGCTGCATCACCTCCAGCGAACCGCATGTACCAACGGTCGTGAAACCAAAGGAGGTTTTCCATGAAGATCATCTGTTTGACGACGACTGCAATCGCGTTGAGTTCTGCGCCGGCAATCGCCGGTGTCTGCCCCGATGCGTTTCTGACCACGCTGCGAACGGCGATGGTGCAGCGCGCCATGGATGAGGCAGAAGGAACCCTGGCGGTGATCGCCGCTGATGGAAGCACGTTCTCCATTCTGAAAGCGGACGACCATTACGCCAAGTACTCAGTCGATGACAAGACCGTCTACACACTGGACGGAAAGGAAGTGGAGCGCGACGTCGCGCTGGCTGTCGGTCGACATGCCAAGGTGACCTATGAGAAAGACCTGGCGTCACGAGTCGATGTCATGTCGGAGAAGTAATCGACCAACGCACGGAGGAAAGTGGATGGGTACGGGCTGCTTGGTCGGTTGAAATGCCAACTGCTCTCGCGGAGGCCCATCCGCAGGTCACCCCCCTTCACGGCGCACCCAGCGACCAACTTCGCTGGGTGCGTTTTTTTTGCCAGTTCATCGCGCGAGCAACGGCGTCTGGCAGGTTCGCGTAACCCGCCGCGTCGCTGTCCGCGCGCACCGCGACGCATTGGTCGGCGTTCATTTTGTGGAATGTTCCAAATTGATGATCGAGGCGTGAAGCGGGCGTTTGCCGCCACCTTCACCCTGCATTGAGCGCTACGAGTCGCGCGCCGGCGCGCGGCGGCTGGTGATAGTGGAGGCTCGCCATTGGCGGGCGCGACGCAACACGAGGAGCCCGGCGTGCCATACCAACTTGCACCGTTTGCCGAGATCAAGCTGACCGAACCGCTGCTGCGGCTTCTGGTTGAGGAGCATGAGGAGACGACGCTGCCGACGTGCGATCGGCTGCTGTCGTACTTTCGCAATGACGATGAACCGATCCCCGGGCGCGATGGCGCGGTAGACTGGCGGCCGGCGCAGATCGCGGGCCTGCCGGATCGGCTGACGCGGCCGATTGACGGCGCGCCGCCCAAAGAAATCGTCATCGAAAACGACATCGGCTGGCGCGTGCAGACGGTGGTCGACTACGTCGCCGGTCGCGATGTGGCATTTGTCAGTCGCGCCCGCGACGCGCAGCTGGCGCAGACGGTCGGCGAAGTCGTCGAAGCGCTGCTCGAAGCCAACGGCGGCACGGGGCTCATTCAGGAAGCGGTATTGCTCGGTGCGATCTACGGTCACGTCGACTTCGTGCTGCGCGTGGGTGATTTGCCACGACGGGAAGCAAAGGCGCAAGCGGGGCTGGATGGGTTGCTGAACGTCGTGCGTTCGATGCGGATCGAAGTCATCGAGCGCCCCCGCGCCTTTGCACTGCTCAACCCAACGGACTACCGGCGCATCGATGCCTTCATCATCCACCATGAACGCTGGCTCAATGACGTGGAAGATGGCGGGTTCCTGTCGCGGCTTGGTTCGTGGATGAAGCGAAGTCGGATTGATGCGCCGCCGCGCCGAGCGACGACGACGGTGACGGAGATTATCTCGGCGAGCCATCGGCAGGTGTACGAGGATGAACAACTCGTGCTCTCCGAGCCCAACGCGCTGGGGTTTGTGCCGGCGATTCACATTCAACACCAGCGGCGACCTTTCGAGTACGCGGGGTTGGGTGAAATCGAACCGCTGCTGGCGCTGCAGGATGAACTCAACACGCGATTGAGCGATCGGGCGAATCGAGTCACGCTGCAGAGTTTCAAGATGTACCTCGGGCGCGGTATCGAAGGGTTCGGCGAGCGACCCGTCGGTCCGGGGCAGATGTGGATGACTGACAACCCCGAGGCGTCGATCCAGGCGTTCGGCGGCGATGCGGAAAGTCCGAGCGAAGACAACCACATCCGCGAGGTGCGCGAAGCCCTGGACAAGATCTCGGCCGTCACGCCGCTGGCCGCGGGGTTGATCCGCGCCAAGGTCGGCACGCTGTCGAGTGAGAACGCGATGCGCATCTCGCTGCTGGGCATTCTCAGCAAGACGCTGCGCCTGCGGCAACTCTACGGGCGCGGGGTGAGCGATCTCATCAGCATGGTACTAACGGCGCTCGACCAGGCGGGGTGGCTGCCAACCGAGCAGTGCGATCGCTGCGTCGAGCCGCTGTGGGCGCCGCCGATCCCGCAGGATGAATCGCGCGTGCTGGCGGATGCGCTGGTGAAGCGCGACCTGGGCGTGCCGAGCGAAGTGATCCTGTCGGAACTGGGGTACGGCGATCGACCGCGCGCCCAGCCGCAGCCGGGCCGGTAGCGGTGTCAGTGAGCCATCTCAATCAAACCTTCATTGGAGTTGACATCATGAATGAACCCGAACGCGAAGTCGAAAGCATGGAAGAGCCGGCTGCGACCACGTCGCATGAGACGGCCGAGGAAACGGCTGCGGCGCCCGAGGCATCGCCTCATCTGGTGAACGTGGCCGAGGCGATCCGCTATCGCAAGCGGGCCCAGGCGGCGGAGAAGGAGTTGGCTGAGCTGCGCACGCAACTCGAGGAGACGCAGGATCAGTCGCGGGCGGTGCAGAATCGCTTGACGGAGGTTGAACGGCGAGCAGCCATCGATGCGCAACTCGTCGAGGCCGGTGTGGCGGATCTGCAGGCGGCGCGGCTGCTCGTCGAGGCGGCGATGGGCGAGACTGATGGCGTCGAGATCGACGAGGTGGTTGCGGTGGTGCGGCGCGAACGGCCGCAGTTGTTTCGCAGCACCACGAGCCATGCGACGGCGGCGATGGGGCCGGCAGTGCATGCCGTGGACCATGGCAGCCGCGACATCCAGCGGGCGGCCAATGCAGCGCGCCGCAGCGGGCACAACGCGGACGTGATGCACTACATGAACCTGCGGCGCAGCGCGCCGCGTTGAAGTAAGGCAGATGCGAGGGCGCCAGCGTCCCTCGTGTCTTTGTCAAGCTTCGGGGGTCTGGCGCCCCACGAGAAGCCAATCGCACACGAAACAATGAAAGGAACACCACATGCCATTTACCGGAAAGGCGACCTACACCGCGGGCGCCACGCTCCCTGAACTTGTCGAGGACGTCTCGGACATCATCGGGATCGTGAGCCCGTTCGAGACGCCGCTGCTCGACCATCTTGGCGATCCGCAGCGGCCGGCGATCAGCACTATTCACGAGTGGCTCGAAGACGCGCTGCTGCCCAATCGCGGGCAGATCAACGACGCGACCTACACCGACCCGATGACGGACACGACGTTCGGCGTCGATGATGAGTCGATCTTCCAGGTCGGCGATCAGATCCAGGTCGAGGGCAGTCGCGAGGTCATGCTCGTCACCGCCGTCAATACCGGACTCGGATCCATCACGGTCGTGCGCGGCTACGGCGGCACGACGGCGGAGAATCTCGCAGACGACCAGGTGCTGCACATCCTCGGCAATGCGGCTCTCGAGGGCGCCGATCGACCCACGAGCCGATTCACCAATCGCACGAGGCAGCGCAACTACACGCAGATCTACACCGCGAGTGTCGAGGTGTCGGGTTCGCAGCAGGCGGCGCGGCAGCACGCGCTGGCCGACGAGGCCGACTACCAGAAGCAGCAGCGTTTGCGCGAACTCGTGCGCGACCTGGAGAACTGCGTGATCAACGGCACGGCTCCGTCGGCCGACCCGCAGGGCTCGAGCAGCGTGCGGCGCACGATGGATGGGATCATCCGCCGGGTGTCGACGAACATCTTCCAGCCCGGGGTGGGCGAGATTCCGCCCGGTGAAGGAACGAACTCGGACTTGCTCACCGAGGAAATCCTCAACGCGGCCCTGCGCATCGCATGGGAATCGAGTTCTGGGACCATCGACACGATCGTCGTCAACGGCTTTCAGAAGCGGCGCATCAATGCGATGCTCTTTCCGAACCGCACCTACTCGGCCAGCGACGATCGGCTGCGCGAGTTTGTGTCGGTGTACGAGTCGGACTTTGGCGTGTGCCGGGTGATTCTGAGTCGGTGGGCGCCGCCGGACAGCGTGCTGCTGCTCGATCGGTCGCGTCTCGCGGTGATGCCGCTTGGCGGGCGCAGCTTCCACTACAAGCCGCTGAGCAGCACGGGCGACTCGGAAGTCGGTGAACTCATCGGCGAGTACACGCTGGAGATGCGCAACGAAAACGCGCATGCGTTGATCCAGGGGCTCGGCACTTCGCCGTCGTAAGTCTTCTCTCCTCCCGCTCCCGGTCGCGGGCCTGACGGTTCGCGGCCGGTTTTCAATCTAATGAATCGAGGCGACACATGTCATTTGCAACTGATCGTGATCTGCTGGTGCTCGAACCGAACCTGTTTCGCGATATCGCATTCGCTTCGCAACTGCTCGCGAGCGGTACGGACGGGGTGGTGTCGGGCACGTCGTTTACCTCCGCGTCGGCGGACTTCGTGGCGGTCGGCGTGGCGGCGGGGCATGTCGTGCGGATCGACGACCTCGCGATCGAGGTCATCGATGTCGTGTCGTCGACGGAACTGACGGTGTCGCTCTTGCGGGCGCATTCGGAAGACCCGGCCGTTCCTCCGCCGGCCGGAGTGGCGCTGGCGTACGTCGTGCGTTCGTTCCTGCCGCAACTGGAGATGGTGCATCGGCAGGTCATGCGGGCGGCGGGCATTGAGCCGGACGGCGTCGGTGAGCCGAGCGATGCGGCAACGGTTGATGACGTACTGAACGGCGACGAGATCGCGATGGTCGAAGCACTTGGCGCGCTCGATGAGATTTTCGCCTCGGCGGCTTCGATGCTTGCCGATGAGCCGTATCTGCGGTTGCGCGCAGCGTCATACCGCGAGCGATTCTCGTCGGCGCGGCAGCGGGCGCGGGTGCGGCTGGATCTCGATGGCGATGGTGTGGTTGATGTCGTCCGGCATCTGAATGTCGTCCAGTTTGTCCGGTGGTGAGGAATGACGGGAAACTTCATCGGAGATCGAAATGAAAGGTGGCAACTGTGGAAGAGACGATCGTGCAGCATCTGGCCCAATTGGGGGCCGCAGGACTGATGGGACTGCTGTGGGTGCTCGAGCGCCGGCATGGGTCGCAGCGCGAGCGTGAACTGACCGAGGCGCATCTGCGGATCATGGAGAATCGCACGGAACTGGGCGAACTCATCGGCGTGGTGAAAGACAATACGGCCGCGCTGAGCGCGGTGCACGGCGGCCAGGAGCGGCTTTCGCGGGCGTGCGAGCAGGTGGCAGTGGAGTTGCGCCAGGCACGGGCGGCCGGGCCGCGCGGGCGATCATTGGATCAAGCGGGCTGAGGGCTTCTATCGTACTGCAGAGGATGGATCTCCAGGCGGGCGCGGACCCGTCGCCATCAACCAGCCATGAAACGATCCTGCAGCATCCTGGTCGCGGCTCTTGTGCTCCTTGGGGCCCTCGCGGGTTGCGGGGAAAAGCACGAGATTTCGGGTCAGCGGCTCGAGAGTCCGCCGGTGGCGCCAATGACCGAGGAGTCAGGCGAATCCGGCGCAGCGAGCAACCAGGCCGCCGGCAGCGATCGGCCAGGTTCGGCGCAATCGAGCGAGACCAGGCCGAATCAAGCTCGACTGACAAACTGGCCGTTTCGGCCGGCGTCGTTGCGGCTCCACCCGCTCACGCACGCGCTGCGCAACGAAGGCGTGGTCTCGGTGGTCGAAGCCCGCATCGAGTTCTTCGATCGGTTCGGCCACACGACCAAGGGGCTGGGGCTTGTCCGATTTGAGTTGCGGGCCGGCGATGGCGACGGCAGGCGGCTGGCGTCCTGGGAAATCGACGTGCGCGAGGTCGAGGAGAACATGCGCCACTATGACGATGTGACGCGCACGTACCTGTTTCGCCTGGGGCTGGAAGGAGTGGAGGATCTGCCTGACAGCGCACGGCTGGAAGTCGTGGCCACCATGCCCGATCAGCGGCTCACGGGATCGATGAAGATCGCGCTGCGGTAGGTGGCATGTGGCTCCGCCGGACCGGGGTGAATTGTTCGACTGGTGCGACGTTCGCTATTCCTTCGCGCGGCTCTGGTAGGAGCCGTCGGCGGTGCTGATGCGGACGAGCTCGCCTTCGCCGATGAAGGGCGGCACGCGCGTCTTGAGGCCAGTTTCGAGCGTGGCCTCCTTCAACTGGTTGGTCGCGGTGGCGCCCTTGATGGCGGGCGTGGTTTCGGTGATGACCAGATCGACGGTCGCGGGCAGTTCGATGGTGAGCGGCTTGCCTTCGCACACGAGCACGTTGGCGACGGTGTTGGGTTTCATGTACTGCATCGCGTCGCCGAGGAAATCATCGCTGAGGGTGATCTGGTCATAGGTGACGTTGTCCATGAAGACGTGGCCGGTCGAGTCGGTGTAGAGGTATTCCATCTCGCGGCGGTCGAGATCGATCTGTTCGATGTCTTCGCCAGATCGGAAGCGTTTTTCCATGACCAGGCCGGTCTGGACGTTCTTGAGGCGCAAGTTGACCATGGCGCGCCAGTTGCCGGGCGTGATGTGCTGGAACTGGGTGATGATGTACATGTTCCCATCAATACGGACGGCATTGCCGGGGCGCAGATCGGTGGACTTCATGGGTGTTTTTCTCCCGCCGCGTCGTTGGCGGCGCATTTGCGAATCGAGCGGGGATCATATGCGCGGCGGGCCGCCGCGTCGTCCCGGGTGCGCCACAGGCGGTGATGGCGGGCCGAAGGGTTGATGACCGGGGCGCGGCCTCGGGGTGGCCTAGGATGAAATGGTCGGAGAAAGCAGACGCCGGCTTCCCGAATCAACGGAGAGTGATCGATGCTCGAAGGGCGCAAAGGCACATTGAGCCGCGTCTGGTTGTCGTTGCTGGTGACGGCGGCGGTTTCCGGTGGCGCGCTGGCTTGTTTGCAGGATCCGCCGGACCCGTCGGTGACAGGTGGGGATGCCGCCGCGTCAGCGCCGAGTGCAGCTGCGCCGTCCGCCGGCGAAGAGCCGGATATCAGGTTGCCCCTGGCGGGTATCGTGCACGAAGAGGGGCTCTGTTATATGGCCCGAATTCCGCTGATCGTGCCCAACGAGCGCGATGAGGGCCAGACGGGCATTCGGCTCTTTGAGGACGATGTCGAACTGACGAAAGCCGACACGCATCATGCGGACATCCGCGAAGCGGGAGGAGGCGGATTCTCGCAATGGGGCGAGACGCTCTACTTCTCGTCAACAGACGGCAGCGATCCGACGACCAATGGTCGACGTTACACGATCGTCTTTCCGCGCCGGACGATCATCGATCAACTGAGCTGGGATTTCGTTCGCATCGCCGACATTCCCGTGGACGCGATTCGCAGCGGAACCGGGTGCGAGTTCATCTACGACCTGCCGCCCGTGATCTCGGGTTGGCCATCTGATGTCGAGACGCTCAATGGATCGCGGCTGATCGTGCTAGAGGATGGCGCGCCGCTGTCTCATCCCCACAGCCGGGCCGACCTCATCTCGTTGGAAGGGGGAGGGCGATACCAGCACTACGGCAATGAATTGCGTTTCTCGACATCGGACAACAGCAACCCCAAGACGAATGGCCGGGTGTACTCGATTGCGCTGGGTGATCTTCCCGACAATCGCTTCGTCGATCCGCTGGTCGGCATCATGCCGAATCTGCGCGAATCTCTGCCAGCTCCGGTGCTTGATTGGCCGACCGAGGGTGAAGTGATCACCGAAGCGCGACCCACTCTTCGCGTCAAGGATCCTGATCCATCGCTGCTTTATTACTGGGAACTTGACGTGGTTCCGACGTTTGATTCGGCGAATCTGCATCGTTCGCCGCGCACGAGGCAGTCGCGCGCCGGCGGAAACCCACTGCGGGTGCTCGATCGGGAGCCGTCGTTTGCGCCGGAGTTCACGCCGCCCTACCGGCTCGGCGCTTTGGCGCCGCTCATTACCAATCGTGGCGCCTGGCAATACACGCAGATCATGGCGGCGCGACTCGGGTATGCCTTGCCGACGGGCGCCGATGAGTTGAGGGAGGTCTTTGCTTACATCTCATCCCAGTTCTACCCGGTGGCGGAATCTGCTCAAATTCGCGAACCCGAGGACACCTGGCGTCGCGATCGAGGATTCTGTGTCTCGGTGAACTACCTCGCGAGCCAGATCCTCGAAGATCTGGGGTATCATGCGCGGCGAGTGCAGGTTGACGCGCCATCTTCGGATGAAGCGGATGCCGCGCCGATATCGAGCCACTCTTCGATGGAGGTTTTTTGCGACGGTCGCTGGTCCATCTTTGATCCCTGGCTCGGGTTCTACCTCGACGGTGTTTCGTATGAATCGCTTGCGGCCACAACAGACCAACCGCGTTTTCTGGCGTTGCGGTATCCACCGCGTCCAGGGGCGAAGGTTGAAGACTGGCTTCCGTTGTATCTGAGCGATTATGCTCGCGGCCGGCGCTACGACCGGTTCGACAGTTGGTTCGTGGACCTGTCGAGCTCCGCTGCGGAGCGCATTGCCTTTAGCGGTGAGCCAGCCGAGATTCCCGATCCACAGTCATCTGTGCTCTGGCGGAAAGAGCAGATGCAGGTCTGGGTCCGAGTGAGGAGCGTGGCGCTTACGCCTGAGGTCGTGCTCACGGGAATGCTGCCGCGTCCGGAGGCCATGAACTTTCACGAGCAGGAGATCGACGTCTCCCCCTGGACGACGGTGTCGTTCACGATCGACCTGGCGAAGGCATACGGGTTCGAAGTGCCGTTGGAGGAAAGCCCGGGGGCCGAACCGGCGGAGTGAGGCTGGCGATTGCCGCCGGGCACTACGCGACCGACGATTCGTGCGGCCGCACTATGATCTGCCAGTGATGCGCGCGATCTATCTCGACCACAACGCGACGACCCGGCCCGCCGAAGAAGTCATCGAGGCGATGGCGGAGGCGATGCGCAGCGACTGGAGCAACCCGTCAAGCGTGCATCGTTTCGGCCAGCAGGCGCGGGCGCGTGTCGAACTGGCGCGCGAGTCGGTGGCGCGTCTCATCAATGCGGCGCCCGGTGAAATCGTGTTCACCTCCAGCGGGACCGAGTCGTGCAATCTGGCGATCTTCGGTGTGGTGAGGCGGCATCCCCATCGCACCACGGTTATCACCACGCCCGTCGAGCACTCCGCTGTGCGCGAACCTATCGAGCGGCTGGAGAAGGAGGGCTTCACGATTGTTCGTCTTCCGGTGTCGCGCGAAGGGTTGATCAACCCGGATGACCTTGCAGCAGTGATGCAGGAACATGGCGGGAAGGTCGCGCTGATTTCGATCCTCTGGGCGAACAACGAAACGGGTGTCATCCAGCCGATGGCTGATCTGCTGGGCGTGGCCCGGGAGCATGACAGCAAGGCAGTCTTTCACACGGACGCGGTGCAGTGGGTGGGCAAGATGCCGACTGATGTGCGGACGCTGCCGGTCGATCTGCTGAGTTTCGCCGGGCACAAGTTCCACGGACCCAAGGGCGTCGGCGGTTTGTTTGTGCGAAAGGGCGTGCGACTGCAGCCGCAGATTCTTGGCGGGCCGCACGAGCGCGAGCGGCGCGGCGGGACGGAAGATGTGCCGGGCATCATCGGGCTGGGCGTGGCCGCCGAACTGGCAATGAAGCAGTTCGCGGTTCGCGGTGGTCACGCGGCGGCGCTGGAGACCGCCGCCCGGCGCGATCGGTTGGAGCGGCGACTTCTTGATGAGATCCCCGGCAGCGTGGTCAACGGCGCGACCGAACCGACTAAGCGCATGTGGAACACGACCAACATCGGTTTCGACCGGCTCGAAGCGGAGGCGATCCTGCTCGGGCTGAGCGAGCGCGGCGTGTTCGCATCAGCCGGAGCCGCGTGCAGCAGCGGCTCGCTTGATCCTTCTCCCATCTTGCTGGCGATGGGAATCGACGAGCGCATCGCGCACGGATCGATTCGCCTGAGCCTGGCGCAAGAGACGACGGATGCTGAAGTTGAGAGCGCGGCCGAGACAATCGTCCAGGTGGTGCAGCGCCTGCAGCGCGTGCTGCCCGTGGGTTGAACGAGCCGCGTTGTCAATCGCGCAAGAGTTGCGCGATCTCTGCGCCTCTCCTTCGATTTTCTTCTATTTGGATGTTTGGAAGCGGTGATTTCGCGGATGCCTCACGTTTTTGACGATGTATTCCCGGACCCGCTCCGGACGCTCCTGCTTATGGAGTCGGCGGGTCTCGACGCGTTGACGCGGCGGCGCACAATTCGCCGCGGTCGACAGAGGAGTGCAAGTCAAGATCATGACGACTTCCACGACGTTCTGGTTGCTTTTCTGTGTTCTGGCGCCGACGCTGCTTGGGCTTGCGACGCTGTGGCTGCCAAAGAAGGCGATCACCGCGCGCACGCTGCTCGCGCTGCTCGGACCGGTGCTCTCGTTTGCCATTCTCGTGCAGCATCTCGCGACGCATGGGGTGTCCTCGATCACGGCGCCCGTGGCTTCGCCGGTGGTCGAATGGATCCCCATCCTTCATATGAATCTGTCGTTCATGACCGACGGGCTGGGTGGGTTCTTCGGCTTGCTCGTCTCGGGCATCGGCATCCTCATCGTGCTCTATGCACGCGGCTACTTCGGCCCTGATGAAGCCTCGCTCTATCGCTTCTACCCTACACTGGGCTTCTTCACCACGGCGATGATGGGCATCGTCCTCTCGGACTACCTGCTCGTCACGGTTATGTTCTGGGAACTGACCTCGATCAGCTCGTTCCTGCTCATTGGTTGGGATCGCTACGACAAGCACGCCGTGAAACTCGCGATGCAGGCGTTCTTCACGACGGGGCTGGGCGGCATGTTCCTCATGGGCGGCGTGCTGATGCTCGGCTATGCGACGGGAATCAACCACGACGAGGGTCTCTGGCGCTGGAGCGAAGTGCTCACCCAGGGCGCCGCTCGCTTCAACCCGAGCGACCCGCTGATCATCGCGGCTTTTGGCCTGATGCTCTTCGGGGCGACGACCAAGAGCGCCCAGTGGCCATTCCACTATTGGTTGCCCGGTGCGATGGCGGCTCCCACGCCGGTCTCGGCGTACCTGCACTCGGCGACGATGGTCAAGGCGGGGGTGTTTCTCGTCGGCCGCATGTTCCCCGTGTTTGCCGTGCTGCAAATCTGGGGCAACATCATCATCCCGCTGGGCGCGTTCACGATGGTCCTCGGCGCACTGATTGCGCTCAACCAGCACGATCTCAAACGCATCTTCGCGTACACCACGGTGAGTCAGCTCGGCCTGCTCATCTGCATGTACGGGCTGGGTTCGCTGCACTACGAAGGCCACCCGAACATCGAGTGGGACATCACACAGATCGCCAACCACGCGTTCTACAAGGCCCCCTTGTTCATCATTGCAGGTGCGCTGGGGCACTACATCTCGCGCGACATCACGCAACTCAACGGCGCGTTCAAGAAACAGCCGTGGATGGTCATCACCATGCTGCTCGGCGGATACGCCCTGGCGGCCGGACCCGGCACGATCAGCTTCCCGGCCAAGGAATTCTTCCTCCACGCGATCTACGACGCACACGAGTCGATCGGTTCGTGGTGGATGCTACTCATGGCCATGGCGGCGATAACGGCGATGTGCAACGTTGCCATCTTCGTGCGGCTGCTCACGACCCTCATGGGTTGGCCCGGCGGGATGAAGCCGGCGTCGGGGCATGGGCACGACGATCACGGAGCGCATGGTGAACATGAACACGAGCACGGCTTCTGGGCCCAGCTGATCTGGATTCCGGCGCTGGTGCTCGTCTCGCTGCAGTACGTTGGTGGGCTGATGCCGGGGTTGTGGTCGCAGTGGTTTGCTCCGCTCGAGACGAACATGTACCACTTCGCCGAGGGTGTGCCCGGCGCGCTGCACGCGTTCATGCACCCGGGCGTACCGCTCTACGTTTCGCTCGTCGCGATCGCGGCGGGCGTGACGGTCGGCCTGAGCGGATTGATGCGCGGTGCGATCGTTGATGTGCACGACCGCATCTATCCGGCCATGTACTGGCTCGCGGTCACGGGCGGCGGAAGGGCGTTCCGCACGATTCAGACCGGGCGGTTCCGCAACTACCTCGTCTTCGTGCTGCTGGCCTTCCTCGCGGCGTATGTTGCAGCGATGATTCTCGATCCGGCGATGATGGACGTGCCCCCGGCCGAGTCACCTTTCGAGTTCGTGCCGGGTGTGCTGCTTGGCGTGATCATCTGTGCCACGTCGATTCTCATGCCCATCGTGCAGTCACGCGTGGTGCGCGTCATCATTCTCGGTTCGTGCGGCTTCAGCGTCGTGGGGATGTACCTGCTCTACCAGGCGCCGGACCTGGCGTTGACGCAGCTCATGTTCGAGATCATCTCGGTCATCCTCTTCGTGCTCGTGCTTCGCATGCTGCCGGATCTGAAAGAGACGGATCGAGCGAGCGGGCGCTGGTGGCGCTTCTCGCTGGGCACGCTGACGGGCCTGGCGATCGGGTGGCTGACGTTTATTTCGGCGCAGAGTGGCGCTGAGCCGAAACTCGGGGAATTCTTCGCTAAGAACAGTTACACCGGCACGCCCGACACTCAGGGGCGCGGCGGCGGCGGACACAACATCGTCAACGTCACCCTCGTCGATTTCCGCGGCTTTGATACGCTCGGCGAGATCACCGTGCTGTCCATCGCGGCCCTGGGCGTGTTCTCGCTTTTTCCGCGCCGCAAGCCGCTGCCCACTGAACTCGAGTTTGATGATTCCGTTGTGAGAGGCGCCACGGCATGACCATCTCATCACCAGTCCTGCGCAACTCGATGCGGCTGATCCTGCCGCTGACGCTGCTCTACGCCCTGTACGCAATGCTCAAGGGGCACAACGAGCCGGGCGGCGGATTCATCGGCGGCATGATCTTCGCCACCGCGATCTGTACCTATCGCATGTCGCACGGCTTTGCGGCCCAGCTGCGGCTGATGCCTATTCACCCGCGCTACCTGATCTTCCTCGGCCTGGGTATGGCGCTGGGTACGAGCGCGATTCCGCTGCTCTTCGGCTACCCGTTTCTGCGATCGGCCGTGGGCGAGTTTCACCTGCCGTTCAGCGCGCATCCGTTCCACTATGCGTCGGCCATGGCCTTTGACCTTGGTGTGATGCTCGTCGTGGTTGGAGTGGCGGTGGGGATGATCACTCAATTGAGCGAGGAACTGGAATGACCATCATCCTGTCCATCTGTGTGGCGGTGGTGTTTGCCGTGAGTCTTTACCTGATGACGGGTCGAGAACTCAAGAGCATCGCCATGGGCGTGTTTCTGCTGGGGCACGCGGCGAACCTGAGCATCATCGCCATGAGCCGCACGCCGGTGCGCCATGAACCGCAATTGCTCAAGGGTGCGCCGATACTGACTTCGAGCTTTGACCCGGCGCATCCCATGAACAGCATCGTCGATCCGCTTCCCCAGGCGCTGATCCTGACCGCGATCGTCATCGGTTTTGCCGTGATGGCCTTTCTTCTCTCGCTGCTCGTGCTTACATCGCGCAAGGCGGGCACCCTGAATCTCGAGCAACTCGGCACCGTTGCGACGCAGGATGATTGAACCCATGAAACTCGAAAACTTCATCATCCTCTTCATTGTCATTCCGATGGGCTCGGGGGTTATTGGCGTGTTCCTCAAGGAGCGCGTCAGGATTGCCCGCGTGCTCGGCGTGATGAGCTTCCTCGCCACGGCCAGCCTGGCGATCGGCTTACTCATCCACCTGCGCTCCCATCCCACGGGGATTCTTGTCTCGCAGATGGGCGCCTGGCCCGCTCCGTACGGCATTTCGGTTGTCTTCGACAGCCTGTCGGGCCTGCTGCTCGCCGCGTCGTCGCTGGTTGCGCTGGCGTGCTACGTTCACTCGTTTTCCACCGTTGAGCCCATCGCCGAGAAGCGGTACTTCCACCCCATGGTGCAACTGCTCATGTTCGGGGTAAATCTGGCGTTTCTCACCGGCGACCTCTTCAACCTCTTCGTGTCCTTCGAGATCATGCTCATGGCCTCGTACTGCCTGCTGACCTTTGGCGGGACGCGGCTGCAGATGACCCAGGCGTACAAGTACGTCCTGCTTAATCTTGTTGGTTCGACGCTCTTTGTCATCGGCGCAGGACTCGTCTACGGCATGACGGGTACGTTGAACTTTGCAGATCTCGCGCTGTTTGTCAGCAAGCGGCAGGCGGAAGGCAGGTCATTGCCGCCGGGCTTTGCAGCCCTGTCGATTTCGTTGCTGCTGGTCTTTGGTCTCAAGGGCGCGATCTTCCCGCTGTGGTTCTGGCTGCCTGACACGTACTACACCTGCAACGTGTCGATCGCCGGTCTTTTCGCGGGCATGCTGACCAAGGTCGGCATCTACGCCATCGCCCGCACCTTCCCGATGATCTTCGCGCACGGCAACTCGGACGCCAACCGAATCGTCATGCCGCTGCTGGCGGTCTCGGCGGCGTTCACGATGTTCCTTGGTGTGCTTGGCGCCGTGTCGCATCACAACATCCGTCGGATCCTCGCGGTGCACGTGATCAGTCAGGTGGGGTACATGGTTTTCGGCCTGGCGCTGATGACCGGCGTGGCCCTGGCCGGCTGCCTGTTCTACATGATCCAGCACATGGTGGTCAAGAGCTGCCTGTTCCTGTGCTGCGGCATCATGGAGCGCCACACGGGTACAGATGATCTCGAGAAGTCAGGCGGACTGCTCAAGCGCGACTGGTATCTGGGTGTGGTGTTCTTCATCGCCGCCATGAGTCTCGTCGGTCTGCCGCCGCTGAGCGGGTTCTTCGGCAAGCTCGTCATTATCCGCGAGGGGTGGGAGTCGAAGTGGTGGCTGTCGATCTTCGGATTGCTAACCGGGGCGCTGACGCTGCTGTCGATGCTCAAGATCTGGGGCTACGCGTTCTGGTCGCCGTCGGCCAAGGCGATCGAGCGCACGCCGCAGAATATGTCCAATACGAGTTCGCTGCGGCCGGCGTATGTCGGCGCGACGCTGCTGGTTCTGGTCGCCCTGTTCCTCGGGTTCGGCGCGCAGCCGGTGTATGACATCGCCTTCCGGGCCGGGAATCAACTCGTCAATCCCGATGAGTACATCTCGGCAGTACTCGGGCCTCACGCCCTGGACGAACTCACGCAGTACCGTCAGCAAGAGGCGACCCGACTCGCCGCGGCTGCGGCTGTGGAGGTGATGCCATGATCTGGGCCTTCCTGCTCAACCTCTTTCTCACCGTCGTCTACGTCATGTTGACGGCCAACACGTCGACGCCGAACGTGATCATCGGATTTGCGATCGGCTTCTTCGTGATCTTCCTCTACGGCCTGACTCGGGAGGGGCCGACTTATCCGGGCAAGGTCTGGCGGCTCATGCGATTCAGTGTCTACTTCATCAAGATCCTCACGCAGGCGAATATCAAAATTGCGTGGGAGTGCATCACGCCCGGCCTCACACAGACGCCGCGCATTCTGCGCCATGACGTCTCTGATCTGAACGACACACAACTGACGGTTCTGGCCAACAGCATCACCCTCACGCCCGGCACACTGGTTGTGGATGTGTCCGATGACCACAAGTGGCTCTACGTCCACTGCATGTATGCGCAGGATCGGTCCAGTGCGATTGCGGAACTCCGCGATCTCCACGACCGGCTCAAGCAGGAGGTGTTCACTTGAACGCGTTGTGTTCGACTATTCTGATGCTGGCCCAGGAGACGGCGGGCCACGGCGCAGCGGCCGCGGACGGGCACGTGGCCAGCCCGCTTCAACCTGTGCTCTTTTTCATCCTCGAACTCGGCGCCATCCTCGCCATCGTTGGCATGATGCTGTGTCTCTATCGCATGGTCAAGGGCCCGCACCTCGCTGACCGCGTCCTCTCCGGGGACACGCTGGCGTATCAGGTTGTCGGCCTCGTCATCCTGCTGACCGTGCGGATGGAATCGACGACCTATCTCGACGGGGCGCTGGTTGTGGCGATCATCGGCTTTGCCAGCACGCTCGCGTTCGCGCAGTACATCGGCAACCTCAAGAGGCAGACCAACCCATGATCTGGGCGACCATCGGCGACATCTTCAGCATCTTTTTCGCGCTGGCGGGCATGTTCTTCATGTTCGTGGGCGCCATCGGCGTGGTGCGACTGCCCGACGCCTACAACCGCCTGCACGCGACCAGTAAGTGTTCGACTCTGGGGATCATGGGGCTGGCGCTGGCCGCCGTGTTCCACGTCGGTACGCTGGCGGTCACGACCAAGGCAATCATGACGGTGGTCTTTGCATTCGTCGCCTCTCCCGTTGGTTCGCACATGCTCGCCAAGGCGGCGCACATCGACGGCATGAAGCCGTGGGATCGTCAACTCTCCGACGAACTGCAGCAGGACAAGGACCGCCAGTCGGGAAAGTCGCCAAGTAACGCTCCACGCGGGTTGAACGCTCCGACTCAGGCAAAGGGCGCCAAGCCCGCCGGTCCCGATCCAACTGCCCGCATGTCGGCAGCGGTGTGAAGCTTCTGCTGCGAGAGCGTGGGTGGCGATATGATCGCGCATGGCCCTTCTTGTTGACACCTACAACGTCCTGCATACCAGCGGTGTGCTGCCGCCCGACCTCGCCGGGCTGGGTGTGTTCGATCTGCGCGACCTGATTCTGACCAGCCGCTTTCGCCACATGCCCGTGGTGCTCGTGTGTGATGGACGGGGTCCGGGCGTGCGCGGGGTCGACGAGGCGAGCGCATCCATTGACCACGGAATCACGATCTACTACGCCGGCACGCATCGCGATGCGGATACGCACATCGAGCGTGCGGTGCGCGCCTGCACCCACCCGCATCGACTCAACGTCGTGTCCTCCGACCGCCGCATCATGCGCGCCGCCCGGCGACGCCGCTGCCGCATCATGACTTCAGACGTGTTTCTCGAGACGCTCGAGTCCGACTGGCGCCGTGCCGGGCGAAAGGCGACCGCGCCGACGCAGGCGTACAGCATCCCGCTGGATCCTGGCAGTATCGAGTGGTGGCGGGCGTATTTCGGACTCGATCCACGCATGAGCGAGGATGAGCCCAAGGCGGCGCACCTGCCCCGGCCGCACCGCTCCAAGCCCGAACCACTGCCGGCGAAACCGCACGCGAGGAGAAGTTCGTCTCAACCCCAAGCGCCGGAAGAAGCCGCATCGGAAACCGACGAAATCGACATCGATTCACTCGACACCGGGCGATTTCTCTGACCCGTCAACCCCATGACCGCCGCGACCATCCCCAACCGGATCGCTGGCCGCTGGTACAATGATGCACCGATGCCGCTGCTTTCGGGCGACGCCGGCCGGGCCGCTGTTCGCGGCCGGGCGTGATCAGGATCAAACGGGGAGAGAAGATCATGAACATGAGAATGGCGCTATCGGCTGCGGCCGTCGCGTTGGTCGTCGTTGCACAACCGACCCTCGCACGTGATGTCATCCAGTACGACTTCACGCTCGACGCGCAGCGATCCGGAGTCGATCTGGCCGTGGACGCCGGCGCGCAGACCACCGGCACACTCATCGGCGACTTCGATGTCAATACAAACCCGACCGGCACGCGCACCAAGCCCGGCCTTTTCGGCTCGTTCGGCGCTGAAGAAAACGTCGCTGTCGATCTGCAACTGGGCCTGAACCTCGGCGGGCGCGTCAACACGCGATCGTCCGGCGCGTTTCGATTCGCACTCGATCCGCAGGCCGGCACCGTGACCACTTCCGGCTACGCGGTCGATCTGCTCGCGGGCGGATCCGCCAACCTGCCGCTGACCATCTCGCTGCTCACCGACTCGTTCCGCACGCGCAATCCCAGTTCCACCTACATCGGCGGCATTCCGATCGATCTGCCCATCGGTGATGTGACGCTCATGCGACTCACTGCGACGCAGATCGACGGGCCATCCGTCGGTGTGCTCACTCCGCTTGGCGGCAACGAGTACGATTTCGCCGCCGTCTTCAGCGTCGAAATCGACGCGGCGTTCGATCTGCTCGGCAACGAGTTCATTCTGCCTCCCACCCCCTTTCCCTTCGGCTTCCAGGGAAGACTGACTCTGAACGGAGGCAGTGCTGAACTGATGTCGCTCGACGCGATCGACCTGAGCCAGGTGACCAATCCTGACCTCGCCCTGCCGCAGTTCCCCTTCGATCTGCCCACGATCCTCCCACCGGGCGACACGGCTCACGTGCTCTTCGATCTGCTGCTGAGCGAGGTGTCACTTTCGATGAACGGCACATACCAGACATATGCCAACGGGACGCTCGTTCCGGCGCCTGGCGCGGCGGGCCTGCTGCTGCTGGGCCTGGGCGGTGTGGCGGGTCGACGTCGCCGACGCTGACTCGCCGCTGCGTGAGATTGGGCGGCAGAGGCGCGGAGCGGCCGACTACGATCCGCAGACGCTTGCGAGGATTGCTGTCGCATGACCGAAGCCCGTGCTTTGAAATGCCCGAACTGCGCCTACAACCTCACGGGTCTGACGGTGAACCGCTGTCCGGAATGCGGCGGCGTATTCGACCCCGTGACGCTGGCGTGGGTCCAGTCGTCCGATCGGCCGCGCTGGTGGGTGGCGCTTCCGGCGGTGCTCGCATGCACTTACCTCCCGTTTGCAGTGTGGATTCCATTCCAGTCGCAAGCGATCTGGTTCAAACTCTGGTTGATTCTTCCCGGCTTCTTCGTGGGCATGTTCCTCCATCCGAATGAGCCGCTTGAGTTCATCGTGATGGCGGCAGTGACGCTGATGGTCATTGTCGGCGGCACCTATCTTGCCTCGCGCCGCTGGTGGCTGTTTGGCGTCGTGTGTGGCGTTCTTCTCCTGGGCGCCGGCCTCAACGCCTGGGGCTCATATGCCGTCTCGCGGGTGTAATCCAAGTCGCGCCCATCACCGCCCCACACGCCGCATCACGTACACCGCCGCGTACATACCTGCAACATCCTCGCGATCCACGATGCGCGGTTCGTACTTCTCGTTGAGCGGCTGGAGTCGAATCAGTCTTCCATCCTCGCCCTCGAAGAACACGCGTTTGAACGTCGTCTCATGGTCACGCTCCAGGCGCACGAAACAGTCGCTGCCATCGGGCGTCGCCGCCGCCGGCGAGAAGACGATGACATCACCCTCGTGGTACAGCGGCTCCATCGAGTCGCCGATGACGCGGGCGGCGAAAGCGTCGCCATCACCCAGGTCGGGGCACGGCAGGTAGTCATCGGCGACGGCGGCCGGGTAGTCGAGGTCGGTGAAGTCGCGCGGTACGCCCGCTGCGACGTCGTTGATCACCGGCACGCGCATCCTGAGCGGTTGCGGATCGTCGAGATTGGCGGCGTGATCTTCGATGAAGCGATGCAGCATGCCCGACTCGAGGAGCGCATCGAGATTCGGCCCCTTCTCGATGAGACAGCGAGCCAGCGCCGCCGCCCGCTCATCGCGCTGCCGCATCGCCGCGAGTTCACGCTGGACGACGCGCGGCGTCGCTTCCCAGCAGGCCGCGTCAATGAGTTGGCCCGGCTCAAGATTGAGCGCCTGCTCCAGGGTTGCCAGCAACGGCTCGGCTGGAGTGGCCCGCGCGCCGGTCTCGATCATTGAGAGGTACGCCCGGCCACACCCCACGCGGTCGGCCACCTGCTGCAGCGTCAAGCCCAGAGAGCGCCGCCTCTGCCTGATCATGGACCCGATCGTGGACATCAAACCACTCCGCTCAGAGCCAGTTCGCCACGAAGTCACCGGGGGGGTACGGAGGAATTCAGAGAAGATGGCTCAGATTGCCGGCAGTCATCGTGAAGGATGCAATCGTCTAAGCCATTCTGTTTCAAGCTCTTAGATCTTCTCTCTGTGTTCTCCGCGACTCCGTGGCGTACAGCCCGCTTCAGATTCGCGCACAGGTGCGCGCGTTGTTCACGACTTCGTGAACTCTTTTCTTGACACCGTATAAAATCCTAACATACTTCCCCCGTGATGTCAAGCGAAATCATCCAAATCGCGGCAACGGCGGAAACAATTCACCAGAATCACAGACGCGTAGCGGGACGATCAAAACTGC
>DIDT01000068.1 GCA_002418285.1 Phycisphaerales bacterium UBA5793
TTCAAATCCTGTCACCCCGACTTGTCTCCAAAACGGACCCTTCGGCGAGCACGTCGAAGGGTTTTCGTTTGGTAATCACGAGGGAGTCCTCGCTGAGAGTCCGGTTCAAACTCACCGCTTCGAGGATTTCACGCCGAGCGTCGGAACTTGAACGCCTCCACTCTTCCGAGGCATTCTGGCACCAATCGAAGATCTGCAACGCCAGATCTCCGACGGCAGTTCCCATCTCCGAACACGCCGCGATGGATTCCTCTAGTCGAGCGCGGTCCTGGCGAAGTTCCTCCGACTTCTCTTTCATGACGTCTTCGTCGACCGTGCCAGCCAGATACGCGTTGAGCAGCCGATCCTGCATGTGGGCCAGTTCTGTACGTCGCTTGATCAGGGCTGTGTTCTGACGCTCTTGTTGGTCAGTGAGAGCACGGAATGCCTCATCGAGCGTTTGGCGAAACAGGTCTCTGAGTTCAGGTGAATCGAACTTGAGCAGGCTCAGGTCTCGGGCAATCGCTTCTTCAAGGACATCGGCCTTCCAGCGGACCCGAGGATGGTCGGATGATGGTTGATTGTTCCCGCAGCGGTAGTACAGGTGCTCGTTCACACCGCCGCTTTGCAGGCGTCGCCGGATGCGCTCTCCAGTGATCGCGAATCCGCAGTGCGCGCAACGAATAAGCCCGCCAGCAAGGGGAAGATTGGGTCGACCGATCCGACGATTGCGACTGCTGAGCACCTCCTGGCAGGCGTCGAAGAGTCGGCGCGAGACGAGCGGTTGGAACTGGCCCGGGAACACTTGCCCATTGCGGGCGATCTCTCCCATGTACAACCGGTTGTTGAGGATGTAGGAGAGTGTGGTTCTGCGAAAGCGGGGTTCGCTTGGCCGGTAGGTGTGTCCTTCGCGCTCCAGCGTTTGGGCGAGTGACTTGAAGGTGTGACTCCCCTTGGCATAGAGCTCGAATATCCGCGTGACCGTCGTTGACTTCTGGGGATGGGGTTGCACGGGTCTTCGAGGATCGTCCGGCACGTTGATGTACCCGTACGGCGCCGTACCTATGGGCCAGCCTTGTCGAACCCTCTCGTCGAGACCCTTGAGGACTTCATCACGCAGATTCTGAGAGTAGTAGCTTGCAATGGCGCACATGACGTTGAAGGAGAACTCGCCCGCGGCACCGGGTCCGAACTCATTCTCAATGAACGACAGCTCGACCCCGCATTGATCTTTGAGATCCTGCAACCGCACGGCATCGCGCATGTTGCGGCACATTCGATCGAGCTTGTGGCTCAGGATGAGTTTGATCTCCTCGCGCCGCGCGTTGGCCCGCACCCACTTGAGCATCTCATTGAAGGCGAGTCGTTCAGCGCCTCGACGGGCGGACTCGGCAACGACGAACTCGCGGATGATTGACCATCCCGATTGGAGGGCCTTGTGTCGGGCGGCGCGAAGTTGGGCATCGAGGGAGTATCCCTCGCGCTGCTCACGTGACGAGACACGTGCCCACACGACGATGTTCACGACGTCGCTCCTTCCCGGAGCGAAGCGAGCACTGCCTGAGCGAATCGTCGAATGTTCATGATGATCTCAATAGCCTCCTCGGTGCTCACGCCGCGCTGGTAGATTGCCGACCAGACCCGGCGGTGCTCATCGAGCAGGGACTGGGAGATCCACGCTGACCGATCGTTCTGCGGGAGCCGTGGCTCGGGCTCGGCGCGAGAAGCGGTGGTCAGATCGTGATGGCGACGAGGAAGGATCATAGTGTCCTGGCGAGTCGGGCGCAAGTGGGGGCGAGTGAGTGATTGCGGTCTTGCTTCAAGCAGGGAAGCCGTGGATCGGTCGCACCTCATGGGAGGACGGTTGTCTAGGGATGCCGTCGTGTCAGAGCCGTGACCGCGACGAGCAGAGACAGCACAAGACCGAGGTAGAGGAGCGCGTGGAGGATCTCTGCGGCGCACCGATGGCCCCAGAGGGTAATCCCGCCATCAAGCGGCGGGGTGAGCAGGTGACCGAACCGGATGGCGATGAAGAGGACTGCGATGGACACGATGACGAGGATGATGTTCCGGCGATGGAGTTCCATGGTCACCTCGGCTGGTTGGTGTGTTGTTTTTCGTTGGCATTCAGCTTGACAGATAATGGAAAACAATCCGTAACTCGTTGCAGCGCCTGGCCGAGCGTCAGAACACAAATGCGGCAGCCAGTGGGGTGGGAGACGCGTCTGGCGAGCTTCCGGCGCACCTTGCCTGCGACTCGGGCCTGTGCCACGACGAGCCACAACTCGCTGGCTGCGATGGTGGCGGCCTTCTCGAAGTCGGTCGCTAGTCGCCTGCCGTCGAGCTCGACTTCGACGGCGATGCGCTGATTGCCTCGCAGGGCGAGCAAGTCGATGAAGCGGGTGGAGGCGCTGCACCGGACCGGTACTTCGAGCTCCACGTGCGCCCCGACTGATCGGAACTGTCGGGCAAGCCGCTCGACGCAAACGGAGTTGTGAAGGAACTGTCCTCTCATGAAGCGGATCCGGGTGCAGGGGCGTTTGACTGGGATTGCAACGCTTGTTGAGCGGCCGGCAGGGGCTCAAGGATGATCGAGCTGCGGCCCCTTGCGGTGGCTTGGAGGCGGTGTTCCCGGATGAGACCTGCCGTGACGAGACGATCGCGAATCGCCTTCGCTCGCTTGGTGCTCATCTTCGCCAGTCGAGCGTAGACGGTCGAAGGTTCACCCGGGTGATCAGCGACCGCTCGCAGGAATCGCACATCCGCCTCGGAGAGACTGATCCCCGTCCCAGACTGGTGCGCAGGTGGTTCACGACTCGGGGGCTTCGACGACTCCGCAGCGACCGATTGGGTGCGTGGTTCGGATGCAACAACTGGGATCTGATCCAGTTCACCAATGCCGCGTCGTATGGACCAGCCGCGCGATCGAACGTGAGCCTGAAGGTCGATGAAGGGCACTTCGAAGAGGAAGGGATACCGCCAGCGGCCCTCACCCAGTTGCCCCACGAACAACCCTGGCCGCAGATTCATCGACATCCATCGTCGCTGGTCGGCGGTCAATCCCATCGCCGCGCCAATGAGATCGCTGTCTCGAGCGGCGCCGCAGCGTCCGATGAACTTGCTTGCCGTGTTGCTCAGGACGGAGGGCAGGATGTCGCTGCTTTGCACTGAGAGGTCCAGACCGATGCCGGTTCCTCTAACCAACCCCATCAGGTCGGCTATGCCGATTGACTCTCGCGACGGCGCCACGAGTCGTGCGGCTTCATCGCAACTCACAAACAGGTCCATCGATCGGTTTGATGTTCCTGATGCCACACGGGAGGTGAACTCAGCCAGCAGAAGCGTGTTGAGCAGGAGGTCTTTGTCCGTCTCCGCCAATCCAGCGAACTCGAAGATGATCCTGCGATTGGCCAGTGTCTCGCTTGTCCACCCTCGGCGGTAACTCAGCGACCGCCCGATGGACATGAGAACTGGGTCCAGGCTATCGAGTAGTGCTTGCTTGGCGGGTACGTTGGCTTGGGGTTTGCGCGCGACCCAGTCGCGCAGTTCCGGCAGCGTCGGAAAGCCGGTGGCGCCATCGAGCACTCCGTGGTTCTCATAGAGTTCGAGTATCGACGTATGCAGCAGCTTGGTCGAGCGGGACGGGAGGACGAGCACACCCACAATCATGTCGGCGACGCGCGGCGCCCAATCGATGGGTTCCACGTGGAGGGGGACCTGGAGCGGATTGAGTCGCAATTCGCGGCCCGGCAGGACAATGATTTCAATTCCCAGTTCACGCAGGAGCGGTTGCAGGATGCAGAACTCGCGCTTGCGCAGGTCGAACAGCCACATGCCTCGAGTGTGTGGAGCGATCTGGAGGAGCATGAAGAGAGATCGATAGGTCTTGCCGGAGCCACTGCCCGCGACGGTCAGACTGTGGGCGTTGAGGTACTGCATGGGGCAGCGCAGCGGTCGACCCTTCACGTCGAGGCCGAGGATTAGCTCACCGCTCGACAGGTGAGGCAGGGGGAACGCTCCGGCAAATGCCTGCGCGACGCGGTGCTTGTGCACCCGTTCGCGAAGCTGCTCCGAAGCGAACGGGTCCGAGATGCCCGCGCTGAAGATCCGCGCGAGGGCTCGTCCCAGATCATCATCGAGGAGACGATGTTCCCCGGCATACAGGAGCTCGCGAAGTTGCGGAGAGAGATCACCTTCATGCACTGTCGCGCTCCTTTGGGCGAACGAACGGCGAGATCAATGCCTGGAGGAGGCGAACACAGCGCTGGCGCCGTCGCAGCGTTGCGGCGCAGCAAGAGCAGAGTCGGGTGTTGCCGTGTTCCTGAGGCAGGAAGACGGAGTGCCGACCGCACAGCGGCATGCGGCACTGCTGGCACAATCCGAAGCAGTCAATGCAGACGAGTCCGCGACAGACGGCGCAGAATCCTCCGCCGGGCTTGAGGCAGCCGCACACGCAGGCGCGTCGATGCACCTGCGAGTGCGAGGCGATGGCGCCATCATCCGTCAGCGCGTGCTGGGTCTCTTCCTGATCGGTTGGATGCTCGCAATCCTGTTGCCAGGGTTCGTGGGCGACGCGTGTTCTCGATTCGGAGCGAATTGGTTTCATGGGGACCTCGCTTGAGGATGATGCTTCACCACGAGCCCGTGAAGATCACGCGGTCACACCACGTCCATGCATGCCGCAGGAACTGGAATGTGAATGCAACGCTGAACACGCCGAGCATCAATCCGTTGAGCACCAGTGTGACCCAGAGCGCGAAGCGGATGATGGCGCTGAGGACCTCGATGATGGTCTGTTGCCAGGGATTCAAGGGAGACTCCTTTGAAACAGGGCGTCAGCGAATGGCGTCGTGTCAAGCAGCTACGCTGGCTGATCCGTTCAACTCGCGGTGCCCTCGGCAGCCATCGCCAGCGCCAGGAGGATCTGATGCAAGATCAGCAGCGCCATGAGAATGATCAGGTACGTCAGAGATGAATCGCCGGAGAGTGGCGACCAGCAGGTAGCAAGCCAGCTCCGAAGCCGCGCCGTCATGGCGTCGGCTGCCTGTGCCAGGTCGGCGCGCCAGCAGTTGTCGCGCGATCCCGGGAACCGTTCCAAGATCAGGCGAATGAACACAACGGTGACGCCGGCTTCGACGAGCCAGAGTGCCAGCAAAAGGGGCAGGTAGAGCAGCGTGACGCGGTAGATGATCATGATCGTGTCAGCCTCCCCGCAGCTTGGCGGAACTGCGTGATCAACTGATCCTTGTGGCCGATCCAGCGATACCGCTTCGAGCCATCGGGCGCGGTTGAGGCGAGCGTTCGCAACAGTTCTTCGTTGACTTCGGCTGGGCTTCCACCGATCCCGATGCACTCCACCGTCGCGCGGGCGTGCAGTTCGCGGCAGAGCGGCTCGGGTGAGGGCCCGACATTGTGATCGCCATCGGAGAGGAACAGGATTTCGTTGTGACCGGAGCGACCATTGAGCAGCTGCAGTGCGATCGACAGACCTGCAGTCATGTTGGTGGGGCCGCCGGCGCGGAGGCTCCTGACCGCCTGATCGATCACCTGAACCTGCTGAGCCGGAGTGAGTGGCGCGTACACGCGGGCGGATCGCGCAAAACCGACAATTGCGATGTTCGCGTGCGGGTCGGCGGCGGCGACGCGCCTTGCGTACTCGAGTGACGCCTCCTGGGCGGCGCTGAGTCGCGAGGGCGGGAAGTCCCTGGACCGCATCGAGCCGGAGCCGTCCAGGACGAGCACGGCGTTCCGCGCGCTCTGCTGAGAGTCCCAGCTCTGCAACTGCACTGGATCTTGCCGATCGTCGAATGAATCGACTCCTTCGGTCTGGAAGAACGGGTAGAGGGTTTGGCTGATGGCTGCGGCAAGCTGGGAGCCGAACGGCACTCTCGGAAGGGAACGGAGGAGGTGTACGGATCGGGAGAACATGTCAGTGGTCCCTTTCAGATTTGGTCAACAGTGATCGGTGCTAGACGGATGCCGGCTTCGCGGAGGCCTTGATGCCCTGGCGGTAGTCGACGGAAACCGTCCGCTGACGACCGCTGACTTTGTCGGTGGCGGTCACGGTGACCATCCCGTTGCGGTCGAACGCGTACTCGACGGCGATTCGCTGACTGCGAACCGACTCGGGAGGCAATTGGTCGAGCAGCAGTTCGCCGATGAGCAGGCACTCGTCGCGATTCGCGTCGGGTTCGCCCTGGAGCACTTCGATCTGCGCCCGGTCCTGCGCGGCATCTTCGAGATAGAAATGCTCGATCCGATGGCAGGGAACAGGAGTGTTGCGGGGGACAACGACGGCATTGATGAGGCGCTTGTTCGACGCGGAGTGGTCGAGCACTGCGCAGCCGACCGCGTGGGCGGTGACATTGCGGAGCAACATGTTCGGTGCCGGAATGGTGCGTCCACCAATGCGAACGGGTTGTCCCCTGCGGGCAAGCTCGCACAATGCCGTGAGCGCTGCGCCGTAGGCGACCGCTCGTTCCGGGTCGATGTCGGTGCGCGGTACGAGCCCGGTGTGTTCAGCGAGGCGCTCCTGAATGAAGGGATCGCGCGAGGGTCCGCCGACCATGATGAGGCGGTCGATGTCGCGGTAGCTCCTGTTGGCGCCATTCAGGGCTTCGTCGAGCGCTTCGTGAGACTGGACGAGGAGCGGAAGTGAGGCGGCGCGGAACGCAGACTGCTCCACTGGCACGACGACCTGTTGGCCCTTGAAACTCGCGACGATGGGAACCTGCGCCCTTGTGCCCAGCGATGCCTTGGCGGTCTCGATTCGCGCATCGAGGTCCAGAAAGAACAGGAGGTCCTTCTGGGGATCGGGGCGGGTCCTGATCTTCCCTTCCACGGCGTCGAGCACTATGCTGCGGAGGATCGCCGAGAAATCGTTCCCGCCGAGCTGCGGACGGCCTGCGGTGGCCAGGACGGTTGTCGTCTCGCCATCGACCTCAAGGATCGAAGCGTCAAACGTCCCGCCGCCAAGGTCGTATACGGCGACTGTTTCTCGCTGGGCTCCGGTCTTGTGGGCGTAGGCGAGTCCCGCGGCCGATGGTTCGGGCAGGAGGAGCAGGCACTCTACGCCCACGCGCTGGCACGCCTCAAGCAGCGCCTGCTTGGAGTCGTCACGGAAGTTGGCGGGACAGGTCAGGACCGCCGATTCGACCTTTTCTCCCGTTGACTTCTCCGCACTCTCAATGAGGGAGCGCATCAGGGCCGCCGCCGCATCGGTCGGAGTGAATGGTGCCCCGTGACTCAGCAGGGTCTCGGTGGAACCGAGCTTGAGCTTGAAGTTGGATACGAAGCCCTCGGGTTCTACCGCGGCCTGCTCGATGGCGTCTCGTCCAATGAGGATGCGACCGGAGGCATCGCGGTGCAGAGCGCTGGGAGTGATGAATTCACCGCGACCGTTGGCGATGATGACCGGTTTGCCGGCCTCATCGATGCAGGCGCACTTGCATTTCGTTGTACCGACATCGATTCCGGTGATTCTCATGTTGACCTCCTTTGATCAGGCCCTGTGGCCGCCGGGGTGTGGACGTGGACAGTGACGTATTCGGGACGCACCACCAACTCGCCTCGGCGATAGCCGGGAAGGTGTCGATGCGCGATGGTGAGGTGGGCGTCGACGACGCTCGTTGGAACGCGTGACAAACACTTGTGCATCGAGGCATCGAATCGATCCGACACGGTTCTGAACGAAACCACTCCAAGAATGTGGAGGAGCTCTTCCACGTCGATGCGGTCGGCCTGGTGAGCACGCACGACGTCGGCATACGCGGCGCGAAGCCGAGGGTCAGTGTGGAGCTTGGCCTGTTCCCGCGCCGCGGCGGCGTTTTGACGGCGTCGATCGTCGATGGCGATGAGGCCGCGCGCCATCGGCAGAACCGCGTTGTGAAGATGCGCATTCTCGGCGTATCTCCGGCACTCAGCATGCAGTGCATCCAGAAGCGATGCCCTTGCCTCAAGGGCGGAGACTCGCTCCAGGATGAGGGTTGCGAGTGGGTTGGCCGATTCCCTTGTCACGTCGGATGCGCCGCTCGAATCCGTGCGCGGCGGCGCGTCCAGGACCTGCGAAGTTGATTCAATGACGTTGGTTGACATCGCCTGGATGTCCATGATGACCTCCATGACCAATTAGCATCGAGTCTGAGCGAGAGTTCGTTGTTCGGTTGGTGTGTTGCAGGAGAGGGCGATTGTCTGCCGGCGCGTGGGGGCAGCAAGTGCGTGGGTCGCCCAGCGCCTCGCCTGTTCACTTAAGTAATGCCGCCGACTGCCCCATCTGCGAAAAAATGGACAGAAAGTTCGCCAGATTGTGCAAAGAGTTGCGGAGCCAGGACCTGGCTCACCTCATCGGTGGCCGCGAGCCACCCGGCTCTGCGCCGTTGAGGCTCTGCGTGGACAGCCGATCAGATTGAGCCCGGTTTCTCTGGTTGGACGGGATGTTGAGGTCGCTGTGACCGGCTGGCAGCCCTTGAAGGCTCGTCAAATGGCAGAACAGGGCGCTGCAGGGAGACCCGTCTCGCTACCGGCACCAGCACAGAACCAAGCGCCCATCAGGCTCGCGGAGTGTGGTGTCGACGTGACGTCAGTGCACGTTTCGGACTGTGGCCAGGCGGTGTGGCGACAGTCCGGGGCATAAACGCTCGCTCATCGGCCGACTCGAGGCGGGCAGTGCTCGTCCGAAGAGCAGGCGCAAGCGGAGAGATTGGACCGCCTCCCTGCACTGGGCGTCCTGCGCAGGCTGAATCCGCGGAGCCGTGCTCTCCAGTCAGCCAGGAGTCTGCGATGTCGACTCACGGCGCCGCCACCGAAAGACATATAAACATGACTGGATTTCCGGTAGTTTGGTTATCACCATGGAGTCACAACAAAACTTCCCACAACTCGAAGAGATCATTCCCAACGCAGTCTACGCGGGCCCGTTACGTTCGCCTCAAGCCAAGAAGAAGTCTCGCACGACGCGGCCACTGTACTATGTCGCTCGCGACTTCATCCCCACCTATACCCAAGCCTTTGAACTCTTGGAATCCGTCGCCAATCAGGTCCTTTTGAACGGCGCCGAGGGGTCAACGGCGTATCCACGGACGGTCGAGATCTTGCGACAATGCCCCGGCGAGGTGGTCCAAGCGTTTGCCGATAGAGATGGACGCGTCGTTGGGCCGATGTTTGCGCCACTGCGCCATCACCACACCTACTGTGACGTCGAGAAAAACGAGGCCGAAGGTCGCTATCGCATCGTCGGTACACAGTTGTTCCCAGTGCTTCGGGTGAGCAAGGCCGAGATGCCCGCAGATGCGGTCGACTTCTCAATGGAGCAGCCCGAGAGCGTGCGCCGAGGGACACTGGGCGAACTGCTTCGGAACCCGGGCGTCCATGGTCTGCAATGGCAAGTTGAGTGGATGGCATATCTCGGGTTGGACGGCGACCGCCTCGCCCAGCCGATGAAGGTCAGAGGGCACAGTATGTACGACACGAGTGAGAGGCTTTTCAGAAACCAGGTGGATGAGTTCTTCAAGAGTACGCGATCCGATGACGTGGCCGGAGTGCCGAGCGTCGGCACCGAAGGACTCGATCTGAAGCTCAGCGGAGCTTTGCGAGAGTATCTCATCGCCGCCCAAGTGAACAAGGAGTACCTGCGAACCTAATCATTCCGTGGCAGTCCCAGCGGCAATCACAACCGGGTGCGTTGGCTCCCCGTGTTCGGTACGCCGACGCGGGTTTGGGCCGTCTCGCGCCATACGCGAATGACCACTTGGGGTTGTCGGTCCGGTTATTCGGTTTACAATAGGGCGCTCTGTCGATGTGGCGTGCGAGAATGGGAGATCGTCTATGGAATCTGTCAAGAGAGGTCTGGTCGCAATAGACCAGATGTCAGATGAACTCTGCCAGACGTTGTGCGACTATGCGCACAACGTACTTGGTGTTCCGGAGTGGTCTACCTTTCAACCAACCGCGGTGGTCAATGAGGCATTCGCCAGGCTGCGCAGCAAGAGTCCGCCCTATCCGGCGACAGTGCCTCTGATACCACTAATGATCGCGACAATGCGACGGGTTCTTCTCGAGAGCCTTCGGAAGCGCGTGCGTCGCCTCAACACGGAGAGGAAGTACTTCGACCTCAGGAAGATCAGAGAAGGTGAGAAGGTCAGCGAACAGGACGCGCTTGAGGTGCTTGAGGCCTTCCAGTCGATTCAGGAGTCGCATCCGGCCCACGCGCAGGTGTTGGACCTGGTCATCATTGCCAGGCACAGCAAGCAAGAGGCGGCTGAAATCCTCAACATGAGTCGGGCCGAGTTTGATCGGATTTACAAGGAGGCAAGGCTGCTCCTGCGGCGCAGACTTGAGGGAGAGTGAACCCGGTCTCGTCTGATGCCGAACTGCTGCGCCATTTCTGGAAACTGACGCTGCTGCCCAGGACTGAGCAGCAGCAGTATTTGAGCAAGCTTCGGCAACATTCTCCGGACTTGTTTGAGTTACTTGAGAAGCGATTCAGTACCGAGTGGTCCCGTTGCCAGCGCGAAGATGAGGTTGCCATTGCGGACGCCGTGCGGGCAGCCGCACTCGATCCGCACGGTGTCATTGAGAGGGAGGTGGGCGGGCACCGCATCAAGGCGATCCTGGGACGCGGGGGAATGGCAACGGTCTATCGCGCCGAGGAGATCGCCACGGGGAAGATCGTGGCGCTCAAGATGCTCGACGTGGCCGGCGTTGAAACTGTGCCGACGGCGGGCGCGGCGAAACACGGACATACCGACTCCCCTGGCGCTCACCGCAAGGCAAACCTGATCGAGCAGTTTCGTCGGGAGTTCAACGCGCTCAACTGCCTCGACTCCGCACACACGCCCAGGGCGTATCAGCTGTCCGCCGATGGTGAGCATGGCCCGTTCTTCACGTTTGAGCTGATCGAAGGGATGCCGATCTCTGACTACTGCAGATCACGAGAGCTTGGGCCGCGCGATATCGCACAGTTGATGTTGCCGGTCGTGCGGCTCGTCCAGCAACTCGCAAAAAGAGGAGTGATCCACGCGGATATCACGCCGAAGAACATCGTCGTGCGCGAAGCCCGCGGCGTGCGTGAGGCGGTCCTCATCGACTTTGGTCTGGTCTACTTCTCCGGGGCGAAGTTCATCAGCCAAAGTCTCGCCGAAACGTTTGTCGAGCGGTACGCGACGCGCGAGTTCGCCCCTCCCGAGCAGTTGCTGGATGAGCCGGTACCGGAGAAGAGTGATGTCTTTTCCGTCGCAGCCACCCTCATGTTCCTTGCATTTGGACGGACCGTCCGATCCGGATCGCGCCCGCTGACTCAATCCTTTGCAACAACATCCGGCGGATCGTCCACTGCGGAGAGGCACTCGGGGATGAACCAACGGTTGCGCGAGTGGGCCAATACGGTCCGATTGCCTCCCCCGGACGGCGGGGAACTGGCCGCCCTCATTACCCAAGCGCTCGCCGTTGATCCGCAGGAACGGCCCAGTCCGGCGGAACTGTGCGAACGCCTGCGCCGATTCGCGGACGGGGAGGCACCCCCTCAAGAGACCGTCCCCGCCCAAGTGAGGAAGCGCACATGGCGCACTGTCGTTCTGGTGTCGTGCGCTGTCTTGATCGTGATGGTCGCGAGCCGCGTCTGGGAATTCCCGGGCAGACAACGAGGCGACAGATCGGCTGTATTGTCCACGGCCACGGAGGCGGCAGTCGTGTCGCCGGAAGCAGCACAGTCCGAGGGGCGGGATTGGTTGGCGCGGCTCGATCCAACAGAGATGTCGCGCAAGCCCTCGCTAATGCGGGAGCGGTTCCAGGTGCTGGCGGTCCGACCCTGGAGCGTCCGGCGCGAAGCCCTCGAGCAGGTTCTCGCCGGCCCCCAGTTTGCTGAAGGTTTGCTGGAGTTCTGGCAGGAGTTCGCTCAGTGCCTCGTCGGCGCCGATTCTCAAGTTCGAGACGAGATCACTCAAGACCTGCTCAAGTGCCTGGCGCCTTCGTCGGGCCGGTGCGATGCAGCGCAGCTGCTCGCGGCCATCGTGCTCACAGAACTGGATGTCACCGCTCCGGCGATTGCCGATGCGCTGCTCCGCGCAACCGAGCGAGACTTGCCCCAGCAAATGCGATCGATCGTTGCCGTCTGTCTGATCGTTCAGTCAGGTGCGCTGTCACCGGTGCAGCGTCGTGAGTTCGCCCCTGAGGTGGTTCGGGCGCAGTGCCGGTGGACGACGTTTGAGGAGTTTCGAGTGCTGCTCGCCGGAGAGGACTCGATCGAGCGCTCGGCAGTTCGGGCGGATCTCATGCGATCGCTCAGTTCACTCGATTCGCTGCACGTGGGACTGCTGGCGCTGGACGCCCTGGAGACCTGGCCGGAGGAACAGAGTGCAAACCATGCCGAATTCACTCCCGATGAACTCCTCCAACTTTGCCTGCATTCTCCACGAGGTTCGGGCCTACACCGTGATTCCACACCCACCGATCCGTTTGATTCCCCAATCAGTCTGCCGCTACCCATTCCCCAGCGGCGGGAGGCAGCTCCAGTCGATATGGGCTCGGAGTATGCCTTGCACGTCGCCCGGCATCCCGACGCGACCAACGCGCAGCGTCTGGAGGCGCTTCGGCACCTCCTGCGTCGGGGGGAGGGAGTCCGACCGTCACCGGGTTATGAAGCCACCATTGGAGCTCTGATTGCCTTTCTGCCCGAACCATCGCTGCCGATGCTGCTGCGGGAGTGCATAGACGGAGGAGGACTGTCACCTCAGTTCAATAGGCTGTTCATTGATAAGCTCGAATACAGATTCCGATCAATCTGGCCGCAGTCGGCTGTGGACAGCCTTGCCGCGGTGGCAGTCGCGGGAATCGTCACTCCTCCCGATCGGGACGACGGCGTCTTCGGTGAGGTTTTCGTGGGGGGGACGTATCCGGGCGCGGAACACGGGTTCTTCTCCGCTCCCCGCACCGACCTGGAGTCAATTGCCGACTTCCTTCTTGGGCTGCCAGGAGATCTCAGCCAGCCGGTCGAGCACGCCTCACAGGCACTTGTCGACCGATTAGTGCAACGGGGTCCGCTCACCAGTGCGCGCTTCGAAGATTTGCGCACGCTCAAACACCTGCTTAGCCCCGAGGATGCGCAATGGGAGCGCGTCGAAGAGTCCATTGCCGCAAGTGTGAGTGAGTTCCCTGACAACCAGCGCGGTCCCCAGTTCGCGTTTTCGCTCACAGTCGAGGCCGCTCGACTGCTGCCGGGGACCTGGCGATCGAAGGTCGTTGCGTCCCTGAAGACCATCGCCGACTCGGATGCCGCCTGGTGGGAGCGCTGGCCGGCGGTTCGCGCCGTGGCGGAGCTTTCGCCGCAGGGTGCGGAAGCGGTTGATGCGCTCATTCAGGAGCTCATCGAACTCGATGAATTGGGGAGCAAGCCGGTTGAACTTTCGCTACAAGTGCCGCGCGAGCAGTTTATGGCGAGCAGTTCCAAGGCCGCGGCAGGTGAGAATTCACCGCTTTCCGTGGACACTGACTCTCGCCGAGTCGCGATTATCGACCTCGCCCCGTTCGCTTCACCCAGTGCCAGGCGCGAGCTCGCGTACACAATCGCGCAGCGGATTCGCTTTCCAGCGGATTCGTATGAGCTCACGCGGCGATGCGCATTTCTGAGTGCAGTTGTGGTCGAAGCGGATGACGTGCCGGCTTCACTGAAAGTCGAGTGGGCCGGGTGGATTTGTGAGCAGCTCGATGCGAACAGCGGGATTTGGATTGCTGACGAATGGAAAGTGTTAGTGCCTGAGGTTGGACCGGAGCGCGATCGCATCCGTCTAGCACTCTCAACGGCCATCGCGCGGGCCAATGAGCCTGAGGCTCTCTTCGCATTGACCCCGACCATTGGAGTTTTGACCTCGCCCGGGGACCCGGTGCGCCGCACGGCTCTTGCTTGCGCACTCGAGCTTGTGGATAAGGAAGACCGCCGCGGATCGGGCTTCCGAGGGGGAGAACTCTGGTTGAGAGGCATCGCTGAGCTGCGACTGGTGCTCCAGCCGGGTTGGCCCGATGTCGAAGCGAGTATGTTCCTCTGCAAATTGGGAAACGCGGACCTGCCGTCTGAACCGCTTGTTGAAATGTTTCTCCAGTCGGATCCAACAATCGATGAGCTTCTCCTCGCGCTGCGCCATCCGACCCTGGCCGGTAGTTGCCGTCGAGCCTTGCTGCTGGCGCTTCAACAACGACTGGCCCTAGCTGCCCCAACGGCCAATCGGTGGGAACTGCTCGCGCTCGCCGCAGAGAATGCCGACTTGAGCGACCGGTCCTACTGGGCGCTCGGCGCTGCTCATCGCGACGAATAGGCATCTGTGTCTGACTGTGGAGAGGCGAGAGAGCCAGAATCCAACTCATTGCGATGGAAGCGAACCCGCGAGCATGGAGCGAGTGTCAGTGACATCGAGTCTGGATCATCCCAGAGAGGCGGCGGGCGTAGATCCCGCCGCCCTGCAATGGTTGGCGCCAAACCACGAGCACGAAGGGAGGGCAGCACTTCAATGAGTACCTACAGCATTGACGGGCTGATGAGAATCCTCCAGGAGTTCTCCCAGTTGAAGGCGCGGACGTGCAGGAGGGAGTTGGACGACCGCTTCAAAGACGATGAGCCACTCAGGTTGTGGATTGAAGCGGCGCTGAAGGAGACCAAGACAGAGGACTCGGATCGTTCGGCCGGCACTGAGGTGGTGGGGCGCCCCAGCCTGCGGGGACGGTACGAGGCCGTCTCGGAACGAGTCGAGCTTGGAGTTTGGAGTGAATTCGATGCCATCGACCTCGCCACCGGTGAGCCGGTCTGCATCCGACTCTTGGAACCAGACCGGGCGACGGCGTTGGAGATCCGCCAGGCTGTTCTCCAGTTCGCGGCCCTGCGGATCCAACTTCACCAGAGTCTGCCAGTCGCGCACGCGACAAGTATCTCTGCGGAGAGCCAGGTGTACCTCGTACTGGAGCGGGCTCGCGGCACACCGGTGAAAGCGATCGCGCATGCCGGTGGATCGCGGTGCCGAGCTCTTGCCAGCTCCTCCGCTGATTTGGGCGAGGGGATTGCGGCCCTTCACAGCGAGCATAAGGCGTGGATCGGGTGCATCGAACCCCAGGAGATCCGCGCTGATGTCTCAAACGAAAATGCAGTCTGGCAGTTGTGGCGCCTTCGGATCTACGAGCCATCCCCGGGCAAGTCACAGGCAGCCCCGCGGGGGGCTCGACCGAGGCTGGCCGATCTGGACCTGGGCAGCGTGCCACCCGAGATTCTCTGTGGAGATCCAGTCGATGAGCGATCTTCCGTCTATTGGCTGGGGGCGTGGATCTATCGAACGGCAACGAGACAGCCGATGAGGGACGAGAAGCTGCTTCGCCAGCGAGTCGGTGCACCTCTCGACAAAGGCCTGGTCAACCGGGAACTGGCGGAGAGTACCGGTGTTCCGCGCGGCATTCCCCGGCCGATTGAACGTCCGCTGAGGGACGCACTTGCGGCCCGTCGGGGCGAACGATTCGCGACGATGGCTGCATTCAGCGCGGCCCTGCGACAGTCTGCGAGAGGAAAGGGTCTGAGTTGGACCAACATGCGGTCAGGGTCTCGGCGACATCCGATACTCCACCGCACAACAATCGGTGCGTGCGGCGTGTTGCTGGTGCTCGCGATCGCCGTTGGGACTTGGGCGTGGGTCAACCATGCGCGGGAGCTGCAGCGCCAACGGACGGAGCTCGAGGCCTTTGAGTTCGCGTCGCAATTCAGTGACGAGGATTCCGCGCTGAATTCGCGCCTGCTGTACGATCTGGGTCTGCGCCCTGTCAACCTGCGCCGAATGGTGTTCGGCGAGATCCTGTCAAACGATCGGCTCGCTTGGTGGAGAGAAGTGGCACTTGGGCCGATCCTGCAGTCGGTCGTCGGCGCTGATCCGAGCGCGCGAAATCTTGTGGTATCCGACTTGATCGAGATGCTCGGCGCGCTCGAGGCACACCCGACCCTCGACCAACGCCTCGCCACACGCTCACTCGTGGCCCTGGGTGCTCACGACCTCCCGGTCGCGAAGGCGCTGTTGGCCGCCGGGGAACGATCGACGTGGCAATTGTCGCCATGTGAGTCGGCCGTTGAATTGTTGATCCTCTCGACGCGACTGGGGCCCCAGGAACTTCACTCCCTGCAGGAGATGATCGCGGAGGCGACCGCAACCGCCGATTCACAAGGGCCGGAGCGGACCTGTCTGACCGATCTTGCCGTCGTTCTGTCAGTTGAGGTAAGTCCGGCGCTGCGACTGCGAGCCTATTCCAGATTGCGTGCCGGACGCCGAAACGGCAGGTGGTCAGTCGAGTATCTTTGCGCAGATCGGCTTGCGCTGTTTGAGGAGGACATGTTCGCAGAACTCGGTTCGAGTTCCCCTGAGGAACTGGCGGGCGTAATGGCGGATCATTCGTTCCGGGGCGCTGAAATGCAAATCCGCTGCGCGCACGCTCTTGGAACCCATCCGCAGGCCAGCGAGGAACACCTGATCACTTCCGCTTCATTGCTCCTCTCCGGCCTCAGAGGAGAGGATGGCGAGGAGGCTGAATGGGCGAAACAGGTCTTGGAGCGATTGTGTCAAGACGAGTCTGAACGGCCGCTGCTCGCGGAGCTAATCGAACGGATTCGCGAGCACACGACAGTGTCAACGCAGCTGTTGATCCACGCGTTCGATCTCCCTTTCACAACCACAGAGTCGGGCGGGTCAAAAGGAGCCGAGCTGCGCGTAGCGCATCGCCAGTTCGCGGCCGCTTCGGCGCGTCAGCGATTCGAAACACTCGCCAGTCAGAACCGACGACCGCGGCAAGCCAGCCAACCTGTCAGTGACTTCTTCGACCACAGCCAAGACGTTGACCGCAGTCTGGTGTCTCTCTGTGAGTTGCTCGCTTTGGTTACTTCTGTCGGCGAGGAGAGCAGAGACGCTGTTGTTCGTAGCATACTCGGTCAATCGCGACTCGGCAATGGGCCGATGGCCCTATCGGAGCTCGCGGGCCTGTCGCTCCTTCTGGAGACCAATGACGATCGGTGGGAGTGGGTCGTCGGGCGCCTGGCTGACTGGGTAGAAGGGGGAGCCGAGGGGAGGTTCCTGTCGGGCGTTCCCGAGCGGCACGTGATCAGCATTCTGGAATGGCTTCCGCATCAATCGCGCCGTCAGTTGGTGGATGAGCTCACACTGCGGCTGAGGCAGGAGCAGTCCTGGCGCAAGCGCTATGTCTTCTTATGCGTTCTAACGGCAGCGGGCGTGGAGGTCCAGCCGGAAACCGATGATCTGCTCACCGAGCTGTGGCAGTTGTGTAACAACGGCACCCCGCCGGAACCAGACGATGAAACCGGTCAGGCTCGAGGCGTGAATTCAAGTGTTGCCGTCGAATCCGCCGGGAAGGGCAATTCGCTTCAGGAGCAGATACTCCGCAGGATGAAAGGGGGCGCCCCGAACGTCGTGATACCACCAGACTCGTTCCGCTATGGACATCTGGTCGAACGCATCGCTCCCCACGGGACTGAAGCCGCCCGGACTCGGATTCGGGAGGAGGCGGCCGACGCCTTGGTTCGATTCAGTGGGGAACGGTCCGCGAGGAACGCAATCGCTGGCGTACTCAATGCCGTTCGATCAGATGAGTATCCTGTTGCGCGAGATAGGCTGGAGCAGTTCGTTCAGCGCGCCACTGATGCCTCAGCCTACACCCCATTCACCTTTGCAGGTCCCGAGCTGATTGAGCTCTTTGGTCAAGAGCCGGATCTGCTAGAGCAACTCAAGGAGACGTCCCGACGTTTCTACTCGCAGGAGGACCTCTTGACTGCCGCCCTGGGCCTGTCACCCGATACGATCGACGCGGCCGTTCTTGAATATCCCAGAGCAGTTGCCGCCGCGCTGTTCCTGCTGGAGCGCGTGCCGGAAGAAAAGAAACCGCTTGAATTGATAGGGGCACTCTCGGCGCGGTTGAGTCCAAGCGACCGGGGCCGGCGCCCTTCGACCGAAGCTGATGCCTACCTGGAGTTGATGAGGAGCTTTCCGCAAAGAGGAGAGTACCAGTTGATTCGCCGGTTTCTGGTTGAGTGTGAACCCGGTGAACTCCAGCCCCTTGTGGAAGCGCTACGTCATCCGCTCATGGCTTATCCAAGTCGCGACTGGATCCTGGAGAGACTTCGACACGAGATCAAAGCGCCACCCGAACGGGACTTGTGGCAAATCGCGCGAGAACTTGAAGCGAAGAACGGAGTGCACTGGGATAATCGATCGTTCTGGGAAGTAAACTGAAATGGGTGGCGACGAGCATTCACGCTACAGGCCAGTCATAGCGTTGGCTTTTCCTTCAAATCGATCTAGATCTGCGGTGGTATTCTGGCGTGGATCATGGAGGACAAGGTCATGAGCAGGAAGCGTTTTTCGGCTGAGGAGATTGTGAACACGTTGCGTCAGGCTGACGTGCTGTTCTCCCAGGGCCAGACCGTCGCGCAGGTGTGCAAACAGATCGTCGTCACCGGATCAGACGTACTACCGATGGCGCAAGGAATACGGCAGTCTGAAGACCGACCAGGCGGAGGGTCTGAAGGAGCCTAAGCGGGAGAATGCCCACTTGAAGCATCTACTGGCTTATGCGGAACGGGACAAAGCGATCCTACGTGAGGCTGGAGGCGGTGTAAATCGGAGGCTACCATCCGAATGTGGGCATCTGCCATCCGGGACATCGTCAGTTGCGATCAACACATTGATTCTTGACGCCGTCACCGCTTACTTGGCATTGTCTTGGTGAGGGTCGGATATGGACCCCGTAAAACTGACCGATCGCGAGTCATGGGATCTGCGGCGTGTCAAGTTCGGTCGATGCGAATTTGATATGATCGTGGCCGACGATCGCAAATGCAGAAACTGCCGGTATGCCCTTCGCGGACATCGGATTGGAGAGAAGTGTCCCGAGTGTGGCCGCGTTATCCCGCCGATCGATGATCCGGGTTTTCTCCAGCGGCATTTCGTTATCATTTGGTTCCTTGCAATCACCGTACTCGGACTGTATGGCTGCAACATGACCTATCAACATCATAGTTGGCCAGCAGCCGCCAGCCTTCGCATACGCGTTGGCGGCTACGCAACACGCGCTGCTACACATCGTACGCTAGCCCCGCAATCCTCGGCGTGGGCGCTCGGAGTGCGGCAATCCAGAACGTGGATGCGAGTGTTGATCTTTCTTGCGTGGGTGGGGTTGATCTTCCTTGGCTCCAAAATCCAACTTCGTCTCACGCCACCCGATCTCGGTCTTGCGGAACATCCTCGTCCACCAAACACTATCGCCAGTCCAGAGTGCCCGCGAATGAGACAGAGACTCGCCAACCGACCGGATTTTGGCGGGAAGATTGAACGGATGCCCAGGTCGTAGCGCAGCAGACGGTGCGTGCGCTCCGAGTCGTAGCCGGCGTCGAGCAGGGCCGTGTGGATTGCGACGCGCTGCCACGCCTGGAGCATGAGGGCTTCGACGTGGGTGATGTCCGCCGACGGGCCGCGCGAAGGAACAAAGGCGAGGATGAGATGACTCTTCGTGTCGAAGACGAGATTCGCCTTGGGGAAGCGGCGGTAGGTCGTGGTCGCAAAGAGCGGGTTTTTCAGTCTCTTCTGGCCCCGGTGCCGTCGGAAGATGAAGTAGCGGCTCGTGTGATGCGCTTCGAGCCCCGTCGAGTCGACGGCGACCTGACGCGGGTTCGCAGTCAACAGTTGTTCGCGCTTCGCCAGGGCGATGGTCGCGTCGAGCAGGCGCGCCACGCGC
>DIDT01000023.1 GCA_002418285.1 Phycisphaerales bacterium UBA5793
GTCGCGGTCGTGGCGGTGGGCGGCGTGGCGGTGGAGCCGCGGCCGGGGGTGGTACTGGTACCGGGGCCGATGGCGGCGAGTCCTCGACTACGCAGGGATGACTGACCGCTGCACGCGATGCGTGCGGCAGATGAATATGCAAATGGAGCGGCCGCCCGTTGGCGACCGCGTGTCCGAAAGAGAGTCGCATCATGATGATCCATGAGATCACCAACCTCGTCGAGCGATACAAGGACCGCAAGCGCATCGGGCGCGGCCGCGGTTCCGGACATGGCAAGACGTCGGGTCGTGGCCACAAGGGCGCCAAGTCTCGCAGCGGCTGGAGTTCCAAGCTTGCTCGCGAGGGTGGCCAGCTGGCCTACTTCCGGCGAATTCCCAAGCGCGGTTTCTCCAATAAGGCGTTCGCGACGACCTTCTACGTCGTCAATGTCCGTGACCTGGAGAAGCATTTCAACGCGGGGGATTCCGTCAACGCCGAATCGCTCATCGCCAAGGCGCTGATTCGCGACACCGAGTTGCCCATCAAGATCCTCGGCTGCGGCGATCTGACCAAGAAACTGGCGATCTCGGCTGGCAAGGTATCCGAAGCCGCCCGCGAGAAGATCGAAAAAGCGGGCGGCAGCATCGAACTGAGCATGAAAGCGGCTTGGAACCGTGCGGCCGACGCCAAGAAGAAGTGAGCCTTTGGGCTTGTGACTTGCAGCAACTGTTTCCATCGCCGGTTGAGCGCGAACGATGACTGATTTGGACTGATTCGCAGATTGGCTTGCCCACCATGTTCCAGGCCTTTATCAATGTCTTTCGCATTCCCGAACTGAGGAACAAACTCCTCTTTACGATCGCAATGCTCGCGATCTATCGGATCGGCTTCTGGATTCCGCTCTCGGGCGTTGATCAATCCGCGCTTGCGGAGTTCTTCAAAGCTCAGGGATCCAGCGGAGCGGCAAGCAAGCTCGCGCAGTACATCTCCACCTTCACAGGCGGCGATCTGGGCCAGTCGACGATCTTCGGCCTGGGCGTCATGCCCTACATCTCCGCCTCCATCATCTTCCAGCTCCTCGCGTCCGCGTGGAAGCCGCTGCAGGATCTTCAGAAGGAAGGCCCGACCGGCCGCCAGAAGATCACCGAGTGGACCCGCTACGCCACCATCGGCTTGTGCGTCATCCAGGGTTTTGCCTGGATGACTTACATGCAGTCGCAGAATCTCATCTACCCGACCATCGCTCAGAACACCGGCCTGCTCTGGTCATTCCGCATTCAGGGCGTTCTTGCGCTGGTTGCGGGCACCACATTCCTCATGTGGCTCGGCGAGCAGATTGACAAGTACGGCCTCGGTAACGGCGTGTCGCTTATTATCACCGCCGGCATTCTCGCCCGCATGCCAACCGCGGTCAGTCTCGTGGCGCAGGATTTCAGCCTCGACGCAACGAGCGACGCCAAGTACGGCCCGCTGGCGGTGCTGTTCCTCATTTGTTCGTTCATGGCCGTCACCGCCGGGGCGATTGTCATCACCGTCGCGCAGCGGCGCATTCCGATCCAGCAGGCCAAGCACACGCGCGGCCGCAAGGTCTACGGCGGACAGAAGGCGTTCCTGCCCCTGCGCATTAACCACGGCGGCGTCATGCCCATCATTTTCGCCCAGTCGCTGATGATCTTCCCCTCCGTGGGGTTCTCCAGCCTGGCGAGCATGAGCAGCGGCAGCGAAGTGAAGTGGTGGGCCGGCCTCACGTACTTCCTCGGCCAGGCGATGTCGATGGGCAACTTCCCCTACGTCGTCCTCGAGATCATCCTCATCTACTTCTTCAGCTACTTCTGGACCACGGTCCAGTTCAATCCCAAGGAGATGAGCGAGCAGTTGCGCGACCATGGCTCGTTCATCCCGGGCCTGCGACCCGGCCCGCGCACGGCTGAGTACCTCGAAACGGTGCTCGAGCGCGTGACCTACGTCGGCGCCGGCTTCCTCGCGATCATTGCCGTCATCCCGACCGTTGTGGCCCACTCGATGCAGATTCCCTTCGCCGTGTCGAGCTTCCTCGGTGGCACGGGTCTGCTCATCGTGGTCAGCGTCGGCCTCGACTTCGTACAGCGCATCGAAGCCAACCTGCTGATGCGAAACTACTCCGGCTTCCTCAGCGGAGGCAGCGGTGATCGCATCCGGGGTCGAAGAGGCTGATTACCGACGTCGCAGGGCGCTCATGGACATGTCCACGCGCCTGGTCAAGTGGCGGTGAAAGTGACCGGCGCAGCGCGATCGGCCAAACGCCGTCACTGATCAACAAAGCCGTGGTCCCAGGTGCGTGCGGTATCGTGGTTGCGCAGGTCGACGCCGAAGTCCGCTGCGGCCTTGAGTGGCAGGAGGACGTTGAGCCATCCCGGCAGGATGTCGTGGTAGTCATCCGGGTGAAAGCCAGTGTTGGTCAGCGTGAGATCCGTGCCGCCCTCGCCGTCCGGGGCCAGCTCAAAGACCGCTCGGCTGTCGAAGTAATCGAACTCGATGCGCAGAGGCGGCTGCCGGGAAAGAATGCGGCTGATTGTCCGCATCCCGTTGATGAACTGAAAGCGAACGCATCCGTCGATCTCTTCCGCCGACTCGGCCCAGAACCGCGCCCGCCCGTAGCCGGTGGAAAGCAGCTCGAACACGGCTTGCGGACTCGAGCGCAGGTGCAGCCGCCAGACGATCTGCTTCTGATTGGCAGGAGCGGTCATGCTTGCTCCGGTGAATGATGCGTAAGGCAGTTTACGCCGCTGCGAGTGAAGAATTCGCTCGATTGGCGGGAAGCCCGATTTCGAGATGAGCGCCGGCACATTGGCCGTTTACTCAAACCGATGGACGACAAGTTGACTGATGGCGCATTCGTTCTGGACGACGGCCTGGAAGAGGATGGTCTGGCCGCGGGCGATGAGAGGGACGGGGCGGGTGATGGCGGCGACACCGCTGCCGTCGGCGATGGCGGTGCCGATGATCGTCGGCTGATCGAGTTGCAGCGCGTTCTGCTGGAGGTCGCAGCCGGGGATGCGCGTGCCGCCGCCGAACCTGGAGTAGAGGAAGGTCACACTCGCGCCGGGGGTGACCTCGCCGACACTCAGGGTATTGGAAACGCCCGCTGTGCCCGGTGCCGGCGAGTTCAGTGTCATCGTCGGATTGACGGGACTCATGATGAACGCGATGCTGCTGATGGGATCGCCCGGAGGATAAGCGGTTCCTGCAATCTGACCGGCGTCATTGATATCGTCGGCATACTTCAGGCCCCCGATGCCGCGCAGGCGCGGCGGCGTGAGATCATCGAGTCGCTGCATGCCTCTGCCTTGTTCCCAGAGGAATGCGATCAGTTCACCAGAAATCTCATTGTTCGCGAATCCAACGACTTGGCCGAGGTTGTTTATGGCATAAGCGTATGAGGCGGTGGAGCCGCGCGGCTTGCCGATGTTGTACATGTGGCCATCGTGCCAGACGAAGGCGATGCCGCGTATCTCGCGCTCAGTCGAGGCGAGACCGACGACGTAGCCGAGGTCGTTGATGCCGAACGCGCGGCTGATGCCGGAGTTGTCGGGACGGAACGTGCCCAGATCGTTGATCTGACCATCCACCCACACCGCGGCGTGCTGGTTATTGCCGAAATCCGGGTGCGTGCCGCTACCGACGACAACGCCAGAGGAATTGATGTCCTGGGCGTTTGAGTTCGACTCCGGCGTAAAGCCCTCTAGTGCAGACATCTCGCCGGCTTCCCAGACGAATCCACGGCCTGGGATCTCGCCTGGATAGAGCCTCGAAGTTCCGGCGATCTGACCGGCGATGTTAATGGCGGCTGCTTCGGCCGTGTCGCCACCAAGTGTTCCTAAGTCCTCCATCTGACCATCGCGCCAGAGAAACGCCCGTCGAGTGCTGATGCCTCCCGAGCGTCCAACCACCCAGTCATCATCTGAAATCCCCCATGCCTCGCTGTCATCGGAGAGGACACCGAGGTCAAGCACGGTGCCATTGATCCACAGAGTCGCGTGATAGTTGTTCCCCGGGACGAAACTGGCGCCGACCGCGTGTCCGAGACTGTTGATCGCTCGACAGGTTGTGAAGTCATCACCGAGATTGGGCAGACGGATGAACGCAAAACGATGATCCGGCTGAGCCAATAATCGGCCGGCACCGGTTAGCGCGACTGCGATCAAAAGAACTGCTACCCAGAATCGAACTCGCATCACGACTCCTCTCACTCAAATGCGCGCCGCAGCCCGGTAGGACTGCGACGGCGAAAAAGGTCAGTTTCCCGGGCAAGTTGGACAGGCAATTCTGGTTCCAAAGGTGATCTGATGATCCTCTGCGGCGTCGATGAACTCCGTTGTCATCGGCGTGAGATGATCTTCGGCAGTGATGTACTCATCACAGGTTCGGTTGGCCCAGAGACACTTCATGTCGTACTTCAGATTTGCATTTTGATTCTGGCCTGTCGGTCCGTAGCACACGAAGTGGAATCCATAATCGGCTAGATCGTCGAGGGAAGTAGTAATGTAGAAATCTCCTTCCCAGGGACCTCCCAATTCGGCCTTCCAGGCTGCGACAAACTCCTCCCAATCCTCGTAAGATGGAGGATCTTCACAACCAGACTCCTCTCTGAACTTACCGTAATCCCCATTGTTCGCCGATACCCACGCATCACTCGCCGTAGGTCCCCACTCCAGAACAACCAATCGCTCTGGAACTTCCCAACCCGGCGAGCCTGCAAAATTGTCGCTGATCTTCTGCGCAGTTTCCAAGAACTGAGAATACGACTCGTAGTGCATGTGCACGTCAAAGAACATCTGCCGATCATTCGCCCACTCGGATACGCCGTCGATCACCTGAAACGCCACGGTGCTGGAGTTCCCGTACCCGCTGCGCACGTGAGACCCCAGCATCCCAGGCGACACGATTCGGTAGGGCCGGCCGGCGAGGGCGGAGCCTTCCAGCGCCGCCCACATGAGATCGTCAAGCCAGTCGAGGACCAGCGGCGAGGCCGCCGCCTTGCAGGAGTTGGAGAGATCGCCCCATTCCTCGAAGTCGCTCCACGTGCCGCAGTTGCTCAGTTCGTCATCGGTGAACATGTACTGCCCGGCTCCGCCGAAGACTTCGTTGCCCAACTGGATGTAGTCGATGCAGTGGGCGTAGTGGTGCGAGAAAGCATGCAGGTCACTGAGAATCTGCGCGCGCTGCGTCGCATCTTCAGGCAGAACGTCGTTGTCCTGGTTCCACCCGTATCCGGTGCGGTTGAGCGTCGAACGCAACCAGACCACGATCTCGCGGTCCACGTTGTCGCGGCTCCAGCGCTTGATGCCTTCGCAGAATCCGTTCGGACCGTCCAGCGCATCCTGAATGCTGAATTCCTCTTCACCATCCAGACCTGGCCCCTGTTGCGGCCCCTGCAGAAACACCATCAGACGAACGATTTGGGCCTCATCAATCTGATGCGGCGGGCTGTTGCCATAAGGAGGAGAGTGCAATCCCGTCCGCATGCCTGCGCCCGAGATGTTCTCTGCCCAGTCGAGCAGCCAGTTGCTGTTGGTGTCGAGGTCGGTGTAGCCTTCGCGTTTGCCTTCGAGGATCTCGCGGTAGTCCGGCTCGCCGTTGTTGTCGACGTCATACGGAATCACCAGGCACGGCTGAGGTTCACCGTATCCAAAGGGCGAGACCGTCTGGTGCTCCACGTATGACCCGCCGATCCAGAGGTTGTCGTTGATCGAGGTCGCCGTCTGAAGGACGTACTCGGTCTCCTCATCGTTGGTGCCGGGAAAGAGAACCATGCCGGTGAGATCGCGTCCGACATTATTCGAGCCGACGCGCGACCACAATGCGGCGCCAGGCTGTGAATCGTCATGGACGACGATGATTTCCCTCTCGCTGTTCACCGCCACCGCCAGCGCTGAAGACTCCGCCGGGAATGGGTTGAGCGTCAGCCAGCCTTCGCCCTCGTGCTCCCACAGCGCCGGCACTTTGTCACTCTCGGTCTCAGCCACCCAGCCGACGATGTCGAAGTTGTCGTTGATGTCATAGGCGGCGCTGTAATCCCAGTCGCCGGGATCGATCGTCGCGACGTTCTCTCCGTGGACCCACAGGAAGGCGTGGCCGTTCTCTTCCTCGCCGTCCGGCCACCAGCGACCGACCATCGCATGATCGGAATTCATCCGCCCGCTGATCTGCGGAACGACCCACAGACTGGAGTAGATCGTGTTGCCGACCCGGCGCCACACCGATGGCGTGTTGCCCGGCGTGACGTCGTACTCGTAGGCGCCGACGGAACCGGAGTCGTTGACGGCCGTCATGGAGCCGTCGTAGTCCGTCGCGCTTCCATAGGAGCGTGTGTCGCTCCAGTCGCTCAGGTCGACGTCCCACTGGCTCGGCCTGTCGTAGAGGGCGCTCTGATATTCGACACGAACGTACCCGACCACCCGCAGCGTGGAGGTGCCGTCGTTGAGCGCGAGCGCTTCTCCCCAGGTGCAACCGGAGGGCAGCGAGAGCAGGTGCATGGTGTTGGTGGTGTTGTCGAACACGAAGGGGTAGCGTTCGCCTGAGCCGGTGTCATCGACCCAGCCGACCGCCAGACCATTCTCATTGACGTCCCTGACCAAACCGCCGGTGCAGCCTTCCGGGACAGGCAGGCGCACCATGACAAACGGCTTGAAAACGGGTTCGCCGGTGAACATGGCGAATGTCCCCTTTGCGGCCGATGCCGACGTCGCAACCATCACGGCAGGTGCAACACCAGTTGTGGGTGCGGCCCGCCTCTCTCCCGCCGCCGCGCTGGCGTGCCAAAGGGTCTCGCCTGCCGCCGCCACCAAGATTGTACTGGTTCCCAGCAAGGTAATGGTCGAGAATCCGCAGTGAATGCGCAGGATCGGACGTCTCATAAGACGCCTCCTTCGAAGAAGGCCGCGAGAAGCCGGGCCGACATGGCGCCGACCATCCACCGCAATTAGAATTCGCCCTCATCGCGCGCCACGCGATGCCGCCGGCTCCGCTTGAGCCGGGGCATCGCACGATTGCTATTCAGCATACCGCCAACTCGGCGCGCCACTGCCGCTCCACGGGCGAAGATCTCGAAGTATCCAGAGAACAGGGAAACGGCAGCGTGGTCGGGGATCAGTCACCCGCTTTGCAGCGCTGGTGGTGGTCCGACTTCGAGGACGGTTCGTCGGATTGAGTGAACTCCCCATTGGAGCATCAACCGCGCTGTGTCGAGGTGTGGTGGTCAACCACGATCCGCGCGAGCTTTCTCAAACCACGAGCCGGAAGAAGTGGTGCCAGCGTCGCTCGGGGACGCGCCACTCTTCGTCGATGGTCCAGCCGGCGTCGGTGATCGCCTTGCGGACGCGCGTGATGGGATACGGGCGGAAGCCGATCTCCCAGTAGTGGCCACTTTTTTCGAATCGCTTCTTGGGCATGTCCTTGGCGCGGAGGCGCGGCAAAGTCCAGTCGATCGAGAGATTCGGAATCTTGGGCAGCCTGATGTTCATGATGAACGATTGCGTGACGTCGGGCAGGCTCAGAATCGCCCCCTTGCGAGCAACGCGGCGCAACTCGCGCATGGCGCTGTCGAACTGCTCAAAGGGCAGATGCTCGAGCACCTGGCAGCACAGAACGACGTCGAAGTGCCCGTCCTCGAAGGGAAGTTCGGTCACTGACGCGACGACATCGGGTTTGAGATCGGGTTGCACGTCGATGGTGGTGACGTCGATGCCGATCGAGCGGATGGCGGCGGCGACCATCTTGCCACCGGCGCCAATTTCCGCCACCTTCTGCGGCTCAAAGGAGAGCGCCCCCTTGATCTGGTGGGCGTAACTGAAGAGCCGTCCGCCGCGCAGGTACTTGAGCGAGTAGTGCTCGGCTCCGGGAACCAGAGTTACATCCTGTTGAACTGAAGTCGTCGACACGTCGTCATCTCCCATCGCGTCGCGCCGCCCACAACACATGGAAGTGTGGGTTCCGACGATCCGTGGCCAATTGTGTCCCCGGGGGTTGTTGGAGCCTCCGGGCAAGTCAGCAGATACCCGAAGTGCACGAGCACTGCGGTGACGATTGCCGGAGTGCCTGCTGCAAGGTCAGGGCCGTTGTAACAGGCCGGCGCCGATTCTCCGGGCCGCATCCGACAATACCAGAACCGGCTCTCATTGCAAGTATCATGCCATCGTTCAAGGAGAATTCCCCGATGTCCCAGAATGCCGCGGGTTGATCCGCGGTACCGTTCAACTCGCCAGGTTGCCAATCAGGTTGATCACGTCATTGTAGAACGTGACGAGGAAAAGGCTGCCGATGAGCAGCAGGCCGACGACGGTTGCGGCGTTCTGGATCTGGATGCTCACGGGCGAACCCTTGAGCTTCTCGATAATCAGAAAGACCATCAGGCCGCCATCGACAATGGGGATGGGCAGGAAGTTGAGCACGGCAAGATTGACATTGATGATCCCCAGGAACAACAGCAGGTACGCGAAGCCTTGCCCGGCGACTTTCGTGCCGATTTCGGCGATGCCCACCGGCCCCTTGAGTTGCTTGACATCCACCGTGCCGCGCACGAGGCGGTCGAGCGTCTGGTAGGTCGTGACGATCATGCTCCACGTGCGATCGAGGCCCATCTGCACCGCGGCGATGGGGTTGGCGGCCTTTTGCACCTCGAGCATGGGCTCGAAGATGTTGACGCCGAGTTGGCTGTGCCATTGCAGCGCGAGCAGTTCTCGCGCGAGAGGTTGATCGATGCACCACGATGCCGACTCAACGGGATGGCCGGGGATCGGCAGTTCGTAGGTGAGCAGGACCATCGATTGGGCAGCGGTCGGATCGAGGGCGGAGCGCAGGGCGATGAACACATCGCGCCAGGTGGACACCGTCGTGCCGTCGATGGAGACAAGCCGCGTGCCGGGCATCAGGTTGAGGGGCGCGGCGGGTGAGGGCACTTCAGTTGGTTCGCCGTCACTCGTCTCCTCGGCGGGAATCGTGGCGAGCGTGTCGGCCACGATGGGCGGCGACATGGCGGGCATGTCGCTGATCTGAAAACCCGTCAGGCCGGCGCGCGTCACGCTGACGTCATACTTGATCTGTTGATCACCACGGCGAACGACAACGGGCACCGTCGCTCGCGGCTTGAAGACGGCTGCGGTCTCATCGGCGCGGGGCCAGCGCACCTCGCCGACCCGCTCGATGACGTCGCCGATCGCGGGCCCGGAAGCATCGTCCTTGCTTTCGTTGACGGCTGCAATTTCCGGCGCGGGGACGAGGCCAAGAACGTGTCGCACGGCGTACCAGGTTGAGTCGTGCTGCACCTGCGCGATCATGAAGTCGGGATCGGGGCGCAACGTGGCGTGCTGCACGTCGTCGCCCTGCGCATCGGTGAAGGTCAGCTTCAGGTTCTGGCCGTCGGATTCGTCAATCGCGCGGCTGAGTTGCCAGACCGCGTCGATCGGCTGGCCATCGACCTCCGTCAGCTTCATGCCCGGCGTCGTGTGCACGGACCCGATGTCGGCGCGTTCGAACATCGACTGCACGAAACTGGCCGTCTCCGATCCGGGCTTGAAGTCGATGATGGAGTTGCTCTGGGTTGTTGCCAGGCCCAGCGCGAGGAACTGCGTGTCGTGATCTTCGCGCGGAACCAGATCGAACCCGAGCCTGATGCCGCGCCGATCGACCTGCACGTGCAGGGATTCGCCGGGCTTGGCCAGCGCGGCGGACATAACGACCTGTTCCCAGGTGCGGATCGGTTTGCCGTTGATGGCGATCACGCGATCGCCCGGGAGGATGCCCGGCGTGGTGATGCCGAGCTTGGCCGCGTCGTTGGGCATGGTGATCGCGGCCAGGCTCTCGGATTGCACGCCGCCGATGATCGGGGCAGGCGTCTTAATGCCCCACATGAAGCAGATGACGAACAGCACCATGGCAAAGATGAGGTTCATCACGACGCCGGCCGAGACCACGCACATGCGGGCCCAGATGGGTCGACTGCTGTAGGAGCGCGGGTCGTGGACCACCGCGGCCATGTCGAGATCTTCCTGCCCGAGCATCTTCACATAGCCGCCGATGGGCAGGTAGTTGAAGCGGTATTCGGTCTCACCGAGTTCGGATTCGGGAACGCCCTTGCGCAGCGCAGCGTCATACGCCGCTTGCGTGCTGCCCGAGCGAATGCCGATGCCCTTGCGCCACGAACACAGCGCGGGTCCCATGCCGATGGCGAACTGCTCAACCTTGATGCCGACCCATTTGGCAACGGCGAAGTGGCCCAGCTCGTGCACAAAGATGACGAGACTGAAACCGAGCAGAAGGAGCAGGAAGTCGAAGAACGTGGACATGCGTCAGGTACCCGGGGTCTTGGAGAGTATCGGCGGTTTCTCGCCCCACGCGAGGCCAATGAGGCACTCAACCGCCCTGAAAGGATAGGCCTCGGCGCGCCTCGGCTGATCCGGCCGGCGGGTCGATGGGCATCATTGCGTCAGGGTGTCGGAAAGCTGGTAGAGTGGAGCCAGGAGCAGGAACAGTTCACCAATCAGCGAAGCAATGGCCAGAATCGGGATCAGGGCAAGCAGAATCGTCACCCGGCGAAACAGGACGGCGCTGAGGGTGAGCACGATGAACGCCAGGGGCACGGCGATCATCCACCCGGGCATGGTCTGGCCGGGGTTGTGGCCCGCCATCCAGTCCGAGGCGGCGACGAGCGCCTTTGTCACCTGCGGCAACTTGATATCCATGCCGTCATAATTGTCAGTGATCTTGGGAATGAGCAGCACGAGGAACCCGGCCTGCACAATGATCCAGCCGTAGGCGACCGCGAGGTAGTACCACAGCGCGACGCGACGGTGGACGGTGCGCAACTGGTTGAGGATTTCAGTTTCCGTCGAACTCATCGGAGTTCCTTACCGGCCGCGCGGGGTGGGCGCGGCCGCTCCTGTCGATACGAGCCGGGCGCGGACAAGTTCGCGTGCCTGTCGATCCGCATCCATGACTTCGTCAAGCGTTGACGCCGTCATCGAGGCGATGGATTCCAGTGCCTCAGCGGCCAGTTCGGAGATGCGACCAAAGGTGATGCGTCCGTCGAGGAAGGCGGCGACGGCCTCTTCATTGGCGGCGTTGAAGATTGCACCGCTCGTGCCTCCCGTTGCGACGACGTGTCGCGCGAGGCGCAACGCGGGGAAGCGATCTTCATCCGGCGGCTCAAAGTCGAGTTGGCTCAGCGTGGTCCAGTCGATGCGATTGGCGCATCCCTCGGGACGGGCCGGCCAGGTCAGGGCGTACTGGATCGGCGTGCGCATGTCCGGCGCACCGAGTTGCGCGAGCACCGAGCCGTCGTCGAACTCGACGAAGCTGTGAATGATCGACTGCGGATGCACGATGACATCGATGCGACTGGATTCGAGGCCGAAGAGCCAGCGGGCTTCGATGATCTCCAGGGCTTTGTTGGTCATTGATGCACTGTCGATGGTGACCTTGGCCCCCATCTTCCACGTCGGATGGCTCAGTGCCTGTTCAACGGTGGCACCGGCGATGCGATTATGCGACCACGTCCGGAACGGGCCGCCTGAGGCCGTCAGCACGATGCGGCGAATGTGATCGAGATTCATCGATGGCGGCTGACCATTGCTCGCCGCCGAATCGGCGCGGCGCGACTGCAGGCACTGGAAGATGGCGGAATGCTCCGAGTCGACGGGGAGGATGTGCACGCCATGCTTGACGGCCAGCGGCATGATGATTTCGCCGGCGGCCACGAGCGTTTCCTTGTTAGCCAGCGCAATGTCCCAGCCACGCTCGATCGCGCTGGCCACGGCGGACAAACCCGCCGAGCCGACGATGGCCGCGACGACGATGTCCGCGTCGACGCTTTCGACGAGTTGCTGCGCGGCACTCGGGCCAGTGAAGAGCGTCGCGCCGGATGGAGTGTCCGACCCTGGTGAAGGTTGGGCCAGCGCGAGATGGCGCACACCATGACGCTGCGCGTGTTCGAACATCTGCCCAGCGTTCGAACCGGTGGCGAGGCCGACGATCTCGAAGCAGCCCGGCGCCGTCGAATTGAGATGCTCGATGACCTGCAACGTGCTGGCGCCGATCGATCCGGTGCAGCCGAGTACGACGATGCGTCTGGGACGGTTGGTGCAACTCATCAACGATTATGCCTCATCGGACGCCTGAACGCTGGCGAGTTCGGCTGGAGTGAGACGGCGGCGACTGCCATACAGCCGGCGGCGCGTCTTGGTCACCTTCACTTCCGCTCCGGACGTTTCGCCGCTCTCGACCGATCCACTCGGTTTGGCCGAGTCGCTGCCGGCGGTTGCGGCACCGTCTCCGCTTTGGTCCTGATCACTCTTCTTTGACGACCGTCGGCGGCGTTTCTTCTTGCTGCGCGGAGCATCCGGTGTCGGCGCTCCGTTTGAGGATTCTGGTGCGAGGGGTTCAGAGGCCGGTGCTTCCGCCTTTGTGTCTGCGCCGGCCGCCGACTCGGCCGTCGACTTGCTGCGCGAGCGGCGGCGACGGCGCTTCTTCTTTCCCGGCTCGCCCGAATCGGCTGCCTCGTTGCCGAGAGCACGCTCGGGTGCGGTGGCGGGTTCTTCCCGGGCGGCGGATTCGGAGTGGTCCACAACGGGAGACTCCCCGTTGCTCTCAGTGCCGGGCGCTGCTTCAGCTCCCTTGCCGCGTCCACGCCGACCGCGTCGTCGTCGTTTCTTCTTGCTGTTCGGAGTTCCTTCGGCGGTCATGGCGCCGTTGCTCGACACCGCAGCGGGCGTTTCGCTCCGCTTGTCACTCTGGATCACGGGTTCATCCGGGGCAGCGGATGAGTCGCGGCCCTTCTTGGAGCGGCGGCGACGGCGCTTGCGCTTGGCCTGGCCCGCCTCGCTCTCGGCTGATTTCTCTGCTCCATTCGATTCATCCGTGACTTCGACTTCGAGTTCATTGTCCTCGTCAAGCGAATCGACCAGCAGGACCTCATGCGCCACCTTTGTCGGGTGATCCTGCTGCACTTTGGGCGCCACGGGTGGTGGAAGTTCTTTCGGGAACGATGCTGCAAGAGTCGCGAGATCAAGATCCGTCTTTCGATCGTCGTAGGCGTAGAAGTCGACGCGCTCCGGCTGGATCTCCGTGCTCACGCGAACGTCGATGCGCTTACCCGTTTCGGTTTCCAGTGCGACGATGGCGCGGCGTTTGCGGCTGAGCAGCACGCCGGCGACGCCCTGGCCGACGGCCACTTCGAGCGATGCCACGTGTGGATGGGCGATCCAGTAGGCCATGTCGCGCATGGCTTCGTTCGCAGTGGACTCAGGAGTGGGCAGATTTCCGCGGCCCTCACAGGCCGGGCAGGGCATCGAGTGCGCTTTGCGCAGCGGGGGCCGCATGCGCTGCCGCGTCATTTCGATGAGGCCGAACTGGCTGATGCGCAGGAACTCGGTCTTGGCCCGGTCACGCTTGAGATTTTCGCGCAGGCGCGTTTCGAGTTCGCGGCGGTGCTCGCCGGAGATCATGTCAATGGTGTCGATGACAATCAGCCCGCCGAGGTCGCGCAGTCGCAATTGTCGCGTGATTTCATCGATGGCCTGCATGTTGGTGCGGAAGGCGGTCGTTTCGGCATCGCGGAATTGTCGCATGCGGCCGGAGTTGACGTCGATCACCACCATCGCCTCGGCCGAGTCGATGATGATCGAACCTCCGCCGGGCAGCGGGACATCGCGCGAACGCGTGCTGCGCAGCTGCTCTTCGACGCCGAAGCGGTGGAAAATCGGCACGCGATCGCGATAGGGCACGACTTCCGGTCCCTTGCGCCGCGGCGCGACGATCTGCAGGAACTCGACGACTCGATCCAGCGCGTCTTCGTCGTCGATAATGATCTGCTCGAGGTCGGCTGTCGAGACGTCGCGAATCGTACGGATGAGCAGGTCGGATTCGACGTAGAGTTCGCATGGCGCCTTGGCGCTGCTGCGCTGGTTATCAATCGTCTTCCATAACCTCTGAAGGTAGGCGAGGTCGCGTTTGAGCTCAGTCTTGACGGCACTGAGCCCAGCGGTGCGGAGGATGAAGCCGAAGCCCTCGGGCAGATCGAGCGAATCGAGGATCTTGCGCATGGCGCGGCGCTGTTCAATGTCTTCGACCTTGCGCGAGACGCCGAGCTGCTCCATGTGCGGCATCATGACCAGCAGGCGGCCGGGTATGGAAAGGTAACTCGTCAGCGTCGGTCCCTTGGTGCCGATGCCCTCCTTGAGGACTTGGACGAGAATCTCCTGGCCGCGCTTGAGGCAGTGCTGAATCGGCGGGCGCTGGCGGTGGGGGGTCTTCTGGCCGACGGCTTCGGTCGTTTCGGCGTCTTCACCCGGGAAGTGCATCGGGTGCAGGTCAGAGACGTGCAGGAAGCCGTTGCGGCCGACGCCAAAGTCGATGAACGCGGCCTGGATGGCCGCTTCGACGTTGATGACCTTGCCGAGATAGATGTTGCCGACGTGGAGGCTGTGCGCTTCGCGCTCGGTGTAGATTTCTTCGAGGCGGCCGTTTTCGAGCAGCGCGATGCGCGTTTCGTCCCCGGGCGCGTGGTTGACGATCAGTTGCTTCTTGATGGAGGACATGGACCACGGTCTTTCCGTGTGGCCAATCGGCGTCGCCTCGGGGGGAAATCGGTCGGGGAGATGGAGGCGGAGCGCAATTCGCCGTCGGCTCGGTTGCCGCTCGGCGAGATTGGTTGTGCGCTACGCGCGACCATTGGCCATCCGTCCGCCCATCCTGGGCGCTGCTCGATTGTCGCTGCGGGTTCATCTCTGGTCCTTCTGAGGGACCGGGCCTGATCGGAATCCGCTCCGCCGCACCCACAGGGCTTCGGGCGATCGATCCGGCATCATGAACGACACGCAGCAGGCGTGAATCGGTCGAGGGGGCGAATTGGTCAAGCCAACCCACCGCCGACGGAACGACCGTCGTACCCCTCGGGCATTACCTTTCGCGTCTCATCCCGAATGAAATTCAGGACCTGGCGCTCAGAATCGAACGAACCGACCTTTCGGGCGATAAGTTCACAAGTTCTGGTATCGACCGCGCGAATGACCCTCTTGATGTCGGGTATCGCGGATGGCACCAATGAAAGATTACGCAACCCGATCCCGATCAGCAACATGATGTAGTCCGGGTCGGAGGCAATTTCACCGCACAGACTGACATCAATACCACCGCGCCGACCCGAACGGATGACGTCCTTCATCAGCCGTAGGACCGCTGGGTGGGCCGCGGAGTAGAGATTCGCCACTCTTTCGTTGGTCCGATCGACCGCCAGGGTGTACTGAATCAGGTCGTTGGTCCCGATCGAGAAGAAATCGACCTCCCGGGCGAAGGCGTGACTCATGATCGCCGCAGACGGCGCTTCGATCATGATTCCCACGGGAACGTTGCGGTTGAAGGCAATTCCTTCTTCCTCAAGGTCTTCCATGACGTCGTTGAGGACCATTTTTGCCTGCCGCAGCTCCAGCGGGCCGGTGATCAATGGAAACATGATCCTGAGATCGCCCTCGGTTGACGCCCTGAGAATGGCCCGCAACTGGGTCTTGAAAAGCGGCAGGTTCTGCAGGCAGAAGCGGATCGACCTGCAGCCCAGGGCCGGATTGCGCTCGGGGGTTTCTTGGCGGCCCTGCGTGTACTTATCAGACCCGAGATCGAGCGTGCGAATGGTGATCGGTCGCCCGTTGGACATTTTCACCGCGTCGCGAAATGCCTCGTATTGCTCCTCTTCGGAGGGATCGCGGTCCTGGGCCAGGAAGAGGAACTCGCTGCGGAACAGCCCGACGCCATCTCCACCGTAACGATCAACCATTTCCACTTCAAAGGGGAACTCGATGTTGCCGTAGAGCTTGATCCGAACGCCGTCGGTCGTCTCAGCGGGCTCGCGCGCCACGTCGGCGAGGGAAAGCTCGTAGGACTTGCGGACCTCCATCCGCTTGCCGTACTGCTCCAGCGTGGCCTCGTCAGGATCGATGATCAGGACGCCGCGATCGCCGTCGACAATGAGCAGGTCATCTTCGAAGATGTCCGTCATGGCCCGCTCAAGTCCGACGATGGCGGGGATGGCGATGGACCGGGCCATGATGGCCGTGTGGCTCGTGCGGCCCCCTGCGTCGGTGACGAAAGCCTTGACGTGATTCGTATCCAGGCCAACTGTCTGGCTTGGCGTCAGATCGTGGGCGACGATGATGACCTCGCCCTGCACCTGTTTGAGGCGGCTTTGCGTCTCGCCGATCAGGTGGCGCAACAGCCGGCGATCGAGATCGAGCAGATCCGAGACCTTCGAGCGAAACGCTTCGCTGTCCAGGGCGCGAAACTTGTCCGCCATAGTCTGGATTTCAAACGTAACCGCCCATTCCGCCGAGACTTCCTGCTCCTGGATCCGGTCGTGCACCGGATCGAGAAAGTGAGGATCTCTCAGAAGCACAATATGGAATTCCAGAATCTTGGCGGCCTCGGCGTCCAACTCCTTGGCAACTCGATCGCGAAGGTTCTGCAGCTCCTCAATCGACGCAGCGACGGCTGCGTCGAGCCGCTCGTGCTGGTGGGGGATATCCGAGGTGGAGATGTGGCGCTTGGGGACATGCAGCGTGATGTCATCGAGGACGAAAGCCCGGCCGATGACCACTCCCGGAGATACGCCGATTCCCTTGAGTAGCTGCATGCTGTAGCGCCCGATACTGACTCGGCAACTGGGTGGGAGAGGCCCGTGCCCTTGTTTTTCGAGCCGCAACAGGGTAGGAGAGGTTGCCTGTTTTCACAAGTGGCGATGTGGATAAGACGAGAAGTTTCGCCGGCCCGCCGGCGATCGCCGCCCGGCCTGATCGCTCCGAAAATCAAGAATTTTGAGGCAGCGGTCGATGTTTCTCCCGATGCGAGTTGCGCGAACTGATAATTTGCCTTCGCACGACTCTCGTGGTGCCGAAGTGCGCCGCACGGGCAGGTTGCGCTGCGACATGCTCACCTGCACATTCGGCGACGTCGTCGATCTCTCAGCAGCGGGGATGCGCGTCCGGCACAAGGGAGGCTTGCGCGTTGCCGTGGACGATTCGGTGTCGCTGACGCTCTCATTTGCGGCTGCCGAGGTGTCCCTTGACGCGCGCGTGGTCTGGATGCGTCGAACCGGATTCCGCCGTCACGAGATCGGCTTCGAATTCACCGACATGTCACCTGAGACGCGCGAGTGTCTTCACGAGATTGCCCGCTGCGCAACGAAACTGGCGACGCTGCGCCCTGAAGCCGCCTGACGTCGCTACGCCTCTGCATTGGGATCGGGTACAGGATGCTCAGCCGGGTCCATGGGATCGATTCGGCCGGCTCGCCGGTCGCGCAGGACCATGTAGATATTGCGCACATAGATGGGCCAGCCGAGCACCTGTCCGAGCACGCCGATCGGTTCGCGCTGCAACGCAAAGTACGTCAGCAGGATTGTCGCGCCTGCGAGGCTGAGCCACCAGAATCCCAGGGGCACGACGCTGCGGCCGCTGCGCTCGCTGGCGATCCACTGCAGCGCAAATCGACCCATGAACATCGCCTGGCCGAACAGGCCAAAGAAGAACAGCACCAGCGCCCACGGCGAGTTCGTCGACGTCGAAGCGCCCGAAGCCGCACCCGACGTGTCGCTTGCGACAAACACACCCGAACCATCCGCAGCGGGCTGATACCACACGAGCGAACCATCGGCCATCCGGATTTGGATCGCTCCGGGCGCACGGCCCGAATCGGCCGGCGCGTTGGTCGGCTGCTGTGCGAGCGCCGGCGAGGAAATCGCCAGGCTGAGAAGGAGTGACATCAACGCAAAGATGAAGGGGGAACGCATGCCGGACCGCTCCGAGTGAGGTATTCGAACTGCGTGAGGCGCACCAGCATAGGCGGGAGATGCGCCCTGCCGGATCCGGCACGTCCCCCTGTTCAAGCGGGCCGCTACGATGTTGGCCCATGTCCAGAGTGCTCATCACCGGCGGCGCCGGATTCATCGGTTCGCACCTCGCCCAGGCGCTGCTCGCGCGGGGTGATTCGGTCGCGATCATCGACAATTTTGCCGCGTTCTATGCTCGCGCTATCAAGCAGCGCAACGTCCAGCCGGCTCTGGATGAAGGCGCGCAACTCGTCGAAGGGGATATCACGAGTGCCGAAGATGTCGCGCGGGCGTTTGAGACTGGGCGACCGGATACCGTCATGCATCTGGCGGCGTGCGCTGGAGTTCGGCCGAGCATCCAGAACCCGTCGCTCTACGCGCGCGTCAACGTGGTTGGCACGCAGCGATTGCTCGATGCGGCGGTGCAGCACGGCGTCAAGCGTTTCGTTGTCGCCAGTTCGTCCAGTGTCTACGGCAACAACGAGAAAGTCCCCTTTGCCGAGACGGACGACGTGAGCCGCCCCATCAGCCCCTACGCGGCGACGAAAGTTTCGACCGAACTCATCTGTCGCACCGCGTCGCATCTGCACGACCTGCCGATCACCGCCCTGCGTTTCTTTACCGTCTTCGGTCCGCGCCAGCGGCCTGATCTGGCCATTCACATGTTCCTCAAACGCGTCGCGCAGGGGGAGTCCATTCCCGTCTTCGGCGACGGCTCGACCAGTCGCGATTACACCTATGTGGACGACATCATCGATGGCGTGAGGCGGGCCATGGACCGCTGTGGCCAGATCGAGCGGTTTCGCGTCTACAACCTCGGCGGCGAGCATCCCGTGACCCTGTCGCAGATGATCGAAGCGGTGGAGCAGACCGTCGGGCGCAAGGCCGTGATCGATCGCCAGCCGAATCAACCCGGCGACGTCTCGCGCACCTGGGCGGATCTCACGCGCAGCAAGGCCGAGCTGGGCTATCAGCCGCACACGGGGCTTGCGGAAGGCATGAGCAGGCAGTGGGAGTGGATGCGCGCGTTGATGCGTTAGCCGCAACGCGAACGCACGGGGCAGTGGAGCGAGCAGCGATGACCGACTGGCGGCTTCAAGGTCAGGAACGATTCCTCAGGAGAGCGCATCTCGTCAGGAAGTCCTACGCCGCACCCAGCGCGAAATGGGACCACGACCATTGCGAGTTCTGCACCGCGAAGTTTTCCGCTGCGCCCGAGGATCTTCGTGTGGGGTATGCCACAGCCAACGATGAGCACTGGATCTGCCCGGAATGCTTCAGGGACTTCCTTGACCTCTTCGAGTGGACTGTGGCCCACAAAAGCGGCAAGACGGGTGTCTGAGTCGTGTACCGCCATGCTTTGACGTGATCCGGCAGAGAAAACGACTGAACCCGGCCGCATCTGGGACCGGGTTCTTGAGTGTCGGCGCAGAAAAAGAGCGGAGAGGGCGGGATTCGACGAAGCGGAATTCCGTAAGCTCTGCCATGACCTCAAGATAGGGCTGAACGCTCGCCCCGACAACGACTTGATGCTACTCCGATGCTTGCTCGTCGCACACGGTTTCTTACTTTCCTGAGGCGCGAACTCAGGACTCAGCATGGGACTCATCACGCCGCGGCGGGTGCAGGGGTGCGGGGGAGTGGGTTTCCGCAGGATCACGCTTTGAAGCTAATTGGATCCTAGGGCACCGGTGAGGCCGACCCGGTGGTGCGAGAGGAGTTCCTTGGGGTTGTCATCGTCCGCGCCACGATTGAGGCGCGGTATCGATTTGAGTACGAGCCAGGCGAAGCGTTGGGAAGCAGCGTGTAGGTGCGCGGACTGAATCGATAGGCGTACGCGGGAAGCGCCTCCAGCGCCATGCAATTCGCCAGCACCATCGCCGTCCTTGGCGACTTCGTGGTGGTGCACATGCTCGATTGAAGGCTCCCCATTCACCTCACGACCGACCGAATCGGAGGTTTTCTACAGAGCATACCCGTCCCGTTTTCTTGCCCAGGATTCGGGACCAAGGGCATTACCACCATGGCTCGACTTCAATCTGCCGCGAGTCCAGATTCACATACTCTCGTGTTGAACTCCCGTCTTTCGTATTCAGTACATTCCGGATCATGTACTTGGCGAAGCTCGAATCGGCGTCATAAAACACCCAGTATTGTTCGAGTATGAAGTGGTCTTTATGGAGGTCGTGCAAAAAGAGACGCCGCTCATAGATGTCCACACTGCCTTCATGCGGAGGCGACGCCACGGGACCGTGGATCATTACCGCTTCAAAATGGTTCAATTCCATTATCTGACGCACATCCGGATACAGGCTATCTCTATTGATACCCATGGATATGGAATCAAACATTGTGGTAGAGGGAAACGCCGCTCCGTGCTGGTACCCGCGCCCCAACTGGTGCGACACAACGGCCGATCGGAGAACAGGATAGAGCGCAAATATGCACAAGACGACAAGCACTACTAAAGATATGCGCGGGTGTGCGCAAATCATACTAATATAGCGACGGAGTGTCATAATCAATGAACACCTAAATTGCATACTGAACCCGGAACGGGTGTTGGCCCTGCCTGCAATACTCCTTTGAATGTCCCTGTCGCTCCGCCTCCAAATGCTATTATATTGATACCTCCACTTCGCCAGAAGGGAATTGAGAAAACATTGAATTCGCCGCCAATCAGGTTTGCGGTGTAGGAACCCTTCCACACACTCCCCCCATACCCGACCATCGCTACTGTACCTTCGTCTCCATTATTAAGCGGCCACATGCAGCTCGCGGAGTAGTTCGAGAAGCTACGCGTGGCTGTAAAATACCCGAGAGTTAGACCCAATCCAAGCTTCAAGGTCGCCTTGCCCGATACGGCATAGACACAGTTGGTGTCGTCGATTCCTGTTGCGAAAACCGAAAGCTGACCCGCGGTGTAGAATATGGAACCCAAATCGGCCGTTATCACACCACCCCATTTGCAGTTTCGCATGGAACAGCATGAAACCTGTTTGAGGTGTGGCGCTACCGGTGGTGGTGGCGGGATAACAAACGGGTCAGACGGCGGCGTTGCACACTCTTGAGTGGAGGTGCAAGTGCCAGATGCTCTACCAAACGGATCTACCGCTTGCGTGGGTTTGGCACCTACGTATTCATACAAGTTCATCCCGTCGACATACCCGAGCGGATCGCGTCTTGTCCACCGCCCGAGTTCGGCTGAGTAGACGCGGTGTCGAACGTGTGCGAGCTCGAGGTGGGCGGCCTTCTGGTAGCCGGCGTAGCCGACGCGGTTGGCGACGGCGGCCGAGGAGAGGACGTTCCAGCCGGTGTCTGCGTAATTGGCGTTGGCCAGGGTCACATCATCGCCATCGATGTCGCCGTCGAGGTCGTAGTCGTAGCGCACGTCATAGCCGACGGTCCAGAGGTTGATGGCAGTCTCATCGCTTGAGTTGCACTGGCCGTCACTGTCAGTGTCACCGGCCGGCAGGCCGAAGGGGACGCCATAGGCGCTGAACTTCGCCCATTCAGTCATCACGCCGCCGCTCGTGACAATGGCCGAGACGTCGGCGCGCCAGTTCTGGCAGAAGTACCGCCGCTGCTCGAGCGTGCCATCAGCCGCTGAGGTCCAGCCCGAGTTGTTGTCGCGTTGGCGCAGGATCACACTGTCAATGTAACTGGATCCTCCGGCTCCGTCAAGGCCCGCCTGGTGAT
>DIDT01000051.1 GCA_002418285.1 Phycisphaerales bacterium UBA5793
ATCGGGTTTCGATCTGTCCGCGAGTTGCAGCCGCCGCGTCGCGGACAGATCGAAACCCGATCCATCGACGATGACCGATGCCGCGCATCGACTGCGCAGCGCCAGGTCCGCCGCCCATACGCGCTCGCGCACCGTCCCGGTCTGCACGAATAGTGATGCCGCGAGCAGGCGGCGCCGGTTCTGCGTTGGCTGTCGATGCGGCGCCAGGCTTGGCGCATAGGGCCAGATGGATTGGCCGATCCAGATGACGTGCGCGGCCACGCTGTCCTGACCGGCCAGCGAGTGTCGAGCGATCTGTATGAGCAGGGTGAGTGGGGGAGACCAGCCGGTTGCTCGACCGTTTGATCGCCGACCGGACCGACGCATCGGACTTCCGTTGCCGAAGGCCGGCGACTCGTCCTCAGGTTCATCGACGCCGATCCATTCGTGCACGGCGCCGCGCTCCAGCCCGCCGCGGGTCAGGGCGTCATCGACAAACCCGGTGGGCACGGCCGCCTGCCTGGGCGCGGCCGAAGCGGGATGCCGCTCCGACACGGCCTGAACGATCGCCATCGCCCGTTTTCGCCGCTCCAGAGCGTCATTTTCACATCTTTCCGTGAGCGCCTCCATGCGCAAAGCGTACACGCGCCGGCCATTTTGTCAAGTATTTGTTAGGGTATTTTTGAAGTGTTTCAAATGGGTGGAAGCAGGGCTGGTTTGCCGCCCCCTGAGAGGGTGCCGGTAAGATGCCCCATCATGTGTGGCCGCTTCACCCGCGAATACACCTGGAAAGAAGTGCATGCTTTTCTGAGCGTGCTTCAGTCCACGACCGGCGAGCAGTTGCCGCTCTCCTACAACGTCGCGCCGACGCAGGATTCTGCGATCGCACGACTGGATGAGAAAGGGCAGCGCGAGATCGTCATCGCCCGCTGGGGACTGATCCCGCGCTGGGCGGATGACCCGGCGATCGGCAATCGCATGATCAACGCGCGGAGCGAAACGCTCGCCGGCAAGCCGGCCTTTCGCAGCGCGTACGCCAAGCGCCGCTGCCTCGTGCCCATCTCCGGGTTCTACGAATGGCAGAAGGTCGCCGGCCGCAAGCAGCCGTGGTACATCCACCCGAGCCGCCGTTCGATCATCTGCCTCGCCGGCCTGTGGGAGCGCTGGGACAAAGGCGGCGAGCCGATCGACTCGTTCACCATCATCACCACCAACGCGAACGACCACATCAAAAACCTGCACGATCGCATGCCCGTGATTCTTTCGCCGGATGAGTTCGACGCGTGGCTCAATCCGAAAGCGACGCAAGAGCAACTCGATCGATTGCTCGACCCGGCTCCGCCGTCGATGCTCGCCGCGCATCCCGTGAGCACGCGCGTCAACAGTCCGAAGAACTCCGATCCATCGCTGACCAGACCCGTGGAGGACGAATCGACAGGCCTGTTCAAAACGTAAACACACTCTCAGGTCCCGAGGAGGTGTCTATGCCGTTCTACGCCGGACTCAAGATTCGAACGAATGACGACGCCGCAACAAAGGCTCGCAAGCAGCGCGTCGCCGGAAAACTGATCGATCTCCGCGCCGCGCTGGCCCATCATTTTGCCGCACCCGCAGCGCCCGAGCCCGTCGATCGCCTCCAGACCGTGCGCATCGGCACGTGGAACATCCGCGAATTCGGCAATTCCAAATCCGGCGGCCGCGACGACGGCGAAAGCCTGTACTACATCGCCGAGATCGTTTCCAACTTTGACATTGTCGCCCTGCAGGAGATCCGCGCGGACCTCGACGAATTCAGCAAACTCATGCGCCTGCTCGGCCCCGAGTGGGACTACGTCGCCACGGATGTCACCGATGGCGGACCGGGCAATGGCGAGCGCATGGTGTTTGCCTACAACAGGTCGCGCGCGTGGTTTCGCAACATCGCCGGCGAACTGACACTGGCCGAAGACGGCAAGATCCGGGCCGCGTTCGGAGAGCGCATCAAACTCGATCCCGCCGTCGAAATCGTCCTGCCGCCCGGCATCGATCTCAGCGGCACCTACGACGCCCGGCTGCGCAGCAAGAGTGGCGGCAAGGTGCTCGATCGCGACGTGGAGATCGATCTCCCGCCCGGCTGCACACTCAAACTGCCCGACGGCTGCTCGGTGGTGGTAACCAGGAACACCCCCGTGGTCAGCCCCGGCACAGGGAAGGCCGACATCGATCTTCCCGCGCCCATTGTCGGCGAGGAGCGCCTGCGCCTGCGTTTCCCCAACGATTCGTTCGATGATTCGCTGCGTCAGTTCGCGCGCACGCCCTATCTCATCTCCTTCCAGGCGGGCTGGCTCAAGATCAACCTCTGCACCGTGCACATCTACTACGGCGACGATGATGACCCCGCCAAGATGGAGCAGCGGCGGCGCGAGATCGAACTGCTCACCGCCGCCCTGGCCAAGAAGGCCGATGGTGAACTGAAGCACGATCGCAGCGCGTTTCTCGGAGTGCTGGGCGATTTCAACATTATCGGCGCGGGTCATCCAACGATGGCAGCTCTCGAAAGCAGCGGGTTCGTGGTTCCTCAGGCGCTGCAGAGCATTCCCGGTTCGAACGTCGAGCGCGACAAGCACTACGACCAGATTGCATTCTGGAAACCGGACCGCGACCGTGGTTACGTAAAGCTTGACATCATCGGCGCCGACGTCTTTGACTACTACGAGCACGTCTACACCGATGCCGATGAACCCATCTACGCACCGCAGATCACCGGCAACACGTCCTATGGAACCTGGCGCACGTACAAGATGTCCGACCACCTGCCGATGTGGATCGAGTTGCGCAGCAACTTCAGCCAGGAGTATCTCGAGGCGATTCCGTAGTTGCCCAGCCGCTCGCTCGTCGCACGGCTTCGCGCCATGCACGGCGTCTCAATTCTGCTTCGACGGCACTTAGGTGTGGCTCGAACACGCGGTCAATCTGCCAATTCTGCTTGATGGCCTCGACAGATGGCCAGTAGCCGGTGGCCAGCCCCGCCATGTAGGCGGCGCCGAGTGCTGTCGTTTCAAGCAGTTTCGGCCGCACCACGGGAACCTGCAGGATGTCCGACTGAAACTGCATGAGCAGATCGTCGCACGCCGCGCCGCCGTCGACGCGCAACTCGGCAAGACGCGTGCCAGCGTCCGCTTGCATAGCTTCGACGACGTCGGCGACCTGGAACGCGATGCCTTCGAGCGCGGCCCGCGCGATGTGTGCGGCGGTCGTCCCGCGCGTCAGGCCGATGATCAGGCCGCGCGCGTGCGGATCCCAATGCGGCGCGCCCAGACCGGTGAGTGCGGGTACGAGAATCACGCCTCCGCTGTCCTCGGCGCGGCGGGCAAGAGATTCAACATCTTCCGACCGATCGATGATGCCAAGCCCATCGCGCAGCCACTGAACAATCGCTCCGCCGACGAACACGCTGCCCTCCAGTGCGTACGTTGTCACGCCATTTCGATTCCACGCGATGGTGGAGAGCAGGCGATTGGTCGATTCGCACGGCGCGTCGCCGGTATTGAGCAGCAGGAAGCAGCCGGTGCCGTAGGTGTTCTTCGCGAGCCCCGGCTCCGTGCAGACATGGCCCATCGTGGCGGCCTGCTGATCGCCGATCATGCCCGCAAGCGGCACGCCCTCCAGCGCGGAAGGCGCAGCGATCTTGCCGTACATCTCGCTGCACGAACGCACCTCGGGCAGCATGGCACGCGGAATGTTGAATACCGCGAGGAGTTCATCATCCCACTGACCGGCGTGAATGTCGTACAGCATCGTCCGCGCCGCGTTGCTCGCGTCTGTGATGTGCAGGCGGCCATCCGTCAGTCGATACGCGAGCCATGAATCGATCGTGCCGAAGGCGAGTTGGCCAGCGTCGGCGCGCTGCCGAGCGCCGTCGATGTGCTTGAGCATCCACGCGACCTTCGTGGCGGAGAAGTAGGCATCGATCTCCAGACCGGTCTTGTTGCGAATCGTCTCGGTCAATCCACGCTGGCGGAGTTCGTCGCACATCGCCGCCGTGCGCCGATCCTGCCACACGATGGCATTGCCGATCGGTCGACCGGTCGAGCGGTCCCAGACGACCGCGGTTTCACGCTGGTTGGTGATGCCGGCCGCCGCGATGTCTTTGCTGCGGATGTGAGCCCGCTCCATCGCTTCGGTGATGACACCGGCCTGCGTGGACCAGATCTCATCAGGATCGTGCTCGACCCACCCGGGCCTGGGGAAGATCTGCCGAAACTCCTTTTGTGCAACCGACACGATCTGCCCGGCCTGATCAAAGATGATCGCCCGGCAACTCGTCGTGCCCTGATCCAGTGCGATCACATACGCCATGACGCCTCCGTGAGTGGATGTTCAAGCATATGGCCACGCGAACCATGACGCGGGTACACACCGCCCCCAGCCTGGGATCGATCACACTGAAATAATCTACGGCCGAATCCGAACCTGCTGGTAGTGCCTGATCACCGCTGCGTGTGGCGGCAGCGGAAGCCAGCCTGAAGCACGGTGCTCCATGGCGATGAGTCATATCTGTCTCGATTGCGGCTGGGATCTGGCCCGCGTGCGCGCGTTCCGAGAGCCACGCTACGGCCTGCCGCTCGTTCTGTGTCCGCGATGCGGTGCCGCCGCGACCCGTCGAAGGCACCCGGCCATCATGCGCTGCCGGCAGTTCTGGCGCGCGATTCACACGGCAGTCGCCCTGGTATCGCAGCTTGGTGCCTTCTCCGGATTATGCACGCTCCTGAGCGTGTGCTGCGTAGTCATCGCTGATGACCTGCGCCGCGGAAGGATGCCGGGGCCGACCGACGCGCTGAGTCGAGGACTTGTCATCGGGCTTGTGTTGCTGCTGTGCGTAGGTGTCGGTGCGTGGCTTACGGTTGGGCTGGCGCACTGGCGACGCTGGATTGCGTGGTCGTCGTTCAGCATCTGGATGGTCCTTGTCGTTGGTGCAGACGTGTGGCTTGCCCCTTGCGCCATTTGGCTGCTTGATCAGATCGCAACCGTAGACGTGCGACTCACGTTCCGCCCGGAGTTCTGGTTCACCCGCATGGGCGTATTGGCTGTTCTGATGGTTGCGGCAGTCGCTGGGATACCAGTGGGGAGCGCGCTGCAGCGCTTGTGGAAGGCCATACGAAAGCAGCGCTGGCGAGCACGGCGCAGACGACTGCGACTCAGGAGGTTGACGTGACCAACGATCCTCAAACGCTGACAAAAAAGCAGGCGCACCCGCAGGGGCAACCGACGCCGACGACCTTCATCACAGGTGATCGGCTGTGCGCAAGCTGTGGTTACAACCTGATCGGCCAGGCGATTTCCCGCGAGCCGCACTACGGTCTGCTCATCGCCAGATGTCCGGAGTGCGGCGTCACGGCGGCGGTGCAGGAGTACCCGCTGCTCGGTCGCTGGGCGCACCGGTGGGCGCTGGTGCTGGCCGCGGTCTGGCTGCTGCTCATGGTTGCCGGATGGGTCGGGACCAGCGGCATGCTCATGGGTCTCGGCCTTGCTGCTTCAGAGACAGCGGCCCAACCGTACTCGTCGTTTATTCAGCAGGTCTTCTCGCAAGTGGAGAGTCAGGCCAAACTTCAGGCCGCGGCTGGCACGACGCCCAACTCCGGTCCAACCACCAGCCTCCCACCGGGCACCATCGTCATCCAACGCTCGGGTGGCCTGCAGCAGATTACGACGATCGGCGGACTGCTTGGAGGGTCCGCCGGCTTCGAGAAGTGGTGGGCGGCGCAGGACCACGCGGATCTGCTCCGGCAGGCAGGGGGCTGGCGGGTCGGGTTGACCGCACAGACGATCGTCGTCTGGGTGTTCAGTGCGCTGGCGATGCTCGCCGTCGGCTGGGTCTGGGCCACAATCCTGGTGCAACTGAATCGACGCAGGCTGCTGCTCTGGGGCGGTCTCATCCTGCTGTTGGCTGCGGTCTTTGCCGCCGTGCCGATCATCGAATGTCTCACGACTGAGCCGAGCTGGGTGTGGATCGCCGGGCGCAATCAGATGACACCGTCATATCTGACAATGTCGATGGCAATCTTCTTTGCGGGGCTGGCCGTCGGATTATGCACCGGACGCAGCGTCGCGAGGTTCATGATCCGCATGCTGCTGCCGCCGCGCATGCGCTATTCGCTGGCGGTGCTCTGGACGTGCGATGGGCACGACTTGCCGAAGCTGCACCGAGTGTACCACTGACATCGGCGATTCCGGTGCGCCAGGATCCGTGTCGCTACGTGCGCCGGATCACGATGATGGTTCGATCATCGTCCGCAGGTGCGTGCGAGGTAAATGTCTCGACCGCGTCGCGAATCGACGCGGTTACCTGTTCCGCGTGGTTCTCGGCTGCCTCGAGAATCACTGACTTGATGCGCTTCAGGCCGAACTGCTCACCAGCGGCGTTGCGCGCTTCAAAGAGCCCGTCCGAGAGCACCACGAAGAGGTCGCCGCGCTGCAGGCGAAGGGGCGGGCGCGGCGGGGCCATGAGATCGGGCGTCACGCCAAATGGCGGCGCATCGGTCGGCACCTCGACGATTTGACGGTTCGCGGCCTGGTAGTGCAGCAGCGGTCCCTGGCCGGCTGAGAACGATGTCACCGTTCCCGTCTTCGAGTCGACATCGCCAAGCCAAGCGGTGATGAACCGATTCTCCGGCAGGTCCGCGATGAGTTGCTCGTTGAGATGCCTTGCAATGTGCAGGAGATCGGCGCCGAGGCGGACGGCCATGCGCAGCATCGCTCGGATTTGCGTGGCTGCCAGCGCCGGACCGATCCCGTGCCCCGTCGCATCCGCGAGCAGCAGAATCGCGCGGTCAGACGGTCCATCGGATGAACTCGCCAGTACCGGCCTGTGGCCATGCTCAGACGAGTCAACCACACCCATGGCATCCATCGTGAAACCGATCACGTCAAACGTATCGCCGCCCGTTTCATCCGCCGGTTCGTTCCATGCGTCGAGTTCGAATCCGTTCAGTGTCGGCAAGACATGCGGCAGGGTGCTCTGCTGAATCTGCCGGGCGATCTGAATGTCACGTTCCAGCTTCATCAGACTTTGCAGGCTGACCCGCATGCGGTCATGGGCGGCGGCGATGCGGCGGACCTCCCAGATGTCCGTCCGAATGGTCGGCGCCGGGCGCAGGTCACCCTGACCGATGCGATCAGTTTGCGCAACCAGTTGTTCGACCGGGTTGCTCAGTGTCCGTCCAAGCACCACGGTGCGCCACAAGCCCACGAGCAGCACTCCAATCAACGCGCCGGCGATGACCAGCCGCTGGTACACGATGTCGCCAAGCAATTCCGACTCCGGCACCACCACCGCCATGCGCAGTTGCCGATCCGGGGCGAGCGTAAACAATTGCGATTCACCCCACCACGCTTCCCCCAGGCTCTCGAAGCGGACAATCGTCGATTCAGGATCGCGATTACTGGCAATAGCCTCCACCACGGCGTCGCCGAAGGCCTCTGTCGCATCGCGCGCGAGATCGAGCCCCAGTTCATCGGGCGCTTTGAGATAGGCCGCCTTGCGCGCATCGGGATCATCGAATCGCTCGTCGTCGGGCAGGCCGACAACGAGATTGTCCGTGGTCATGACAACGACTTTGCCGCGCCGACTCACGCGAAGTGATCGCGTGAACTGCGAAATGTCGCGCAACAGCAGATCGAATCCGATCACCTGCATTCGACCATCCGGATTGCGCAGGGCAATTGAGGCGGTGATGCCCGGTTCGCCCGTGGTGAAGAAGGTGTAGGGTTCAGTCCAGAAAACCGGAGTGTCGACGTAACTTCCGCTCTGGTTGGCTCGCTCGATGGCGCCAATGAACCACGGCCGCTTGCGCGGATCGTAATCCGTTCGCGTGGCGCTCAGATCGGCGCCGTGATCGCTCCACGTTCGCCGGCGCAGCAGGGATCCATCCTCCTGCGGCTCGGACTGCCAGGCTTCGAATCCGGCATCCGTGTGCAGCAGCATGAACTCGCGCCCTTCCTCATCGGCGACGAGAAGAGAAGAAAGGCGGGGCAGTTGCTGGATGAGCGGCAGGAACCGTTCGGTCAGGCGCCGTCGCATCGCGACATCCAGCACTTCCGGATCGGCCTGACCCGTTCGTGGTCGCAGCACGAGATCGCCGTCCTCGCCCCAGGAACGCGAGACGTTCAGCGCCAGCGAGATGGGGTCGAAGAACGATTGCAACTCCTGGTGCGTCGTCTGGAGCGTCTGGCGGATGATCGTGGCCGAAAGCGATCGTACGGCCCGACGATTGGCAAACCAGAAAATGAGAATGATCGCCCCGCCCATGACCACCAGCATGAGGACGAGATCACGAACGAACTTCGCACGAATGGAGACGGGACGCACCATCGAGTCCTTCGACCGAGGCAGTTTGTGTAGCCATCATATCGACCAACGGGCATTGGCTGCAGTTGCATTCGGCTGCGGATCAGTGGCGACGCGACATGCCGGGGACATCGTTTCGTCTTGCCTGCCGTTTCCCAGAGACTGAGGCGCCGCTCAGGGCATGAGCGTTGGCTTGCCCCGCTGACCGCGCTGCTTCCAGTGGTTGAACGCACTCTCACGGTCGGGGAAGTCCTTGGCGCTGAACACGAGCTTGGAGCTGCCGATGGTGATCTCGTCCTCGTCCACGAGATCGACCTCGGTCTTCAATTCTCGACCGTTGATGAATGTTCCATTGGTGCTCTTCATGTCGTTGGCAATGTACTTGCCGCTCTCATTGCGAATCTGCAGATGACGCCGGCTGGCCATGCCTTCAACGATCTGGACAGGGCATCCTTCATCGCGACCGATCACAATCGTGCGGGTTCGGAGGGGGTAATAGTCGCCCTCGTTGGGCCCGGAAACAACGATAAGTGACGCCATTCGAGACTCCTTGACGAGCATTGGCTGCGAGTCATTCTCTACGACACCCGCCTGATGATCAAGGTGGGCGAACTCAGTTTGCGCCAGTGGTGCGAACTCGAGCCCGCGGGACCTCTTCGAGCCTCCCGCAATGCCCCAGCCCGCCCCAACCCGGATCGGCCCTTGCGCCATCAGCCGCAAGATCGGTCGCGGCAGCATGGGCGTGGTTTACTTTGCCGAAAGTCGGTCGTTCTTTGGCGATCTGGCCATCAGCCTCGGGCTCCCGACCACCGCTGGCTCACCCGCTGCAATACGACAAAGACGAGCAGCAGCAGGCCGATGACGATCTTGATCCACCAACTGTTCAGGTTGCCCTGGTAGTTGGGGATCGTGGTGATGATGCCCAGGATCAGCACGCCCAGCAACGTGCCGAGAATCGAACCGCGCCCGCCGGCCAGCACCGTGCCGCCGATGACCACGGCCGCAATGGCGTCGAGTTCGAGCAGGAACGCGACCGATGCGTCGCCCGCCTGCGTGCCGATGACGTGCACAATCCCACCCGCCGCGGCACACACGCCGCTGATGGCGTAGATCCCGACGCGCGTCGAGGCGATCGGCAGGCCCATCAATCGCGCCGCAGATTCGTCGCTTCCGATGGCAAACACCGTGCGGCCGAAGCGCGTGTACTTCAATGCCGCCCACGCGACGAGTACGGCAACAAGGAACACCATCGCGGCAATGTTGAAATCGACGACGAGCACCGAGGAGAGCGCCCGGATTCCGGCGCTGTCGCTCATCTCGATGCGCTTGGTCTCCGTGAGCAGCAAGGCCGTGCCCCGCGCCAGGAACATCCCCGCGAGCGTCACGAGAAACGGCGGGAGTTTGAACATCTGGATGATCGCGCCCATGAACGCGCCGAATCCCGTGCCGATCACCAGCACGAGTGGAATCGCGATCCAGACCGGCAGTCCCATGTGACTCACCAGCACCGCCAGTCCCATGCTCGCCAGCGCGATCACCGCGCCCACTGAAAGATCGATCCCGCCCGAGAGGATGACAAACGTCATGCCGATCGCCGCCAGGCCAAGCGTTGCATTGTCAGCAAAGAGCTGCGCGAACTGGAACCACGATGAGAAACCGGTGTAGGCAATCGAGGCCGCCACGTAGAGCGCGACGAGAACTCCCGCAGTCGTGAGCAGCGGCCAGTGGCGATTGAGGTGCATCTTCATCCCTGCACCCTCCGGACCTGCAGCACCATCCGGCGCAGTTCATCCGACTGCAGCAGGCACACCATGAGAACGACGATCGCCTTGATGACCAGGTTGAACTCAGGCGGAACGCTGTGCCCGCGGAACGTCGTCATGAGAATCGTCGTCGAAAGCGTCTGAATGATGATGGCGCCAACCAGCGCGCCCAGCAGTGAGAACCGCCCTCCCGTCAGTGCCGTTCCGCCGATCACCACCGCCAGGATCGCATCGAGTTCGAGATAGAGCCCCGAGTTGTTCGCGTCTGCTGCCGCGATGTCGGCCGTGTCGATCAATCCCGCCAGTCCCGCCAGCAAACCCATGATGGCGTAGACCGAGAGACGAATCCAGCGCACGTTGATCCCGGCGTACCGACTCGCTTCCTCGTTGCCGCCAATCGCCTCGATGAAAACCCCAAGTGAGGTGAGGCGAACGATCGCCGCGATGACAAGCGCAGCCGACAATGCGATGACGACCGGAACGGGCAGGCCGCCGATCACGCCGCGCCCAATGACGGTGAACGAGCTCCCCGGATTGATGGTGATGATCTGGCCGTCCGTAATGAGTTGTGCGATGCCTCGACCGGCGACCATGAAGATGAGCGTGGCCACGATAGGGGGGATGCTCGCCACGGTGACCAGCCCGCCGTTCCAGATGCCGGCTGCAACACAGACGCCCAGCGCCGCCACAATCGCCAGTGCGACCGGCGCATCGAGGTGCAGTAATTTCGCCGCCAGCGCCCCGGCCACCGCCATCACGGCGCCAACCGAAAGATCGATCCCACCCGTGCCGATCACGAGCGTCATCCCCAGGGCCAGCAGCATAACCGGCGCCCCCTGGTTGAGCACGTCGATCGCTGCGCCGCTCAGCCGACCGTTGACGAATTGCACATGAAAGAAAGAGGGGCTCGCCACAGCGTTGAAGACCAGCAGCAGCGCCAGTGCCACCAGCGGCCAGATCAATTGGCGCAGCGACCTACGCATGGGCCTGGCCCGCCGTTTCGCCGGCAATCTGCCGCATCACTGCGTGAGTGTTGAGATTCTCACCGGACAGCTCGCCGACTGGCGCACGGTCGCGCAGGACCATGATCCGCTGGCTCACGCGCACGACTTCGTCGAGTTCGCCCGAGATGAAAATGAGTGCCATGCCGTTGCTTCGCAATTCGTCGATGAGCAATTCGATCTGCTCTTTGGCGCCGATGTCGATGCCCCGTGTGGGTTCGTCGAGCATCAGGATCGTTGGCTCCATGAGCAGCCAGCGCGCCAGAATGACTTTCTGCTGGTTGCCGCCCGAGAGCTGGCTGACCGGTTTCTCGATGTCCGGCGTCGAGATCGAAAGCGCCCGGACATATCGATCGGCGATGGCCTGCTGCTCGCGCACACTCACTCGCCGCGCCCAACCTTTCGCGCCCTGGAGCGCCAGGAGCATGTTCTCCCGCACGCTGAGGTGCGGAACCAGTCCGGCGGCGCGCCGATCTTCAGGCGTCAGCGCCATCCCGGCCTTGATAGCTCGACGCGGCGAATGATGACCGATCGATTCCCCACAGATTGACAGTTCCCCGCCGTCGCGCTGGTCGATACCAAAAAGCAGTCGCACGACTTCAGTGCGACCAGACCCGAGCAGCCCCGCCAGTCCGAGCACTTCGCCGGCTTTGAGCGAAAGATCGAACGACTGCACCGCGTTGCGTTTGAATACCCTGCTGGCTCGGAGACACTCTTGCTGTGAGCTGTCTGCGGCAGGTCGGCCGCGTGACTCGGATTTCGACACGTCCTCGATCGACTTGCCGAGCATCTGCGCGACGAGCGCGAGGCGTGGCAACTCGTTCGTCACGTGCGTGTCCACCAGCCGCCCGCCGCGCAGGACCGTGATCCGATCGCTGACTTCATACACCTGGTCGAGAAAGTGGGTGATGAAGATGATCCCCATCCCCGCTTCGCGCAGCCGGCGCATCAGCGCGAAGAGTTGCGCCGTTTCCGTTGCATCCAGCGACGACGTCGGCTCATCGAGGACCAGCACTTTGGCGTGCTGATCAATCGCTCGCGCCACGGCAATCATCTGCTGCACCGCGATCGAACAGGCCCGCAGAGGCTCGGCGATATCGACATGCAGGCCCAGCTTGTCCACAACCTGCTGCGCCCGCCGCATCATCTCGCCCCAGCGAATCGCGCCCAGTCGACCCCGCGGCTCACGACCCAGCAGGATGTTCTCCGCCACGGTCAGGTCGGGAATCAGGTTCACTTCCTGGTACACCGTGGCGATACCCAGCCGCTGCGCTTGCACGGGAGTGCGTGGGTCGATCGCCGCGCCCTCGAGCGTGACCGTACCCCGGTCGCGCCGCTCGGCGCCCGTAAGGATCTTGATGAGCGTGCTCTTGCCCGCGCCGTTCTCGCCGACCAGCGCATGGATCTCACCAGCACGAAGTGAGAAGTCGACGCCGTCAAGCGCGGCCACGCCGGGATACGTCTTGACGATCCCGCGCATCTCGATCAGGGCGTCAGCCACGGCCGCTCCTTGACGCACTCAATACTTGCGGCTGTCAATCACGTCGGCTGCGACGGACTGGTCAAAGACCTGATCGTCCACGACCGTCCACTTGGGAAGCGTCTCGCCTGCGAGCACCTTGGCGACCGCATCGAACGCCGCAGGGCCGAGCAGCGGATTGCACTCCACCGTGCAGTTCAGTGTGCCCGCCACCATCGCCTCGAACGCGCCGCGCACGCCATCAATAGACACCACGATGATGTCCTTGCCGGGCTTGAGACCGGCCTCCTGGATGGCCTGAATGGCGCCGAGCGCCATGTCGTCGTTGTGGGCGTAGACCGCGTTGATCTGCCCGGGCGCTGACTTCAGGAATGCCTCCATGACTTCCTTGCCCTTGGCTCGCGTGAATTCGCCCGTCTGCGACTTGATGATCTTGAGTCCTTCAAACGGCGCGATGCCGTCTTCAAATCCCTTCTTGCGATCAATCGCAGGCGCCGAGCCGGGCGTGCCCTGCAGTTCGACGATGTTGCCGCTGCCGTTGAGCTTCGTGGCCAGCCACTCGGCCGCCTTTCTGCCCTCGGCGACAAAGTCGGAAGCGATCAGCGTGGTGTAGAGACTGTCGTCAGAGACATCCACACCGCGATCGACCAGGATCACCGGAATGCCCTGTGCCTTGGCGGCTTTGAGCACCGGCTCCCAGCCGGTTTCGACGACCGGCGCGAGGATGATGGCGTCAACCTTCTGCGCGATAAACGCGTTGATCGCCTTGATCTGGTTCTCCTGTTTCTGCTGGGCGTCGGAGAACTGCAACTTGATGCCGCGTGTCTCGGCTTCACCGCGGATCGAATTCGTCTCAGCCGTGCGCCAGCTCGACTCGGCGCCGATCTGCGAGAAACCGACCACGAGTTGCCTGGAGCTTCCGTCGCCGTTTCCGGAGGTCGTCGAGGAAGATTTCTTGCAACCGCTCATCACCAGCGAACCCGTGGCGATCAGGGCCAGGGTCACTCCCGCCACAACTTGAATCGTGCGTCCGTGTCGCTGCATGCTGAGCCGTCCTTTCAAACCAGGCCGTCGTTCCGCATCGATCGTATCAAAAGCGTGTCCACCGACAAGGAGGGCAGTTACGGATTGCTCTCCAGTCGCACCAGGCCCGCATCGATGTACTGCCCGCCGCCGGTCTGATGGCAGTGAATCGCCATCGTGTTGCCGCCGGCCCTGAGCGCGGCCCGACCCGCCTCCGTCAGCGGCACGAGGCGGTACCCCGTCGTGTATCCCTTGAGTGACGCCGCGAGCACACCGTTGACGTACACCTCGGCGTCCTCATCATGATGGATCGAGAGCATCAGCGTGGAGTCCTCGACATCATGCGCCGTCAGGCCGAACTCGCTGCGAATCCAGATGTCGCTGCCCGACCACTGCGTGCCAACGATGGCGCCAGGCGTGCCGTTCGTTCCGAATCCGCCGGTGCCCGTGGTCCAGCTCGATACGTCAAACGCACCATTCGTCCAGTCACCTTTGGGTTCGATCATCGTGTAGTGCCACGGCTGGCCCTGCCGCTCCGAAGTCGGCACGACCTCGCGCACAATCGGCGGCGGCTCGTAAGTCGCGCTGTCGATCGAGTTCATCCGCTCAAGTGGGATCTTGATTACGGCGCGGTCGTAGGTCATCAATCCGTTGACCTCGCCCTCGCAATCTGTCGTCTGCGTGTAGACCGCGGCGCCGAGCCCCTTTCCGATGAGCAGACGCAGGTCGCGAACGAGCGCTGCATAATCGCTGGCGAGTTGCTCGCGGTCGGCCATGTTGCGATAGCCCCAATTGCGATCGCTCTGCCACAGGTGGCCGGGTATCGGCAGTCCGAGTCCGCCGAATTCGCCGAGCACCGAAACACGATCGGCCATGAGCGGAAACATCCCCGGCCCGGGATAGTTGTGCTGATCTTTGAAGTCGCCGTAGCCGCGATCTTCCCAGCCGCTCGGTCCGTCGACGAGCCGCGTCGGATCCAGCGACTTCACCCACGCCAGTACGTCGTTCGTGTCGTGCTGGCCCCAACCTTCATTGAACGGCACCCAGACGATCACGCTTGGATGGTTGCGCAACTTGTCGACCATCGCGCTCAACTCGGCTCGAAACTGCGCCTTGGCCTCGTCGGTGAGTGTCGCATCCGTTGGCGATCCGCCACCCACGAAGTGATGCTGACCCTGCTGGGACAGCGAAGGCATGTCCTGCCAGACCAGCAGGCCGAGCTTGTCTGCCCAGTAGTACCACCTCGCAGGCTCCACCTTGACGTGCTTGCGCGCCATGTTGAATCCCATCGCCCGCGTCGTGGCGACGTCAAAGCGCAGGGCATCATCGGTCGGCGCCGTGTACAACCCGTCCGGCCACCAACCCTGATCCAGCGGGCCGAAGAGGAACATCGGCTTGCCATTGAGCATGATGCGATTGATGTTGTTCTCGTCGAGGCCGATACTAATCGACCGCATGCCGAAGTAGCTGCGCACCACATCGGCGCCGCTCGTGATCTTCAGGTCATAGAGGAACGGCGCATCGGGCCACCACAGTTTCGGATTGTCAATCCTGATCGTCAGCGGCTTGCCTGCCAGACCGGTCGCCTTGGCCACAACCACCTTCCCATCGATCACCTGCACTTCGTAAGGCACGGGCATGTCGGAACTGACGAGAATCTCCACCGCCGACTGGTCCAGCTTCGGCTCGATCGTCAGCCGCTTCACATACCCGCGCGGCACCGTCTCCATCCACACCGTCTGCCAGATGCCCGTCACGGCCGTGTAGAAGATCCCCTGCGGCTTGAGCACCTGCTTGCCGCGCGGCTGATCACCCATGTCCGTCGGATCCCACACCTTAACTTTGATCCACTGCGGCCCATCCTGGCGCAGCGCATCGGTCACATCGAACGTAAATGGGTCATACCCACCCTTGTGCTCGCCGAGCAGTATGCCGTTGCACCACACCGTCGCCTGCCAGTCGACCGCGCCAAAGTGCAGCAGTGCCCGTTCGCCCTGCTTCAGGTTCGGTCGGTTGAATGGCCGCCGATACCACAATGCCTCTTGGGGTCGCACTGCCTTCATCACGCCGCTCAACTGTGACTCGATCGCGAACGGCACGAGGATGTCGCCAGTCCAATGCGCCGGCTCGCCCTCGTCGCGCGGCCGGATGGCGTACTGCCAGGTGCCGTTCAGGTTCGTCCACTGCTCGCGCTGCATCTGCGGCCGGGGATACTCGGGCCAGACATGGCCCGCGGCGACATCCTCCGCCCAGCGCGTCTTCATTGTCGCTTCGCCGACGTTGATGACGCGCCACTCGAGCATGCCGCCCGAGTAGTTGTCCTGCAACTGGACCTCGATGCGCATGGCGCTCGTCGTCACCGGCTTGAAGTAGACGGTGTTGTACTGGTCGCGCTGCACGCCATACTCAGTCGGACCTTCCACCGCGCGCCATTGATCTCCATCGCGATACAGCAGCTTCCACGACGCCGGCACGCGACACTGCCCGCCGATCCCGCGATCGTCGAACCAGTACACTGCGGCACGATCGACGGTGCGCGGCTGGTCGAACTTCGCTTCGTACCACTCGGCCGTGCCCTTGTGCGGCCAGAACGTGTGCCGCGGTACCGTCTGATCCTCCGAATTGCCCGGCTCGAGACTGTCGCCAATCGCGCTCGTCGCATCTCCCTGGTAGCAGTGCGAAGCGCTCGCCTCGTACAGCTTCTTTGGCATCACCGGCGGCTTCCACGCATGCGCATCCGGTCCGTCACCGACCACGGGGAACGACGAAATGCGCAGCCGCGCCCCGCCCATCGGCACGAGCGTGATCTCCTCGATCGGCTCGCTGGTCCGCACCGGGCTGTCCTGAAGCGTTGCGCACAGGCCGTACTGATCCAGTCTCCACTGCGGAATCCGTTGCCCCTTGGCGATCAATCGAATCGGGCTGGCTTCGAGCGTGAACGGGAAGTCGTCAGCCGGCCACGCCTGCCGCTCGATGCGGAAGTCCTTGTTCACATCGCCGGTCAGCACCAGGCCGTAGTTCCACGGCGTGGTCGGGTGGATCTCGAACGCCGGCCACTTCTCCGTGTCCACATCGCCGCGCCACTTGGCGTCGCGCAGCGCCGCCGTGCGTCCATCGACCTTCTTGTACTCTTCGCCGATCTCCAGCGAAAACGTCAGCGGCCCATACGACACGCTTGCCGCGTTGTGGTTCTTCTCCCACCGCGTCACGCTCAGGTGCATCGGCATCTTCAGACTCATCGTGTCGCCGTTGTGCCACGTTCGCTCGATCCGCGCATAGCCTGCCTGCAACGCAGCGCCGCTGTCTCGCCCGTTGACCTTGATTGTCGCGCCCTTTGTCCACTCCGGGATCCGCAGGTAAAGCGGGAACGTCACGTCACCATCCATCCGCAGCGTGAAACGAATCTCGTCCTCATATGGATAGTGCGTCTGTTCGATGAAGCGCACCTCTGTTCCGTCGCCAACCTTAATCGCCGCTTCGCTCGCGCTGTAGATCGCCGCGCACGCGCCGTTGTCCGGCGTCGCCATCCACAGGTGCTCAGCCATGTACGCCCAGCCGTGCGAGTGGTTGTGCTGGCAGCAGCGATGGCTCAGGGGGTTCATCGTCAGCATCGGTCCGCCATTGTCAAATCCCGGCGAGTGGCTGATCGAATCGCTCACGACCATGTTCGGGCTCGTCAGGTAGCGCAGGCCGCGGAAATCCGGTGTGAATGCAGCCGGCAGCGTGTTGAACGCCACCTCCTCCGTATGGTTGGCCCAGAACGGATCGCCCGTGATCGTCAGCAGCGTTTCGTCCGAGAGCATCTGCTCGACCATGCCGCACGTCTCGATCGCCTGGCGCGGATCATCAAACCCAACGCGACAGTTCTCGTCGCCGCCGAACATGCCGCCGGGCACCTGTCCGTACAGCCGTCGGATCGTTTCAAAGTTGTTGTACGCCGCCTGCAGATCGCCTGCATTCTTCGATTGCAGCCAGTACGTCGCCGGCTCGCCGAACGCCTGGGCGATGTTCACATTGTGCCAGTTCGGCAGCGTATTCTTTTTGGTCCAGTCGGCCGTGTTCGCATGGATACGATTGGCCAGATCGAGCAGGAACGCATCGCCCGTGCGATTGTAGAGCCAGTAGATGCTGAAGAGATTGTCGCCGCCGCGCATGTGCTGCCAGTAGTGCGTGAGCAGTTTCTCATCCGGCACCGTCAACTGATACTTGAAGTACCGCGTCATCAGATCGATCGCGCGCTGATCGCCGGTGTACTCGTAGTACGACTGCAGGCAGAAGAGCATGGGCATGTTGGCCCAGAAGTCCTGCGAGCCGTCGTCGTCAAAGATCCGCACCGGGCCGAAGTTGCCGTCTGCCCGCTGGCTGTTGATTGCGCCTTCGAGCCAGATGCGAGCTTCGGCAATCATGCGCTCATCGCCAAGCAGATAGCCGATGTCGCCGTAGCCCTTGAGCCAGTAGGGGACTTCCTCCCAACCCCATTGGCCTTGACCGTCTTTCGACAGCCACGCGTTGCCTTCCTTCTCCAGCCACGGGCTGAGTTCTTCCAGGTGTCCCGTGATGCCGTCGGCCTGGAGTTCGAGGCATCGCTTCAGCCACCCCTCAGCCGTAACGGAACCCACCGGCAACCTGATCAGCGCGCTGGGCTCGAGCGGGGCGCGATTGGACACGTAATACGCATTCGTCGAGTCGACCGGCGGCCGCTCGACCATCGTCACCTCACCGCTCTGCATGGCACAACCCCCAAGCGCGATCAGGCACGCCAGAACAACAAGCAACGCGACATGATTCATTGCAGACTCCGATTCCACCTGTGATCCATCCATCCCGCCGCATCCCCGGCGTCCAATCCCGTCATTCTATCTCTCGTTTGGACGCGACCCGGGGGCTTTGCGCGGACGAGCGCCGCGACTACGATGCGCCATGAAAACCACACTCCTCGCCGCCGCGTTGGTCCCGCTGTCCTGCACCATTGCTTTCGCCCAGAGCGTGACAACCCGTCCAACGCTGGATGGCGCCGTGGTCGTTCACCTCGCGCCCAACACCGACGCCAACCGCCGTCTCGGCTGGTCGCCCAAAGGTGCGACCGTGCCGCTCAAAGCGGTCGGCGCCACACTTCAGGGTCATTTTCCCCTTGGCGCGCCCGGCCTGCCTCCCATCAACGTCGAACTTCGCAAGTCCAATCCCGCCGGCGAAGTCGATGCGCTCGCTATCGATCTCAATCGTAACGGCGCCTTTGAAGAGAGCGAGCTGCTCACCTGCCAACCGAATGAGAACCGCGGCAAGTGGTGGTCCTCATTCTCAACCAGCGTTCCCGTTCCTGTCCTCGACCCGTGGGGCGAAATGAACACGACGCCGTATCCCATCAACCTCTGGTACGTGCGAGATCCTCTTGAACCCGATGCTGCTCCCGCCCTCCGCTGGAGTCGCGGCGGCTTCTTCACGGGCAACTGCCGACTCGGCAGCGCTGATGCGTTCATCATGATCTGCGAAAGCGACATGGACGGCGTGCTCGACCGCGACGACGCCTGGGGGCTCGCCCCGGCGTCCGATCCCAAAGAAGCGCTGGGCATCAGTGGCATGCGCAGCCTCACCGACCACGCCTGGCTTGGCGAGCAGGCCTATCGCATCGCCGCGCTCGACGCCTCCGGGCTCCTGGCCGTCATCGTGCCCACCGTTCCCGGCATCACGCGTGCCTCAGAAGCTGAGGCACGCGATCGACTCGCGGTCGATCGCCGAGCCGCGCGCTCCGGCCCCGTCGTCGCCTTCTCACACGACTTCGCTGCGGCGCAGGCCGAGTCAAAAGCGAAAGGCAAGCGCCTCTTCATCGACTTCGAGACCGACTGGTGTGGCCCCTGTAAGCAGATGGACCGGTGGGTCTACACCGCCGACGATGTCGTCGCTGTTTCCAAGGACCTCATCGCCGTCAAAGTCGATGGCGACGCCTCGCGCGATCTCGTCAAGCAGTTCAACGTCGGCGCCTACCCCACCATGATCCTCCTCGACGCCAGCGGCAGGGAAATCGTCCGTAACGTCGGCTACATCGGTGTGAAGGAAACAACCGAGTTCCTCAAGTCCGGCGCGGCTCAACCGCACAACTGACTGATCGGGGCGCCCACCCATGCACATCCCGCGCATCTGGATGAAATCCTCAGTCGATCAGCGCCGGCCCGACGGCCAAACCGTCAAACTCATCGCGTGGGGTTGGGGCGAAGATCCCGATGCGGCGTGGAAGAGCGCCGTCGAGCGGCTGGAGCGCTTGGTCGGCCGCGTGCGAGGCGGCGAGCCGCTTCCGAGCTTCTACGAATACAGCCAGCGCCCCCTGCGCGAGGAGATTCTTGACACCATCCACCGCGCGACGCCCAACGAACCGGCCGCGATCATCACCCGCAACGCCTACGGCGCGCAGATCCTCAACGTGCCCGACCTGCTCTTTCTCGACATCGATTTCGAGCCGCAAAGTGTCTTCAAGCGCCTCTTCGGCAAACGCAAATCGCCCGAAGACATCGCACTGGAAAAACTCCGCGATGCCCTGAATCGAGAGTCCGCGACCTTCCGCATCTACCGCACGGCGTCGGGTCTGCGCGCCATGGCCATCGATCGCACTTTTGATCCCAAGAGCGGCGACGTGCAGGATCTCATGAAACGCACCGGCACCGACCCCGCTTTCGCCCGCATGTGCATCGCGCAGAAGTCCTTCCGCGCTCGACTCACGCCCAAACCATGGCGCTGCAACTGCACACTCCCGCCCGGCCGGCACCCGCGCGATGACGATGCGCAGCGCGTGTTCGACAACTGGCTGCGCGAATACGAGGCGGCAACGCAGCGCCACGCCACTTGCCGCTATCTCGAAACCATCGGCAACGCCAATCCATCACCAGCCCTGCGGTCGCTCGTCGATCTGCACGACAGCGCCGCGCGTTCCGACGCTTCTCTGCCGCTCGCGTGAGTTCAAAGTCAACCCCGCAGCGCGCCGTCGAAAGTAGAGTGGCGATAGGCACCGCTCTGGAAGCGCATCCCACCGCCTTGGACGCCCAATTCTCCGCCAACCACACTTCGCTTACCCTCACCGATCCGTCCAATCCCTAATGCCTAGTGCCTAATGCCTGGTGCCTAAAGCCTGATGCCCAGTGCCTCGCCTCTCTCACTCAAACCGCCAAACGACAAGTTGACTGATCGCACACTCGCCCTGCACCACGGCCTGGAAGAGGATGGTCTGGCCGCGTGCGATGAGGGGGACGGGGCGGGTGATGGTGGCGACGCCTTGTTGGTTGGCGATGGCCGTGCCGATGACGGTGGGGTTGTCGAGTTGCAGCGCGTTCTGCTGGAGGTCGCAGCCGGGGATGCGCGTGCCGCCGCCGTGTCGGGAGTAGAGGAAGGTGACACGCGCGCCGGGGGTTACATCCGTCACTGTCAGCGTGTTGTTCGTGCCGGCCGTGCCTGGCGACGGGGAGGCGAGTGTCATTGACGGACTGACTGGCGTCAACAGAACAGCATACAGGTCAAGGGTGTTGGTGATGTTCGCAGTGATACAAATCTGGCCCGCATCATTAATGTGTCCGCGATCAAACCGCCAGCGCTCCCGCGTGCGAGGGGGCGTCAAGTCCTTGAGCAACCGCATCGGTTCGCCGAATTCGCGGATGAACATTTGTCGCGTGGTCAGTTGGTTACCGATTGCGCCAACCACTTGGTCGGCGTTGCTGATGTCCTGCCCCCAGCTGTATCTGCCATACTGCGATGCGTGGATGTCGATGACTTGCTGATCGACCCAAACAACGGCATGTGTGTTTCCATTAGCCGCCCGCGATTGGCCCACGACATGTCCCAGATTGTTTATGGCAAATGCGCTGCTGCCTTCCCCGGCAAGTGAACCGAGGTCAATCGGCTCGCGGTCAATCCAGAGTGTCGCAGTCGCCTGACTTTCGCTACCCAGCGCCGCTCCAACAATCTGCCCAAGATCGTTGATGTCATTGGCGCTTGCGGAATACCTGCCTTCGCGTGGAGCAAGAAGTGCAATAATCTCGCCATTCTCCCAGAGACACCCCCGGTTCGCGTGATTCCCGAACTCGTACTCGGACTGCCCAACGACTTGCCCCATGTTGTTAATGGCTTGGGTGCTGCTACTTTCCCCGCCAAGTGTCCCCAAATCGGTCATCTCGCCATCCTGCCAGAGAAACGCATGTCCGACGAAAATGCTGCCGCCCGGTTCGAAGCCCGAGGCACCCACAATCTCCCCGGACTCGTTGATAGAACTGGCGCTGGCCACGTCTCCACCTAGTGTGCCAAGATCGATTACGCCGCCAGAACCGGGCCATACGACTGGACGAGAAGACCACTTGGAGTCCATGGCCGCGCCACCAACGACATCACCGAGTGAGTTGATCCCTCGTGCAACATCGGTCGCGAGCGACTCGTCCAGCGAGGGAAGGCGAATGATTGCATAGCGATACTCCTGCCCTGCTGCACTGCTCGCAGTCGCCGCGATCGCCAGAGTCGCGATGAGCCGTCGCCCAATCTTCATCCCAACACTCCCGGATCGACCCCGCCAACATACCAGACAACCCGCCAGACTGCAAGCGAATTCCGGGGAATCGACCGCGATTTACGCCTCGCCCCCCGGCGAACCCCGTAACCGAGCCCCGACCGGAAGGGAGTGGTGTTGGACGTCCGGGGTTCGGTACGGCCGACGGTTGACGTTGACCCTCCCTCATGGTCGGGGCTCGGATCAAACCCCAATCCACTACCTCACGCCACGTTCTCCGCGATACCTCCACTTCCTCTCGCATTCCCACCCAATCCAATGCCTTTCTCCCTGCATTCTCCGGGTTCTCGGAGGCTCCGTGGTGAATTTGTTCTTCGATTCGCACAACCGCGCACCACTTCAATCGCACTCTGTGCGCTGGCTTTTTGAAAACGCAAAAAAGTTGACCAAAACTCCAAATCACCCCCCTCAGAAAAATGAAAATCGACGAAAATTCCTGATTCGGCCCGCACAGAGGCGCTCATTTACACAAACGCGCACCGCAGCGCGCGCCCGCGCTCAAAAATCGCGCACGGAAGCGCTCCGGCGCGCATGAAAAATGCCCAACGTGGTGCATCTCTGTGTTGGCACGCATTTTGCGTTGCACTTTTTCTCGAAACGGCCTTGGCGCACGCGCCGCGCGGCATCTTTCTTGCATTCCGTGCTTCATCCGCTTGCCCGCGTCCGCACGAAACACGCGCAAATCAGTCCCTGCCGCGCACGGCCGCGCATCGCCGCACCTCTCTATAGAGGCCCGACTCATTCCCCCGTCCGGGTATGATTCGCGTCCGGCAACTCCCGTGGAGATCAAGCCATGACCCAGCCTATCGCCATCTTCTGGCCCGGCGACTATCGCGCCAAGCCCAACGAACTTGCCCTGCCCAACGTCGAGCAGGCGACCACGCAACTCGAAGCCGCCCTCAAGCGGCTCGGGCGATCAACCTATCGCGTGCCCGGCTTCCTCACCCGGCCGCACGAAGCGATCGAGAAACTCGGCCCCGTCGATGACCCGATGATCGGCGTCTGCGCCCACTGGTTCTACGGGCCGCACACGACCGACGGCGTCGTCGGCAAGGACAACCCGCTGCTGCTGGCCAGCAACTTCTCCGGCACCTGGCCCGGCCTCGTCGGCCTGCTCAACACCGGCGCCTGTCTCGAAAGCGTCAACCGATCCTTCTCGCGCGTCTGGACCAGCGCTGCTGACTGGACGCAGGACAACGACTTCATGGCCCGACTCGAAGAGTGGGTGACCACCGGCCACGTCGAATATCGCGAAGATGAACTCAAGACGCCGCACACGCCCTCACTCGAAGCCAAGCAACTGTCCGATGAGGTGGCCGCAGGCATCCGCAAGCGCCGCGTCCTCGCCCTGATGCTCGGCGACACGTCGATGGGCATGATCAACGGCTACTTCGGCCCGCGCCGCCTCAACCCCATCGGCTTCACCGAACACAAAGTGGATCAGGCGTGGATCATCGACCGCGGTCGGTCCATCAAGGACTCGCGCATCGACGAGGCATTGGCGTTCGTCAATTCCAAGGGTGTCAACTTCCACTACGGCGAAACCGACGCGAAGGACTTTGACAAGAATGCAACGCGAGAGCAGTTGCGTGACTACCTCGCCGTGCTCGATCTGATCGATGAGTTCAAGTGCGATTGCCTCGGCTGGCAGTACCAGCTCGGCCTGATCAACCTGAGGCCGCCGAGCGACTTTGCCGAAGGTCTGTTCAACTCGACGTGTCGACCCGAGTCAAACGGCGACACCATCGCTTGCGCCACTGAAGGCGACCAGGGCAACCTCGTGCCCATGGAGATGATGAAGCGGCTGCTCAAGGCCAAGGGGTTGCACCAGGCGGTGATGTTCCATGATGTGCGGTGGGGCGGCGAGCACGACGGCCGCTTCCTCTGGGTGCTGCTCAACTCGGGCTCCTGCGGTGCCTACGCCTTCAATCATGATCCCGACACGCTCAAGGGCGTGCACTCCTACCGCCAGCCGGCCGGGTATTTCCCGGTCCCCGGCGGCACCCTCGCCGGCGAGAGTCTGCCGGGCAAGATGACCTGGGCCCGTGCCTACATCCGCGGCGGCAACCTGTGGATGGATGTCGGCGCCGGCGAAGTGATCAAACTGCCCGCCGAGATACGCGACGCCTGGTGGAACGGCACGACGCGGCAGTGGCCCTTCATGGCGGCGGACCTCGGCGTGCGGCAGGACACGGTCATGGCGCACTACATGTCGAACCACATTGCCGTGGCGTACGGCGACATCCTCGACGAGATGATCGCGCTCAGCGCGGCGCTCGGTTTCAAAGTGCGACTCATGCAGGGAACTGATCTGCGATGAACGCCGCAGGCTCACTGTTCATCGGCGTCGACGTCGGTACGGGCAGCGCCCGTGCCGGTGTCTTCGATGCGCAGGGAAAGATGCTCGGCAGCGCCTCGCACGCCATCAAGATGTGGCGACCCGAAGCAGACTTCGTCGAGCAGTCATCCGATGACATCTGGAATGCGTGTTGCAAAGCAGTGCAGGATGCGATGAAAGCCGCCGGCGCCGGCGCTGATCGTGTCGCGGGCATCGGATTCGACGCAACGTGTTCGCTGGTCGCGCTGGATGAGCATGACAGGCCCGTCACGGTGAGCCCGACCGGTAGCGATGAGCAGAACGTCATCGTCTGGATGGATCATCGCGCGATCGAGCAGACCGATCGTATCAATTCCATGGGCCACGGTGTGCTTCGATACGTCGGCAACCGGATCTCGCCGGAGATGGAATCACCGAAGCTGCTGTGGCTCAAGGAGAATCTGCAGCAGACGTGGCTTCGCGCCGTTCGCTTTTTCGACCTGCCCGATTTCCTGACGTACCGGGCGACGGGTTGCGAAGGACGATCGCTCTGTTCGACGGTGTGCAAATGGACGTACCTCGGTCACGAGCCTGCCGATTCGGTCGAGTCCGTCGGGCGCTGGGATGCAACGTACTGGAAGGCGATCGGGCTTGACGATCTTGCGGCTGACGGCTTCAAACGCATCGGCACGCGCATTCGCCCGCCGGGCGAGGCAACGGGAACGGGCCTGACGGAGCAGGCCGCGCAGGAACTCGCCTTGAGGGCCGGTACCGCGGTGGGCGTGTCAATCATTGACGCCCACGCCGGGGGTCTTGGCCTGCTTGGCGCCCCGCTTGATGGCAAACATCCCACAGCCGAGGACATGGAGCATCGACTTGCCCTGATTGGTGGTACTTCGACGTGCCACATGGCGGTGTCGCGCGAGCCGCATTTCATCGACGGCGTGTGGGGACCGTACTTCGGCGCGATGATTCCCGAGATGTGGCTCACCGAGGGTGGCCAGTCGGCGACGGGCGCGCTCGTCGACCACATCATCTTCTCGCATGCACGAGCCGCGGAACTACAGGCCGAAGCAAATGCCTCGCAGCGGACGATCTACGAACTGCTCAACGCGCACCTCGATCGACTAGCGCAACATCGCGACTTTCCCGCTCAACTCACGCGCGACCTGCACGTCATGCCCGACTTCCACGGCAATCGCTCTCCTCGCGCCGACGCCACACTGCGCGGCATGATCTCGGGCTTGCGCCTGTCGGACTCGATTGATGATCTCGCCGTGTTGTATCTCGCGACGGTGCAGGCGGTGGCGCATGGCACGAAACACATCGTCGACACGCTCAATGCCAACGGCTACCAGATCGACACGATGTTCGCATGCGGCGGGGGAACGAAGAACCCGGTCTTCCTTCGCGAGCACGCAGACATCAGCGGGCTGCGCATCGTTCTGCCGAAAGAACCGGAAGCGATTCTGCTCGGCTCTGCGATCCTCGGCGCGGTGGCGTCGAGACAGTTCGATACGGTGCTGGCCGCGATGGCTGCGATGAATCATGCCCACAAGATCATCGAACCAGCCGGCGGACCGGTTCGCGCCTTCCACGACGCCAAACATCGCGTGTTCCAGCGCATGTATGACGATCAGATGGCGTATCGCGGAATGATGGAGTGAACGACGCTGAGTTAGAAGTCCTTTGGTGTGGTCCGCTTGACGTTCCAACGCTGGCGCAGCCGAACCGAGTCGACGCCGAGTTTGGTTCCGGATGATTCGACGTTGGAGCCGAGGCACTCGAGGCGAATGGTGTGCTTGCCCAATGGCCAAACTTCGCTGCCGAGACTGATCTCGTCGAGTGTCACGGTTGGGCTGAAGAAGTCGACGTTGCTACGGACTTCCTTGCCATCGAGGAGGATGCGGTAGCGGCCGAAGTCGTAGGACTTGGTGAATCGCAACGTGAGCTGGCGGAGTTCTTCTGTTTCAACGTTGAAATCGAATTCCACCCACGCCCCGGCGCCGTGCTCGTTGTCGATGAAAAGTTGGCCGTCGCCGGTCCATGGGAAACCGCTCTGCAAGTGGAGCGGATTGATGTTCTCGCTGCGAGCCGTCGCCAGCAGATCGCGGCCTTCGATAATCAGATCGAGATTTGGATAGACACGCTCGGCGGCGGAGGGCAGTTGGGTGAATCGTCTTGGCTGGCCGAGCTGGTACCAGAAGGCGACAGTGGCGTAATCGTCATTGCGCTCGACGAAGCCGCGATTGACTCCCTCGGCGAGTTCATCAGTCGAGATCCAGCCGGCGTTCTCGATCTCGACGCGGAGTGACTTTGTGAAACGAATCGGATCAGGAATGTGCCAGCGGTACACCGTGGTCATCCATCCCACCGCGCCCCACTCGCCCTGCAGGATGGAGACACCAAAGTAGGGATACGTGCCGATGGCCATACCCCACGCGTTGAGGGCGTAGTCTTCGGTGCCGGTGCCCTGGATGCTCGGCGTTGTTTCGCCATCGACGTAGAACTTCTCATCGCCTTCGCCGAACCATTCGGGGCTGCGTGAGCGCCCGCTGAGGACGGTGCCGACATAGTGGCCGCGACCGACCGCATCGAGGATGAGATAGTCGCGGCCGGACTGCGTGGGGAACTCCTGGCGATACTGGGCGCAGAAGTAGGGGGTGTCTTTGGGCAGCGAGGGCTTTTGCACCCAGTCGATCTGGAAGTACATCGAGTTGAGCGGCAGGTCACTTTGGTTTTCGATCTCGATGCGAGCCGACTTGTAGAAGGGCATCGGCCAGAAGGAGTTGTAGGCGTCGCCGCCCTGGACGAGTTCGGGAAGAGAGATCACTTCGGCGCGCTGGCCGAAACCTGCCGCGAAGAAGTCGCCGAAGGGCGCTTCGACCGCCGGCTCGGTGGCTCCATCCCAGAACATGCGCAGGACGAGTTGCGAGTGGTTCGCATTGCCATTGCGGCCGAGCCAACCAGGCGCGGGATCGGGAAACGTGATCCAGATGTGGTTGATCACGCCAGGGCCTTTGATGTCTGCGAGGGTGAGCGTCGTGCCGGGAGCGATCTTGCGATTGTCCCAGTTGCTCGACCGCTGTGGCGCCGCAGAGGAGACGCGCATCGATCGATCGCTGCTCATTGTGATGAGATCGGCTAAAGAGCCGGCGCTCCAGGCGGAAGTGGCGAGAGTGTCCTGGTCGGTCGAATTGACATTGACGGAGCAGCTACCAGCGAGCAGCAGCACGCCAACACATCCGAATCCCACAAGCGATGTCGCGTTAGCCACTTGAATGTCCTCCGTGCCAATTCAGGTACTATGCCTGCAGGACCTCGAGACGCTGTCCCGCCTTGATGATGACCGACGCACCAAGCCGGATCACGGTGCGCTCAGCCTCAACCTGTGGCGTGAAGTCGATGACCTGACCATCCAGTTTCACAAAGACACGACCGTTGTCGACTCGAAGCACATGGGGATTGCCGAGTGCGATCGACGTCAGGTGCAGCGTGCCCCAACGCAGATCGAGTATCGCGCGATGTCCCTGCGCATCGACTGTTTGTGTGAACCTGCCCCAACCCTCGGCGGTCGTGAACGCCGCCTCGAAGTTCTCTGGAGTGACTCTGGGCGCGAATCCGATGTGGCCGCGCGGGCCGTCGTATTCGAAGCCGCACAGTGCGTTGTACACGCCCCAACTGGCCATGGCGCGGGCGTAGTGGTCGCCGCACTCGACTTCGTTGAAGGGGTTGCGCTTGCTCGGGTGATAGCGGTCGTGGATCGCACGGCAGATCGCCAAGCCCTCAGTGACGAGCCCATCGAAGATCATGTTGCCGGCGACCTGGTATTCGATGCCGGTCCAGACTTCGTTGCGATACCGCACGCCTTCGTCGAGGAACGTCGATTTGGGCCAGGTGCAGGTGAAGAGACCCGCGTCGCCGGCATGAACGAACCATCGCTCGGGCTTGTGGTTGTCGTTCTGCGCCTGGATGTCCGGCGCCCAGTTGTATTTCCAGATGGATTGCAGCGCGCTCAGGGTGTTCTCTCTCCAATAAACACGACCGAGACCGAGTTGGTGCGCCCATCCCTGGCCAAAGAGTTGGTCGGAGAGGCAGCCCTGCCCGTACTGGAACTGGGGATGGGCTTTGAGATCGACATCCTGAATGAAGTACTCGCCGTTGAAGAGTTGCTTGACGGAGTAATCGCGGCCGAGCTCGAAGATCTTCTTCAGGCGAATGGCAAGCTCGTCGTCGTCCACGAGTCTCGCCATCTCCTCGCCGGCGCGCAGTGCGGCGAGATAGAGCGAACCTACGAAGGTATTCGGGCCGAAGAAGTCGATGTCGTAGGTGTTGGGTTGGCTGTTGGCGATGAAGCCGTCGTCATCACCATCCTGCTGCACGAGGTAGAGCAGAACCTTCTTGATGTTCGGCCAGTTGCGTTTGAGGAACGCATCGTCGGCGGACATGAGATGCTCGCGGTAGCACTTGAGCACGGTGCCGGCCTGACCATCCGCGGCATAGGCATTGTTGCGTTCGCCGCGGAAACCCACGAGTCCATCATCGTGCAGCGCGGCATCGAGGTCCTGCATTTCGCGGGCGCTGCGCTCGAGTTCGGGGAAGAGTCGCGCCATGGCGTGGGCGTAGTTCCAGACGTGGGTGCAGGTGCCTGAGCAGCAGCCGACGCCCTCCCAGGCCCAGAAGCGGCCGGACTTCCACCACTGCGTCGTGCCCGTCGCGAGATTGCAGACTGTGGAATGCAATCGCTCGAGAAGCCAGTGGGGGAGGGTGCTGTCGTCGTAGAAAGTCTTGACCCAGAGGCGGGTGTCGTCGGTAAGACGGTTGAGATTATCCAACACATACGTTGCGACGTGCGAGGCGTCGGCGAAGCGCTCGGCGTATTGCTGGCCGACGCTGGCGCGATTGGGAAAGTGCCAGGCGAGGACGAAGGTAAAGGTGTGGGCGACGCCGGGCTTGAGTTCAACGGAGTCGGCCTGCATCCCGATCGATCGGCGCTCGTCGGCATTGCAAGTGAAGTTGCGATCGGAGATCGGCGCCGGTCTGGCTCCAAGCAGATCTGCGGACCGCGCGACGTCTGCGCCGCCGACGAAGGGACCGTTGTACATCAGAGTCATCGTGCCGAAGTCGTCGAGTTCTTCGAGCGGGCCGCTGGGGCCGAAGCGTGAGTCGTCTGCGAGTTCGATCTGATCGATGTTGATGTGACCCCAACCGCCGGAATTGGTATCGACGAGCTCGATGGTGGCTTTGTTGCCCGCGAACTCGGCAACATCCCAGGAGTCCCAGCGCAGGAGTTCCTGGTTGCGACCAGTCGAGGTTCGCACGATTTGACCTGCGATGATGAGATTCATGCAGGTCTCGCCCTTGTGGTTGCCGCCGCCGATCATGAAGTTGAGGTACTTGCGATTGATCTCGAACTCGGGACTGATCAGGCGGCCCGTGGGCGAATCGCCTCCGAGATAGGTGTTGACGAGCCCCTTGCCCTGGAATCCGCTGACGGGGTTTTGGTTGGAAAGGGTGCCGCGCGCCGGTCCGGCGCCGAAGGCCTCGCCTTCGACTTTCCAGTCGCCGTAGTTCGCGCCTTCGAAGTCGGCGAGCACGATGGGTTCACGGATCGGCTGCGCGGGCTTGGGGAGGGGCCGCATCGAGTGGACGATGGCGCCACGGCCTTTGCGCGATTCGACGCGGCCGACACGCTGGGCGCGCAGGTACTTTGCGTTGTGGAAACAGATCGCGTTTTCCAGCCAGGAGAGGACGCCGACGTCAATAGTCCGACTCGTCGTGTTGCGAACGGTGATATTGAAGATGGTCGCCGGAAGGGTGCTGTCGGGCGCATTGAGCGGGATGAAGGGCGAGAAGACCTCCATGGTTGCCTTCACCGGACACCTGGCGTCGCCGTAGTTGACGTTGGCGATCGGGTAGCGGCCGCGGAGCGAGATGCCTTCGAAGTCTGAGTGCGCGAGGCGGTGGACGGTGTTGGCGCCCTGGTCATTCACGACCAGCGCGAAGCCCTGTTCGATGGGACACGCAGCCGGCGGCAGGTCGTAGTTGTCGCGGCCGTAGCCGCTGAAGTACTGCTGGTTGAAGATCTGCCAGCAGCCGAGGGTGCCATCGCCGAGGAGGTAGAGCTGGCCGGCTGCGACGCCGCCGACGGGCATGCCGATGAACTTGAGGTCTTCGCCGCGCAGTTCGCCTGGTTCGCCGCGATCGGTCAGCGATGCAAGCCACTCCTTTGTGAGCTTCTTGTCAGCGGGGACGAAGTGGGAGATGGCATCCGTCGGCTGAAAGAAGGGGCCGGCCATGATGCTCTTCGAGAGGCGCGGAAGGGCGAGGGCGCTGAGGGCGACGCCGGTGGAATTGAGAAAGTCGCGGCGGGTGGGTTGGCCGCATGAAGAGTCAGAGCATCCGCAGGATTGGTTCGTCTCTGGCGTGGGCATGTTGGACTCTCCGCGCGACGGTTGTTTTCTTTCGCCCCTTCGGGGCTTACTTCGCTTCTCCGATTGCTTCCACGGGTTCCGCACCGCTCAAAGCAGCGTTGCTCCACCCGTGGCTACACGCTGTGACTCCTTCGGAGTCAAGACCTCAGATCGGATCGCCTCCGGTGTCGACGTTGTCCTTGGTGAAGACGCGTGAGCCGAGTGTGATCTCTTTCGGCACGGTTTCGCCCTGCAGGATCTTAAGGGCCATGTCGATCGCTTCAGTGCCGCCGGTCGGATACTGGAACGTGGCGGCGAGGATGCCTTGCTTCACATAGACGACGCCTTCCTGCGGCAGGGCATCGATGCCGACGAACTTGATTTTGTCTGCGCGGCCGGCGGCCTGGGTGGCGAGGTAGGCGCCGTGGGCACCCGGATCGTTGTGGGCGTAGACGAGATCGATGTTGTCGAAGCGCGACAGGGCCGACTCCATCTCCTTGCGGGCATCGGGTTCGAGCCACTTCATGTCGGCTTCGAAGATGATGTTGATGTCGCTGCCCTTGATGGCATCACGGAATCCGGAGTGGCGATCCTGGCCGGGTGTGGAGGTCATGAGGCCTTCGAGTTCGACAACGTTGCCTTTGCCCCCGAGGGTCTGGACGATCCACTCGCCGGCCTTGCGGCCAATGAGTTTGTTGTCGGCTCCGATGAAGCAGGTGTACTCATCGCCGAGCACGCGGCGGTCGAGGACGATGACCGGAATGCCGGCCTGCATCGCCTTGGCGACGGGCTCGGTGAGGGGCTGGGCTTCCTTGGGGCTGATGATGATCAGATCGACGCCGGCGCTGACGAACTCTTCAACGTGGCTGCGCTGTTTGAGCGTGTCGTTCTGGGCGTCCTTGAAGATCATCTTGATCTCCGGGTGCGCTTCGGCTGCTTTGCGGACATCGTCATTCATCTGCACGCGCCAAGGTTCGCCAAGGTTGCACTGGCTCATGCCGATGGTGTAGGAGACCTTGGCGCCGGGCGAGGCGTTTGTCGGACCGGCATTTGAGGTCGGCGTTGATTTCTTGCACCCTGTCACGCTCAGCGCAAGAAGAACAAGCGAAACGAGAATCGTTCGAGTGAATGCGTGTCTCATGTAAACCACCTGTCTGGATTAGTCTTTGCGTCGCTGTAGCAGCACGGCGACGATGATGATGACACCGGTGAGCATCAGCCGGCTGGCCTCGGGAACGGCGTTGACGCTGAGTATCTTATCGAGGTAGCCGATGGTGAGCGTGCCGAGCAAGGTGAGGCCGATGCCGCCGCGCCCGCCCATGAGATTGGTGCCGCCGATGACGACGATGGCGATGGCTGTAAGTTCGTAGCCGATCCCGGCTTCGGGGTCGCCCTGCTGTTCCTGCGCGGCTTGGCAGAGGCCGGCGACAGCGGAGAAAGCGCCGGCCAGCGAGTAGGCGAGGATCTTCATGGCGACGACCGGCACGCCGGAGAGCCGCGCTGCTTCTTCGTTGCCGCCGATGGCGTAGAGGTAGCGTCCCCAGCGCAGGCGGGCGAGGATGATCCACGACACGATGATGCACGCGATGAAGATGAGGCTGACGACTGAGATGTTGTCGCCGAGCAGGCGAGAGTCGATGGCTTTGAAGATGTCCGGTACGGGCGCGGCGGTCCACGATCCGTCTGGGCGCTGCATGGCCGTGGAGACCTTCATGCCACCGCTGATGGTCTTGGCCAGACCGCGCGCAAAGACCATCATGGCGAGCGTGACGATGAACGGTTGAATGCGGAGTTTCGCGATCACGGCTCCGGACGTCGCGCCGCAGGCGGCGCCGATGGCAACGCACGCAGGAATGGTGAGCCACGGCGACCAGTCTTTGTGAATGCTGAGAATCGAGAACGCCACGGCGACGAGCGCGAGGACACTGCCAACGGAGAGATCGATGCCGGCGGTGATGATGACAAATGTCATGCCGCACGCGAGGATGCCGTAGACCGACGCCTGGCGCAGGGCATCGCGGTGCGTCGACCACTTGTAGAATGCGCCGTCGCCGGAGAAGATCAGGCCGATGAGCAGCACGAAACAGAGGGCAAAGAGTGCCGTGGCGGTGGGGCTGGTGAGGCGAGCGCGCCATCCTGTTCGCTCATCGCTGGGCGCCATGCTGAGTCTTGGGGTCGAACTTCCGGGCGCGTCATTCGTCACGTGTTGACCCCATGGCGGCTCGCAGCAGATCGGCTGGTGTGGCGGCGCCGCCTTCGAATGACGCCACGATGCGGCCTCGGTGCATCACGATAATGCGATCGCTCACCTGAAGCAATTCGGGCCACTCCGATGAACTGAAGACGATGCTGCGTCCCTGCTCGCTCCACTGGTTCATGAGGAGGTAGATCTCATGCTTGGCGCCGACGTCGACACCGCGCGTGGGGTCGTCGAGCAGGAGAACGCGGGGGTTGGTGCCCATCCACTTGGCGAGGACGACCTTCTGCTGGTTGCCGCCAGAGAGAGTTGACACATGCTGGCGCATGGAAGCGGCGCGGAGGCTAAGTTGTTGGGTGGATTGCGACGCAAGGGATGTTTCGGCCGAGTGATTGAGCCAGGTGAACGGACTGAGTTGAGGCAGGGCGGCGAGGGTGGCGTTTTGTACGATGTCCATGCCGAGGATCAGGCCGGTGCGTTTGCGGTCATTGGTGACCAGGGCGATGCCGGCGTCGATGGCATCGCGCGGTGAATTGATGCGAATCCGTTGGCCATCGATGGTGATCTCACTTGTGGCGCGGTTCGCGAGCGCGCCGAAGGTCGCCCAGAGCAGTTCGCTGACTCCGGAACCTTCGAGGCCGACGACGCCAAGGATCTCGCCGCGTCGAACGTCGAAGGAGACATCGCTGACGATCGGTGGAACCCCAGCGCGAGTCGCGCGGACGGTGCAGTGTTGCACGCGCAGGCGGAGGTCGTTGCACGTGACGGTTCGGCGCGGGGCCTGGTCGCTGATGCTGCGGCCGACCATGAGGCGGACGAGTTCATCGGGCGGCAGGTCGGATCGATCGCGCGTGGCAACGAGGGCGCCATCGCGGAGCACGGAGATGCGGTCGGCGATGGTGTAGATCTCTTCGAGGCGGTGGGTGATGTAGATGATGCCGCAGCCTTGACTCTTGAGGTCGGCGATGCGGGCGAAGAGGTTGCGGACTTCCGGTTCGCTCAATGCGCTGGTGGGCTCATCCATGACGATGATTTGCGCATCGAGGGCAAGCGCCTTGGCGATCTCGACGAGTTGCTGTGAAGAGATCGGCAGACTGTCCACGGCTCGGCGCGGGTCGATGCGCAAGCTAACGCGGCTGAGCACGTCGCGTGTGCGCTGGGCTGTGCCCGTTTGATGGAGCCAGCCTGCGGTCGAGGATTCGTGGCCGAGAAAGAGATTGTCGGCTACGGACATTGGACCGACGAGAGAGAGTTCCTGGTGGATGATTGCCACGCCGCTGTTCGCTGCATCGCGCGGGTTGCGGAACAGGACTTCGCTTCCATTGACGTGACTGTGGCCGTGGTCGGCGAGGATAATGCCGCCGAGGATCCGCATGAGCGTGCTCTTGCCGGCGCCGTTCTCGCCGGCGAGCACATGGACTTCACCTGCGCGCAGGTCGAAGGCGACGTCGCGCAGCACCTGCTGCACGCCGAACGTCTTGCAGATGCCCGTCATCGCGAAGAGCGGAGTGTCGGTTTGGGTCGGGCCGGCCACGGCTTGCATGGTGTACATGCTACACCGTGCCGGCGTGCGTCGCATTACATGTCGCGCACCTGCCCGAGTCTTGGGCGGCCTGCGAAACGGCTACTGAAGAGCCCAGTTACGATGTGTCGTCAGTTTCCAATTTACGTCTCAACATTGGCCATATAGGCGCTTGACGCCAGGCTTGTGGCGAGCATGACGGCGTTGATGTCCTGATGCTGTGTCCAGGTCAGGCTCTGCTGGCTTTCGGGCCTGAGCCAGAACTGCTCGATCTGCTCGATGAGCGGCGTGTGGCGAGCAAGAGACGCAAGCAGGCTGAGAAGCACCTTGCCTTGGTGGAATCGACGATGATTGTCCGCGATCTGGTCGTGCATCTGCCGGAGCGTGTGCAGTCCGATGGACAGGCCGAGTTCGCGAAACGCCAGCCGGTGTTCGGGCGACGAATCGAGCCGGTTGAATGATCGGAAGGAGTGAAGACTGTCGGCGGCGCTGAAGAGGGCTTTGTCGAGAATCCTCGTGTGAGCCAGCGTTCCTCGCGCAATGAGTCGCACGAGCCCTGCTGCATCACAGAGCAGTCCGCCAATGCCGAGGGCGTCGACTGTCGTCCATTGGGCGCTCTCACACATGGTCTGCATATCTTCGATGGCGGAGAGCAGAATGGCTTTCTCAGGGCTGTCGACTTCGGGCCGCTCGCCCTGAATGGTGCACAAGACGACGAATCCGTCAAGAGAATCCATTGCTCCCATTGAGCAAACGAGGGGTCGGGACAGGTCGATGCTCATCTTCCAATAGAGGCGTTGCTCGCCCTGATCCGAGACGTGTACAAACGATCGGTGCGCGGCCAGCGCTAATTCCAGGGCCCAGATGAGGTATTCTTCCTGACTGGTGGCCAGCGCGGTCCGGTGGAGCGCGTGCATCCACTTGGTGAGGTAGTGGAAGTATTGGCCATCGCGCTCCCATTCCAATTGCTCGTCCAGTGGTTCGTCGGGTTGGCGCTCATTGAGTGGTTTGCCGATTCTCAGGCCGCCGCAGGTGGGATGCCTGAGCGCATCTTCTTCTTCGAGTCCGCTGATCCAGCCGCGCCGGGAATCGTCGCGACGGTGTCTGCCCAGGACGTGATGCACCTGTTCAATCAGATTCTTCGCATGGGCCAGGTAGATTGGATCGGAGGTCGCTCGTGCGAGAGTGAGGAAGTTGCACACTGCAAAGGCGTCGGTCCAGAGGTAACGGGTGTCGGAGTCGTGCGGGGGATCAATGCCCGTTCGCGCTGCGAACGCCTGCATGAGTTGCCGAGCAGATTCGAGCCGATGTTCCATCGCTCTTCGCCGCGGTACCGGCGCCGTTGGGGAGCCGCCCCAAGGCACGTACGGACAGTAGTTGCTCAGCGTTGCGGGTTTTCACCAGTTGGCCCATCAAATGAGGGTCGCTTTCGGTATGTGCCGTCGAAGTAAACGTACCAGGTGGCGCCGGCGTCGCTCGAGTGCTCGATGAACTGGTGTACCGTGCCGTCGGGTCCGGGGGTGAAGACCGCCCGCGCCAGTTCGGTTGTGCCATCCGCGACCGTTGATCGGCCTTGGAAGCGCATCGCTCCATCGTCGAATCCGCCAGAGTAGCTCACGACATTCCCGCGACCGCTCACCCAGTTTTGTTTCCACCGGCCCTCGGCGGGATCGACGTAGTTGATGCTGCGCCCGGTGCCGCCGCGAGCCGAGGTCCAGTACTCGATGATGGCGAAGCCGTTCTCAGCGCGCTCGACGTGGCTGGCGCCCATGGTCCGGCCGATTGCATCGGTAACGACCCAGTCACCCACCCAGAAATCAAACTGGCGGTACGTCTCGGGCGACACACCGGCCGGGGCGGCCGAGGATGGCGCGGACATCTCATTGTGGGCGGCGCAGGAAACGAGGCCGAACACTGCGGTCAATCCCGCGATATGCAGCTCACGGCGGACGTGGTGGGAGTGGTTTGTCATCGCATTGGCATTGTACTGCAAACAGTGAGGTCGGTTGTGGGTCGACTATATTCGTTTATGCGAATATACTTGAGTCATGCCTGAAGACCGGCTCGATGTCATGTTTCGTGCGTTTGCCGATCGCACCCGGTTGCGCATCCTCAATGTGCTGCGCGAGGGTCAGATCTGTGTGGGCGATCTCGTGGAAGTGATCAAGGCGCCGCAGCCGACGATCTCGCGGCACCTGGCATACCTCCGCCGCTCCGGGCTGGTGCGATGCGAGAGGGAAGGGAACTGGTGTTTCTACACCCTCGCCGAGCCTTCTTCTGCTTTTCATGGCCGTCTTCTGGATTGCCTGGGGTGTTGCCTTGGCGAAGTGCCGCAGCTGCGCCGCGACATGCAGCGGCTTGGGCGACTGCGGCAGCGCGGCGGCTGTTGTGATCGGGAAGTCATCAGCGCCAGACGCGGTGGGAATTGCTGCGCGAATGCGAACGCCTGAGGAGGAGTTCAGATGAGTCGCAAACCGGGAGTCCTTTTTGTCTGCAGCCACAATTCGGCTCGAAGCCAGATGGCCGAGGGCTGGCTGAAGCACCTGGCCGGGGATCGATTCGAGGTGGCCAGCGCCGGTGTCGATCCGGGTGTGCTCAATCCGTTGTCGGTGCGCGCTATGGCTGAGGTTGGCATCGACATTTCACAGAACCGCGCCGAGGGCATTGCGAGCTATCTTGGCCGCTGGAAAGTTGATTACCTCATTGTGGTGTGCGACAAGGCGAGCCAGACGTGCCCGCGCATCTGGCCGGGCGTGTGCGAGCGCCTCGACTGGTCGTTTGACGATCCTTCGGCAGCGCACGGAAGTGAAGCAGAGCGACTGGCGGTGTTTCGTCGGGTCCGCGATGAGATTCGCGAGCGAGTCGAAGAGTGGATCGAAACCTCGCCCAATGGCCAGGCAGCGCGAGCCATGCCGCACGGAGAGAGTCGATGAATTCGCAGGTTGCAAGGACGATTCACCAGCCGCCGCCATGCGTCCAGACTCCCCGGCGATTGTCGTTTCTCGATCGCTTTCTGACGCTTTGGATCTTTCTTGCCATGGCAACAGGGGTGTGCATCGGGCGATTTGTGCCCGGCGTTGCCGAATCGCTCGATCGCGTCTCGGTCGGCACGACAAACATTCCGATCGCGATCGGGCTGATTCTGATGATGTACCCGCCGCTGGCGAAGGTGCGCTATGAAAAGCTGCCGGAGGTTTTTCGCGATTGGCGCGTGCTGGCGCTTTCGCTGGTGCAGAACTGGCTCGTCGGGCCGGTGCTCATGTTCGCGCTGGCGGTTTTTCTGCTGCCGGATCATCCGCAGTACATGATCGGGCTGATCATGGTGGGGTTGGCGCGTTGCATCGCGATGGTACTGGTCTGGAATGATCTTGCTCGCGGCAGTGCGGATTACGCGGCCGGGCTGGTCGCGTTCAACAGCATCTTCCAGGTGCTCTTCTTCGGTCTCTACGCCTGGGTGTTTATCACCTACCTGCCGCCGCTGCTGGGGCTCGAGGGCGCCGTGGTGGATGTCCACATCGGCGAGATCTTCCGCAGTGTGATGATCTACCTGGGCATCCCGTTTTTCGGCGGGATGGCCACGCGCTTCGTGCTGCGGCCGCTCAAAGGCGAGGCGTGGTACAGCCATGTGTTCATTCCGCGCATCGCGCCGATGACACTCATCGCGCTGCTCTTTACGATCATGGTTATGTTCAGCCTCAAGGGGGACCAGATCGTCGCCCTGCCCATGGATCTGCTGCGCATCACCATTCCGCTCACACTCTATTTTGTGATCATGTTCTTCACGAGCTTTCTGATGGCGAAAAAGGTCGGGGCGGACTACGAACGGGCGGCCACGCTCGCATTCACGGCGTCAGGCAATAACTTTGAACTGGCGATTGCGGTGGCGATCTCGGTTTTTGGGATCGGCTCTGAAGTTGCCTTTGCCACGGTTGTCGGGCCGCTCGTCGAAGTGCCGGTGCTCATCGCCCTTGTGAGTGTGTCGTTGTGGCTCGGCCGGCGACTGTACGGCTGCGACGTGCGCGGCGAAGCGGTTGCGGCTGGCTGATCGCGCCCAGATCGATCGTGCGGATCGTCGAGAGTGATTACAGGCGACTGCCATCGTTGCTATCAGGTGCGCGCTGAGCATCTATTGCAGATTGCATAATCGGCCGCAGTGCCCGCGCGAGCCCGCGCGGCCTTGGATTCGGTAGCACTGAATGCGGGTGGCCGTGAAAAGGAGGCATCATGTCCACGCATGATCCGAATGAATCGCTGGCGGCAATGCGGCACGAGTTTGGCGAACATGGCGGCGTCAACATGTCTATCGAAGCGAGCACGACCTTTACTGTCATGCACGCCGACATCATGCCTGAGATCTTCCACGGCCAGCGCGGGCCGGAAAAGGGCGGGTGTTATCTCTACGGCCGGCACTTCAATCCCACGGTCTATGTGCTTGGTCACCAGATCGCGTCGATCGAAGGCGCTCAAGCGGGATACGCCACGTCCAGCGGCATGGGCGCCATCGCGGCGACCATTCTCCAGGTCTGCAATGCTGGCGATCACATCGTCTCGGGTAACACGATCTACGGCGGCACGTTCGCGCTGCTCAACGAGTACCTTCCGCTCAAGGCAGGAGTGAAGGCTACCTTTGCGCCGACGCACGATGTGCACGCGATCGAGCGGGCCATGACGCCGCGCACCCGTGCGATCTACGTGGAGACAATTACGAATCCGACCCTTCGCGTCGCTGACATTCCGACTCTGGCGGCGGTGGCCCACGCGCACGGCGCGCTGCTCATCGTCGATAACACGTTTGCGCCGATGATTGTCAGCCCCCTTAAACATGGCGCGGACATCGTCGTGCACTCGCTGACCAAGTTCATGAACGGCGCGAGCGACATCATTGCGGGTGCGGTGGTCGGTTCATCGGACTTCATTTCGAGCATGATGGATCTGCACACGGGTTCGCTCATGCTGTTGGGTCCGACGATGGATCCGCGCATGGCATTTGAGATCAGTCTCCGACTGCCGCATCTGGGATTGCGCATGGGCGAGCACGGGCGACGGGCGCTGGTCTTTGCGCAACGGCTCACTGAGTTGGGTTGGGCGGTCGGCTATCCGGGGTTGCGCACGCATCCCGATCACGCCGTATTCAACCGGATCAGGAACGAGGGTTACGGTATGGGCGGCGTGCTGACGATCGACCTTGGGACGCAGCAGCGGGCCGAACAGTTCATGGAATTGTTGCAGAACGACTTGCGGTTTGGTTACATGGCGGTGAGTCTCGGTTATTTTGACACGCTCATGTCGTGCTCCGCCGCCTCGACTTCAAGTGAACTTAATGATGAGGCACAGCATGCGGCCGGGATCTCGCCGGGGCTGGTTCGCATGTCGCTGGGCATCAGCGGCTCACTTGAGCAGCGCTGGTCGCAGTTGGAGCAGGCCCTGCACCGGGTCGGCCGAGCGTGAGCGATCAGCGCTACAGGAATTGACTTCGGGGTCAACTTCCCGAAAGGAGCCTTTTGGATGTGCCATGCGCCGGGTCGGGAATACCCAATTGAGGATGTCGCATTCTCCGAACAGGGGCATCGTGCAGTTCGGACTTGCCAGTTCGCAAGCGTCGGGCCAAACGAGGGACGTTCAACTACCAGAGGAGCAGATCATGATTCGCCGCAGCCTTGGTCGTCAGCTCAATCGACGCATGGCGCCATCGGGGTTGGTCAGCGCCGCAGCGTTGCTTAGTCTTGTCGGTGCGGCCGGGGCGCAGAATCCGTTCCCTGATGATCCCGACTGGGTGTCGACCGACCTGCGCTACTCAACGGGCGGAGCGTTCGCCGACATCAACGGCGATGGGTGGCTCGATCTCGTGGTGTCCAACGGCAACGACATGCGCCGCGAACACCTGGCGGTCTACTACAACAACGGAAGCGGTTCGTTTCCATCCGCACCGAGCTGGGAATCGAGCGATAGTGAATACAACGGGCATCTTGACATTGCTGACGTGAACGGCGATGGATGGCTCGACGTGGCCGTGGCGGTCCTCGTACCCGACACGACCAGCGCGAAGGTCTATCTCAACAACGCCGGCACGCTTTCATCGCTGCCGGACTGGCGGGCGGATGAAATCGATGCGTCATTCGGCTGCGCGTTTGGCGACATGAATGGCGATGGGCGACCGGATCTGGCGCTCGCGTCAGGCTGGATGTATGGAAGTGATGCCTACCCTGTGCGCGTCTATCTCAATCACGACGGGGCACTCTCAACATCGCCGGACTGGTCATCGCGTCTGACCTACATCAACAACGGCTGCATCTGGGATGATGCCGACCACGATGGATGGTTCGATCTGATCGAAGTGGCGAGCTTCAGCGACACGACCGTGTTTCGCAATGCAGAGGGGATGCTCGAGAGCGATCCGGCGTGGTCGACGCAGGACAGCCCGAACCAGGACTCGATCATGGCGGCGACGGGCGACGTGAATGGCGACGGTTGGGCCGACCTGTTCACCACCGATAACACGCAATTGAGCGGTTCGGGGCGGTTCCGACAGTACGACGGCCTTCAGAGCGGGTACTACACCCGCACCGCCACGTGGAGTTACAGCGAAGGCTACGGCTCGGCGGTGGCGCTGGCGGACGTCAATCTCGATGGAATGCTCGATCTGGCGACGGGCGCCTGGTGGGATTACACGCGGCTGTTCTACAACACCGGGACGGGACTCGCGTCAATCCCATCGTGGTCGAGCCGGCGGACGTCAGTCATCGAGGAGATTGTGTTTGGTGATATCGACCCGCACTGCGGTGTGGTTCAGCATCACACGGATCAGATCAGCGCGCCCGATGGCAGCCCGCGACAGTTTTACCTGTCGCACAACCAGATTGGAACAGTGACGGAAGTGCGATTGGACGGCGTGCCATTGCCGCCGAGCGCCTACATGTTCAATCGGGTGCGCGGCTGGGTCAGCGTGGACATGAACCTGCCCGGCGAAGCGCTGGAGATCGATTACACCTGGTCGCCCGAAATCGACATGGCGATCACCAACTGGGACTCGAGTCTCGGCAACTTCCTGTATCGCAATCGCCTCTTTGTGGATTGCAACGGCAACCAGCAGCCGGACGGATGCGACATCATGGAGGGTCGATCGACGGATCACAACGGCAACGGCATTCCCGATGAGTGCGAAGGGCCACAGCTGTTGGTCGATGCAGCTTGTCCGGGTGGCGGGTCGATTCGGATCGAATGGTCGAACGCATCACCCGGTGGACAAGCGGCGCTGCTTTTTGCGCTTAACCAGGGATCGTTCGCGATTCCGAGGCAATTCCCGTGCGCGGGGACACGGCTTGGACTTGGCGGTAACCAAATCCAGATCGCATGGCGAGGCGGGGCTGGTGGTGAGGGGTCACGGGTGATCAACGCAACGGCGCCACCGGCGGCGTGCGGCGGGTTCATGCAACTGCTCGACATCGGCGCATGCAACCTGAGTAACGTTGCACGCGTCGAGTAGGGCGAGATCCGCTCGGCTCAGAAGATGGCGCGTGGACCGGGCCGCTGCCAGCGCGTCCCTACGCGAATGCGCGCATCGACTACGGTTGCGCCGTGTTCGAGGACAATCGTCGGATTGAAATCCACCTCCTCGATTTCGGGGCAGAGTTCCAGCAACGCGGACAGTCGTGAGAGGATTTCGCGCACGATGTGCTCATCCGCGGGTGGGGCGCCGCGCCAACCTTGAAGGAGTTTCGTGCCGCGCACTTCGGCGAGCATGTCCGTCACGTCGTTGTCGGTCAGCGGGGTCAGGCGCAGGGCGACATCCTGGATCAGGTCGACCAGCGTTCCGCCCATTCCGTAGGCGATTGTGTGCCCGAAGGTCTCATCGAGCGTGGCGCCGATCAGGACTTCCACACCCTTGGGAATGCTCTTCTGCACGAGGACGGATGTCATCTGCTCGTCAAGTCGCTGGGAGAGTTCCGTGTAGGCGTCCTCAAGCGCCTGATCGTTGCCGATGTTCAGCTTTACACCGCCCAGTTCGGTCTTGTGCAGGATGTTTGGGCCGATTGCTTTCAGAACAACGGGGTATCCGATCGAGCTGGCGGCCTTGAGTGCCGAAACGAGTGACTCGGCCACCCGTGACCTGGCAATGGGTATGTTCGCAGCGCCGAGCAGTGAGCCGACTTCTTCGGCAGAAAGCCAGCCGCCGCCACGGTCGCGCACGGACTCGACGATTGATCTGGCTGTGTCGCTGTCGAAGTCGTCAAACGAGACTGCCTTTCCTGCCGGTCGATTGCGCCACCGCGCGAAGCGAAGCGCGCGCGACAGGGCCGTGACCGCGCCTTCCGGGAACCGATAGCTTGGTATGCCGGAAAGCTCGGGCGGCATGCCCTGGGCGCTCAGGAAGGTCGCCAGCACCGGCTTGCGACAGCCTGCGGGCACGGCCTTGCGAATCTCCGTTGCAACCTGCTCGGGAGAGCCGGCCAGGAGCGGCACAAAGAGGACAATGACACTGTCTACTTTCGGATCATCGAGCAGGGCCTTCATCGCCAGCCCGTATTGCTCGGCGTTGGCGCTGGCGATCATGTCGACGGGATTGGCCACGCTTGCCGCTGCAGGCAGGAACGAACGCAGTGTCTTGACGGTCTGATCACTGAGCGTTGGCAACTCGAGACCGGCCGCCTCGCAGGCATCGGCCGCCATGATTGCCGGGCCACCTGCGTTGGTGAGGATCGCTACGCGCGGTCCGCTGGGGAACGGCTGGTGCGCGAGAAACGTGGCGACGTCGAAGAGTTCTTCGAGCGTGTTGGTTCGAATGACGCCGCACTGACGGAAGAGGGCTTCGGCGGCCTGATCGCTTCCGGCCAGCGAGCCGGTATGCGAGCTGGCGGCCCGGGCGCCTGCGCGAGATCGACCGGCCTTCACGCAGACGATGGGTTTGTGCGCCGCGACTTCGCGCGCGATGCGACTGAACTTTCGCGGATTACCGAAACTCTCGAGGTAGAGCAGGATGACGTTGGTTCGCTTGTCCTGCATCCAGTACTGGAGCAGGTCATTGCCCGAGACGTCGGCCTTGTTGCCAACGGAGACGAAGTTGGACAGGCCCAGGTTGAGATCGCGAGCGTAATCGAGAATGGCCTGGCCCAGCGCACCGCTTTGCGTCATCAGCCCGACTGTTCCTTCGAGCGGCAGAATGGGCGAGAACGACGTGTTGAGCCGCACCTTCGGATCGGTGTTGATGATGCCAAAGCAGTTGGGTCCGACGAGGCGAATGCCCGCCGCTCGGACCTTGGCAAGCAGTTTCCGTTCGCGCTCACGTCCTTCGGAACCCGTTTCGGAGTAGCCGGCCGTAAGAAGCAGAATGCCGCGGACGTTTTTGGCGATGCATTCGTCCACCACCGCCTCGACGTGCGCCAGGGGAACCGCGATGACTGCCAGTTCAATTGGGCCCGGTACATCGGTGAGCCGCGCGAACGCCGGGATGGATTCGATTTCGCCTGCCGCCGGATTGATCGGGTAAATCCGGCCGGTGTATCCGATGCGCAGGAGATTGTGCAGCACCATCGACCCGATCTTCTGCGGATCGCGACTGGCGCCGACGACGGCGACGCTGGTTGGCTCCATGAAGATGCGAACGGATGCAGCCGCAGACTGCGCCTGCCGTTCGTGGAGGCGCTGTTCGTACTCGGGCGTGGGTTCAAGATCGAGTCGGACGCGGAGCAAGCCGCCGTCCTGGCGATGCATGACTTCAAAGCCCGAGGCGGCGACCATGTTGAGCATGCGCTTGTTGTGTGCGACGACATCGCCTTCGATGGCGGAAATGCCGTGATCGCGCGCCACCTCGGCCAGCCGGTCGAGCATGGCCGTGCCGAGTCCCTTGCCCTGCAGCGCATCATCGACCACAAACGCCATTTCGGCCGCTTCGGGATGACGCGTCTCGCGCGCATATCGACCGACGCCGACGATGCGCTCATGCAGTTCGGCGACGAGGGCGAAGCGATTGTTGTAATCCACGCTGACCAGCCCATCGATCAGCGCGGTGTCGATCTTGGGCAGGTGAAGAAATCGCATTTCCAGGCTCTCGACCGACAGGCCGCGGCCGAATTCGAGCAGACGTGCGCCGTCGGTTCGCTCTATCGGTCGAAGACGTACAACCGAACCGTCGCGGAGCACGACGTTGTAGCAATAACGTTCACGGACTTCATCCAGACTTGTTGTCTCGGTCATCTGCAGATCGGTGTTCACGACTTGAGGCCTTTCGTCGCACGAGAGATCAGTATGGAGCGGATCGAGTCCGACTCGGTCTCGGCGGGACGGTCGTGCGAATCGCCCCACCTAATTGTCGTACGAAACCAGTCGCTGTTCGCCCTGCAAAGTTCGTTCTCGGGTGAGATCCTGAGTGACTTCGAGGGTGCCGAGGTATGTGCCTGATTCGTTGCGCAGGGCGAAATACCTGATGTGAAGGAAGCGCTCCTTCAGCGTGATCCAGAACTCCGCCACGCTCTGTCGGCCCGCTTTGAAGTCATCGAGTATCCGATCCACCAGGTGCAGGCTCTTGGGCGGGTGACAATGTTGTACCTGGCGGCCGATGACCGCCTTGGGCCGCACGAAAACTCTCCCGGCGCCTTCACTGAAGAAGCGCACTCGGTCATCAGCGTCGACGAAGGTCAGATCGACGGGCATGGTGTTAAAAATCGCGATGAGTTGATCAAGGGTCAGGGCGCCTGTCGGCAGAATGATGGCATCGCGCGCCGGCGGTGCGGGGGCGGTCGCCGGCGTCATGGCCAGCGACAGCGCCCCGTCTTCCGCCGCCGCGGTGAGGAGAGAGTCTTGCTTCGGTTTTCCGGGTTTGGGCGCGGTGGCTGCAAGCAGGGCTGTTGCGGATGGCCGGTAGTCGCGGCCGGGATCGACGATGCACCAGCCGAACTGCGGCGATTGCGCCCAGATCTCGATCCACTCATTCTCCGTGAGCGCCTTGATGGCCATGGGCAGCAGGATCTGATCTTCCTTTTCGGCCAGGTCGAGCATGATCGGGATCAGACGATGAGCAGTTGCCAGCAGCACCTGCCGCCACGTGGCCTCGTGATCGATTTCCGAGGTGATTGCCGCCTGAAAGTCTTTGAGCAACGCGCGAACCTCGTCATCGCGGGCCCACATGGCTTTGGACGGTCCGGTGATGCCGTGACGCTCGAGGCACGTGAAGAGCAGGTGCTCCTTGCGCAGGTAGTGCTTGTCAATGTCGAGGATCTGGTTGAGCACTTCGCGCAGGTGGGCGACGGCTTCGGGCGTGACGGGTTTACCCTCAGCGAGAAGTACGGGCAGGTGCTTGAGGATAGCCCGGCCGAGCTTGCGAATCGCTGCGTTCTCGCTGCGGAACGTCTCCACCGGGTGCCCCGGTGGAAAGGTGGCGCCATCGGCATGGGCTTCGATCGGCCCGTAATCAACACCCGCAGCACGCGAATGGCCGGGCTGACCACGGCGAGCGGCCTCTTCGGCGATCTGGGCTGCAAGGCAGACGTCGCAGCCCTGGAGTTCCTGGGCGTGCGAGGTGTTCTGGCTGGTCCTGTTGTCGGCCTGGTTTTCAAGGAGTTCGCTCATTCGGGCCTCCGGGAGCTGGGCGTTCGCTGACATCGGGCAAGTGTAGACTGATAAACAGAGGAAGTTATCCTCAATGTACGACGACGGGCGGATTTAGGTAGTCTTCCCGGGGCGTGGCGGCCATGGGGATATCGGGAGGCGGCTCGCTTTCTTCAGGATCGGGGCGATATGCTCGGCGTGACCCGTTATCGCAGTCGCAATGATGTGTCTCCTGCGCGTTGACGCACATGAAGGGATTGACGCATGCCTCGCATTCGAAGTGGTCTCCTGCCCGGTGTTTGCGGAATCGTCGTGGCTCTCGTGTCGCAGCGGGCTTTGACCCAGGACCTGGAGGTTGCGACTCCGGTTCGTCCCGGAGTAGATGAAGTCATCACGTTAAAGGCCCGCGATGGCACGCCACTGGAAGCGAAGCTGACGCTGCCGGCCAAACGCGAGGGGAAGGTGCCCGTCGTGCTCTACCTTCACGGCGCCGGAGCACGCACCTACGACAATCCATTCGGCTATGTTGACTCGGATGGCAAAGTGCAGATCGGTCGATACCTCGATTTCTTCGCAGATGAGTTGGCCAAGCGCGGCGTTGGGTTCTTTCGCATGAGCAAACGCGGTTGCCAGGCGCTTGAGGTGAGCCCGTGGATGAAACTCGACCGCGCCGTTTTCAGCAAAGCAACGATGAGCGTGATGCTCGATGACTACGGCGTGGCGCTGGACCTGCTGCGCGCGCGAGAAGAGATTGATCCGGCGCGAGTTGTGTTGCTCGGCGCCAGCGAGGGCACACGTCTCGCACCGCAGTTGGCCGCTCGCAAGTCGGATGGGGTCGTCGGCGTGCTCATGTTCGGATATGCGGCCGACAACGCGCACGACACGATTGTATGGCAGATGAGCGTGGGACCGTGGCGCAATGTGCAGCACCTGGTCCCGGCGGCGCGCGGCGGTGAGCTCACGCGGGCGGAATACGACGAGGCGCTCAAGTCCGACGGATCGCTTGCACAGCAGTTGCCGTTCGCGCCGCTGGATGTGGATCACAATGGGTCGATCACCCCCGAGGACCTGGCGGCGCTCATCAAGCCGCGACTGGACATGACTCTCAAGGCGGTGGATGATCGCAACGACGATCTGCTGTGGGCGCAATTGATGAACCTGACTTCGGCCTACCTGCTTGAGTGGTGGGATGTGGAACCGAACTGGACCAACCTGCGCAAACTCGACATTCCGCTGCACATTTTTCACGGCACGCTTGACGGAACCTGCCGCGTCGAAGGCGTGCACGAAGCTGAACAGGCTTTGCGCGATGCGGGGCGCACGAATCTCACCGTGCACATCTACCCGAGTGCGAATCACGACCTTGACTGGACATGGCAGAGCGCCCAAGAGGGCGGGCCGCCGGCGTTCCGCGAAGCGTTTGATTTGATTGCGGAGATGACCTCACGCTGACGAGCGTCACGCGCAGCTGCAGGTGAATTGCACGACGTCCATGCGACCGTTGAGAAAGTACCTGCCACAGCCGGAGAGGTATCGCATGTACGTGTCGTAGGTCTCTTGTGATGTGGTGCGGATCGCCTGATGTCGCGCCGCCCGCAGGTTCGTGGCCCAGCGTTCGAGCGTCCGGGCGTAGTCGGCCTGGAGCGATTGCACCTGCGTGATCTGGAAGCCGGCGTTGCGGGCTCGATCAATGACGGCCTCGGCGGTGCAGAGTTGAGCGCCGGGGAAAATGCGCGTGCGAATGAACCTGGCGAAGTCGGTGTCTTCGTGCGTCGGCCGGCGCGGTTCGCGCCACTTGCTTCGATCAACTTCAGCAATTGTGTGCAGCAGCATGCGCCCATCGTCGGGCAGAATGTCGCGGCAACGCTCAAAGAACTCCGCATGCCTTTCGCGTCGAAAGTGCTCAAACGCGCCGATCGACACGATGCGGTCCACCGGTTCGTCAAACTCCTCCCATCCCTGCAGCCGAAATTCAATGGAGCCGGCCAGTCCACTGCGCGACGGGCGCAGGTGGCTGGTTGCGTAGTCATACTGGTTGTGGCTCAGCGTGAGTCCAACCACACCGACGGCGAAGCGCTGGGCGGCACGCCGCGCTGTCGAACCCCAGCCGCAGCCCACATCGAGCAGTCGCATGCCCGGCCAGAGATCGCATTTGCCCAGTGCGAGGTCGATCTTGGCCATCTGCGCCTGCTCGAGCGACATGTCCGCGTGCTGGAACCAGGCGCACGAGTAGGTCATCGATGGATCGAGAAAGAGTGAGAAGAATTCGTTCGACAGGTCGTAGTGGGCCTGAACCTGTGCGAAGAACGGACGCGAGTGGATCATGAATCACCTCCCGTCACTTCATCACTGGAAAAATAGGCGCGGAACTCCCTCGAAACCGCGCTCGCCCGGAGACCGGGGCGATCTCCTGCAGCGGGCCCCACGCAGGCGAGAATGCCGCGTTCACGGTGTCGGCGGGTTCCGAGGCTTGCGTGGAGCCGACTGTACTATCCTTAGTCGCGACTGGTTTGAACCGATAACAAAGAGCGTTGGAGCCGATTGCCTTTGACCCAGATCGCCCAAGCGCGGGGAACTGCCGGATGACCGAATCGACGCCCGAACAACCTGACGCATCCAACTGGCCCGGGCGCCACTGCGGAGAGCCGTTTTCCACGCCCTGCGCTCTGCTTGACAGTCAGGGGCGAATCCTCGCGGTGAATCATTCATGGTCAGAGGCTGTCGGACGCCATGATCTGCTGACCGATGTGGGCACGGACTTTACGGAGGTGCTCGGTCAGCTCTCGTCGAGCGGCCGCGCCTTTGCTGGCGTGCGGAGCGTGCTCGACGGGGCGGCCAACGAGTTCACGATCGACATTGCGTGCGGCGGTTCGACGGGGAGTCGGTGGTTTCGTCTCATGGCGTCAAATCGGCGCGACTCGCAGGGTGGAGGCAGCGTCGTCGTGCTGGATATCACCGATCGCCGGCGCGTCGAAGCGTTGTTGCAGGAGAGCGAAGAACGGTATCGCGAGATTGCCCATGCGATGCAGAACTCGGCGCTTTGTACACTCGATCTCAAGGGAACGATCGTCACATGGAACGCCGACGCGGAGCGCATCACCGGTTTTCATGGCAACGAGATCATCGGTCGGCACTTTGGACTGCTCTTCTGCGAAGAGGATCGCGCGGCGAGTATTCCCCGCCAGGCGCTTGAGCAGTCCGCCGCCGAGGGTGTTTTTGAACACCGTGGTTGGCGCGCGCGGTCAGACCACACTCGCTTTCCCGCCCATACCGTGATCACCGATTTGCGCGGCAGTGACAGCGCCCTGCAGGGATTCCTGCTTCGAACGCGCGACCTCACGGGACATGCCGCCGCTCATCCGGCGTTGCGCACAGATCACAACCGCCTGCTGTCCATTATCGACTCCGCCATGGACGCCATCATCACGGTGGATGATGAGCAGCGGGTGGTGATGTTCAACCAGGCTGCGGTTCGGGTTTTTGGAGTTCCGGTTGCTGAGGCAATGGGATCTCCGCTGGAGCGGTTCATCCCCGAACGGTTTCGCAAATCGCACGCCGATCACGTGCGTGCTTTCGGGCGCACGGGGGCGACCAATCGCGACATGGGACGGCTGGGGACGCTCAGCGGCCTGCGCGCCGGTGGGGAAGAGTTTCCCATTGAAGCGTCCATCTCTCATGCGGTCTTGGATGGTCGAAAGTTCTACACCGTAATCCTGCGTGACATCTCTGAGAAACGCCGCCTCGAGAGCCAGTTGCTTCAGTCGCAGAAGATGGAGGGCATCGGTCGGCTCGCGGGTGGCGTGGCGCATGACTTCAACAACCTGCTTATGGGGATCTTCAACTACCTCACGCTGGCGACGCGCAAGCTCGAACCCGATCATCCGGCACGAGCCCCGCTCGAACATGTGAAAGAGGCCGCCGAGCGTGCGGCGTCGTTGACGCGTCAATTGCTCATCTTTGCCCGCAAACAGGTTGTGCGGCCGACGGTGATTGCGCCTGGCGATGTCGTGTCGGGTCTGGCGCCGATGCTCCAGAGATTGATCGGCGAAGACGTCAAATTGCGCACCATCGTCGCGGGCAACGCAGGCAAAGTGCTGGCCGATTCTTCGCAACTTGAGCAGATCGTCATGAACCTTGCGCTCAACGCGCGCGACGCCATGCCAAGCGGAGGTTCGCTGACGATTGAGATCTCCAACATACGCCTCGATGAAGCGTATTGCCGCAATCGCGTCGGCGCCACGCCCGGACCGCATGTTATGCTTGCGGTGACGGACACCGGCACGGGGATGACGCCCGACGTGCTCAGCCGATTATTCGAGCCATTCTTCACGACCAAACCTCCGGGCAAGGGGACCGGGCTGGGGCTGGCCACGTGCCATGGCATCGTCGAGCAGTCCGGCGGGCACATTGCCGTCTACAGCGAACCGGGGCGCGGCACGAGCATCAAGGTGTTCCTCAAGCGCGTTTTGGACGCCTCGGTTGAGGAGGCGATAGTGGAAGAGGAGCTTGAAACGCCGCGCGGCGGCATTGAGACCATTCTGCTCGTTGAAGACAATGCCATGGTGCGAGATCTCGCGGTCGATGCGCTGCGGGAGGCAGGCTACCACGTGCTGCTGGCGGAAGATGGGCTTGAAGCGCTGCGCCTCGCCGGGGCGCATCCGCAGCCTATCGACCTCCTCGTGACGGATGTCGTGATGCCGGAGATGAGCGGCGTGGCGCTGGCGGAGAAGCTCCTCGCCGAGCGACCCGGGCTGCGGATCATCTTCATGTCGGGATACACCGATGAGACGATTGCGCACCACGGCGTCGAGACGGGCTCGTCGGTGTTCCTTTCCAAACCGTTCATGACCGATACATTGCTGGTCAAAGTGCGCGAAGTTCTTGATGCACACTGACTCCGTCATCGGTGAGCGGCGAAGTCAATACGTCGACCGCGGCGCGGAATCGTTCGGCTGTGCATTCTGCACGGCCCGGATGTAGGCTCGAATATCGCGCTCTGCGAGTTCATCCAGCGTGGCCTTGCGCAACATGCGCGGGAGTATTTCATCCCATTTCGACATTGCCCGCGCATTGGGATGGACGGCGCGGTGGCAGTCGGCGCACTCGATCACCATGAACGAATAGCCACGCTGAAGCTGATCCGGCGCCGCGCCGCTCAATTCGCCGGCGAAGATGATCGCGCTATCAACCGGCGGAGGCGGCTGGGTGGCGCAGCCTGAAGCGATCAGCAGCGCCATCGCCGCCGCGCATCCGCGTGCGGAATGAACAACGGCGCGATTCAAAAGTCGATCTCGAAGATGCAGCGGGCAAACAACTGCGGTTCATCATCCGCGCCGACCGCCTGGAAGAGCGCCGTCGCCGCGACCGCCCAGCCGTTGCCGTGGTAGGCGACATTGGGGCCGACGAAGAGGTTGTGTTCGCTGACGGGATCCCAGTCGGGCATGGGGATCTCGTGAAGGACTTCGGCACCGAGGTACCAGTTCGGATTGACTTCGCAGGAGACGCCAAACGACTGCACGACTTCGCCGCCGTTTTCGTCATAGTCGAAATACTTCTCTCCGCCCCAGTCGGCGCCGATGATCAGGTTGTAAGCGAATTCCCACTGGTCGACGACCTTGTCGACGATGAGGCGATTCTCCCATTCGAGGCGTTCGCGGCCGAGACCGACTTCGGTCCTCCATCCCAGGCCGACGGGATCGGTGCGCGGGTCGAGGAAGCGGATCTTCAGTTCGCCGCCGGTGGCGTCATAGGACGTGCCGCTGATCATCGAGTTCTCGTACCAACTCCAGTCGGCGACTTCGAGCGCGACGTGGATGTTCTCGGCCAGGCCGTATTCGATTTCGTGCTTGAAAGAAGCCTTATTGAAGTCGTGATCTTCGCGGCTGCGCGATTTCCACGTGACCCACTGCTCATACTCGACGTGGCCGGGAGGGGCGCCGTGCAGTGTCTCCTCAACGAACGTGAAGCGACGATCGACGGGGCGAACGGCGGTGTCGCCGAACTCGTTGAGGTCCTTCGCGGCTTCGGACTCTTTCGCATCTTGCGCCAGCGCGCTGCCCGCGAGAGGCAGGCTCACGATTGAGACAGCCGCCAGAACTCGAAGGGAACCGATACCGCGGGAATCCTGTGGGGTCCGCATGAATTGCCGTCCTTAGTGCGAGGATTGAAAAAGTGCCGATCACGCTCAGGCCCCACGAGCGGTCGATGGTAGTCAGGAACCAGTCGGCGGGGCCACTGTTCCAGCGCTGTGTTTACCGACAGTTTCCGGAATTGGCTTTTTGACGCTCGGAGGTGTCGCCCCTCGATGCTGCCGTGAGAGTTCGGACTACCGGGCGCTTCGATCTGCCGTCCAGATCGCCTTGATCACATCCTCATCGCCAAATCCATCCGGCCACGCTTTGCTCGGATTCATCGCCCAGTACCACTTCTTGCCATCATCGCCGATCGGCGCCGCGACGGTGCGGCTGCCGGGCATCTGCAGATAGCCGTTCGGATCATGCTCGCGCACCCAGTCCCACGCATAGCGCAGCCACTGGGCGCGGCACGCGGAATCCTGGTGGGCAAACCAACCGATCTCGTCGTAGCCCCAGATCCAGTAGCCGCCGATGTTCTGGCCTTCGCGGCCGCTACGACCCCAGTTGTCGAATTCGACGAGATAGGGGAGGTGTTCGCAATCCCAGCCGCTGGGCGTGATGCCGCCTTTGCTTCGCCCGTAAATGCTGTCGAGGTAGCCGACCTTCAGCACGCCTTCCTGCGGCTTATCCGCGACCTCATCAATGCGAAGCGGGAAGGAATGAAAGTCGAAGAGGAGATGGCCGTCGTCAACGATGCCGCCCGTTGGTACATGGGCGTCGCAGAGGACGAAGTGCCTTCGCGCATGCGTGGCGGCATAGACGCGAACCTTGTCGAGCATGCTGCGCCAACCGACGTGGCCGGGGTCGTGCTGATCCATCAGGCTCACCTGGCCGAAGTGGATTGCCTCGACTCCGCAGTCGATGTAGCGGGTGGCGGCGGTGTAGAACCAGAGCTGCGTCTCGATGCGACTCATGTCCGGTACTGATGATCCCTTTCCCCAGTGGTTCACGAACTTACCGCTTTCGTAGAGCATGGCATCGTAGTCGAAGTGGCGATCTTCCTTGGGAAGGTCGAACGCTTCAAGACTGGCATTAGGCACCGCGACGTTGTTGATCTGGGTCGTAACGATTTCGAACACGGCTCCCTGCAGGACGAGATCGGGAAGCGATTCGTGCGCTTTGGTCGCAGCGGGAACGGCTGCGGCGAGGAGTTGTGCAAAGTTCTGCTCGCTGCCCCAGAGGTAGAGCGTGCGACCTGCGAAGCGTGCACCGACGCGCTGGAGAAAGCGGATCTGCTCATCGAGGTTGCCCCAGCCGTGCAGCATGCCCTCCATGGTGACGGTGCGCGACAGGTACGACTCGAGATCAGTTCGAGTGATGGCGGGCGGCACAGCGGGTTGAGCGGCGCCGCTACCGGTAGCCAATGCCACCGCCAGCAGCACACCGGCTATCCGAGATCGGTTCATGGCTGGGTTCCGTTTTCGCATCTGCCCGGTCGTCCGGCGGTATTCTACGGGGCGTTGCCATTGACCGATGGCGCCGACCACATTTGCCGCGGCCCGGGACCGCGGGGCATCGCTATGATCCCGCGATTACCCGACCGTCTGTAACCTGTCCGGGGAGTGCATCATGATCCTGCGAGCTATTACCATCGTTGCCTCGGTTGCTCTCGTCGCTTGCTCGTCGGCGCTGGCGCGGCAGGATGCGTCTCCCGCTCAGGCGCCCGAAACCAAACCGACGGTGCCCGCCGCGTTGAACTTCAAAATGAAGGACATCGACGGCAAGGAGATCAATCTCGCGAAGTATGAGGGCAAGGTCGTGCTCATGGTCAACGTGGCGAGCAAGTGCGGCTACACGCCACAGTACGAAGGCCTCGAACAACTCCATCAGCGCTTCGCCAAGCGCGGACTGGTCATCCTCGGCTTTCCCGCCAACAACTTCGGCAAGCAGGAGCCGGGTACAGATGAGCAGATCAAGGAGTTCTGCACGGGCAAGTACGATGTGCACTTCCAGATGTTCTCGAAGGTGTCCGTCAAAGGTGATGACATCTGCCCGTTGTACAAGTTGCTGACCGATCCCAAGCAGACGCGCGGCAGTCTGGGTGAGATCAACTGGAATTTCGAGAAGTTCCTGCTCGGCCCGGATGGCAAAGTCGTGAAGCACTATCGCAGCAAGACCACCCCCGAGATGCTCATCGATGACATCGTGGTGCAGCTGGCGAAGTTACCTCCGCAGGAGGAGAAAATCGGCTCGATCAAGTCGATCGAGGGGCCGAAGGTCACCGATGTCGCCGTGCGCGAGTATCCCGGTTTGCAGAACGTCGTGGCGTATCACGAGGATTTCATCTCCGGCAGTGCGCCCGAAGGAGATGATGGATTTGAGGCGTTGGCAGGCATGGGCGTCAAGACGATCATCAGCGTTGATGGCGCCATACCCAACGTCGATGAGGCGAAGAAGTTCGGCCTGCGCTACATCCACCTGCCCATCGGCTACAACGGCTTTGACGAGGATCGCAAGCTCGAACTGGTTCGGGCCACCCGCGATGCGATCGAAGACGGACCAGTCTACATCCACTGCCATCACGGCAAACATCGCAGCGCCGGCGCTGCGGCGGCGATTGCGGTGAGTCTTGGCTGGCTCTCGCCAGAATCCGCCGTCGCGCGGATGCACATCTCCGGCACCGCGCCGGACTACAAGGGTCTGTTTGCCTGTGCCGCCAATTCCAAAGTGATCGATTCGAGTGTCATTGACGCAGTCGTGGCAGAATTCCCTGAAGTGTCGCAGCCGCACGGCTTCGTGAAGGGGATGGTGGAGATTGATGAAATCGCCGAGCGCCTCAAGGGGATTGAGCAGGCGGGATGGGCGACGCCCGCGAATCATCCGGACCTGGTGCCCGTGGTCGAGGCGGGTCGCCTGGCCGACCTCCTTCGATTCCTGGCGGCAAGTGATCGCGTCGCACGTGAATCGGGCGATTTTGCATCGCGTCTGAACGAGAGTCAGAAACTGGCTCAGCGGCTCGAGGACTTGCTCATCGACGGGTCGCGCGACACGACACACCTCTCCGCGCAGTATGGCAACCTCAATGCCTCGTGCAATGCCTGTCACGCGGAATATCGCGACTGATTGCAGCGTCGCGGACGGGGCTGAGCACCGTGTGAGAGGGACGCCGCGTTCGTCTGAGAATTCTCGCCACACGTTGTTAGTTGCGCAGCACACCGATTCGACGAAGCCTTGCGCTTCACGTGCTGCTACCCGATCGGGGCCAAACCCGTATGCACCGAATGTGGTGCGGTGCTGCAGCAAGGCGTTGCGTCAGTCGGGCAGTGCACCTTCGAATCACACAGACTCAAAACAAAAAGCAAGGTCACTTTCCTGTACCGCCTCTCTGCTCGGATCCGAGACAATCGGTAGTGGGACTGGGTGAGTACCCGGGAAGATCGGCGCGAGTACTCGGTGACACGACCGCTTCGGAGCCAGATAAGCGGTCCCGCTGAGTCGTCTTTCGTTCCTCCGCAGCGGTTTGATCACCGGCAGGTCAATGCGCGAGCTTCGCGCTGCGACCAGGAGGAACAACGTCATGAACACTTCATCACAACGACTTGAGCGACCGGTTTTCCTGGCCGCTGCCGCCGTTGCGCTGGGTCTTTCGATGCCCGGCCTCGCGCAGCACTTCGAGTACAAGAAGCTCCGCGCGCCTGACGGCGGGGCGTACGACGACTTTGGTTACGCGGTTGCCGTGCTCGGCGATTTCGCCATCGCCGGCGCGTATGGCGATGACGGAATCGGCGGCACCGACTCAGGCTCGGCGTACATCTTCCGCCGCAACGGATCGGACTGGATCTACAAGCAGAAACTCGAGGCCTCCGATGCCGCATCGACGGACTACTTTGGCTACGCCGTCGAATTGCACGGCGACATGGCGATGGTCGGCGCCATCAGCGATGAGCCGGGCGGATCGGTCTACGTCTTCCGCAGGACTCAACCGAATGAGAACTGGCTGCAGGTGCAGAAGATCGTCCCGCCAGACAGCGCGCAGGGCGATTCTTTCGGATGTTCCATCGACGCCGACGGCCGGTACATGGCGATCGGTGCACGCATGGATTCAGACGTCGTCAATGCCGCCGGGTCGGTGTACATCTACGAGTACGAAGACTCGATTCAGCAGTGGGTCTATCTCGACGAGTTCCGCGCGCACGATCCCGGCGCCAACGAGTGGTTCGGCGAGGAACTGGCGATGTCGGGCGATTATGTGGTCGTCGGGGTGTGGAAGGACGATCCCAACGGTCTGACGTCCGGATCGGCGTATGTGTTCAAGCGCAACATCGGAACATGGATCGAGCAAACCAAGATTGTTCCAGCCGACGGGGCAGCCGAGGCGAAATTCGGCTCCGACGTTGCGATCGATGGCGACACGATTGCCATCGGCGCCAGCGACGACTGGGCCTCGGCTAAGCGCTCGGGAGCGGTCTACGTCTATCGCGGGAGCGACACCGTCTGGAGCCTGCAGCAGAAGTTGTACGACGCGACGGCCGTAGCGAACCACTGGGATCGATTCGGCTGCGGCGTGGACATCATCGGCGATACGCTGCTGGTCGGCGCTGAGAGCAGCGATGCAAACGGCGTCAACTACGGAGCGGCGTACGTGTATACGCGACTCGTCAATACATGGACCCCATACAAGCGACTCTACTTCGCATTCGACGGAGCCGTGATGGATGAATTCGGCGGGGCGGTCGATCTGGATGGCCGCGAGGCGATCATCGGCGCCTACACGAAGTCGGACAACGGCCAGAATACAGGTGCGGCGTACATGTTCAATGATGTGCACCTCACCCTCGCCGTGGCGCCGGATCCGCCGCGGGCCGGCTCGAACGCGACGTTCACGGTCACGAATGGTGAGCCGTTCACACGGACCTACCTCGGCTACAGCCTCCTCGGCCTGCGGCAGACGTACGTGGCGCCACTCAACATCACCATCGAACTGCGCGGCGCGGTTCAGGCCGGCGGGATCAAGACCACGGATGCCAATGGCGCCACGTCCTGGACGCTCTCGATTCCCGGCGGCGCCGTTGGGAGAAATCTTTGGGTTCAGGCCGTGCAGTCTGGAAGGAAGACGAACGTGGTGGCCGGGCGAATTCAGCCGTAGCGCGACCGCGAAGCGGGTCTCAGGTTGTCAGCGATCAGAAGACAATCATGACTGCTGGTATTCTGAGGCGAGCGTGAGGCAGTGAACTTCGGGACGATCTACAATGGCGGGTGAACCAACCTTCCGGTCACCTCTCTCGACCCACCACGGTGGCCGGTCAGATCCTCTGGGTCTACGCCATTCCCATCGTCCTGATTCACTGCCTCGCGCTGGCGGCTTTTGTGCCGTGGCTGTTCAGTTGGACCGGCGTCATCGTGATGGTCATTGGTGTGCATGTCTTTGGCCAGGGGATCAACATCGGCTACCACCGCCTGCTGACTCATCGCAGTTTCGATACGCCGCGGTGGGTGGAGTATGGCTTTGTCATACTCGCGTTGTGCTGCCTGCAGGACACGCCCGCGCGATGGGTGGCCAATCATCGACACCATCACAAACACTCAGATACTGAGCCCGATCCGCACAGTCCACTGGTGCACTTCTTCTGGTCGCACGTGGGTTGGCTGATGCTGCGCAATACCGGTATTCACACGCTCTCCGCCTACCAGGCGAGTGTGCCGGATCTCATTCGAGATTCGTTCTACCTCAAACTCGAGAAGAAGCCGATGCTGGTCTTCTGGGTGTATCTGGCGCACGCGACGCTGTTCATGCTCCTTGGCGTAGCGGCAGGCGCGCTGCTTGCCGGGCCGGGCTCAGATCGGTTGATGACGGCGCTGCAGTTTGGTTTGAGTCTGCTCGTGTGGGGCGTGCTGGTGCGCACCGTTGTCGTGTGGCACATCACCTGGTCCGTCAATTCGCTCTCGCATATGTTTGGCTATCGCTCGTATGAAACAGGCGAAGAGAGCCGCAACAACTGGCTCGTGGCGCTGCTCACCGTCGGCGAAGGATGGCACAATAACCACCATCACGACCCGGCCAGCGCGTCCAACCAGCATCGATGGTGGGAGTTGGATATCTCGTACTACGAGATCAAGGCGCTGCAGCTGATGGGTCTGGCTTCGCGCGTGCTGCCGCCCCGCCACAGGCGGCAGCGCGGTGCGTCCACCGATGCATCGGCTCTCTGAGGTGCCACGCTCCCAACACTGGCACCTCCCCAGCAAACGTCAGGATAACAGTAGCGGCCGTCCGGCGAGACCCGGATGGCTGCCTCCCGCCCCGCGTGGCCTGAGTGGGTCTGTTTTCTTTGCACGGTGGTGTTGGAGTCGGAAACGGAACATTGGCAACTTCGCAGAATTGTGGCCTACTGTTTGTCAACAGCTCCCAAGTGGGGCGCCCCGTGTTCTCGACCGTCGAAACTCGTTCCGTGGCGCTGCTTCGTGTGAATGCAGGCGGGATGAGCCGGAACCGGGTCTGGAGAAGGAGAGCGGCATGAGAAAGTCAATTCTGAGTCTGTCGGCGATCGTGGCGGCCGGGCTGGGCATGGCGGGATCGGTGATGGGTGACGTGATTACAGAGTACAGCAGTCGGCCGTCTTTTGAGGCGGCTGCGGGTGGTCCGTTGACCATTGAAGACTTCACGCCGACCTTCCACTTCCCGATTACCACGGGCGTGTTGAATTCCCAGACAAACCTTCCGGGCATCGGCATCGTTCCCGGCACAATCCAGGAGGGTGTGACGTACTCGACGCCGGTCGGAACAGGAAACTTCTTTAACATCGATGCAGGCGGAGGGTACACCGGCGGTTTTCTCGACGGCTTCAATCCATCCGATCGTGAGGTCACGCTGAAGTTCCATACCTCCGATCCGAATACCCCGCGGGCCATCCGGGCGTTCGGCTTTGACATCGGCTCGCTGGGATCAACTGATTTTGATGTGTTCATCTCTTTCAGTTCGGGCCCGATGCAGCATTTCAATCACGCGTATCCCGGTTCGCTCACCTTCTTTGGCTTCGTGAGCGACGCGAGTGATATTACGCAGGTTGTCATCGGCAACAACGGCGGCTTTTTCGGGTTCGATTTCGATAACTTCACCTTCTCCGAAGTCGGCTCGGGCGGATTCTCCCTCGGGGTGTCGGGCCAGTGCCCAGGCAGCATCACGGTGAACTGGTCCGGCGCGCAGCCCAGCTCGACGGTCGCGCTGATCTTCGCCAACAACACGGGTTCGTTCGTGATTCCGTTCGGACCCTGCCGCGGCACCGTTCTCGGACTCGGCAGCCGGAACATCCGTCTCGTGAATACGTTCCCGGCTGGTTCCAACGGCAGTGGAAGCCGGAGTGGACAGGCTGGATCATCGGCATGCCGTGGTTATCTCCAGATGCACGACATCCCGAACTGCACGGTGAGCAACGTGGCGCAACTGCCATAAAGCAAGGACTGCATCGCAAGCTGGAATGCTCCAACTCCCCGGCGCAATGGCGCCGGGGAGTTTTCTTTTGCCTTCGCGGCGACACAGACTTCAGGCGGATCGGCCCAGCAGGAAGTAGAGCACCATGCCGAGCACAGGCAGGAAGAGAATCAGCAACACCCAGAGGATTTTGTTGCCGACCGACGCGCTGCTGCTTAGGACACTCACGAGCGCGACGATGTCGAGTACGAAGATGATCAGGCCAAAGATGCCCTAGCCGGTGGACAGTGCGAGAAGGTTCATGCGAGGTTCCTTTTCTTAGATTCGGGTGCCGCCGCGTTGCACATTGATCGTATGAGCATGGGTGAGGGAGCCAGACGTGGTTTCATGGCCAAAAATTCACTCCGGGATTTCGGAATATGATTCTGGAGGCGATGCGTGTCGCTCCGGGAGGTGTTCTGATGAACTACTCACACACGCAACGTGGGCCGATTTCATGGTTGCTCGCGCTGATCGGTGTGACCGCGTGGGTCGCCGCGATCGCCAACTCCGGTGACCCGCGGTTCCTGCTGATCGGAGGCTTCTTCGGGGCCATCATGATTCTCCTGGCACTGTGCTTTGGCACGCTGACTGTGAACGACGAGGGTGATTCGCTGCTTGTTCGGTTCGGCCCGTTGCCGTTGTTTCGCAAGCACGTCGAGTACGAACAGATCAGCCATGCTGAACCGGCAAAGAGTTCGTTCATCGATGGCTGGGGCATTCACTACGTGCCGGGTCGTGGCTGGACGTACAACCTGTGGGGCTGGAAGTGCGTGCTTCTCAAGGTCAACGGCCGAACGGTGCGCATCGGCTCGGATGACGCCGAGAATCTGGCGTCGTTCATCCAGACAAAAATCGGAGCGCACGCCGCGGCCTAAGAGGCGTGATTGCCGTCGATTCCATGATCAACTGGATTGATCACCATGAAACACTCGTTCTCGCCTTGGGCGTTGCCTCGGTGGTGGTGTTCGTCGGCAGCCTGCTGTTGATGCCGGCGCTCATTGTGCGGATTCCCGCCGACTACTTCGCGAACGACGAGCGGCCGCCGAGTCGCTGGACCGGCGTGAACCCGGTGGCGCGCATCGTGCTGCGCATCGGCAAGAACCTGCTGGGTTGCGTTTTCATTCTCGCGGGGATTGCCATGCTCGCGCTGCCCGGGCAGGGAGTGCTGACAATCGTGCTTGGTCTGCTGCTGGTGGACGGCCCGGGCAAGTATCGATTCGAGCGATGGCTGGTGCGGCGGCCATGGGTGTGTCGCTCCATCAACTGGTTGCGCCGGCGGCGCGGCCGCGAGCCGCTGAATGTCGGTCATCCCACTGCCTGAACCAAACAAGAGCGGCACGGGCGAGGTGCCCGTGCCGCGTAGTGTTGTCATCGATTCAGGCGCCGGCTCAATCAGCGTGCCGTGCTGGACCTTGAGGATCGCCCCCGGCGTGGGCCGCGCGAGGCCGTCGCCGGTCCCGCATTGCCGCCTCGACGGCGCCCGCCGCCACCGCCGCTCCTGTAGGATTGGCGACCGCCCTGGCGCGATGAACCGTTTTTGGTCTGCGGCGGGATGTGCGTCGGCGCCGCATGCGTGAGGTCCGAGTGATCGTCTTTGACATCGATGGGCTGCTTAATGAGCCGCTCGATCGCCTTGAGGTCGCCGACTTCCTCATGATCGCAGAACGAGACGGCGATGCCTGACGCGCCAGCCCGGGCCGTGCGACCGATGCGGTGCACATATGACTCGGGCAGGTTGGGAATATCGAAGTTGACCACGTGTGTGATCTCATCGACATCGATGCCGCGCGAGGCGATGTCAGTGGCGACGAGGACCGACGAGCGGCCGTTCTTGAAGCCGTTGAGTGCATGGGTGCGGGCATTCTGGCTTTTGTTGCCGTGTATGGCGACCGCGCCGATGCCGCCGCGCTGCAGGACGCGCACGACCTTGTCTGCGCCGTGCTTGGTTCGGGTGAAGACGAGCGTGCGGTCCATCTCACCGGCTCGAAGCAGTCGCTCGAGCAGCACCGGCTTGTTGTTGCGCGAGACGTGATAGACCGACTGGGTGATTGCAGTGGCCGTCGAGTCTGCGGGATCGACCTGCACGAACACGGGTTCGTCGAGCATCGTGTCGGCCAGGCGGCGAATCTCGGCAGGCATCGTGGCGGAGAACAGCAGCGACTGCCGATTCTTCGGGACCTGCTCGATGATCTTGCGAATGTCGTTGATGAAGCCCATGTCGAGCATTCGATCGGCTTCGTCGAGGACGAATACTTCGACCTTGCTGAGATCGACGAGTCCCTGCTGCATGAGGTCCATGAGACGGCCAGGCGTGGCCGTGAGCACATCGACCCCCGCTCGCAGCGCGCGAACCTGGTGAAACTGACTCACGCCGCCGAAGATGGCCGCGTGACGAAGCGACAGGTGCCGGCCGTAGGTGCGGAAACTTTCGAGGATCTGCGAAGCGAGTTCGCGGGTCGGGGCGAGGATCAGGGCGCGAGGAAGGCGCGAGGTCCGTGGGTCATTGCGGCGTCCGGTGCGCCGATGATTATCCGGTTTTTCGCTGCGGGCCGAGGCGAGCCGGTGCAGAATGGGCATGGCAAACGCGCCGGTCTTGCCCGTGCCGGTGCGGGCACACCCGAGCACGTCTCGACCGGCGAGGATGTCGGGAATGGCCTTGGACTGGATGGGGGTGGGCGCGGTGTAACCCTCGGCAGCTACAGCGCGAACGATGGGCTCAAGGAGCCCCAATTCTGCAAACTTCATATAGAGTGATTCTCTGATTCCGGAGTGTTCGGGCTTCCGGTGCCCTTGAAACCGGAATGTCTTCGGACGCGGACCGCGTCCTTGCTAAGCCACCGGATTCGGTGTGGTCTTCCAGTGGCTGCTATCGTCCACGGAGCCGGGCAAGGATAGGAAGGCTGGCACAAGTGTTCCACAAAGCACCCAACCTCGACAGCGCAGACCCACTATCCTCCCACGGATGATCTCCTTTCTGCTTGCCACGATTGAGCGCTACCACCTGCCCGGTTTCTACGAACCCTTCAGCGCAATGAGCCATCTGCTCGGTGCGCCGCTGTTCCTCGTGCTGGGCATCGTGCTCCTGCTGCGGGGCCGCAGCGACCGAACCGCAATGATCTCCCTCGGGGTGTACACCTTCGCCGGTGTCTTCCTGATGTCGATGAGTGGTGTGTACCACATGATGGTCGATGGTGGGGCGGCCCACGTGGTGATGGAGCGACTCGACCACGCCGCCATATTCATACTCATCGCCGGTACGTTCACGCCGACGCACGCGATTCTGTTTCGTGGCTGGAGGCGGTGGGGTCCGCTCATGTTTGTCTGGGTCGCGGCGATCACCAGCATCACCCTCAAGACCATCTTCTTCGACTCCATTCCCGAGTGGATCGGCCTGAGCCTGTACCTCTCACTCGGTTGGGTCGGCGCCATCTCGGGCGTCTTCGTGATCCAGAGCTACGGCTGGAGGTTCGTGCGGCCGCTGGCGTGGGGCGCGATGGCCTACACGTTCGGCGGACTCATCCACTTTCTGAACTGGCCCATTGTTGTCCCGCGCGTCGTCGAAGGTCATGAGGTTTTCCACATCGCGGTGTTGCTGGGCGCGTTCTTCCACTGGCAGTTCATCGCGCAGTTCGTCGGCAAGAAGCCGGTGGCGAGACCCATGGTGATCCGCCTGCCGCGCGATGTGCTTCGGACCGGCCTGGTTCCGGTCTCCGGATAAGTCGATCGGCGCGGCCGCGGCCAGGTGGGTGCGGATTCGGTGCAGCTTCGCGCGGATAGGCACGCCAGGCAATCAAAGTTGCCCCCGTGTTGGGGATACAATCCCGGCGGATGGGAGACTCCGCGCGTCGGGCTCGAAGCGCATCGTGGGTCGTGAGAATCCGGCGCTACATCATTGTTGCGAAGGAGATCCCCCATGGAGTTCCTGACCGAATTGTGGTTGCCCATCCTGCTGTCTGCGGTTTTTGTGTTCATCGCCAGTTCCGCTATTCACATGGCGCTGCCCTACCACAAGACAGACGTCAAGAAGATGTCAGGCGAAGAAGCGGTGCTGGCCGCCATGCGATCGGGCGCCGTAGCGCCTGGGGCGTACATGTTCCCGTGCGCCGATTCGATGAAGGACATGTGCACACCGGAAATGAAAGCCAAGATCGAGCAGGGACCGATCGGCTGGCTGACCGTGCTGCCAAAGGGTGGATTCAACCTGGGCAAGAGCCTGGCTGGCTGGTTTGTCTACTGCCTCATCATCGGCGGGCTCGTGGCGTACGTCGGCTGGCACGGTCTGCACGCCGGCGCGGAGTATCTCAAGGTCTTCCAGCTCTGTGGAGCCGCGGCCGTGCTCGGCTACGTCGTTGGGTATTTTCACGAGTCGATCTGGAAAGGTCAGCCGTGGTCGATCACGGCGAAATTCATGTTTGATGGACTGATTTATGCGTTGCTGACGGCCGGAACGTTCGGCTGGCTCTGGCCCGATGCCGCTTCCGCGCTTCCGCTTGGCTAGTCCGGTACGAGGTTGGCGCGATGAATTCTTCGTCGAATCGACGGTGTCGAAGCGGGATCGGTTCCCGCTTCGACATTTTTGCATTTTTTGTTTGGGAATCGCTTGCAACCGGTGGGTCAGGCCGTTCTAATAGATAGGAGACAGCCCCCAATCGTGTGACCGCCCTTCGGCGGGGATGCGTGTTGGGTTTCGTGGCCGATTGGGCCTTCCCGTGTGTTGCGGGTACCCCGATCGGCAGACGAGCGGCCCGAGGCGATTCAATCATCGCACCGTGCGGGCCAGAAAGGATGTGCGACCGATCGCCACGCGTGGCGATCTTGGTAAGTGGGTCCCCCGGATTGTGTCCGGGCCTGCCCACGCGGTACGGGCCTCCCGGCATCCAGACCTCCGACAGGAGTCTTTCGGACGCTGCCCGTCGAACAAATGATCCGCCCTCTGCCTTAGCCCTGCCAGCCGATCGAGCTTCGGTTCCCAGGTGATCAGCAGCCGGTTGATCCGTTTCGGCGCCCAGCCAACCCGATCACGAATGTCAGACCTCTGGTAGAGGCTGAAAGACGGTGTGACTTCTCACAGACAATCGAACCCGCGTCGTGGTCGTGCCGGCCATGAGAAGCAGGTCCATCAGGCCCGAGCGGCCCGGTCCTCGCTTCGCACGCACGTTGGACGCAAAGGAGTTGGCCATGGCCAGTTCGAGCGCATGGGGCATTGAAATCGGTTCATATGCCCTGAAAGCCGTACGCCTGGAGCGGAACGGCGATGACGTGACACTCGCAGACTTCGCGTATGTGCCCCACAAGAAAGTCCTTTCGACTCCGGACGTCGATGGTGACGAGATGATTCGTCTCGCCATCGGCCAGTTCATGAGTCAGCAGCCGGACATGCGGCAGGGACCGATTCTCATCTCGGTGCCCGGCAATGGGGCGTTTGCACGATTCGCGAAGTTGCCCCCCGTCGAACCAAAGAAGGTTCCGGATATCGTCAAGTTTGAGGCGGTGCAGCAGATCCCCTTCCCCATCGAGGAAGTAGAATGGGACTACGAGACCTTTACGAGCGAAGGGTCGCCCGAAGTCGAGGTGGGTATCTTCGCCATCACCAAGGGCGCCGTGCAGGCTCGCCTGAATCTCTACAACGAACTTGGCCTGACGCCCGACGGGATCAATATCTCGCCGGTCGCCGCGTACAACGGCCTGCAGTATGACATGAATCTCGAGCCCGATTCTCCCGGCACGATTATTCTGGACATCGGCACAGCCAGCACCGACCTGATCATCGCTGAAGGTGGGCGGACCTGGATCCGCACTTTCCCTATCGGTGGTCACAACTTTACCGAAGCGCTGATCAGTTCCTTCAAACTGACTTACAGCAAGGCTGAGAAGCTCAAGAGCGAGGCCCAGACCAGCAAGTACCGTCGGCAGATTCTCTCGGCGATGCGGCCGGTCTTCGGTGACCTGGCCCAGGACGTTCAGCGATCGATCGGCTACTACCAGTCGCTCCATCGCGAAGCGAACCTGACGCGGCTCATCGGCGTCGGCTCGACCTTCAAACTGCCGGGCCTGCGCAAGTTCCTCAGCCAGCAGGTGCAGATGGAGATCTCGCGCCTCGACGAGCTCAAGCGACTGGCAACCGGAACCAACCCGCAGTTCGCCGAACACGTTCTCAACTCGGTCACGGCGTACGGTCTGGCTCTGCAGGGACTGGGGCTGGCGGCCATTGATGTGAATCTCATTCCTATCAGCGTGGTGCGCGATCGCCTCTGGGGTGAGAAGATCAAGTGGTTCGGCGCCGCTGCGGCCATGGTGGTCTTCGGATCGATGATCGCCTTTGCGCGACCCATGATTGACAGCCGCTACACCAACCAGCCGTCCGACTTCTCTCACGAGATCGATCCGATCATCGGGCGGGCGCAAAGTCTCAAGACCGAGTTCGACAAGATCACTCAGGAGACGGAGATCACGGCCAAGCCGATGAACATTCGCGGCATGATTGACAATCGCGACGTGTGGCCGCAGATCACGGCCGACATCGCCAGCATGCTGGCCGCCGCCAAGCCGCAGCCTGAGCTGCTCAGCGGCGATCCCGAGCAGATCAAGTCGATTCCGCCTGCCCAACGGCGCATGCTCGAACTCGAATCACTTGACTACGTGTTTGTGCCACCTCGTGGCGACGAGACGTATCCGCAAATGCGGCTGCGCATGAAAGTCAAGACTTCGAACAAGGACAGTGTGGCGCTCGTCAACCGGTCCGTCATCCAATGGCTTGAAAAGAACGCCGAGCGAAAGGGAACTCCTTATCGCATTCTCAAGGATGAGCCGCAGACGAGGCCCCAGACCGTGAGAGTGGACACGTTCAAGACACCACCTGATGACAAGGCCGCGAGCCCCACGGGTCGTGGCGGCGATCGGGGCAACTTTGAAACCCAGTTCAGCGGCAAGGGCCGAATGGGTGGATTCGAAGGCGGTGGCGGCGAAGCCACTGTGAATCCCGCCGGCGGCCGCTACGTGCCGCAGGGCCGCGGATCCATGGGCAACTCCAACCTCGAGACGCTTGCGCCGCTGCCGATGCCGGCCGCGACGCTGCCTCCCGACACCGAGTACTACCAGGTCGAAGTCTCATGGATCATTCAGCTCGTCGATCCCCACGCGCCGGCGACCACCGATGGCGCCGATGCCGGAAAGGAAGGCAAATAAGCCATGACACCTGTACTCAACTGGATCAAATCACACCTGCTGATCGTCATCATGTGTGCGATCAGCGTGATCGTGCTCCCCGTCGTGATCTTTGCGAGCAGTTCTTGGAACGCCAAGATCGCCAACCAGATTGCCGACCGCGTCGCTGCGCAGAACGGCAAGATCAGCAAGGCGTCTTCGACACAGGTCGTCGTCAAGCCCCTTGCTCCCGGCGCGCCGGCGATCGAGGACAACATGACGGTGAACCGGAAGATGGTTGATGAATACCGAGCTGTCCGCGAGCAGATCAAGAACGACGCCACCGAACTGGAACAATGGGTGGTCGGCGTCAACCGCGCCGGCAAGGAAGGTCAACTCGTTCCGGGATTGCTGCCCGAACCATCGCGCAGCGAGATGAACGAATTGCCGTTCCGGATTCACGCCGCCTTTCTTCGAGCCCATGAAGAACTGCTCAAACAGGCGGGCGCCGGCATGCCTCCGGCCCCTGAACTCGTGCAGGAGCAGCTCGTCGAGTTCGATCGCAACTACCGGCGGACACAATTCAATGTCGATCCGCAGACAATGCTCTCTGAGTCCGAGCAGACCAAGCTCGCCGAGGCCATGACGGCTCGTCGTCTGGCCATCTACGCCCAGGCGGCGCAGGAGTATTCGGTTTACGCTGACATGTCTGTGCTCAATCTCGATCCCTGGCAGGATCAGAAAGCGCCTGATAAGTTCCGCTGGTTTGAGTGGCAGCACACCTATTGGCTCAACTCCGACCTCATGCAAGCCATCTCCAAAGCCAACTCGGCTGACGGTGAGCGCGGCACGATCGCGGGTCAGCCCTCGAGTGTTGTCAAGCGGATTGTCAGCATCATTCCGGATCGTCTCTATCCACTTTCGGTGACTGAGGCGAGTCAGAAGCCGATGAACATTCCTGGCGAAACGGTCGACCCGGCGGGTGGATTGCGCGCCGGCGGCGATGACTTTGGTCCCACGGTGAGCGGCGGCGATTTCATGCCTGATGGCGCCACCGGACCACCGCCGGGTACATCGATGTCCAAGTTCGGTCGCTTTGAAAGCTCACCTGGCGAAGTTGCTCCCGGCGGTGGCGGGGCCCCCAAGCCCGCCGTCGATCCCAGCGCCTACGCCGATCCAGGGCAGCCATTTGCCCCGACGTTTGCCGAGTCGATCAGCGGCCGATTCGGGCGCACCGGGCTCTATGACATGCGTCGGGTTAACGTGAAGTTGATTGTCGACAGCAGTCGTCTCCAGCAACTGTTTGATGCGTTTCACAGCACGAACTTCATGAGTGTTGTCGGGTTCCGAACCCAGCCGCTCACGGAGTCCAACGACTTGGCGCAAGGCTTCTACTACGGCCGCGATCCGGTCATCGAAGTCGAACTTGATATCGAAACGCTCTGGCTGCGTGATTGGACGGTTGATCTGATGCCGCCTCCGGTTCGAAAGTACTTCGGCATTGCCGAGAAGACTCCGGAAGGCTGATCCATCACATCGCAAGAGTTCGCCATTGAAAGGCAGGCTACACAATGAAACCCAAGGGAATTAATCTCTTTGAACAGCACGTGGAGAAGATTGTCATCGGCGTGGCCGGGGTCATCGTCATCGGCATCGCCGCCAAAGCGTTCCTGACTGAACCAAACGCCGTCAGCGTGGACGGCAAGCTCCTGGCGCCAACCGCCGTCGACGAAGTCCTCGCGGAAAAAGCCAGGAAACTCGACGCCAAGGTGAACAGTCCGACATCGCTCGAAGTCGAATCTGTCGGCCGACTCACCGACTGGTTCGCGAAACAGCACGACAATCCGGCGACGCCCGCAGCGCCCCCGATGGCGCTGGTCGCACCCGTCACCTACAAGATCGGTTCGGAGAATGCCGGGTTTGCCGGCACGTCCACTGAGATGTACGCCGAGGTCGCAGCGCCGCAGCCCAAGAACCTGCAGGTGACCAGCCTCAACTACACGATCGATCCGGAAGAAGTGACGACGTATCCGGAACTCGCCGAGCGCTTCCCCGACGGTCCGCCCTATGACATCCACGCCGTGCATGTCGCTGCTGAATTCGACGGCACGGCGCTCCGCACGGCGCTCTCGGGCTTTGTCGAGAATCGCAAGCCCATTCCCAGCCAGTGGGTCGATCAGGACATGGCGATCATCGATGTGGTCACACAGCGGGAGCAACTGCTCCCCGATGGTTCCTGGTCCAGCCCGGAGGTTGTCGGCCCCATCCCCGGCCAGGTGAGCGTGCGGGATCGGCTCGACAACGCCGTGCCTCGCGACAAAAACGAGATCCTCCAGCAGGTGGCGACATTCGGGCCTGCAGTCTACCAGCCTGGATTCTTCGCGCTGGCGGACGGCACCGTCTGGTCGTATGACATCGTCAAGAAGGCGGCCCCCAAGAGCCCCGAAGTGATCGAAGCCGAGCAGCGCATGCAGGCGGCATGGCGCGATGTCCAGCGAGCCCAGGATCAGCTGGATCGCTATCTGAAGCAACTTGCTGACAAGAAGAACTCTCCCACGAACACCGGCGAGCCTGGCGGTGTTGGGAAGGGCAAGGGATCGAGCTTTGAAGGCGGAAGCGTCAACCAGCCCGACGAAGCCAAGGATCCAAGTGGGCGTCCCAAGGAGACGCCGGAAGAACGCATCACACGGCAGCGGCGCGAGGCAATCGCCAAAGCACAAGAGGCCTACGAGGCGACCAAGAAGACCCTCCTCGACCTCGATCCGGAATACCATGGATTCCCAGATGCCACTGAGCCTCTCGGTTCGCCCAACGCACCGTTTGTTCCGGGACGCGGCAAAGGGCTGCCCTCGGATCGGCCGGACCTGATGCCTCCGGGAGGCGAAGGCGGCTCGGGCTTTGAGGGCGGAGGATCAGGCTTTGAAGGTGGGGGCTCAGGATTCGAGGGCGGCGGTGGCAAGCCGTCCATGGCCCCTCCGATGACCAAGGGCGGCATGCAGCCGACCGCGGTCAAGAGCCTCTTCGAGAACCCTTCCGTTCGCGTCTGGACGCACGACATTACCGCCAAGCCTGGCGCGACCTATCGATATCGCCTCGCCGTTGGATTGTACAACCCGTTCTTCGGCCGTGAATCGCGTCTCGCTGAGTCGCAGCAGAGCCTGGCGGAGTCGACCGAGGTGCTGTCGCCGTGGACAGAGTGGTCCGATCCGGTTCGTGTGAACCCACCGCAGCAGTTCTTCGCAGTGACGGGCATCTACAACGATCAAATCGATGATCGCAGTGCCAGTTTTGAGGTGTATTCCTTCACTCGGGGCGAGCATCGGGTCATGAATGTGACGGTGCGCCCTGGTGAGCCCATCGGCGAGAAACGGACCATTCCTGCCACGGAGCCGGATGGCGATCCGCTTGAGATCGATTTCTTCACCGGCGCCACGCTTTTGGATGTGGTGCAGATTGATGGAGGGTCAGCCCTTAATCAGCGCGTACACATCCTCGTGGCCATGCCGGACGGCTCGATCGAGGTCATCGACCCGGGTGACCCACAGATCGAGCAGCAACGCCAGCGGCTTCGAGCCTTGGCGACGCGTACTTGACGCTTGTCCTGCAACGACTTACCAACGAGGCTGGAGGGGCGATCCCCTCCAGCCTTTGTTTTTGGATCTGGAGAGGCGGGGACGCCGGTGCCACTTGAGAAGATGGGTGAGAAATGTGTTTGAGACAACGATCGAGAAGCTTGACGCCCGATGGGTGGAGGCTACTATCTCTCTCGCCCCTATCGGGGCGGGTTTTGTTGGCAAGCGGGCAGGATTTTTGGCCGCTTCGCCGACCGCTCTTTGACAAGTGAGTTTGAGAATGCGTGGAATCACGCCGCTTTTTCCGGGCGGCGTGGTTTAGATCATCGAGTCTGAAATCTCGAGATGACCTGTCAGCATGACAGGTGGGCGACTTCGAAGCATCACAACGGGCGGCACGCGAGTGTCGGCCGGGGCGATGGCTCGGGGTTGCGGAGGTGTCGCAAAAGCCTCCGCGTGGAGATGTCGGTTTGTGTTCGTAGCGGTGAGAATCGATACGGGCCCAGGTCGGCATGACCAAGCCATTAAGGGCACATGGTGAATGCCTTGGCGTCAAGAGGCGATGAAAGACGTGGAAACCTGCGATAAGCCCCGAGGAGCTGGTAAACAAGCATCGATCCGGGGATTTCTGAATGGGGCAACCCGGCCCGTAAGGGTCATCATCAACTGAATGCATAGGTTGATGAAGCAAACCCAGCTAACTGAAACATCTAAGTAGCTGGAGGAAAAGAAAGCAAACGCGATTCCGTCAGTAGCGGCGAGCGAAAGCGGAACAGCCCAAACCAGGCTTCGGCCTGGGGCACCGGAATCAAAGTTGAGTTGCTGTGAGCGTGCTGGAAAGTGCGACCAAAGAAGGTGATAGTCCTGTAGCAGCGACAAAGCAGAGAGGGTGCACAGAGTAATGTCGAGCCCGTGAAACTCGGCATGAACATGCGGGGCCCACCCCGTAAGGCTAAATACTACTTGACGACCGATAGTGAATCAGTAAGGCGACTGAATGGTGAAAACAACCCCGACGAGGGGAGTGCAATAGTAGCTGAAACCATGTGCTTACACAGCGGTCGGAGCCCGCAAGGGTGACGGCGTGCCTTTTGCATAATGAGCCGGCGAGTTATCCTTTGTGGCAAGGCTAAGCCTCAACGAGGCGGAGCCGCAGCGAAAGCGAGTCTTAAACGGGCGCGAAGTCGCAAGGGATAGACGCGAAACCAGGTGATCTACCCATGGCCAGGCTGAAGGAAGGGTAAGACCTTCTGGAGGGCCGAACTCACCGTCGTTGAAAAGACGGGGGATGAGCTGTGGGGAGGAGTGAAAGTCTAATCATACCTGGAGATATCTCGTTCTCTCCGAAATAGTTTTTGGGCTAGCCTCGCGTTACACCCGGTGGGGGTAGAGCACTGAATGAGACTTGGGTCCGCAAGGATACCAGTCCCAATCAAACTCCGAATACCATCGGTCTCTGTCGCGGGAGTCAGTCTGCGGGTGATAATATCCGTGGTCAAAAGGGGAACAACCCAGACCACCGGCTAAGGTCCCTGAATCCGTCTAAGTTATTAAGGTAGTCGAATCGCTCAGACAGCCAGGATGTTGGCTTAGAAGCAGCCATCATTTAAAGAGTGCGTAACAGCTCACTGGTCGAGGGATTCGGCGCCGATAATGATCGGGAATTAAGACGGATACCGAAGCCGTGGACTCGCCTTGTGCGAGTGGTAGGAGAGCGTTCCTGTCAGCGTTGAAGCGATCCCGGAAGGGTTCGTGGAGCGGCAGGAAGTGAATATGCCGGCTTGAGTAACGATAAAGCGGGTGAAAATCCCGCTCCCCGAAAGTCTAAGGTTTCCTGGGGAAGGTAAATCCGCCCAGGGTTAGCCGGATCCTAAGGCGAGGCCGAAAGGCGTAGTCGATGGACAGCAGGTTAATATTCCTGCGCACTGGCGTGCGGTTGAAGCGACGCGACGGATCTCTTAGCTCAGCAGGACGGCTAGAAATGTCCGGGCCCTTCGGGGCCCTGCTGGGGGCGGAGGTTCCAAGAAAAGCCGTTCGTGGACAATCGCCAGTTCCGTACTAAAACTGACACAGGTAGACGTGGTGAATAACCTCAGGGGCTCGAGAGAACGGTTGTGAAGGAACTAGGCAAATTGACCCCGTAAGTTCGCGATAAGGGGGCCCTCCTCCGTTCCAGGAGAGGGCGCAGAGAAAAGGCTCTGACGACTGTTTATCAAAAACACAGCACTGTGCTAACTCGCAAGAGGACGTATACAGTGTGACGCTTGCCCAATGCCGGAATGTTAAAGAAGTAGGTTAGCCGCAAGGCGAAGCTTGCAACTGAAGCACCGGTCAATGGCGGCCGTAACTATGACGGTCCTAAGGTAGCGAAATTCCTTGTCGGGTAAGTTCCGACGTGCATGAATAGCGTAACGATTGGAGCACTGTCTCCACAACCGACTCGGTGAAATAGTAGTGGCGGTGAAGATGCCGCCTACCCGCGGCAAGACGGAAAGACCCCGTGGACCTTTACTGTAGGCTAATATTGGTCACGAGCCTGTTCTGCGTAGGATAGGTGGGAGGCTTTGAAATTCCGGTTCAGGCCGGGATGGAGCCACCCTTGAAATACCACCCTGAATTCGTTTGTGACCTAACCTCGACTCCCGTGAAGCCGGGCGAGGGACAGTGTTTGCTGGGCAGTTTGACTGGGGCGGTCTCCTCCCAAATCGTAACGGAGGAGCACAAAGGTTGGCTCAGTACGGTTGGAAACCGTACGTCGAGTGCAAGGGCATAAGCCAGCTTTACTGCGAGACATACTCGTCGAGCAGTTGCGAAAGCAGGTCCTAGTGATCCAGCGATCCCGAGTGGAAGGGTCGTTGCTCAACGGACAAAAGGTACCCCGGGGATAACAGGCTGATCGCTCCCGAGCGTCCACAGCGGCGGAGCGGTTTGGCACCTCGATGTCGGCTCATCACATCCTGGGGCTGAAGGCGGTCCCAAGGGTTTGGCTGTTCGCCAATTAAAGTGGTACGCGAGCTGGGTTCAGACCGGCGTGAGCCAGGTCGGTCCCTATCTGCCGTGGGCGTTGCAATATTGAGAGGAGTCTTCTTCAGTACGAGAGGACCTGGAAGGAGCCACCCCTGGTGCGCCTGTTGGCACGCTCGTGCCATCGCAGGGTAGCTAAGTGGCGCAGGGATAACCGCTGAAAGCATCTAAGCAGGAAGCCCCCCTCGAGATTAATATTGCTGGCGTAAGCGAGAGACCCCCGGAAGACCACCGGGTTGATAGGCCGCAAGTGTAAGGGTCGAAATACCTTCAGCTGAGCGGTACTAACGGTCGAAGGCCTGGTCATGTCGACCACGGTCCGTATCCCCCTGTCCGCAGGGCCGATCCGAACCAGGGCGACATCCAGCCCACCTCGTGCGAAATACGTCATCTCCAGATTTCAACCACGCGATGACATGCATTCTCAACTCATACCTTGTCACTCGTCCGGTCGGGCGGAAACGCTCGACCGGTACTTTGTCGGTGACCAAAGGTCTGGGGCAACACCTGTTCCCATCCCGAACACAGCAGTTAAGCCCAGGCCGCCGATGATACTGCTCAGCGGGAAAGTAGGTCATTGCCGACGCTTCAGCCCCGTGGCCCTAAAGGCCGCGGGGTTGTTTTTGCGCCGACCTCTCGTGCTGAACCATCGCCGACCGCTTGCGCCGACGGTATGATGCGCCATGCCAGACGACCCGCCTCGCCCGCCGCAGCCCCCCGGCAAACCGCCCGCGCCCCCGGTGTTGCCCAGCGAACCGGTCGCGTTGAGGCCGCTTTCCGGCCACGAGACCTACAACGTCGTCAGCGACACCATCATCGGCGTCAACGTGCGCGGCAGGGACAACCTCATCCAGTTCCTTGCCATCGCGGCGGCGGTGATCCTCGGCGTGGGCGTCGGGGCGCTGGTCTCGCCGCGCGACCGCATCTCGGGCGCGATCTTCGGCGGGATCGCCGGCCTCATCGGCGGCCTGCTGCTCAGCGGCATCGCGCTGATGATCTACCGCGCCATCCGCCACGCCAGCGGCAAGCACAACTGACGTGCAGCCCGGACCGGCTCGCGAGATGTCCGGCGGGCCAATTGTGCGCCGCAGAGGTCGATCCAGCCGAGTTGAGAGCGGGTGACATACCCCGGCAGAGGTCCCGGCTGCCGGACTGGTTGCACCTCTGTCCGGGCGGAAAGTGTGGCACTCATGATCCGCGTCCTCACGGCGAGCATCGTTGGCGGCATCGTTGTGTTTCTCTGGGGGGCCATCTCGCACATGGTGCTCGGCCTTGGTGAGAAGGGCATGAGCATGGAGAAACTCCCCGGCGAGCAGGCCATACTCACCACCCTGTCAGAGAACATCCCCGAGACCGGAATCTACTTCGTCCCCGGCATGGATCCGACGATCACCGACTCGCAGCGTCAGTGGGATGATGCCATGGAGCGCATGAACAAGGGACCGGTGGCGTTCATGGTCGTGACCAGGGAGGGATACGAGGGCAACATGGCCATGCAGATGGTCTGGGAAGCCGTCAGCAGCGCTGCTGCGGCGCTGATTGTCAGCATCGTGTTGCTTGCGATGCGCGGCCCGTACCTGTTCCGCGTGCTGGTTGTGGCCGGCTTCGGTGTGTTCGCCTGGTTGTCATATGGTGCATCGGAGGTCATCTGGTACGACTTCCCCGAGGCCTACGGTGTCGCGCAGCTCATTGATCAGTTCGTGGGCTGGGCACTGGCTGGGCTGTTCATGGCGGCGATTGTCAGATCGCGGTGCGCGTCGGCGTGATGCGGTTCAGCGACCATGGCGCATACGATGGCCCAAGGGATTGGGGATCAGCGCCGGACGGCGCGCCGCCCTGTGTATCGGCCCTGTTTGCATTGTGTCCGCAAAGAAACAAACCCCAAAGCAATCAGAATCGTGCGCAGATCGCAAGTTCGACGTGTGGACGGCCCTCTCTCGTGGTATCGTCTGGCAGCGGCCATTGCCGTCCCTGTGGTTGGGCGCGTGCCGTGACGAGCACACTGCCGATGGGAGTCCTTGCCATGAGTCGTTCTGTCCATACGAGAGGGTGCGCCGCAGTGGCGGGGGTGCTGCTGTGCTGCTTTTCCTCAACCGCTCCAGCTCAGATCGTCTATGTGGATCGCGACGCACTCGGAAACAACACCGGGACCGACTGGACGAACGCCTACACCTCGCTTCAGACTGCCTTGCAAGCCGGCTGGGGCGACGAGATCTGGGTGGCCGAGGGGGTCTACACCCCTGCACCTCCAGGCGGGAGCGCCGCCGAGACGTTTGCGCTGCGCAATAACCTCGCGCTCTACGGTGGGTTCCGTGGCAACGAGACGCAGCGACAGCAGCGCGATCCCGTCGCCCGCATCACCATCGTCAGCGGCGATCTCAACGGAGACGACCAGCCCGGCTGGGTCAACATGACGGAGAACACGGACCACCTCGTGACGGCCAGCGGCGCCGACGCCACCGCCGTGCTTGACGGCTTCACCATCAAGGCGGCACGCTGCACGCAGGCGTCAGGCGCGGGAATCCTCATCCTCAACGCCTCGCCGATCATCCGTCAGTGCAAGATCACCGGCTGCATTGCCGATTTTTCACCGGCGGCCGGCTGCCTCGTGAACGGCGGATCACCGCTCTTTGAGCAGTGCGAATTCACCGGCAACTACGTATGGCTCTCGCGCGGCGCCGGAGCGTACATCGCCACCGGCTCGACCCCGACTTTCTCGGATTGCCTCTTCGCCAACAACCAGGTGCACGGCGGCGGCGCGGCCGTGGCCGACGGCGCAGCGGTCTTCGTTGAATTCGACGCGCCGTCCACCTTCGACGGCTGCACGTTTGTCAACAACATCGCCGATCCGAACTATCCGCTCTATTCCAACGGCGGCGCGCTGTGCAGCCTTGGCACGGCACTTCTCATGATCGGCTGCGACTTCATCGCCAACAGCGCCGACACGGGAGGCGCGCTCTGGATCGGCCGCCCGGCCCGGATCGAAAACTGCCGGTTCACCGGCAACCGCGCGCTTGTCGGCGGGGCGATCATCAACTTCGTCGCCGCGCCGACGCTGGTCATCGGGTCCACGTTCAGTTTCAACGATGCTGAAGATGGCGGCGCGGTGTCAAACTCGACCAACGGCGTCATTGAGTTTCGCAACTCGGTCCTCTGGGGCAATACCGGCGTCGGTGAATCGCGGTTCAAGCAGCAGGTTCACAACGCGGGTGGCAGCGTGAAGTTCGCGTATTCCTGCATCGAGGGCGTCTTCGACACCCTCCCGCACGAAGATCCGCCGAACCCGCGAAGCTACCCGGGGTGTACGAACGAAGATCCGAGATTCATTGACGCTGATGGAGCCGACAATCGGGCCGGGACCGTTGATGATGACCTCCGGCTGTCGCCCGCGTCTCCCTGCATCGATGCCGCAGACAACTCGCTGTTTCTGCCCCAGACACAGGTCGATCTCGATGGAGCGCCCCGGTTCCGCAACGATCTGGGCATGCCGGCGAGGGGTGTGGGTGGTGCGCAGGTAGCCGATATCGGCTGCTACGAGTTTCAGGGGCGCACGACTGGGTTTGTCCTGGTGCATCCAACGCCAGGTTATGCGGAGACCGCCAATACATGGCGTACTGGTGGGGTGACACCCGGGCGGCCCGTGTACTTTGTGTATGGCCTTGATGGCGGGAGCGCCAATGTTCCGCACTGTCCCGGCCTCGCGGTCTCGATTCGTCTCCCGAGCGTGATGGGTAGCGTCCGGGCCAACGGTCAGGGTGAAGCTGCTCTGACACGCTCAGTGCCTCCTAACGCAACCGGTCGGTACATCTACTTCCAAGCCGTCGATCCCGCAACGTGCCGCGTGAGCAATCGGATTCTGCGGTTGTTTTGACACCGCTGGTCCCTACGCACACCGATTGATCAGCTGCGTCTACGATGGTGCATGCTTCCGTGGCGCAAAACACCAGTCGTTCTGCAGTCGCTCATCGCCGGGCGCGGGATGGGGCCGGGCGACATGGTTTGGGCCAAGTCCGAGCCGCGCACCGGCCACGAGCACAGACAGCACGTGTTCTTCGCACTCAAAACCGGTTCGGCGGCGACCCCGGAACGGTCGGCATCCCCCTCGGAGCCGACCCGATGACTGACGCCGAATTGATCGACCAGTTTGAAGCCTGCACGCTGCCCTTTGACCAGTGGACGCACCGCACTCACGTCAAAGTTGCCTACATCTATCTCACCAGGCACGGTTTCGACGAAGCGCTGGCGCGAATTCGCGCCGGCATCAAGGCGTACAACGCGGCCAATCGCGTGCCGGACGGTACACTGATGGGCTACAACGAGACGACGACGCACGCGCTGCTTCATCTCATCGAGGCGGTTCGCCGGGCCTATGCCCAAACACATCCAACGACCGATGCGGACGCCTTCTACGACATGCACCCGGAATTGCACAGCAAGCACATCCTGCGGTTGTTCTACAGCCCGCAGCACCGCATGGCGCCCGATACGAAAGCGTCGTTTGTTGAGCCCGACCTGGCGCCGCTGCCGCGTTTCGTGGATAGTGATGGAAAATGAGCCGTTCGAAGCTGATCAGATGATCGGCAGGCTCACGCGTGGTTCGAGCTCTGCGGTCGGCCGGGCGATCAGGTCGTACCCGTCGTTGTCGACGATCATGCAGCGCACGAGTTCGCCGGGCGTCATGGCGGCCCGACTCTGCACAAACGTTACCGCGTCGATCTGCGGCGCCTGGAAATAGCATCGGCCGACGGCGAGATGTCCCGCGTCGCTTACGCCCGTCGTCGCCACGCCGGTGGTCGTCGTGGGCTGATCGATCAGGACGTCAAACTGCACGCCGTTGTCGCGCGCCTTGGCCGGATCCCTTTCCAAATATCGCTTGTAGAACGACGCGAGATACCCTGCCTGCTCGAAGGCGACGCGCTGCTGCACCTGCATGATTTCGTCGTAGCGACGCTGCTTGACTTCCTCAGGCACTGCGAGCCGTCCGTCACGCTCCGCCAGCTCAGCTGGCGTGCCGGGCTCAGGTGAGTATTGAAACGCACCCAGCGCCTCGAAGCCGAACCCCTCGATGAATTCGAGCAGTTCCTGGTGATCCTCTTCTGTTTCGCCGGGGTAGCCAGTGATCATCGTGGTGCGAATTGCCATGCCGGGGATACGGTCGCGCAACTTGCCGAGCAGTTCCTCGATGAGCGCCCGCGATGTGTGTCGGCGCATTGCCGTGAGCACTGAGTCGCTGATGTGCTGCAGCGGCATGTCGATGTACTTGACGACGCAGGGCAGGTCGGCGATCGTGTCGATCATCTCATCGGTGAAACACGATGGATACGCGTACATCAGTCTCAGCCACGCGCCGCCGTGATCGCGGGCGGCGGCATCGAGTTCGGTCAGCATGCCTGATAGGCCGGGTTCATAGCCGATGTCGTGGCCGAAGCTGGTCGTATCCTGCCCGATGAGGTTCAGTTCGAACGCCCCATCGGCAAAGAGTTCGCCGGCTTCCGTCAGGATCGCTTCGACGGGCTTGGAGCGCATCTTGCCGCGAATGCTCGGGATCGTGCAGAACGCGCAGCGCTGGTTGCATCCCTCGGACACGCGCAGATAGGCGTAGTGACGGGGCGTCAATCGCAGACGGGCCGCATCACTCTCGAAGTAGCCCACGCCCTTGCCGTCGGCGCCGTTGACGGTCAGGCCCGTCACCGCCATGCCTCGGTGCTGGGCGGCGATGATCGCGTTGCCGGCGATCCAGTAGTTCGGCCGCTCGTCTTCGCCGGGCAGATCTTCGCGAACCGCACCGTTGCCGCGAACGGCCTCGACGATGTGATCGCGGTCAAAGACCCCGATCAAGGCGTCGATGTCGGGGCACCATTCCAGCATCTTCGCCCGGTGCCGCTGGACGAGGCAGCCCGCCACGACCAGCCGCTGGATCTTGCCCGCCTTCTTGCGGTCAGCCGCCTCGCGGATTACATCCATTGACTCATCCTTGGATGCCTCGAGGAATCCGCAGGTGTTGACAATGATCGCGTCCGCGGCGTCGTGATCGCTGGTGGGCTCCATGCCGTCCATGGCGAGCAGGCCGAGCATCTTCTCGGAGTCGACGAGGTTCTTCGGGCAGCCGAGGCTGACGAAGGCGATCTTGCGGATGGGGGGCGGAGTCACGGACATGAGGCGGATTGTAGGTAAGCCCAGCCGCACCGCGCCCGCCCTCGGAAACCGCCTGCCTGCGGCGAAACAGGCGTGCCTCGCTACGATTGTCCATGCAGATCGTCTGGACCAGGGCGGATCTCGAAGAGTGCCTCGGCGGGGTGTGTGTGCCGACCATGGGGGCCCTGCACGAGGGGCATCTGTCGCTGATCCGGCGGGCCCGAGAGGAAGCCGACGCCCACGCCGAGCCGCTGCCGGTGGTGGTGACGATCTTTGTCAATCCGACGCAGTTCGCACCGGGTGAGGACTTCAGCCGCTATCCGCGCACATTCGAGGCCGATTGCACTCGCGCGGAAGCGTGCGGGGCGGACGTGGTGTTTGCGCCGGAAGTGGGGGAGATGTACCCCAATGGACCGGACGCGCCGATCGATCCGCGCATCGTGGTTCCCGAGGTAGCGCGCCGACCGGGACTCGAAGAGAAGAGTCGGCCGCAGTTCTTCATCGGCGTCTGCCGCGTTGTGCATCGCCTCTTTGAGTTGGTCCAGCCTCGCGCGGCTGTGTTCGGCGAAAAGGATTACCAGCAATTGCTGACGATCAGCGCCATGGTGCGCGAGATGGCCCTGCCGATCCAGATCCACTTCGAGCCGACGGTGCGCGAAGAGGATGGTCTGGCCCTGAGCAGCCGCAACGTCTATCTCGGCCCGGCCCAGCGCAAACGCGCACTGGGATTGAGCAAAGCGCTCAAGGCGGCGCGGGCGGCTTCGACGGTCGCCGAAGCGGAAAGCGCCATGCGGTCAATCCTGCTGGCAAATCAGATTGATATCGACTACGCCGTCGTGCGCGACTCACACACACTGATGCCGATCGAGAGCATGGCCCTGCCGGCCCGCGCACTGGTCGCCGGCAAAGTCGGCCCGGTTCGGCTGATTGACAACATGGCGGTGTAAGGTCGGCACACTGGCGCTAGTGCGGCGGCGGACTCGCGCTGATGGCGGCGATGGCGTCTTGAATTGCTTGCTTCACGTTTTCCGAAGTCGTTTGTCCGAGCGCTTCATGCAACGCGGGCAGGGCAGACCTCGCCTGCACGCCGTAGGAGCCAAGACTTATCGCGGCGCGTTCCTGCAAGCCTTCCGAGGGCCCGTTCATGAATCGAACGAGCAGCGGAACAAACGCGTCGGCGTGAGCCGGGTTCCACATCATCAACGTGATCAGGTATTCACAGATCTTGTAAGGTTCGGTGCTCTCTTCGATATGGGCCGTGCCGACCTCCGCCATCGCAGCGATCATCGGCGCCAGGATCGGCGAGTCGCTCCCAATCACGTGTGCCTGCACCAGGACGAGCACGGCCGTTTCTGTGGACTCGTCATCAAGCGACTCAATGAGTTGAGGCAGGAATGGCGCTGCGAGCGCACCCTGACCGACGAGCGCCGCAGCAGCAGAACCGCGAACTGCTGGATTCGCGTCACTCAGGTTTGCCACGAGCGCCGACGTGACGTCGTTCGATCGGGCAGCCTGGTCAATCTTGAGCAGTGAATCCGAGCACTTCGTCGATATCGACCAGTCAGAACTTCGCATGGCCTCCGCCAGCGGCAGAGCCACGGTGCTATCGCCGATGAAGCCAAGTGTCTCTATCGCTGACGTGGCGCCGTAGTTCCCCGACTCCATGAGCGCGCACAGCGCGCCAAGTACGCGAGCATCGGGGGCTCGCAAGCCGCAAAGCGCGAAGGCGCTATTGGCGCGCATTCCGAAATCCGGATCGTTGAGTCGGGTCACGAGCAGGTCAACATACCTCTGATCATCGTTCACAAAGCGGCCAAGGGCGCGCGTCGCGAGCATGGCCGTTTGGTAGTCCGTAGGCTGCGCCAGCTTGTAGAGCCGCTCGGCGATCGCGTGTTCGCCCACCGGCGCCAGATTCGCATTGGCGACCAGTGAAATCGCCACGGTGCCGATGGTCGAGTTCGGATCATCGAACCAGGCCTGCAGGATGTCACCCACAGGCTGATCGTCATCGATCCACAGGATGAACTGGAGCATGTCCGCTCGCTGACGCAGCGGGAAACGGGCATCAAGAAGCGTCTTCGCCCGCGAGATGGCGAGCCGGAACTCCCATCGGGTCAGGTTCGATGCGTTGCCGTCCTGAACGGCCGCAAGCCAGCGCGACCGAAGTTCCTTGACGCTCAGCGTCGGTTCGTACGGCATAGCCGCGATGACAATCGGCGTGGGGAGAACGGCCAGCCAGCCGTCCTGCCTTGCCCGGGGCATTATCCACAGCACGTACGAGGCGCAGAGCAGTGCAGCGCTTGGGACCGCCAAGCGCCACCTTCTTTTCGTCTTGAACAGCTGCCTCTCGCGCTTCGCGGTGTGGCCACACTCGGCGCATGTGCGCGACTCCGTGCCGCGCAGGTCGTACCAGCATTTCGGGCACCGCCGCCGGCCGCGGGAGCGGTCGCGGAACATCGACCAGTAGAGCAGAATCATTCCGCCAAGGGCGGCGAGGACGGCGAGTGATTCGTACGCCAGGTCCAGCATGATTGGATTCTACCAAAAAACGACGCTCGTGAGCGGAGCGAAATTCAACCAGCCCGACGCGCGAGCGAAGAAGACGGCCTGGCGCTGAGCAGCCGCAACGTCTACCTCGCCCCACCGCAACGCAAACGCGCTCTCGCACTCAGTAAAGCGCTCAAGGCGGCCGCGAAAGAGTCAACAGTGGCGGCGGCCGAGAGCGCAATGCGATCGATCCTGCTCGCCAACCAGGTGGAGATCGACTACGCCGTCGCGCGCGATTCGCACACCCTCCTGCCGATCGAGAGCATGGCCATACTGGCGCGGGCGCTGGTGGCCGGCAGAGTCGGGCCGGTGCGGCTAATTGATAACGCGGCGGTGTGAGGGGTTGTCGCGAAACCGATTCACTTATCGCTTCGGGGGGCTGTCTTCGATTACCCAAATCGCCTGCTTCAGCAACTTATCTTCCTTCGGGTCCGTTGTCTCGTCCATCAATGCTCTGAGCGCAGGTAGCGCGGGTGTGGCCGCCGACCCGAGATTCTGCAACGCACCGATCGCTTGGTCACGCAGTCTGTTTCGTGGCGCGGTGAGCAGCCTGATCAAAAGTGGCAGCGAATCTTTGACATGATCGGGGAATAGTCCGAGCAAGCGGACTGCAGTCTCAAGTGCGTAGTAGTCCGTCGTCTGCCAATCCTCAAACTCCTGCATGCGAGCCACAACCATGAGCAGGATCGGTGCTCCCATTTCCGATGTCAGCCCGTTGTCAGATGGGCAGTAGTGGAGGAGCGTGCCAATGTTTTCTGCCATGTCCCTAGTGAGAAGTTCTTCAATCCGGTCGAGGAGCGCCTCCGCATCCTGCCCCTGTCCCATCAGCGCCAGTATCGCTGCGGTGCAGACGTGCCTGTCGGGGCTGTCGAGCAATGCACCGAGCGCGGCGGCGTTCTCTGCTGACCGAACTGGTTCCCCGATACCCAGTAGTGCCAGGGCGCACGCCCGAGGTGGTCCAAGATCCGGTCCAATCGGTCCCTTCCTGATGCAGGCGATCAAGATGGGTGCAACCGAAGCGTTTCCGATCGAACGAAGGGCCATCGCGGCTTCGTAGGCAGCGTCGTCGCGCGAATTGATGAGATTGCACAAGCGGTCGAGAACGGACTGCTCCGGCGATTCGAGGCGACCCATCGCGGTGGCGCATTTCTCTCGGAGAGCGCCCGATGGATTGGAAAGCCCATCAATGAGCACCTCTCGCGCGTTTTGGTTTGTATTGATAAACTTGGACAGACTCGAGATGGCACATAGCTGCACCTTCGGATCGGGGTCCTTCACCAGTTCACAGAGTTGACTGACAATGGGATCTCTAGTGGCGTCGTCTAGTTCCGCGGTGCCTGCTCGTAACGATGCCACAATGCGGATTTGAGGATCGTTATCATGCAACCAACGCAGGAGAATGGGTCCGCGCGGTTCATGCGGGTCCAGCCACCTCAAAAGCACAAGCATGCTGGTGCGCGTGTCAGTATCATACCGCGCATCCAACATCCTCTTTGCCTCCCACATGGCAAAGTGCGCTTGCCACGACCAGACTCCAGCCTTTGGAAACGTTGACTGCTTCGGGTCTCTCCAGCGTTTGATCAGCACAACGGCCCCGGACGTTCGCGTCCAAGGCAAAGAAGCAATGATGACTGTCGCGGGGGTCACGGAGAGCCAACCGTCGCGCCGGGCTTTCGGAGTGAGCCACAGTGGGACTGCTGCAAATACGGACACGAGGGCCAGCGCCGCCCACCGCCATTTGCGCCGTGTCTTGAAAAACTGCCGCGCGCGCTTTGCCGTGTACCCGCACTCCGGACACGTCAACGAATCGCCGCCGCGCAGGTCATACCAGCACTTCGGGCAGCGCCGCCGGCCGCGCGAGCGGTCACGGAACATCGACCAGTAGAGCAACGCCAGCCCGGCCAGGCCGGTCAGGACGGCAAGAGACTGGTATGCCAGATCCGGCATGGTCGATTGTACGGAGACTCACGCGCCATCGGCGGATCCAGCGCGACTGCAGACTCAACCAGTCCGACGCGCAAGCGAGGGAGATCGGAGCAGAGCGACTGTTCGCAACACGATTCTGGCGAGCGCAATTGGTCACTCTTGCGCTCATGATCCAATCAGACCGTCGGCTCTCACGCCCCCTTGCAGGGCCCGGGAAGATCCGCCTCGCCGAGCATGCGGAAGTTCTTGGCGCGGAGAATCTGGCCGGCCAACACCTGGTCGTCGACGGCCAGGGCGATGACCGGGCAGCCACCATGCGTCAGCATCAGCGGGTACGCGAAGTGAATACTCAACTCGGCTCCCAGCAGATAGAGGCACAGGCGTGTGAGCGAATGAGCGGATGCGACCTCGACGAGCAGCAGATCCATCTCCGAGAAGGCCAGACCGCGCTCGCGCAGCAGGCCGCGCGCGAGATTCGAATTGTTTGGAATGATGCGAATGACGGCGTGATCCGATGCGTCGAGCACGCTCAGGGCGCAGACCTGCACCTGCGGGTGCTCCTCGAACACTTCGAGGAGTTCGTACAGTTTGCCGACGCGGTTATCGAGGAACACGCTGAACTGGCGGGCGGAGGGCGGCGCATAGCCGTGCTCAGTCTCCATGGGCGTGGAAGATTGGCTCATCATCGATGGGACTTTCGACCTGGACTTTGCTGCCTCTGGCGGAGAGCGGTCGCTGGGGGTCGGAGCCACGAACCGATCCCCCAGCGACGCTGCTTCTCCGCCTTAACATACCACAAAACCTAACCCAACGGAAGCGAAAACCGGGATTTCCACCATCAATCTGTCGGATTGATGAAGTCCACCCCAACCGATCCGGGGACCAGTCCCGCCTCCGCCGCTTCCGAAAGGAACCGCCGGACCGCCTCCCGGCCCGTCGGGCCGAAGTCCAGCGTGTGCTTGTTGACGTACATCGCCACGAACTGGTCCGCCAGAGCCCGGTCCATCCCGCGGGCGTATTGAAGGGCATAGTCGATGGCCTGATCTCGATGTTCGAGCGCAAAGTTGAGCGACCGAAGCAAGGTGGCAGTGACTTCCCGCAAGGTGCCGGCGCCGAAGCGATCGTCGAGGTCGCGACGAATGACGTTGCCACCCAGAGGCAATGGCAGGCTCGTCCGCTTCGTCCACCAGGCGCCAAGGTCGGCCAGCAGTACAAGGCCGTGGTTCTGGAAAGTGAGTTGTCCCTCGTGGATCACCAGCCCGGCATCGAATTCTCCCGCCGCCACCCGCTCGATGATCTGGTCAAAGGGCACCTCCGTCGCTTGGACCTTTGAGGCATCCCCGAGCATCAGGCCGGTGGCGAGCCAGGCGCTGGTGCGCCGGCCGGGGATGGCGAGTGTCCCGGCGCCGTCGCGCAGACTCTCCAGCAGCAGGTCTGTCCGGGCGACGAGGCGTGGCCCGTACCCATCGCCCATCGAGGAGCCGCACGACGTGAATGCATATCGGTCGGACACATGCGGGTATTGCGCGACGGAGATGGCGGTGATCTCAAACTCAGCGCGATCCGAACGACGATTCAGCGATTCAATATCCTGTTGAATCGCCTCGAAACGAAAACGGCCCGTGTCCAGCGCCGGTGGCGCGCCGGCAATGCCGGTGATCGGAAACCACATAAACGCGTCGTCGGGGTCGGGCGAATGGCCCAGCCGCAGGATGGGTCGATCGTCATCGGATTTTGAGGCGGAAGTCATGGGACGGTCGATGTTGGGTTGGCCGGCTCGGTCCGGCTGAATCTCAGCGTCCCCGATCGTAGGGCGGCCCGCCGCCGCAGGAGCAACAAGAGTGCAGACGAGTCAGGCCCGGCGTGAGGATGAGATCGACCTGCTGCCGATCGTTGTGGGGATCCACCTCGACGCCGAGGTGTATGACCGCCCGCTCGCGCTGCGACTTGTTGACGCCATTCGCCGCTGGCAGCACGCCTACTGCGACGGGCCGATCTGTCGACCGACGGTCATCACTGACGCGCTCTACCTCAGCGACGAGTCGCTTCAACATGGGCCGGTGATCAGTCTTGGCAATGCGCGCGTCAACGCGCTCAGCGCCGGCCTGGTTGAGCGTCTGCCGGTGGTGTACTCAAAGCACGGCCGGATCGCGATCCAGTCCGATTCGCTTGCGGAACCGATTCGCTTGTGCGTGTGGTCTTCGCACCATGACGATGGAGTCGAAGCGCTTGATCGTCTCATCGACGTGGAACTGGATGATTTTCTGGAATCCGTCGCTGCCGCCGCGCCGGCGATCTGATTCTTCGCGGCCATTCTCAGTGGATGAGCATCGAATCGGATTCGCAGCCGGGCATCTCAGTGCCGACAAAGCAGGTGTGCTTGGCCTGGCAGGAGTCGGGTACCCAGATGTTGTCGTTGCCAAACTGAGCGGAATCAAGCCACATGCCGCTGCCATCTGAGAGCAGTGCGTTCTGGCCGCGACGATGGCTGGCCGACAACGTATTGATGCTGATGGGCTGCCCTCGGTGCGCCGCTTCGACGACGGGACTCTTGTCCGCGAGAATGACCATGGTGGGCGCGGTGTTCCAGCGCGGCCGCTTGTCGGTCATGACATTCTGGTAGCTGAAGCTCGTGGCTTTGGCGGAAGGCCAGTTCTCGAGTGCCGCCAGGACGCTTCCCGATTCCGCGAAGGGATTACCCGGGCAGGTGAGGTCTTCAAAGGTGGCGAATCCCGCCTTCGCGAGATGAAAGAGATTCGCCGAGTTGGCCCGGCTCTCAAGCCAGTTGCCATTAGGCGCGCTGGCGGTGCGAATCGGCAGTGAGTTGTCGTAGGTGTTCGCGTAGTTGGTGAGTCCGAGAGCGATGTTGCCGATCCCGCTCAGGCAGGCCTGCTGCAATGCCGTGCGCCGCATGTTGGCGAGCATCGGTACCGTGACGCTGACGAGAATCAGAATGGCCGCAGCGGCAGTCAGCGTGCTTCGCCAGTTGAATCCGCCCGGAAACCGAGGAGAGGCGCCCGCCTCCGCCCCGAGTGTCGCGATGACCGGCTGACGCCTTCCCCGCTCGTACTGATCGATGCACAACATGGTCGCGGCGACAAGCGCCGGACCTTCGATTGATTCAACTGGATATTGGTTGATCAGCCCAAGCAGACTGACGAGACGTTCGGCGCGGATCCTTGCTTCACCTTCAAACTGGTCAAGCTCGAAACCGCACTCGACGAGCGCGTCGAGCAGATCGCAATCTGCCTCGCAGAGGACGACCTCGTGCGCATCTGGATTCTGACTGGTTGATTGTTCGGTCATTGGTTGAAGTCCGCCCCTGCCTTGCCGTTCACTCGTCGCCATCGATCGGCGAATTGGGCGACTGCCGCATGCAGTCGCGATTTGACCGTCCCGAGCGGGATCTCAAGAGACTCTGCGATGTCGTTGTAACTCAGTCGTTGAAAGTACGCCAAGAGCAGAATCTCCCGAAGATGTTCGGGCATCGAATCGATGGTCTTTCGGACGAGTTCCCGCAACTCCGTTTCATCGAGGTGGGCGTCGATAGGCTCGCCCGAGTCCGCCAAAAAGTCGATGATGTTGGCCCCCGATCCCGTGGCATTCCCGGACGTGCCTCCCGGGCGAACCGGAGCGGAAAGGTCAACCATCGCTAACCGTCTGCTGTTCTTACGATACCAGTCCCGGCCCTTGTTCGCGGCAATTGTGAAAAGCCACGGTCGAAATCGCCGGCTGACGTCAAAATCGTCGGCCGACTGGTGAACCTGGAGAAACGTCTCCTGAAAAACGTCCTCGGCGGCGGCCCGGTTTCCCAGTTGGCGCGACAGAAAACCCATCAGTTCTGGCTGGTACCGCCGGATCAGCAGTTCCATCGCCTCCCGCTCGCCCATCCGGTAGGCTTGCACAAGTTGTTCGTCGGTTCGCTGGTCCACGTCCGCTCGCAGGGGCTGAATCGTCCGAGATTGAGGCGCAGCAGGTCGCCGATAATGACTCCGAACTCCACATCCGTGGGGCCGGCGTCGGGGGTGCAGTATACGCGAACCAGCCCTGCAGGTAGACTGATTGGCCTTGCACCTCCGACCAGTCGTCCTACCATCACCACAATTCCGCGCGGTAGGGATGCCGCCGTTCCAGCGCGGCCTGCCGAACGACTTCCGGAGTGCCTGATGGGCGTACCTCTCAGCCAGATGTGGACCGTGGCAACCTACGTGATGGGCCAGCGTCTGCGCGGCCGCAAGCGCTACCCGCTGGTGCTCATGCTTGAGCCGCTTTTCCGCTGCAATCTGGCCTGTGCCGGCTGCGGCAAGATCCAGTATCCCGCCCACATCCTCAAGCAGAACCTGAGCGTCGAAGACTGCCTCAAGGCCGTCGACGAGTGCGGCGCCCCGATGGTCTCCATCCCCGGCGGCGAGCCGCTCATGCACCCCCAGATCGCCGAACTGGTGCGCGAATTGGTCAAGCGGCGCAAGTACATCTACCTCTGCACCAACGCGATCCTGCTCAAGGAAAAAATCGATCTTTTCACCCCCAGCAAGTACCTGACTTTCTCGGTGCACATGGATGGTCAGGAAGATCACCACGACTTTGCCGTCTGCCGCGAGGGCGTCTACAAGGATGCAGCAGAGGCGATGCGCATGGCCGTGCAGCGGGGCTTCCGTGTGACGACCAACACGACGCTCTTCGAAGGCGCCGATCCCAACTCAGTTCGGGCGTTCTTTGATGAGATGATGGAACTCGGCGTCGAAGGCATGATGGTCTCCCCCGGCTACGCCTACGAGAAAGCGCCTGATCAGAAGAACTTCCTCAAGCGCCAGAGCACGCATCACCTCTTCAACATGATCCTGAGCAACCGCGACGGCGGAAAGCGCAAGTGGCGCTTCAACCAGAGTCCGCTGTTCCTCGAGTTCCTCATGGGCCGGCGCGACTACGAATGCACGCCGTGGGGCAATCCGACCTACAACCTCTTCGGCTGGCAGAAGCCGTGCTACCTGCTGCAGGACGGCTACGCCGATACCTTTGCCGAGTTGATGCAGGAGACGCAGTGGGACCACTACGGCCGCGCGTCGGGCAACGACAAGTGCCAGAACTGCATGGTGCACTGCGGCTACGAGCCGACGGCCGTCAATCACACCTTCTCAGGCATGGGCGGCCTGTTCGCCACGGTGCGGTCGATGCTCTTCGGCACATACCGCGACGAAGCGGCGCTCAAGTCGCTCGAGCAGGAAAAGGGCCGCCCGCATGGCCCGCTCGTCCAGCTCGGCCTGGCGGAGGTGAAGCCTGCGGGCGATGATTCGCCCGATCCCACCGTCCGCGTCGGCCGGAAGGGCACCGAGCGCGTTGTGGCGTAAGTGGGCCGACCTACACTGTCGCATGAGAATCGGTGTCTGCACCTGGTCGCTCCGGCCTGCTTCCGTCCAAGATCTCGTTGCGGAAGTTCAGGGGACGGGTGTGACGTGCATCCAACTCGCGCTCGATCCGATTCGCACCGGCAACTGGTCGCTGGCCCAGACGCGCGATGTCCTGGATGGCGCCGGTATGTCCATCATCTCGGGCATGATGGCCATGGAAGGCGAAGACTACTCGACCCTTGAAACCATCAGGCGCACGGGTGGCGTGGCGCCCGACGCGACGTGGCCGCCCAATCTTCACGCCGCGGAAAAGAACGCGCAGATCGCCGCCGAACTCAACTTGCCGCTTGTGACTTTTCACGCGGGCTTCATTCCTCACGATCGCCACGACGCCCAGCGCGGCGTCATCCTCGATCGACTCCGTCAATTCGCGGATATCTACGGTGCCGCGAACATGCAGGTGGCCCTTGAGACCGGGCAGGAGACGGCGGCGACGTTGCTGGATGCCCTTGATGAACTCGATCGACCCGAAGTCGGCGTCAACTTCGATCCGGCGAACATGATTCTCTACGGCATGGGCGATCCCGTCGACGCCCTGCGCCGCCTCGCCCCGCGCATCGCGCAGATTCACATCAAAGATGCAATCGCTACCAAGACTCCCGGCACCTGGGGCAGCGAGGTTCCCGTCGGCACCGGCGACGTCGATTGGCCGGCTTTCTTCGACACGATCCGCGATACGCGCCTCGACTGCGATCTCGTCATCGAGCGCGAAGCGGGAGCATCCCGCATTGAGGACATCAAGACCGCGCGGACCGTCATCGAGCGATACACTTCCTGACTCTGAATTCCGAGCCTTCCGCCTCCTTTGCGGTCCACGACACCGCAGCGAGAATCAACCATGCAGACTCGTCAGCCCGGCGAAATGGCCGCTGCAGCCGCGCACCGAACCGGCCCCACCGTCGAACGCGTCCCCACCGTCGTCTATCCCGACAGCGACGAGGCCAGCAGGGCCGTCGCCGGCGAAATCGCCTCGCTCATCCGGGCTCGGCAGGAAACAGGCAGGACGGCGGTGCTCGGCCTGCCGACCGGCTCGACGCCCATGGCCGTCTACGACGAACTCGTGCGCCTGCATCGCGAAGAAGGGCTCTCGTTCGGCAACGTCGTGACCTTCAATCTCGACGAATACTGGCCGATGCAGCCCGAAGAGTTGCAGTCCTATCGCCGTTTCATGCGCGAGCATCTCTTCGATCACATCGACATCGATCCGAACAACATTCACATTCCCGATGGCACGATCCCGCTCGAAGCCGTCGATGGCTACTGCCGCGATTACGAAGCGCAGATCGCGCAGGCCGGCGGCATTGACCTGCTGATCCTCGGCATCGGCCGCACGGGACACATCGGCTTCAACGAACCCGGCTCGCCGCGCGACAGCCGCACCCGCCTCATCACGCTTGATCGCGTCACCCGCATGGACGCCGCGAGCGACTTCTTCGGCGAATGGAACGTGCCGCGCAAAGCCATCACCATGGGTGTGGGCACCATCCTCGACGCGCGCCGCCTCATATTGCTTGCGTTCGGCGAGCACAAGGCTTCTGTGTTGCAGAAGGCTGTCGAGGAGCCGGTGACGCCCAGCGTGGCAGCGAGCTTTCTGCAAGAACATCGCGATGCGCGGCTGATTGTCGATCGACCCGCCGCGGCAGTCCTGACGCGGTTTCGCACGCCGTGGCTGCTGGGCCCCGTTGAAAACCTGGGGCTCGTGTGGGACCACCAGCTCACCCGCAAAGCCACGATCTGGCTTGCGACCCATCTCAAGAAGGCCATCCTCAAACTCACCGACGAGGACTACAACGAGAACGGCCTGCAGCAACTGCTCAGCGCGCGTGGTTCGGCGTATGACATCAATATCGAAGTCTTCAAATCGCTCCAGCACACCATCACCGGCTGGCCCGGCGGCAAGGCCGGCGCCACCAGCCAGGACGGCACGCCACAGGTGTTTCCAAAGCGGATCGTGGTGTTCAGCCCTCATCCGGATGACGACGTCATTTCGATGGGCGGCACGCTCATTCGTCTGTGCGAGCAGGGGCATGATGTTCACGTTGCCTACCAGACTTCAGGCAACATCGCGGTCTTCGACGCCAACGCGCTACGCCACGCCGACTTCGTCCAGGAATTCTGTCAGGCATTCAAGATCTTCGGCGCTGAGCAGGCCGATCGCATCGAAGACGCCATTCAGTCGTTCGTGAAAGAGAAAGATCCCGGCGAAGTGGACAGCGAAGAGTTGCGCCTCGTTAAGACATTGATCCGCCGCTCCGAAGCTCGCTCCGCTGCGACCTATTCCGGCGTGCGTCAGGATCACATTCACTTTCTCGATCTACCGTTCTACGAAACTGGTCGCGTCCGCAAGAACCCGCTGACTAATGCGGACATCAGGATCATCCGCGACCTGCTCTGCGACGTGCAGCCTCACCAGATCTATGCCGCAGGTGATCTCTCCGATCCGCACGGCACACACCGCGTCTGCCTGCGCGCGATTTACCAGGCGCTGAATGAACTCGACGATGCGCCATGGTTGAAGGCCTGTGAACTCTGGCTCTATCGCGGCGCCTGGCAGGAGTGGGGGGCCGAAGATATAGAAATGGCCGTGCCGCTCAGCCCCGATGAAGTAATGCGCAAACGCCTGGCGATCTTCAAGCACGAATCGCAGAAGGATCGCGCCCTGTTCCCGGGGCCGGATGATGCGCGGGAATTCTGGCAGCGGGCGGAAGATCGCAATCGCCGAACTGCCGGGGTCTTCGATGCGCTTGGTCTGGCTGAGTATGAGGCCATCGAAGGATTCGTCCGGCACAAGACCGAGGCGCCGCCGGAGGCGCGAGCATGAGCGCAGGTCGGTCGGGACCTATCGGCGTCGGCGTCATCGGGCTGGGCTTCATGGGCCAGACGCACCTGCGCTGCTACCACGCTGCGAGAGCGGCGGGATATGCCAATCGACTGGTGGCCGTGTGCGACAGCAGCGCCGAACGGCGGACAGGCCAGGTCGAAGCCACCGGCAACATTGCGACGGGGGAAGGTGCTGCATTCGATCCCGGACTCGTTCGCGCGTATGCCGAGCCTGCGGAGATTCTCGCCGACCCGGAGGTCGAACTGGTGAGCATCTGCACCCCCACGGATTTCCACGCGGATCTGGCGATCGCCGCACTCGAGGCCGGCAAACATGTGCTCGTTGAAAAGCCTGTCGCGGTGCGCAGCGCCGATGTGCAGCACGTGGCCGATGCGGCTCGCGCCAGCGATCGCTTGTGCATGCCGGGCATGTGCATTCGCTTCTGGCCGGCGTGGGAGTGGCTTCGCGAGCAGGTTGTGGCGGGAACATTCGGCAAGGTGCGCAGCGCGACGTTTCACCGCCTCGCCTCGCCGCCCGGCTGGTCATCGCAGTTCTACACCGACGACTCGCGCACCGGCGGCGCGCTCGTCGATCTGCACATTCACGATGCCGATTTCGTACGCTGGGTGTTCGGCGATCCGAAGTCCGTTGTTTCGGCAGGCTCGCCCGGTCATCTCACCACGATCTACCGCTACGGGAGCGATGGCCCCGGCCACGTTGTTGCAGAGGGCGGGTGGGATCACACGCCCGGCTTTGAGTTCCGCATGCGCTACGTCGTGCTCTTTGAGCGCGCTACGGCGGACTTCGACCTCGGCCGCAACCCGCAACTGCTCATCGCGCGCGACGGAGAGCGAGAAGCCGTCGAACTCGATTCAATCACCGGCTACGACGGCGAGATTCGCCACCTGCTCCATGCCATTGCAACGGGACAACGCGAACTCAATGCCACCATCGACGACGCCGTTGCCGTCGCTCGCCTGCTCGAAGCAGAGCGGGAGAGTCTGCAAGTCGGGCGCAAGGTCGAGTTCAAATCGCCCGGGTAGATCCACATGGCTCGCTTTTCGTTCCGACTCAGATCAGCGGCGTCCGCCCCGGAACGGCAACGGGAAGCGGCTCGCGGCTGCCCCATTCCCAGTTCTTGAGCGTCATCTCGTCCTTGGAGTTCAGGGCCTGATCCCACGTGACAACCTGGCCGGTGTAGGCGGCCATTCGGCCCATCACCGACATCAGCGTCGAGTGCGCCATGCGCACGCCGTCGTTGAGCTTCTTGTTGTTGCGGACCGAGTCAAAGAGGACCTCGTGCTCGGTCTGGTACATGTTGCGATGCAGGCCGTCTTCGGGGTAGCTCCAGGGGTTCTCGCCGCCGATGTGGTGATCGCCCGGCGCCCGACCCCAACTGTTCATGAAGCAATAGCCCTTTTCGCCCATGATGTAATCGTTGTTGTCGAATGGCGTGTTTTCGATCTGGCGACAGACGTGGAATCCGCGTGCGCCGCTGGCGAACTCGAAGATCACATTGAAGTTGTCGTAGACATTGCCCATCGTCCGCACGACTCGACTGCCGGTGGCGATGCACTGCGTGGGAGTGTCGTCATTGAGCGCCCAGGCAATCTTGTCGATCGAGTGGCACGCCTGCTCGACGATGTGATCGCCGGAGAATTCCTTGAAGTAGTGCCACGCGCGAATCTGGTACTCCATGTCAGACCATTCGGGCTGGCGCTTCGGCGGCGTGACCCAGCCGCCCGTGTTGTAACGGGTGTGGACGGCCCGAACGGCGCCGAGGCGCCCCTCGTGAATCTCGCGATACGTCGCCTGCTCGGGGTCGCTGTAGCGCCAGCAGAAGCCGGCGATGAGCGACAGGCCGCGCTTCTTGGCCATCTCGGTTGTTTCGAGAACGGAGCGCACGCCGGCGCCGTCGACCGACATGGACTTCTCGCAGAAGATGTGTTTGTTGGCAAGTACGCTGGCGCGAAGGTGCTCGGGCCGGAAGACGATCGGCGTCGCGAGGATGACCACGTCGATGTCGCTGGCGAGCAGTTTCTTGTAGGCGTCAAAACCAACGAACTTGCGATCGTCATTGACGGTGATGCGATCACTGGCCTTGTCGCGCAGATTCTTCAGGCTGGATTCGAGTTTGTCAGTGAACGCATCCGCCATGGCATGGATGACAACGCCCGGATCGGCGTTGAGCGCATCATTGGCTGCGCCCGTGCCGCGCCCGCCACAGCCCACGAGTCCAACCTTGATCTGATCCGAACCAGCGGCGAACGCCGAGGCTGCGACCGACAGCGGGCTTACGGCGAACGGAACCGCGATCGCGGCTCCAGCCGAGGCACGCACGAAATCACGGCGGGTGAGGCTGTCAGATTTGGCGGATGGGTTCTTCTGTGTCATCGGTCGTCTCCTTACCGTGGCGGGGTGCCGGCGGTGGTCGCCGGCCGCTTCCCGCAATGACTCAAGGTACACAATCGACGGGCGTTTGGCAACAGGGATGCCGCCTCGACCCGCAATCAATCTGCCGATACCGTCAGTCTCCGGAACCACCATTCGACCCCGTTCGCGGAGATCTGATCCATGAATGCCCGTCTTCCCGCTGCTCTCGCCGGTCTTCTGATCCTTCTCAGTCTTGTCGTGCTGGGTGGCTGCGCATCGGCGGGCAAGGGGGCGGGCGCCCCCGAAGGTTTCGTCTCCCTTTTTGACGGCCGCACGCTGCACGGCTGGCGCCCCTACGTCGGCAGTCCGCCGGAGGTGGCTAAGATGGACAATTCCCAGTACGCCGGCGCGCTGCACACCGCATTCGAAACGCTCGGCGAGCACTGGACCGTCGAGGATGGCTGCATCGTCACCGATGGCAAGGGACAGAATCTGTGCACCGCCCAGGACTTCGGCGACTTCGAGTTGCTCGTGGACTGGATGATCAAGCCCGAAGGCGACAGCGGCATCTATCTGCGCAGCAGCCCGCAGGTGCAGATCTGGGATCGGCCCGACATCGGCTCGGGCGGCCTGTACAACAATCAGAAGAATCCCAGCAATCCGCTCGTCATCGCCGACCGCAAGCCCGGCGAGTGGAACACCTTTCGCATCCTGATGATCGGAGACCGCGTCACGGTGTTTTTCAACGACGTCCTGGTCGTGGACAACACCGTCATGGAAAACTACTGGGAGCGCGACAAGCCGATCTACCCGACCGGCGCCATCGAACTCCAGGCGCACGGCAACACGGTCAAGTTCCGCAACATCTATGTGAGGCGCATCGACTCGACGCGCTGAACATCAGCCTCACCCCGCCGCGTCTTCCGAAGGCGGATCGAGTTTGAAGAAGATCGCCAGCAGAAGCATCGACGCCAACGAGATCGCGGCATTGATCATCCAGAAGCGCCGGTAGTTCAGCGCGGTAACAGCGGTATCGCCCGCCAGTCCGCGCCATGAGCGCGCCATGTCAGTCGGATGCTCGGCCACGTATCGATCCATGTCGAGTTTGGCGCCTTCGTAGACGGCCTTGAGGGGAACTTGGGCAGTATCGCCGACGCCGTGCTGCGGCACCATGTGGGTCACCAGCACGCAGTCGGCGATCGTCGTTTCCTGCGTCGAATAGCTGGTTTCCCAGCCGATGACCTGCCCCGCCAGCGCCGGACCGATGCCGAGCAGGATCACACCGAACACAGTTTGGGCCGAATGCCGAACGTGCGCCGGCGCGACGCGATCGACGTAGATGAACGCCGCCGCGTAGAAGCAGGCAAAGCACACACCATGCAGCGCCTGGCTCGCTACGACCAGCCACGTCGGCGTACCGAGCCCGAAGACCGCGAAGCGCAGCGCGAACGCGAGGCAACCGATCGTCAGCACGGCGCGGAATCCCATCCGCTTGAGGAACAGCCCGAGCGAGCCGAGCACAAAGATCTCGCTGAACTGCCCGATGGACATCACGGGCAGAATGTCGGAATCGCGGATGCCTTCAAGCGTCGGCAGGAACTGCGCCGTTTGAATGATGTACACCGTGTAGACGATCGAGATCGGCAGCGCCACAATGGTCAGCACGAGCAGGCCGCGGTTCTTGAGCAGGCGGATCGAGTCGGCAATGGCGATCGACTCGACGGTCTTCTTCGGTGGAGTGTGAGGCAGGAACAGGCAGAAGATGCCGTAGGCCACGCTGAGGATCCCAGCGAAGCGGAGCGAGTCGGCAATACGATGCACCACGTCGTCGTACTCCCGGCCGACGACAAACGGAGGTAGCGACTGGAGGTGCAGGTCCGTCTGCAACCACACCATTGGGAAGACCCAGCTCACCACGATCCAACCGATCGTGCCCCACACTCGAATCGGCGGGAACTGCCGATCCGGGTCCTTCAGGTGCGCGAATGCGAGCGAATTCGAGATCGCAATCGTCGGCATGTAGAGGACCGAGTAGAGAATCGAAAGCCACAGCCACTGATCGACTGTCGTCGCCGAGGCGGTGATGTACTTGACGATACCGCCGAGGATGAACATCACGCAGAGAAACCGCTCCGCGGAAAACCACCGGTCTGCGACCTGCCCGGCGACAAACGGCCCCGCCACCGCGCCAACAGCGCCTGCGATACCGAGAATCGTTCCGATGGCGACCCAGCTGAATCCAAGTCCACCAATCTGCCGACCGGCCTCGTCGATCGCCGGCGCTGCGTTGAGGTAGCGCGAGATCACCGGAATCCACGCACCCCACACGGCGTACTGGAGGAACATCATGAGCGACAAGCGGAACTTCGGGGTCGTCGTGAGCGAGTCGTTCATGCGGCCGGTCCCTCGTTGCCAATGCTGAGTTGTTTTCTGGTTCCCTAACCCTACGGCTGCGATTCGCCCGCCTCGTCCTTCGTGGCGCCGTCAGGCTCGCAGATGATGCGAAACCCGACGAAATTGCAGTCCGAGAGCCACCACGTGCTCTTGGGCATCTGCGGATCGGTGATGTTCCACAGCGGCGTCTGCTTGTCGCGGCGCGTGACGGCGACGTCTTCGGCCTTGTTGAGAAATGCGCCGCCGCGAGCGATTGGCTTGCCATCCAGGCCAACGCACCACTCGCCGACGTTGCCGTGGACGTCATAGAGACCCCAGGCATTGGGCTTCTTCTGCGCGACCTGTTGCGTCTTGCGTTTCGAGTTCGCCTCGTACCACGCGTACTCATCCAGCAGGTTCTTGTCGTCACCAAAGCAGTAGGGGGCGTAGGGCGCCGCCCCGCTGCGGGCCATGTACTCCCACTCCGCCTCGGTCGGTAGGCGATAGTGCTTTCCTGTCTTGGCCGAAAGCCAGACGCAGAATTCGGTCGCACCCTTGAAGGTCACCGAGATGGTCGGATACCCCGCGTGACCGAATCCGCGATCCGGCGGGATGTAGGGCTTGGTCGGCCGGGTGACGGCTTCAGGACCCTCGGTGGCGACGTCATCGCCTTCGCCCTCACCCGGCGGCTGGTCAAGGTGATAGACGAAGATGTCGTACATCTCCCAGGTGATTTCGGTCGTGCTGGCGTAGAACGGGCCGACCTCTAGTGCCTTGGTGTGGCCCGGCTGGTCCGGATCGGGGATGTCGATCTTGCCCGCCGGGATGGGAGCCATCTTGATGGAAACGACCGTACCGGAAATCTCCTGCTCGAAGGGCTTGGGCGGATCGGCCGCTTCGCCGGCGGGCGGCTGGGCAGCCTGGTTGAGCAGGGCGGAAAGTGCAAGTGAAGTAATCCAGCAAGTCGTCATGCGCGGTGTCGATTCCGGAAAAGGAAGACCGCCCCGCCGCTGCGGAACGCGAAACTGCTGAGACGTGAAAGTGGGCAGGGGAGGATTCGAACCTCCGAAGGCTATGCCATCAGATTTACAGTCTGACCCGTTTGACCGCTTCGGTACCTACCCAAGATGTTGAGCCAGAAACATAGTCGCGATCGGCGAATGCTTCCACGTAGCCGGGCCGTCCCTGACTCCGATCTTCCATTATCGGTCGGGGGCATGGAGGTTCGTCGAATTCGCGGTTTTTTGCATCGCGTCGCCATCTTCCGACGTATCTTCTACAGGAGAGAACCACCACCAAGTCCATCCAATTCGTACCCGTTTTTGAGGATCATCCCCGGCCGGTGATTGGGCCCGTGGTGGGTTGGACCCATCAGGCGTCGGGTTGAACTCGAGCATCGCAGAAAGCTCCATGTCTCATGTACCAGCGAAACCACCGCACATCCACGAATGTCAATCGTCTTGCCCTCGCTGCCACGCTCGCCCTGCTCGGGGCCAGCGGGATGGCGCAAGCGCAGTTCTACAGCGTCGAGGCCGCGCCCGAGTGGACCAGCCTGTTCGATCGGCGGTTTGGCTGGACCGGGGCCGATGGCATTTACTCCATCCCACTTGACGGCAACGAAATGTACAGCGCTCGCCCCGCTCGGCGCACCGCGTTCGTCTTCAGTGACACGTTCATCGGACGGGTCGATGAGAACCGGCATCGGCTGAGCGGCACGACCATGGTGAACAACACGATGGCGCTGCTCGCCGGTCCCGCGCCGGATCCATCGAAGATCACCTTTTACTGGGGACGTGACGGCCGGGGGAATCCCGATGCGCTCTTCAAGCCGCAGACGCCAAACTCTGAGCCCGGCGAGTGGTACTGGCTCAATGACGCTGCCGCGATTAACGGCAAACTCGAGATCTTCGCCTCGCGCATTCGCAGCAATGGCGGGGGTGGCGCGTTTGGTTTCGAAGGGACGGGGCTGGCGCTGCTCTCGACGCCGCTCAATTCGCCCAACCCCTATGCGGACTTCGTGCAGGTCGACTGCCCCGCATACAACCAGGAGCCAAGCGGCGGGCGCGGCCAGACGATTTTCGGCTGCAGCGTCATGAACAACACCGCCGCCGCCGGCGCGCCCCGCCCTGATGGGTACATCTACATCTACGGCCTTCAGAACGATCAATTCATCAAGAAGCTGCTCGTCGCCCGCGTCCTGCCTGAACAGTTCGAAGATTTCTCACAATGGCGGTACTGGGACGGCGCGGAGTGGAATGCCGACATGGACCGCGTGGCCGTGTTGACCGGCCGCGTGTCATCCGAGTGCAGCGTGTCGCCGCTGCCCAACGGCAAGTACATTCTCGTGTACCAGGAAGACACGCTCGGGCCGTGGGTGACGTGCAAGTTTGGCGACTCACCCGTGGGCCCGTTCGGTCCCGCGAAACACCTGTGGCGCTGCGAGGAAGTGGACACGATCCCCGGCGCGTTCGTCTACAACGCCAAGGCGCATCCTCACCTGTCCCCGCCCGGTGAGCTGCTCATCAGCTACAACGTCAACTGCGGCGACTTCTGGTACCACTTCGAGAATTCGGACGTCTACCACCCGCGCTTCATCCGGGTGAAGTTGGAGCAGTAGGCCAAACAGCGTCTCAATTCACATCCGGCGGATCGTCATTTCGACCCGTGCCGGAGAAGAGCTTGTTTGTCGTGCCCTGTCCATTGAAGGCGATGGAGCCATCCGCGTTCTTGAGATAGCCCATTTCGGTAGCGCTCATTGACGAGACGTGCCCATCGCAGAATGACACGTTCGCTTTACCGAGGTGCCGCTCGTCCGGACCCGAGCGATGTTCTCGACTGGATAGTCGTGTGTCGGCGAAGTCGCTCGTCGCGGTGAGGCGCGGCGGATCGAGCGCGTAGCCATGTCCGCCGCGCGCAAAGCCGCCGGGATCGCGACTGCCATCGGGTCGATTCTCGGTGCGCAGCGCGTCAGGCTTGCCAGCCGCCGTGCCGAGACAATCCGCCGCCATTACAGTCTGGGCAAACGCGATGCGCGACATCTGCACCGGATGGTTGATCGCCCCGCGACTCTCATCATCGCCCTTGAAGCGGGAATTGCCGAGGAACTGGTAGTTGTAGCCGTACGGGTAATTACGGGTGTTCGTCCACGTGGGCACCTGCGGGCAGAGGAACACGTCGTTGGTGACCGTCATGGTGTGCTCGTTGGCGGGATCGGGGCTTGGCTCCTGAAACGCGTAGAAACCTGCCGAGGCGCCCATCTGGGCGAACCAGCGCGGCCGATACTGGTTGCCATTGCCGATCCAGTACACGTTGCGAGATTCGTCTCCGTAGCGGCCGGCCTGCCCGGGCACGATCGCGCCGCGGTTGTCCGTGGCGTAGATCATCCATCCCAGGCCGACCTGGTGCATGCGCGAAGCGCAGACGCCGCTGCGTGAAGCAGCTCGGGCGCGGCCCAAGGCAGGCAGCAATAGCGCCAGCAACAGTCCGATGATGCTGATGACCACCAGTAGCTCAACGATGGTGAAAGCGCGACGTCTGTCCATAGTGCCAGGATAATCCGCTAGTCCGTCAGAGTTGTTCCCGTGAATTCCTATCGGGCGGATGCCCGGGCGAGTCGATCGTTGATCGCCAGGCCCAGCCCATGTGTTGGAAACCGATCGGCGATGATCGCATCGAGATCAAGTGCATCAAGCCGCCGCATCGCCGCAAACAGATTCGAAGCGGCCTCCCGCAGATCGCCAGTCGGGGACAGCACTTCAATCGAGGCGTACTTCGATCCAAGTGCGGGGGGAGCAAAGACTAGCCGTCCGCAGCGAGCGGCACTGATCTCGCCCAGATCCTCGTCGACAAAAAGGATGGGGGTGCGCGTCGCATAGTGGCGCTCCAGCATCCCCGGCGCCAGGGGGCGACGGCCCGACGCCGACTGCACGGGGAGCCTCGCGACGACGCCGATGACGGTTTCGACTTCCTCGATTGGTGTCGCACCCGGACGCAGCAATACCGGCTGGTCGCCCGCGAGCGAGATGATCGTTGACTCGATGCCGGCACTGCAGGGGCCACCATCCAGAATGAAATCAACCACATCACCCAGCGATTGGCGAACATGCTCGGCGGTGGTCGGGCTGACACTTCCGAATCGATTGGCGCTCGGTGCTGCCAGCGGTGTGTCGCAGCGCGTCAGCAGTTCAAGGGCCATTGGATGGTCGGGAATTCGCAGGGCGACCGCCGGCAGTCCGGATGTGACGATGTCCGGAATGACGTCCGAGCGCCGGGAGAGCACGAGGGTCAGCGGACCCGGCCAGAACCGTTCAGCCAACGCGGCGGCGCTCTCAGGCCACTGGGTGACGCAGTCGCGGGCGGCAGATTGTGTGGCAACGTGGACGATCAAAGGATCGAAACGGGGCCGCCCCTTTACCTCGAAAACGCGGGCTACGGCAAGCGGGTTGGTGGCGTCGGCGCCGAGGCCATACACCGTCTCGGTCGGAAATACGACAACCTCGCCGGCTGCAAGACGCTCAACGGCGCGAGCGATGCGATCGTCATTTGAGGTTGTGGGGCGGCGGGCAATGGGCATTGAGTGCCAAAGATGGTAGACGTAACAGCATTTGATCGGGACAGAGTATGCAGCGCAAAAAGAACCTCACCCCCTTGCGGGGGTGAGGCGGGTGATCTCAAGAGAGATCGGCAGATTCGATCAAGCCCCGTCGATTACGGAAGCTGCTTGACGTTGCTCTTCGCGCACGGGCTGCCGCCATTGGTGACGAGGAGCTGCACATAGCCGCGGCAGGCGCCGGTCTGAACCGTTGCATTCACGCCGCCGGAACCGTTGCCGGTGCCGATGGTGGTGTAAAGCTGGAGTTGGTTCGTGCCGAGGCCGAGCTGGGTACCCTGGCAGGGGCCGCTGGGGATCGTGTAGGAACCGGTGTTGCGGGCGAAGACGATCGCCTGCTGCTTGTTGGGCTGAGCGCCGCTCCAGGTCAGACGGATCTGGCCGGGGCAGGTGCCGGTGATGTCGCAGGTGTAGCCACCGGTGCCAGTCGTGCCTTCGATCTTAAGGGAGCCCTCATAGGTCGTGCCGCCGCCGAGCGAACTGATGCTCGACCATTCCGTGCCGAGGCCGAAGCCGCCGCCCGGATTGCGCCATGTGCTCTCGCAGTCACGACCGGCCGCGATGGTCTGGAACTGGAACTCCTGGCCGTCGCGGGCGAAGTTCGTCTTGGGCGTCACGCCGATCCAATAACTGCCGTTGATGCCTTGGAACTGCGGCGTGCTGCTCGTATCAACCGAGATTTCCCACACGTTTGCGGCGGGGCTGAACAGCACGCACGGCAGCGTGAGCTGCGGCGGCAGATTGCTCGTGTTGGGCAGGCACGAGGTCTTGGGATAGATCTGCACGTTCGCCGTGGTGATGTTGAGGGGATCGAACAGGTCGGTTCCGTTCGCCCCTCGGGTCATGTACACGGTGATCTTGGACACGTTCCAAGTGGCGCCGCCGGTCGTGACGTCCGCGACCTGGAACGAGTCGTAGGTCGGGAAGTCGTCGAACACCTGGTTCACGTACGCGCCGGCAGACACGTTGTAATCGCTCTGGTCCCAGAGGATCGCCGCGGGTGACACCGTTTCACCGGACGACACGTGCGGCACGCCGCCGATTGGTCCAGTGAAGGCCTGAGGGGCCTGACCCAAAGCGATCGTGGCGGCCGCAAGCACTACTGAACTTCCAACGATACTCCGAATCATCTCTGAATCTCCTATTGGGTGGTGGGCACCACCCGACGCACTCGATCTCGACTTGCGCTCCGTGAACATCACGTCGTCGCGTCAGATCGCAGGACACTTGATCAGGCGGAAGGTTCCTCAAGAAACGGAAGCGCTCGGTCGCCGCTCTCCGTGGGATTCAATGATCGGGCAGGTGGCACCGGATGGGAGGCTGGTTCGGTGGACCTGCTCGTACCGGAGATCACTCTGCAGTTTCCTAGCGGCTCCCATTTTGCCGGAATCAACCGGTCGTAGCGATAGAGTGTAATTCAAACTCCGATCGCGCCAAGTCGAAAAGCACGCAATTCTTGAAGATCAGGCAGATTCCTTTGCCGAACTACTCGGGGGATCTGGGCAAGGGCTGGTGGACCACCCTGCCCCGCTTGCTGCCGGTCAATCTCCTCCACCGTGCCTGGACCATTCGTGCTGTCAGCGGTCAACCCTTCCTTTCGAGCACTGGGACCGCTTTGTGCCCGTTGGTGGCGTGACATCCCCCCGTAGGGGGAGTTATTCGGCGCGAGTGCCATCCGCCCTCCCCCCGGTGCGATCGTCGTCGGCTTTCTGCAGATTGGCAACAGGCTGGGGTGGGCTGACGCTGATCAACGCGGGGCCGAACCGCTGCTTGTGATGAAGGCCAAAAAGAACCTCACCCCCTTCCGGGGGTGAGGCAGGTGATCTCAGAAGAGATCTGTCAGACTCTCTGTGAGAACCAGATTACGGGAGCTGATCCACGTTGCTGGCTTCGCAGGGATTGGCGATGGTGACGAGCTGGAGGTAGCCGCCACACGCGCCGCTGCTGGCGTTGCCGCCCACCTGACCGGAACCGTTGCCGGTGCTGACGGTGTTGACGACGCGAAGGTTCCGGGTACCCAAGCCCAGGCGCGTGCCCTGGCAGGGGCCGCTGGGGACAACGTAGCTGCCGGTGTTGGCCGCGAAGACGATCGCCTGCTGCTTGTTAGGCTGAGCGCCATCCCACACGACCTGGACGGTACCGGGGCAGTTGCCACCGACGGACAGGGTGTAGCCGCCGCCGCCGGCGGTACCCTCGAGCTTGATCGCGCCGTCATAGGTCGTGCCGCCGCCGATGGTGGTGCTGATCATGTTCCACTCGGTGCCGAAGCCGAACGCGCCACCGGGATTGCGCCAGGTGCTCTCGCAGTTCTGGCGGGCTGAAACCGTCTGGAATTGGAACTCCTGTCCATCACGAGCGAAGGTCGTGACCGGCGTAACGCCGATCCAGTATTCGCCGTTGATGCCCTGGAACTCCGCCGTGCCGCTCGTGTCGACCGAAATTTCCCAGACGTTCGAGGCAGGGCTGAACAGCGTGCAGGGAAGCGTGAGTTGCGGCGGCAGATCGTTCGACCCGGGCAGACAGGAGGTCTGGGAATAAATCTGCACGTTTGCCGTGGTGATGTTCGCGGGATCAAACAGGTCCGTTGAGTTTGCCCCTCGAGTGAAGTACACCGTCACCTTGGACACGTTCCAGGAAGCGCCGCCGGTGGTGACGTCACACACCTGAAAGCTGGACGAAGTTGGGAAGTCGTCGAAGACCTGGTTCACGAAGGCACCGGCGGCCACGTCGTAATCGCTCTGGTCCCAGAGGACGGCCGCAGGCGACACCGTACCGCCGGATGACGCGTGGGGCACGCCCCCGATCGGTGCCGTGAAGGCCTGAGGGGCCTGACCCAATGCGACGCTGGCCGCCGCGAGCACTGCTGAACTACCAAAAATATTCCGAATCATCATCTCTGAATCTCCTCCCGGGTGGCGAACGCCGCCACCCTGCACAATCGATCTCGTCCTAGCGAATCGTGAACGCCACGATGTCGCTTCAGACATTGAAACTTCTTTGAATCGACCCTCGCTCGAAAAACGGCACTTTCCCTCGCCAATCTCAACTTGTGGACTGGCGGCACCTGTTGGGCGGCTGTTGCAGTGGTCCCCCCGTCGCTGGAGAGCGCCACGCAGGCGCTACTGCTGCCAGCCACAGGAATATACCAACGAAACACTACCAGTGTACTTCAGACTCGGGCTGCGGCAAGTCGAATCTGTCTGATTTTCTGGAGAAATGGCCGGGTTTGCTGTTAGCATGATGTTCGGTTTATTCGTCATTCTACTATGAACTAGTCTGCCGGCGCCGACCGGCACAGGCGAATCGTCCCGGCACTCGCTCTGGCCTTTCGGGTTCGGCGTGTCGATCCCGATCAGGGGCCAAACTCCGCCTGGCCCACCGTTTGTCGGGATCAGGACACCCGGGCCGACCACTCGTAGAGCGAGAGCACAGGAGCGCCGCGGATGGCCTCCCAATTTCACCTGTTGATCCCCGCGGGCTCGCTCTCGTTCCCTTGACCGTCGCTCTTGTCTGCGGCAAGCCTCCGGCGATGCCCCCGGATCCAGCCGTGGCGCCAGCCACAAATGCCCAATCCCCCGCGCTGCCCAATCTTAGAGATAGCGGGACGCTGCTGCATCGGGTCGGGACAGAGTACGCAGCGCAAAAAAGAACCTCACCCCATCGCAGGGGTGAGGCCGGTGATCTCACCTGAGATTGAATCGTTCAGGTAATGCAGACTACGGGAGCTGCTTGACGTTGCTCGTTGCACAGGGGGATCCGAATATCGTCACGAGCTGGACGTAGCCGCGGCAGGCACCGGACTGAACAGTTGCGCTTACGCCGCCGGAGCCGTTGCCGGTGCCGATGGTGGTGTAAAGCTGGAGTTGATTCGTTCCGAGGCCGAGGCGGGTACCAGCGCAGGGGCCGCCGGGAACGGTGAACGAACCGGTATTGCGGGCGAAGACGACCGCCTGCTGCTTGTTGGGCTGAGCGCCGCTCCAGGTCAGACGGATCTGGCCTGGGCAGGTCCCGGTGATGTCGAGCGCGTAGCCGCTGCTGCCGCCGCGCGAAGCGCGAACGGCGAAGTTGGTCGGGTAGCCGATGCTGGTCATTTCATAGAGGTCGTTATTGAGCGGGTCACCGGGGTTGTTTGGGTTGAACGTGCCGCCACGGCCGATGTAATTGCCAAAGACGTAGGCGCGACCGGCGATGATGTTGCCGGAGTTCTGGTCCATGGGGGCCACGTACTGCCCGGCACTGTGGGTGATCCAGGCGCCGATGAAGAATCGACCGGTCACGGGCTGGCCGGGGGAGATCGCAACGGTCTGGTAGGTGTCCGTGTCGATGTTCTGCACGGTGGTGTCAACGCGCTTGAGCAGCACGGAGTCAGCGGGGTTGCCGTCGCCATTGGGGTCGGACCAGATGCCGACGGAGACGGGTGAACCGTCGCCGTTACCGTAGCCAGGCGCCAGCGCCGAACCGTTGATGATGCGGATTTCGGTGATGGTGTCGCTACCGCCGATGGCGTCGAACCACTGTATCCACGCCATGGTGCCGCCGGCGTTCCAGCCGAGCAGGTTTTCGGTGGAGCCGTCGTCCCACATGTACTCGTCCTGAGCGATGATGGCGTTGTTTCCACTGGTGGACGGGGCGACGGAGGAGATCTGCGCCTGGGTCGCGGAAACGCACAGCCCGGCAACGAGAATTGCGAGATCCTGGTACTTCTTCATGGCTACTCTCCCATCGAACGCATGAACATCTGCCCACCCCCATCATGAACATCATGACCGATTCGTTTGCGCGGGTATGCAAGCAACGATCGCGGGTTGCCTTTCGACGATCCGGACACACGTACGGTGCTAGATCGGAAAGCCCCCACTCCGGGTTCCCGGCTTGGTCGAAACTCAATCGTCCGGCCATGTTCACACCGAAAACGCGAAACACTTGAACAGGCGAGGACTTCCTCCCAAACTCGCCCTGAGGCAAAGGAATCGCTCCATCGGTCGGAGCGCAATAATCGTACTTCAGAACCGGACCATTGCAAGCAAGAATCAGCTCCGGTGGAAGTGAATCTCCGAAGTTCGGATTCTCAGGACAACAATTGACTCTTCCGCTGACTCTTCCGCGACCCCCAACGGGGTGGATGCCGTACGGAAGTTCGCATGTCCCTTCGGAACCGACTTCGCAGCCTATCGTTTCTCACCCAGTCGCGAGCGCAAGTGCCGCGCTACGCCTAGCCGATTTGTCAGGAGCCAAAGGATGATCAGCCAGTTCGCGCCGTCTCTCCGATTCCCAATCCGGCTCGCCATGACGGCTGCGTTGGTCGCGGCCACCATGACCAGCACCGAGTGGGCGGCCTCGGCAGCGACGAGGTATGGCCCGCCGGCGGACGCGTCGACAACTCCGGACCTTCCGGACCTGACCGACATCGAGGCGCAGCTGACAGAACTGCGGGGCCTGAAATTCCTCAAGGCGGTGCCCGCCGAGCACCAGTCTCTGGAGGATTGGGGCAAGTACCTTGACAAGGAACTCGACACCATGTTTCCGCCGGACAAGGTCGACGGGTTCATGGCGGGACTCGTTCGGTTGGGGATGCTCAAGCATCCCATCGATCTGGGAAAGGAGTTCAAGAACGCCCTGCTCAGTCAGGCCGGCGCCTACTACGACCCGCCGTCAGGGAAGTTCTACTACCTCATGACCGACATGGCGCCGCAGTTCCTTGAAACCGTGGCCGCGCACGAGCTGGTTCACGCCCTGCAGGACCAGCACTTTCATCTCGGCAAGCTGCTCGAACACCTGGAAGCGGAGGAGGCCGAGGATGTCCGCAATGACGATGAAGTGCTCGCCGTGCGCTTCCTGGTCGAAGGCGAAGCGACGTATGTGCAGACGCTCTGGCAGATGAAGACGATGATGAACTCCGATCTCGCTGCGAATCCGCAGCTTGAGACCATGACCTTTCAGATGCAGGCGAATCTCGATGCAGACACGATCATCAAGATGAGCAAGCAGATCGATGCCGCCGCGATGGGCCTCAAAGATGGTGACATCGCCAAGGCGATCGAGGCCATGGACACCATCCCGCCCTACATCCTGCATCCGCTGCTCGCCGCGTATCTCAAGGGCGCCTACTTCGTCATGTCGCTGCGGCACGCCGGTGGCTGGGAAACCGTGGCCGAGGCGTACCAGCACCTCCCCGCGACGAGCGAGCAGGTGATGCACCCGGACAAGTTCATCAAGGAGCGGGATAACCCCACGCCGATGACGCTGCCGGCGATGGACTACATGAAAGCGAAGGGCTGGAAACAGATCGATTCAGCGATGCACGGCGAGTTCTACCTCGGCCTGCTTCTGAGCAACTTCGGCTGCCCTTCGCCTCGCGCTGCCAGAGCGAGCGCCGGCTGGGATGGCGATCTCTATCGCGCGTATCAGCGCGAGGATGGCCGCGTCATGTTTGTCCTGGCGACGACGTGGGACACCGAGGAGGATGCGCAGGAGTTTTACAAGGCCTACCAGTCAGTTCTAAGAACCAAGTGCAGTTTGCCCGACCCGGTGTCGGAATACTCCACCAAAGATGGCGAAACCCTCTACCCATCCGGCGCCGAAGCGGACGACGCCGGCCGACTTGCCCTGCGAGGCAGAGAAGTATTTGTGGTTGAAGGTGCGCCCGCTGAACTGGCAACCCGCATCATGACCGATCTCAAGGCGCTCGACCTCAAGCACGTGGACTGACCTGCAGCAGCCTATTGCGGCGGTGCGTCCCCGAAGCACGTGCCGACGGCCCGGGCTGCGGCGATCAATGGATCGCCAAGTCCAACCAGGCGCTGTTTGTCGGCGGCATCGAGAATGTTGATATCCGTGACCTGGTGATTGTGCATGACCACCAGCCGGTTCTTCTCACCGCTCATCAGCAGTTCAATCGCGTGGTAGCCAAACCGCGTGCCCAGCAGCCGGTCAGAGTGAATCGGTGTCCCGCCGCGCTGCACATGTCCAAGCACAGTGACGCGACTCTCGGCGCCGGTGCGCTTCTCAATCTCATCAGCGACGACCTTGCCGATCCCACCCAGACGTACCGGGTCCGGGCTAGTCGGATCGAGGTGATTGACCACCTGCTTGCCCCCAATGGGCCTGGCGCCCTCGCTGACGCACACGATGGTGCAGGTGCGGTGGTGCGTCTGCCGCTCCGCGATGAAGCCGCAGATCACATCGTAGTCAAAGGGGATTTCCGGCAGCAGGATAACGTCTGATCCGGAGGCGACGCCGGCGTGCAGCGCGATCCACCCCGCGTTGCGCCCCATGACTTCAACCACCATCACGCGGTGGTGGCTGGCCGCGGTCGTATGAATGCGGTCGATGGCGCACGTGGCCGTTTCGACCGCCGTTTGAAACCCGAAGGTGATATCCGTCCCGATCAGGTCATTGTCGATGGTCTTGGGCACGCCGATGCAGGTGACGCCGCGCCGGACAAAATCCTTGGCGCAGCTCATGGTTCCGTCGCCGCCGATGACGACCAGCGCATCAAGGCGCCAGTGATGGTAATGCTCCATGCAGCGATCGGTCACGTCCTTGAAAATCAGCTCGCCGTTCTCATCCTTTCCCGTGCAATACCGGGATGGATTGCACTTGTTCGAGGTGCCGAGGATCGTCCCGCCAACGGTCAGAATGCCCGAAACGTCCTGCGGCAACAGTTCGTGAATTCGATTCTGCACCAGGCCGAGGAACCCGTCCTCGATGCCGAAGACCTGCACGTCGTGGTTCATGATCGCCGCCTTGGTGACGGCGCGAATGACCGCGTTGAGGCCGGGGCAGTCGCCACCGCCGGTCAGCAGTCCGATGCGTCTGATCTGATTTGAGCCCATTGGGTGGGCGCCCTTCCTTCGTTCGTGGTCCGGTTGTTCGCTGCCCATTCCAGGCACGATCTCAATCATATCGGCAGGTCACACGATCGCCCGAAAATGCCGATCGGCAGAATCACCCCGATTCTCCAGACGATTCCCATTCGGCCGGGTATGGGGCTTCGAGCCGAATAAACTCCAGCACCATGCCTGCTGTTGCCGTTGAAAACACCCTTCCGTCTTCCACTGGTTGGCACACCCGGATTGTCGGCAACCACGAACTGGTGGCCGCCGGTCTGGCGGGGGTGCTGTTGGCCGTCGGATTTACGATGATGCGACTGGTCGAGGGCGGGACTGAGCCGGCCGGCGGTGCAGCTCTTCACGCGCCGACCACGCCGGGGGAGTGGCTCGTCTGGTCGAGCCTGGCCATCGGGATGATCTACGGCGGCCGCGCCGCGTTCGAAGCGCTGCGCGACCTCCAGTTCAACATCGACGTGCTTATGGTGCTCGGAGCCGGACTGGCTGCGTGGCTCGGCCATGCCGAGGAAGGTGCGCTGCTGCTGTTCCTTTTCGTGCTGTCCGGAGCGCTTGAAGACCTGGCGATGAAGCGCACCACCTCCGCCGTGTCAGCGCTCAACAGCATGATCCCAACCGAGACGCGTGTGCAGCGCGGCGGCCAGTGGATCTCCATCAAACCCGACGAGGCCGCAATTGACGAGATCGTTCTGGTGCGGCCGGGCGAGCGCGTACCCACAGATGGTGTCGTGTCCAGCGGCGCGACCGAACTCAATCAGGCTTCGCTCACCGGCGAATCCCAGCCCCGTCCGGTTGCCGAAGGCGACGAAGTGTTTGCCGGCACGATCAACGAGAGTCATCCGATCGAAGTGCGCGTGACGCGCATTGCGAGCGATTCGAGTCTGCAGCGCGTGCTCAATCTCGTGCTCAGCGCGCAGGAACGTCGCCAGCCCGTGCAGCAACTCATCGACCGACTCTCGATGCCCTACAGCGTCAGCGTCGTAGTGGTCTGCCTCGTGGTGTTGGCCGTTCTCCACTTTGGACTGGGCCGCGTATGGTCGGAGGCGGCGTACACCTCGATCACCCTGCTCATCGTCGCCAGCCCCTGCGCGCTGATCATCGCCACGCCGACGGCCACGCTTTCGAGCATCAGCCGCGCCGCCCGTGCCGGTGTGCTCTTCAAGGGCGGTGAGTCGATCGAGCGCCTCGCGTCCTTCCGTTGCGTCGCGCTGGACAAGACCGGCACGCTGACCATGGGTCGGCCGCGTGTGCAGGAGATCCATCCCGTGGCGTGGTCCGATCCGAACACGCTCCTTGCTCTGGCGGCGGGTCTCGAGCAAGGCTCCACGCATCCCTTTGCTCAGGCCATCATCGAAGAAGCCGAGCGCCGCGGTGTCGAGCCGATCATGTGCGATCGCCCGAGCTTCCAGCCCGGGCTCGGTGTATCTGGCATTCACGAGGGTTCGGAAGTCCGCCTGGGCCGCTTTGCCCACGTGCGCGATCTCATGCCAATCTGTCTGCACGCCCGCGTCCAGAAGGACATGCAGGAGTTGCACGAGCGAGGCACGCTGGCCGTGGCCCTGGCGTGGCGCGATCAGGCGGGGGTGTTCGTCCTGCGCGATGAACCGCGACCCGGCGGCGAAGCCATGGTGCGCGAATTCCACGACCTCGGCGTGCGGCCGATCGTGATGCTTACCGGTGATGTACCCGGAGTCGCCGAGCGAATCAGCTCGCAACTGGGACTCGATGCCTATTACGCGGAACTCCACCCCGATGAGAAGCTGAAGTTTGTCGAGACCATGCGCGCCGAGCACGGCCGGGTCGGTGTCGTGGGTGACGGCGTGAACGACGCACCCTCCCTCGCGGCCAGCGACGCGGGCATCGCCATTGGCGGCATCGGCTCTGACGCGGCGCTCGAGACCGCCGATGTTGTGCTGATGAACGAAGACCTCCGCGCCGTCACCTGGGCGATTCGCCTCGCCCGAAAGACGCGCTGGACCATCCAGACCAATCTCGCGTTCGCGCTGTGCGCCATCCTGCTGCTTGCGGTCGGCGCGCTCTTTGGCTGGATCAATCTTTCACTTGGCGTGCTCGGCCACGAAGGTGGGACCTTGCTCGTCGTCGCCAATGGCTTACGGTTGCTGATCTATCCCGCCCCCGAAACCCATCCGGGCGTCGCTTCCCATCGAATCGACGGCGGTCCGGATGATGCCGGCACCAGCGGCGGTCGATCGTCCTTTGTCGCTGCGGTGCCGGATACTGCGGTTACCGGATAGGCGCCTTTCGGATCCGCTCGAACACCATGCCTCAGTTCACATCATGCAGGGATTTTCGGGCAACGGAATTCGGAACGGCACATCAGCGCCCTACCCGACACATGGAGCGGCGATCAGCGGAGGCAGGCGCGTACGCGCTAACCGCGCAACAGATCGAGTCGCTTTCGAAGCTCGTCCAGACCGAGTTTGCCTGTTCCGCCAAGTGAAGTGCGCTGGGCGATGCTCTCATCGATGGGCAACTTGGTCATCGCGTCGATCTCCTGGCCGACCTGCCGATACGCATCACGGAACGGCACGCCCGCGGCCGCAAGTTGGATCGCCCGATCAGTGGCGAACATGGCCGGCGTGATCGCTTCACGCATCCTCGCGCGGTCAAACTCCATCGACGCCACAAGATCAGGCACAATCGCCAGCGCGCCGAGTCCGCGCGACATCGCGCGGATCATCGGCTCCTTGGTCGCCTGCAGGTCGCGCTGATAACCGCTGGGAAGTGCAAGCACTGAAGCCAGTTCCGTCAGCGCGCCCTCGACGACGCTGCACGATGCGCGAAGCAACTCGACCACATCCGGATTGCGCTTGTTGGGCATGATGGAACTGCCCGTCGTAAACCGATCAGGCAGCGTGACAAATCCGAATTCCTCCGTCGTGAACAGGCTCAGATCCCAAGCGAAACGGCGAACCTCGAGCAAGGCCTGGTGCTGAGCACCCAGTGCCGCCAGTTCAAACCGTCCGCGGCTGTTCTGGGTGTACATCGCGTTGACCTGGACCCGATCGAACTCCAGCTCATCACTCACTCCCTCGCGATCAAGATCGAGATTCACGCCATAGCCCGCGGCCGTTCCTAGCGGGCAGGCGTTGATCCACTGCCGCGTCAACTGCGTGAGCGATGCGATGTCGATGAAAGATTCGGCAAACGCGCCGCACCACAATCCGATCGTCGAAGGTACCGCGCGCTGCAGGTGCGTGTAGCCCGGCATCGGCGTCGCCTCATCCGCTTTGGCTCGCTCAAGAAACATCTCGGCGATGTCCAGCACCAGCACGTTGAGCCGATCGAGTTGATCCCGAAGGTACAGACGCGTCGCAACCAGCACCTGGTCGTTGCGACTGCGCCCGGTGTGTACCTTGCGACCGGCATCGCCCAATTGTTCGGTCAGGTATGTCTCGATCGCCGAATGTCCGTCTTCATATCGCTCATCGAGCACGAACTGACCTGACGCCACCTGCTGTTGCAATTGCCCAAGCGCCGCGACAAGAGCCTTGCTCTCATTGCCGTCGAGCAGGCCGATTCGATGCAAGCCGTTGACATGCGCGATCGAGGCGCGGATGTCAACGGCGAGCAGGTGCTGATCGAGTCGTACGTCTTCGCCGGCCAGAAAGCGCATGATGCGCTCATCGACGTCAGCGCCGCCTTTGTCCCAGATCGGTCTCTCAGCCATTGGCGATGCCCTCCAGTTCATCAAAGCCGCAGGCGAGATTGACGTTCTGCAACGCCTGCGTCGCGGCGCCCTTGAGGAGGTTGTCAATCGTCGCAATCGCAACCGCTCGCGCCGGCGCTTCGCTGACGCACCAGCCGCCGATGGAAACGTGGTGTTGGTCGGCAATGTCGCGCACGAGCGGCGGCTTGGCGCCGGTGAGCTGAATCAGCGGTTCGCTCCCGTAGGCGCGCTCGTAGCGCTGAGCCATCTCGTCAATCGTCATGGCGTCGGCCAGCGGCAGCGACACCGTGACCGAGATGCCGCGAAAAAACGGCGCCACGTGGGGCAGAAAGTGAACCGGATGTCCGACGTGACGCGCGACTTCTCGCTCGTGAATGTGCCCGGTGAGCGAATAGGGGAGCAGGTTGTCGCGGAGGATCTCCGGGTTGTTCTTGTCTGACGGTGTCGCTCCCGCGCCGCTGTAGCCCGAGACGGCAAATACCGTGGCCGGACCGTTGAGCGCATCGACCATCGGCGCGATTGCCAGTTGCGCCGCAGTGGCGTAGCAGCCGGGATTCGAGATTCGCGTGGCCCCGCGAATCGTCTCTCGAAATCGTTCTGGCTGGCCATAGACCCAGCTGTCGTCAAACCGGTAGTCGGCGCTGACATCGACGATCACGCGATCCGGCCGCTCGCTGGCGTCGATCTCCGCGACGTATCGGTGCGCCTCGCCGTTGGGCAATGCGAGTATGACCACGTCTGCCGGCGACGCCGCGACATCCGGTGCTTCGAGACTGCTGAACTTCAGCCCCGCGGGCGCTCCGTTCACATGCACCGCCACCTCCTCGCCCGCGGTCGAGCGAGAACTGACAAACGCGATTTCGAGATGAGGATGACTCGCGATCAGCCGAACGAGCTCGCCACCCACGTAGCCGCGCGCGCCGACGATGCCGATACTCTTAACCGGCACGCTCATGGCTCGACCGATCCATGCGCAATGAGTGAGGGCGGCATCTCCAGCGCCATCTCGATGCAATGCTGCACTTCGGCGAAACCCTCGAGACCGTACCAGAACACCGTCCACTGCTCGGTGCGGTAGCTGCCCTGCGCCTTCTCGAAGTACCACGAGTTGATCGGATTCTCAGTCCGGCTGCGCCAGAACATCTTGGGATTGTCCTCGCGCATCCGCATCCACAGCGTGGCGCCCAGGCCGATGCCCTGCGCTTCCTTCGTCACCGCAAACTTGTCCAGGTACGGGATCTCGTCTTCGAGCGTGAGAATCGCCGTCGCGCGATACGAATCCGAGAGGTAGAGCCGATAGCACTGCTTCTTGGCGAAGTAGTTGTCGTCGAGCCGGCGCTGGAAACACCCTTCAACCAGCGCTCGCAGCCGGGGCTCATCAGCATCTCCAAACGACGAGAAGCACCGCACCCGTTCACCGGCGCGCACCAGCGTGCCCGACCCACGGTGCGTAAACAGCTCGCGCGCCAGGTGCTCGGGCGAAGTGATCGACACCGAAGAGGTGTGCGGCAACTGCTCGAGCAGGTCGTTGATCTCTTTCAGTTTCAGCCGCATTCCACCCCCGAGCCACGACTCGCTCATGAGGTGTTCGTACTCCTCGGCGAGATTGATCGCGGGAATGATCCGCCCGTGCTGATCCAGCAACCCTCCGGTTGGAGTGAGGAAGATGATCTTGTGCGGCTGGAGCTTCATCGCCAGTTCGGAAGCCGCCACATCGGCGTTGATATTGAGAATCTGCCCGCCGGCCGTTTCGCCGAGACACGCCAGAATCGGCAGGTGCCCCGAACGGATGCTCGAGTCGATCGCATCGAGGCGGATGTTGACGACTTCGCCCACCAGTCCGAGGCGTTCGTCTTCGACCGGCTTGGCTTCGAAGACCCCCGCCGTGATCGGACGAGCCCGCGTGCCCAGACTCTCAAGCGCTTCGACGAGTTTCAGATTCTCCCGCTGAAACACCTTGCGCGCGATATCCAGAACTTCCGGCGTCGTGACGCGCAGCCCGTCAATCCGGCTCGTCTCAATGCCGGCCTCTTTGAGCGCGATGTCCAGTTGTGGGCCCGCGCCGTGCAGCACGATGGGATACAACCCGACGTGATGCAGAAACGTCAGCGCCGAGGTCAGCGCTTCAAGATGATCGGTGACGATCCCGCCGCCGACCTTCACCACCGCGAATCGCTTCGAGTCAACGCTGCTGAATTGCTTGAGGTACTGATCGACCTCTTTGCGCGAGCCGATGTTCGAAAGCAGCGTCGTGATGATTTCGCGAGTTTGTCGCATGGGCCGGCACCGGTGTTCGAGGCGTGGGAAGGGAGGCGAAACGAGTCAGGATGATAGAAGCCGCGCGTACGTCGTGACGACGCTCTCCAGATCTGCCAGCGGCGCCGACTCGTCCGGCCGGTGTGCCTGAGCGATGTCACCCGGCCCAAAAACAAGGCTCGCCAGACCCGCCTCCGAGAAGAGCGAGGCCTCAGACCAGAAGTCCACCGGCTCGCCCAGCGACAGTCCGAGCTGCTCGGCTACCCCGCGCGCCTTGCCGATCGCATTGTCCACATCAACCGGCGCCGCGGGCAGCGACGGGCCGGAGAAACCAGTACTCCACCGCACGCGCCCGGCGTCGGGCGCTCGCGACTGGAAGTCGGCAATGGCTTGGTCGCTCGACTGGCCCGGCAGGGGACGGATGCCAAAGCGGACTCGGGCCTCCGTGGCGATCATGTTGGCCTTGATGCCGCCTTCGAACGTGCCGATGTTGAACCGCACTCCGTTGAGCGGGCCGAATCGCTCGCCCTCCCAGCCCCGCGCGTGCTCGATCGCCGCCGCCGCCCAGCGGCAGGCTTCATGAATCGCGCTGTCGCGCAGCGCCCTCGCCGATGAACCGTGCCCGGCCGTACCCGTGAATACCCCGGCTGAAGTCGCCAGTCCACGATGCGCCGTGACCGCCCGGCAGTTCGTGGGCTCGGCCACGATCGCCGCATCAAACGAATTCAGCAAATCCCGACGCTCGCGCAGGAATGTTCGCACGCAGACACTCTGCCCGGCTTCCTCGTCGGTGGTGAACAGCATCGCCGCGTCGCCGTCAGTCGCCTGCGCCGCCGCCAGCCAGCACGCCGCTGCCCCCTTGACATCGCACGCGCCCAGGCCGATCGCCTGATCGCCAGTCACGCGCAGGGCAAACGGGTCTGCACTCCAGCCCTCGGCGACAGGCACGGTATCGAGATGGTTGTTGAACAGCACGCGCGGCGTGCCGCGCCTCGCCAGCAGAGCCATGCAGCCATGATCGAAGTCCATGACTTCGCAGGAGAATCCGCATTCATCGAGAGCGGTTTGCGCCAGTCCCAGGATCTCGTTCGCCCGCTCCGCATCGCGCGGCGGATTCGTCGTATTCACCGCGACCAGTTGCCGCAAGTGGGTCAGCGCCGAGTTGAGAAGATCACTTCGGGCCATCAATCACAACTTGTGGATCGGATTGATCATCGCCGAGATCGTTGAACTCTGTCCGTACAACTTGATGAAGCCGACGGCCTCGGTCACTGTCCAGTCCGCGCTCTGGGCGTACGAAGCGCCGGGCCGCTCCAGCACGTGCTTCGAATCGACCTTCACCGCACAGAGCGATCCGCCGAAAGTCTCAAGCGTGACTTCGCCGGTGACAAACCGCTGGGAACTGGCCAGTGCTGCTTCGAGGTCGCTCTTGAGCGGTTCGTAGAAGAAGCCCTTGTACACCAGTTGCACCCACCAGTCCGCCGCCTGCCGCTTGAAGCCCGCCTGCCACGACGTGTGGATCGCCTCCTCGAGGCCGCGATGCGCGTGCATGAGTGCCGCGATGCCGGGACACTCGAAGACGATGCGCGCCTTGAGGCCGATGGTCGTATCGCTTGAGTAGATGTGCCGCCCGACGCCGTAGGCCCCGAACACATTGTTCAACTTCTGCAGCATCTTCGGTCCGCTGAGCTTCTCGCCATCCACGCTCACCGGTACGCCCTTCTCAAAGCCGATGCGCACCCGCAGCCGCTCACGCGGCCACTTGCTGGGATGCACGCACAGCTTCCACGTGTCATCGTCGGGCGCATCGTATTTGTCGATCTCCGAGCCGCTGATCGTCACACCCAGCACGTTTTCGTTGATCGAGTATTTGGTGGTGCTGGTCCGCACCTCGATGCCGCGCTCCTTGAGGTACGCCGCTTCGAATGCCCGCACCTGCTTGTGCTCGGATTGAATATCGCGAATCGGCGAGAGGATGTTGAAGTCGCCCAGCGAGCGCACGGTCTGGTCGAAGCGCACCTGGTCGTTGCCCATGCCCGTGCAGCCGTGTGCGAAGTTCTTCGTGCCGATGGCCCGGCAGTGCTCGAGGCTCTTTCGCACGATCACGTATCGATCGGAGCAGAGCATGGGGTATTGATCCTGGTACGCTCCACCGAACTGCACCAGCGGCACGACGAATTCATCCCACAGGTCCTGCGCCGCATTGACGGTGATGTGGCTCGCCGCGCCGACGTCTTTGCTTCGCTTTTCGATGTATGCCCGCTCCTCGTCGCTCGTGCCGCCTGTATCGACGAAAAGCGTGACGACTTCATAGCCCCGCTCCTTGAGCCAGGGGACGCAGAAGCTCGTATCCAACCCCCCGGAAAACGCCAGTACCACCTTCTCGCCGGCCATGTTGTGCTCCGTTTCGCAGTAGAGAAAGAGGATAGGAGAGAACCGGAGCATTGTCTGACGGCACGCGTCTGCTCGGGGCGTTTGCCCGTTCACTACCCTCCGTCCATAATCCTCACGTGTTACCCGTGCGATTCGCCATCTGCTGCATCCCGCTTGTCCTCTCCGCGGGCTGTCGTCCGGAGTCTTCCGCGACTGACGCATCGACCATCACCGTCTTCGCCGCCGCCAGTACCACTGACGTGATGCGCGATATCGGCACTCGCTATGAGAAAGAAACGGGGATTCACCTCGTGTTCAGCTTTGACTCTTCTTCGAATCTCGCCCGGCAGATCAGGGCGGGGTCGCCAGCGGACATCTTCCTCTCCGCCGACGAAGCCTGGATGGACGAGCTCGCAGCTGCGGGCCTGCTCGGGGCCAACTCCCGCTTTGACTTGCTCGCCAACGATCTCGTGATGGTCGCGCCTGTCTCGGCGTCCAGGTTCGAGGTTGAGTTCACGCCGCAGTTCGACTTCGCAGCCCGCCTGCCGCAGATCCGGCGCATCGCCGTGGGCGATACCGATCACGTTCCTGCCGGCCGCTATGCGAAGCAGGCTCTCGAATCGCTCGGCTGGTGGAAGGCGCTCCAACCTCGCCTCATCCCCGCCAAGGACGTCCGGGCCGCGCTGCGCCTCGTCGAGATGGGCGAGGCCGACGCCGGCATCGTCTACTCCACCGATGCGCGCGCCTCGGACAAGGTCACCGTCATCACCCGGTTTCCCGAAGACTCGCACCAGCCGATTCGCTATCCCGTCGCGCTGTGCAGCGAATCCGATCTGGCCCGACAGTTCATCGACTTCCTGCGCACGCACGAGGCTGCGGCCGCCATCTTCGAGCAGGCCGGCTTCCACGTACTGAGCAGCACGAAGGACGGTGGGGGATGACGCCCGAGGAATGGTCAGCCCTGCTGCTGTCGTTGCGCGTGGCCCTGTGGAGCATGGCGATCATGCTTGTGCCCGGCATCGCCTGTGCCGCCTTGCTCGCGCGCAAGAAGTTTCCCGGCAAGGTGATCCTCGACGCCGCCATCCACCTGCCTCTCGTTCTGCCGCCAGTCGTAGTCGGCTACGTACTGCTCCTTTCGCTCGGCCGCCACGGCTGGCTCGGCGGCTGGCTGTACAACTCGCTGGGGGTCGAAGTTGCCTTCACCTGGAAAGCAGCCGCGATCGCCTCGGCGGTCATGGGCTTTCCGCTGCTGGTCCGCGCCGTGCGCCTCGCAATGGAACTCGTTGACCCGCGTCTCGAGCAGGCCGCTCGAACGCTCGGCGCCAGCCCCTGGCGCGTGTTTGCGACGATCACTTTGCCGCTGGCCTTGCCCGGTGTGCTGACCGGCATGGTCCTCGCCTTTGCCCGCAGCCTCGGCGAGTTCGGCGCGACGATCACCTTCGCCGGCAACATCGAAGGTGCAACCCGAACACTGCCCACCGCCATCTACACCTACACCCAGGTGCCCGGCGGCGATGGTCCCGCCATGCGCCTCATGGTCATCTCCATCGCCCTCTCCTTTGCCGCACTCATCGCCTCCGAACTCTGCTCGCGATGGCTCACGCGGCGGATCGGCGCTGCGTTGTGATCAAGGCCGATGTCCACCTCGCGCGCGAAGGCTTCACAATGGATGTGCAGTTTCAGGCAGAAGGCTCCGTGCTCGGCGTGTTTGGCCCATCCGGCGCCGGCAAGACCACGCTCATCAATCTCATCGCCGGTCTCGAAAAGCCCCACCGAGGCTCGATGGCGCTGGACCAGCAAACCCTCTTCGACGCGGCGCAACAGATCGACGTACGGACGCATCAGCGCCGAATCGGTGTGGTGTTCCAGGAGCACCGCCTGTTCCCGCACTACTCCGTCACCGGCAATCTGCTCTACGGAGCGCGGCGTGAGAACGGTGACCTTGACCGCGTCGTGACACTGCTCGAACTCTCCCCGCTGCTTGATCGCCGCATCAACCAACTCTCCGGCGGTGAACGCCAGCGCATCGCGCTTGGCCGCGCATTGCTGAGTAGGCCGCAACTGCTCCTGCTCGATGAACCGCTCGCATCGCTCGACCTCCGCCTGCGCCGGCAGATCATCCCGTATCTGCGCCGCGTGCGCGACGAACTCAGGGTGCCCATCGTCTACGTGAGCCACGACCTGACCGAGATTCTTCAACTGACCGATCAACTGCTTGTGCTCGAACGCGGTAAATCGGTCGGCTGCGGCCGGTATGGCGAGATCGTCCACACGGACGCCGTTCTCTCGGTCGTGCACGATCGCGGCATGAACAACGTTCTCGTAGCGCGCGTGCTCGAGCACAAGGCCGAAGATGGCGTGTCCGTGCTCGAGATCGGCCCGCGCGAGCAGGGGGAGCCGACCGGTCGCCTCTTCGCTCCGCTTTGCGCCGCCGAGGTGGGCGCGACGGTTTCGATCTCCATCCGGCCGTGGGATATTGCCCTGGCGGCTGCGCCGGTTTCGGGCGTGTCGATCCTCAACCAGGTGCGCGGCACGGTGCTGCGCTGCACCGGCCACGAACGTCGCATGCTCGTCGATGTTAACATCGGCGCCCCGCTCATCGTCGAGATCAGCCGCCGCAGCGCGACCACGCTGCATATCGAACCGGGCACGCCAATCGTCTGCCTGATCAAGAGTCATTCGGTGCAGTTTGTGGGGGCGCTGGGGCCCGGCTCTCCACAATAGAATTTCGTTGCGCAAGCAAGGCGCCACACTCCGGACAGACCGGTTCGGGACTGCTGTGACCCTTCAGGTCGTACGAGCAATCCGGGCATAATCCCCGCGACAGGCGCCGTCGCCTGATCTGCATCTGTCGTTGCCTCCAGACGTAGCCCGTCGCCAGCAGATACGGCGCGTTGATCCAGAAGAACTGGCCAACGACATAATCCCAACCCAGTTCCGAGATGATCTCCCGACCAAATCCGGGTTCCTGCAGTTGTCCCCATTCGCCGATGTTGGTCCAGATGATCAGCGGTAATGGAATGAGGTAGAGCCACCACCGCACGCGGGAGAGCGCGACAAACAGACCGACGTAATTCATGCTGCCGATCGCCGTGCCAGGGACCGTGGGCATCTTGTCGACGATTTCGGCCAGGAAAAGTGGTTGCACCATCATCTCAGACCCGTCCGGCGGGCGAGCCGGGAGACCTATGGTTCGCGTGAATCGAGCCTCTGGACATCGAAGGGCGGCACCATGCTCAAGCATATTCTCACTTCAATGCTCCTCTTCGGCCTCCTCCTGGGAGTGTCGTGTGGCAAGTCCGGGTCAGGCGAGTCGGACGCCAGCAACGCAACACCTGCAACTCCAACTCCCTCTTCTCCGCAAGTCAATCCCTCGGTGGTCCCGCAGTCTCCGGCGATTCCCCAGTGGTTGCAACCCGCCGTGAATGCATCGTTTGATGACCCACGTTTCGATCAGAAAATCGATGCCGTGCTCCAGGTGCCCGATCACGCCGCGCAGATCGCCGCATTGGCGGCGACGGCTGATGAGGAAACGTGCATGGGCTTGATCTTCGTCGTGGCCCAATTGGCGCACATGACGCAGGAGCCAAAATACCTGAGCGTCGCTTCCACAATCTCAAGCCGTCTGCAGACCCTTGGGGCTGCCGATACACAGCGCGCACTTGTGCCCATGGCGTATCCGCCCGAAGTCGTCGGACCCCAGATGCTCGATACGCTCAATGACGATTCGATCACGGCTCTGGACCTGTGCGGCGTCGTGAACTGGCTGAACGAGTGGAGCAATCGAGATCCCGCTTCCGTGGACGGGTTAATCGATGCATCTGTTGCCCGACTCAAAGCCCTTTCAGCCAAGGCCATGGAGCATGCCGATCGGGATCACGGCGCGCTGGCGCTGCTCATCACGCGCACGCTGCGCGAAACAGGCAACCTGTCAAGAGATGACAGCCTTGACCTGCTCGACCGCTGGAACGCGCAATTCAGCCACATCGGCGGCCTGCAGACGATGTATGCGCGCATTCGCGAGGTCTGTGAGCAGCCGGACGTGTAGCACGGGCGCGACTCACTCCACCTTGTGCAATCGCCCGATGCGCTGGCGCCTGAATTCGCAGAAGTAGATGTCGCCCGTCGTTGGATCGACGGAAATCCCCGCTGCGTCGGCAAAGGTTCGACCCGGAAACGCATTGAGATTCGGGAGGCGCACGCAGTGCTGCCAGTCGGCCGTGATGAAACCCAGCGACGTGTCCGCTTCGATGCCTGCCGACTGGGTGAACCACAGTCGACCCTCCAGATCATAAGCGATCGAGTGCACCTCCTGGTTTCGCAGATCCGCGCCCGGCACGACCCATTCCCTGATGCACGGATTGCGCCCCTCGCCATCGAGCGACCGGCACGCGGGATCGAGCGCCCGGCTGCCGATGAAGCGATCAATCGTGCTGTCGAAGAACTCACAGAAGATGACGTCGCCATTGGGCGCTTTGACGATCTCCCACGGCCCGGAACCCACGATCCACACAGGGTCGCCCAGCCCGATTGGCTCCGGGAGCGGGTATTCAATGACCCTTCCACTCTCAGGGTGCAGCACGCCGATGCGGTTGCCCCAATACGCCGTGTACCAGACCAGTCCCCGATCGTCTATGACCATGTGCGCCGGGAACTTTGAACCCTCCGGCAGGCGATAGACGCGGTAGCAATCACCGGTCGGTTCACCTTCTTCGCAGATCTGGTGGAGCAGCGAAGTGCTGAAGTCGAAGTGGTTGTCGAACGGAAGGCGCTCGGGGTCAAAGCTCGCGAGGATCGGCCCCGTTTCCAATCCGCCCTGAGCGACCCACATGCGGCCGCGCCGCGCATCCCATGCCAGACCGATGATCTCGTTCCAGTCGCCGGGCATGTTGTACACGCGCCACTCGCTGCCGGGCTCGGCCTGCGGGTCATAGCACACCACGCGGCTGTGGTTGGCGTATGCACCGAAGTAGAGCGATCCACCGCCTTGCGTGAACCAGATGCGCCCCTCGGGATCGACGAGCACATCCTCGCCGAGTACGCTCGTTTGCGTGCGATGGTCACTAAAGAGTGTCGTTGCAAACGGACCCGGACTCGGCGGTTTGGGAATCGCCAGGCCCGTCACGACTCCGGCCACAGGATCGAGATGCTGAAACTCGAGATGGAATTCCTGATTGACCCAAACCTGTCCCTCGCCGTCGGCCTCGATGGACAGCGGCATGCCGTTCGTGCCCGGCGTCGGAGGAATGTCGAACCAGTCGTAGAAGAAGACATCAATACGCGCCGGTTGGCTCTGGCCCTCGACGGTGCGCACTCGGATGGCCCCGCTGCGCGCAAACTCATCGATCGTCAGGACGATTTTCGTGTCCTCCCAGGAAACGACAGCATCAGAAGTGGAGGGGATTGTGAACTGCTCCCCGCCAGCGCGTGCGACAATCGCTGATCCCGGTCCGGGCGAGCCAAACCCCGTGCCCGGAATGGTGAGGGTGGTCTGCTGGATCGTGGCGAGAATGGGTGAATCGATGTGCGGGCCGGCGCAGACGCCCGCCAGGGCCGCGCTGGCGGCGATCAGGGGTGCGATGATCATCATACTCAATTATGCGGCCTGTCCGAGGGGATGCAAATACTGATCGCCGATTTGAGGCTCACTCCGGCCCGAGCGACTGATAGAGCATCAGCGAGTTGCCATCCGGATCATAAAACGTCGCCAGCCGCACCATGCCGGGGTACTCGCGCGTCGGGCCGTCGAAGCGAACGTCTTTGGATTCGAGCGTGGCACGAGCCTTGTCGATGTCCTTGACGCCCCAGGTTGGCGTCGGTCCACCGGGCGTGACTTTGTCGACCTGCGAAAGGCCGAGATTGACGCGCCCACCCTCGACAGGCGTCTGCAACTCGCACCAGCCTATTTCATCGACGGTGTAGAGGTGTTTGAAGCCCAGCACGTTGGTGTACCACTCAATCGACTTCTTGAGATCGCTCACGCTGCTGGCGATGGTCAGGCCGCCGTTGTATTCGATGGGTGAGGACATGGAGGTTCTCCTTTTTGGTCATGGTGTCGACGGTTCGTTGATTCGCAGAGTATAGTTACTATACTTTATGTGTCAAACCCGGGGCGGTTGCAATGCACGGACGACCAGATTCAGCCCGACCCCGAATGCATCGCAGGACGGTGCTGCAACTGCTGGCCGGCCTTTTCGCAGGCCCGGCTCCGTTCTTTTCACGGAAGATCGCCGCGATGGACCGCCTCGACCGACTGATGGCCCTGTTTCGACGCCGCTGGGCGTGCCCCGTCATGGCGGAGCTGCACCGTGCTCAGGGCACGAAGTTCATCTCGCTCGTTCACACGCTTGGCGCCAACGCCGGCTCGGTGCGACAGACCCTCGACGAACTCATCGACCTCGGCTGGATTCGAAGCAACCCCGGCTACGGTCATCCATTGCGACCCGAGTACATCCTCACCCGGCGCGGAGAGAGACTTGCTCCGACCTGTGCGCGCCTCGATCAGGCGGTGCGGCAAACAGACTCACATGAGATTGCATTGCGCAAATGGTCCATGCCCGCGCTCTACGTCGTTGGTGATGGACCGACGCGCTTCACCGACGTCACCGACGCACTGACTCCGGCCACCGACCGCGCCGTGTCAATCGCGCTCAAGGACCTGTCGAGTGCCCGGATGATCGAGCGCGCCCTCTTGACCGGCCCGCCGCCCGGCAGCGTCTACGGCGCAACCGCCATCGGCGGGCGCTTCCTGCCTTTGCTGGATCAGATCTGAGGTCGTTGACTACCTAGCCGCGCCCAGCAGTGCTCTTGCGTTGTGCTCGTAGAATGTCGGCGGTTCGTACGTCCACAGCTTGCTGAGCCGCTGCTCCTCCAGCGCCAGCATCTTTCGCAGATACCTGCCGACCACCGGCGCTGAAAGGCGCGACTTCCAGCCGAACTCCTTCTTGATCTCATCAAGGATGTGGCTGATCCGCGTTGCCAGCGTTGCGTTGGCATGCTTGAAGTGATCCCGGGCGGCCCACAGCGCGCCGGCGTACGTCACCGCCAGGTCCCGAGCTTCCCACGCGAAGCGCGAACGGATGCGAGGGTCTGGATGGTGCTTGTAGCGCTTCCATCCGTTGAGCACGGTCCGCGCGATGCGCACCACGCTTGGTCCGTTGACTTCGAAGTCACGATGGAACGCGCGGAGGATGAGTTTCCCTTCCTCGCCGCGTGGAATATGCGGGTGTTGGAAATTGAACATCAACTGCCCGTGAATATCTGATTCGACATACTCATCGGGTGGGAGCATCGTGCCCGCCTTCTGATGCTCGGCGTAGAGCGGCGTCCCCGGGATCGGCGTGTAGAGCATGAACTGGTGAAACTCGGTATCGTGCTCCACCGCGTAGTCGATCGCCTCGTCGATGTTGTCCAGCGTGTGATTCTCCATCCCGATGATGCTCGAGCCGAGTACGCGGATGCCGTGCGACTGCAGCGTGCGAACCAGCGTGCGAGTGTCCGCGTCGCGCAGCTTGGTGTAGGCGGCGTCCTTGCCTTCGAGTCCCATCCAGATCCAGGAGATGCCCAACCGAACGATCTGCTCGATCGTGTAAGCCCGCAGCACGTTGGCCGAGCCGAAGATATACAGCGACCACGCCTTGCCGTGCTCTTCCATGAGTTCGAGCAGGCGCAGCGCCCGCTTGCGATGCAGGAGGAAGTTCTCGTCCATCACGAAGAACGAGCGCACCTTCATGTCCTTCTCAAGGCCGCACATGACCTCGAAGAGTTCCTCGCCAGTTTCGTAGAAGTGAATGCAGGCCCCTTTGCCGCCGAACATCGCCGACGTGGCGCAGAAGTTGCATCCCATGGGGCAGCCGACGGAAGGCAGCAGAACCGCCGCCACGTCGCCGGGCTTCTCGCGCATGGTGACGCCCATGGTCCGCGAACCGATGCCCGACGAGATGCGCGGGTGCTTGATCGGCTGGGTGGGGTCTTCGCCAAGGTATCGGCGCATCCACTCCACTCCCTCGCCGCGCACGATGTGGTCGGCGTCGACAAGCCGATCGAGGTCAGGGTAGTTCGCCACGTGCCCGCCGATGAGCAGCTTCGCCTCGGGCTGGTGCTGGCGGATGATTTCGCACATGTACCGCACCTTGGCGAGGTTGGGAATGATCGCGCCGAGACCGATGATGTCGTACTTGACGGTGCGCAGTTCTTCAACCAGACGATCGAGTGTCGGGAAGTCAAGCAGCGTGCACGGAGCGCTGATGTTGTTCTGGATCAGCATCAACCCCCACGAACGGTGAAACATCCGCAGCGAGAAGCCGCGCTGTACCCGTGTGACCTGGTTGTGGTAGAGCTCCATCGGGTTGAGGGATCGACTGCCGTATTCGTCGTCCTGGGCGTAGGGCCCGAAGACGCTGGTGAGCAGCACGCGAGCCTGGGAGCCGCGCGGGTGTGTCGGATGCATGGGGGGGACATACGTTGACTTGGCGATGGCCGTGGTCATTCGGTGGTTGCCTCTGCACTGGGGGCCGCGCGCGACTCAGACCGTGGCGCACGCTGGATATGGGCGGGAAAGCGAGTGATGTGTCTGTTCCATCCACTGGGGAGAAGTCGCCGCGCGGCGACTTGAATTCAGATAATCCTATCTCCTTGTGTTGGCTGTGGCGCGGGGCTGGCCCCAATCGTCTTCAAATCCACGGCTGGGCGTCGTGGGCCATCATCTGGACGCCTCACTGGGAGAAAAAGCACAACCCCGCAGGCATCGGCGCCTGCGGGGCTGGTTGAGAACACTCCACGTCGACGGGCGAATCGATTACTCGATGACCTGATCGATCATGTTGGATTTACTTCGCGCCTCAACGGCCTGCATCCACACGCGGGTGCCTTCAGAACCGGGCGGAATCTGCTTACGCACGAGGGCGTACCCGTTCTGGTCGGCGACGCGCGTTGCCCAGGTGACCGGCTGGGCGAGGTCCACAAAAACGTGGAAGCGAGGCAGGAACGTGCTGCCCGTGCCCACGGTGCTGACCATGAACGCGACGGTCTCACCGGGCGTGGCGCCGAAGATCTCGGCATCGCCGTTGACGCCGGCGACCCATCGTGATGCTTCCAGGCGCAGCCGGTAGCTCACCGCCTGATCAATCACGTTGGACTTGCGCTGGTACTCGGCCGCCTGCATCCAGACATGCTGGCCCTCGGAGCCGAATGGAATCTGGATGTGGTGCAGGGCGTAGCCGTCCTGATCGGCCGTCTCGAAACCAGCCGAACGCGGCTGGGCAAGATCCAGTGTCACGTCGAGTTGCGGCACGTATGTGCTGCCGGTTCCTTGAACGCTGTAAACAAACGCAACCTGGCTGCCGGGCGTGGCGCGGAAGATCTCGAGATCAGTTCCGGTGCCAGCGGTCCAGGTGCCCGCGCGAAGTCGCATCGGAATATCGCCGCTGATCGCTGCCACGACGGCTTCGTAGGCATCGACCATGCCGTAGCCATAGTCGTTGTCCTTGCCTTCGGTGCCCAGATCGACCGCGGTGTCATAGATGATCTGCTTGATGTCATCGACCGGCAGATCAGGATTCACTTCGCGCATCAGGCAGACGACGCCGTTGATGTGCGGCGACGCCATCGATGTGCCGCTGAACTGGCCGTAGGAATTGCCCGGCAGTGACGAACGGACATTGACGCCAGGAGCGGAAATGTCCGGCTTGATTGCCGCCCGGCCATCCGGGGTGCAGAACGTCGGACCGCGCGAGGAGAAACTCGCGATCGGCCACCCCTGCGTGTTGGCGTCGACGGCGGCAACTGCGAACGTGCGGTACTCGTCAGTCGCGCGATCAGAGGGACGACCCAGTCCGGCGAAGCCCTCGTTGCCGGCCGAGAAGGTAATCAGCGTGCCCGCGGCTTCGCAGGCGTCCAGGTGCGACCAGAAAGTCTCATCGCAGGGCGGATAGCCGTGCCCCGTGACCAGACGCCACGAGTTCGAGCACACCGCCGGAACATCCCAGTTCGTGTTCGGATCGCCATCCGGATCGATCAGCCATTCGAAGGCGAGCAGCGCATCGGATACCGTCCGCTGAATGCTGACACGATCAATGACAGCGGCGTGAATCCAGTGAGCGCCGGGAGCCACGCCGACCTGGTCGCCAGGCGCGCCGCCGCAGACCGTGCCCATGGTGTGGGTGCCGTGGCTGCCGAACGCCTGCGGGAAGGTCGTGTTGGTCACCGGATCAAACCACGCCCACTCGGGGTGGCCGGCATAACGCGAATCCGCTACGCCTGCCCAGCGGCTGGCCAGCGCGGGGTGGTTGCCATCCACACCCGTATCCAGCGTGCTCGTCAGAACGCCAACGCCCGTCACGTCAAATTCGCTCCAGACTTCCGGAGCGCGAATGGCGACGAGACCCTGCTCGGGAGCGTCCAGCCCGCTGCCGTTACCGTGATCGATCACCTCGGGCTCACCCAGGGGAGCCACTGTTTCGATCGGGTAGTTGAAATAGACGCGAAGGACGTCGGCGCGGTTGGCGAGGCGAACGATTTCGCTCCGGGTTGCTTCAACCTGGATGACGTTTGAGATCCAGTACGCCTTGTAGCTCACGATGCGGCCCGCACTCTTCAGTGCCTCGAGGTGGGTGACCAGGTCACCCTGCGTCGTGTTTGCCTTGTCCTGCAGCGTGGTTACCACGATCCGGTGCCGATCACGCAGGGAAAGCCGCTCCTGTTCGAAGGTGCGGTCCATCGCGGCAATATTGACCTGGTCATTGAGGAACACCAGGGTCGAAAGAACTTCGTTGTCGGGCGACTTGAGGATGATCCGACGCAGGTCGGGATCAATCTCGCCGGCAAACACCGGGGTCGCCAGGACCGCGGCCGCCATTCCAATACAGACGAATCGTTTCATCGTGCTTCTTCCTTCCGTTAGCAGTGTGGATGAAGGAACATATACCGTTGTCCCATGGCACACCGCGGGCTCGGGGGCCCGCGGTGTACATGGAAACCTGTTCACGCCCAGAGGGCGCGAGATTACTCAATCACCTGCTCAGTCACGTTTGACTTGCGCTGGTATTCCATCACCTGCATGAACACGCGGACGCCAACCGTGTTGGGAGGGATGCGTGTACGAAGCAAGGCATAGCCGTCCTGATCAGCCGTCCGGATGCCGGCCTGACGAGGCTGGGCGAGATCCAGTGTTACGTCGAGTTGCGGCACGTATGTGCTGCCGTTGCCCCGGACGCTGTAGACGAACACCACGTGCGCGCCGGGAGTGGCGCGGAAGACTTCTGCGTCACCGTTGACGCCCGCGACGAATCGCGAAGTCTGCAGCCGCATCGGGATGTCGCCCGTCATAGCCGCGACGACGGACTCGTAGGCATCGACCATGCCGTAGCCGTAGCTGTTGTCTTCGCCCGCCGTTCCGAGATCGACCGCGGTGTCATAGATAATCTGCTTGATGTCATCGACCGGCAGATCAGGATTCACTTCGCGCATCAGGCAGACGACGCCGTTGATGTGCGGCGACGCCATCGATGTGCCGCTGAACTGGCCGTAGGAATTGCCCGGCAGTGACGAACGGACATTGACGCCAGGGGCGGAAATGTCAGGCTTGATAGCCGGCTGACCATTTGGCGTGCAGTTCGTCGGACCGCGTGAGGAGAAACTCGCGATGGGCCACCCCTGCGTGTTGCCATCCACCGCAGCAACCGCGAACGTGCGGTACTCGTCGGTGGCCCGGTCAGCGGGACGACGCAGGCCGGAGAAGCCCTCGTTGCCGGCCGAGAAGGTAATCAGCGTGCCCGCGGCTTCGCAGGCGTCCAGGTGCGTCCAGAAAGTCTGGTCGCAAGGCTGGTAGCCGTGGCCCGTGGTGACGCCCCATGAATTGGAGCACACCGCCGGGACGTCCCAGTTGGTGTTTGGATCGCCATCCGGATCAATGAGCCACTCGAAGGCGAGCAGCGAGTCCGCAACGGTGCGCTGAATGCTGACGCGATCGATAACCGCCGCGTGAATCCAGTGAGCGCCGGGAGCCACGCCGACCTGGTCGCCAGGTGCGCCGCCGCAGACCGTGCCCATGGTGTGGGTGCCGTGGCTGCCGAACGCCTGCGGGAAGGTCGTGTTGGTCACCGGATCAAACCACGCCCACTCGGGGTGGCCGGAATAACGAGAGTCAGCAACGCCTGCCCAGCGGTCGGCCAGAGCAGGATGCCGTCCGTCGACGCCCGTGTCCAGGGTGGACGTGAGAACGCCGAATCCTGTGACATTGAATTCGGTCCAGACTTCCGGAGCGCGAATGGCAACCAGACCCGGCTCGGGAGCGTCAAGACCGCCATTATCCGGGGCGGCAACGTCGGAGTAATCGACCGGGGCGACCAGTTCGATCGGGTAGTTGAAATAGACGCGAAGCACGTCGGCGCGGTTGGCGAGGCGGACGATTTCGCTGCGGGTGGCGTCCACGCGGATGACGTTCGAGATCCAGAACGTGTGGAAGTCCGCCACGCGACCGGCTGCCTTGAGCGCGGTCAGGTGGTCGATCATGGCGCCCTGCGTCGTCGCAGCCTTGTCCTGCAGCGTGGTCACCACGATGCGGTGACGCTCGCGCAGATTCAGCTTCTCCCGGTTGAAGGTGAGATTCATCTGGGCGATGTTCACCTGATCATTCAGGTAGATAAGCGTTGAAATGACTTCATCGTCCGGGGCATTCAGGATGATCCGGCGAAGATCCGGATCGATTTCGCCTGCAAAAACCGGGGTCGCAAGGACCGCGGCGGCGAAGCCAGCACACACCAATCGTTTCATCTTCTTCTTCTCACTTTCCAAAAAGTTCGAGACACGAGGCACAGAAAGACGGGACGCCCGCCGACACCGCGAGCGTCTACCCCCGGGACGACGTTCATAGAATACCTCAGAACAACCGTCAAGGAAGGTAAATTTATCCAAACTTCCGCGGAAAAATGCACTCCTGGCACACCAAAGAGGTAATCCACCTCGGAAGGTGTCGCGGCGGATTGCCTAGCTTCGCGCTTCCTTGCCTGTGACAATTCGATTCCAGTCCCCGGATCAAGGGGGCCGGGTCCAATCCCACGGCGCCCGCGCGTCGTTCCACGTGCGCGATGCCGCGCCCTCCATTTCTGCGGAACCGCAGCCTCGCAGACGCGCTACGGACGTCTGTCACCGGCCGAAGTCTTCTGGACTCCTCCGCGGGCACCCGTTGATATCAGCACGATCCGCGTGCGCCGGCACCCTTGGCACGCAAGTTGCATTGGGCAGCTCCAATCCTCCGGCACGCGCCGGCACTGACCCAGATCGCGACCGAGAACGTCGACTGGCGGAAATTCTGACCACACGGAGGCTCGGAGCCATACGCCAGCCGCAATCCGAAGAAGGACACCGACATGCAACTGACCCCGCTTAATCGATCGCTCCTCACTCTCCTGCTTGTCGCTCCCGCGGGCGCGGCGCTCGCGCAGCCGGATGGCGGTGGCTCGCTGCTCAATTCCGCCTGGAGGCCATTCGAAACCGGCCAATTCCCCGGCATCGCTCCCATCGCACTCGACCACGCCGACCTCGATGGGGACCTGGATATCGATGTCGTTGTGGCACACGAGTACTACGGCGCTCCAGGAATGGTCGTCATGCTCAATGATGGCCACGGCGTCTTCCACGTTGGCTCACGCAATGACGTGCCATATGGCGATGACCTCGCCGACATTGTGCTGCGCGACATCGATGGTGATGGCCACGTCGACGCTGTCGCCGCAGTGCCCACGACCTTCAGTCGAGCCACCAAGGTGTACTGGTGGCATGGCAATGGCGATGGGACGTTCAGCAATCCATACCACCAAGTCGTGAGCGGACCCGGCCCACTGAGCCTCGTCGTCGCCGATTTCACCGGCGATGGTCATCCCGACATCGTGACCGCCGACGGAGACTTCTACGGCAGCGGAACCACCGTGTCGCTGATGGTGCACAACGGACTCTCGGGCAATCAGGTGGCCTTTGCCACACCGCGCGCATTCGTCGTTGGCGCCAATGTGCAGCGCGTCGCCGCTGCGGACGTCGATGGCGATCTCGATATCGACCTGCTCGTCGGTCGCCAGCACGCGACCGGCAACGCGGTTCTTTTCAATGATGGAAACGGTAACTTCAGCTCTCCGGTCTTCTACCGGCATGCAAACGACACGCAATACGCCAATTCCAGGATCGCACTGGCCGACGTCGATCGCGATGGTGATCCCGATCTCGTCGCCACCACCGCAACCAATGGGACGCCCAATCGCGGAATCGTGACCGTTCGTCGAAATGATGGCAATGGCGTCTTCGGGGCCTTCACGACCTACCCGCTCGGCGACTGGTCCTGGACCGTGACCTCGCTGCACTCGGCGGATGTTTCCGGGGACGGTTGGCCGGACCTCATTGCGTCCAATCCCTCCGGCCGCTCGTACGATGGATTCGATGTGCTCATCAACGACCGCACCGGCGGCTTCCTTCCCGCCGTGAACTACCGCGCCGCCAAGTCGACCATGGATGCGATCGCGTTTGACGCGGACGGCGATGGAGACAGCGAGGTCATCTCCGCAGCCAATGACTCGAGTGTGATCACGGTTCACGAGAACGTCGGCCAGGGCGTGCTTGCCACCCTGCCCCAGTATCGCATCGGATCAATCACCCACAACATCGATCGAGCGGACATCGATGGCGATACCGACCTCGACATCGTGAGCGTCGATTCCCAGGCGTACATCCTGCGCAACAACGGCGATGGAACGTTCGCCCCTGCCTCCGTCTATCAGCCGCCGATGAACCCAGGCTCGGTGCTGCTGCGCGACATGAACAACGACGGGTACCCCGACATGGTCTTCGGGCCCGATCGCAACTCGCCGCCGTACAACTTCGCGGTCGCGCTCAATCGTGGTGACGGCACATTCCTCCCCGGTGTAATCACGCCCGTCGGCGCTTCGCAGGCCGGAGTTCTCGACGCCGTCGATCTCAATCATGACAACTTCCGCGACGTCGTCCTCACCGACCCCGGCCCGAATTCGGGGATCTACGTCTTCCGAAGCAATGGCAACGGCACGTCCTTTACCTACATGCAGAAGATTCAGACCTCGATCCCCAATGGAATCCGCGCTGTCGATCTCAATCACGACACGCACCCCGATCTGATCTCGAGTACGGCGCTTGGAATCACCACCTGGCCGGGTCGCGGCGATTTCACCTTCGATCCGATCATCACGCAGGGCGAATACGCCTACGACTTTGACGTCGCTGACTTCGATCACGACGGCAACCTCGACCTCTGTACGCTCATTCCCCAGCCCTCCTTTGGAACGGTCGAAGTCTCGATTCTGCCCGGCTACGGCGACGGAGACTTCGGCTTCCCCAACATCTACCCCGGCACCACCGGGCGCGAAGGTGCGTTCCGGATCGCTTCCGATTGCGATGCCGCCGACGTCGATGGCGACGGCAACATGGACCTGGTGCTCACCAGCAACGCGCCGGGAGATGTAGCTGTCTTCCGAGGAAACGGCGACGGCACGCTCCAGCCCATGGACCGCTACAGCGCGCACTCATCCGTCTTCGGCGACTTCACCGGTGACGGCGTCACCGATGTCGCCACGATCGTCAGCCTGCCGCCCGGCGGATTCACCGACATGGTCACGCTGCTCGAAGGTCGTGGAGCGAGAAGCGCGAACCTGACGTTGACAACTTCCGGCACATGCCCGGGCCGAGTCACCCTGGTGGCTGAGAACGCCACTGCGAACCAGTTTGTGGCCTTCATTTATGCTCGCGGCGCGGGCTCGGTTGTGATCCCGTCCGGCCTCTGCGCCGGCACCCGGTTGGGGTTGAATGCCTCGGCCGCGCTGCTCTCCACCGTTCGCGCCAATCTCATCGGGCGGGCCGTGTTCAGCGGCAACGTCCCGCCCGGCGCCTGCAACCACATCCTCATCCAGGCGCTCGACGCGGCGACATGCAGCACGTCCAATGTCGAAGGAATCTGAGCCACACGCGAGCTGGAGGTTGTCACTCGCTGGGTGCGGTCCATCCATCTCGCCAATTCACGAACCCAACCACAGCGCAGCCTGCGGCGGCGCTAGCCAAGTGGAGATTTCATCAATGACGGACACTGTCCACAACAAAACAGGCAACGTATATCAGCCCGAACGGCTTGTGGCTATCGCAGGCGCGCTCTGGCTCGCCACGACCGCCACAGCCTGGGCGCAAACCCGACCCGTGCCGTTTGACGTGCCATGCGTCGCCTACGACACCGCTCTCTACCCCGAAGGCATCTACTCCGCAGCGGCGCGCGTGGCTGACTTCAATCACGATGGCGTGTCCGATCTCGCATCAGTCAGCTCAGGCGCAGCGCCCCGACTGGTCATCACCTTCGGCGATGGCCTCGGCGGGTACACGCCCTCCGAGACCTACCCGCTCACGCTCGACAGCCTCGATCTCGAAGTCGGCGACTTCGATCGCGATGGCCACATCGACGTGGCGGTGGCGGAGACCGGTCGGTTCTGGGAAGGCACCACGATTTCCATCTGGCGCAACAACGGCTCGGGTCAATTCACCCGCACACGCACGCTCGGTGCCGGCAACACCGGCCCAAGCGGATTGACCGCGGCGGACCTCAACGGCGATGGCTGGCTCGATCTCGCCACCGCCCATGATCGCTACATCGAGTACGGCAACTCCATCGCCGTCATCCTCAGCGACGGTGTCGGCGGCTTTCGCGCGCCGGTCGTCTACACGATCACCAGCGGAACCAACCGCATCACCGCCGCCGATCTCGATGGCGACACCCGCATCGATCTCGTCGTGGGTCACGAAACCAATCGCTGGACGTTCATGCGCAACACCGGCGCCGGCGGCTTTGCCTCGTCAGGCACGTTCACCGGCGTCGAGCAGGGCTCGCTTCCCGATCTGCCCACCGTTCACGTCGTCGACTTCGATCGCGATGGCGATCAGGACGTGTTCTACTCCCACCGCGACACCGGCGGCCCCTCTGATGGCGCGTTCGGTTTCTGGCGCAACAACGGTGGTGGTAACTTCGCAGCCCCCGAAACCATTCGCTTCAACTGGTACGCCAACGGTCCGGTCAACATCACCACCGCCGATGTAACCGGCGACGGCTGGCTCGACGTGCTCGCCGCAACCGGCAACACCGATCAGTGGTACCTCGTACCGGGCAACGGGTCCGGCGGGTTTGCCGCACCGCGCCGATTCCGCGCCGGCGAGAATCCCATCTCGATGCACGCCGCGGATCTCGATCGCGACACCGATCTCGACGTCGTCATCGTCTGCGGCAGTTCGATGGGCGCGTGCGTCTATCTCAATCCGGGCAACGGTGCGTTCGTCCAGCCGCCCGTCATCGACATGACCGATCCCGGCCTGGCGCCCGCCTTCCCGACCAACCTGCAGGTCGGCGACATCGACACGGATGGCGATCTCGACTTGGTCATCGGTTTCCGCGCCGACTTCGCCAACACGCACGGCATCGCCATTCGCCGCAACACCGGCAGCGGCCAGTTCGCTCCCATCGAGACCTACACCGCTTCAACATACCCCCTCGTCGTGCGCCTGCGCGACATCGATGGCAATCGCAAGCCCGACCTCATCTTCAAAGACAGCACCGGCGCGATCCGCGCCCGCATCAATGACGGCTCCGGCGCGTTCGGGAGCATTCGTATGCTGACGGGCGCCTATGTGGAGGGCGACTTCGATCTCTGGGATGTCGATGCGGACGGCGATCTCGACCTCGTCTACACCGGCTTCTTCGAAGTCAGCGTCGCGCTCAATCGCGGCGATGGCACCTTCAACCCGGCCGTTTCAACCGATCCGGGCAACTTCGTTAACACTGTCGGCATGGGTGACTTCAACGCGGACGGCCTGCTCGATCTCCTTACCGACGCCGGCGCGCAGGGCAGCGCCAGAGTGGCCTTTGGCGACGGAACCGGTCGCTTTGGAACGCCGTTCGACGTTCCCGCGGGCCGAGCGGTGAGCACCTTTGCAACCGGCGACTTCGATCGCAACGGCGTTATCGACTTCGCCACCGCGTTCACGCTCGATGAGCGCGGCCTCGCAGTGCGCCGCGGCCGAGGCAACGGCGATTTTCACATTCTCAAGACCTACTACGGCTCCCTGCACACCTACGACCACACCGGAAGCCTCATCTTCGCTGACGTGCAGCGCGACGGCGCAATGGATGCGCTGACCGCCAACTTCGGCGCCCAGGACGTCTCCATCTGGAACGGACTCGGCAACGGTGACTTCGATCGACTCATGCGCGTCGGCGTCGGCCAGCAACCCGTTGATCTCGGGCTGGGTGACTTCGACGGCGACGGAGTCGTTGATCTCGCCGTCGTCGCGCAGGTGGACAGCAGTCGATGGTGGTATCCCGGCGTGAGCATCTTCAGGGGCGTCTCGCCTTCGTCCGACTACGGCCTCGTGCTCTCCCAGACGGCGCTGCGCCGCGGCCAGGTCGTCTCGCTGCACGCGCAGGGTGCGGCGCCGGATGAGCAGGTGCATTTCATCTACTCGACGCGCGGCCTCGGTCAGGGCGCCTGCCCGCCGCAACTCGGCGGCGTCTGCCTCGATCTGCGCAATCCCGTGACGGTGATGGGGACGGCTCGCGCCGATGGCTCGGGCGTCGCGTCGCTGCGCCTCACCATTCCAAACGGTGCGCCCCTCGGCGCGCCGGCGTACACCC
>DIDT01000012.1 GCA_002418285.1 Phycisphaerales bacterium UBA5793
ACTGCGTGCCACTCGTTGACGCAGCGGCGATTGCGCAGAACATCTCCGTCCCCGTTCACAACGCACACCTGGATGAAGGTCTTGTGATAGTCCAGTCCGACATACAATCGCTCCATGGCCTGCTGCTCCTTCCGGTGATTGGGCTAATTCGACGAACAACGAACACGCTCGTTGTAGCCGAGGAGCAGCAGGCTTTCATCCCAATCTGGAGGGAGGCTCTGCGACCGGAAGGCCACGCGGGTGCGCGGTGGGTGGGTCGCTGCGTTTGATCGTGAATCGCGCGATCGCGTGGCCTTCCCTCCCCAAACCTCGGTCAGACCACGGCACCCGAACCCACTTGAGCGCCGCATTCGGGGCAGGTGCCGGTGGTGGCGGCTCGGAGGTCGTAGTTGCAGTTGGGGCAGCGGCCGCGCTTGAGGCGTCGCCTTGTGATGATCTTGCGTGGCGCGGCAAGCATGAAGATCCACAGCACTCCGCCGTAAAGCGTTGAGTTGAACATGAAGCCGCACCACAGCGGACGAAGCGGCAGGGAGGAGAGCAGGGAGTCTTCAGCGTCCAGCTCCGATCCAAATCGCCAGAGTCCGACGGAGTGAAGATCGTCGCGTTCATTGTATCGCCCAGACTCATCGTGGTAGGTGGTGATGCACCAGAGATGACCACCCATGCTTTTGAGGGGCAGGCCAGACTGGACTGAGCCGTAGAAAGCCCGGGCCGATGGGAACGATGGGTCGGAATAACGGAGTGGCACGACGAACCCCGGCGCGAGAACTTCTCCGGAAAAACCGTACTTGCTCTTCCATTCCAGCGGCGCGTGAGTCTGCCACCACGCTAACTCGTAGTGTGAATCGTCGATCAAGCCAAGTCTGCGACCTCCCACGCCCGGATACACACACGCCCACGCGACGGCTACGTTGATGATCGCGCCGAGCAGCAGGAAGATGCTTGCTCGTACAACGAGTCGGCGGTTGAGCCAGCGGGTTGGCATCGCATGATCCTACGTCGTTGACGGCGGCGTGATTCCCGCGCCGCATTCGGGGCAGGTGCCGGTGGCGGTGGCTCGGAGGTCGTAGTTGGGGCGTTTTTGGGGGGGCTCGGCGACACCTACCTTAGGATGCAGGCCACTTGCTTCACCCACTACTGATCCGCTCGACGTATCGGTCCTGGAGCTGGGCGAGGTGTGCTTTCTGAGTACCATTGTTCCGTAATGAACCACTCGTAGTCCGCCTCGTCTCCCACCAGATACCAAGTACTTCCTTCACTGGTCGTCCCCAATTCGTAGAGGTTTACTTGGCCCTGCGCGGGAATCTGCGAGTCATCCACGGAGTACCTGACTCCATCCACAGTTTCTGCTGTCACCTGATGCCACTCGCTCAAGAGTGCGAGATCGGACACCAGCACAAGACCTGAGGTGGATACTTGAACCTCGAAGTGCCGTGGGGACGTCTCCACGATCGCGGTGACGCTCGATTGATCTGAGCCAGGCGGTGCCGTTCGCAGTTCAATCAGGCCACGAAATCCACTAGGGATTCTCAGGACGACGCCGGGAATCGGGTACGGGATCGCGACGGACCGCCACGCCGCGTACAACAGCCCTAGCACCACGCCGGCCACACCCAACAGAATGAGCACGACTACGAGCGTGCGCTTCATGTATTCCGTCCTCTATGCCCACCTTCTGCGGTGGGAGAGTTGACCGCCGTCGTTTCCGATGGGCGCTGGCTGGGCATCAGTTGATTCTACGTTGTAGCGGGTGGTGTGATCGCCGCGCCGCATTCGGGGCAGACGCCGGTGGTGGTGGCTCGGAGATCGTAGTCACAGGCGGTACAGCGGCCGCGCCGTCGGCGCCATGTCCTTCGGGCGTCAAAGGCAAAGAAGAGTATCAGGAGCAGTGCGGCGCCGTACACCGCAGTGTTCGCAAGTGCTCCGGTCCAGACGATGCGGAGAGGGATGACTCGCGGTAACACTACATCTCCACCAACACCCACAACTAGTAAGCCCTCACGAACAATGCAATTACTTGGCGGCGGGAATTCGGCAAAGTAAGAGGCACTGCGCATCGGCCAACCAAACCCACCTTCAATGCAATCAACCCCGCCCGCAGCGGGATAGTAGTCGTATTCACTATCCTCGCAGAGAGTCGCAAGATGGGACCAAGGAGGAGCCGGACTTGGCAATCGCTGAGCCGGCGGCTCAGAATCGAATCGCAGTGTCTCGCCCGTAGTCAGACGAAACCAATAACCGTTAGTCCACGACGGCTTCGCAGCGGTAGCGAGCCGACTGTGCAATTCATACAAGGTGGGATACGAGAAGCGAACGTGCAAAATCTCCCTACCAAACGAGTGGTAGCGATTGAGGGCCAGATGGTTGTCGGAGCCTCTGACAGGCGGGAGCGTTTTCAGTAACCACGCCCCCGAGAATTCCCCAGGCGACGCACGTAGAGAGAACGCGACTGCCACGACGTACTGCAGTACCGCGCCAAGAGCCGCACAGATCACGAGGCGACTCGTCCACCTACGTCGCTCCCCTGCTTGTCGGGATTGCATCATCAGTTGATCCTACGCCTTTGCGCGTGGCGTGATCGCCGCGCCGCATTCGGGGCAGATGCCGGTGGTGGTGGCTCGGAGGTCGTAGTTGCAGTTGGGGCAGCGGCCGGCGCGGCGGCGGAGGTGGCGGCGGGCCTCACCTCTCAAATGCACAATTGCGTAGAGCCCGAAGGCGTAGAACAGCGAGTTTCCAATGAAGCCCGGCCACACCGGAGATAGTGGAATCAGCAAGAATTTGCGTTGAAACGTTGCTTGACTCCAGAACTCCCTGTCGACCCGGTCTGTATCGGAAAGGCCGATACTCGCGCAACCGCGACCGGGATCGATCACAAGGTCCGGATCCATCGCGATATTCGAATTGGTGGGACTGCCCCATCTTCCTTCCCAAATCTCCATTTCCAAGGATTGCCACGGCCAGCCGCGTTGATCGCGGATCTGCTCCGTCGAGTACACCGAAACTCGACGCGGCAACACTGCGTCACCCGGCTCTTGCAAGATCTCCGGGGGATAGGGCAAATACGGGTTCACTTTCCGAAATGCACCCGGTCGAAGTGCGATGACTTCGCCGATTGCATTCCAGTACCCGCTCGACACGTGATCGATGGGAACGAGCACGGCACATCCCCACGCAACAAGCACGTTGATCAACACGCCAATCAGGAGGAAGATGCCCGCTCGCGCAAGGGCTCGCCGATCAAGTCGTTGGCTTCGCATCGCATCATGCTACGTCGTCACGCGTGGCGGGATCGCCGCGCCGCATTCGGGGCAGGCGCCAGTGGTCGTGGCTCGGAGGTCGTAGTTGCAGTTCACGCAGTGGCCGTGGCGGCAGCGGAGGTGGCGGCGCGTCATTGGGATGCCGACGAATAGCACGAGTAGTGCGGTGGAGTAGACGAGTGTGTTGATGAGTGCGCCGGGCCAGTAGATCGTGAGAGGAATGACGCGCGGCATTCCAGTGGAGCTGATTTTCGAAAGCTCGATCCCATCGCGCGTTACGTATCCAGCGAATGGCCGAGTTTCCCGAGCAAAGTAGGACGCGCTTGGCATCGGCCAACCGCACCCAGCTTCGAGACTCAACCCTCCCCAGCCGGGGTTCAAACTGAACCCGGGCCAATTCGGAGCATCGAAGTAGTCGAAATCAGGGTCTGTCTGGATGGACAGGAACCGGGACCACGCGGGAGGTTGTCTTGTCAAAGGGTGAGTGCTTACCGAGCCCGGTCCTCGAATCGAGTACGAGTAGTCATGCCACTCGCCCCGGCTCCAGTCGGGCTTCACAGGCTGGCTTGTCAAATCGAGTTGCATCAAAACAAGCGACGCGACGAGAACGTGCTTGCCAAACGTCGGGCAATCATCGACGGCAAACCCGCCATGGATTGGACCCTCCGAGGCTTCAAACAACCATGCACGACGCGCATCGCCGCGTGCAGTGCTCAAGCCGAACGCCACGGCGATGGCGTACTGCAGGATGGCACCGAGGATAGAGCAGATGAGGAGTCGTTTGAAGAAACGGCGGAGCAATGACGGGAGCAAAGCGGTCATCGCATGATCCTACGTCGTGGCGCGTCGTGTGATCGCCGCGCCGCATTCGGGGCAGGCGCCGGTGGTGGTGGCTCGGAGATCGTAGTTGCAGTTGGGGCAGCGGCCAGCGCGGCGGCGGAGGTGGCGGCGCGTCCATGGGATGAGTTCGAAGGGTATGAACAGTGCGGCGGCATAGGTGAGGGTGTTGATGATTGCGCCGGGCCAATAGACCGTTAGCGGGAGGACGAGCGGAAACCGCTTGCGATCGCCGAGTGTGTTGCAGAGGACGATGGCATCACGAGTCTTGAAAGTCGGGTGCAGATCGCTGATCCACGTGAAGTAGGACGCGCTGCGCGCTGGCCAGCCGGTACACACCTCCACTCCAGAGTCCAATTCACCATCCGTGTAGTCGTCAAGTATGGGCTCAGTGCCAATCGCGGCAAAGCGTGACCACGATGGAGGCGTGCGAGTCGTTGTCTTTCTCAAGAGATCCCGGAGAGTCACGCTGGAGAACTGCGAGGTCGCGATCACCCAATCACCCGAACTCCAGTCAGGGCGCGTGCTCTTGGAAGGATCAGGTGGGCTTATCTCCTCGCGACGGAGCACGCCTGTGAAAAGGTCTGAGCCTTGCCGCTGAACGGCAAATACCACAAGCGTGTCGAACATCCCGGGGTTTCGTGCCTGAAAAGCCCAAGCCAAATTGGCCGACCCCGGAGGGATGCGTGCTGCAGTGAGCCCGGCGGCAACCCCGTATTGGAGCGCGGCAGCGAAGACGACGCAAAGGACGGCGCGTGGGCCGAGTCTGCGGAGGGTGGCGGCGGAGCCGGGGGGCATTGGGGGATGGTATTGCGCGGTTTGGGTGCGCGGTGCTTGATTGCGACGCATGCGTCGCGGCTAAACGCGCGCTGAGGAGTGGCGCTGCTGCTACTTCTCGAGGAGGTAGAACGCGAATCCCATGGTGTGGTGGCCCCATTGTCGGAATGCGGCGTTCCAGGATTGCCAGTGTTTGAGGCTTGCGATCGCGATCGCGTCGTTTGGTGATTTGGCAGCGCGCTGCTGGGCGGTGCGGAGGAAGGCGGACTCGAACTCGTTCCACTCGGCGGGCGAACTCGCTTCAGTGTGAATGCACTTCAGGCCGGCGGATTCGGCGGTTGCAATGTTGGCTTCGTGTGTGAGCAGTTCGCCGGCTTCGAGGCCCGTTGCGTCGAGGTAGGGTTGGGAGGGGGGCTGCATCCAGTAGCCGAGGCCGATGAGGATGCGGCCGCGATCGCGAATCATGGCGCGCAGTTGTTCGAAGGCGCGAGGGAGTGATTCGGGCAGGTGGCCGAACGCGTGTGCAGCGCCGATGCAGATCGCAGCGTCGAAGCCGGGTTCGAGTGTGACGTCCTGCACTTTTGCGTTGTGCCAGGTGAGTGAGCCGCGCGATGGCTGGAGGCGGCGCGCGATGTTGATTTCGGATTCATCGGGATCGATGCCGACGCCATTGATGGCGCAGGACTCGGCGAGGATGTGGAGCATCTCGCCACGCCCGCAGCCAATGTCGACGACGCGGTTGCCGGGTTGGAGTTGAAGTCGCGCGAGGAGAGACTCGATGCGCTGCCGCGTGGCGGGCGCGTTGAAGGGGATTCCGTCGGCGGGCATTGGGGAGGGTAGGGGTGGTGCGAGCGCACGACTGGTGATCGAGTTCGAGAGACTGTCGCGCGATCGCGTGGCCTGCGCTCGCAGAGCCTCGCTTAGCCCACGGCACCCCATTGCGACGCATGCGTCGCGGCCAAACGAGCATTGCGACGCATGCGTCGCGGCCAAACGAGCATTGCGACGCATGCGTCGCCGCCAAACTCCACGATTGGCATGCTTCACGCAGAGCCGATGAAGCATGGCACCCAATCAAATCAGCGCGTCAACCTGCGGCGCCGGTGGTCTGGGCGGCGTCGGTGGGGACCTGGTCTTCGGGGACGCGCTCGATGGACGCGCCGAGGGCGCGGAGTCGTTCTTCCATGCGTTGGTAGCCACGATCGAGGTGGTAGACGCGGTAGATGACGGTGCGGCCGCGCGCCGCGAGGCCGGCGAGGACGAGTGACGCCGAGGCGCGGAGGTCGCTGGCCATGACGGGCGCGCCGACGAGATTGGGCACGCCGGAGACGACGACGGTCGAACCCTGGCGGTGCAGGCTCGCGCCCATGCGGCTAAGTTCGGCGACGTGCAGGAAGCGCTGTTCGTAGATGCGCTCGGTGACGATGCTGTTGCCGTCGGCGAGGCAGAGCAGGGCCATCGTCTGCGCCTGGAGATCGGTTGGAAAGCCGGGGTGCGGCTGGGTCGTGACCTGCACAGGGTTGAGGCGGCGGCTGGTTTCGACCATAACCGAGCAGCGCTGGAGCGGCTGGCTCGGATCGACGCGCGTGACGGAGACGCCGATCTCTTCGAGGCGGTCGAGGACGGCGAGGAGCGAGTCGAGCGGGCAGTTGTCGATGGTGACCTGGCCGTTGGTGATGGCCGAGGCGATCATGTAGGTTCCGGCTTCGATGCGATCGGGCATGATGCGCATCTCGGCAGGTCCGAGTTCATCGACGCCGTGGATGGTGATGCGCGGCGTGCCGGCGCCTTCGATGCGGGCGCCCATGGCGTTGAGAGTCTCGGCGAGGTTGACGACCTCGGGCTCGCACGCAGCGCACTCTATTATGGTTGTGCCCCTGGCCAGGGTGGCGGCGGACATGACGTTGGCGGTTCCGAGAACCGTCGAGCCGGCCGGGCCACCGAGGAAGATGGTGGCGCCGATGAGTTCGTCGGCGGTGGCCACAATGTCGCCACCTTCGAGATGGATATCGGCCCCGAGGGCGCGCAGGCCGCGCAGGTGGAGATCGACCGGCCGGTCGCCGATGGCGCAGCCTCCGGGCATGGAGACGCGGACCTTCTTTCGGCGGGCGAGCAGCGGTCCGAGAATGCAGATGCTGGCGCGCATGGTGCGGACGATTTCGTATCGGGCGTGGCTGGCGGTCTCGTCGATGACGTGGAGGCGGGTGAGGTTGCCATCCTGCTGGACGTCGCAGCCGAGTTCGGCCAATAACCCGCGCATGTTGCTCAGATCCCGCAGGTCGGGCACATCGCGCAGAGTGAGCGGTTGGTCGGTGAGGAGCGCGGCAGCCATGATGGGCAGTGCCGCGTTCTTGGACCCGTTGACGGTGAGCCGTCCCTTGAGGCGTCGTCCGCCGTCAATCACGAAAGTGTCCATAATCGCCTCGCTGTGAGCAGATGTTCAAGAGATGGTATCGCGGCTCGGTTGAGAATGAATCGTCCGACCCCGCATTCGGGCTGCAGGAATGGTCGGGGAATTCGCTAACCGGCACAGGCGGCATGGCTTCACGTCGTTCGCCTTCTTTCTGATCTTCACGCCTGCACGCGGGCTGAGTGAATTGTACATTGAAGTGTGTTGGATTGAGAAGGCCTTTGTGAAAGCCTTGCAGTCTGATCTGTTGATGGAAGGAAGGTATTCATGAAACGCAATCAAGCCTTGTTCGCGATCGTGGGAATGGGCCTTCTCGCGCCAACGGGCGCACTGTTGGCTCAGGCGCCTCCGAACACTCTCGAGTTGACCGGTGTGGTGCGGGACTTTATCGAGCGCACAAAGTCCGGCGGTCATCCGGACTTTGAGCGGCAGCCCTCGCATGGCTTCGGCCACTACATGGGCAACGTGGCGACCGAACTGGACGCTGACCGCAAGCCGGTTTACGTCGGCGGAGGCCACAAGGTGCTCAGCCAGTGGAAGAACGCGGCGGGTCAGCCGATTCTCCCCGCGCTGTATGATCATTCCGCCGGTGATACGGCGGGCAGCCTGGCATCGGATTCGGATTCGGGCGGCATCACTTCGGCGGAATCGTTTGCGCAGTGGTACCGCGATGTGCCGGGACTCAATCTCAGCCAGCCGATCTCGGTGACGCTGACGCGTTCGGGCGGCACGGATGAGCTGCCGATCTACACGTATCAGAACAACGCGTTCTTCCCGATCGACCATCAGTTGTATGGCAATTCGGGTGGTTCGCCGGACCACAACTTCCACTTTACCGTGGAGTTGCGCACGAAGTTCACGTACAGGGCCGGGGCCGGCCAGGTCTTCTCCTTCTACGGCGACGACGACGTGTGGGTCTACATCAACGGCGGTCTGGCGATTGACATCGGCGGCGTGCACGGCAAGGTGAACCAGGTCGTCGAACTCGACCGCCTCGGCCTCGCCGACGGACAGGTGTGTACGCTCGACTTCTTCTTCGCCGAACGTCACCGTACCGAGTCGAACTTCCGAATCGATACGACTCTCCAACTGGAGTCGGACACCATGCCGACCGTCAGCGCTCTGTACGACTGATCGAACAGGCGATCACGGCCTGCCCATGTGCGGGTCACTCAGTGGAGGGTCTCTCAAACCGCGACGCCCCGGCCAATGCCGGGGCGTCGTTCATTTTCTGAATTGGAGTTCGGCGCGGTTCAGGGCTGGTCGGTTTCTCCGGCAAAGAGCGGCGTGCTGAGATAGCGCTCGCCGAAACTGCAGGCGATGGTGACGATCCTCTTGCCGCGAAACTCCGGCCGGGCCGCGACGCGCCAGGCGGCGCAGACATTGGCGCCGGTGCTGATGCCGCCGAGAACGCCTTCCTGCCTGGCGAGACGGCGACTCCAGTCGAAGGCTTCGTCATTGCTCACGGTAACGGCCTCGTTGAGCAGGGTTGTGTCGAGGTTGCGCGGGATGAATCCGGCGCCGACGCCTTGGATTTTGTGGAGGCCCGGCTTGCCGCCGGAGATGACGGGGGAGTCAGCCGGTTCGACGGCGATGGCCTTGAAGTCTGGGTTGTGCTTGCGAATGAAACGTGTGACGCCGGTGATGGTTCCGCCGGTTCCCACGCCGGTGACGATGGCGTCGATGTCGTGACCAGAATCTTCCCAGATCTCGGGGCCGGTGGTGGCTTCATGCACGGCGGGGTTCGCCGGATTGTCGAACTGCTGAGGCATGAACGAATTGGGATCGCCGGCGACGAGTTCGCGGGCCCGTTCAATGCAGCCGCCCATTCCCTGTGTGGCGGGGGTCAGGACGATGTTGGCGCCGAGGTGGCGGAGCATGGCGCGACGTTCGAGACTCATCGACTCGGGCATCGTGAGCGTGAGGCGATAGCCACGCGCTGCACAGACGAAGGCGAGCGCGATGCCGGTGTTGCCGCTGGTCGGTTCGATGATGTGCGTCTGCGGATTGATCAGGCCATCGCGCTCGCCCGCTTCGATCATTGCCAGACCGATGCGGTCCTTGACGCTGGCCAGCGGGTTTGAGAACTCAAGCTTGAGATACACTTCGGTTCCGACATCGGGTGCAAGCCGCGTCAGGCGGATCATCGGTGTGTTTCCGATGGCGTCGAGAACGGAGTTGTAGGACTTTTTTCGAATGACGTTCGTTGAGCCACTGGCCGCGCTGCTCATGACTGTTCCTTCCGCCGGCGACATCGGGTGAAAAGGAACCTTATCCGCGTGCGACGGGGTGAACCAATCGAGGCAGTTCAGTTGCGGGAGAATCGAGCCCGCGCCAGGTGATGTTGCGGGTGCGTTACGTTGCTCAGAAGCCGCTCTTGAGCGCGCTGAGAATCGTGGCGATGATCACGGCGACATCGAGGATTGGGCCTCGCGCCTGGGCATAGGCGAGGTCGTACTCGACGTGGTCGTGGATCGGCGCGTTGCGGTGCGGGCTGATCTGCCACAGGCCGGTGACGCCGGCGGGAACGAGCAGTCGCTGGCGCTGGTGCGGCGTATAGCGCGAACAGATGAACGGCATTTCGGGGCGCGGGCCGACGAGGCGCATATCGCCTCGCAGAACATTGATCAACTGGGGCAGTTCGTCCATGCTGAGCTTGCGGATGACGCGGCCGACGCGTGTGATGCGCGCGTCCGCGCTGGTGGTCGGGCTCACGCCATACCGGGCTGCGTCCACCCGCATCGAGCGGAACTTGTAGAGGGTGAACCGTCTGCCGTGGTGACCCAGCCGTCGCTGGCGGAAGAAAATCGGACCGCGATCTTCGAGACGGATGGCTGCAGCGATGATCAGGCACAGCGGCGTGAGGAAGATGATCCCGATCAGCGCCGCCAACCGGTGAATCGCGTCCTGGATGAACTCGACGGCCGGCGCGATGCGGCGCGGCTTGACCGTTTCGTCGAGGTGGCGAAGCAGCAGGCAATCGCCTGCGAAGATCAGGTCTTCGTAACTCTGCAGGCCGAGCAGGGATGAACGGGCGGTCCGGGCGAGAATGAGGCAGGTGTGCCCGGCTTTGAGTTCGGCCATGACTTCGCTGCGCAGGTGTTTGGAGCCCAGACCGATGCGGGAGCGTCGAGCGCGGCGGCGACCGAAAAGATCTTCGCAGTTGAGGAAGATGAACTGAGCCTTGCGATAGTCTTCGTGTCGGCCGAAGACGACGACTTCGGGAAGTTCTTCCGTGTCAATCGAGCGGCGCCAGAAGGCGATTTGCAGCATCAGCAATGCGCTGGTCGCCACGGCTGAGCCGATCACGATCATGGGGTTGATGTTGAAGAGGTAAGCGACCGCCAGGCTGACGATGAAGATGCGCGCTGCGATCCAGATGGTATCGGCGATGGGTTCAGACATGCACCGCATCGACCAGCCGCGAAGCATGCGGCCCTGGGTCACGAAACCGGTCCACAGAATAACCGATCCAATGAGCAGGCTGGCGACCACGATCACGCGGCTGGGAGACGCGGTGAGCAATGGAAGCAGATAAGGCAGGTGACCGAGCAGGATGAGAATCAGCGCCAGGCGAGAGCGGCGGAAGAAGGACTTCTGCTCGCGATGCACACTGGCGAGCAGCAGCGGAATGGTGAGCAACAGGGGGAGGAACAATGCGGGGCTGCCGATGACCGCGCCGGCGAAGACCTGATCGCGAACCACGGCGATGCGGATGACGAGCAGACTCAGGCCGATGTTGAGCATCATCGTGCCGTAGTCGCCCATGTAGGCTTTTGAGCTCGGTCGCGAATAGATGAAGAACCACAGGCTCAATCCGCACAACGACAGAGCAAAGACGACGCCGGCGGGGTCGCCGAGCTGGTCGGTGCCCATGCTGAGATTGAGTATGATGGCCGCACACGAGGCGAGAATGAAGACCACCAGAGATGCCAGGCCGTCCAGGAAGTTCAGGATGACCAGCAAGTTGAGCATACCGACGATGAGCAGGATCGTGCAGAGGATGTCGATGATCGGGAAGGCGCCGCTGGTGACGGGCAAGTGCACGCCTGCCAGCGCGATCATCGCGGCCAGCACGACCTGAACGGTGAGCTTGACGGCGCGGCGGGCGGCGAAGCGTTCACCGGTGAGCCCGAATCCGAGCGCCAGACTGAGGACGGCGACGAATATGGCATCGGCCCGGGTGAACATGTCCGCCCAGCCGACAACCATCGTCACGCCCCCGACGAGGCAGAGGATCAGAAACACGAGTGCGGGATGAAGGGGCCGCCTCCAGCCAGAAGGCTCCTGCCATTTGATAATCAACCGCCCCGCCAACGGGCAGAGCAGACAGGCAGCGGCAGCCACCGCGGCGGAAAGTTGAATCGACCCAAAGCCGGTCAAGGCTATTTCTCCCGACCCCGTGATTCGGCGCAGCCGTTCATCTGCAGTAGTGTGCAGGCGCCGTAAAGGGCGCGCACCAAATGCGAACAGGCTGGTTGACGCGAGGACCGCCGAATCGCGAGATAATCCCCTCTGCCAACATTATGCACCGAGATTGGCGAAATGGAAGCACAAATGACTGGGAATTCACGCTTTGATCCGTCAAATCCGCACTCTGCATCGAAATACGGGTGTTTTTCCGTGGATGGTTCCCCCGTGCAGGGGTGGTCGACCGTCGACCATCCCGTGTGCCGACAGACCCTGCGTTCCCGTATGAGACGGTGACGAAGTAGGGCGGCGGCGCTATGCTATTCGAATGTCCATAGAGTGCGGTTTCACCCGAGTTTGGTACTCGGGCCGCTTTGCTCTTGGCGTCCTTATAGCGTTTTTGCACATTGCGGAAGTGGTAACCCCATGGTAGATCATAACTTGATTGGCGATCTGTCCGTCTCGGACAGTGAAACCAACGCGCTGCTCGAGGGAGCGTTTGGCAAGGCTGCCGACGGCTTCGACATGGATTCGCTCCTTGCGGAGCAGTTTTCGGACCTTTCACCCGGCTCGATTCTCAAGGGCCGAATCGTTGGCATGGCCGGCGACAATGTCGTCGTCGAGATCGGCCTCAAGTCTGAAGGCCTCGTTTCCAAGAACGAATTTGATGACCCTGACGAAATCCAGGTTGGCAAGGAAGTCGAAGTCCTGCTCGAAGCCATCGAAGGCGAAGACGGCCTGGTCATGCTCTCCAAGCGCAAGGCCGACCGTATCCGCGGTTGGGAGACGATCCTCCAAAAGTGCAATGAGGGGGACGTCGTCGAAGGCAAAGTTCTGCGTCAGATCAAGGGTGGTCTGCTCGTCGACATCGGCGTGCCGGTCTTTCTCCCCGCATCGCAGGTCGATGTTCGTCGACCCAATGACATCAAGGATTTCCTCGGCAAGACCATTCGCGCCAAGGTGCTCAAGATCGACGAGCAGCGGCGCAACATCGTCATCAGCCGCCGCAAGCTCATCGAGGAAGAGCGCGGCGAAGCGCGCGATCGCCTGCTGGCCGGCCTGACCGAAGGCGACATCGTCAAGGGCATCGTCAAGAACATCGCCGACTTCGGCGTGTTCATCGACCTCGGCGGCATCGACGGCCTGTTGCACATTACCGACATGTCCTGGGGCCGCATCAATCATCCGAGCGAAGTCGTTTCCATCGACCAGCAACTCGAGGTCAAAGTTCTCTCCATCGATCGCGACAAGGAGAAGATCGCGCTGGGCCTCAAGCAGATGGAAGCCTCGCCTTGGGACGACATCGAAGATCGCTATCCCATCAACAACAAGGTCAAGGGAACGGTTGTCAACATCGTTTCGTACGGTGCCTTCGTCAAGCTCGAAGACGGCATCGAAGGCCTCGTGCACATTTCCGAGATGTCCTGGACCAAGCGCATCAACCACCCGAGCGAACTGCTCTCGGTTGGCGAAGAGATTGACGTCGTCGTTCTCAACATCAACAAGAACAAGCAGGAGATCTCGCTGGGCATCAAGCAACTCCAGGTCAATCCCTGGGAGATCATGTCCCAGAAGTACCCCGTGGGCACGATCGTCGAGGGCAAGGTGCGAAACCTCGCCAACTACGGCGCGTTCATCGAGATCGAGCCGGGCATTGATGGCCTGCTGCACGTGTCCGACATCTCCTGGACCAAGAAGATTGCGCACCCCAACGAGATCTTCAAGAAGGGCGACACCGTCAAGTGCGTCGTGCTCGAGGTCGACCAGGAGAAACAGCGCGTGGCGCTGGGGATGAAGCAACTGACCGAAGACCCGTGGATCACGGCGATCCCCGGCGCGTACCAGCCCGGCATGGTCGTCAAGGGCAAGGTGACCAAGATCACGAACTTCGGCGTGTTCGTCGAACTCGAAGACGATCTCGAAGGCTTGCTCCACATCTCCGAACTCTCCGACCAGAAGGTCGAGAATCCGCAGGATGTCGTCAAGCAGGGCGAAGAGGTCGAGGTCAAGATCCTCCGCGTCGACACCGACGATCGAAAGATCGGCCTGTCGCTCAAGCGGGCCCAGTGGGGCGACGCCACCGGCCAGCCCGAACCCGGTCAGCCGAAGCGCGAAGACGTGCGACCGACCGGCCCGATGCGCGGCGGCATGGACGACCACGGCGCCCTCGGCACCGACAAGATTCAACTCTAAAGACGAGTTGAGTCAACCGGTTTTGCTTCTCAGAAGAAGCCCATGTTCAATGAACATGGGCTTCTTGCTTGCGCGCAGTGCGAGGCTCATCACTACTACAATCGCCGCATGCTCGAATACTTCCGCTTTCATGCCGACCTGCCGCACCCCCAACCCGCCCGACCCGTGTACGCCAAGCGCGGTAAAGGCAGCGGCTGGCCGGAGCATTGCCCGCCGATCCGCGCTGCCAACGCTTTCGGCTGGGATGTCATCAATCCGTTCACGATGAACTTCTTTCGTGACAAGGACGGCAACTGGGACATCGAAGAAGCCGTACAGGTCGAATCCGACATCGAGTTTGATGATGGCGTGATGCCTGAGCCGCAGCTCAACGCGTGGTTCTGGGAGCGAAACCAGAAGATCCCGCACGTCATCACGGATGATGTGTACCAGAACGTTCGCCACCAGGTGAAGATCAGCACGTTCCTCTATCTGCGCACCGAACCGGGTGAGATGCTGCTCATCAAGGGGATTCCAGCGACGCACGCGAGCACGCCGCCGAAGCCATGGTCGGTGATCGAAGCCGTCATCGAGTGCGACTGGTACTTCCCGGCGCATCCGTGGCACGGCGTGATCGAGTTGCCGCGCATCGAGGACTCGTCCATCAAGAAGGTGGTGATTGCCGAGGGCGAGCCGCTCTTTCGACTCGTGCCGATCGCGCGGGCGCAGTATGAGGCGAGCGAGATGGCGCCGGACGACTTTGGCGACCTCTTCGAACAGAGCCAGCAGTGGCTGGGCCGGCACGGGCGCGAGTCGGTCAAGGGCGAGATGGACATTACGGGCGAGTTCGCGCGGCAGCAGGAGTTGTCGCGTTTTGAGGTTAATCCCGCAGAATAGGTTGCGGAGAAATGCCGCTCAGCGGCGACGCATGCGTCGCCGCTGAGCGGCATTCAAGCTCGACTCCAGTTCGCCACCGTCGCGTGCGTGACTACTTCATCGGCGCTGCCACGCCGATATCGCCGACGCCGATGCGGCTGCCCGCGTTGCCGGTCGGCTGCCCGCCATCGTCTGGTTTGGCGTGGATGATGACGGCGCGGCCGATGATGGCGTTCTGGCCGGCAATGGAGATGCCGGGAATCACCGCGTCGTACACCGCGTGGCCACTGGCGTCGGCCACGAGATTGCCCATGTCGCCGGCGTGATGTGCCTCGCTGGCGCCGGGCAGGGCGTGGTGGCCGGTCGTTTCCGGGTCATAGTGACCGCCGGTGCAGGTCGCATCAGCCGAGCCGCAATACGCGAACTCGTGGATGTGGAAGCCGTGTGTGGAGTTGGGCGCCAGGCCGGAGATGGTCGCCTGCACGCGTACGCCGCCCTTGACATCCGTAAATGAGATCATCCCTTTGCACGTGTTGCCTTCGGTGGGCTGGATGGCGCAAGTGGCGTTGTGGACATTCATCCACGACGCGCACATCCCGCACTCTTCCATATTGCCGTGTTGACTGCAGCCGGTCAGGGCGAGCGCCGCCATGATTGAAACCGCTGCCGCAAACAGAATGTGTCGCTGTCGTTCCATCGGATTCCCCTATGAGATAAGTGCCACTAGAGACTTGAATCTCAAGTGTAGTCGGCGCGTCGGGGAGTGGCCGCGCAATGATTCGACTACTTCATCGGCTCATCGTTGGGCCGGCTCGGAGCGGATGTCGGCGCCGCTTCCGGAGTGCCTTCCGCGCCGGGACCGGAGTATGTCGAAGGAACAAGGAAGATCTCGACGCGGCGATTGGCCCGCGCCCCGCCGGTGGGCGGATTGGGAACGACGGGACGGAACTCACCCCAGCCCGCCACGCTGCAGCGGCCGGCTGCAACGCCCGAACTGACCAGCGCATCGCGCACGCTGATGGCGCGGTGAACGGAGAGGTGGACATTGGTCGGGTGCTTGGCGCGGGTGCCGACGTTCTTAATCGGGACGTTGTCGGTGTGGCCGACGATGCGCACCTCATAGGAAGAGGCCGAAGCGCCCTTGAAGACTTCGGCGAGCTGTTTGAGTGAGTTGGCCGCTTCACCCTTGAGGTCAGCACTTCCCAGGTCGAAGGTGAGGTCGCTGGTCAGCTGGACCATGCCGCGCTTCGGGTCGTAGACCATCAGGTCCGGGTGGGCGGCGGCAAGGCTGCGCAGGGCGTCGTCAAGTTCCGGCGGGAGCATGACGGGGTTGATGCTGTTGAGGCGCTCTTCGAGGTCGGAGTACATCGCCATGGCGGACTGCAGTTGCGAAGCGGCTTCGGCGCGGCGTCGCTCGGCTTCGAGCGCACTCGCGTCGGCCTGCTTGACTTGGTTTCGCAGGGCCTGGGTCGTCGAGTTGAGCGAGTCCACCTGGACTTCGAGTTCGGAAATGCGTTCGGCCTGAACGCGGTTGGCGTTGCGCAGGTCATCGACCGTGCCCTGTGTGCAGCCGGAAAGGGCCGCGGCACCGATCAAAGTGGCCAGGCTCAGCGTCGCAGTGAGAAACCTCATGGTCAATCCATCCTTCCTGGTGGTGGGGGCATCCACAGCGGCCAACAGGGTTGTGCCGCGTCTGCGGGTCAGTGTATCGTTCGCGGGCGATTTGACAAACTTTCCCGCATCGCACAGCATCGGCCTGATCCCATGTCCAGCGTCAAAAACGACCTCTACATCCTTGCCGGGGCGATTCAGGACGCCAACGCACCACCGGCGCGGCCCGGCGCGATCCACTGGCGCGACGGCCGAATCATCGCATCCGGCTCTCCCGAGGCGGTCCCGTGCCCGGCCGGGGCGACCATCATCGAGCGGCCGAATCGACTGGTCCTGCCCGGACTGGTCAATGCGCACACCCATCTCGACCTGACTTCCATCGGGCCGGCGCCCTACGGCGGCGACTTCATCGAATGGATCGAGTTCGTCCGCGATGCTCGACCGAATGACTCGGACGCGCTGGAGGCCTCGCTCCGACTAGGAATCGACCTGAGCATCGCCGGGGGCACGGCGATCATCGGCGATATCGCCGGCGTCGGGTCCACCGTACCCATCGAAACGCTTCGATCCGACGGCCGGTTGCGAGGCGTGAGCTTTGTCGAGTTTTTCGGCCTCGGTTCGCGACAGCAGCAGGCGATCGATGCGATGGAGCGGCTGTGCGCTCAGTTCCCTTCTGAGCCTAACGGGAAGATTCGACTCAGTCTCCAGCCGCACGCGCCCTACAGCGCGGGACCGGAGGTCTACCGGGCGGCGGCGCGGCTGGCGGCGGCGCGGGGGCTGGTCGCATCAACGCATCTGGCGGAGACGTTGGCCGAAGTCGAATTCGCACGCCATGCTGCCGGCCCGTTCGCTGAGTTCCTGCGTCGTATCGACCGTTGGGACAATTCCATCACGCCGCTGGGCGATCATCCCATCGAGGCGCTGTGCGAGGTTTTCAACAAGCCGGCTCGTTGGCTCGTTGCTCACGTCAACTATGCCGACTCTGGACAAGTCGACCGCCTGTCGCTGACCGGAGCAGCCATCGCGCACTGCCCGCGCGCGACGGCGTATTTCGGTCACGACACGCAGCACTGCCGCGCGGTGCTGCAACACTTTCCTCGCCTTACCCTCGGGACGGATTCGATCATCAACCTCGATCGCAGCGATCGCATTTCGATTCTCGACGAGATGTCGCTGCTGCATCGCCGCGATCACATCGGACCTGTGTATCTTCTTCACGCTGCAACAGTGGGTGGGGCCGCAGCACTGGGTTTCGATCAGCAGCTCGTCACGCTTCGTCCCGGCCCGTGCGCGGGGCTGATTTCTGTCGAATTCGACCCGGACGATCCGACCGATGCGTTAACGCAGGTGCTCAACGATCCCGGCCTGATCGAGTGGGTGGCGCGGAGTTGATGCGGCGGGTGGGGCAAATGCCTCAAGAGCGCAAATCTGCGGACTGAGAAGCGGCCGCGCGCACTATAGTTCTCAACGATCCGCCTTGGCGCGGTGGCATCTTTGGTGGAACCAGATTCATGAGTGCAAAGTGGCGGCGAGTCAAGTCGTGGGATCAGCAGCACCTCACCGGCGTACTGACTCCGGTGCGCTGGATCCTCACTGCGTTCAGTTCCATCACCCTCGCGGTGACGCTGCTTGTGCTGATCGCGCTCTACGGCTCGCTGGCGAGCATTCCCATCGGCCTGTGGGCCATGATCCCGACCAAGCTCTTCGAGGGCGCGACGCTGGTGCTCATGGTCGGCGTGCATGTCTTCATCACGCAGTGGATCCTGGCCAGGGCGATCAAGGGTCGCCTGTCGCGCGAATGGACCTTTGCCCTGCGCTTCACGGCCGGGCTGCTCGTGGCGCTGCTGGCGTATGAGCTGTGGTCGGTCACGGTCTGGCCCGCGATTCGCTACGAACCGGCCGTCGTCGCGACCGGGCATGCCGCGCATGGCGTGCGTTTCTTTGCCGACTTCATCGAGAAGTATCGCGGCACGATGCTCCGCCAGCTTCCGTCATGGGAGATGAGCGAGATCGAGTTCTACGCGTGGTGGCCGTTCAAACTCATCCTGATCATTTTTGTGCTCAACATGGTCACGGCGACCATCCGCCGCATCGAGTTCACCTTCCTGAACATCGGCGTGCTCACCGTGCACACCGGTATTGTGCTCATCTGCCTGGGCAGCATCTTCTACGAGCGAGGCAAGGTCGAGGGTGACATCCGACTCGTCAAGAACAGCCCGCCCAAGAGCGTCTATTACGACGCGATCGTCCCTGCCGTGTATGCGTGGAAGCAGGGTGATCCGCGATTGTTCGTGCATCCACTCAAGGGGTTGTCGCGCTACAACGATGCGCCGGCGGGTTCTCCGTATGCGCCCCACATCGCGATGCACACCGAGGAACACTTTGATGAGCTGTTCCCGCCTTCGCTGGAGATCAACGTCGTCGGCGTGATCCCCTACGGCATGCAGCAGCCTTCCTGGGTCAACGGCGGCACGGAACTCAATCCGTCTGTGGATGTGCATCTTGAGGTGGAATCTCCCGACGGTCGCACCTTCGAGCGGGAGCAGCGCCTCATCGGCGCCATGCCGCAGAACCGTGCGGCTGGCGCCGTCCACTTCGGCGGCCTGACCATCGAACATCTGGTTCAGCCTTCCGCCAAACGTCTCGCCGATCTGACCACACCATTCCCCGGCGAAGGCGATCACGCCCTGATCGTTCGTGTTCCCGAGGCAAGATTTGAGCAGACAGTCCTGATCAAGCCCGGCACGAGTATCGACGTCGGTGATACTGGATGGAAACTCCAGGTGCAGCAGATGCAGGCCGCCAACGAAGGTCTGGCGCTCGTTTCGACGGGCTACCGCGGGGCGGCCTCGTCGCGCGTCAACATTCAGGTCACCGCGCCCGACGGGCACACGTTCAACCGCAGCGTGCTGCACCAGTACCCCGAACTGACGCAGGACTTTCTACCCGGCCCGTCGGGGCAGCCTCCCAAGCGCGTCGCGCCGGACAAGGCCATCGAACTCGTCTATCTCGATGCAAGCCAGACCTACCTGTGGATTACCCAGAGCGATCCGGCGACCGCGGCGTTTCACGTCATCGAGCGCGTGCCCGGCGGCGCACGCCAGCAGTTTGACGTCGGCGATGGCGACTCGATCGTCGGCGAACTCGACGGCACGAAGATGCGCTTCCGCTTTGCCGACTTCTGGGCTCGCACCACGCAGCGGCTCGACGTGGTTCCCGTACCCGCAGCCGAGCAGGAGCGCAGCGCCCGCGGCACGTTCTTCCGAGCCTTTCTCGACGTCGAGATCACGGTTCGCCGCGCCGACGGCACCAAGACCACGCTGGAGCGCTGGCTGCCGTTCAACCAGTATCTTGATTCAGACTACGAGTTTCTGCGCATCGAGCGTGTGGAGGTGCCTGAAGTCGGCTCGGTGAATCTCGCGTTCGGCCGTCTTCGCCGCGCTCTCCCCGGTTTTGGTTTGAGACTTACGGATTTCGAGATGATCCCGTACCCCGGCACGGATACGCCGCGCGACTATCAGTCCACTGTCCAGATGTACTTCGAAGGACAGGATCGCCCAAGCCAGGAGCACGTGACAAAACTGAACCATCCCTACATCTACCGCCGGCCGTTCGAGTGGAATGACGGGCGCAACTTCGCGTCCAACAGCCTCGCGTGGCTGGGCAGCAAGATCGTGCCCGAGCAGTACAAGTTCAGCCAGGCGGGATGGGATCCGGTCAACCAGCGCTTCACCGTGCTGGGTGTGGGCAACAACCCGGGCATATACGTGATTGCATTCGGCGCCATTCTCATCGGCCTGGGCATTCCGTGGGCGTTTTACATCAAGCCCGCCATCGTCCGCCGGCGCAAGCGGATCATTCAAGAGCAACTCGACAAGGGTGAATACGTCCCGCCCGCGCGCCGACCGGCGAGCGAGCCTTCTCAAGAACTGGTGGGAGCCAACGCATGACTTTTTCAACCAATGCCACACGCCTGGTCGCCCTGTTCGCGGCCGCGACGGCGCTTCTCATGGCCCCTTCGATTTCGCAGGCTCAGACCGAGGATCCGCACGCAGGTCTGGAGAACGGCAGCGAAGCCGGTAACGAAACGACGGCGCCACAGCGCGGCCCGGCGGGCAACGCCCATCCGACGGAGATGTTCAATGCCGCCCTGACCAACCCGCTTGACAATCGGCAGCGAGCTTCCATGGGCGAGGCTACGGCGGTCGAGAAGTACGATTTCGCCCGAAAGGTCAATCTCTCTCCGCTGGCCGGACTGGCCGTGATGCACAACAGCCGGGCGGCGATTCTCGATACGGTGGCGCGCGATGCGATCCGCGAAATCACCGGACACGGCCACTACCAGGACTTCGTGCGCAGCACGAGCGACTCGGCGCCGCGCAAGCTCAGCTATGACCCGATGTTCACCTTCATCGATATCATGGCGGACAAGGATTACTACTTCGACAAGCCGATCATCAGCATCGAGTACCTCCCGCTACGGCGCGGCATTGTCGAAGCCGAGTTCCCCAACGATTCGGGCACGCAGGAACAGTGGATGAAGGCGACGCGCCTCTCGCCGATCATCCTCATGCACCAGTTGGATCTCATCAACGGGCCATTCCTCGCCGACCTCACCTTCGAGCGCGGCCGTACGCAGATGACGCTTTCATTCAACCGATTCCGCGACCTGCACGCTTCGCTCATGCTCATTGCCCCGGCGACGGAGGGCGGCGACTGGATCCACGTCTCGCGCAACTCGGTGCTCAACGCCAAGTTCGCCCAGCTCGGCGACGCGTGGCGGGCTCGAAACGCGGACAAGGTCAACGCGCTGGTCAAGGACATTGCAGCCGTGGTTCCGACCATCAACGCCGAGCACTATCCGCCCGCGTGGCGAGGCCAGCTCGAACGCGTCTACAACGGCGGCAACAACTTCATCTTCGGTTACACGTTCTACTTCCTCTCCATGGTGCTGCTGCTCATCGCCTTTGGCACTGGACGCGTCACCATCCAGCGCCTCGGCATCGGTCTGCTGCTGATGGGCCTGAGCATTCACCTGCTCGGCTTTGTCATCCGCTGGGTGCTCGCCGAGCGCATTCCGATTCAGAATCAGTTCGAGTCGATGTGGGGACTGAGCCTCGGCGCGTGCCTGTTTGCCACCATCACGATGTTCGTGCGCAAGCAGCCGATCTTCGGCGTGGCGGCTGCGGGTGTCGGCTTTTTGGCGCTGATGGCGGCGACGCTCAAGGGCATTCCCGGCGCGCCGATCGGGCGCGAGGCGGCGATTCTCAACACGAGCTACATCCTCTTCTACCACGTCAACATCGTGCTCTTCAGCTACGGCATGATCGCGCTGGGGTTCATCGTCAGCATCATCTATCTCATCACGCATTACTTCGCCGGGCGAAGCGCCGGCACGGTGCAACTCGCCGCGGCTGGAGTGGGCACAGTCACGGTTAGCGCCGGCGACGGTGGAGGTGGTGTCAACGTCGGCCGACAGCGGTTGCTCAACGACCTCGATCACGCCCAGATGGTCATCCTGCAACTCGCGTTCTGGATTCTCGGCGTGGGGATCCTGCTCGGCGCGTGGTGGGCCGATCACAGCTGGGGCCGCTGGTGGGCCTTCGACCCCAAGGAAACCTGGGCCCTCATCACGTGGATCGTCTACCTCATCGTTATCCACGTGCGCTTCGTTGCGCCCAATCGCGGCCTGACCACGGCGTGGCTGAGCATCGTCGGCTTCTTCATCATGCTCTGGACTTACTTCGGCGTCAATCTCCTCCTGCCGGGCTTGCACGCGTACGCGTGAATCACGCGAAGCGCCGCCTCGACGAGCCGCGCCCGTGAGGAAGCGGTGTTGACTGTCCGACGCGCGAACTGGGTGCCACTCGGCATCCGGCTTGGGGTGCTGATTGCGAGGGTGCGAGGACGTCCGACTGAATGCTTGCCGGCGCAGCCATGACGGCCTCATCCCTGCATGCCCCTATGCTTGCACTGCTCGTTCCCGGCTGAACAGGCTGAATCGCCGGAGCTTTATTGATGCACACGGCCGATCCGCCGTATGTTCGAACCGTTCGCCTTCTGCTGGCGATGATCTACGTCGCCGGCGTCGCGGCGTTGTTCCTGCCATTCTGTTACGACATCTCGGTGGCGCACTTCACCCTGCTCGAACCTGAGATGGTGAGCGAACTCTTCCGGTCGCGACTCGATTGGGAGAACGTGAGCCTCTATCTGGCGGCGCTGCTTGCGCCCGGGCCGTTCTATGTGCCGCTGGTTCTGGGGCCTTTGCAGATCCGGTCCATGTTCAATGCGCGATTCCACCGGTGGGAACTTAGGTTCATCGCGGCTGTGGCGCTTGTGGCGAGTGCCTCGGCGGTGCTCCTCCAGCTCCTCTACACCATTCTGGCCGTGCAGAATATCGATGAGTGGACGTCCAGCGGCGAGGGGTGGTGGGTCGTGGCGTGCGTGGCCGCAGGCTGGGTGAGTCTGGCGCTCGTGGTCGGACTCATGGTCCTCCATCGGTTCCGACCGACCACGGCGGGGCTGAAGTGGCTCCGACTGTCGCGGGCTGCGTTCGTGATGCAGGCGGCCCAGGTGGGCGTGTGCTTTGGAATGCAGGATGATCTGCGAGCCGGCGGCTGGATCTTCATCGCGCTGGCCGTGTGGCTTGTTGGCGAGATCATCGTCTTCTGTCGGTACGGCCGGCGATACTCCAATGGCACGGCAGCGCACACACTCATGCGCTACTGGCTGCCGCGCGAGGAAGCGAATCCGCGACCGGAGTTCCCCGCTTGCACCAACTGCGGCTACGACCTGCGGGGCACGATTCCCGCCGGCGGACGCGTCTGCCCGGAGTGCGGCACGGCAATCGCCGCGACCTGATCGCCAAGCCCGCCCACGTCCGTAGTTATCGATTCAGGTGTGCGCGTGCGATGCGTCGATACTGGCTGGCGTCCGCATTTCATTTCCTCCCACCCAGCCGCCCTCAGGAGTCGGTCATGTCATCGTCGCGCCTTAATCTCTTCTGGCTCATCATCTTCGGCCTCACGCTGCCCGTCAGCGTCGTCATCTCCACGCAGCTGGCGCGGCGGAGTTTCGAGCGCGTCCGCATCCGCGGGCAGACGATTACCGTCAAGGGCTACGCCGAGCGCGACATCACCTCCGATCTCGCCACATGGTCGGCCAAGCTGGTGACTCGGGAGGCGGAATTGGCCGGGGCCTACGCGCGCCTCGAGCGCGATCGCACGAGCTTGCTCGAGTACCTTGCCGGCAAGGGCTTCGAGGCGTCGAGCGTGGCGCTGGCACCGGTGGATATCGACACACTGCGCCGACGCGATGAGAAGGGCAACCTGACCAACGCCATCGAGTCCTACGTACTCAGCCAGCGACTGTCGATCGAATCGACTCAGGTGCAGACCATCGCGGATGCGGCGCGCGATGTGAGTGCATTGATCGGCCAGGGAGTCGAACTACAGGCCGAGCTGCCGCGCTACCTCTACACCAAACTCGACGATCTGAAACTCGAACTGCTCGCCGAGGCCACCGCCAACGGTCACGAGCGGGCGGTGCGGCTCGTCACGGGCAGCCCCAACACCGTCGGCTCACTGCGCGGCGCAAGCCAGGGGGTCTTTCAGATCACGCCGGCGCACTCGACGGAGGTGAGTTCGACGGGCATCAACGACACCGACAGCGTGCGCAAGGTCACCAAGGCCGTGGTGACGCTGGAGTATGCGATCGAGTGAAAGCGGTCGAACGCTGCAACGAATAAACTGCGGAACCTGCTCCCGGTCCGGTGCTTCCGCGCGTTGCGCCGCCGCCTATCATCGGTCACACGAGGAGGAATCGCATGGCCACAGGCAATCCGGCTGAAGTTGAAGCCCAGGCGCAGAAGTTCCGCGACGATTACCAGAAGGTCAAGTCGCAGGTCCAGAAGATGATCGTGGGCCACGAGGAGATCATCGACGGCGTGCTCGTGTGTCTCTTCGTCGGCGGCCACTGCCTGCTCGAAGGCGTGCCGGGCCTCGGCAAGACGCTGCTCATCCGTTCGCTCAGCCAGGCGCTGCAACTCGATTTTTCGCGCATCCAATTCACACCCGACCTCATGCCCGCCGACGTGACGGGCACCACGATCGTCGTCGAGACGGAACACGGCCGCGAGTTCCGGTTCCAGAAGGGGCCGATCTTTGCCCAAATGGTCCTCGCTGACGAAATCAACCGCGCCACGCCCAAGACGCAGTCGGCGCTGCTTGAAGCGATGCAGGAAAAGAGCGTCACGGTCGGCGGCGAGACGCACATCCTTGACAAACCTTTCTTCGTCATGGCGACGCAGAACCCCATCGAACAGGAAGGCACCTACCCGCTGCCCGAAGCCCAGCTCGACCGCTTTCTCTTCAAACTCAACGTCGGCTACTCCAAGCGCAACGAACTCTCCGAGATTCTCAATCGCACGACGCGGGCCGAATCACCCGAGATTCAGTCCGTGCTCGATGGGCCGTCGATCGTCAAGTATCAGCAGTTGGTGCGGCAGGTGATCGTGGCGCCGCACGTTCAAGACTACGCGGTGCGCGCGGTCCTCTCGACGCATCCGAATGAGCAGTACGCCACGCCGATGGTGAATCAGTTCCTTCGCTTCGGCGCGTCGCCGCGCGCAGCCCAGGCGTTGATTCTTGCGGGCAAGGTGTTTGCACTGCTCGACAGCCGGGCCAATGTCGCGGTCGATGACATCAAGCGCGCAGCTCTTCCCGCCATGCGTCACCGGTGCCTGCTCAACTTCGAAGGTGAAGCTGAGGGGCTTTCGACCGACTCGGTACTGGAGAACATCCTCGAAACGCTGCCGGTCGACGCAGGCGTCGGGGTCGGGGCGTAGCCGTTCCTGCAGGAATGCGAATGTGTTTTGAAGTCCGTGTTCAATGAACATGGCCTTCTGTCATTCTCAACGCCGCGCGATCTACTCGCCCTCTTCTTCCGCCATGAGCGGCTCGACGAGGCCGCGCAGGGTGATGATGCCGCGCGGGAGTTCGGGCGTGCCGACGAGGCCCATAACGGCACCGACCTTGCGCAGCATCGCGATCGCGGCCCGCGCATCGATCGATTCGCCGGCGAACGGCGCGGGTCGGCAGATGCTGCCGGCCGTGGCGCCCTCGCCTCCGGCAATGATGTCGATCAGATCAACCACACCCACCACTCTGCCAAGTTCGTTGACGACGGGATAGCGAGCGTACCCCAGGCTGGCGTGCCGCCTGCGCAGTGATTCAAGCGTGTCGTTAATGCGGAGCGTCTGCACCACTTGCCAGGGGACCATGCGGCTCTCGGCGGAGATCTGTCGCAGCGAGAGCGCGCGGTCGACAATGTCCGTCTGCCGGGCCGAGAGCGTGCCATGTCCGACACCCTCTTCGATCAGCGCGGCGATCCGGGCGCGGGCGCTGAGTACGGCTCCGCTCATGTCGCCGCCAATGCGGTTCGAAAGCCACTGCCCCGAGGATTGGAAGAACCAGAGGATACCGGTGAAGAAGTAGATCCGCCGCACGAGTCGCAGCAACGGGGCGAGCGGGTAGGCGACCACGTCGGCGCGGGCGCGGCAGATTTCCTTGGGAATCGTTTCCGCGAAGATGAACAGCAGCGGCGTGAGCAGCATCGCCTGGGCGATGATCGACTTCACCTCGCCCCAGCCCATCAGGCGCGTGAGGATCGCCGTGATGGCGAACGAGACCGTGAAGTTGCAGATGTTGTTGGAGATGAGCAGCGTCGAGATCGTGCGCTGGGCATCGGAAATCTCCGAGCGCAGAATGCTCGCCGTCCGTTCGCCGCGGCTCTGGCGCACGATGAGGCGCAGGCGGCTCATGGAGTAGACGGCCGTTTCGAATCCGGAAAAGATCGCCGAGCCAAGCAGCCCGACAAGCAGGACTACAAAATAGACGATCCACATCCACCACTGTGGAGGCGCGGCCATGGTCTCGGGAATCGGAGTCGCGGCGAGGGGCATCACGTGATCGTCTCCACTTCGAGCGACACGGCCCGCGATCGCCGCACCGAGCGCACCATCACGCGGTAGGCCCCGACGACGACCGAGTCACCGACCTTTGGCACCCGCTCCAACTCGTGCGAGACCAGCCCGGCGACGGTGGAAACGCGCGGCGATTCGAGGTCGATCGTGAATGCGTCTGCAAAATCGTGAATGTTCAGATCGCCGTCGATGAGCCAGCGGCCGAGGCCGATGAGCATCACGAGGTGCTGGTCGGCTGCGTGTTCGGCGGCCCGGCCATACAACTCGCTCATCACGTCATCGAGCGTGACCATGCCAGTCGTCTGGCCGAATTCATCAACGACCATCGCCAGCCGAGTCTGCGTCGTGCGAAAGTGGTCGAGCAGCCGGTCGAGCGTGGCGAGTTCGGGGACAAAGGTCGGCGGATCCATCGCCTTGCGCACGGTGAGTGACTGGTCCAGCATGAACCGTCGCAGGTTGAGTACGCCAACGATCGTGTCGAGGCTGCCTTCATAGATGGGCACGCGCGGCAGGCGCGATCGCCGCACCTCTTCGAGCAATTGTTCGCGATCGACGTCCAGCGGAAACGCGCCCATGCGGACGCGCGGCGTCATGATGTCGCGCGTGGTCTGGCGGCTGAGGCGGACGATGTCGCTGAGCAGTTCATACTCGTCGCGATCAATGACATTGGCGTCGCGCGAAATCTCCAGCAGCGAGTCGAGTTCATCATGACTGATGGCCAGCCGGCGGCCGGGACTCACGCCGAGTCGAATGAGCGGCTCGATGATGAAACGACTCAGCGGCAGGCGCAGCGGGGCAAGAAACCCGTGCAAGCCGAGCAGAGGAACAGCGATCAGCCGCACCCATGTGCGACTGTGCCTGGCCGCGACGAGTTTGGGCATGACCTCGCCAAAGAGGATGATGATCGCGAGCAGGACGATCGACGCAGCCAATCCGACCGCCGGTGAGGAAGTCGAGGGATCGATGCGCAGCAGCAGCACGGAGCTGACGACGAAGTAAACGACGTTGACCGTCATGTTGCCCAGCAGCAGCGTGATGAGCAGCATTCGCGGGTTGGCGAGCAGCGCGGTGGCGGCGCGCGACACGGCGTCGTTCTGGTCGGCGAGGTCGTTGCGTTCGTGGGCGCGCAAGCCGAACAGCGCGGTTTCACTCCCGCTGAACGCGGCGCTGAAGACCGCGGCGACGGGCAGGACGAGCAGCAGTGGAATATCAGCCGATCCCCAGGGGAGCATGGCGCGGATCATAGCCGAGTAGGTCAGGTCGAGACCTGACGGCACCGCACCCGCAGCGCGACAGACGCGAATCGAGTCAATGTCGCTTCGTTGGCGAGCGGCCAGACGCGACCTGCCCAACGAGCCTCTGGGTGCACGCGATGGAATTCCTCGTGAGACTCAATGTAGCGCATGGCCTCCTCGATGGTCAGCGGCGTTTCGAGTTCGACGACGCGAGCGTCGAGAAGCTGCCCCAGAAGTTTGTATTGCCGTTCCAACTCACCCACGCCCCTAGCGCTCTCATACACTCGATCGACTTCGGCGCGCGTCGGAAAGTGGCGGGCATGAACGAGCCGGGTGATGCGGACGGAATCGACTGAGTTGACGAAGTCTACAGGGCGCACCAGCCTGTCCTGATGACGCCCACTCCCCCATCCAGGGATTTCCTCGGCGGCGACTCCCAACACGACCGGGTGGATCGACAGCACGACCTCCTTCCTTCTCGTGGATACCCAAGGGAATTGTTGTCGCAGGGGGGCGACAGCGGTTTGGTTTAACTCCCCCAAATCCCGCCATGGGGGGCACTCCCGCATGAAGCGATGCAACGATCCGGCATCAGGAGCCGGTGCTCGCTCGCTCAAAAAATCAGCTGGATAACCAGTGGGAAATGCCGGCACCGATATCACGATCCGAAGGAGATCTAGTCGTTCCCCGTTCTCCATCACTACTACCCGATCTGGATTCAGTCCGGGATCGAGTAATTCTGGCGACCGACACCCCGAGAGCATCAGAACCGATACCACGGCAATAAGCCCGCCGCCGATCAATCCGGTGCGAGATGGTCGTCTTGAACTCATCAGCGAACTCCTCCGAGGCTGCGGCCTACAGCGTAGGAGACGCGCGGGCCAAGAGGGGCATTCCACCTGACCCACCCACGAGTCGGCGCACGAAGCCGGGTAGGCCAAGTCACGACCTGATCGTACCGTGCTCGCAGCGCGACAGGCGCGAGTCGAGCCGTTGCAGTTTCGCTGAGGAAGCGCGAGCTGGCTCTGACGCCGTCGACCACACAACCGTCAGGTCTCGACCTGAGCTACACGCTGCGCGCTGATCGATCCAGCTACCAGTTGAAGGGGCCACAGGTTCGTGTGGTCTGCACGGGCGAGACGCCCGTGCCACTACTTCAATCCAGTCTCTAATCAGGTTTGACGTTTCGCGACTGCAGGTCGTACCACCCCTGCGTGGGGTCATAGACGAACTTGAGCTGCCGCTTGCTGAACTGCTCGTGCCAGTCTTCCCAGTCCATGAGTTCGAGCTCTTCGGGAGGGGCAAACGTTCCGCCTCCGACTCGGATGCGCGAGGTGTCGCCGGGCACGTGGCCGGGCCAGTAGCCATTGGCTTCGCACCACATTCGGATGACATGAAGGCTTGTCGTTTCGTAGTTCGTCATGACGGGCCAAGTGTAGGAACGCTGGAGTGGTTTGGGGTCGGCGCCGGGCGGGACCCGCGGCGGTCGCCCGCCGTCCTGCTGGCCGCGGCCATCACGGACCAGCCTCGACGGGAGCGGGCATGAAGACGATGTCCCGACCGGCGTCGATTACCACCCAGCCGTCGAGCGCCTGCACGCCATCAGGCCGTGGAAGTTCGGTGCGGTCATCGAGTTCGTAGGGTCGGTCCAGCCGACGCCCCGAGAGGTCCAGCGTGTGGATCTCGACAGATCGCGGCAGACCCCGCGCCGCGTTGTCGATGGTCAGCACCGCAATAATGCGGTCCGTCGCACACGCGACGCCCTGCACGGTCGACGACATGGCGCCTGAGCCGGCCATAAGTCCCGTGACCGAACCGTCAGCTTCGATCACATAGACGCCGTTGTGCGTCTTGAGGACATATCGATCCGCATGCGGAATGATCTCGGTCATCGAAGCTTCGCTGCGCTCGATGGGGGCGATCAGGGGTTGGGGGGTCATCGTGGCGGTCTCGAGATTGATGCTGATCGCCGGGCCTTCGCTGCGGAACAGCAGCAGGTTCGAGCCCATGAGCCCCGCCCACAACGGGTCAACGAGCGCATCATCGGTGATTGACCAGCGCTGGCGGCGACGGACCGAGTCATAACAATACAGCCGGCCCAGCGAGGCATAGACGACATCGCCGCGCGGACTGACCGCGGCAAAGTCGATCGGCGCAAAGCGATCGGTCTGCAGGTCGGTGATCGTCGCACCGGTTTCAGGCCGAATCAGTAGCACGTGGTTCGAATCAACCTCGCGTCGGCCGCGCCGGCTTCCATCGCTCTGATTCTCTCCGGCGACCATGATGAGCGAGTCGGTTGCGCCGACAAACTTCATCGAGTCAATCGCCGTTGTTACCGCCCACTCGACTTCGCCCGTGTGAAGATTGAGGCATCCGACGCGGCCCGTCTCCTCGGCAAGCACGATTCGATCGGCCATCAGCACGGGATACAACTGCCCGCTGGATGTGACGCCCTGCCCGCCGAACCACTGTTCAAAAGATGGAGACCGCCAAAGCGTGCGCTCGTTGGCCATATCGTACGCTTCGACGACGCGATCGCCGCGGCTGGAGAGGACGCCCAGCACGGCGACATCGCCCTCCACGGCGAGCAGGTCCTTGGATGGCGAATCGAGAATCTCGATAAACCTGGCTGCATTGGCATTGTCGTAGCCGACGAGGTTTCGGTTGTCGCGCACAAGTGCGAACTTCGTCGAGGCGCGGCCGATGACCGGCGTCATCAGCAATTGCCCTTCCTTGATGTCCGCCATCTGGCCCAGCGATCCAATCCGTGGAAGATGATCTGATCCCGCCCGGTGCAGCTCAAAGCGCTGGCGCCACTGATCGAGTGAGAGCACCCGGCCCTCGCCGAGAGGGATGTTCGCCGCTGCGTCCGCCCGCTCGATCGAGCGCAGCAGTTGGAGCCCTTCGAACCACTGATTCTTCGATTCATACAACTGCAGCAATTCGGATCGCACGCGATTCAGCGCCGGTTGAGGCGGATGGAGCCCCAGCGCGAAGCGCAGCCCCGCGGCGGCGGCGGCGTCTTCAGCCTGCGATCGCAGCAATTGCGAGGCAGTGATGCAGGCGGTGGCCGCGACCTGGGCCAGGGGATAGCGTCGCGCGACCTTGAGCAATTCCTCTGCCTTGTCCTGTGCCTTGGCGATGTCGAATTCGCGCTGCGCCGTGTCTTCGTAGGGTCGATACAGATCGCGATGTCCCGCCGCGACGAGATCCGAAAGGCGAAGCCGAGCCACATCTCCCGCTGGCCGCGTGGAACCTGCTTCATCCCACGGCTCATCCACTAGCGCCGGCGTCGTCAGAATCGACTGATACGAATCGATCGCCGCCGCGAACTGACCCGCCAGCGCGAGGCTGGATGCATGGCTGAGCAGGTAGGCGAGTCGCTGCTGCGGGCTGGCGGCCAGCAACTCCAGTCGGTAGTAGATGGCATTGGAGAGTTCATCCGGCAGCACCGAGTGCGGCGCCATGTCCAGCAGGCCCGCAAACAGACGCTGCTGCGCCGTAATGTTGATCTCGCTGAGCGGGTCGGTGTTGATGATGTCGATGGCCCGATCAATCGAGCTCATCAGCGCTTCAAGACGACGGTGCTGGAACGCCAGGCGCGCCAGGCTGATGGCCGGGTTGGGGTCATGCGGATTGCTTTCAAGCCGCGCCCGCAGATGCGGCTCACCGATTTCGTAGGGAATGAACGACTCAAGCCGGTCGACCGACGCCAGCAGCACCTCGCCACCCACCAGCACGGGCACCGCCAACTGATTGATTTCCACGGACTCCAGTTCCTTGGCCTGATTGTCCAGAATGCGCAAGCGCTGATTGGTCGGCACAAAGACGCGTCCCGAGCCGGCCGTCACGCGGCCGTTGATGAACTCATCGGGTCGCAGCGGCGACCAGTTGGAGATGGGAACGTCGAGATTATCCAGCGCGATGCGCTCGATGGAACTGCCGGGTACCGGTGGGCCGACAGCCAGCAGCGCATCGTCCGTCAGCACGAGGTACAGGGGGTCGCCCCACAACGAGGAAGCGTGAAACGATCGCTGCTCGCCGCTCTGCGGATCGAGCACGACAATGCCTCGGCGACTGGGCGTGAAACCGACCAGCCCGATGGGTGTCATCAGCATGGTGTCGTAGGTGCTCGGAGGAGTCAGATCGCCGCGCATCCGTGCGCCGAATGGCTCGCGCACCCGCAGCCAGCGCACCAGCCCGCTTCGCGCGTCGATGGCCGCCATCGCGCCAAGCGGCGTCGAGTAGTAGGCCGTGCCATCGACGAGCAGCGGCTTGGTGGAGGGAAGAACCGCGTAGTAGCCAAAGATCGCTGAGCTGGCCAGGTGCTGGTGCCACACCCGCTTGCCTGTCGCAAGTTCAACCGCGACGAGGTAATCCGAAGCGAGCCGCAGCGTCTGCTTGCGCACGGCGACCAGGACCAGGCCATCGTGCACAACCGGCACGCCGATGAATGACGCGCCGTTCAGTTCCGAATGGACCGCGCCGGGGGTGGTCGTCCACAACCGCCGCCCCGAACTCGCGTCATGACACGCCAGCAGCGTGCGCATATCCGGGTCGTTCACCGGAGGGCGTGTGACGATCGCTACCACCCGGTCCTGCTCCAATGCCGCGACGGTGGGGTCGTTCTGAATCGAGATCGTGTCAAACATGCCGCCATAGCGGCCGTTGTCGGGCGTCGCAGTCAGGCGATAGTCGGCGCTCCAGCGCTCACGCCCGTCGAAGCGATCCAGCGCCGTGAGCGTTACCCCATTGTGGAGGTAGACAAAATCGCTGGTGACCACCGGAATGATCGAGAGCAACCGGGCTGAATCTTCATCGGAGCGCGGATCCGGTTCGTTCGGGAAGGTGTTGCGCCGCACGCCAGTCGGCGCCGATCGCGGGGTCTCAAGGTCGTAGCGCCAGGTTGGCGATTTGCCCATCTGCCGCAGCGTGGCGCGATCCGGTGCATCGGATGAACTGATCGCCCGCGACTCCTCAGGTGGCGCGAAACTGCGGCTGAGCGATTCCGCCAATGATCGAAGTCGGCTGGCCTCCGGGCTGGATTGCGCCGCGTCGATCGCGTGATCGACCAGGGTGGGCTGCTGCCCGTACACCCCGGTCAGCACACACAGCGAAGCCCATCGGGCGCTCAGGTCGCCTCGGAGGGAGGGGTGCCCTTCACACTGGCTGAGGATATCGGCCGCGAAATCGAACCGGGCCCGAACCAGCATGGACTCGGCAAGATCGAGCGACGCCCCCAGACCGCTGGGGGTGAGAAAGAGGCTGACAAAAACCTCCTCGCGACGCCCTTCACTGAGCAATCGTTCCGCGACAGGTTCGTTCGTTTCAATGTAAGACGCGAGTATGTCGGGCTGCCCGATCAGGGCATTATGCACTGCATTTCGCACAGATACGAAGGATTCTTCCCCCCCGGCCGTCCTGAGGAGGCGGAAGGGAAACTGGTCCAGCAATCGCTGGTACAACCGGAGAGCCTCGGCGGTGTTGCCGGTGCGAATCTGGTCATCGGCCCGATCGAACCACTGGGCTGCTTCGGGCGAATCGTCGGTGAAAACCGGCGTCGGTGCGACGACCTGACCCTTGGCCGGGGGTGCAAGTGGCGTAAGGACCACGAAAAACAGGCCGAGAGACAGCCAAATTCGTTTGCAAAGATCGTGATCGGACGTAGGCTTGAGCATTGGAGTCTTGGGCCTGAAAGACTATACCGATCAGGAGACGGCTGAGTCGGGGGCGCAGGGCACTTTCCGTCTTCGCGAGGATACAAAAGCCGAGACGGTCCGACACAGAGAGTGTCGGAAAGGACGAGGCAGTGCTGGAGAGTTATCTCGAATCACGATTCAAGGTGGACATGGCGTCCCCGCACACGCGAGCCCGCTGCCGGCGGGTGTGTCTGCTGGTCGTGCTCATCGCCGTCCTCAGCCTCGGCGACCTGCTTGTGACCTGGACCTTTCTCAACTCGTTTGGCATGCAGGAGGCGAACCCCTTCGCGGCCTTCATCATCCGTCAGCAGAACCCCTTCGCCCTCGTCCTGTTCAAGGTCGGCTCGATCATGGCCTGCATCTCGACGATCCTCGTCGTGCGCCATCGCCGCCAAGGGGAGATTGCCGCCTGGATTGCCGCAAGCATTCTCATCATGCTCACGGTTCGCTGGGCCGTCTACACCAACGAGATGGCCGGTTTCAACAACACCGTCACCATCGGCGAGGCCCAGCAGAACGACCATTGGCTCTTGTTTCACAATCGACGAGCCGAGTCCGCGCCGCTACCCTAGCGGTGCATGAATTCAAGCCGCTTCACACGATTCACCACGCTGCTGCCCGTTCTCTTGTTGGCTTTTCTGGCAGGAGGCTGTGACAGCACCAAGGCGCCCTCGATCAGTCTTGTCAGCGCCCGGGTCGTTGAGCAGCGCCCCGAGGCGTCGCTCGTCGAACTGACGCTCGAACTCACCAACGCCAATCCGGATCCCGTGCCGCTCGTCGAGTTTCGGTATTCAGCGGAGCTGGACGGCAAGCGCGTACTTGAGTCGCGCCGCGCCGCGCAGGCTACGCTGCGCCGCCTGGGCACGCAGAGCCTGGTCCTGCCCGTGGTGATTCCGGCCAATCGTGCGGGTGGATCGTTGACCGGAGTGCATTCGCTGGTGGTCTCGGGCAAGTTGTCCTATATCGCGCCCGGGCAACTTGGCGAGGTGCTCTTTGACACCGGCGTTCGCGTGCCCAAGGTGTCCTTTACTGAATCGGTCAACGTCGAGTTCGGCAGCGCGGATGGCTCGTAGGCCGGGCCGTCGATCGCCCTCGAACGCAGTCGACGAGCGCCAGCCCCGCTCCTTCTACGATTGTCCACAGTGGTATGACATCGTTCACGCAGCCGGCACGGCTGCTGAAGTTACGCAGCTTGAGCGCCTCAACCGAAAGTTCGGCACCGGTGGTCGGCGCTGGCTCGAGCCCGCCTGCGGCACCGGGCGGTTCCTCAGGGTGTTGGCGCGGCGCGGCTACAAGCCGGTTGGATACGACGCGAATCCAATGATGCTCGACTACGCGCGACGGCGGCTGCGCTCGCACAACTTGCGCGCGCAACTCTGCGAAGGCGACATGGCCGCTTTCATGCGCCCCGGTGCGTTCGATCTGGCGTTCAACCTGATCAACACCTTCCGACACCTGCTTGAGCCGCTTGAGGCGGTGGCGCACTTGAATTGCATCGCCCAGTCGCTACGGCCCGGTGGCGTGTACGTACTGGGCATCGACCTTGTCGATTACGACGATCCGCAACCCGGTGAGGAAACCTGGATCGCCCGGCGCGGCCGGTGCCAGGTGCGACACATCATGTTCAACATTCCGCCAGAGCCGCACCTCCGCCGCGAACGGATCATCAATCACCTCATTGTGGACAAGCCATCCGGCCGCGAGACGTACCACTCGCACTACGATCTCCAGTCGTACAACCTCGCCGAGTGGCTCTACCTGCTCGACGAGAGTGAGCTGCAGTGTGTGGCGGCGTTCGATTTCGATTGGCAATCAATCGACGTCAACGGCTACACCCGTGACGCCAACTTCGTGCTCAAACGAAAGGTGGATTGATCCGCGCGTCGGATTACGGCGCGTGCCGATCTTCCAGCACCGCAAAGGCTTTGCGGAAGCGCGCCCCACCCAGCTGTCCGTCGACAAGCCGCAGCCGCTGAATGCGCGGAAAGATGCGGTCGGTGTTGCGATCTGCCCGGTCAAAGATCTGCAGGATGCGCAGCTCCGCAAGCCAGAACTCTGTGTCGTGCCGCTCCGCGGACGCTGCAGCGAGGCGTTGATATCCCGAAAGCGCCTCTGCCAGTCGATCGAGTGCGTACAGGCATTCGGAGCGACCAAGTATGGCTTCCGCCGAGTTTTCCCGCCAGACCAGCACCTGCTCGTAGATCGCCAGCGCGGCTGGGTAATCGCGGGCCAATCGCAGCGCGTCTGCCTGGCACAGTCCCGCGGCGAGGCCCGCGTCTTTTGACTTGCTCAGCGGCTGCGCGATCGACCAGCCGAGCCGTGACACCGGCTGAATGCGATCTTTGGACATTTCCGCGGCGCCATCTTCGTCGCCTGCTTCGACCAGGCGCTGCGCCTCGGCCAGACGCTGTGAAGCGATTCGCGTGATGATGCTCAATGCCCGATCAGGCGAACGTTGCGCCAGTTCCTGCAGATCCTTCCCAATCTGGTCGGTGCGCTGCAGAGCTTCGAGCACCGAGATGCGCGCGTCGATGATCTCGGCCGCGAGGGGATCGTCAATTCCCTCGCCCAGTTCGAGTCCTTCGAGCCGTTTGAGTGACGCCTCGTACGCGCCGCGGTCACGGTCGGCCTGTGCGGCTCGTACTGCGACGGCCACGCGGTAGTAGCGCAGATCCCGAAGGCGATCGGCGCCGGCACTTCCCGATGCCAGCGCTTTGTCAATCAGGCGCAACATGCGATCGGCCGTGGCTGCCACATCAGCGAGCATGGATGCGCGAACTTCATCGACGCGCTCCGCTTGCGCTTCGTTCCACTTGGCCTGAACAACCTGAAATGCCGCGTCGAGATAGAGTTCCGATTCGGCGCCGATCAGGTCAAAGCTGTGCGCCGCCTCAGTGTATCGAGCCCTTCGGGCCATGAGCAATCCGCGTTCGTACGCCCACCGGTCGAACGCTGACGCCTGCGGGTATCGCTCGACGACCAGCGTCAGAGCTTGCTCGTACAGCGCGGCCAGTTCCGGCGCGTCCGGATGCTCCAGCGCTGCGGCCGAGAGAATCGCCGCCGCCAGCTCGGCCGCCTGCTGCGCTCGCGGGCTGAGCGGAAACCTCGTGGCGACATCCATCCACATCTTTGCAGCCTGCGCCGCCTCGTTGCGGGCTGCGTGGACGTTGGCCAGCGCCAGCAGCAGTCGCGGCGCGATGGCCTCGTCTTTGCCGTGTTTCTCGAGAAGCGATTGCAGCAGCGTCACTGCGTCAGTCTGTCGCTGAGGGTCAGTGGTCATCCGCTCCGCCTGGGCGAGGGCCATTTCCGGCGGCAGGTCCGTCAGGGGAATGGAATCGGGCAGGATGAGTCGCCAGCGGGCGGCGACGACCTCTTCGCGCTGAGCCGCGTTTATTGGCAGCAGGTCATTGTCGAGGTAGGCGCGGTATGCACGCACGGCCTCCTTGACCAGAAGTTGCGCCGCATCGCCCGTGGTGGCATGGAACGCGGGCCCGCCGCCTTCCATGGCCACCGAGCCGCGCACGGCATCCAGAAACCGTTGATCGCAAAGGAGCAGGAAGGTGAACGGATCGCGACGGATATCCGCACCCGCCGCCAGTTTGTCCAGCGCCGAGGCGCCCGCTGCCTGTCCTTCGGACTGTCGCCGCAACTCGACCCCGCCGAATCGCGCCCGCAGCACCGACACGGCATCGGCGCCCGGCGAAGCGAGCAGCGTGTTGAACTGCACCCGCGCATCGTCGTACCGGCCGAGGTGAACTTCACTGACTCCCACCATCGAGCGGGCCCGGCTCAGCCACGGCTCCGTTAATTCACCCAGCAGGGGAATGAGCGTGTCCGCCACCTGCCGCCACTGGTCTGCTGCCGAGTCGCCCGGGCGCGCAATCGTGGAGTAGTACACCGCGGCGGCATTGAGAAACGGCATGCGCTGTCGCTGTTCGACCTGGAGCAGGTACCGGTGCCGCTGCTGCATCGCGGCGTTGCTCGCAAAGTCCTCATCCTCTTCAAGGTCGAGGATCTCATCGGAGAGGCCGACGATGGCTTCATCGACCAGTCGCAGCGCTTCGCCGGCCGTCGCCGCCATCTGGTCCCGCTGGGATTGATCCGCAATGCCGTACTCGACCGTGAGATCCAGCGCGCTCGGCGCCGTCTGGAGAAAGAGCAGGTTGAACGCCAGATCCGCCTGCCACAGCGGCAGGCGCGGGTCGTTGGGATGCTCGTCAAGCAGTTGCCGCCGCGCCGCGATCAATCGGTCAATGGCCTGCGATCGCTCCTCGATGCTCAGATCTGCTCCCCCCAGCGTGGCCTGCAGGTGCGCGATCTCGACGAGTCGGGCCATCGCGGCGTCGTTCTTGCCCCCCGACTCAAGCGTGTAGTCGAGCAGATCGTGCAGGCCGAGTTCCGCCAGCCCCTTGAGAAACCGATCTTCATCGAGCTGCTCATCCAGGCTCTGGGCCAGCGCAGCGCGGCCGCCCAACAGCGCGATCAAAGCGAGGATTGACAGGATTCGCCATCTCATGGTTCAGGCGTCAGGGGAGGTGTGCCGGCTCCAATGGATCATTGTAGGAAGCGGGCCTACTCAGTCGTCGCCATTGCGGTGCGCCGGACCGTCGTAATCAGCACATCATCCCGCGTCGCTCCATCGCGATACTTGCCGACCGCCTGGGGCAGGAAGTCGCTCAGATCCAGATGCATGTCGGGGCGCCAGCTTTCAACAACCTGGCGAACCCCGCTCACTCCGAATTCGCGGCCGCGCTCGTCGATCGCTTCCGTCGCGCCATCGGTGTAGACGACAACCACCTCATCCTCCGCCAGCTGCGTGGATTCCATCTCGGCGTCAAAAGCGGAATCCGGAGCGGCCCCAAGCATGAACGTGGTCGACTCCAGCGCTTCGAGCGAGCCGTCGCACCGACGCACGAAGGCAGGGGGGTGCCCCGCATTAACCCACTTCATTCTTCCGTCGGGCTCAATCCGAAAGACGAACGCCGTGGCAAAGATGCTGTGGCGGAACATCACGAGGTGGAAGTAGCGGTTCAGCGCCTTGGCCACCTCGCGCGGCGATGCGTCAGGCTGCTCCCCATACAGTCGCTGTACTTCGCCATCCACGCGATTGACCGTCAGCGCCGCTGGTATGCCGTGGCCGGTGACGTCAATAAGCACCACGTGCAGAGTTCCGTGATCATCAACGTGGGCGTGGAGAAAGTCGCCGCCCACCTGGCGCATCGGTTCATAGGAGTAGGCAAACTGCAGCGGCCCGCCCTGCACCGGGCGCGGAAAGCGCACCTCGTGTATCTTGCGCGCGTCGATCAGATCCCGGCGCGAACGCTTGAACTGCTGCCTCAGCTGCGTGATCTCGACTTTTCCGTGCAGCCGGTTGATGCGCCACCAGCACAGCACCAGCCCCACGCTGTTGATCGACGGCGCGATGAACAGGCCCGTCGCGACATGGATTACCGTCAGTGGCTCCACCAGCGCCGCCATGGTGATCCACGCCGGATACAGCACCAGCAGCGGGTTGAGCCCCTGGCGCGGCGTCCACGGCAGCAGCACGCACGCAAAGAAATGCGAAATCGCGATTCCCACGATCGGCCACGCCATCGTCCCCAGGCCCATCGATGCCATTTCCGTGCTGTCGATCTGCTCGCCCACCGCCGCACCGATCGAGCACAATCCCGAGAGCACCAGCACCCAGTACGCCAGCCGCAGCACCCCCGATCGCGAAGTGATACGCGTCCGCACCAGCACCAGCGCCACCCCCAGCGTCGCCACCCGCGCCGCGGCCAGCGAGAGCAGAATCGGCTTGGAAGTCCACAGCGGCTCCGAATCGATCGACGCCGCTGAACGCACCAGCATCTGGATCAGAAAACCCATCGAATACTGCAGAATGATCAACCCCAGCCACAGCGACACGAGCCACGTAAAGCGCAGCCGCAGCAGCCGCGAGATTTCATTCTCAAAAGTCGACGCCGAAACAACCGGCGGAGCAGCAGCACTCATGCACCCACCTCCACCCTCGTCGGCTGAGCCGTCCGCGAGCGGAAGAACCGCGACGTCCGCAGCCCGGTGCGCGAGATCACCGGCGCGCCGATGTTGACCGCCAGGATCAGCACATCTTCATCCGGCTCGCCCTGCCAGCCGCGAAACGTATTGAGCTGCCGCAGAAACGCATCCGGCCACTTCAACGGATCATCCACGCCGGTCGTCCGCACAATCGCCTCAGCCCCGCTGTACCCCAGCCACTGACCCTTGCGATTGCGCCAGTCGCACGCCCCGTCAGAATGCGCAATGAGCACGTCATCAGGCTGCATCGCCTCGATGCGCTCTTCGCACTCATCGCACAATCGGTCCGAAGCTCCCAGCGGCCACGTCGTACTGATCAGCCGCGTCAGCGAGCCATCGCCATGCCGGATAAACGCCGGCGCATGCCCCGCCCCGCACCACCGCGCCGCGCCGCTCTCCTCGAATCGCATGGCAAAACCCGTCGCAAACACGCCGTGCGGCGCCAGCGTCAGGTGCGCATACCGATCCAGCGCCGCAATCACATCGCGCGGCCGCAGGTGCGCCGATTCGGCAAACAACCGCTCGATCTCCCCGTGCAGCCGATGCACCGTCAGCGCCGCCGCAATCCCGTCACCCGCCACGTCAAGCATGATCAGGTGCAGCGAACCATCAGGCGACTCGTGCGCCGCCAGCAGATCCCCGCCGATCCCCAGCCGCGGCGCATCGCGAAACGCAAACCGGATCGCCCCGGTTGTCTTGGGTCGCGGGAAGATCGCCTCGTGGATCTTCCGCGCATCAAACAGCTCGCGGTGAAACTCCTCATAATGCTGCCGCAACGAGGTCGACTCCACGCGCTTGCCGATGCGCTGTGTGCGGATCCAGCACCCCAGCAGCCCCGCCGGCACCAGCCCAAGCCCCGCCAGCACATCCTTCACCGCCAGACCCCAGCCGATCTCCACCCGCGCAAAAACCAACTGTGCAAAAACCCACACGATCCAGATCGCCACGCCCGGCTGCAGCGCCTGCGTCGGCGTCCACGGCAACACAAAGCACGCCAGCAGGTACCCCAGCCCGATCTGCAAAAACGCCGCCCCGCTCTCGCCGCGCACCGCGTGAAACACCACGCTCGCAATCGCCGCGTTGAGCACCACCATCCAGAACGACAGGCGCAGCAGCTCGTCGCTCTTGATCGCCTTGCCTTCCTGCCGCCGCCACATCGCCCCGATGACCACCAGTTGCAATCCATGCGCCGCGATGTACGCGCCAAATCGCCACCAGTCGCCCCACCAGTCCGCCAGGTCGGCGATCAGCATGATGATGAGAATGCCAGCCCAGACAGCGCACAGCAGCCGGAACCGCCGCCGCAACAGCGCCGCCAGCTCCGTCTGATACGCCTCGCCGAATTCGCGCTCAACCACTGCCACAGATGCGTTGCTCCGGCTTCATTCTAACGCCAGGCCTCCAACGCGCTGCTTATGGATTTCACCGCCACGATTTCAATCGGGCTCTTCCCCTTGCCGTCCACCGCCCCGGCCGGCACCAACGCCCGTTTGAACCCCAGTCGCGCCGCCTCGCGCAATCGCTGCTCGATCTGGCTCACCCGCCGCACCTCGCCGCTCAGCCCCACCTCGCCCAGCGCAATCGTCCCCGGGGGGCCCGCCTTGCGCAAGTGACTGCCCGCAATCGCCAGCGCCAGCCCCAGGTCCGCGGCCGGCTCGGCGATCTTCATCCCGCCCACCACACTCGCAAACACATCCTGGTCCGCCAGCCGCAACCCCCCATGCTGTTCGAGCACGGCGAGGATCATGCTCAGCCGGTTCGCATCCAGCCCCGACACGCGCCGCTTGGCCGCGCCGAGTATTCCCGCCGCCGTCAGCGCCTGCACCTCCACCATGAAACACCGGCTGCCCTGCATCGCCGGCACGATCACGCAGCCGGGCGTCGGCTCGCTCGTCGCCGCCTCGCTGCTCAGCACGCCCGATGGATCGACCACCTCGCGCAGCCCCGTCTCGCTCATCTCAAAGAGGCCGATCTCCAGCGTTGTGCCAAAGCGGTTCTTCACGCCGCGCACGATCCGGTGCGCGTGGTACCGGTCCCCTTCAAAGTACAGCACCGCATCCACCAGATGCTCGAGCAGCCGCGGCCCGGCGACCTGCCCGTCCTTGGTCACGTGCCCCACGAGCACGATCGCCATCTGTGTACTCTTGGCCAGGTACACCAGCTCCATGCAGCAGCGCCGCAGTTGCGTCATCGAGCCCGGCGAAGCGTCCAGCGATGCGTTGTAAATCATCTGCACCGAATCAATCACCAGCACGGCCGGCTTGACCTTGCTCGCCTGCGCGAAGATCCGCGCGAGATTGGTATCCGCCAGAACAAAGAGACGGTCCGTCCCCGCTTGCGCCTTCGCCTTGCTTTCCTCCGATGCGCCGCCCACCCGCCCCGCCCGCATCTGGATCTGCTGGCTGCTCTCCTCGCTGGTGACGTAGAGCACGCTCCGCCCGGCGGCCGCGACTTTCGCCGCCGCCTGGAGCATGAGTGTCGATTTGCCGATGCCCGGCTCGCCGCCGAGCAGCACCGTCGAGCCCGGCACCAGCCCGCCACCCAGCACCCGGTCGAACTCGCCGATCCCCGTCGCCAGCCGCGGCACGTCGAGCGGCTCAATGTCGTCCAGCCGCACCGCCTCCGGCGCATGGCTCGCGACCTCCCCCTCCATCGCCCACGCCTCGGCCAGCCCGCGCTGCGGGTCCTGCTTATCCGACCCCCCGGCCGCGCTGGGCGTGAACTCCTCGAGCGAGTCCCACGCCCCGCACTCCGGGCACTTGCCCATCCACCGAGGCGATACCGCCCCGCACTGATCACACACAAAAGACCGATGCACCTTCGCCATGCGGGGACTGTAGGGATTCTCGAAACGAGCCGCTGTCCACGCCTCAACGAGCCGCGCCTGTCGAATGACCCTGAGCTTGTCGAAGGGTCAGGAAGCGGGTATTCGGCGCCTCAACCCTGAGCTTGTCGAAGGGTCGGGAAGCGGTGCTCGCCGATCTCGACCCTTCGCCGCCCGCTCACGCGAATCTCCGCTCGACCCCGCAATGGCGCGAATGCGACCCCCCCTCCGGTCCTGAGCCTGTCGAGCGAGACGCGCCGGCGAGGATTTCGATCAACGAGCCGCGCCCGTCACGATGCGGGTGGCTGTGTGGATCTGATTCGAGGGTGTCAGTCAGCATCCGACTTCCGTCGTGTCAGCAAACCGAAGACGTATGTTCGAAGGTCGACGCGCAGGACACGAGCAACATGATACGCGGTACCGCCTGTGGCGCGACCCACCGCCTGAAATCACCCGTTCATCCGATCATCCAGCCATGCGTTGAAGTTCGCTGCTGGCCGTGGTCCGTCTGTCTTGATCGCGCCTAAGGAAGCTGATCCACACGGTCTGCACACGGCAGTCGACCGCATGCTCCTAATGCGAGTAGGAAGCATATACCCACTGTGGTCCAATCCATATGAAGAGGCACAGCTACACGCAATCAAACGTACCTAATATGTACGACCTTTTGGTCGCTCTTCTCGACTTGATGTGTGAATATATGTATTATTTGCTGTTCACTTCAACTTAAATTCAAACGTGTTCTAAAAAGCGCTCAAATGAACCTTGGCACTGGCTTAGGGCTGTCCTCACCACCTGAAGCGGAACCCCAAGCCTAAATCGTCTTTGTGTCCCAGATCCCAGATTTGGGATTTCCTCAAGAATGCCTCGCCTTTGTAGCCTCGGTACGACAGTATCTACAAACTGCTTTCCATGAGGGCCTACCTTCAACAGAATGACGCTCTCGCTGATGTGTGTGCTACGCATAAAGTATCGTGTGAGTTTTTCTACATTCCTGACAGCCTCTTCAACCTCTATCGCTTCGTCGGTACTGTCGTGATCTCGTCCGCCGTCCTTGAACACGACCCCGCGCTCGGCCAACACTCGTTGGATTTCCGGAGGGTCCCAGATTTCGTGTTGTTGCTCTACGAGGGCGATCGCATCCACTTCGCAGCCATCAAACCTTACGTTCTCAAATGCAGTCGATGACGCAAATCCAAGCTGTGCGAAGCGCGTACCAACAAACTTGCAGTTTCGCAGCGTTACATGTTCTAAACTGGTCGCTGCAAAGTAGCAATCGAGGAATTCTACATCGAACAGATCTCGATCGCGAAGTGCATTCACTCCGAAGGACATGTTCTTGAACTGCAGTCCAGATTCGCGCGACCCGCTCAAGAGCATCAGGGCCAGTTCGCTGCAGTTCTCATGCGTGTGGGAGGACTGTGTCTCTATTGCACCGACCTCGATGAAAACCTTCGCAGCTTCCACTGCGTCTATTCTCTTGCTCCGAGTCACAGCTCGTACTAGCGACTGTTGAGCTTGGCTGGGCAGCACTCCGCGTCGGAGAATGCTCAATACTTGAGCTTTAGCGCGATCGTTCATCGCCATCAATTGACGAGCGATACCTTCGCCCAAGAAGAACAGGCGAAACTCATCATGATCAAATTCGACGGATTCCTGCGCGTTTGGTGAGGAAACAAGCAGCGCGTGGCCGCGCAGCCTTTCACGAATCTGCTGCGCTTGGTGTGAGCTCTTGCCCGTTGACTCGCAAAAGTAGTCGGACACGAATTCTAGACTATCTCGCTTTAGATAATCGAGTCTGGACTCCCACATCGAAACAGCAACTTGTGCGAGGAGCTCAATGTGTTCATCGACTGACAATAGAGGTGCTCCGATTTCATCCTTGCCCGATCGATCAATCCACTTTTCTTGGGCCTCGCGCTCGACGATGCTCCGCACGAATACCGAGAAGAAATCTGGGCCGGAAACCTGGATTTTTTCCAGCAGGGCGTCCAGGGAGGGGCTATCCATCGCTACGTCAGCTAGGCGTTTGACGAGAACGGCGCGCGTAAGCAGAGCGTGCGACGCGCCAATTCGGTCGCAAACACGATGATATAGCACCTCGGGATCTGATAGGTTACGCTTTCGGCAATAAGACAAGAACTGCGCTGAGCCCCAGCGGTGCAATTCGAGCTTCGCAAAGCCAACCGACAACTCTCTAATATTGTCGAATAGTACCGCTTTTGTTCGAAGATTCTCAAACTCAAAGTAGGCCTTGCGCGCAGCCACAACAATTGTCCCTCTGGAATCCAGCGCCGCAAGAAGAATACCCATTGCTGATAAGGCTTCGCCGGAGCTGCTTTCGACGAACATTTCTTCAAAGCCATCAAATGCAGGTACGATCACTCCCATTCGAGTAAGTGCGATAAAGGCATCGTAGTACAAGAAGGGAAATCGGTATCGGTTCTGCAAGGCGCCAACGGTGATGTCGTCAAAGCGAAGAAAATGTCGCCCGCCCAATGGAATAGGAACAAGCAACCAGTCAGAACGGTTTTCGATGTATGCTAGTGCCTGTTGGCGCGCCATTTCGTTGATTACGGAGGTCTTCCCTTCCCCAGCGTCACTTGTGATATATAGCACCGTGGTCTCGAGCGGGCTACGGGCAGTGATCGTCTCAGTGGCCGTTTGTAAAGCATCGTTAGTGTGAGTAGGCGCATCTTGAGGGACGCGGCTCAATGTAGGTAGCAGAGAAGCAGCGGGTGATATGAAATGTGCGGTGGTTGGGACGCTGTCACGCATTCGGGCGGCAAGTAGGCGAGTGTGAGCTAGTCGTGTGAGGATCCATTGGCTTGCTGTCTGCGCGCCGGAGCCGGCGCCCTCGTCGACATACACATCCCCAGACTGAGTAGATAGAGTGCCAGATATCAAATCGCCGTTTACGGAAAAGGTAAAGTGCGATTTGTCAAACAGGAGGTCGGTACTTGGATCGGCAAAAGTCATCACCGTCGATTTGAATTCATTGATTTGCATTTCATAGCTCCAATTCTTGTAGCCGAGCGGCGCGAGGTGGTGATGGCGTACGGCGAGAAATTGGTTTGGGGAAGAAGCGTACAAGTGGTGTGCCGCGTGACAAGACGGTGCGAACGGGCGGTTCAAAATCATCGTCGCCGCTAATGAGAACGAGGTAGTCGACTTGGCCTGCGCCGGCATAGAGCAAGTCGCACGTCAACATTGTGTCCACGATCTTTTGTTCGTTCCGATAGATCAAACCGCGCTCCGGAACGATGCAGTTGGCCTTAGGGCAAGTGCCCGTGCGAAGCATGTGCTTTATCAATGGAAGCACACAGTCGGGGTCGACGCATCCAACGGTCGCTGGATCTGCAATGCGGAGATTAGAAGGGCGTGACTTGCGGCGAAATGTATTAAGGATGTGATAGCCAGGATCTTCGAGGAGAGCAAAGGCTAATTCAGCGTTCAAAACAGTGGTTATCGAAGAACCTCTTCCCCTTGGGATGCGAAGGTGTGAGGGAAAATCTCGCAGGAGCTCCACTGAAACATCTTGTGCCAAGCGGGTCATCGAGGCACCTTCGTACCACCCGCCATACACGCGGGTGTCGCACGTGACACGTGTGACGGTTGGATCAAAGGGCATCCGGAGCAGGACTCGAGTAGCAACGTCGAGCAATCCTCCGTTCTTGTGCGCTGGAAGGAGATTGTCGTAGTCAATCAGGAGCAGGCACGATGCAGCTTGGTCAGGCACGGTCAAACTGTAGTCCAGTCATCTTGACTGTCTGCGAAGGCGTCCAGTGGCTCGGGGGTTTGTGGGGGATCGAATTGGTGAAATTCTGTTCGCCGTCCTGAACCCGACCGGCGTCGCCACCACGGGCTGGGGTGCCTGAGTCTCCGCCGTACTCGAGTCCCGCCAGAATCGTCGGGCCCGCGCCCGTCGACCTTGCTCAGGATCTCCGACAGAGCCCTGGCCCGACCTACTAAGCTCACCCGATGCGACGCCCGCGCCAACCCGGCACCCTCCGCCCTCTCATCAAACGCGCCCTCCTCTGCCTCCTCCTCGGCGCTGCCCACCCCAACTGCCCCGAATGCGGCGCGGCGTTGGGTGCGGGTGTCGTGGTCTGACCGAGGCTCGGGGAGGGAAGGCCACGCGATTGCGCGATTGACTCTCAAACTGAACGGCCCGCCCACCGCGCGTCCGCGTGGCCTTCCGGTCGCAAAGCCTCCTTCCAGACCACGCTACCCCGACCCGCCGGGCCTGCGCCGAGCCTTGTCCCGACCTGCGCCTCGCATCGATTCGAGTTCCTCTGCGATCTCGGCGTTAACTTTTCTTTCTTCCGCCTTGCCACCCAATCCCACGCCTTTCTCCCTGCATTCTCCGTGTTCTCTGTGACCCCGTGGTGAATCTCTTCCCCCTTTCGCACAAACGCGCACCATCTCAATCGCGTCCCGTGCGCGGACTTTTTGAAAACGCGAAAAAGTTGACCAAAAGTCAAAATCACCCCCCTCAGAAAAATGAAAATCGTTCAAAATTCCTGATTCGTCCCGCACAGAGGCGCTCATTTACACAAACGCGCTCCAAAGCGCGCACCAGCGCTCAAAAATCGCGCACAGGAGCGCTCCGGCGCGCATGAAAAATGCCCGACATGGTGCATCTCCGTGTTGGCACGCATTTTGCGTCGCACATTTTTCAGAATCGCGCCTGACGCATCGCCGGGGCCGATCTTTTTCTTCGCCCGCCGACGCCATCCCCTCGACCGACCCGCCCTGACGATCCCGCCACGAGCCCGGCCGCGCACGCCGGCGCACCGCCTCCCCCTATAGGTAGACGCCTTCACTTGCCTGCCGGAGCCACCATTTCTTGCGTTCAACGCAACTTCTGTGTGATAGGTACACGCCTTCACTCGCCTGCCGGAGCCACCTGCCCATGCCCGTTGCCAGACGCTCAACCCCCAGCCAAACGCCCCGCGGAGCCCTCGAACGTGGCCGCCATGCCCGGCTCCGGGGCCTGATCCATGAAACTTCGCGCCATTGGACCGCCGCCGGGCCGGGGCTACGATTGCGGTCTCGACATGGTGGGAATGACCTCCCTGGTGGGAAGAACCTCCCCGGAAATCTCAGATACGGAGTCCAGTCGGTATGCCGACGATTAATCAATTGGTTCGCAAGCCCCGGGTGTCGCCCAAGCCCAAGTCCAAGGTCAAGGACCTTGCCGCGTGCCCGCAGAAGCGTGGCGTGTGTCTGCAGGTCAAGACCGTGACCCCCAAGAAGCCCAACTCGGCGCTTCGCAAGGTTTGCCGCGTGCGACTGAGCAACGGCAAGGAAGTGACCGCGTACATCGGCGGCGAAGGGCACAACCTGCAGGAGCACTCAATCGTGCTCGTCCGCGGCGGCCGCGTTCGCGACCTGCCCGGCGTTCGCTACCACGTCGTTCGCGGCTCGCTCGACTGCCTCGGCGTCGACGGCCGCAAGCGTGGACGATCGAAGTACGGCACCAAGCGCGGCAAGTAACGATGGCCGACGCGGCGGGTGGAATCGCCAACGCACCTTACCTCGCGCTCAACGTGGGCGCGAGTGCCATCACACGGCAAGTAATCGCATCGAGCCTCGCCAGATCGGTGCGGTGAACAGATGGGCCGATCGAAACCGATCGACCGGATGAGCCAGACAGGAGTTTCAAATGGCCGGACGCATTACCAAAGCAGACAAGCAACTCAGGCCCGATCCGAAGTTTCAGAACGTAACGCTCGCGCGGTTCATCAACTGCGTGATGAGCGACGGCAAGAAGTCGGTTGCGGAGCGCGTCGTATATGACGCATTTGATCGCATCGCCGATCGCCTGGAGAAAGACCAGAACCCGGATCTGCCACGCTCGGCCATCGAGGTCTTCGAGCGGGCAATCAACAATGTCCGCCCGCAGGTTGAAGTGCGTTCCAAGCGCGTCGGCGGGGCGAACTACCAGGTGCCCGTGCAGGTGAACCGCAAGCGTCAGCAGAGCCTCGCGTTCCGCTGGATCCTCGACGCAGCGCGCGGCGAAAAGGGCAAGCCGATGTGCGACCGCCTCGCCCGCGAGTTGTATGACGCCGCCAAAGGCGAAGGCAAGGCGATGACCACGCGTGACAACACGCACCGCATGGCCGACGCGAACAAGGCTTTCGCTCACTTCGCGTTCTGAGTCGGCTCAGACGCCACGCCGCATCAGATCTCCGCACGCTCGGCCTCGGCCGGGCGTGTGGTCGTTTTGACGCTTGCATCGGTGCGTTCTGGTCGTATTATGTTCGTGGTGGATGGGTGGGAGGCTCGGATGAGCGCGTGGCGGACCATCCCGTGTCTCGCGTTGGCAGCCCTGCTTGTGGCAGCAGGTCATGTCCATGCGCAGAGCCAACCAGCCACGCAGCCGCAGCGTGTATCCCCCGTTCCGGCGCCGCCGCGTGTTGTTGCTCCGGACATGGCGCTGCGACTGGCGATCGATCAATTGCGCGAAGAGGGGCAGACGTTTCGTCGTAGCGGAGATCTTCCGCGACAACAGCCGGATTTTGCCGAGAGCTTTGCGCATCGGGTGCGGGCTGAAGATGTGATTGAGGCCATCTGCGAGGTGCAGGATCGCGAAGATGCGGCCGTGGACGCTTACATCCGCTGGCAGCTACTCAGCTTTGACGTCGACCTGTCGGTCATGGACGATGCTACGTACGAGCGGCTTCTCGCTCGGCTGCCGCGACTGGCCCGCAGTCCTTCAGCGAACATAGAGATGCACGGCGATCTGGAGCGGCTGGCGCTGGGCGCCGGTCGCAATGCCGACGTCAAGGCTGAACTTGAACAGCGATGGGACGCGGTGCACTTCGAGGATAAACAGGTTGAGTTGCTCAACCAGCCGGCGCTGAAGTTTCGCGAACTGGTCGCCGACGCGATGCCCGAGACGGGGATGCGGCGAGTGGGCGTGTTGCTGTTTGATCTCCAGGGACGCATCGCCGCAGCCTGCGACACGCGAGGCGTGAAGACGCGCCTGACCAAGACCTTGCGCGAGCGGATGAATGACGACACGATCTCGCTTGAACAGCGCTGGAAACTCATCAGGTATGTTGAGCAACTCCCCGGTGATGAGACCAAGATCGTGCGTGACGTTGTCTTCTACGCCACCCAGCCGGCCGATGTGCGGTACAGCACGTACACCATTCGATCGACTGACGTGAAGAAGTGGACTGCTTACCTGAACCGGCACGAACCCTGAGAGTCGGCTGAATATCCCCGCGAGCCAACAAATGAATTCACCACGAACGACCGGCGCTCCCGTGAAGATCGGCATCGTCGGCTTCGGCAAGATGGCCGAATTGTGCCACCTGCCGGCGCTGCGCAAGGCGGGTTGGATAGTCGAATCGGTGCTCGATGTGACGCCGGCCCGCCGGGCTGCGGCGGAGTCGTTTGGCGTGCCGCACGTTTTCGAGACCCTGGATGAGTTTGTTGACAGCGGCGTTCGCGCTGCGGTCGTCGCCCCGCACACGAGCGTACGGCTCGGGGTGGTCGAGGCGCTGGCCGGTCGTGGCATCCCGATGCTCATTGAAAAGCCCCTGGCGATGACGGCGCCCGAGGCGCGAAAGATCTGCGAGGTCTGCGAGCAGGCAGGTGTGCTGTGCAGTGTGTTTCACAATCGCCGGTGGGACGCCGATTTTCTGCGCGTCAGTCAGGTTGTCGAGAGCGGTTTTGTCGGGTCGGTGCTCCGCGTGGAGAATCGGCTCTTCGAGTGCGAGCCTGCGACGCGCTTCGGCACACCTGAGTTCAACCAGTCGTGGCGCGTGACGGCCGGACTCGGCGGGGGGTCGATGCTCGATTGGGGGCCGCATCTGCTCGACCAGGTGCTCACGCTCATGCGACAGGCCGGACCGGTCGTGAATGTGCTTGGCGAAGTGAGGCACGTGCGGCATGGAGACGCTGACGATCATTTCATGATCGATTTGCTTTTCGAGAACGGGGCGCGGGCACTGGTTGGCAAGAGTGACGTCTGTCCGGTCGGGCCCGGCGGCAAGTGGCTCGTCGTTGGCGATCGTGGCTCGTTGATTGCCGACTGGGAGGCGCTCAAGGCGCGCGACGCCGATGGCGCGGAGAAGTCACTCAACACCACAATCGAGCCTGCTGATCTGCATCGCAATTTTCTCGAAGCGGTGCGCGACGGCACTCCGCTTCTCGTCACGGCGAGGCAATCACTGCGGACGGTGGAAGTGTTTGACGCCGCTCGCGCCAGCGCTGGGAGGGGCGAGAGCATTCGGGTGCGAATCTGATCGGATTTCTAGGTGGGTTCGCGAGCCACGATGAGGCTGATCAGGCGATAGATGAGTTTGGCCGCGGCAAACGCGCTGGCGTGGTGGCCGGGCATGGGGAGGAGTTCGACGACGTCGAACGCCGCGACACGCCGCTTGGCGACGACCCGATTCAGGAAGCGATCTACATCTGACCACGACAGCCCACCGGGCTCGGGCGTGCCGGTTGCGGGGATGAGGCTGGGATCGAACGCATCGAGGTCGATGGTGATGTAGACATCATCGCTGAGCAGATCGATGGCGCGATCCATCCAGGACGTGTCCGGGTTCTGCACGATGTCGTGAGCGAAGAAGACCCGATCGCGGCTCATGGTTTCGGCTTCGGAGGCATCGATGGCGCGGATGCCGACCTGAACGATCTGGCACCACTCTTTCGCCCACGCCATGACGCAGGCGTGGCTGTAGGTGCTGCCTTCATACTCTTCGCGCGTGTCACCATGTGCGTCGATCTGGAGCACCGAGAGCCCTTTGACCCGCCGGGCGGCGGCGCGAATGGCGCCGACCGACACGCTGTGCTCGCCGCCGAGCAAGATGGGAATCTGTTCGCGATCGAATATCGCGTCCATCGCGGCTTCGACATGATCCGCCAATTCCTTGGGCGAACCCTTCCACTCGATGGGGGGCAGGGTGGTGATGCCCCGCCGGCAGGGCTCGGCATTGGTTTGGATGTCGTACCACTCGACAATCGCCGACGCGTCGATGATTGCTTCGGGACCCTTGTCCGAGCCTTTCTTCCAACTGCTTGTTTCGTCGTATGGCACCGGGAGCACGGCGAAGCGCGAGTGCTGCGGATCGCGCATTTCGGGCGGGAGATCGAGAAACCCCGGATTGCGCGGCTGGTGGTGGTAGGCCATCTTCACCCTCGACTGAGTTGATGAGAAGAGATTCGCGGGCTGATTGCTCAGTCGCCGTTCCTGGGTCCGGCGGCGGTGCCCGGTTCGAGATAGGTGTAGCTTTCCATCCCGTCCTTGTAGAACCTCAGGAGCAGTTGACTTTCACGCACGTTGAATCGCTTGTTTTTCACTGCCTGTTCGCAATCGCGACGCAGGTTCTGTTCGAGTTTTTCGACGTCGAACTGCACGTAGCCGAGCACGGAGCGGACCTTGTCGCCCTGGATGAGTTCATCGATGGACCAGTCGCCGGCCTCATCCATGCTGATGTGAACGACATGCGTGTCGCCGAAGAGATTGTGCAGGTCGCCAAGCGTTTCCTGGTAGGCGCCGACGAGAAAGGCGCCGAGGTGGTATTCCTCTCCCGGCGCCACTTCGTGCAGCCCAAGGGTCTTGCGAATATCGCGCCGATCGACGAAGCGGTCAATCTTGCCATCACTGTCGCAGGTGATGTCGGCCAGCACGCCCTGGCGTGTTGGTCGCTCATTGAGGCGCTGGAGGGGCATGACGGGGAAGATCTGGTCCACCGCCCATGAGTCGGGCAATGATTGAAACAGTGAGAAATTGCAGAAGTAGGTGTCGCTGAGGATGATCTCAAGATCTTCGAATTCTTCGGGAACGGAGTCGAGGCCGCGGCAGATATCGCGGACTTTGGCGCATACGCCCCAGAAGAGACGTTCGGCCATGCCGCGCATCTGCAGTGTCATGTAGCCGAGGTTGAAGAGGTTCATTGCCTCGTCGCGCGCCTGGATTGCGTCGTGGTAGGCTTCGACGAGTCGGCGCGGTCCCACGCTGTTGTAGGCGTCGAAGAGGTCATAGATGGGCTGGGGGATTTCCTCTTCCGGCGCGCCTGCCTCTTCCATCGATTGCGGAATGGGGAAGCGATCCAGCCTGCTGCTGCCGAGCACATTGAAAACGAGAATGCTGTGGAACGCCACCATCGCCCGGCCGCATTCGGTCACGATCGTCGGGTGTTCGACCTCGTGATCATCGCAGACGGTTTTGATGCGATAGACGACGTCGCTGGCGTACTCGACGAGGGTGTAGTTCATGGACGATTCGAAGTTGGTCTGCGAGCCGTCGTAGTCAACGCCCATGCCGCCGCCAACGTCGATGTGTTTGAGCCCGGCTCCGAGCTTGACGAGTTCAACGTAGACGTGTGCGAGTTCGTTGACCGCTGTTTTTACATGGCGGATGTCGTAGATCTGGCTGCCGATGTGGCAATGGAGCAGTTGCAGGCAGTCGAGCATGTCTTTTTCTTTGAGGAAATCGACCATGCGGAGGATTTCGCTGACGAACAAGCCGAACTTCGAGCGAGCGCCGGCCGACGTCTTCCAGCGCCCGACGCCCTGTGAGGCGAGCTTGACGCGCACGCCGATGCGTGGCCGCACGTCGTACTTCTGGGCGTACCTGGCGATGAGCAGCAGTTCGTGGAAGCTCTCAACGACGGGGATGATGTTGCGGCCGAGCTTGGTCGCCAGAATCACGGCTTCGATGTACTTGTCATCCTTGAACCCGTTGCAGACGATGAGCCGGCCGTTGGCGTCGGGGGTCATGCCGAGCACGGCGAGCAGTTCAGGCTTTGAGCCGACCTCGAGGCCGAAATCAAACTCTTTGCCGAACCGGTAGACCTCTTCGACGACAAGTCGCTGCTGATTGACCTTGATGGGATAGACCGAGCGATACTCGCCGCGGTACTCATTTTCGGCAATGGCGGTGCGGAAGGCGTTGGCGATGTCCTGCATGCGGGATTGAAGAATTCCGCTGAAGCGCAGCAGAACGGGGCTGTGGATGTCGCGCTCTTTGAGCCCCTCCATGATCTCGGTCAGGTCGATCTCGGCGGAGGCGTTGCGCGTCGGCCGGACAACTACGTGACCGGCATCGTTGATGCTGAAGTAGCCCTTACCCCACGCCTCGATGTCGTAGAGATCGATGGCGTCGTCAATGGTCCAAGCGGGGTCGAGGACCCCGCGTCCGGGCTTTGAGATCGTGGTCATAGGGGGATTGTAGTCGAGTGCGGGGTGGTGTTGACGGGTTTCGAGTCTGCTGGTGCGGAACGAACGATGTCTGGAACCGGGGTCTCGTCGGGCTCTCGCCGCCGTTTACCTGGCGCGGCGCTGCGGCGTCGACGGGCGTCGAGCCCGCTCTCCCCTTGAGCCACCCCCAACTCGGAGTAGACTTGCTCCATGGGGTTGCCCTTTCCAATCGATCTGTATGACTCGATCAGCAACGAGATCTGCCGCGTGGGCGCGCGGATGTGGAGGCAGGGGTTCTGCGCCGGCAGCGACGGCAACATCTCCGCCCGACTTGATGATGACCTGATCGTCATTACGCCCAGCGGTGTCAGCAAGGGCGACATGCGGCCGGACACCATGTGCGTCATCCGAGTCGACGATGGTGAGCACATTCACGGCCCCAGCCCCAGCAGCGAGAGGGCCGTGCACCTGGCGGTCTACCGGGAGCGTCACGACGTGGAGGCGGTGATCCACTCCCACGCACCCAAGAGCACGGCGTGGGCGTGCACGGGATTGCCGCTGCCCGACGCGGTTCACCCTGAGGCGGAACTGCTGCTGGGCCGAATACCGGTGGTGCCCTACGTGACACCGGGCACAGGATTGCTTGCCGAGGCGACGGCCAAGGCGCTGACTCCGTGTACGGCGGCGATGCTGCTGGGCAGCCACGGAACGGTCACACTGGGTGACTCGCTCGAGGGCGCGCTGGCCCGGCTGGAAATGCTCGAAGCGTATTGCCGACTGGTGATCGAACTGCGCGTGCTGGGTCAGACGCGAAGGCTGACCGATGCCGAGATGACCGACCTCCTGAAGGTCAAGCGCGACATGTGGGGGTTGCCGGACGACCGGTATTGAAGTCTGAGCCTTTTCGACCCCAACCCAACCAAACGGCGTTGCCACGCGTATTGTTCATGGACCGGCTCGCCCCGTCCGACCTCGGGCCCGGCCCGCAAGCAGCCGCCCGGTAGACTTTTGCAGACCCCAAACGCCTCTTGAGAGGGGGTGATCGGCATGGCCACGAGTTTCAGTGCCCTGTGCTCGGACTTTTACATCAACCAGAAGCTGGCGCTGAAGATGGACCTGCCGACCGGCCGGGAGACGGTGCTGGACCTCTTTGACCGGATCCGCAAGTTCCGGCCGTCGATGAACCGGTTTCGCCGCTTCGAGGGCGAACTGGCGCTTGAGTCGACGCCGGCCGACGGGCAGTATGACTGGGTCGCCCTGCGGCAGACGGCAGCCCGTAGCGGCACCGTCAACCCCGACAGCCTGGCGGACGCCTATCAGTTGCACCGCATGCTGCTGGAGGTGGCGCCGTTTTACCTGAGCATCAGCCCGCTTGACGTTGACTATCTCGAACTCATGTTCGGGTTTGATCTCGAAGCGTCCGGCAACCACGATGACATCGTGTATGACGCGCTGCTCGCGGAGACGCCGCTTGGGCGGGTGGTGGATGCGGATCGACTGATCGCGCTGGATGTGCAGCCGTTCTTCACGTTCGCGCTGGATCCGGATCGCAAGGTGCAGGTGAACTTCGAGGTGAAGACGCGCAGCGGCGAACTGGAGGCGAGCGAAGACGCGCCGCCGCCGAGCGAATCGGGCGGCAACGAGGAACCGATCAGCGTGTTTCTGAGCCTGCGCCGGCTCGGGCCGATCGATCACGTCGAGGAACTGCCGGCGATTTTCGAATCGCTCACCGGGGCTGCGGAAGAACTGGCCAACGATCGGGTGATCCCGCACCTGATCATGCCCATCAGCAAGGCGATCAGTTCGCGGAGCCGGTGAGCGTGCTGTTCGGTCGCGACATGCCGGGCAAAGCCCAGCGCGCTCAATGGGGGCGCGAGTTTGTCGAAGCGCGCAGTCCTTACGCGCTGGTGGCGGGGATGCTGGGGATCGCAGCGCCGATTGACGGGCTGATCTTTGTGCCGCTTTCGCTGGCGGCGATCGTGTTGGCCGTGCTGGGCTGGCGGCACATCGACCGGAATCCCGGGTTGCTCGGCAAGCGGCTGTGCGTGCTTGGGGCGGTTGGAGGGGTGATCGGGTGCGCGCTGTTTGTGGGGTTGCGGGTTTGGGATGGGTGAAGCTGCCGGTCGGCGCGTCGAACCGGATGACTTGGCGTTGATTCAGTAGATTGGCCGGAATGACGCCACGACTCATGCGTCCAGATGGAGTGGTCATGGTGCGCGCCGGGCACCGACGGAGGACCTGGGCATGTGGTGCGGTCGTGGATTCGCGGTGGTGTCGCTGACGTGCCTTGCTGTACTTCCCGGCTGCTCTCAGTCTTTCGGCGACAAGTTGGTCGACGATCTGGTAACCTCCCCGCGATTCGCGTGCGCGCTGATTCAGGCGAGCGATGAGGTCGAGTTCGGCGACCTGCCGAATGACGCCGTGGTTGCGTTCATCGAGTTGTTGGACGACGGAACGGCTCGCGCGATCTTGCTGCGCGGCAAAGAGGAGCGGCTGCAGTTCTTCTGCGAAGGATGTGATGGGGACTGCTCCGAAATGGAGTCGCTCTGGGGCGATCGCTTCATGCAGTATCCAGACGTGGAGACGGCGCGGTGGTTGATTCCGGTTGAGCATCCCGAGGTGGCACGAATCGTGGGTCCGAGCGATTTCGCCGAGAGTGCTGATGGAGAAGCGGAGGAGTAGGCGTCTGCCCGGTCACGTCATGCCCGCGGTACCATCCTTGCGCCGACAGTGCGATCCTGGTCGTGTGCACGCTGTTTGTGAGGCTGCGGGTTTGGGATGGGTGATGGCGAGCGCCGTGCGGAGTAACAGCGCTGCAGCACACAGTCAGTATGGCGCCTTGGTCCGCTTTGGGGTGATGTCGTTGAAGTCCTGCAGCACTTTCGGCTGATCCAGTCCATCCGAGGTGATGTCGGCGGACTTCATACAGCCACCTTCGGCCCACACGAGTCGGTCGCCATCGACCTCGGCCCATTCCCATCCAAGACACACTTGGCTGCAACGAGACTGCGGATGCACCAGTGCGTGCTCGTCCCAGAAGTGTCCTGTTCCTTCTGGGTGCTTCAGTGCGGAGTGGGCTACCTTGCGCAAGACCCAGCCTTGTGGGCACTGCTTTTCGAATACGTCTTTGCGCTCCCAATCCTCGCCGTCATCGGACACTCTGATGCGTTCGATGAGACTCCACCCGTCTCGCAGCAGTCTGGGGTAGTAGACTCCGAGGCACTGGCGGTTGAATCGCTCAGGCGGTTCGAATTCGCGATCACGCGTGACTTCCGTCGTGTCGTGGAGCACTTTGTGCAATACGGGCGGCTCACCCGCCTCGTTGAGCCAGTATGTGGTGTTGCTCGTCCACAGGCCGCCGCCATACCAGCCATCTCCCTTGGGGAACATGGCAATGGCCTTGAGATATGGAGCGCGGGAGATGGCGCTAAACGCGCCCTCGGATTCTTCATTCCAGAGCCCATTCATCGCGAAATACAGCAGGTACTTCCCGTCGGGTGACAGGTCGCAGCGTCGTTCGTAGATGCGTCCCCTGAACCACTGACCGAGTTGAAACTCATCCGTGCGGCGATCCCAGAGAAACGTCGCTACGCGCTTGCTCGGTCCCCGCCTGATGACGACGCTCACCGGAGCATCGCGTGCCAGTAGTACGTGCAGCCTCGCGGGAAAGTAATGAGCCATCGCGTGAAAGAGTAGACGCGCCGCTGTCTACTGCCGCATCAATGCCTTCGGCCCCAATGTCACAATCGTGAACGGCCCGGCTTTGCGGCTGGCGAGATAGGCGTTGACATCGTCGAGCGTTACCGCGTCGATCTGGTCGCGGACTTCGTCGAGGGTGCGGGCTGAGCCGCGGTTGTAGAGGTCGTGGGCGATTGATGAGGCGCGGGCGCTGGTGGATTCGCCCTGCATGACGAGGCGCGACTTGAGGCCGACCGCGGCGCGGCTGAACTCTGCTTCCTCCACACCCTGGTGGATGCGCTCGAGTTCGGCGAGGAGGACATCGAGCGTCTCCTGGGCTCGCTCGGCGGTGGTGCCGGAGTAGGCGAAGAGGGCGCCGAAATCGCGGCCGGCGGCGTAGGACGCGTGTACGGTGTAACACAGCGAGCGCTTCTCGCGCACCTCGGTGAAGAGGCGGCCGCTCATGCCGCCGCTGAGGACGGCGGTGGCGATGCGCTGCTTCATGTTGTCGGGATCCGGCTCGGGCGGCGCGGGGGAGACGACGGCGATGTGTACCTGTCCGATGGTTTCGGGTTCGTGATGCATGCCGGGCTCGGGCCACGCCTGCGGTTTTGCTTCAACCGTTTCGCCGCTCCATTCGTCGAGCAGTTCATCGAGTTGTTTTGCGACGGCTGCGCCGTCGACATTGCCGGCAAGCGCGAGGATCGATCCGCCGGGCCGGGCCCACTGCGTCCACACCTTTCGCGCCTGGTCGGGGGTGAGTGATTTGACGTCATCGGCCTCGCCGTAGCCGGAGCGGCCGAACGGTTCGGGGAAGAACGCTTTGCGGGCCAGCAGCATGGCGCGCTGCTGGTGCTCATCGCGCAGGCCTTCGATGGATTGGAGCGTCAGGTCGCGCACGGGCTCGAATGAGGCGTCTTCGAAGCGCGGGGCGGTGACGACTGAGGCGATGATGGGCAGGGCCTCGGCGAGGCGCGAGCCGATGAGTGTGGCGGAGATCGACAGGTGTCGGGCGCCGACGTGGCTGGAGCGCTGGAGGCCGCAGCGGTCGAGGGCGTTGGACAGGCTGCGCGAGTCGAGCTCGCCGGCGCCGCGCCAGAGCCACTCGGCCAATACCGTGCTGGCGCCGATCTGTCCGGCCGGGTCGCAGGCCGAGCCGAGCGGCAGCAGCCAGGTGAGTGCGGCGGAGGCGGCGGTGTCGTGTCGCTCGACGAGCAGCGGCATGCCGCAGGCGAGGTCAAATCGTTCGATTCGTGGCATGGGATCAGGGCCTTGGTGGTGGTCAGCGTCGATTCTAGCCGATGGGTTTGCTGTGACGGTCCGCAGGCGGTTATCGCAGGGCGATGCTATGATGTGCCCCCGGTCAGTCGACCGGCTTGATCGATCTTCGTTGCAGTTCATCGCGGTGGCATGGCCATGAAAAAGGCACGAAAATCAAGGGGCGTTGCATTGGGCGCCATCGGCCTGCTTGCTCTTGCCTCAATGGGGACGCTGGTGGGCTGCGAGACGGCGGCGCAGGACTTTGGCGAGGTCTTCAAGTTCAACACGCCCTCGCCCTCGCAGGCGTCGGCGTGGATGTTCCACCGCGACGCGGAGAAGCGCCGGCTGGGCATCACGCTCATCAGCAACGCGCCTTTCGGCGGCGAAGAGCCCTACATGAAGGTCTATCGCGAGGCGATCGCCGACGTGGATCCGATGGTCCGTGCCGCCAGCGCCCACGCGCTGGGATTGCACGGCCAACCTGAAGATGCGCCGCTGCTGGCCAAGGCGCTTGCGGACAGCTCGCAACTCGTCCGCTGGGAGTCGGCTAAGGGTCTGCAGCGGATTTACAACGACACCGTGATCGCGCAGCTCATCGAAGCGATGGTCAATGACGCCGACGTCGACGTGCGCATGGCGGCGGCGACGGCGCTGGGTCAGTACAAGGAGCGTCGGGTGATCGAGGCGCTGATTCGCGGCCTGGACGATCGATCGCTTGGCGTTGCGTTCCATGCCCATCGCTCGTTGCGGATTCTGACGGGTGAGAACTTCGGCACGGATCCGGTGGCGTGGCTCGACTGGAGTCGCAACGTGGCTGAGCCCTTTGCCAAGGGTCGCGTATATACGTATCCCGTCTACAACCGCGACAAGACGCTGCTCGAGACGATCACTCCCTTTGGCCGGCCGGTGTTTGAAGAGCCGGGCGTGCCGGTGGGATATCCGGATGCGGCGTCGGCGACCCCCAGCACTTCGCCGGGGGGTTGAAGACCGATGCGTGCTCTCGTCTTTGATGGGAAGTCACTTTCACTCGACGCCCGCCACGCCGAGCCTGCGCCAGTCGAGGGCGAAGCGGTCATCCGCCCACTCAAAGTCGGCGTGTGCTCCACGGATCTGGAAATCTGCCGCGGCTACATGGGCTTCTCCGGCGTGCTCGGACACGAGTTTGTCGGCGTGGTCGAATCGATCAACGGGCCCGATACGCGGCACCTGGTCGGCAAACGCGTGGTGGGGGGGATCAACGCGGTGTGTCTCAAGTGCGACTTGTGTCGCGCGGGGCTGACAACGCACTGCCGCAACCGCACGGTGCTGGGGATCCTCAATCGCGACGGGTGTTTCGCGGATCGGTTCGCGTTGCCGGCGATCAATCTCGTCGAAGTGCCCGAGTCGATCGACAACGACACCGCCGTGTTTGCTGAACCTCTGGCGGCAGCGCTGCACGCGGCGCGGCAGTTGCACGTCGAGGGAAAACCGTACATCACGGTGCTCGGCGACGGGCGGCTTGGTTTGCTGTGCGTGCAGGTCATGGCGCAACTCAACGCTTCGGTGCGATTGATTGGAAAACACCCCGACAAGATGAACCTGTGCACGAAGTGGGGCATCAAGCACCGGCATGTGAACGACATCGGCCGCCGGGCGGATCAGGATGTGGTGGTTGATTGCACGGGGTCGACGGAGGGGCTGGATCTGGCGCTGCAACTCGTGCGGCCGCGCGGCAAGGTGCTGCTGAAGACGACGGTGGCGCCGGTCGAGCGGAAGATGGATCTGTCGCCGATTGTGATCAACGAGATCGAAGTGATCGGTAGCCGGTGCGGTTCAATTCCCGATGCCGTCGATGCACTGCTGCGCAAGCAGGTCGATGTGGCGAGTCTGATCTCGCGACGATTCAAACTCGATGACGGCGTGAAGGCGATGCAGACGGCGGCGCAGCCGGGGGTGGTCAAGGTTTTGATGGACGTTAGTTGAAGAGCACCGATGCGGTCTCCCCAATTAGTGGAACAGGGCTGACACGAGGAAAGGAGTGATCGCTATGCGGAAGGGGCGGTTCGTGTACTTCGGCGCGGTTCACATCCTGGCCATTCTTGGTGTCGTGCAGGTCATCGGGCTTGCAGCCCGACTCAATGCAGGTCCGCCGTCACGGATTGATGTACGAGTGCAGGGAGTGATCGGACCGAAAGAGCTGCCCGTTCTTCCCCACGGCGAGCACAAGTCGGAATGGCGAGCAGAGCGGGTGTTCATCGATGGTCAGCCTGTGGCGCGCTTCTGGTTCATGGATGATCAACTTTCTTCAATGGAGTTTTGCCCGCCGGGTCATCTCACACTTCACAGCCTCAGGCGTGAACGCCCTGCGGATGTGCGTTCGGATAGACCGAGAGCACACTGGACGAGCTCGACGGATACGGTCGGTGAAGGCGAGAATCCGTGGGCTGATTTCCCGATGTTGAGTGTGAGTGATGCATCGGGTCTTGGTGTGCCGAGTCTGGCCATCATCTGGGATGGCACCTTGGCGAGGCGAACACTGCGCGGCCAGGAGTTGTGGGATGAGCTGGCCGGGCTGTCGAATGCAGGCGAGCTTCCGGAAGGTGAAGCGGGGGAGGACGCTCCGGATCATTGACGGCGACACCGTCGAACGCGGGCCGGGTCAGGGATTGCGGCCCATTCGGTGTATGGGCGGAACCGGCCGTGCCTTCGCCCCGAAGGGGCGCTCGAATGTGGCCATGGGTGGAGCGCCGCGCCGCGGTGCGGAACCCGTGGGATCGATGTGGTTTGATTCTCTTCGCCCTGAAGGGGCATGTGACGCGAGTGTGCGACTGGTTCAGTCGATCACGTAGCGCCGATCGTATTCGATATTGTGCGCGTCGAGCAGGCGAGTCAATTCCGTCGCAAAGTCCTCGCGCGCGTGATGCTCGGCCTGCCTCAGAATGTAGTTCATGACCGCCTGTTCCTGTGATTTGCTCACAGAGAAGACGGAGTATCCCTCCTGCCATGCGAATGATCTGAAATCCGGCCGGGTTTCGTGAATCCACCGGGAAGATCGCGTCTTGATGTTGCGGAGCAGGTTGGAAATGGGATCGTCGGGTCGCCAGCGAACCAGCAGGTGGACGTGATCTTCGACGCCTCCGATCTCGTAGGCCGTTCCTTTCTCGGATCGAACGATGCCGCCGAGGTACGCGTGCAGTTGCGGGGCGAGTTCTGTGTTGATCCATGGCTGGCGGCGCTTCGTGGAGAAGACGATGTGCAGCAGGAGTTGCGAGAACGTGCCGGGCATGTGGGATTGTTGACGTTTTGGAGAGGTTGTGCCATTCGCGGGCCCCTTCGGGGCGATGAATGGGGAGTCGCGTCCTGTGTCCACGGGTTGCGCTCGCTGCGCTTCGCTTCACCCGTGGCTACATTCGTGCGCCCCTTCGGGGCGATGACGAAGACACTTCTTGCGAGCGTAGTTCTGTGGGGATATCGACGATTAATTCGTCAGCGTGACCACACCGCCGAAGACGAGGCCGCCGAACACGGCTGCGAGGATGAGGCGGTAGATGCCGAATGCGGTGAGGCCGTGTTTATTGAGGAACGCGACGAGCCACTTGACCGCGAGTGCCGCTGAGATCGTGGCGACGAGGATGCCGATGACCATCGGCGTGACGCCGAGCGCTGCGAGTTGCTCGTGGTTCTTGAGAGCCTTGTAGCAGCAGGCTCCGCCGAGCGTGGGCAGACCGAGAAGGAAGCTGAATTCGGCGGCCTGTTTGGGTTTGAGGCCGAGCATCATGCCGCCGGCGATGGTCATCATGGAGCGGCTCGTGCCGGGCCACATGGCAAAACACTGAAAGAAGCCGATCATCAGCGCCTGCATGACGGTCAGGCTTTCGATGGTGCCTGGTTCGCCCGGCGCATCTTCGAGCGCCAGATGTTTGCCCGCGTTGCGTTTCTTGTACCAGATGTCAATTCCGATCATCCACACGCCGCCCAGCGCGAGAGCAGCGACGACCGGGATCGGCGCGAAGAGATGCGCATCGATGTAATCGTCAAGAAGCACGCCAAGGACCGCGGCGGGAAGGAACGCGACGATGATGTTGATGGCCAGTTTCAGACCGACCGCATTTCGGCCGAGCAGGCCCTTGATCATCTGCAGCACGCGCGGCCAGTAGAGTCCGAGCACGGCGAGAATCGCGCCGCCCTGGATCACGATGTTGAAGACGTCGACGCTCTCCTTCACATCCGGCGAATCGAGGCCGAGCAGCCATGAGGTGAGAATCAGATGCCCGGTCGAAGAGATGGGCAGGTATTCGGTGATGCCTTCAACCAGACCGAGAATCGCCGCCTGAAGTGGAGTCATGTTTCACCAGAGGCACCAGGCACCGGGCGCCGGGTGAGAGGAGAAAGCCAAATCGCCAGCCACCGGCTCAGCCGGGGGACCGGGAGTCAAAGCGTCAAGAAAGAAGTACTCAGCCAATTCTATCGGCCGGTTCGTCCGATCGGCTTGCGATTGGCTGATCGGCGCTCTCGCGCAGGAGCCTCCGGGTCGCGGTCAGTCTTCCCTGGCGCAGGTGATCATGGTGCCGATGGCCCGGCCCTCGACAACCGCCTTGATGTTGCCGCGCACTTTGAAATCGAAGACGACGATGGGCAGATGCTGCTCCATGCACATGGAAAATGCGGTGAGGTCCATGATCTTGAGATGGGCTGCGATGGCCTCATCGAAGGTGAGCCGCTCGTAGCGCTTGGCCTTGGGGTCAGTGTTGGGGTCTGAGGAGTAGACGCCGTCCACTTTGGTGGCCTTGAGGATGATGTCGCAGTTGAGTTCGGTGGCTCGCAGGGCAGCGGCGGTATCGGTGGTGCAGAAGGGGTTACCCGTTCCTCCGCCGAGGATGATGACGCGGCCTTTTTCCATGTGCCGCAGCGCCCGGCCACGGATGAATGGTTCGGCGACGGAGGTGATGTTCAGGGCCGAGAGCAGCCGGGCCGGCTGGCCGAGCGTATCAAGGGTTTCCTTGAGGGCAATGCCATTGATGATGGTGCCAAGCATGCCCATGTAATCCGCGCTGGCCTGCGGCATGAGCCCGGCCTTGGCCAGGGCGGCTCCGCGGACGATATTGCCCCCGCCGACGACCACGGCCAGCGCGGTGCCGGTCTCAACTGCGGCAATGATCTCATGGGCGAGCAGATTGAGGGCCTCCGGGTCGATTCCCAGCGATCCAGCCTGGGACAGGCTCTCGCCGGAGACTTTCAGCAGGACTTTCCGATAGCGGCACGACTCTGGCATGAGGATTCCTGTTCGGCGGTGAGGAGCATTGGAGTCGCAGGCGGGGGGGTGGTCAAGTCCGCTGGAACCCCGATTGCGAGGATATGCCTGTCCTATAATCGATTCGTGATTGCCGAGCCAGTACGGCGCATCCGATAGAACGAATTGCACGACTGTTTTTCTCGGCCGCAACCGCCAGGGGGTTGCAGCCGAACAGATCGATGCGGCCAAGACGCTGCCGGGACCGCACGACCCGGCGAGACACCGCGCGAGCCGGATCGGTCCGAAGGATTGACGCACGGGACATCCGCAACCCAAGCCGCCGGCAGGATCAGGCATGAACCACCAGCCGACCACGAATCTGAACGAACCCAAGCCGGAAGAGCCGTCGGTCTATGAAGTGGTCGCCGAGGAATCGCGCCACACCTCGCAGTACCGCAAACCTGAGAACGTCATTGGCCCAGCGGTGTCGGTGCTCATTCACGCCATTTTCCTGTTAATCGCAGCGATCCTGGTGATCAACCCGCCGGTGCGCGGTGACGGAAGTGATGTGCAGATTGAGTTCGCCACTCTGGCCGAGGAAGAACTGACCAAGCTCGATGAGCAGACGTCGGACACCATTCCCACTCCGATGGATCCGAGTCTGACCGTCGCGGCTGAGTCGCCTGACGATCTCTTCAAGGCCGATCCGGCCAGTGTGGCTGTCGACCTGGCTGATCCCGGTGCCATCGACACTCTCGGCGGCGCGGGCGAGGAGTTCAGCCCGGGCCAGATGCTCGGCGGCGGCGGAGCGGGAACGAGCTTCTTCGGGATCGAGGCGCGCGGCACGCGATTCGTCTACATCGTTGACGTCTCGGGGTCCATGGCGGAGGCGGATCGCATCGGCACGCTCCGCCGCAATCTGGTCGAATCCATCAACATCCTTCCGGAACACGCGTCGTTTCTCATCATCGCCTACAGCGACAACGCGTTTTCCATGAACGACCAGTACCGCTGGTACAAGGCCGATGATGCGACGAAGTTCAAGGTGCGCGCGTGGATCAACCGACTCGTCTCAGCCGGAGGCACGGAACCTGCGCCTGCGTTCGAAGAGGCGTTCAAGCTCAAGCCCCGCCCGGATGTCATTTACTTCATGACCGACGGTCAGCAGACGGATGTCCTGCCATCTTTCATCCGCGCGCTGAATACCCGCGGCCGGCGGACGAAAATCAACACTATCGTCTTCGGCGCGCGGGGCGGCGAGGAGATCATGCGCCGCATCGCCAAGGAGTCGGGCGGGGAGTATCGCTACGTGCCCGACAATGGAGTTCCCGGCGGTGGTGGTGGGGGGCAACCGTGAGGCTGATGCGCTCCCGCTCCTATTGCGATCTTCCGTGGCTGTGCTGTGCCTCGCTTGGGCTGTTTCTCATGCTGATTGTCGCACCAGCCGTGCGTGCCGATCGCCTGTTTGAGCGCGGCACTTCATCGCCAATCGAGGGCCGGGCTCTTGAAGTGGATGATGCCGGCGTGCGTTTCCGCGTGTCGCGGGGCAACGAGAACACCGATGTGCTCGTCACCTGGGATCGCGTGCGCTACCTCGAGACGGATCGCGAGAGTTTTGCCGAGGCGTTCGGCAGGATGCAGGGTTTCAGCGAGCGCCTGTGGCGCGCTCGTTCACGGGTGGAGCGGCAGGATTACGCGGCGGCGGAACCGATTCTCGATCCGATGTTCGCCGAGATGATGAACCGCACGGATCCGACGGCGCTTATCGTCGCCGAAGGATTGCTGCGCTGTCGTCTGGCTCGCGGGGCTCGAGCCGCGGCGGTGATTCCGTGGCTGGAAATGCATCGGCTGCTTGACAGCGGTCTGAAGCGCACGGCCTACCTCGACATGCACCCGATCGTCGATCCGCAGAGCGGCGTGTGCCTGCAACTGCCGCCAATCTGGACGCGCACCGTGGGCGTCGAGCAACTGCTGGCCGACCTGGGCCATTATGTGCCGGACTCTCCGACGACTGAGCGCATCGCCTCGCTCTATGGTCGCGCCGCGCAGCTCGCGCTGGGGCTGCGCGTCCAGGATTCCGCGTTGTTTTATCACGCGGATGACTCCTGGCAGCGCGATCCTGCGACGCTGATCATCACCGCCATGGTGGCCGCAATTGAGAAGATCAGGCCCTTTCCCATTGACATCGATCGAACGTTCTCCCGCCTGTACCGGGAGGAGGGTCTTCTCTCACCGTGGGCGTGGTACGTGCGCGGCCTGGTGCGCGTGGCGGTTCCCGATCTCAACACGCAGCGCGAAGGGCTCGTCGACCTGCTCACGCTGCCGGCCAAGTACCGGGAAGAGCACTCGTATCTCGCGGGCTTTGCCATCGATGCGGCCGCCCGCACGCTCGAGAGCCTGGGCCGATCTGAACCAGCGGCCTCGCTCCGGAACGAACTTCGCCTCGACTATCCGACGCATCCACTCAACGACGCGGCTCCAGCGCCTCGCATCGCCGCAACGGAGAAAAAGCAATGACCATCGGTGTGCTCCCTCCCACGATGCTCCACTCGCTGCTCGTGCTCGGCCAGACTGACGAGCCGCAGGGCATGACACTGCTCGAGCAGATCCACAACGGCGGCCTCACGGGCTACATCATCATCATCCTGAGCCTCGTGGCGCTGACGCTCGCGGTGATGAACATCATCGCGATCCAGCCCAAGCGACTCGTCCCGCCGCACCTCGTCGCCGCTTTGCAGGGGCTGCTCGTGACACGCGATGTGGTGGGGGCGCTGGAAGTGTGCAAGCGCATCGAGAACGACTCGTTTCTGACGCGGGTCCTCGCCCAGGGGCTCAATCGGTATCAGCGCAGCGCCTTTGGCCCGTTCGAATTCAAGGACGCCATCGAAGAAGCGGGCGCCGAGGAAGTGGCCCGGCTCTATCGAAAGACCGATGCGCTCGGCCTGATCGGTTCGATCGCGCCGATGCTCGGTCTTTTGGGCACGGTCATCGGCATGGTCGGCGCGTTCGGGACGATCTCGAACGTCGGCGCTCGGCCTGAACTGCTTGCTTCAGACATTTCCAAGGCACTGATCACCACGCTCATGGGTCTTTGCGTCGCCATTCCGACGATGGCGGTTTTCACGTTCCTGCGAAACCGCATCGACCACTATGCTGCGATGGCGGCGCAGACCATCGAGGACATTACCGTTGGCCTCGAGCCCACCGGCGCCGCACCGGCCGGCATCAACCGCGCCGTTACGGCCGCAC
>DIDT01000020.1 GCA_002418285.1 Phycisphaerales bacterium UBA5793
GAGGGCCATGGCGGCGGTGCGGGCGGCGTCGGTGTCGGCGAGTGCGGTCGATGCGCTGCTGCGCGTGGTGGCGGCTCGGGGAGCCGATCGACCCGCCGGACGTGGTCTCGGCGCCGGCATCGAAGCGGTGACTTCATAGATGATCTGGCCACCTAGGCCGAGCATCCCGCCGCGGCGGAAGGTGCGCGAGTGGAGCACGATGGCGTCCTCGCCCAGATCGGCCTTGATGCGGGTCAGCGCTTCAGTGAGAGAGTGTGCCTGATAGGTTCGAAGGTTCAACGTCTTGCCCTTCCTAGGCCAAATGCTCCGGTCGGCCTCCTGCCTTGGTCCAGTCGCCTCCGACTCTGCTCCATCATACCACATTCACCTCGAGTTTCGCAAGTGATCCTCTACGCAGCCGGCACGGCGTTCTGTTTGACTTCGGGCGGCTGCACGAGTGCGAGCGACTCGACTTCGAGTCCCTGGGGCACCTCGTTGAAGCCGAGCACCGCCGCCTGCGGGAGGTGCGGTTCGATGATCCGCCGCAATGCGCCGCGAATCTGCGGAGAGGTGAGGATCACGGGTGGCCTGCCGGTGTGAATCAGCGTCTTGAGCGAGGTATCGAGCGAGTGGATGATGCGATTGGAGATCGAAGGCGGCATGGTGATCGTGGTGCCCACGTCCGATCGCTCGACGAAGGACGCGATGAGATCTTCGAGGCGCGGATCGATCGTGATGCAGTACAGCCGCGGCCGACTCTCCTCGTCGAATGTGGTGTATTGCGCTGCGATAGTGCGCCGCAGGCCGTTGCGCACGTATTCGACGAGCACATCGGTATCGCGTGTGTGCGAGATCCAGTCGCCGAGCGTTTCGAGAATGGTCTCGAGATCGCGGATGGGCAATCGCTCGCGGAGCAGCGCCTGAAGGACTTTTTGAATCTCACCGGGTTTGACCTTGTCGGGCACGATTTCTTCAACCAGTTTCGGGGCTCGCTGCTTGAGCGTGGAGAGCAGGTTGTTGACTTCCTCGCGGGTGAGCAGTTCATCGGCATAACGCTTGATCGTCTCGGTGAAGTGCGTGATCAGAACGCTGGTGGCGTCGACGACGGTGTAGCCCTGCGCTTCGGCCCGTGCGCGGAGGTGTTCGGGAATCCACCAGGCATCGAGGCCGAACGCGGGTTCCTTGGTCGGGGCGCCGTCGATCGGTCCCTGGGCGACGCCCGAATCCATCGCGAGCCATGATCCGGGATAGGTCTGGCCGTCGGCGATTTGTGCGCCGCGAATTTTGAAGCGGTATGACGTCGCCTCGAGATGGGAGTTATCGCGGATGCGCACGGGCGGCAAAATGAGGCCGAGTTCGGCAGCAAGTTGTCTTCGAACGAGCGAGATGCGTTCGAGCAGGTTCCCGCCGTCTGATTCATTGACGAGTCGCACGAGGCCATAGCCGACTTCGAGTTCAAGCAGGTCGACCTTGAGCAGATCGTCGGGCGACGGGCCGGCCGGCGCGGACTTGGCGGATTCGCTCGCCTCTGTAGCCATGCGTTCAGCGTGGACGGCCAGCACGCCTCGCGAGACAACATAACCGACGCCGGCGATCGCTGCGGCACAGGTGATCATGGGAATGAACGGCAGGCCGGTGAAGGACATCAGCGCAAGGAAACCGGAGGTGATATAGAGCGCGCGGGGTTTGCTGGTGAGTTGATTGGTCAGATCAGTGCCCAGATCCTGCTTGGCGCCGCTGCGCGCGACAATCAGGCCCGCGGCAATGGCGATGATAAATGCGGGGATCTGCGAGACCAGGCCGTCGCCGATGGTCAGCTTGGTGAAGACGGCAAGGCTCTCGCGCAGCGTCCAGCCCTTGTAGACGGCGCCTACGGCAAAGCCGCCGAGCACATTGATGAGCGTGATGATGATGCCGGCAATGGCGTCGCCGCGGACAAACTTCGAGGCGCCATCCATCGCCCCGTAGAAGTCGGCTTCGCGCATGATCGACTCACGTCGATCGCGCGCCTCGGCTTCGGTGATCAAGCCTGCGGTAAGGTCGGCGTCGATGGCCATCTGCTTGCCGGGCATGGCGTCGAGGGTGAACCTCGCGGCCACTTCGGAGATGCGCGTCGAACCCTTGGTGATGACAACGAACTGCACGATGACAAGAATGCAGAAAATGACCGTGCCCACGATCGGCGAATCACCTGCGACAAACTGACCAAACGCGCGGATGACCTCGCCGGCGACCCCCTGGGCTTCTGCGGGTGACGAGACATCGGCGGAGAGGATGAGGCGTGTTGTTGCGACGTTCAGGCAGAGTCGGTAGAGCGTCGTGCCCAGCAGCAGCGCGGGGAACACGGAAAATTCCAGCGGTCGCTCCATGTACACAACGGTGAGGAGGATGACGGCCGAGGCGCTGATGTTGGCCGCGATGAGCACATCGAGCATGCCCGGTGGGAGCGGGACCACCAGCACGACCATCATGCAGATGAAGATCATGGGAACGGCAAGGGTCTTCCACCGACCGCGGCCGCCATCGAACCACATGCTCGGTTTGCGCAGGGCGGACTCAGCCATGGATCTCACCTGTCACCGGCGACTTTTCGGTCAGACGCGTCATGCTCAACCCGCCTTCTTCTTGTTGAGGCGATAGACGTAGGCGAGCACTTCCGCCACCGCCTGGAAGAAGTTCGATGGAATCTCCTGTCCGACATGAACGACGGGATACATCGCCCGGGCGAGCGGCTTGCGCTCGACGATCGGCACGTGGTTGGCCAGCGCGATTTGCCGAATGCGCAGCGCGAGGAAGTCGGTGCCCTTGGCGAGCACCTTGGGCGCGTTCATCGTATTGGGATCCCACTTGAGCGCGATGGAAATGTGCTCGGGGTTGGTGACGACGACGTCGGCCTTGGGCACGCTCTGCTGGAGGCGCTGGCTGAGGATCTTGCGGGCAAAGGTGCGCTGCCGCTGCTTGACCATCGGGTCGCCCATGGTCATGCGCATCTCTTCCTTGACTTCGTGCTTGCTCATGCGGTTCTGTCGCTCCCATTGCCACTTCTGAAAGGCGTAGTCGAGGATGCCCAGGATGATGAGGGCTGCGGCGAGCCAGAGCAGCAGTTCGATCAGATACCAGCCGGACTTGGAGAACGCCTCGCCAAAGGTAAAGCGCGGGAGCATGAGAATGTCGGTGAAGCGGCGGGAGACATAGATGACCGAGACCAGTCCGATGATGAGGACTTTGCCGAAACTCATCCCGGCTCGGCCGGCGGCCTGGGCGCTGAAGAACTTCTTGAACCCCGCGATCGGATCGAGCTTGGACAATTTGGGCGCGAGCGGTTTGGCTGTCAGTGTCAGACCAACCTGCCACACTGCCGCAAGGTAACCCACAACGAACATCAGGCCGACAAACGGCCCGGCTGAGGCGACGAGGATCTTGAGCGCCCGCTGGAGATCATCGCCTCCGGAGTATCCACCGATACCGATATCCGATGAGCTCGTCTCGAGCGTCTCGCGGACGTAGACCGTGAGATCGCGCATCATGTAGGGTGTGAGCCAGATGAGCAGGGCGACGGCGCCGAGCAGCGTGAGCGCGGCGGTCAGGTCCATCGACCTCGCGATGCTGCCTTCCTCCCGGGCCTCTTTGCGGCGGCGGGGGCTGGCTGGTTCAGTTTTTTCGCCCAGGTCCTGGTCGGCCATGTCGCGGGGCTCACTCGCTGATCAGTGGATCGATCGAAAGAAGTCCGTCATCAGGTTGAGTACATCTCCGGTGAAGTCGAGCACCCCTTCGTGAATCGGTCCGAGCGAAGCGATCAGCGCCACGGTGCCCAGGACAATTCGAATGGGGAAACCCAGTGAGAGGATGTTGAACGCCGGCGCGGTCTTGTTCATGAAACCCAGCGCGAACGACTCGAGGAAGATGAGGCACAACACCGGCGCGGCGATGCGGATCGCAACTTCGAACGCGCTGTTGACCAGCCCGGCGCTGAGCGCCACGAAGTCGCCCGAGACTCGGAATTCGCCCGGCGGGATGTTGCCGAACGTGTTGAGCAGCATCGAGAAGATGATCTCGAGTCCGCCAACGCCGATGAAGACCGACAAGGCCATGTAGAAGAGCATCTGCCCGATCACATCTGCGTCGGATTCCATGGCGGGGTTGTAGACGCGGGCGAAGCCGAGCCCCAGCTGCTGACCGACGATCAGTCCTCCCAGCTCCGTTGAGAGCATGGGCAGCGAGGCGAGGAAGCCGATGGCCACGCCGACGAGCAGTTCGAAGCCGACGAGTGCGCCGAGTTCGATGAGCGAAGTTGGCATGGGGATGGCGCTGTGGGCTGTGATCGCCGGGTAGAGCACGGCGTATGCCGCACAGGAGATTGAGACTGCAAACAGGGCCTTGATCCGCCCCGGAATCAAAGAGCTGCTCAGCACCGGCGCGAAGACAAACAGCCCAGACACCCGACTGAGCACGACCAGGAAGGGGCCGATGTGAGGATGAAGGGGACGAAGATCGATCATGATGCGACGGTCGGGGCATGCGCGAGGCGCGGCCCTCTAGCGGAGTTCCTATTGGCCGGTAAACATGGCGGTGGCGTAGTCGATCATCACGTTGATGATCCAGGGAATGATCGCGATGCCCACGATGATCATCCCCGCGATCTTGGGTACAAAAGTCAGAGTTTGTTCCTGCACCTGCGTCACCGTCTGGAAGATCGAGACAATCAGGCCGATGACGAGACCCGCGAGCAGAATCGGCGCGGCGAGCATCAGGGCCTGCGACAGCGCTTCGCGAACAAGATCCACTCCCATGTCAACCATCAGTCACCTCCAAAAAGGCGCGCGCAAAAGCCCTACGCCAGGCCGGCCGCGACGAGCAGTGGATGCACGGCCGGCAGCAGCGCGGAGTACGACTCGGTATTCGCGGCGGTTCCGTGCAGCAGATTGCCGAGCATCAACGTCCAGCCGTCCACCAGGACGAACAGCAGCAGTTTGAAAGGCAGTGAGATCAACACCGGCGGGAGCATGAGCATCCCCATCGAGATCAACAGGCTGGAGACGACCATGTCAATGATCAGGAAGGGCAGGTACACACGAAAACCGATGAGGAACGACACCTTGAGTTCGCTGAGAATAAACGCGGGTACGAGCGTGAGCATGTCCACGTCGTTGTACGTCAGATCCTCGGGCTTGGAGGTGTCGATGCCGCGGTAGTCGAGGATCATGTACACGCCGTCCCAGTTCCCGGCGGCGTCGATCTGGGCGAACATGAAATCGCGAAGCGGGTCCTTGGCCCGGTTCCACACGTCGAGCTGGCTCTGGACGTTTGGATCGCCCTGCTTGTAGGGGACGTAGGCTTCGTTGTACATGCGCGTGAAGGTGGGTTCCATCACGAGCGCGGTCATGAACAGACTCAGGCCGACGATCACCTGGCTTGGCGGGAGCTGAGCGGTGCCGATTGCCTGGCGCACGAGACTGAGCACAACGACGAAGCGCGTGAAGCACGTGCACATCATCAGGATCGATGGTGCGATTGTGAGGACCGTGAGCAGGATGAGGACATTGATCGCGCCACTCAGGCCGCCTTCGAAACCCGGAATGGCTTCGCTGGCGCTTTCCAGCGCGCTCACCGGGTTCAGGTTGGCGGTCGGATCGGCAGGCAGTTCGGTGGGGGCGGTTTGCGCCACCGTGGAGCTGCCGCATACAACCAGCATGAGAAGAGCTGCGAGGATGATCAGGGTGGAGCGTTTCACCGACGACCTCCATCGGCGAGCATGCTGGCGACGCGCTGCGCTGCGGAAGTCTTGCGCGACCTCGTGAGATCGATAACCACGGGGCTTGCTTCCGCAGAGTCCGTGGCCAAGCCAACGGGGGTGATGAGCCGTTCGAACTGCTTGGCAAAGGAGTCGCCGCGATCGTTGCGGATGCGCTGAACGAGAGACGCAACCTGCTCGGCGTCGGACATCTCGGAAAGGGTGGTCAGCCCTTGCGGAGTCTGAGCGAGGAGGAGGATGCGGCGATCTACTTTAAGGAGCAGCAACGTTTGGCTGCGTGTCAGCGGATAGCGGCCGAGCACTTCGACGATGCCCGACGGTGCGCGAGCGCGGCCGAGTGGACCGCCAAAGCGGGTCATCAATGTTCGAAGCAGTACGATCAGCCCAACGACGACCCCAAGGGCTCCGATGGTCTGCCAGGCACCTTCGGGCATGTGCAATGTGGTGCGATGGCTGGTCGAGCGGGCTGAGCCGGGCTGTGTTGAGCGGGGAGGGAGGACCTTGGCGGGCGCTTGATCTTCCCGGCGTGGTTGATTGTCCGTGGAGGCGCCACCGCCGGGGCCGCTGTAGACCTCAGCCTCTCCGATGAGTGATGTGGTCGATGGGGTGGAGGGTGCTTCTGGCGGGCTGGCGATCGACGTTGCCGCGCCGCTGAGCAGGAAGGCGCTCAAGCACAAGATGCGGAAGGCACGAGGGGTGGTTGTCGATCGAGTCATGCTTCGCCATCCTGGCGCTGTGCGACCTTGCGGCCGCGCTGCTCGGCTCCGCCGAACAGGGTGATCGAGATTGTCCGGCCGACCCCGTCAAGGGTCGGCGCGGCGGATGCTAGTTGTCCCCGCCTTCGTCGCCACGCGAGAAAATCTCGCTGATGCGAACGCAGAATGTGTCATTGAGCACGAGAACTTCTCCGCATGCCACGTGTCGGTCATTGACGTAGACGTCGACGGGATCGCCCGCTAGTTTGTCGAGTTCGACGACGCTGCCCTGATTAAGCCGGAGCACATCCTCGACGAGCATCTTGGTGCGTCCGAGTTCGATGCGCACGTTGAGGTTGACCTTGGAGAGCAGATCGATACCGCTGACGGGGTGTTCGGTGGTATCGGTATCGAATTCGGGCAAGTCGAGGGAGGATCGGTTCTGCGGTGCCGCGACGGAGTCCGCCTCCTGCGAGATTTCCTCCACCGTTTCGCGGGCGTTCTCGAGCGCCTCTTGGGGATCGGGAGCGCCGGCCCCTGGCGCCGGTTCACCACCGGCGGTCTGCTCGGGGGTGTCGGGGCTTCGCGTGATGAACGGGTGGTGGGTCATGCGGAAGTCGCTCGCCCTGGTTTTGGTTGGCGAGGGTCACACGGTTATCGGTAGATTCCGCGCGGACTCTGCAAGATCAGCCGACTGCGCAAAAACTGCCGTTGGGCCGCTCTGGCTGCGAGCAGATCTCTGCTTCCCGGCGCTACTCGACAGGGCCTGGCTTCAGATTCCCGCGCGGTATGGCGTTACTCCCTCGAGCAGTACCTCGTCGATCAAACTCTCGCCGGTGCCGGGGTCCTTTGGCATGATTTCTTTGAGCGCCTCAGTGGCCTGGCGGGTCAGCGTGCTCAGCAGCGGCTCGTCAAAGTGGCGCGGCTCGGCATTGCGCCACAGCGCGGAGATGGTGGTCTTGATTAGTGCCTGGTTGCCCTCGACGAACTCGGCGATCTGCTTCTCGTTGCGGGCCTTTACCCGGGCGGTAATCTGCGTGTCATAGAGGTAGAGCACCCCCTGCTTGCTGTTGGGGAAGCGATCGTGGACGATCGGGACTTCGACCACGCGGTTGAGTGCCGCTTCCTGCTCCGAAAGAAACCCGCTATCGGCCTTGACCGCGGGTGTCCCGGTCATCATCGCCACGCCAATGAGCACCCCGGCTTCGATGATCATGATCACCGCGACGAGGATGATCACCTTGATCGGTGACTTCTTTTGCTGGGTCTCCTCCGTGGCGGGTGCCTGCTTGTCCTTTTTGGCGTCGGCCATGCTCAGCCTCCTCGTGCATTCGATGGATCAGTAAAATCGCTGTCCGGATTGAAATCTTCGACGACGCTCTCGCTCAGGATGATCTCGACCCGTCGATTGACCTGCGACGCTTCGTTGCTGCGGGCCCGGGCGTTGATCGGTTCGTTGTCGCCGCACGACTCAACGCGGAACAGCTCGGGCCGCATCCCGACCTCGTCAGTCAGGAATAGCATGACAGCCTCGGCGCGTGCAAAGCCGAGTTCATACAGGTTCTTCCACGGAGCCGAGGGGGAGAGTCGCTTCGTGTCGGTGTGACCGCGGATGAAAATGCGGTTGTTGCGCCCGTCGATCAGCTTCGCGATCGAACGCAGTTCATCCTTGACCGAATCCTTGAGCACGGCCGACTCGCGGTCGAACGTGCTCGATCCGCCGATGGTGAAGACCAACCCTTCGCGAACGGTTTTGACGGTTGTGTGTTTCCCCTGCACGCCTTCGACGTCGCTCTGGCTGATGGCGAACTTCGGGTCGTGGGCGCTGGCGGCATTGCTGAGCATGGTCACGACGGTCTGCATCGAGGCCTGGTCGGTGGGAATCGCGCCGCCGCTGCCCTGCGTAAAGCCGAACGCCATCATGACGCTGTGGGCGACCACGGTGTATTCCTCGTCGCGCTTGAGTTCAGAAAACGCAGCGAGCAGAATGAAGAAGCACAGCAGCAGCGACATCATGTCGCCGTAGGTGACGATCCAGCCGGGCACCCCCTCGGGGCATGGCGTCGCTTTGCACTTGCACTTGGCCATGACTCTTCCCTACGCCGCCTTCCGGTGTTCGTCAGCGACGGGTCGACTGGATGGCGGAATAAAGGTGAGCAGCTTCTGCTCGACGATGCGCGGGTTGTCGCCCTGCTGAATGCTCATGACGCCGCGAATGATGATCTGCTTGATGAAGGTCTCCTCGCCGGCGCGAACGGCGAGCTTGTCAGCCATGGGGATGCACACCAGATTGGAAATCAACGCGCCGTAAAGAGTCGTGAGCAAGGCAACGGCCATGCCCGGTCCAATCTTGGAGGGGTCATCCATGTTCTGGAGCATGGCGACCAGGCCCAGCAGCGTACCAATCATGCCGAATGCTGGGGCGTATTTGCCGTACGCGTCAAGCAGCGCTTTGCCCTGCAAGTGGCGCGCCGACTCATTGTCCACTTCAGATTCGAGGATGGACTCGATGAGTTCCGGATCGGTGCCGTCCACGGCCATTCCGATGGCGCGGACGATGAAGGGATCCCCCATCTCGCTGGTCATGCTCTCGAGGCTGAGGATGCCGTCGCGTCGCGCGATTTCAGCGTAGCTGACGAGTTTCTTGATGAGCGCGCCGGGATCCTGCGGCTTGGCGAAGAGCGTCTTGAGGACGACCTTGGGCATGCCTTTGAGCGCCGAAAGGGGGAACGAGGTGATAACCGCGCAGAACCCGCCAAAGACGACGAGGATGATGGAGGGCACGTCGATGTACGCCGCGAGGGCATTGCCACCCACGACGACCGCAAGGATCGTGAGCGTCCAGCCCACAACGAGGCCGAAGATTGTTGCAATATCCACCTCTGCGCCTCCTCAACGACATACCGACCGCGCAATGCGATCATGCGGGTTGTATCGTCTGAGGCGGACAGAGACTTGAGTCCCATACCCGAGATGAACCATCTCACCGGCCACCCGGGAGCGGATGCTACGTCAGTCCAGGGCGGGGAACGGCGAGCGCAGACGCCGGCCGTACTCGATCGCCCGATCGACGACTTCCTCCATCGGCTCGCGCACGATGATGTGATCGCCGTTCGTGAGCAGAATCGTCGTGTCCGGATTCTCTTCGATCGTGCGAATGAGCTCCGCATTGAGCACAAACTGCTTGTTATTGAGCCTTGTGAGCACAATCATGGCCGACCCTTTGGAGTTTCATCTCGTAGTGTTATCGGCCGAGCAGGAGCAACTGCTGCATCAGGTCGTTGGCGGTGGTGATGATGCGCGTGGAGGCCGAATAGCCCGTTGACGCCAGAATGAGGTTAATGAATTGGGCGCTGAGATCGACGTTTGACAGCTCGAGCGCGCTGCTGATGACTCGACCGGCGCCAAAGGTGAGCGGTGAAGCAACCACGGGCGATCCGGAATTGGGCCCGGTGGCGAAGAGATTGCCGCCCTTATCAACGAGGCCGCCGGGGTTGCTGAATGTGGCGAGGGCCAATTGCCCGAGATCACGAATGAGACCGTTGCTGAACGCGCCGACGACGACGCCGTCTTCGGCGATGTTGTAATCAACCAGAGTGCCGATCGGCGAACCATCCTGGAACACCGCGGCCATGTTGGTGCTTGTATCGCTGAACGCCGTGACGGAGTTTCCATTCGAATCGAAGGACAGCGTCATGGCAAGCGGCGTGGCGGCGCCGGTGTTCGATCGATCAAGCGTGATGGAAACATCCGCCGGTGGAACGACCTGACCATCGGTTCCGAAACTGACTGTTCCTGTTCCGAGTCGAACATCGCCTCCTACGTTGTCCGCGGACTCGGCGTAGTAGCGCCACGTTGTGCCGGTGGAGTCCTTTGATTCGAGGACCATCGTCAGATCGACCTGCAACGGTGTGCCGAGCGAGTCGAAGACTAGGAACGAGGTGCGAACCGATTCCCCGGCTCCGTCTCCCGCGTCGGTCGTGGTGAATGGTTGGCTCAGTGTGGCGCCGACCGAATCAAGTAGCGACATGTCACCACTCTCAACGGCCAGTTCATTGGCCGTGCCCATGTTTCCCTCGATGGTGATGACGCCCGTCGTATCGTCAATGGTGACGCCGCCGGGCTCACCCGGCACCGAGGTGTCGATGCCCAGCGATTGTTCGAGAAACGCCATGTAGTCGGCGAGGGTGGTGGTGTTGTCGATGGCCAGAGTCGCGTCTGGCAGACGGGCGCCGTTCTTCTCCGCCCCGGAGAGCAGAATGCTCTGGCCATTGACGAACATGGGGTTGCCGGAGCCGTCGTCGATGTCAACGAGGCGGGTGGTCGAATCGGAGAAGGGCGGGTTGGCCGGGGGCGGAACGGCGGTGCCCAATGCGAGCAGCGGATCGAGGGTTGTGAGCGAGCCGGCCGTACCAACATCGCCGGCGGCGTTGAGATTGCCGCTGAACGAGACGTTTCGCGTCGCCTCGGCGATGGTGAGGTTGCCCACGGGAATTGTCAGATCCTGCAAGGTCCCCGTCTGAACGTTGAATTGGCTGTCCACGCCAAAACCCTGTACTCGTGCGCCCGACGAGGTCACGAGTTCGTTCTGCGCGTTGAGTTGGAATGAACCGGCGCGGGTGTAGTAGGTGTCGGCGCCCTGCTCGACGATGAACATCCCCTGGCCCTCGATGGCCAGATCGGTGTTCACGCCCGTGACGCTGATCGAGCCATTGTTCATGTTTCGCTGCGTGCCGGCGACGCTGACCCCCAAGCCGATCTGGCTGGGATTCGACCCGCCCGTCTGAGCCGTCGGGGCAGTGCCGATCCCCAGGGTTCGGCTGAAGGTGGGCGCGAAGGTCAGCCGGTTCGACTTGAAACCCTCCGTATTCACGTTGGCAATGTTGTTGCCGATGACGTCGAGCATCTTGCTGTTGGCGAGAATGCCCGAGAATCCCGTGAGCAGCGCGGTTGTTGATGCCATGTCTTCATTCCTCCGCGAGGGGTCGCGCCGAGTCGTTCGGCCTCATGCCCCGAAGTCGTGTGTCTCGAGTCGTGAGGAGCCGCGCTCCCCGCGATTGATCAATCCGGATACCGTGGACGAAGCCACCGCGCCCGACAATCGTCGGAGCAGCAGGTTGTGTGTGGGCTGGCCGTCTGCCGCCGTCTCCTCCCGCGAGACGATAACGGTGTCAATGTCGGTGATGATGCGATCGGATTTGGCGTCGGGGCGCACTTCCTCGCGAACCTCTCTCGTCTGCACATCGAGCAGCAGCGGCCGGCCGTCGAGCATGACCAGCGCAGTGCTGCTGTCGTGCGACAGCGCTGCATCGGCCGCTCTCTCTAAGCGCGAGCATTGCTCAGGTGTCAGCGAGATGTCGCTGGGCAGGTCCACGGGCCGATTCGTGCGCGTGATGTCATTCTGCGCCGAGGCGATGAGCGTGTGGAAGTCAGCCTCTTCAAGGCGCTGACGGGGCTGACTCGCCACGCGAGTGTTCGCCGTCGGCGGTGTCACCGGTTCCAGATGTCTGAGGATGTCAGATTGACCGCTCACGCGTTCGTTCCTCACGCTGCCGTATCCAGCCGACTCAACCCTGGTTTGGTTCCGATTCGAGGATGCTTTCGATGTTGTCCATAGGAACGCGCTCGCCGCTGGCGAGGGTGAGCATGATCTGGTTGCCTTCGACGGCGGCGGATTTCACTCGACCCTGCACCGGGAGAAAGGACTCATCAAGCCCGCTGATGGTCTTGCCCACGAGTGTGCCGGCCATGGCAAACTGATTCTGCGAGACGAGTTCCGTGAGCTGCGTCATGAGTTGCACATTGGACTCGATGCTGCGCACCGTGTTGATCTGGTTGAGCAGCGCCTGTGTGTCCTGGGGCTCGAGCGGGTCCTGGTTGGACAGTTCCGTGAACATGATCTTCATGAAGTCCTCGCTAGTGAGGTCTTCAAAGCGATTGCGCGACGGGATGCCGCCGGTTGATTGCTGGGTGGGTGAAACTTCCATGGTCAATCTCCTGGCTCAGGGCTGCCCTGCGAGCGAAGGTGTTGGTGCGTTGGTCGACGTGTTGGCAGCGTTCCACTGTTGTCGCCAGGATGAATTGCGTTGGCCCTGGCTCATGAATTGCCGAGCCGCCTGGCGGTATTGCGCTTGGCGCTCGGAGGTATCGGCGTGTCCGCGGCTCTGCTGCCCGCCGGCGTCCTGGCGCGGTGCATTGTCGCCGCCCGATTGGGACTGCGACTGCTCCTGGCCCGCTGAGGCCGTGGAGCCCGGCCGACTGAGCGTGTGAATCTGGATGCCGTCGAGTTTCAAGCCGTGTAACTCCATCGCGTTGCGCAGGGTTTGGACATGTTGATTGAGCAAACCGCGTGCCTCGGCGGTCTCGGCATGAAACTGCACGGTGACGCGGCCCTGACTCATCTGCATTTGAATGCGCAGCGCTCCGAGAGATTCGGGTTCGAGTCGCATCGTCATCACGCCGCCGGATGAGCGGGTCATCGCCAAGGCGCCGCGAACGACCTGCGGACTGAACGTCTCGGCCCTTGTCTCGGGAGCCGTAGGGATAGGAGTGCCGTGGTTGGATGTCGTCGTCGGTTGGGCGCTGCTGTTTCCGCCAGTCGCATTTGTCTGGGCGTGCGGCTGGAAATCAAGAAACGTCGCTCCATTCGTTGATGGTGCCGAAGGGGCTGTCGATGGAGTGATCGGCGACGATGAATCGTGTGCGGGAGGCGCGGGCACGGGCTGCGAAGGCAGGAGAGTACTCGGCGCCAGCGGACGATTCTGTGTTGATTGCGCGTTTGGTGCAGACGCATCGCGCGGCCTGGCCTCCGCCGAATGCGCGGAGTCTTCAGCCTCAACCGACTCTGGAGTCGCGATGCCTTGGAGTGCGGAAGAGCGATTCCCGGTCGGGAGAACCGGTGGGCCGACAACAATGGGCGCCGCCGACGAGGTGTCGGCTGGGGCCTGAGTGGGAGGCGAAAGGGGAACGGCACCGATCTCGGCTGGCGGTGGTGCAGGCAGTGGCGTCGCTGGAGAACTCTGCGCCGGCTTTGGTTGCGTATTGGGGCCAGGGTGCTCCGTTACCGACTCGCCAACCGGGTTTTTGGTGTCCCGGAGTGACCGTTGTTCGGCCTTGGACAACTTTTCTTTTTCGGGAGGCGTGGGGACGAGATCATCGGGTTGTGGCTGTGCTTGCGGGGCGGGACTTGCGTCAGTCTTGCGCGAGACACCATCAACTTCCGGCGGCAATTCCTGCGCCTGATTGGAGGTGTCAGCGGGCTCTGGCGTCGGGGCGTCTGGCGTCTCGTGCGGCTTGAGTGGCGGCGCACGGTCGGGTTTCGGAGTGGAGATAGACGCGGGCTGGCCCGCGGGTGCGGCGTTGGGCTGCGATGCCCAATCGCGAGAGGCGTCGGCGAGAAGTTCGCCGAAACTCATTGAGGGCTCAGAGGTTACGCTTGCTTCGGTCGGGGACTCGGGCTCCGCAACGAAAGCGGGCGCCAGCAGGCTGCTGGCAAAGTCACGGCTGCTGATCGGAAGTGAGTCGTCCATCCTCGGTCCTTGGAGCGTCGGCGCCGGTGCCGCGGTCTCTCAGACGGAGGAGCAAATTCGCTGCCAACCGGTTGTCGGTGTCATCGGCATACAGGGCGAGGAGTTTGGACGCAGTCCGAGCCGGAAGCGCTTCGAGCAGATCGACGACAAAGTCGTAGCGCTCATCTGTCAGGTAGACATCCACCTTCGACTTGAGGTCATCGGGTTTCAGACCTGCAAGCAGCGAGACGGTTTTTTGAAACTGTTCATCCTTGGCGAGCATGCGATCGCGCTCGATAGCGTCAAGGACATCTTTTTCTCGCACCGCGAGCTCGGCTTCGCGCCGCTCGACTTCGGCCAGCCGCAGCGCGATGAGTTGATTGATGGCTTCAAGATCGCGGCGAGCCCGCGCGACGATCTCCTGCTGCGTCTGCTCGATTGTTCTGAATTGTTCGTTCCGGGCCTCGGCACCGGCATTGGCCCGATCCTGCTCGGCCTGCTTCTTGGCTTCGAGCGCGGCTTGCTCTTCGGCTTTTTTCGCGGCGTCCGCCTCTTCCTGCTCCTGCTTCAGCGTCGTGGCGAGTATGGAGCGAATCTGGTCCAAACGATCGCGACTGAGGCGGTCGGATAGGCTGAGAAAGCCGACAAAACCAGCCAGCGTGATCAGATGGGCGATGGCCAGAATTGAGATCGCGGGCCATAATGCTTTCTTCATAGTTCCATACTCCACGCGGCGCGCACGGTCGTGAGGTCGTCAATGACGGACGCTTCACGCTTGTTGAGCGCTCGTTTCCAGTCTTCATATCGGCGATCGCGGAGGCGCTCGATTGCCTTGGCCCGCGTTCGGGCCTCGAGCAACTCGGCCCGCGCTCGTTCAGTGCGGCGATAGATCTCGGCCAGCACGAGAACGAGCCTGCGCGTCTGGGCGTCCAATTGCATCGACATCGCCGCCTGGCTGCGGATCGCGGATGTATCGACTTTGCCGATGAGTCCGCGTCCGAGTTCAGTCTTGTTGTCGGTGATGCGCTGCTGCATTTCACGAATATGGTTCTCGATTTCAATTCTCCGCCGCTCGAGCGTCGCCAGTGCCCGCTGCTTTTCGCCTTCGACGCGCTTGCGGTGCTTAAGGAGTGGTTCCAGATTGAATCGGAATCGAGGCATCTTCTGTACTTTCAGCAACGTCTATCGACCTTGTTGGGGTTTGCGCTGCGAAAGCGCGTGTCCCGCTTCGATCGCCAGAGCCGTCATCGCGCTGACTGTGCTCTCCAGAGGCGAGGCCTCGGACGAGGATTGCTGCAGGATCGCATCGATCCGCGGCTTGAGGTCGATCGCGACATCACACTCGGGATTCGAACCCCGCACGTACGCGCCAATGTTGATCAGGTCTTCGACTTCCGCGTAGATCGCCATCAGTCGCGAGATCATGCGTCGAGCCTGGATGTGATTCGAGCCGCTCACCGAGTCGGCGACCCGACTCACTGAATCGAGAATGTCGATCGCGGGATAATGGCCCCGGTTCGCGAGTTTGCGCGTCAGCGAGATGTGGCCATCGAGGATGCCGCGGGCTGCGTCCGAAATGGGCTCGGTCATGTCATCGCCTTCGACGAGTACGGCGTAGAAACCCGTAATGGAGCCGGAATCCTGCACCGCGCCCGCGCGTTCGAGCAGTGATGGCAGGAGCGAAAACACGCTGGGGGTGTAGCCCTTGGTGGTCGGGGGCTCACCTGCGGCCAGACCGATCTGCCGTTGCGCCTGGCACAATCGCGTGATCGAATCCATGATGAGCACGACATCGGCGCCGTTGTCGCGGAAGAGTTCGGCGGCGGCCGTGGCGATCATGGCGGCGCGAATGCGAATCAGCGGCGACTCATCCCCGGTGGAAACAAACACCACGCTGCGCGCCAGGCCCTCGGGGCCCAGTGTGCGCTCAATGAATTCACGCACTTCGCGACCTCGCTCACCGATGAGCGCGATGATGCTCACATCGGCCTGCGTGTTGCGGGCAATGGAGCCCAGCAGTGTCGATTTGCCCACGCCCGGACCGGCAAACACGCCCAGTCGCTGGCCCTTGCCCGCAGTGAGCATGCCGTCGATGGCTCTTACTCCGGTGGCAAGTGGATGGGAGATCGGCTCGCGACGGAGCGAACACATCGGGATCGGGGAGATCGGTCTCAGTTCGACATCGCGCAGCGGGCCGAGGCCGTCGATCGGGCGTCCCAATCCGTCCAAAACGCGGCCGAGCATGTTGAGAGTGAGCGAAGCGGTCGGGGCCGTCTGCACGGCGAAGATGCGATCCCCGGGGCCAAGCCCGGTGGCGGTCGAAAAGAGCATGATGATCGTCCCGCCCTGATCGGCGGCGATGACTTCGCCGAACGTGGGCGACGTTTCGCGCCGATTGCTTTCGATGCGCACGAGCGATCCGACGGGAAGCGAGAGTGGTGGGGTGACTACGGTTTGGCCGCGCACGCTCGTCACTCGACTGCTGATTTGACGCGGCTGCATACGCTCAAGCATGTACCACGCCGGCGCGAGCACGCTCATGGCAAGGACTCCGGCGTGTCCTCGTTGGGCGGCTGAGGTTCGGGCTGTGACTCCGCATGCAGCCCCGGATCGTCTGGCAGGAGCGCTGCAACGATGCGATCCACCTGTGTCTCGATGGTGGCGTCGATGCTGGTGGTGCCGGCCTGGAGAATACATCCTCCGGGGGTGAGCGACTCATCTGCGGCGAGCGTCGCGTGCTCGCATTGCTGCATCTTCTCAACCAGGGCCGGAAGAATCTCCTGTGCGTGCGCCAGATCGGCTGGGTTGACGCGAATGACCACGGCCGATCGCTTCGCGAGCAGGCTCATGGCTTCAGCCATCTGGTCCTCGATGACCGCGGGATCGAGTTCTACGGTGCGGAACACGACCCGCTCGGCGATGGCGAGCGCCAGTCGCAGCACGTCGAGTCTGGCTTCAATGAGCAGTCCCTTGCGAGCGTCAATGAAGTGATCGAGTGACTCGGTCCATTCCGCCTGCAGGCGGTCGAGTTCGCCCTTGCGCTCTTCGATGGCCTGTTTTCGGCCGGCCTCGAGTCCCTGCTTGCGCCCCTCGGCGAGTCCGCGTTGCAGACCTTCTTGATAGCCTCGGTTGGAGGCGGACTGGGCGACCTGTTTTGCTTCGTCCTGTGCTCTCTTGAGGATTTGGTCCGCCTGGGCCACGGCTCGCGCCTTGATCGCTTCGCCCTGACGAGCCAGATCGCCGAGGTCGAGGACCACGGCTTCGCGCACGAGAGCGGCCGCCTGCTTGCTTCGAATCAGTGCCATGAGGGTCTCAAACGATCAGGTCCTTTTCGCCGCCGCGACCGGCGATGATGATCTCGCCGGCGTCTTCGAGCCGCCGCACGATATCGACGATTCGTTGCTGGGCTGCTTCGACGTCGCTGACGCGCACCGGGCCCATGTACTGCATGTCCTCCCTGATGAGTTCCGCGGCACGTTCGGACATGTTGCTGAAAATCTTCTCCTGAAGTTCCTTGCTGGCCGTCTTGAGGGCCAGGGCGAGTTCGTCGTTGTCGATTTCCTTGAGGACCGCCTGGATCCCCTTGCCGTCCACATGGATGATGTCGTCGAAGACGAACATGAGCCGGCGGATCTGCTCGACCAGATCGGGATCTTCCGACTCCAGCCCTTCCATGATTGACTTCTCCGTCGAACGGTCGGCGAGGTTGAGGATCTCCGCAACGGTCTCCACGCCGCCCGCCTTCTCCATCGACTGCATGAGCATGTTGGACAGGCGCGATTCGAGCGCTCGCTCGACGGTGCGAATGACTTCGGGATTGGTCTGGTCCATGTTGGCGATGCGCTTGACCACTTCGATCTGCTTCTGAGCCGGAAGGCCGATGAGGATTTCCGCCGCCTTGTGGTGCGCGAGGTGGCTGATGATCAACGCGATTGTCTGAGGGTGCTCGTCCTGGATAAAGGTGAGGAGGTTTTCCGACTCGGCCTTCTGCAGGAAGTTGAAGGGCGTCTTCTGCACGTGCGTCTGGATGCCCGACATGATTTTGTCGGCCATCTTCGGATCGACGGAGCGTGAGAGCAACGTGCGCGCGTACTCCAGGCCGCCTTCATTGGCGTACTTGCTGGCGAGAATGGTCGTGTAGAACTCTTCGATAACCGAATTGCGCAACGCTCGAGGTACGGGTCCGAGCGAGGCCAGTTCGCGAACCACATCATTAACGAGCTGCTCGTCGAGCCCCTTGAGAATGGCCGACGCGGTCTCCTGATCGACGCTGACGAGCAGAACGGCCGCCTTGGTGGTGCCGTCAAGTTCGCTGATCGATTCGGGGAGTTTTTGTCCGGCTTTGAGCGCCACGCTTATTCCTCGGAAGTGATCCAGCGATTGACGACCCGCGTCGCGTCCGTCGCGTCATTGCCAACCAGATCTCCGATCTGCTGCATGATCGTGCGGGTTCGCAGTTCTTCATCGTCCAGTTCGACCGCATCAATTGCAGGATCGGATTCATCCGCCTCGCCAATCAACTCGTCGATGGAGGTTGTGAGAGACGGCGGAATGCCCAAAAGTTCCTCGGCAGAGGGCAGTTCGCGCGACGCAGCTGAACTGCGGACGAGGCGGAACATCATGAACAGGCTCAGGGCGGCGAGCAGGGCCATGCCAGCCGATCCCCAGGGCAGATTCACGAACTCGCCGGGAATGCCCATGAACCCCGTGCCGGCCTTCGTTTCCGGGGAGAGAGCCGCGATGGGATCCAGATCGGTGTAGGTGTTGACCACCACGGTGCCGACGTACGACTGTGTTCCGTCGACCGCATTCTGAGCCTCGGTATCGATCAGGGCGCTGACTTCCTGTGTGATCTTGGCGATCTCCTCGGTTTCGATGGTCTTGATCGCGGTCTCATCGGGCGGGGTGGTTGTGTCCTTGTTGCGCAACTGCCAGACGCGCTCGAAGTAACTTCGCGGAATCTTCACCGTGGCGTTGATCTTGCGGGCGTACCCCTTGGGGTCTTCGCGCATCGTCTCGCGCATTCCGGTCTTGGGCGCGAACTCGCTGGTCGTTTCGGAAGAAGTGCTCGACGGAGTTGGCGTGTTGGAGAGGGTGATACCTTGCCCGGTGTTGGGCTGCACGCCGGCGATTCCGCCGCTGTTCGCCTCACTTGATTGCGTCTTGGTCTCACTCTCGGATGTCAGCGGCGAAACCGTGCCCTCGCCTTCCTTCTTGTACGAGACGTCGTTGCTCTTCTCCCGCGACGCGTCGACAGTGGCGTTGACCTGCACGATGACGGCGGGAATGTGGCGGAGAACATCTTCGATCTTGGCTCGCCAGTAGCTGTCGATCCGGGTCTGGAGCTCCATGTAGGCGCCGTTGGCTCGCTGCTCGTCGTCGGGCGTTCGCATCGGGTTGCCGGTGCGGGCGTTAATGACCGTTACGTTGCCGGGTTCGAGGCCGGTGATGGTCCCGCTGACGAACATGGCAATGCCTTCCACCTGCTCGGAGGTGAGCGTTGCGCCATTGGGACTGACAGCGACCGATGCCCTCGGTTTTTCGGCCTGTCGCCCCAGCCCGCCGGGACCATCCTCGGGCGCGGTGAGAAAGACCTCTGCCTTCTGCACGTACGTCCAGCGACTGATGACGTCGCTCAGGACCTGATTCAGGGCGGCATAGTACTGCTGTTTGTTCTGGTGTCGGTTGGCGTACCAAGGCTGCTCCTTGATCAGGCCCAGCAGCGCCGACGAACCCCCGGTGCTCTTGTCCACTTCGCTGACGATGGCGTATGCATCCATCTGTTTGTTCTTGGGAACAAGAAAGTTACTTCCCACCGGGGTGGCGGTGATGCCCTGAGTGGCGAATCGCGCCAGGACCGCGTCACGCGAATCCGGTGACACCTCTACCAATTGCATGCTCGACTTGCCGGAGTACTGCGCGACGATGAACATACCCATCAGGAAGATGAGCAGTCCCGAGCCGACGAGCACCTTGTGCATTGGCTTGAGGTCGGCGAGCCGGCCCCGTACGAAGTCGAATGACTGACGAAATTTGTCCACCGTGTAGGCCTCCATGCCTCAGCCGGCGTCGTTCGAAGTGGTTCATCGCAGCCGATTCCGGCAGTGCGACTCTCTCGGTCCGGTCGCAGCATCTTCCTGACGCCTCACGACCCCCAAGTGCGGCGTGGACTACACGCGGATCTGTTTCACCTCGTTGTACGCGTCCATGACCTTGTTGCGAACCTGCAAGAGCATCTGGAACGCCGTATCCGCCTTGCGTTGAGCGGTGAATACGGCGTCGAAGTCGGTGCGCTTGCCGGTTGTGAAATCTTCCAGTGCCTGCGTCGTCTCCTGCTCGAGTCGATTCACTTCGCGCAGTTGATCGAGCAGCATGTCCTTGAACGAACCCGGACCCCCGTCGGCCGCGCCGGGCAGAGGCTGGTTGGCCCGACTGATCGGCTGCGAAGCGCCCGTCGATTGAATGAGTCCAAGAGGATCCGTCACATCAAACCTCCTCGGCCCGCGCCAGCCGGACCGATGTTCGGACCATCCTATGAGCGGCGCGAGGAAGAATCCCCGACCCCAGAGCGCTCAAAGACGATTCCGCACATCGTTTCATCGGTTGGACCTGTCCAACTCCTTCAAATCCTCGGTTGCCGCCCCATCTCACGCCAGGATGCGCAGTGAGGCGGAGAGCATCGCCTTGGTGGCCTCCGCCGCCATGACGTTGGCCTCGTACGCCCGCGACGCCTCCATGGCGTTCACCGTTTCCGTCGTGATGTCGATATCAGGCGTGTAGATATAGCCCTGCTCGTCCGCGTAGGGATGGCCCGGAGTGTACTTCTGCCGGAATCCGCCATCAGCGATCGCGATCTGCGAAACGTGTACTCCCATGGGATTGCCGGACTGCGGATCGCCGGGCGCCAACATCGCCATCCTGCGACGAAACGGCTCGTTGTTGCCGTTCGGATCCAGAAGGCTGTTGGCGTTGGCGATGTTAGCCGTGGCAACCTCCACGCGCGTTCGCTGGGCGACCATTCCGGAGGTTGAGATGTCGAGCAGGCCGTACATGGCGTTGTGTTCCTGTGAGAGTCTCGTTGCCTCAGGCTGGATCAGACACGTTCACGGATGGACATCTGCAGCGTTGCAAACCTCGCTCGCAACAGCTCCGTCGCCGTGCGATGCGCGAGGGTATTCTCCGTCAATTCGCCCATCAGACCCTCGAGATCGCGATCGTTGCGATCGTGAAAGAGGATGCCCTCGCCCTTGGGACGCGGGTTGAGTTCCATGCCCTGATCGGTGAACGTGATGTCTGCCGTGTCCTTGGGACGAATGGGTGCGGTGGATCGAAGGCCGGGATGGGTCGCGTGCCGCTTCTTGAGCGCCTTGGCGAGCGACTGGCGAAACTCCGCCGCATCAACATCCCTGGGGCGGTAGTTCGGTGTTGAGAGGTTGGCGATGTTGTTGATGATAATTCGATGGCGCTGGCCGGCGAACTGAATCGTCCGCTCCAGTACGTCGATTCCGGCTTGGTTAAACAATCCATCGAGCATCAAACCAATCCTCGGTCAAACTTGCGCGAGCAAGACCCCATGGAAGTCATTAGCAATCGGCGCGCCAATTCCCCGTGGGCGACGAGGAGGGCGCCAGCGCTGCAGTCCTGCAACTAGCGCATGAATTGCGCTGGCATCAGAGATCTGCAGCGACCAGATCCAGCTCTTTCCATTTGCGCAGTTTCAGACCCAGCGTGCGCACGCCAATTCCCAGCTCGCTTGCAGTTTTCTGCCGATGCCCCTTGTGCCGGTGCAGCGTGGCGACGATGACGTCCCGCTCGATCTCTTCAAGGGGACGATCGAAGACCGCCACAGCCATCTGGCCGTTGTCGAGCGCCGCCGAAGCTGCGGCCCGCGAGGTATGGGCGGAGCGATGGGCGAGTCCATTGCCGGAGTGGTCCGCGATTACGACCTCGCACAGGGAGTCGTACGGGTCGCCCGAATCGCTGGACTCGGCGCCGGGAGGCATGTTCATCTGCAGCCAGGGGGCAACGGTGGCAGCCGCGATCGTGTCGCCCGGCGAGAGGATACTGGCGCGTTCGCAGATGTTGAACAGCTCGCGCACGTTTCCGGGCCAGTCATAGGCGATGAGCAATTGGGTGGCAGCGGGTTCGAATCGGCGTGGCGGCCGACCTTCGCGAGCGGCGACAAGGCCGAGGAAGTGATCGGCGAGCCGTGCGATGTCTTCGCGTCGGCTGCGCAGTGGCGGCACATGAAGCGGGAGGACATTGAGGCGGAAGAAGAGATCCTGTCGGAACGAGCCGCGCGCGACGGCCTGATCGAGATTGCGGTTGGTCGTAGCGATCACGCGAACGTCGGTTCGTTGGGTGACGCTTGAGCCAACTCGCTCGAATGCTCGCTCCTGGAGCACGCGGAGCAGCTTGGCCTGAATCTGCGGTGGGATCTCGCTGATTTCGTCGAGCAGTAGCGTTCCGCCGTCGGCGAGCTCGAACCGCCCTTTTCGGAGACGGTCCGCGCCGGTGAACGCGCCCCGTTCGTGTCCGAAGAGTTCGGACTCGAGCAGCGAGGGGGAAAGTGCCGCGCAGTTGAGTGTCAGCAGGGGTCCCGAAGCACGGTTGCTCAGGGCGCGGATGAGTTGGGCCACCACCTCCTTGCCGGAGCCGGATTCACCCGAAATGAGCACTGTGCCCTGCGTGGGCGCGATGCGGTCGATCTGCTCGCGCAGCTGACACATGATGGCCGTCTGGCCGACGAGGACAGGTTTGTCTGCTCCTCGCTGTCGCGATGATTCGAGGTTGCTTCGCAGCACTGCATTCTCGCGCAACAGCCTGGCGTGCTCGACGGCGCGGCTGACCGTGGCGACGAGTTGGTCGCCCTCAAAGGGCTTGGTGATGTAGTCGAATGCCCCGGTCTTCATCGCCTGCACGGCCGTCTGGACCGTGGCGTAGGCCGTCATGAGCACGACCGGCAGTTGCTCGTCGATGCGCTTGATCTCAGCGAGCAGTTCGAGACCGGTCATGTTGGGCATTTGCAGATCGGTGATGACCGCGCCGGGTCGCTGGTCGGCGATCATCTTCAGTGCCGTCGCACCGTCGGCTGCAACGGCTGCCTGCATGCCAGCGCGGGTCAGCGTTGTGGCGACGCTGTCGCGCATCAGTTCCTTATCGTCAACTACAAGCACTCGCACGATGATCGGCTCCTCCCGCAAAAGTTCACTGCCCAGCGTGTGTGGTGAAGTTGGCCGCCTCGTCGGGCCGGGCCACTGCAATCGGTAGCCGCAGCGCAATCGAGGCTCCGCCACCGGCGTTTCGATCGACGAGAATCTCCCCGCCATGCGCATCGACGATGCGATGGACGATGGCCAGACCAAGGCCGGTTCCGGTGTGGCGTGTGGTGAAGAAGGGGTTGAAAATGCGTTCCACGATCTCGGGGGGAATGCCCGGGCCGGTGTCGTCCACGATGATCGTAAGCCATTGGCGATCGAACTCCGCCCGGCCCGCGGGTGCGGCGTCGCCATCCTCTCCCGGCTCAAACGTGGACGGCGCGGCGGCGGAGAGCGTGAGCGTACCATCACCCGCCATGGCTTCGATCGCATTGCGCATCAGATTGACCAGCGCCTGGTTGAGCAGCGTTGCGTCAACGTTCAGATCGGGAAGAGCACGCTCGGCTTCAAAATCGCGGCTGATCTGCACGCGCGAATCATGGAGAAGACCCCGGCAGGCCTCGACAGCCTGGTGAAGCAGAGCCGGAACACTTGTGGGAGCCGGGCGGATCTTCATCTCTCGCGCGAAGTTGAGCACATCGCCGACAACCGCATCGAGATCTCGCACCGCGCGAGCGATCTGCACCGCGAGACGGTTGGAATCCGGCCGGTCGGCCAGGTCTTCGGAGAGCATAGAGGCGTAGAGGCGGATTGAAGCGAGGGGGTTGCGGATTTCGTGCGCGATGCCCGCGGCCATCTGTCCCAGAGCCGCCAACTGCCGCGACCGGCGCAGCTGTTCGTTGGTTTCGCGAAGTTCGTGGTTCAGGCGACGAACCTCCGCCTGCAGGGTTTGGTGAGCGCCCTGAAGGCGGGTGGTCACCTGCGTGAAGGTCGTCATGATCTCGGCGAGATCCTGCTGCTCACGCTGGGGCAAGCCGATCTCTTCGGCGATACCCACGTCGAGTGCATCGTCATCTGCGACGAGGGAGGTGGTTCGTTCGTGCTCGACTACGCTGCTGGTCACGCCGTTATCCCCGCTCATCCATGAAGCGGTTTCGACCCGGGGCGGTGGTTGCCGTGGTGCCAGTGACGTAGGCGCGATTCGAATGCTTGCCCGTGAGCAGTTCGCCGAGCGCGTGGCTGATTTCCTGCTTCACCTCGCCGAGTCGCTCGCTCAGCAGGGCATCGATCGTTCGAACGCGATTGAGCAAATCGTCCAACCGTCCTGCAACGGTGTTGGCCCGTTCCCGCTCCTTGGAGGAGAGTGTCGTGAGGTAGTCCGGCCAGGAGGGGCAGCGGCTCGCGAATTGCACGTTGAGGGTGGAGATTTCATCGACGAGTGGTTGCCGGCTGGCGAGAAGTGCAGCTGCATCATCGCACTGGGCCTTGCTCAACCGTTCGAGCAGGTCTGCGGAATGGCGTTCGAGTTCAAGGCAGATCTCAACCTGGCGATCAAGCAGGTCGAGCAGCGGCGCGGGATTTGGCAGCCGAGATTGGGAGGGGGCCGTGGCGGTCATCCTGACCTTCCGTTCCGGGTCGGCTCCGCCGACCATTAGTATCCAAGTTCAGCAGTCTTCCTGTACATCATCCATTGTCACGTCCGGGCATGAACTTTTGGGCCGACTGAACGCGGCTCAGGGACCGGCACTCCCCGCAGATGTCAGATTCCCCTGGGAGGTCATCTCATTGGACTTGAGCACACGCTCCCACGCGTCGCGATTGAGAGGCAGTGGACCGGATTCAAAGGCCGAAGAGGGCAGATCCCGAAGCAGTCGCCACGCACGGTTCTGGGCCGTGCGGGCTGCGGGAATGTCGTTGAGCGCCGCATAGGCGTTGACGATCTGGATCAGGGCCACGATGGCGGTGGCGTCTTCCGAGTAGCGGTCGGCAACGCCGGAGTAGAGCCGAATGGCCTCCTGGTAGGCCCCCTGGTCGAACGCGCAGTCGGCCCGCCAGAACGACGCGAACTTGAGATTCTGGATCGTTTCCTGCGAGCGCTTGTACGGCGGGATGGCTTCGTAGCCCTCGATGGCGGTGGCGTAGTGCGCGCTGGCAGCATCGAGATGCGCCATTCGCGTCTGGGTCAACTGGATGCGCTCGGCTTCGGGTCGTTCGGTAACCAACTCCTCCTTGATCGATTGGGCGCTGAGCCGATAGGCATGAGCCAACTGGTAATGCAGATCGTTGATGCGCGGATCGGTCGGGTATCGCTCAATCGCCTCGGTCAGGCGGCGAATGGCTTCGGGGTAGTACTCCGCTGCGGGGCGGGGCATGGGGTAGTCCGCGGCGTGGCTGTAGAGCAAGCCGAGTTCGATGAGTGCATCGGCAAACTCCCAGGCATCCGGGTTGAGTTCTGCGCCCCCGTCGACGACGTGGGTCAGCAGGCGTTCCGCTTCGGCAGGGTTGGGGCGCTCAGCCCTCAGGTAACATTGCACGAGGGGAACATACGACCGGTGGGCCTCGATGGAGTTGTGATGTTCGGCGATGAGTGTCTTGAACTGGGCAATGGCGCCGTCATAGTCGCCCAGAGCCTGGTAGGAACGGCCGAGCATGTGGATGCCCCAGAGTTCCCGGGGTTGCCCGGCACTGAGGCGGACGAACTCCTTGAGCGACTTCACCGCCATGAGGTACTCGCCGCCGCGATCGAAGCACTTGGAGGCCCAGCGCAGGGCTTCGGCCGAAGCGTCCGGATCCAGTTGAATCGCCATCTCGGCAAGTCGTCGATAGTACTCTCCGCCATCAAGGAAGTAGCGCTGGGCCTGTCGACGCGTCGCGGCATCGACGCGCGAGGCGTCGTCCGGCTGGATCGGCATGCCCTCGTCATTGAGCTGGATTCCGGCATCCTTCCAGGCCTGGGCCAACGTCGAATCGCCCAGCGCCCAGTTCGTCTGGGCGAGGCGAAGCACGAGGTCCTCGGGCATGTCCTTGGAAATCGGGTAGAGGCTCTCGGCGATCTTGGCGAACTGGAGTGCATCAAGCAGGTTGCCGTCGTCGCGCCGACGGTCGTGCCACACCAGAAGGCTGTTGCATACCTGGCGCGGCGTGAGCGACGGCGTCAGGTCCGTGCGCTGCCGGGCAGCGGCCAGAGCCTTGACCACCGAGTTGTAGTCGTTCATTGACTCGAGGTGATTGCCGAGCTGAGCCTGCACTTCGGCTCGAGAGAGCAGGGCGGGCAGGTAGGCCCGAGTGCCCGGGTAGGTCACCACGATGTTGTCGAGCATCTGGAAGGCTTCGTCCCATTGCAGGCGTTGCTGAGCGATTCTGGCCTGGAGCAGCAGCGCCTCGCCACGCATTGCGTTCGAAGTCGGCAGACCTTCGACGGCGGTCTGCAGGTGCTCTTCGGCATTGGCGTAATGACCAAGTTCGAAGTAGGCCCGGCCCAGCAGCAGGTACAACTCGGGGAATTCGCGAATGCCGTCGGCTCGCAACTGCTGCATCGCCACGAGCAGTTTGTCCACCGCCTCGTTGACAAAACCCTGCTGCAAGCGCAACTCGGTGAGCCGTGCGAGCGACCAGATTCGATCGTCCGGCTTGAGGTCGGGTTCGACCATCAGTTTCATGAGCAGGTCGACGGTTTCGGCGTACTTGCTCGTCGAAAGCGCCAGATTGCGATCCACGAGTAACTTGATCAGGCGTTGGCGCAGCGGCGCCGCAGTCGGGGGAAGTCGCTCGACGAGGGGTGGCACCTCGTCAGCGCGACCCAGCCTGATCAGCGCATCTCCCATTTGGTAAAGGTTCTGAGGTGTAAGCGTGGCCCCGGCCTTTTCGGCATTGAGATACCCATCAACCGCCTCGGTGAGGTTGTGATCGGCGTTGCCGCCTTGTCCCAACTGCTTCTTGTAGAACAGGTCGGCTCGGGTGATCAGGAAGTTGCGGAGATCCTGCTCACCCATCTTGTCGCGGTAGCGCTCGGCTTCGACGAGCTTGTCCAGGGCCGCCAGGTATTCCCCGGTTTCCGCGAGCTTCTGGACTTCTCTGAGAACCGATGAGAAGTCAATTGTCGGCCGAGTTCGCAGCATGAGGAAGACGGACACCAGCACGAGCCCGACGCTCGCAACGGCCGTCGGAACCTGCCAGACCTGGCTCCAGCGAACGGCATTCAACGAATCGCCGGTCGATGGTTCAGCAGGAGTTGGAGCCTGTTCATTGGCCACGATCGAGCATCCCTTCACAGTCCCGACGAATCGATACCAGTGCTGCCGCAAGGTCCAAGGCGTTTATCGGCACGACCGCGCCGAAGACTGCATTCGGGGCGCAGATTCTGCCTGCCGTGGCGCCGCGTGTGCCGCTGTCGGCCATGGACGGTCCGAGCGGACTACGCTTGGTTCGGTCCACCTGCCCGATAGGTTCGTTTGCATGAATGAAGATGATTTCGACCTTGATCTTGGCGCCATGCGAAAGCAGGGGATGATCACCGAGATCGTCGGCGAACTCAAATCCGGCAAGGAGGCGACCGTCTATCTCGCCCAAGCTCCAAGCGGCCTGATCGTCGTCAAGCGATTTCGAGCCATGGCGGGACGCCGGTTCCACACCGACGCCAAGTACCGCCAAGGAAGGCAGATGCGCGAGCGCGACGCGAGGGCGTTTGACCGCCGTACGCGGTATGGCCGGGCGTACGCCCAGAACACATGGATCGCGGCAGAGCATGGCATGCTCCGTCGGCTCGGGCGTTCAGGTATGCTCCCCGTGCCGCGCGTGATCGCCCGAGTCGGGGCGTGCATCCTGATGGAGTTCATCGCAGCGGCCCCCGGAAGCGAGCGGCCGGCAGCAAGGCTGATCGATGCCAGGCTCGACCCGGCGTGCGCGATCCGGCTGCACTCCGAGATCATGCTGGCAATCATCGGAATGTTCGAGCGGCATGTCGTGCATGCCGACCTTTCGCCCTTCAACATTCTCTTGCCGGATCGCGAATCGCATGCGGAGGCGGAGTCGGCGCCCGCAGCGCCACGGCCTGTCGTCATCGACTTTCCGCAGGCGGTCGATCCGCGCAAGAATCCGAATGCGCGCGAGTTGCTCGCACATGACGTCGAGCAGGTAACGCGGCATTTTCAGCGATTCGATCCCAATGTGGTGGACAACGACGTGGCGGCTCGACTCTGGGCGAAGTTCGAGGCGGGGTCTCTATGACCCCTTTGGGGCCTCCGCCTTCTCTTCCGCGAGGCGCTGGGCATAGTGTCGCACCCATGTTTCCCAGCTCTTCCCGAGCGCCGTGTCGCGGCCGGTGAACGCGAGTTTGCGGATGTCGCGGGCTGGCACGCTCTGCTTCTGGCCGGTGTCGGTCGTCATGAGGCGGACGAAGAGGTTTCCAGCGTCATCTTCGCGCCGATCGAAGAGATACCCCTCGACCCGACGTCCATCAACCAGGATCAGCGTGATGTCGCCCCGGTAGTCAAACGCAAGCTCAAGCGCTTCTTGGGCCCGTTCCGGAGTGGAAAACTCGAATACGCGCCCCTCGGGCGAGTGGGCCGCGGCAGCGGGGACATGATGTTCGTGTTCCTCGTGGGCCATGATGCGATCCGTTCAGGAAAAAGCAAGCGATCGACCCGACTCGAGATCGAGCAATTGCCAGTGCGTTGCTTTGCAGATGCGCGTCAGAACCGACCAGGCGATATCTTCATCGAGTACGGCGACGAGCATCTGGTTGAGTTCGTCGGCGCCGGGAGTCATCTGCATGGTCAGGCCGGGTCCGTAGAGGAATTCTCCACCCTCCACGTCGGGCCAGGTGTTGAACTTCGAAAGCGTCGTCAGCACTTCGCGCCGCGAGCCGAGGCTGGGAGCCTCGTCCGGATCGTCGGACGCGGGGCCGGTTATGACAAGTTGCCGCTTGGCCAATGGTCTCAGTCCTTCGGACGCGATCCCGCGCGAGCCTTGACCTCATCGGCCTGTTTAAGTAGTTCGACAGCCTTCTCGACAAGGACATCCATCGAGAACGGCTTTTGCAGATAGAGATCGGCTCCCATGCCCGTTGCGAACGAGCGATGCCGCTTGCCCTCGTTGGCGGTGATCATGATCACAACCGGCGAGTCTTCGTATCCCTTGATCTTTTCGAGCACCAGAAACCCGCTGCGGCCGGGCAACATCATGTCGAGGATGACCAGGTCAGGCTTTTCCTCGAGGCAGACGCGGACGGCGGAGTTGCCATCGCCGCACGTACGAGTCCGCGCGCCTTCGGCCTTGAGCACCGTCTCCACTGATTCTCGAATGTCTGACTCATCGTCCACGATGAGCACCGATCGATTGGCAAGTTGGCCTTGCGGCTGAGTCATCAGGTCCTCTCCTCTGCGCGGTTGCCGTGTCAAAGGCAACCACTGCAGGCTGGTCGCCCACTGTGCGGGCGGGCGGTGTGGAAAGGATACGCGTGTGCGCTCGACGGGGGAAGGTCAGGGGACGATGGCGTTCATTCCCGCTTCGACGGCCGAATCCGGCGCCGAATCGACGATTTCCACGACGCCTGCGTCGATCGGAATGAGCAGGCGAATCGAACCGGCCCGGGTCTTCTTGTCGGATTTCATCGCGCTGATGATCTCAGACAGTGGGGGGGCGGATTTCATCCTGACCGGCAGCCCCAGTTGCCCCATGAGTCCGCGAAGCCGAGGCCGCAGATCCAGATTGGTCAGTTTCAAATGCTCGCCGGCAGCGCAGGCGGCCAGCAGTCCCAGCGCAACCGCTTCGCCGTGCTCCAAGCCGAGCTCTTCCCGTGTTTCGATCGCGTGGGCAAAGGTGTGGCCGAGGTTGAGCAGCAGTCGCTGGGAGGACTCCTTCTCATCACGGGCGACGACTCCTGTCTTGATCCGGACGTTGCGGGCGATGAACTCGACGAGATCGCTGCTGTCGCCAGGGTCAAGAGAATCGGCGTGGGACTCAAGCCAGTCGAGCAATTCCGGGTCGGCGATGATCGCGTGTTTGATGCACTCGGCAAGACCGCAGCGAAAGGCGCGCGGAGGCAACGTGGCAAGCGTGTTCACATCCATGAGCACCACAGCGGGATGATGAAATGCGCCAACGAGGTTCTTGCCGAGTGAATCGGAGTGGGGCAACGGGAAGTTGACCCCCGTCTTTCCGCCGATCGCTGCATCAACCATCCCCAGGAGGGTTGTAGGGATGCTAATGAGCGTGATGCCGCGCATGAAGGTCGCGGCGGCGAACCCGGCGAGATCCGTGACGATGCCGCCGCCGACGGCGACAACGGCGCTGGTCCGATCAAGGCCGGACTTGAGGAACTCGCTGTAGAGGCGAGCGGCCGTCTCCAGCGTCTTGTTCGCTTCAGTCGCCTGAATGAGAATGAGTACGCAATCGAATCCTGCTGAAGTGAGCAGGATGATCAGGGGGCCGCCGTGCGACTCGGCGATGGCGGCATCGCACACCACGGCAAGTCGCCGGCCCTTCACGCATTGCTTGAGGAGCGTCACGCACTCGTCGAGCAGGTTCGAACCAATCAGGATTGCGCAGGCTCGATCAGTGCCGGCAAGGCGCAGGTCGATCCGCACATGGCCACCCTCAGTCATGCGTAATCGTATCGCCGCCGCGCCGGCGGAGTTCAGCCAGCGCCTCGGCAGGTTCGTCTGGCAGGTTGGCGTCATTCCACGTTTCTTCACTGGCCGCGCTGATCACCCGATCGGGCCGTCTCGCCGCGCGCCGCAGGGCCAGACGCCGAACGAGGAACAACAATGCACCGCCGATCAGCAGAGCCGCAACCAGATTCCCCCACGCCAGCGACTGATCCGCAGTGGCTGGTGAGTACCTGGGAAGAGCGCCGACAAATACGAGAATGCGCTCCGTGGCAGGAGGGGCCGCCAGGTCGGTGCTCTCGGGCCGCGAACGACTCGAAGTCGATCGCATGTTCGCCAGCGCTGACTTCCAGAATGTGGCGTTCAGTTCGATCGAACCAACTTGGTCGCCCAAAGCACCGCTGCCGTCCGGCTCGTAGATCAGCAGAAGAAGCGGTTCGGAGACCAGATCGGCTGAGGTCTGCCACGCGCTGAGATGTGGAATGTCAAACGCACTGCTGGCGACGCGTGTGGCGGGACCGGTGGACAGGTGAACCGTCTGCCCGTGGTGTGCCGCCGGATCACTGGCAATCGCAGCCAAATTCCCCGCCGGCGCGGCGGCTGTTGCAGACCACGCGCCGACATCAACCACAAGCGCATCGAGTGCAGGATCAGCAGCAAGAGGTTGATCATCGACAACCTCCGGCAGTTTCGCCTCGTCCGGCGGTGGACTCTGCGCAATCAACGGCAGCGTGATTGACAGCAGTGCCGCGAGAATCAGTCTGCGATCGCACATGGAGAATTGTACGGGATGGTTCAGACGACGCTGGGCCCGCGCCTACTCCCACTCAATCGTTGCCGGGGGCTTGGAGCTGATGTCGTACACCACGCGATTCACCCCGCGAATCTCATTGATAATGCGGGAACTGATCGTCGCCAGCACGTTGAAGGGAATGCGCGCCCAGTCGGCGGTCATGAAGTCCTGCGTTTCCACGGCTCGGATCGCGACCACACTTTCATAAGTGCGCCCGTCTCCCATCACGCCGACCGACTGAATCGGCAGGAGCACGGCAAACACCTGGCTCGTGCTGCGATACAGGCTGTTGGCGACGATCTCTTCGAGCAGGATCTCATCGCAGTCGCGGAGCAGATCGAGGCGCGGCTTGGTGACTTCGCCGACGATGCGCACCGCCAGCCCCGGTCCCGGAAACGGGTGCCGCCAGATGATCTGGTCCGGCAAACCGAGCACGGCCCCAAGCTTGCGCACTTCATCCTTAAACAGATCGCGCAACGGCTCGATGAGTTTGAACCCGAGTTCTTCCGGCAAGCCGCCGACGTTGTGGTGCAGTTTGATGTTCGCAGCCGTGCCCGCGTGGCTGTGGCCGGACTCGATGACGTCGGGATACAACGTGCCTTGCGCGAGGAACTCGAAGTCGCCGATCGAGTTGGCCGTCTCCTTGAATACCTCGATGAACCGGTGTCCGATGCGCCGGCGCTTCTCCTGCGGATCGGTCACACCCTTGAGATCCGCCAGGAACTGTTCGGATGCGTCGATCACCCGCAAATCGGCTTCGAAATGGTCGCGGAACGTCGATTCAACCAGTTGCCGCTCCGCCTTGCGCAGCAGGCCGTTGTCGACGAACACGCACGTGAGCTGTGGGCCGATCGCACGAACGAGCATCGCTGCCAGAACTGATGAATCCACTCCGCCAGACAAGCCGCAGATGACGCGCTTGTCACCCACGTCCTCGCGAATGCGCCTGCACTCGCTTTCGAGGAACTCGCTCATCCGCCAGGTGCCTTTGCAGTGGCAGATTTCGTATACGAAGTTCCGCAGAATGTCGACGCCGTGCGGAGTGTGGGTAACTTCCGGGTGGAACAGCAGGCCGTAGAAACTGCGACTGCGGTTTCGGACTGCGGCAAAGGGGCAGGTAGGCGTCGTTGCCAGCGCTTCGAATTCTTCAGGAAGCGTGGCCACCTGGTCGCCATGACTCATCCAGACCGTCGTCGTCGGCGGCAGGTTGGTGAGCAGTCCCTTCTCCTTGGCGGGGAAGATGTTCAGCAGGGCCCGGCCAAACTCGCGCTTGCCGGCGGATCTGACATCGGCCCCAAGCATCTGGCAGCCGAGTTGCATGCCGTAGCAGATACCCAGCACGGGCACACCAAGGTCGAAGATGGCCTTGTCGCAGCGAGGTGCGTTGGCCTCATTCACACTGCTCGGTCCACCGGAGAGGATAATCCCTTTCGGACGAAGCTCGCGAATCGTTTCAATCGGTGCAGACGGCGCCACCAGCAGACTGAACGCACCAGCCTCGCGCACGCGGCGGGCGATCAGCTGCGCAAACTGCGAGCCGAAGTCCAGAATGACGATGACATCTGTGTTGTCGGGAATGCGGATGGTCGGTTGTTTGACGGCCATGGACGCGCGACCCTTTTCGCTGGGGGAAACAAGAGTGTATGGCTGAAGCCGCGGTCGTCCAACATGATGGGATCATCTTCTCCGCTCCGGTGCGGTTTCGGGACGGGTGCGGGGCTCGTCGCGGTGGTCCGTGGCCCTACTATTGGCCAATGCACAGCCGCATGGCAGTCTTTCGCGCACTCCTCGCCCTCGCCCTCGCCCTGTTGGGGCCTGTTTCCTGCGGCCCGCCAGCCATCACCGGCGGATTCGATTCCCCGCAGCCGGCCGCCCGCATCTTTGCCACCCGCCGCGCCGCGGCGGAGACGGATCCGGCCAAGATCCGCGCCGCCATGCCCGGCCTCATTCGGAACCTCGAATCTGATGATCCCGCCGTTCGCCTGCTCAGCGCCGAGGCCCTCGATGAACTCACGGGCGAGTCGTACGGCTATCGCTATTTCGATCCCGAGTGGCTGCGAACCCCGGCCGTCCACCGCTGGCGCGAGGCCTGGGAGCGGGGCGAGATCACGCTTCGCGACGGCACGCGCATCGAGCCGGATACACTAGAGTCGAACCCTGCGAATGAAAGGGCTGCCGTTGATCGCTGATCCGCACGTCAAGATCGACATGCTCTCCCAGCCGCGCTACCTTGCCGGTGCGCGGGCCATGATTGCCTCCGTGGCGCGACGGCTCGGATTCCGCGAAGCGGATTGCGCTCACGTTGCTCTGGCGCTCGACGAAGCCCTGTGCAACGTCATCAAGCACGGGTACGAAAAACGCGAGGATCAGCATATCTGGATCAGCGTCTGGCCGATGGAGGGCAATTGCTGCGGCATACGCATCCTCATTGAAGACCGAGGTCGCCAGGTCGAGCCGGCGGAGATTCGCTCGCGCCAACTCGACGACATCCGCCCCGGCGGTCTGGGAGTGCACATCATCAGCCAGGTCATGGATCACGTCGAATACAACAAACGCGAGGGCGGCGGCATGTCGCTGCTCATGGAAAAGCACATGGCGGCCGAGGAATCGATGCCGCAAGCCAGGAAGGAACCGGCCTGACATGGCCAATGCTGCCGACGATCTGCCCGTCGAAGTGGAAAAGCAGGGCGAAGCGGTGGTTCTCCGCCCGTCGGGTGAGATCGATCTCGGTCGCTCGCCTTCACTTCGCACCTCGATCAGCAAGGTTCAGAGCAACCGGCCGCAACGCCTCGTCTTTGATCTCAAGGACGTGCCGTACATGGACAGCTCCGGCGTGGCGACGCTCGTGGAGGCCATGCAGGTGGCGCGCCGCTACCACGGGTCGGTCGTGCTGTGTGGACTTCACGAGCGGGTCCGGTCGATTTTCGAAATCGCCCGCCTCGATATGGTCTTCAAGATCGTCGATACCCTCGACGAGGCGCTGCAGGCGTAACCTGCGTCGTGACAGAGTCTGACCTCGCCCCATGAGCGAAATTGAGACCCAGCCCGAATCCACGACATCGCGCGCCCTCCAGGGCGTGGGGTTTGTCGGCGAACGCTGGCTGGATTTCCAGTACAACGTCGGCGGAGTGTGGTTCCTGTTTGTTGATGTCATGCGCTGGATCACCAAGGCCATGACCTCGCGTCGCATCCGCCTCGGCCGCGTGGCCATCATCAGCCAGATTGTTCGACTTGGCGCCCGCGCCATCGGCATCGTCATGCTGCTCTCCATGGCGATCGGCGCCATTCTGGCACTGCAGATGGAGCCGCCCCTGCGCGACTTTGGCCAGACGGACAAGATCGCCAACATCATCGGCGTGGCGGTGCTGCGCGAACTTGGCCCGCTTATCAGTGCGGTCATTCTCACGGGGTTTGCCGGCGCCGCCGTGGCCGCCGAGGTCGGCACCATGGTGGTCGGCGAGGAAATCGAGGCCCTCGAAGCGCACGCACTTAACCCGGTCCGCTTCCTCGTTGTGCCGCGCGTTATCGCCACGACGTTCTCGCTCGTGTGCCTGACTGTCATTGCCAACATCGTGGCCATTGCCGCGGGCATGTTCATTTCGGTCTATGTGCACGGCGTGCCAGCCGTGCAGTACTGGGACAACACGCTCTCTCAGTGTGAGCCCAGCGACCTGCTCACGGGCCTCGTCAAGGCAAGCGTCTTTGGCGCCCTGATCGGCCTCATTTCCTGCTACAACGGGCTGCGCGTGACTGGCGGTGCGGCGGGCGTCGGTCGAGCCACCACCGCCACCGTCGTCGCCAGCGTCGTGTCGGTCATTTTCGCCGACTTGATCTTTACGACGATCTTCTTCACCCTCGACTGGACCTGAGCCGCGGCGCGCAGCTGCGCTACCAGCGGTAGCCGATGGGCTGCTCGATCCACGCGCCCAGGTCGCGCACGATCATCATCCACAGAATCGCCACGCCAACGAGTGCGGCGAGAATGGCCGCATCGGCGTACAGTCCCGTCCCCAGCAGCCAGCAGATGCCGTAGACGCCGATCCACAGTGACCCGTAGCGCTGCAGTTTTTCCGCTGCGAAGGCCGGGCTCGAAGCGAAGCGCACCTTGTGGACGCTGCTGATGAGAAACAGCACCGCCGCCGCCAGTGGCCAGATCAGTCCGTACCACGCGAACGCCGGATCCCAGAGCCACCCCTTCTCATGCGTCTGCCAGAGCAGAAAAACGCAGATGGCCGCAAAACCGACAATCATGCCGACGATGGTCAGCACCTTGAGGCGCGGCCGCTTCTGCTCCAGCCGATACGCCGCCGCCTGCACGATCATCGCATGCGCGACGACGAGCATGATCGGCCAGACGAATCGCAAACCCAGGTTGAGAATCAACATTTCCGACGCATAGACGACGCCGAGTGTGAAGAGCCCGATGCCTGGAACATACTTGGCAACCGCATTGTAGAATAGGATCGCAGCGGCGCAGAACAGCGTGACAAGCAGCACGGTCGGATCGAGAACCGCCGCGACGAGCAGCGCGCTCAGCAGCGATGCGAATCCAATGGTCGCCGCCGTCTGCGCCGAAATGCGCCCCGACGGAATGGGTCGGTTCGGCGCAAAAGTTGTGTCCCGATTCGCATCAAAGACGTCGTTGAGCGCCCCGCCATAGGTCGACAGCCCGACACCCAGAATCGACGCCAGCGTAAGTGCGATCCACAGCGGCGATTCCGCGATCGACGCCGCCATCGGGTGTTCCAGGCCCACTTCACGAGACCAGAGGATAATGAACCACAGATTCGCAACTGCGGCGAACGCGTGCGTCAGACGGGAGAGCTGCACCGTCGAGAGTAGGTTGACAATCAGAGGGCGAATCATCGGCCTTGATCGTAGTTTACCAGCCACCCGGCTGCCCATGACGATGCCCGGCGAGTCGTTGGATGCACCCATCGGCGATCCTCCCCGCCAATCATCGGCCATTGCCCCTCTGGAACATCGGCCCGCTCGCCCGTACCATCCGTCCGCAATTCATGGCTCACACTCTTGATCCACAGCGTGATGTCGCCTCGCTTCGCGTGGCGATTGTCCGAAGCACCTATCATTCCTGGGCCACGGGGAAGATGCTCGAAGGAGCCATCGACCGTTGGGCTCGTCTTGGTGGTCGCGAGGAGTCGCTCGTCGTCGCCGCAGCAGCAGGCACATGGGAATTGCCCGCCATCGCGCGCGCTTTGGCGGAATCCGGACAGTTCGATGCGCTCGTCGCCCTCGGCGTGGTCATTCGCGGTGAGACCGACCACTTTGAATACATTTGCCAGGGTGTGACTCGCGCGCTGGCCGATCTCACGTCGCGGACCGGCATTCCCGTCGGCTTCGGCGTACTGACCTGCAATACCGCCGAGCAGGTGAAGGCCCGAATCGGCGGCGACGCGGGCAACAAGGGTGCGGAGGCCATGGATGCCGCCGTGCAGACTGCACTTATGATTCAGGCCGCCAGAGCGCTGCTGCCAGGGAAAGACTGATCCACGTGTCCAATCCGACTCCGCATCACATTCGCCGTCTGGCCCTCCAGATGCTCTATCAACTCGACGCCCGACAGGGTGAGGACGCCGAGGCCATCCGTGAATCGCTGCTCGACGCTGCACGCGATCCGAGTGATCGATTCTCAGGTCCATGGGCGGTGCCCACACTCGACGATCCGACTGCCCATCGCAAGGCATTCGACACCGCGCTCGCCGCGTGGAGCGCGCGGTCGGAGGCCGATCAGATCGCTACGACCCTCGCTCCGGAGTGGCCAACGCATCGCCAGCCCGTCGTCGATCGCAATGTGATCCGCCTGTGCTGGTACGAGATGAACCACGGCGGCGTCCCGCCCAAAGCCGCGGTCAATGAAGCCATCGAACTCGCCAAGGAATTCGGCACCGATCGCAGTGGCGCCTTCCTCAACGGCGTGCTCGATCGCATGCTCAAGCGCGTTCTCAACGCCGAGCACGAATCGGATACCGACGGATTAGCCGCGCCGGTGGACGACCCGATCCTCCACACCGAGTACTGGAGTTCCGAGTAAACCGATGGGACTGTTCTCAGCCACCATCGGCGCGATCCGCAAGGGACTCTCCCGCACCCGCGACACGTTTGTCAGCGGCTTGCGCTCGCTCCTGCGCGGCCGCAGACTTTCAGACGAGGTCATCGACGAGATCGAGTCGCGCCTCATCCAGGCCGACGTCGGCGTGCGGACCACGATGAAACTCATCGACGAATTGCGCCAGCAGTACAAGGCCGGCGCCATCACGCAGGGCGATCAGGTCATCGCGTTCCTCAAAGAGCAATTGAAATCCTATTGGCCCGCGGCGAATCGCCAGATCGCCCGCGCGACAACCAAGCCCACGGTGATCCTCGTCGCCGGCATCAACGGCGCCGGCAAGACGACGAGCGTCGCCAAGATCGCCAAGAGTCTGCTCGATGAGAAACGAACGGTGATGCTCGCGGCGTGCGACACGTTCCGCGCCGGAGCGGTGAATCAACTCACCATCTGGTCCCAGCGCCTCGGCGTACCGATCATCAAGGGGCAGCAGAATTCCGATCCGGCCTCCGTCGCGTTCGACGCCTGCGAAGCGGCGCTGGCGCGCGGTGTGGATGTGCTCGTCATCGACACGGCCGGCCGCCTGCACACGCAGGATCCGCTGATGAAGCAACTCATCAAGATCCGCGATGTCGTCGCCAAGCGCATCGACGGCGCGCCGCACGAAGTGCTGCTGGTGCTCGACGCGACCACCGGCCAGAACGCCATCGAACAGGCGAAGAAGTTCAAGGAAGCCATCGACGTGACAGGCATCTTCCTCGCCAAACTCGACGGCACCGCCAAGGGCGGCATCGTCATCGCCATCCGCGAAGCCGTGGACATCCCCGTCAAACTCATCGGCGTCGGCGAATCGCCCGAAGATGTCGAACCCTTCGATCCCGAGACGTTCATCGAGTCGATGTTCGCGGAGTAGTCGCGCGCCGACCAGCCCGATGCACTTGCGAGAACGAATCGATTTGCCCTGCGCCATCTCGCTGCGCTCGAATCTTCCTCGCTCGCGCTTCGGTCTGGCGTCGCACCCGCTTTCAAGCCCGCGCGATCCAATCTCCGATCTCTACCTTCAGCCGCTGCGATGGGAGGCGCGATGAGTGAAGTCAGCCGATTGCTGTTTGAATTGGGCGCGGGAACTCTTGCGACGGTGCTTGGCATCTTCGGTGAGTGCCGCGCCGCTCGCCGTGCGCGCCCGGAGCCAGACGCCGGCGACGGGATGACCCTCGAAGAAATCGGGCTGCAACTCGATGCCCTCGACGCGATGATCGAAGCCGAGACCGAGCCCGCGGTGCGCCTACGCCGCGAAGATGATCAGTGGCGCGCGAGAATCCGGCAGACTCTGCTCGACATCGACGACCTTGCGGCACTGCCTGACCCACCGGCCTCCCTCGGTGCTGAGGAGCCGATGGAAGTAGGACCAATCGCCGCAGTGCTGGGTGAAAGTCTGTTCGATCCGGAGTCTTCGCCGCACGAGCGGGCGCGGGTGTTTCTTTCTACTGGCCGCACAATCAACGGACTGGGCGACAGCTTTTCATTCCTTATCGCGGGTAATCGGGGCCGTATCCGATTCTCGGCTGGGTCTGGTTCGAGCCAAAACGACATCATCACGGCAATCGAGCAGTTTCGCGACGTCACTGGAGTTGTGGCACTCCAGGACACGGTCGATCCAAATCTGATCCGTCTGACGTCCCTGCGCCGCGGTCCCAGCCGCTACGTTGGTGCGGGTCTGGCGCGTGGCAATCTCCACAACGCCTTCTACGACGAAAACCGCGCCAACCCCGCTGACCGCCAGGTCGACTTCGGCGCGTAGGTCGGATCGGCCATACGATCCGCCGTCGTGCAGACGCTCTCGCAAATCCGTGAACTCCTCGCTGCCCGCGACCTGCGGCCCAAGCACCGCTTCGGGCAGAACTTCCTTCACGACCACAACCAGCTGCGCAAACTCGTCGCTGCCGCCGACGCGCAGCCGGGCGAACTCATCCTCGAGGTCGGCCCCGGCACCGGCACACTCACGGAGACGCTACTCGAAGCTGGCTCCGAGGTCATCGCCTGCGAAGTCGATCCCGACATGGCGGGCATCATCGCCGAGCACGTCGCGCCGCGCTTCGCCGATCGACTCACACTCATCCAGACGGATTGTCTCTCCACCAAGCACGAACTCGCACCCGCACTGACCGCTCGCCTCACCCGGCGGCCGTTCAAACTCGTCGCCAACTTGCCGTACCAGATCGCCAGCCCGCTCATCTCATCGCTGCTCATCGACTACGCGGCTCCGAACTGCTCTGACCCGTGCACGGGCCTGTTCATCACCGTCCAGCGTGAAGCGGCCGAGCGCATTGTCAGCGGCCCGCGCACCAGGGAGTACGGCGTGCTGTCGGTCCTTTGCCAGACTTTCGCCGAGGTCGACACGATCGCCCGGCTCAGCCCCGGCTGCTTCTGGCCCGCGCCAAAAGTCGACAGCGCCATGATCGCGATTCGGCCGCGGCCCAACCCGGCCATCGCCGACCGCCGGGCCTTCGCCGCCTTCCTCCAGCGCCTCTTTGGGCAGCGACGCAAGCAGCTGGGCAGCACCTTTGGCCGAGGCCAGCCTTGGCCTGACGGAATCCAACCAACCCAGCGGCCCGAAGAACTGAGCGTCGGGAAAGTGGGTGCGCTGTTTGCGGCTGTGGATGGGGAATCAACCCCGAACGCGTGAGCAATTGACGAATCGCGGCATTCCGGGCGCTTTTTCATGAACGAACCAGTGCCTCTCTCAATACTATCTGTTAACCGAGGCAAGTTGGCTGGTCTTGGCGCTTCGTCCAAGAGCGGGTGCTGGCATCGGTGGGAGGAGCACTACATGGCAACCAATCGAAGTCGAAGCAATTCCGGATCCACCGCAACCGCATCCCGGCCGCGAACCTCACGCCGCATGGCCGTACCAGGCAAACCAGTAAAGGTAGAGGCCCCGGTCAAGTCCGTTGCGTCGTCCCAGATCACCCATGACATGATCGCCGCGCGTGCCTACGAACTGTGGAAGATGCGAGGCGGAGACGCCGAATTGAACTGGTTCGAGGCAGAGCAACTGCTGCGCGCCGGAATGTGATCTGATTTCGCGTGAAGCCGCAGCGCTCGACGCGCGGCTACTACTGGTCCTGCAGTTGAAGCCACGCCGGTGGACTGACCTCGCAACTGGCGCCATCGACTGCCTGAAGCACAAAGGTGCGGCCCCGCGCTTGCACGGGGATGTTGATGCTGATGTCGCAGCGCCCATCCGGGCCGGCGATGGCGCTCGCGGCCAGATGCGGATCAGCAACATCGATCATCGCCCCCGGACATTGATTCAGCGGAACCGGATCGCCGCGCCGCGTGCCCCAGATGAGATACGTCCGCGCGCCGGGCGTGGCATGGTTAACGCGAACGACGTTTCGGCGGCCGAACGCCCCGGGCGCAATGCCCCACAGAGTCAGGCCTGTATCAACCGGATCGAGTCGCAGCGCGCGACTCACACCCAACTGGTCGTTGTATCCGGAACCGGCAATCTGCCTGTTCTCGTTGACGGCCTGCGCATCATCGACGGTCCAGCCATCGGCGCCGATAATGAGATCATCGAGTACGCTCATCAGGTTGTGGCGCCAGATGACGCCCAGATGTTCTCCCGGACTCACCGTGCTGTACCCCACGAGGTCACCCGCTTCGTTCAGGCCCTGCGCCGCGCCGCCATGCGTGCTGTTGACGCGAGCCAGCAGGTGCATCTGACCGCCTTCCCAGTAGACTGGATAGATGTGATCGAGATCAGGCGCAATGTACCCGGCGATCTTCCCCTGGTCATTGATGTCGTTGGCCCCGGATCCCAGCCCTCCAGGCAGCCCTGTTGTTTGTCCGTTGTCCCACAGCACGGCGCGGCCGGTATCGCGCCGCGTGCCGACGATTTGCCCGAGGTTGTTGATTCCGGACGCCAGATTCATGGGTGGCCACAGAATGGTCGTGACGCCGTTCTCCCATCGGAAGGCGTACAGCAGCGATACGTCGTCGTAGTACGAGCCGATCACCACGTCGTTGTCATTGATGTCCGTGGCGATGCTGTTGGCGGTCTCCCAATCATGGATGCCGAGCACGTTGTCGGGTGCAATCCAGATCGCAGCGCGCAGCGCGGCGCTTCGCGTGTTCGTGTCGCCGCAGATGTGTCCGAGGTCGTTGATCCCGCGCGCAAAGCCAACCGACCTTCCCGGATCCGGATCGGGCAGGTAAGGGAGGGCGATCGGCGTTCCGTCGGCCTCCCATCGCATCGCCGGTTCGGACAAAGGTGAGGCTGCGTAGCCGACCACTTGACCGGCGCTGTTGAGATCCGTGGCCACGCTGTACAGATGACCGGGCGGCGGCTCGAGGACCAGCACGGCATATCGCTGTCCAAACGCGCGGAAACCCAGGAGACAGGTGGCGATCGCCACCAGACCTCCCACCCATCTGCGGTTGAAGTTCATCTTTCCTCTCCTTGCGCCATTTCGGGGCCGCGCCACCCCCCAAAAATGGTACCCCAGAGATGGGTGCAAGCGGGGACGAGGAGGCAAGATACCGTGTAGGCGCCAGCGAGTTGTGGATATTTGCTGACTAGGGAATTGACCTGAGAAAGGACTCTGGTATCGTCTGGTAATCTAGGCAAAGTGGCGTCCGAGATTATCGGTCGCGCTGGTGCGGCCGGCTCGGTGTCCGCCCCCCGTTCCCGGGGAGGCGCGAGAGTCCCGTCGAAAGGAGAATTCCCGTGACACATCAACTTCAATTCATGCGCCTTTTCACCGGCTCACGTCGGCTCTTTGTCGCCGGTGCGCTGAGCGCCGCCCTTGTCGGCGGCGCTTCACTGGCAAACGGCCAGAGCACGGTCGTGGAAGAGCACCTCTACGTCGGCATCGGGCAGTTCTGGACTATGCACCACATGGGAGAACAGTCGGCCTACATGTTCCGGGAGGACGGCGGACAACTCGTGGCCCTGCCTGACAACCCCGATCCCGATCGACTGACGAGCGAGTTCCGCATCATGGATCTTCTCAGCGGCGTCAGTGAAAACGACAACACCTGGTTCATTGGTGTGCCGGACATTCGCGTCATGCGGCGGGTGAACGGCGCGCTGATCGACATGAGCGACCACTGGGAGTATGGCGAGACGATCCACCACATGGTTCTCAAGATGGTGCCCGTTGTGACCACGCGGGATGCCGCCGACCCGTGCGGCAACCGCATCTGGCCGATCGGCACGGGAAGCGAAATGACCCCGTATCGACTCGATTTTGCCGGGCGGGGAAACCAGTACGCGATGCACTGGAAGGGCGGCGACAAGATGGGTGGCATCGCATGGCACTGGGCCAATCCGGGCGGAATCGGCCAGGAGGAAGAACTCTTCATCCGCTTCACGCTCCGATTCGACCTCGACCCCAATCCCGAGGCGTACAAAAACGTGAACGTCTCGTGGATCAGCGCGGGCGGCGGCTGCGACTACGACTTCTGCCTCATCTCGGGCTATGAAGAGCGCGTCGGGTCGGCGGTGACCCTGCCCCCCGATGTCCGAAGGGCCCGCCTCGTCGCGGCGTTTCCCCACATCCACGATCATGCCCTGCAGATGAAACTCATCAAGCGGAGCAACGGCCGGAACACCGAACTGCTCAGCACGACCATCAACAACGATCGGAACTACAGCGCCGCCCACCACTGCGCTCCGGACGGGGAGATGATCGCGGCGCACACCCACTCAGGGAATGAGACGGGTCACCTTCCGTGGCGCGCTTTGGCCCAGCAGGTGTGGTACAACGCGGATGTCACGATCAATCAGCGAGACAGGCTCTTCACCGCCGCCGCGTTCGACGTGCCCGTGCACGGCGCCGAGGATCTCTCTGTCGACGAGATGGCGTTTTACGTGGTCTTCTGGGAGAACCTGGACTAGGTCGCCGAAATTGAACCTGCGACGCGAGGTTCTGATCGCAGTCACGGGATATCAGGCCCGCGCGGCGCCGTGTAGCAAGCTCGGGATCCGCTCCGATCGACTGACGGAGCGGATTCCGTGCAAGCTACGATCGAGCTGAGGCACTGCTCTTCTTTCGTTTCTTTCGCACTTTGGCCGCTGGCTTCGCTGCCCGGTGCTTCGGTGTACGCAGTGTGACCGGGCTCGTGTCGCCCTTACCGCCGAGATGCTGTCGCATCCACCGGCCGGTGTGGCTGCTGTCGATGCGCATCACATCTTCCGGCGTGCCGGCCGCCACGATCGTCCCGCCTGCGTCTCCGCCCTCAGGACCGAGGTCGATGATCCAGTCCGCGCACTTGACCACGTCGAGATTGTGCTCAATAACCACCAGCGTGTTCCCCTGGTCCGCCAGCCGATTAAGCACTGAGAGCAGCTTCTTGATGTCGGCAAAGTGCAGACCCGTCGTCGGCTCGTCGAGGATGTAAAGTGTGTGTTGGCTCTGGCCGTAGAGCGTCGAGCCCTTGCCCAGTTCCGAGGCGAGCTTGATGCGCTGCGCCTCGCCGCCCGAAAGCGTCGTCGAGGGTTGGCCGATCTGGATGTAATCAAGCCCGACATCGTGCAGGCACTCGAGCATGCGCAGGATCGTCGGGTGCGCTTCGAAGAACTCGACGCCTTCTTCCACGGTCATCGCCAGAACCTGCGCGATGTTCTTGCCCTTGAAGGTGATCTCGAGTGTCTCGCGGTTGTAGCGCGTTCCTCCGCACGCCTCGCACTCGACGTAGACGTCGGGCAGGAAGTGCATCTCGATCTTCTTGGTGCCTTGTCCCTGGCAGACTTCGCAACGCCCACCCTTGACGTTGAAACTGAATCGCCCCGGCTGGTAGCCGCGCACGCGCGACTCTTTCGTCTTGGTAAAGAGCTTGCGAATGTCATCAAAGAAGCCGGTGTACGTGGCCGGGTTGCTGCGCGGTGTGCGGCCGATGGGTGATTGATCGACGTCGATAATGCGATCGATCTTGTTCAGGCCCGTCACGCGCTTGTGCTCGCCGGGCTTCTCTCGGCCGAGGTTGAGATGTCGCTTCACCGCCTTGAGCAGCACTTCGTTGACCAGCGTGGACTTGCCCGAGCCGCTGACCCCCGTGACGCAGATCACGCCGCCCAGCGGAAACACGGCGTCAATCTGCTTGAGGTTGTTCGCCGCAGCGCCCTTGATCGTGACGGCTTTGCTGACCGACAACTCGCGCCGCTGCTCGGGCAGTTCGATGCGCTCGCGGCCCGACAGGTATCGTCCGGTGATCGAATCGCTCGACTTGACGATGGCATCGACGTCACCCTGCGCGACGACGAGCCCGCCGTGCACGCCCGGCCCGGGTCCGAGGTCGAGCACGTGGTCGGCGGCGCGGATCATGTCTTCATCGTGTTCAACGACGATGACGGTGTTGCCGATGTCGCTCAGGTGCCGCAGTGTGGCGATGAGTCGATCGTTGTCGCGCTGGTGCAGGCCGATGGTCGGCTCATCCAGCACATAGCACACGCCAACCAATCCTGTGCCGACCTGGGTCGCCAGTCGAATACGCTGCGCCTCACCGCCCGAGAGCGTGCCCGTGCGCCGGCTGAGATTGAGATAACCCAGCCCGACGCTGCGCAGGAACCCGAGCCGCGCCAGAATCTCCTTAAGGATCGGCTTGGCGATCTCCTGCTGCTCGCGAGTCAGCGAGAGCCCCGCCATGAACTCGTCAGCCTGTTCGACCGTCATGTCCGTGAGACTGGCGATGTTGATGCGCTGTCCGCCGGCGCCAGCGAGGGACACGTGCAGGGCCTCGGCGCGCAGCCGTTGCCCCCCGCACGTCGGGCAGGGTGTCTGGCTCAGCAATGTGCTGATGCGCTCCTTGATGCGATCGTTCTGCGTGTTGGCGAAGCGTTCCTTGAGAATCGGGATGACGCCCGTGAAGTGGGGGGCCGACTTGCCCTTGCCCCGCCCGCGCCTGGGGCTGGCTTCGCCCGAGCCGTCCAGCAGGATCGATCGATGCTCGCGCGGCAGCGATGAGAACGGCGTGTGCTGGTCAATGCCGAAGCGCTTGCACGCGCGTCGGATCGCCGCGGAGAACCATGAGCGATACGCATGGCCGATTTTCGCGAACGCGCTGATTGCACCCTCCGCGATCGTCAGTGACGGATCTTCAACGATCAGATCGAGATCGAACTCCTGGATCGTGCCAAGGCCGCCGCACGTGGGGCAGGCGCCGAACGGCGAGTTGAAACTGAACAGGCGTGGCTCGAGTTCCGGCAGGCTGCACTCCGGGTGGACCGGGCACGCGAAATGCTCGCTGTAGAGCTGGTCCGACCATGTCTCCGCGCCCTCTGCGCCTTGCTGCACCGAGACGATGAGCAAGCCCTCGCCAAGCCGCAACCCCGTCTCGACCGAGTCCGCCATGCGCCCGCGTCCGTCCGGTCTGACGATGACGCGATCGATCACCGCTTCGATGTTGTGCTGCTCATAGCGGCCGAAGTTGAGCGGATTCTCACCCGGCTCCTTGAGCGCTTCGCGCAAATCAACAATCGTTCCATTTACGCGTGCACGGACGAATCCCTCCGTCTGGAGTTGTTCGAGCACCTCTCGGTGGTACCCCTTCTTGCCGCGCACAAGCGGTGCCAGCAGCATGAGTTTCGTGCCGTCCGGTAGCGCCATGATCGCATCGACAATCTGCGTCGCGCTGGATCGTTCGATGACCCGATCGCACACCGGCCCGTTACCATCCGCCCCGTGCCAGCAGCGCGGCGTGCCGCATCGTGCAAAGAGCAATCTCAGATAGTCGTAGATTTCCGTCGTCGTGGCGACCGTCGAACGCGGGTTGTGCCCGCTGGCGCGCTGCTCGATGGCAATCGTCGGAGGCAGGCCTTCGATCGTCTCGACGTTGGGCTTCTGCAACTGGTCGAGGAACTGCCGCGCGTACGCGGAGAGCGACTCCATGTACTTCCGCTGCCCCTCGGCAAAGATCGTGTCAAACGCGAGCGAACTCTTGCCCGAACCCGACAGGCCTGTGACCACGATCAGTTGATCGCGCGGAATGTCGACGTCAATGCCGCGGAGGTTGTGCTCCCGCGCCCCGCGCACGCGGATGCACTGGTCTGGCTGCTTTCGATTCGGCAAGGGCTGCTCCTGACTAGGAACGGATGATATGCTCCGCCCATGGATGCGCCCCTCGCCACTTCTCTGGTTCGCTATGTTCACGCCGAATTCAGTGCTATGGCCGATCCCCGGCGGGCGAGCGAAATGGCGGCGTACATGAAGACGGACATGCCCTTCCACGGCGTGCCCAAGCCGCTCCGAGCCCCGGTTTACAAAGAAGTGAAACGCCGCTTCAAGCCGGGCAACGCCAAAGAGTACCGTGAGGCGATCCTGGCTCTGTGGGCCCAGCCGCATCGCGAAGAGAAGTACGCCGCGATCGAGTACGCGATGATGCACCGGCCCTTCATCACCGACGCCGCCATGCCGACGTACCGTCGATTGATCGTCGAAGGCGCGTGGTGGGATCTGGTCGATCACGTCGCTTGCCACCTTGTCGGCGGCGTCTGGCTCAAGGAACGGGAGAAGGTGATGCCCACGATGGATGAGTGGATCGATCACACCGATATGTGGCTCCGCCGCACCGCGATCATCGGCCAGACCCGCCACAAGGCCGAGACGGATGAAGCGCGACTCTTCGATTACTGTCTTCGCCGCGCCCACGAAAAAGAATTCTTCATCCGCAAAGCGATCGGCTGGGCGCTGCGGCAGTACTCGTACACGGAGCCGCAAGCGGTGCGCGACTTCCTGACCAAACACAAGACAGAATTGTCAGGGTTGAGTTTTCGCGAGGGTGCGAAGCAGTTGCTACGGGTGGGAGAGATGTGAAACAACGCCGAGTGGGAGTGTGCTGAGACCGGGCCGCCGCAGATGCCTACGTGCGGAATCAGCGAAGATTGGCAATCTGAACGCAGTGCTGTTTGAGCGAATCGAGGACGTCGGTGTTGTCCTGATATTCAAGGTGTTCCAACTGGTGAATTGCGGCGATTGCATCGTCTTTCAGTGCCGGATAGTTGAGCACAACTTGATACAACAGTCCGGGAAGTTGGCACGCCGCGTCGTCACGATTTCGGCGCAGCGGGTCGGAAGGCATCTCCGCGACCATCTCAGCCATCTGTTCAATGAGCAGGCGGACAAATTCCTCGGAATGCTCGAAGCGAAACGCATGGTCGAAAGCGGGGTCAAACGTGTGGCACAGTTCGTCAAGTCCCGGTCCGTCGCCAATCGGATACGCATTGCGCACCATTCGGCGGAAGTCATCAAAGGAAAGATCAGGCATTCATCTCTCCGCCTGTGAAAGCCGCTCCCGAGTGAGTGGGAGCCGGGGATCGCGCAGCACACCATAGGCCTGAAGGCGTCGCAAGCGACGCGGCTAAACTTCGCTGCATCTACCTTTCCCCTAGTGCCCAGTGCCAAGTCCCTAGTCCCTCTGCATGAGAATCCTCCACCTCTCAACCCGGCTCATCCTCGGTGGCTCGCAGGAGAACACCGTGCTCTCCTGCGAGGGCCAGGCTCGCGCCGGCCATGATGTGCACCTCGCGTTCGGTCCCATCTACGGACCGGAGGGGTCGCTGCTCGAGCGCGTCAACGACTTCCGCACGGAAGACGGCCGCGGCATCACCACGCACGTCCTGCCCGACATGGTGCGGCAGCTCTCGCCGTGGCACGATCACTTCTCCTTCCGCCAGTGTCGCAGACTCATCGGCGATCTTGATCCCGACATCGTCCACACCCATTCGTCCAAAGCCGGTGTCCTCGGGCGCTGGGCCGGTTGGAAAGAAGGCGGCGCCGCAGGGAAGCGCGGCGTGGTCCACACCATCCACGGCCTGCCCTTCCACCCGTACGAGTCCCGCTGGCGCAATTGGATCTATGTTCAGTCCGAACGATTCGCCGCCAAACGCTGCCACGCCATCGTCACGGTCTGCGATGCGATGAAGACACAGGCCCGCGCCGCTCGGATCGGCCGCGACGACCTCTTCACCACCGTCTACAGCGGCATGGAGACGGAGCAGTTCCTCGACCCCGGCGTCACGCGCGAGCAGGCGCGCGAAAAACTGAACATCGCTCCGGATGACTTCATCATCGGCACCGTGGCCCGCCTTGCCGAACTCAAAGGTCACGACGATCTGATCGACGCCATCGGCCAGACCATGCGCGACAAGCCGCACTGGAAGATGCTCTGGGTCGGCGACGGCTGGTGGCGCGATCGCCTGCTCGGCCGCGTGCGCGAACTCGGCCTGGAAAAACGGGTCATCACGACCGGCTTGGTACCCCCCGAGCAAGTCCCGGCGATGATGCGCGCCATGGATGTGCTCGCCCATCCAAGTTACCGCGAGGGCCTGCCGCGCACCGTCCCCCAGGCGCTGCTCAGCAGCGTGCCCGTGGTCGTGTACGACGTCGACGGCGCGCCGGAGGTCTGTATCGATGGGCAGACCGGCCGACTCGTGCCGCCCGGTAAACGCAGCGCACTGCGCGATGCGATCGCCTGGATGGCTGACCGTCCCGGCGAACGCGCCGCCATGGCCGAGCGCGGCCGCGAACTCTGCCGCGACCGCTTCAGCGCCCGGCGCATGATCGACGACCTGCAGGTGGTCTACGACCGTGTCCTTGCCCACTTGTCGCGGCGGCGGGTCTAGCGCGCGAATGGCGCAACGAGGCATCGCTGCAACTCACCTTCCGCGAGATCGGTCGCCAGCGCCGTAGCCCGATCCAGTGCAACCGGCATGGTGTGAATCACGGCCCGACAGTGCACGAGTTCGGTTGCATCCGTGTCGATTCCGTGCTCGCCTAACACTTCGAAGACGCGCGCGGGAGTGAACGGGGTACTCGGCGCCTCGGCGCGGATGTAGTATCGCCGAAGGACTGTCCGATTACCGGGGCGCGCATCAGCTGATGGGTGCGGTCCGGCCGCCCGCAACGAGTGGTTGTGAGGCACGACGGCGAGCAGATCGCTGATCACCGCGCCGGCCGTCGGTTTCGCCCCCGCGCCCGGGCCGTGGAGCCGAATGGTCCCGGCGTGCTCCGCGTCGATCTCGAACGCATTCTCACAACCGCTCGCCGCAGCCAGCGCGTGCGAACGAGGCACGAACGTCGGCCCGACGCGCAACGAGCCAACTCCGCTCGCATCGCGCTCCGCTTCCGCCACCAGTCGAATGACGCACTGCTTGTCCCGCGCGCACTGCACATCCTCGGGTGTAATGGACTCGATGCCCAGAGTGCTGACCTCATTCACACGGCACCAGCCCCAGCCTGCAGCCTCCACCAGAACGCAGAGCTTTTCGGCGCTGTCTCGCCCCGTGATGTCCGCCGACGGATCGGGTTCGGCAAAGCCCAGCCGCTGCGCCTCGGCCAGTCCCTCACCCAGCGTACAGCGTGTCTTCTCGATACGCTCGAGAATGAAGTTGCAAGTGCCGTTGACGATTCCGCGGATCGAGGTGATGCGGTCGCCGCGCAGCTGACCAAGCGCGGCGAGGATGGGCACACCAGCCCCGACCGCCGCCTCATACCGCAGTTGCGCGCGGTGTCGGCGGGCGAGGCGTTGCAGCGTCTGCCCATGCCGCGCAATGATCGACTTGTTTGCGGTGACGATGGAGATGCCTCGTTGCAGCGCCGCTTCGATGTACGTTCGCGCCGGCTCGATGCCGCCGAGAACTTCGATGATCACGTCGGGTCGGGCCGTGAGTACATCTTCAAATGAATCGGTCAGCACGTCGCGCCGGACGAGTCGCCCCCGATTCAGATCGCGCACCAGCACCGAGACAACCCGAACCGATCCACGTGACTGGAGTTGCCGCGCGACTTCGGCTCCGACGTTGCCGCAGCCGAGTATGGCGACGCGCGCGGTCGCATTCGAAACCGAAGTTGGAGTTTCAAGCAGGCCGATCATGCCGTCACCGCCTGCCCGCGCTGTACCGGCACAGCCGAACGATCCAGCGCTTCATCAAGATCCTCGACGAGATCCCGCACATCCTCGATGCCGACCGAGAGACGTACGAGCCCGTCGCCGATGCCGATGCGCCGGCGCTCAGCCGGCTCCACCGCAGCGTGCGTCATCGTCGCCGGGTGGCACAGCAGCGATTTCACGCCGCCCAGGCTCTCCGCGAGCGGCCACAGGCGCAGCTGGCCGATGAGCGAACGCACTCGCTCGATTCCACCGTCGAATTCGACACTGACGATCGCGCCAAAGCCAGAGGCCTGCTGCGTTGCGAGTTCATGTTGCGGGTGACTTTCCAGTCCCGGGTAGATCACGCGCTGAACCGCCGGGTGCGATTCAAGGTGCTCGGCGATCCGCTGCGCGTTCTCGGTGTGCCGCTGCACCCGAAGCGACAGGGTCTTGATCCCTCGCAGCAGCAGGAAGCAATCCTGCGGTCCGGGCACGGCACCCGTGGCGTTCTGCACGAACTTGAGTTCGGCCGCGATGCTCTCGTCATTGGTTATTAGCCCGCCGCCGAGCACATCGCAGTGCCCGCCGATGTACTTCGTCGTCGAGTGCAGCACGATGTCGGCGCCGAGTTGCAGCGGCTGCTGTTGCGCGGGGGTCGCAAAAGTGTTGTCGACGACACTCCGGATCCCCCGACGGCGCGCAACGGCGCAGCAGGCTACAATGTCAGTGATGCGCAGCAGCGGATTCGACGGCGTTTCGAGCCACAGCAGCTTCGTTGCCGCCGTAATCGCCCGCTCGACGTTGCGAACGTCGGTCGTGTCGATGAGCGAGAACTTCACGCCGAAGCGCGAGAAGATCTTGGTGAAGATGCGGTAGCAACCGCCATACAGATCCTGCGAAGCGACGACATGATCGCCGGCGCTGAGTGTCTGCAGCAGGGCGTTGACGGCGGCGATCCCGCTGGCAAACGCGAACCCGTATCGCGCGCCTTCGAGAGCCGCCAGGCTTGATTCGAGCGCCGTGCGCCCCGGATTGCCGGTGCGCGAGTAGCAGTAATCGGGTTGGCCGCCCAGTTCGGTCTGAGCATACGTGGTGGTCTGGTAGATGGGCGTAACGACAGCGCCGGTGAGGGCGTCATTGGGCTGGCCGGCGTGAATCGCCAGCGTGTCGAAGCGGTAGGACATGATTCGATTCCCCTTGATTGGGAGTGCGCAAGGTCAAAAGCACAACACAGTCCGGTGCAGGCCCGGACGGGGAGTCGAATCAAGCGGCAGTGGTGGGGGAAAGGTCGATCAGCGAGCGACGCCCAACCAGCCGCAGGAATCGAATCCCGCGCCCGGGCTGGGCATGGACATCATCAGGTCCGTCGCAATGTGAATCGGATCAACCATCGGGGTCGAGGATAGCCGGCTTTGGCGAGTCGTCAAGTGAAAGTTTCGCTCAGGATGCTTCGATCGCTTCCTGGTAGCAGCGGATGACCTTGGCGCGCGTGATCAGACCGGTCGGCTTGCTCCCCTCGCGCGGCGACATGAGGCACAAGCTTGCCACATCATGCTCGGCAAACTTGTCGAGCACCGTGTCGAGCATCTCCTCGGGATCAACGGTCGGCAGATCCGTTCGCAGCAACTCCGCAACCAACAGCAAAGGAATGGCCTCGCGATCGACCAGGGCGGTGCGCAGGTCTTCACCCGTCACCATGCCCAGGTACATGCCGTGTTCATCGACAACGACAAAATCCGGCGCGGTGCGCGGCATATGCATGCTGATCAATTTCGACAGCGGGTCGGACGCATAGATCGGCTCAGCCGGCAGGGGTGTTGGAGGCACCGTGCGCGCCTGGACCCGACGCATGATCGTCAGGTCGCGACCGCTGCCCAGCAGCACGCCGGCCTGGCGCAGTTTCATCGTGTAGATCGAGTCGTGCATCCACAGGTGCGAGCCGATGGCGGCAATGATTGCCGTCAGCATCGCGGGCATCATGACAAATGGCTCGCGCGTCAGTTCAAACAGCAGCAGGATCGCCGTGAGCGGCGCAAAGGTCGTGCCGGCAATGACCGCCGCCATGCCGACCAGTGCATACGACGCCGGCGTCACGCCCGATGGCATGAGCGAAAGATGATCGAGGAGCAGGCCGAATGCTGCGCCGGTCGTGGCGCCAATGTACAAGCTCGGCGCAAAGACGCCGCCCGAACCGCCCGAGCCAAGTGTGAGGCAGGTCCCCAGCGCTTTGAAGAGTGTGAGCAGCACCAGCACGGTGACAACCAGGGGCGGCGCATCCGCCTCGGCAGACGCCTCGTGCGCGGCGTCGAGCTCCGGCTCTTCACCCGCGTCGGGAAAGACCGCCTCGGCCTTCGCTTCCGTTGTCTCGTTGGGCGCTGAAAGTCCGACCACCGGTTCGTAGGTCCCCGGCTCTACCAGGCGGACAATCGTCGGGTAGCCGTTGCCAAAGAACGGCGGCACATGCTGATTGACCTTGTATCCCCGCATGATGAAGACCCACACGATGCCGGTCAATCCCAGCAGAGCCGCCCCGAGAACCGGGAGCACGATGGGTGGGACCTTGACTTTGCCGAACGCGTCCTCGGCGAAGTGCAGCATCCGAGTCATACCGACGCTCACCAGCACGCAAAGCAACCCGAGCAGCACGTAGCTGGGCATTTCGGCAATCGTAAAGACGTAGCCCGTCAGTTCGACAGCGAAGATCGCATCCTGGTTGTGCAGCAGCGTCTGCGTCACTGCGGTCGAAAAGACACTGGCAACCATGATGGGAGTAAACGTCTTGAGCGAGAAGTCGCGCAGCAGAATCTCCAGCGCAAACAGCACGCCGGTGATTGGTGCATTGAAGATCGATGCGATGCCAGCCGCCGCCCCACAGCCCACCAGCGTGCTGAGATCGACGCGATTGGCTCGAGCGAGTTGGCCGAAGACTGAACCCGACGTCGATCCAATCTGGACGATGGGCCCCTCGGCGCCGGCCGATCCACCCGTGCCGACCGTGGCGATGGAAGCGAGCACCTTGATGACGCCGACTTTCCAGGAGATCTTCCCGCCGCGCCGCGCGATCGCGTCGATGACCTGCGGCACGCCGTGGCCCTCGGCGTCTTTGGCGAACGTCTGCACGAGGATGCCCGTGATCAGGGCGCCAGCCATCGGCAGCAGGGGGAGCAGCCAGATGCTCCAAGAGCGCTGCTCCTCGTAGCAGGTATGCTCAGTCCAGTGCAGCGCCTTGGCAAAGCCCACCGCCCCGCAGGCGGTGATCGTTCCGATGATCGCTCCGTAGATGATGAGCACCCAGTCCCGGCCGAGGTCGAGATCGAGTCGTCGAACCCGGCTGACGACGTTGCGCAGTGCATCTCTAATCATGAGCGGTGGTTGCACTCAACTGACGCGAAATCGACCGGGGCAAACGCCCCGGCCCCTTCCGCCGGTTCCCATAATGCACGAAGCCCCGGAAGTTCCGGGGCTCTGCAAGAGCGGGTGATGAGATTCGAACTCACGACATTCACGTTGGCAACGTGACGCTCTACCACTGAGCTACACCCGCGCGACGAATCGGAGTATACCGCCTCATCGGGTTTTGACAAGTGAACCTTAATGCGTCAACGCGTCTCCGTGGGTCGTTCAATCCGCCCCAGTTCCGAGAGATGATCCCGCAGTCGTTTCAGAATCGTCCGCTCACGAGCCGGGTCGCCGAAGAGTCCGATGCGAAGGTACGCCTGTCTCGGTCCGGCCGCGCTTCGGCGATCCCCCAGGATGATCAGTCGCGCCTCTTCGCCCCCCAGCGAACGCAGCGTCCAAAACGTCGCAAATCGCCACCGGTCCACGGTCACCACGGCAAGATCGACGGACCGTTTGCTCACTCCGGACCGCGCTACGGCCTCCTCCACATCAAACCAACGACCCGACAGCGCCGCCTCACTCCAACCCGCGATGGCCCCCGCGGGCGGCGCGGTGCCCGGTCGCTGTCTAGCGATATCCCCGGCAACCGCATTGGCAATCCGCGTCTCCAGGGGTGGGTCACCAAGCGACCCTACCCGGACCTCAGCGGCGACGCGGGTGGCTGAGTCAGGGTCATACTCGACCGTGATGATCTCGCCGATCGTCTCGTCGCCTTGGCGCAGCTGGCCATGAATCAGGTGCGGGACCGAGTCGAGTAGACGAAGGTCATATCCCTCGCGCGATAGTGCTTTAACTGTTGTGTCAACAAGATCTTGTGGCTCGGCAGTGGTGATCGACCACGCCGCTGGCTCTGGCGGAGGGGCCTGAAAGTAATCGCGCTGGGCCTCTGCACATCCCCAGACGAAACCCAAACAAAGCCATCCGGCGATTCGCAATTGAATTCTGCGCCCCCGTCCAGAAAGCCGATTAGAATTACGGATAGCCCGCAATGGGGACACAGAGGCGGACGAAAGAATCTTCGCGCCCTTGGGCGCGAATGACGGAGTGGACCTTTTGCTCGAACGTACGTTCAAGATTCCTCCCGGTATCGATCGAACGACCCTGCTCGGCTCCTCCGACCGGAACCTCAAGATGATCCGCGAAGCGCTGGGTATTCACATTACGGCCCAGGACGGTCGCGTCGTACTCCGGGGCGACGAGGCAGCTGTCAACAAAGCCGCCGCGGTGGTCGAACACCTCGCGCGCCTCGCCCAGAACCGCAAGTCATTATCGCGTGAACAGGTGCTCGAGGCCATCGTCTCGGCGCCCGAAGCGCCTCGCATCGATGAAACGCTCGTCGGCGATGACCTCCCGGCCTGGGATGGGCTCATCAACGTCTTCGCCTCCGGTCGTCCGGTCCGCCCCAAGACGCCCAACCAGGATCTCTATCTCGAAGCGATCCGCACCAACGATCTTGTCTTCGGCATCGGACCCGCCGGCACGGGAAAGACCTACCTCGCCGTCGCCGCCGCCGTTCACATGCTCAAGATTGGCCGCGTCAAGCGCCTCGTGCTTGCTCGCCCCGCCGTTGAGGCCGGCGAGCGCCTTGGCTTTCTCCCCGGCGACCTCCAGCAGAAGGTCAACCCGTACCTGCGACCGCTCTTTGATGCGCTCGGCGACATGCTCGATTACCAGTCGCTCCAGCGGTTCATCGCCAATGACGTCGTCGAGATCATCCCGCTTGCGTTTATGCGCGGCCGCACACTCAATGACGCTGCGATCATCCTCGACGAAGCGCAGAACACGACCGTCTCGCAGATGATGATGTTCCTCACCCGCACAGGTCGGCGGAGCAAGTGCATCGTGACAGGCGACCCCAGCCAGATCGATCTTGACAACCCGACGCAGTCCGGTCTCATCGATGCCGTGCGCCGACTGCATCGCATCCGCGGCGTGGAAACGATTGCACTGGGACGCGAAGACATCGTCCGCCACCGACTCGTGCAGCAGATTGTCGAGGCGTACGGGTCCGACGCCGCTTCGCGACCCGCCAGACCCGGTCACCCGCGCCCGCCAATCGCCCTCGAACCGGCTGACCAGCGCGAGCCCGAGAGCGAGGTTGTGCAATGACCCGCGCGGTGAACACCCGAACAATCCGACGCCCGGGGCGCGGCGCCCAGGCCGGCCGGCGCGAAGACATCCGGCGTACCAGGCCGCCCAACGATCGGCGCCCACCATCGACGTGGCGCGACCGCCCCGAGATTCTCATCGCGATCGCTATCGCCACGTTTTATGTCATCGGTTCTTCGAGCCTGATCATCTGGGCCCGCGGGCAGGCCATGCTCAGCGAAGGGTTGATCATGCGCGACACTTTTGCGTCGCGCGTGTCATTCGACGTTTTCGATGAGAGCAGCACTCGGGCAAAAAAAGAGGTGGCCATGCAGCAGGCCCCTCGCGTCTACGCCGAGATCGAAAAGACGATCAACCCGCTGCGCCAGTCCATTCTCGGCTTGCCCCGCGCCGTGGCCAATCGCACGGCGCTCAACGAGGTCAACGAGACGCTCGTCCGCGCCTTCAATCTCACGCCCCAGACCCTCGAAGCGCTCCATAAGTTCACCGATGAGACAGGCGAAACCACCGCCCAGTGGACCGCGATCGTCGATCGCTTCTTCGATCGAACGGTGTACGGCCGACCCATCATCGACAGCGACCGCTGGCAGATCGAGCCGACACTCGGACCGGTGCCGATCCACCTCAAACTCGTGGACGGCTCGACGCGAACGGTCTCGGTGAGCGATTTCGTCGACGCGGATGGGGACTGGACCGAGTCCATGCGCGAGGAGCTGGCCAGTGCCTTTCCAGAGCCGCTTCGCGCGTCCATCGTTCACCGGCTCCGTTTCGAGCGCCAGCCAACCTTCCAGTTCGACGAGGCGGCGACCCAACTCGCTGCCCGTCGCGCCGCCGAGGCGATGCCCGACCAGATCGTGCAGCACAAAAAGGGCGAAGTGCTCTACACCCGCGGCGATCGGCTTACATCTGAGCAGGTTCAACTTGTCACCGCGGAGCACGCGGCCTATTTGCTGGCGCTGAACACCAACAACTTCATACCGCGTTGGATCGGGCGACTGGGCATCGCTGGCCTGGTAACGCTGATTGCCGGCGCCTTGGGCGCCTATCTCTCCATCTTCTACTCGAGGGTCCTCACGCGCCCGCGGCACCTCTTCGCCATGTCCCTGCTGAGTGTCGGCTCGCTCCTGCTGACCGTTCTGGCTACCCGGGCGATGCCACAGGCCGTCATTCTCGGCATCCTGGCTCCAACACTACTGCTCACCGTCGTCGTGCACGTCGCGTTCGGCCGCCAGATGGCCATCGGCGTGAGCGCGATCCATTCGCTCGTGGTTTGCTTCGCGCTTGACCTGCGCATCAGCGCCCTCATTCTCCTCGTCGTCGGGTCCTGCGTCATGGTGGCCTGCCTTCAGGACATTCGCGATCGCCACACGCTCGTTCGAGCCGGCGTGATGACCGGCGCCGTGCTCGGCATCGGGGCCATACTGCGCTCAGTCTGGTCGCTGCCCATGACCGACCCGAGCGCATTCTGGCAGGCGGCGCTTTACGACGGTATGTTCGGCGCGTCGGCCGGTGTGCTCGTCGGTGTCTTTGCCCTCGGAGTCCTGTCAACCGTCGAACGTGTCTTTGACGTCACGACCGGGCTCACCCTCGTCGAACTGCGCGACCCCAAGCACCCGCTGCTGCGCGAACTGCAGCAGCGCGCCCCGGGCACCTGGAACCACTCGCTTCAGGTCGCCACCATCGCCGAAACGGCCGCCGAGGCGATCGGCGCCAACTCGCTGCTCACCTACGTCGGCTCGCTCTACCACGACATCGGGAAGATGAGCAAGCCGCAGTACTTCGTCGAGAATCAGGACGACGGGACCAACCGTCACGACAAACTCAGCCCAGCGATGAGTCTGCTGCTCATCGTCGGCCACGTCAAAGACGGCCTGGAAATGGCACGCGAGCGCAATCTGCCCAAGCCGCTGCACCACTTCATTGAGGCCCACCACGGCACGACCCTCGTTGAATACTTTTACCAGGTCGCCAAGGAGCGCGCCGAATCCGGCAAGACGCACGACGATGTCGCCGAGGTCGCCTACCGCTATCCGGGGCCCAAGCCGCGCACCAAGGAAGTGGCGATCATCATGCTCGCCGACGCCTCTGAGTCCGCTTCGCGCACGCTTTCCGATTTTTCACCGACGCGCATCGAGCAACTTGTGCGGGGCCTCGGCCAGAAGCGACTCCTCGATCACCAGTTCGACGAGTGCAACCTCACGCTGCGCGAACTGACGCTCATCGAAGATTCGATCATCAAGTCGCTTTGCGCCATTCGCCACGCACGCATCGTCTACCCCTCCCAAAACGAACGCGAGTCGCCCGAGCGCGAGCAGGCGTCGCCCGTGCCCGCCGCCACTGCGTAATCTGCACGCAACAGCCATCAGTCTTCGCCGGTGACTCCGACGAACTACGACCATTGCGTAGCCGTATCAACTCGATGAGCCTCGATCAGACGCGTTGCGCCTGCGCGTGGCGAACCGCATTGCGGAACATCGCCAGACCCAGCGGCGTACCGGCCAGCACGGATTGATCCAGCCGCGTCCATCGCGGGTGCTGGGTCCACTTGGTGAATCGTTCCGGGTGGGGCATGAGGCCGAAAATCAGGCCGCTCGCGTCGCAGATGCCCGCAATCGCGTTCATCGAACCGTTCACGTTCTGGTGCTCGGCGTACCGCAGGGCGATGAGGTGATCCGCTTCGAGCATCGCGAGCGTCTCCGCATCAGCGACGAATCGTCCTTCGCCGTGCGCGATGGGCAGAATGAACTCGTCACCGACATCATGAATACGCTGCGTCCAGATGCAGGGCGACTGCGCATTCAGTTCCACGCCCACCCACCGGTCGATAAACCGGCCGCCGGCATTATCCAATAGCGTGACGCTCTGTGAGGGGGGGCGATCGATCGGCCAGGCCTGCCCGCGCGCCGGTCCCGGCAGCAGACCCATCTTGACGAGAACCTGGAATCCGTTGCACGGAGCAAAGATCGGCACACCCCGCTCGATGCAACGTCGCAAAGCCGGATACAACCGCTCCTGCATGAGCAGGGCCATGATCTTGCCCGCCGCAACGTCATCGCCGTAACTGAATCCGCCGGGGACTCCAAGAAGATCGAACCGATCGAGTATCTCGGGCTGCTCCATCAGCACGTTGAGATGAATCGACTCCGTCACCGCACCCGCGCTCTCAAACGCGTGCGCCAGTTCCCGGTCGCAGTTCGTTCCCGCCGTGCGGATGATCAGTGTGCGTGGTCTCATGCTCGCCGGTCAATCATAGGTCAACGAGTTCCATGTCTGACTCGATGAACGAACCCGCATCGGGCGACTTCACTTCCGTCGCAAACGCCGTCAGGCTGAGTTTCTCTGCCATCTCCTCGCGCACGGCGGACGCGTTGAAGCGCGGCCAGCCGTGCCCGTTTGTTGCGACGGCTTGCCGCCCCATCAGGTCGGTGAAGATCTGCCCCTCGCCACGCGATCCCTCGCGCGGCGCGATGGCTTGTTCAAACGCCTGCAGCACACCATTGACGTTCTCGAAGGTGCCAGACTTTTCCGCCCAGGTTGCGGCGGGCAACAGAACATTGGCCTTGCTGGTGAAGTCATTGGGCAACGTGTCAATCAGAATGACGTACTTGCGGTTCATCGCCTTGGCGAGATCCTTTGTGATCCACTCGCTCGGATAATTGCCGGTGAGAATGACGATCTCAGCATCCTTGATCGCCGTGATCCACTTGTCGTACTCCAGCGGCGCCGCCCCATCCCCGTCGATCTTGTTGAACGCATGCAGCACACGCCGTACGCCGCGCGCGTTGGGGGCCTTTTCAGAGCGGATCGTGAACGCGTTCTTGTCATCAGCCGAGGCGCCGGGTGGAAACGTCTTGTCTTGCCCGCTCACCGGAACAGGACCGACTCCCAGAATGGCCTGTGCCGGCTCCTTGCACGCGCTGCGCACCCACTTGCCCATCAGGTACGCTTCTTCGCATGAGAGCATGGGGCTGACCAGTGCCGCAACCTTGCCGCCGCTTGCCGCCACCGTTGAAATTCGTTCGTGAATCTCGTCGTACGCGGCGCTGAAGTTCGTGCCGACCTGGTCACCGTACTGCGTCTTTCGCGGTTCGCCGAGGCGCGTGTCGCTGTGTATGAAATTCCAGCCGTAGCGCAGCTCGTCGCTGATCCACCACTTGTTCACGGCGAGATTACGCCGCGGCTTGACGCGGTAGATCTGCCCCTGGTTGTGCTCAATCGAGATGTTGTCGCCCGAGGCTGTGAGCCCGTCAATACTCGGTGTCCTCGTGAGGAACCAGACCCGCTGTTGAAAGAGAAAATCCTTGTCAAGCAGCGCACCTACAGGGCAGATGTCCGCCACGTTCCCTGACAGCTCATTGTCCAGCGCCATTCCGGGGAAGAGGTCAATCTGCTCACTCGAACCACGACCGACGATGCACAACTCTGACGTACCCGTTACTTCGCGCGTGAAACGCACGCATCGGCTGCACATGATGCAGCGATCGCTGTAAAGATAAATGTGCGGCCCGACGTCCTTCTTGGGCTGCTTGATCTTGGCTTCTTCGAAGCGTGATTCCCCGCGACCGTATTCATACGAGTAATCCTGCAGGTAGCACTCACCCGCCTGGTCGCAGATCGGGCAATCCAGCGGGTGATTGATGAGCAGGTACTCCATCACCGCCTTCTGGTTGGCGACGGCCTTGGGGCTGTCGGTCCGAACGATCTGCCCGTCGCCGCACGGCGTCTGGCAGGTCGGCATCAGCCGGGGGATGGCTTCGAGTTGCCCGCTGCGTGGGTTGGGCGCCCAGACCTCGGCCAGGCAGATGCGGCAGGAGGCCACAACGCTTAACCCTTCGTGGTAGCAGTAGCGGGGAATGTCGATGCCGTTTTCAATCGCCACATCGAGGATCGAGGGCGATCCGTCAAACTCGCACGACTTGCCGTTGATCGTGATCTTCGCCATGGGGCGCAATCGTAGCAGCCACCCGCCGGGCAGGGTTGGCGGGAAATGGCCCGAAACTATCTTGCTTGGCAGGTTGAAGAACCCGACCGGCTTAGAACCGTGGCGTCCAGTCGTTCCACGATTTCTTGTCGACCATGCTGTCGTCCTTGATCAACTCCGCATGGCTGTCCGTGAACAGGCAGTTGGATCCGGTCTTGTGCCGATTCTTTGAAAGCCGGCGGCCGTTGTTGTAGTTCTCGTTCTGTCCGTTGATGTGGATCGTCATCCAGATGTCGTACCACGAAGCCACGCCGCGATCGCCATAACTGGCGAATGCCGTGCCGTAGTTGTTCTGAGCAAACGACGCGGATTCGTCGTCCGTGAATTCGGAGAGGTAGATCGTCTGCGAGGGACGCTGGAACTCCTCGTACCGGGTGGCTGGAGCCAAGTCGTCGCTGACGCCATTGCGGCCAAACTTGATTCCGTTGTTCACGTACTGGATGAAGTGCTCCTTGCGCGGGTGCGAAGGACACTTGTAAACGCTCAGGTATTCGAACTTGTCGCCCTGCCCGCCACGCTGCATGCGCGTGTAGTAGTCGCCCGGCGTCTTGTCCACGTAGGGACGGAAGGCGAACGCCCACGGGATGTTCGAAGCCGCAGTCGGATTCCAGTTCGAGTACCGCCGGTCGTAGTAGTGACCTTCGCGCGGCACGAAGGTGTCATAGTCCTTCGCGTAGAAGTGCATGCCGTAGCCAATCTGCTTCATGTTCGAAAGACAGGTGGCTCGGCGGCCGGCCTCTCGCGCCTGAGACAGCGCCGGCAGCAGCAGGCCGATGAGCAAGGCGATGATCGAAATCACCACCAGCAGTTCGATGAGCGTAAACCCTCCGTGGACCCGACGAGTGAACCGGCGCGACATGCATGTCTCCTTACAGAATCGAACCCAAATGGGTTGGCGACAGTTGAACGGACCGACGATCATCGGCTCGCTGCTCAATAATGTACCTGATTTCCTCGCCCCACGCCAGTTTCTTTCGAGATTTCATTTGTTTTTGATGTCGAACTTTTCGGCGCTCCAATCGAAACCGGGTCATCGTCGATTGGTCGATTCCGTTTCCAGCCATTGCTACCCTCAGCCCCGATGGCCGACTCGAGCAGCAAACGTGGGAAGAAGTTCCAGGGACCCAAGGGCACCCGCGACTTCTATCCGCGCGAGATGGCCCGCCGCCGCTACATCGAACAGGCCTGGCGAAATGTGGCCATCCGGCACGGATTCGATGAGATCGAGGGTCCGACTTTCGAATCATCCGACCTTTATGCCGTGAAGAGCGGCGAGGGGATCCTCGGCGAACTCTTTCAGGCCTTCAGTGGCAAGAGTCCGGAAGACGTTGAGCAGGTCATGAAGACCGGCAGAGCGCCTTATGCCTTGCGGCCGGAGTTCACGCCCACCCTCGCCCGCATGTTCGCCGACAAGGCCGCGTCGATGCCTCGGCCGACGAAGTGGTTCGCAATCCCAATTCACTACCGCGCCGAACGGCCCCAACGCGGCCGGCTGCGCGAGTTCCTCCAGTGGAACGCGGATGTCATCGGTGATGAGTCGCCTCGGGCTGATGCGGAGGTGATTGCCGTCGCCGTGGACATGTTTTCAGAACTCGGTCTCTCATCCAAACAACTGACTGTCCGCCTGAGCAACCGCGATCTGGTCTCCGAGATGCTCGCTGGCATTGGGGTGGCGGCGGATGACATCTCCCGCGCCCTCATGCTGCTCGATCGGCGCGACCGGCTGCCGGCCGGTGAGTTCGACAAGGGATGCGCCGAGATCAATCTCGATCCCGTCGCGTTTATTGCCGGTCTCGACGCCGTACAGAAGAGCATGAATGATGCGCTGGCCGCGATGGAAAACGGTAAACCGCGACCCGAGATCGAAAGCGACTCGCCCGCGATTGCCAATCTCATCGGCCTGCTCGAAGCGCTGGCGGCGCATGGCATTCTCAAGTGGTGCGAGTTCGATTTTTCCATCGTGCGCGGCCTGGCGTACTACACCGGCACCGTCTTCGAGATTACGGCCGGCTCCGAACGCGCCATAGCGGGTGGCGGTCGCTACGACAAACTCATTGAGATGTTCGGCGGCCCGCCCACACCCGCCGTGGGATTCGGCATGGGTGACGTCGTCTTGTCACTCGTGCTTGAAGAGCACGGTCTGATGCCCGATGATGCCGGATTGGCCCAAAGCCTCAATCAGCGGCCCGATGCATTCGTCTTCGCGGCTGGTGGGCCAGAGTGTGATGCGGCCCTCGTGCCGCTCGTCGCGGAAATGCGCCGAGCCGGGCTGCATGCTCGCCGCTCCTACAAGTCGACGAACAAGATCGACAAGCTGCTCAAAGACGCCGCAGCCTCATTTGCGCGATGTGCGATCATCATCGATGAGGGTTTCAGCAAAGGCACCGTGGCCACGAAAGATCTCGATGACGGCACCCAGCACATCATCAAGCGCAGTGATCTGTTGGCGTGGGTGCGGGAACGTCGCGGAGTATCGAAGGAGTAAGGCGGGCAGGCGGTTCAGTCCCGCTCGAAATGCTCCGGTCGCGGCTTGGCCCGCCGGACCTGGCCCTCGACGGCGCGAGGTGGCGCTTTCTTGACATCCCAGATCAGGCCGAGCTTCTCGGTCAGCAGGATGACGTAGTAGCCCGGATCGACTTCCCACCAGTGAAAGCCGAGATTCGCCGAGTGCGGGTAATAGTGGTGGTTGTTGTGCCATCCTTCGCCGAAGTTGAACCACGAGAGCCACGGCACGTTTCGGCTGTCGTCGCCGGTGTCGTAGCGCCGCTTGCCCCACATGTGCGTGATGGAATTGATGCAGAACGTGGCGTGCCACGCGAGCACTGTGCCAAGCACCGGACCCCAGACGACCATCGCCCGTGACCCGACGCCGGCGCCGATGCCCTGGGCGTGGCCCCACCACGCGCCGAGCAGCGCGAAACAGGACCAGTACACGATCGGCGGCGTCCAGTACCACTTGTCGAGGAAGCGCAATTCAGGATACCGCGCCAGGTCACGCACCCACTTGTAGTTTGAAGGCTGATGTGCATCTTCAAAGATCCACGCCATGTGCGAGCGCCAGAAACTGAGCAGCGCCGGCGTGTGCGGATCATCGACCGTGTCGGCAAATGCATGGTGGCGTCGATGATGCGCTGCCCACCACAACGTGCCTCGCTGCGCGGCGCACCCGGCCCAGAAGGCGAGCACGAATTGAAACGCGCGACTCGTGCGGAAGGTGCGATGACTGAAGTAGCGGTGCATCCATCCCGCCATGCCAATCATCAGGAATGCGTACGTGAACAACGTCGCAAAGAGCAAGCTCCATGAGAAGTAGACGAAGGGCAGGAACAGAACGCAAAGGTGAATGACCGCCACCAGCGTCAGGCGGCGGAACATGATCAGGATCCGAGCGAATGTCGTTGGCGCCGAAGCGCCGATGTAAATGCCGCTCGCCGCAGGCCTGGCGGCCGGGGGCGGCGCGGGAGTTGCAGCGGGGGCGGGCATCGCCGAAGGAACTGAAGCGAGTGCATCCACCGACGAGAGCGGTCGCGCCCTGACGGTCATGCCCCCGATATTCTCCACCACCTGCGTCATGCGCGGTCTCTTTGTCCTTGCAACTCAGCCGCCGACAAACACGGCTGATGGTGTTTTGAGCAACTGGCCTTTGCAGAAATCCCGGTTGGGCGATCTGCCGGCAAGATTCAATCAGAGTGAATAGCGAACCCCGCTGTGCGGTTAGCTGATGACCTCCATCGCCGCGGCGGACTGCATCTAGTGTATCTCAGGTTTGCACAAAGACCTAGAGAACCGTTGATGCAGAGAGTCAATTCCCCGTCGTTGCGGCGTTCGGGGCAGGACGGGCGGTTGAATTGGTGGTCCGATACCCACATTCCGCCTCCGTTGCCCGGCGAAGGCACCCATCCTACCATCGCCGCCTATGGCACAGATTCGCGAGATCAAGAAGCGCATCAAGGCGGTTGCCAACATCCGCCGCATCACCAACACGATGCAGATGATCGCCACGGCCCGCTTCAAGAGCGCCCTGGATCGAGCCACCGCCACCAAGCCGTATACCGAGAAGGTGCGGACACTTGTGGGTGAACTGGCCGCCAGCGCCGGGTCGATCACGCACTTCCTTTTCGAAGCCCCGACGCCCTCGCCCAATCGCGAGCTGGTGCTGGTGCTGACCTCCGATCGCGGCCTGTGCGGCGCGTACAACTCCAACGTTCTGCGGACCGCCACGACGTATCTGCGCTCGCTCGAACGGGAGAGTCGGCTCGAAGTCGTCGGCAAGAAGGGCGTGATGTTCTACCGCTTTGCGGGCTTTGACGTCGCCCAGCACCACACCCAGTTCGGCGAGAAGCCGACCTATGCCGCCGTCGAGGCGCTCGCCGAGCGGTACATGGCCGAGTTCCAGACCGGTCTGTATGACAAGGTGTCGGTCGCGTACATGAAGTTCCTCTCGGCCGGCCGCCAGATCCCGGTGGTCGAGCCGATCCTGCCGCTGAGCACGCCGGCTGAAGAACGCGCCGCGGTGAGCAAGCGGACGGCGGAATACGAATTCAGTCCCGACGCCGAGAGCCTGTTGGCCGACCTGCTGCCGATTACGGTCAAGACGAGCCTGTTCCAGGCGATCAACGATGCGGTCGTCAGTGAGCACGTCTCGCGGATGGTGGCGATGAAGGCGGCGACGGACAACGCGGGCAAACTCGTCAAGACGCTGCGCCGCAACTTCAACCGGGCCCGCCAGGCGCAGATCACCACGGAACTCAACGAGATCATCGGCGGGTCGGCGGCACTCGGTTGATTCGACAGAGTTCAGTTCACCAAGGGAATCCAACAGCCGTCGGCGAGAGCCGGCGGCTTGTTTGTTTGAGTCAGGCTGTAGTGTCGGCGCCGTGCGGATTGACATGCGATCCCCTTTCGCGAGGCCTCTACCAATAGCATGGGGTGGTGCGCCGTCGTGCGCGGTGGGGTCGGTTTGCAATGCGAAATGAGCGATAGCGCTGCACGAGTCGCGCGAGAGCGGGTGAGATTTTTCGCGGGCGGCGCGGCGTGAGCCGCGGTTTGAGAAAATGTGCAACGCAAAATGCGTGCCAACACAAAGGCGCACGTGATGCGGGATGCTGCGTGCGCGCCGGAGCGCTTCCGT
>DIDT01000002.1 GCA_002418285.1 Phycisphaerales bacterium UBA5793
GCGCAGGCCATGCGATTGCGCGATGAACGATCAATCTCAAATCGCCAGGGTGCCACGCCGAATCCGGCTCTGCGGTGCTGAGTGCGAACGCGCAACCAGCGTTCCAAACCATCCGCCGTACGCTCGCGCCTTCGCTTCAAGCCTCACTCAAACCGCCACACCACCAGCTGACTGATCGCACACTCCCCCTGCACTGCGGCCTGGAAGAGGATTGACTTGTTGCGGGCGATCGACGGGACGTAGCGCGACAGGCTGGCGACGCCGTTGCCGTTTGCCGTGGCGGTGCCGATGAGGGTCGGGCCTTCGAGTTGCAGCGCGTTGCTCTGGATGGTGCAGCCGGGGATGACGGCGCCGCCGCCGTGGGCGGAGTAGTAGAACTGCACCGTTGCGCCGGGGGTCACGCCCGAGACGCGCAGCGTGTTGGTTGTTTCCGCCCGGCCGGGCGATGGCGCGGCAAGGCCGAAGGTCCAGTTGACTGGGGTGAGCAGGAAGGCGTGCGATTGTTCGAATCCGCTGTCGTTGCCGCGCTTGCCGAACCCGACCATCTGTACACTGTCGTTGATGTCATCGACCGTCTCAACGTTGCGCCAGAGTGACTGCGGGGGTAGCAGATCCTGCACCTCGACATATGGCGACTGGGCATTGGGCCAGATGACGTAGATGTTGTTCCCATTCACATTACGCTCGACGTAACCGACGATGTGGCCGCGATTGTTGATGTGCAGAGGGACTACAAAAGAGTCGTTCGGTCGAAGAGCGAGTGTTGATGCGTTCCCGTTCTCCCAGAGCACACCATTCAGGCGAAAGTCACCCGTCCCGACCACTTGCGACAAGTCATTGATGCCTCGAGCGCCTGTAGTCTCACCTTCGGGCCAGGGCAATTCGCTCATTACTCCGTTTCGCCACACAAACCCACGGGTGGGAAGCGATCCAGCCGAGACGCCGACGATCTCGCCCGCCTCGTTCATGTCATTCACTTCTGCCTTTGTGTAGCCGGGATCTGGCAGTACCCCCAGATCGGTGACGCCACCGTTTTCCCAGAGTACCGCTCGCCTCACATTGCCGAATGCAGGGTTGTACGCATTGCCCGCGACCTGCCCCGCGCTGTTGATTGCCCACGCCTGAGCGTAGTGGGTCTCCCAAATGTTGAGATCGATGACCTGTCCGTTTCGATCCCACAGTGTGGCGGTCTCGAGCCGACCGTTGGTCAAGAAGGTCTCACCGACCACTTCATCGAGGTCGTTGATCGCGCGTCCGAGTGCGTCTCGACCTTCTGCGAGCAATGGCAACTCTGTCATCTCACCATCGCGGTAGATGTACGGCCGGTAATTGACATTTGTAGCCAGGTAAGCGCCGCCAGTGACGTGCCCGAGTTCATTGATTCCGCGTGCACTCGTATACTCCCCGCCGAACCCTGGGATCGTGATGATCGCGAACCGCGGCGGATTCGAATCGGGTCCAAGTGAGCAAGCAATCCAGGTGAGAGTCAGAAGTTTGGATAATACGCAGAACATGGCTAGCATCTCCACTGACTTTGAACAGGACAGCGACTCCAGTGTTGCCGTGAATCGCTCGCACCCTCCCTTCGAAGAATGCGAGCAGTTGTCAGTTGCGGTTTCTACTCAATGGGTTCCAACGCATAGGGATGAAGGTCTTCAAATCCATCGTCAATGAAGAGTTCGTAGAAGTCTACCCAATCTTGATATAGATCGACGATCGGTGTGTTAGCTCGATCGGGGTATTCGGACAAGTACGTTGAGCAAGAAAACGAGCAAGAGCAAGAAAACGGGACAGGTACGTTTGTTGGGCGCGCACCGCTCCCTGGCGGCTGCAGGCAGCGGACGTCGGGTGGCGAAAAGCACCGCTCTGGAAACGCCTCCCACCGGGTTGGACGTTCGATCTCGCACTGCGGCGACTTCACTTCCTCTCCTCCTCGCGCTCGGCCCCCGACCCCCGCTTCGCCTCTGCCCGCCGATCATCCAGATCGCTCCCTGTTCTCCCACCCCACCAACATACCAGAAAACCCGCCAACCTGCAGGTCAATTCCGGGGAATCGACCGCGATTCACGCCTTGCCCCCCGGCCAGCCCCGGAACCGAGGCCCCCTTCGGCCGTGAGCTCAGGGTCGAACGGCGACCGTCCTCGGACTCTGAGCCTGTCGGATGGTAAGGGAGTAGTGTTGGACGATCGGAAGGACCCGGCCTCCGACCTGGGCGACCGATCCCGTCGTCAGCCGCCGCGGCAGCAGACGACTCTCAAAACAGAGACGGGCCGCTCCGTCGAGAGCGGCCCGTCCTGATGGTGTGTCAATGCAGCCTGATTACTTGTTGAGGCTTCCGTCGCGCACCTTGATCATGCCAAAAAGCATGCCGCGACCGGCTCGCTCATTGCCGGTTTCGATGGAAATCGCTTCGATCCCCTGCACGAACGATGCGCCGTCAAAGTCGGCGATCGAACGCTGGTCGAGCGAGATCTGCAGCCGGCCGTCGCCGCGAGCAGCCAG
>DIDT01000003.1 GCA_002418285.1 Phycisphaerales bacterium UBA5793
CCTGAGCAACGTCGAAGGGCGCCGACGCTTCAAGCCGGGTGCCATGGTCTCAGCGACGCTCGGGGAGCGCAGGCCATGCGATTGCGCGATGAACGATCAATCTCAAATCGCCAGGGTGCCACGCCGAATCCGGCTCTGCGGTGCTGAGTGCGAACGCGCAACCAGCGTTCCAAACCATCCGCCGTACGCTCGCGCCTTCGCTTCAAGCCTCACTCAAACCGCCACACCACCAGCTGACTGATCGCACACTCCCCCTGCACCACGGCCTGGAAGAGGATCGTCTGGCCTCGTGCGATGCGGGGGACGGTGCGGGTGATCGATGCTTCACCATTCCCGTCGGCTGCGGCCGTGGCGATCCAGATCGGTTTGGCCAGTTGCAGCGCGTTGACGCGCGAGGCACAACCCGGGATGAGTGTCCCGCCGCCGCGCAGACTGTAGTAGAAGCGCACCGTGGCGCCGGGTGTCACGCCGGTGAGGCGCAGGGTGTTGTTCGTGCCCGCGCGGCCCGGCGTCGGATCGGCGAGCGTCATCGTCGGATGCACGGGCGTGACCAGCGCGCCCACGAAGATCCCTTGCTGGTTCGGCCCGCGATAGGTTTCGAGCGCGATCTGGCCTTCGTCGTTGATGTCCCGGCCGATCTGGATCTTCAGGCCGTGGTTGGGCGGGATGAGGTCCTCGATGAGGCGCATGCCGTCGGTCTCGTTCCAGATGAACGCATGCGCCTGGCCCTGCTGGGGCACAAACCCAACGACTTCGCTGCGGTTGTTAATGCGCTCAGGCACACTGCTCCGGCTGAGATCGGGATTGTGGATGGAGCGCATCTGGCCGCTTTCCCACAGGAAAGCGTTGGACCTTGCATCACGGTCTATCGAGACTCCCACGACCTGCCCGAGATCGTTGATGTCCAGCGCTTGAGCCTCGTAGCCGTCCGGCAGCGTGCCGAGGTCGATCATCTGGCCGTTTTCCCAGAGGAAGGCGCGCCGGCCGACAAAATTGGGGTCGAAGCAGTGACCGACGATCTGACCCAAGTTGTTGGCGCCATAAGCAAAGCTGCCTGGGACTCCCAGTGACCCAATGTTGATCATCTGCCCATCACGCCAGCGAAATCCCCAAGGAATCTGGTCCGCGTCTTCCGCAATCCCCACGACTGAATTCTCTTGAGTCACCGCCTCGGCCTCGCCGTCGTCTCCGCCGAGCGTCCCCAGTGACATCGGCTCGCCGTCAATCCACAGTGTGGGCACGAAGTGGCCGGCGAAGTCGCCGCCCTGTCCGACCACCCATCCGCTGTCGTTGACGTCGTTGGCGTCCGCGGCGTAGATTGGATTAACCGAACGAAGGTATCGGCCGATTCCGTTCTGCCAGACAAACGCGAGATTAGGTGACCCGAGGGAGCCGGCCATCGCCGCTGAGCCATTGATGCCATATGGCGTAACGCCAGTGCCTGGCGGCGCATCCATCTCAATCATCGCATACGGTGGCGGCCACACGGGCTGACCAGAAGCACTTCCGGCGGCGAGTATTGCTGCCATAACTGGCGTCAAAGGCTGTCGAATGCGCATGAGTTGCTCCCGATTCATCAAAAGTGTCATCAACAACGAACTGTCGCACCGGCCTTTCAGCCGGTGCAACAACAGACAAACGCTAGTCGCAGCCGCAATCCCCGTCGTAGGGTTCGTTCGGATGCGGGTCGAACGGATTCGTGGGCAGGTACGAAGCCCCTGATGCCGCCAGCCCCTTGGCGACATTGGTCAGCCGCTCGTCGTTCGTCTCGAGCATCCAGGGCAGGCCCGCCGAGTACACTCGATTGGCGCGAACAACCGTGATGTCCCACTGGTCGAGCGAACCACTTGTAGGCTGCCCGTACTCGCCATAGCATGCATGGCGGAGCAGGTCGCTGAAGGCGGCAAGATCCTCGTCGATGAGGTCCTCCATGGTTGTGCCGGGTGCGAACGTCGAGGAAGCCCAACCGTCAATGAACTGCTCCCAAGTCGTCTCAATGCGCTCTGGATTGCTCTGCAAATAGAGGCCCAAGGTCTCCGAATTGCCCAGCGCCCAATCTGTTGTGGGAACCGGACTCCACTCCAGAGCCGTGATGGCAAAGGGCGGGTCCCAGATGTTCTCCTGCTGCCCTGAGTTGCCTTCGAGCAGTCGATCAATTCCATTGTACATATCGGTTCGCTGCTGTGGAGTGCGGTAGTGGAGATGGATGTCCACCGCCGCGCCGTTCAGATTGCCGAACGAGACGGCGCACTGCACCGAATACGCCGCTCGATCATCGAGCGACTCCAGTGGCGGCACAATGCTGCCGTTCTCGTAGCCGTTGTTGACCTGCGAGTAGAACAGGGCCGGGGTGATGAGTTGCAACGGCCGGCCAGCCAGCGCCGAGGCCTCTCGCACGGCATCCGCCTGCTTCTGCATCCATCCAAATACGTCCTGACACGCCTGGATGTAGCAGGCGCTTGTTGTGATTTCGCTCAACGTGCCGGGGGCGCAACTGCCGCCGGGACTGACGTAGTACTCGCCCGGCCCGCCGAAGATCTCGTTGCCGAACTGGATGTAGTCGATATCGCGGCAGTACTTGCTCACAAAGCAGCGAAGATCCGCGAGAATCGTCTCCTGTGTCTGGGCATCCGGAATGTAGTCCAGACTCTCATCCGATGGCCAGGGGGTTCGGATCATCAGGATGATTTCCTTGCCCTGATGTTCTTCCGGATTGTCGTGTCCGCCGAGGTAACTGAGCAACGTCCGGAAGTTGTCGCAAGCATCAGGATCGGTCTGTGGATTCGTCAGGATCGCATGGACGAGGTCGTGATTGCCGTGAAGGCGCACAGCGGTGAGGTCGTCGACATCCTGCACCAGTTGATCGGTTCCCGATCCGACGTCAATGGCGTAGAGACCTACGCGCATCTTTGTCGTCGAATCCAGCACCATGTCGTCGTTTTCATCGAGGTCCGGATTGGCGATGATCTCGCGGTAGTCCGGCTCGCCGTCGTTGTTGCGATCGAACGGGACGAGCAGGATGGCGTAGAGACCTTTCTCATTATCACCAGCGTCGTAGTACGTCGCTTTCCCTACGATCCAGCCATCGTCATTGATGGCGTAGAAGGCCATGTTGGTCGAGTAAAAGTGGCCCATCGGACTCGTCGTCGTCGGGACACCCGAGAGCGTCACCAGCGAAACTTCAATCAGGTCGAGATTCTCGTCTTCATAGAAGAGTGACTTCTTGGCGACAACTTCGTTGTAGGCATTGAGACCCACCGCCTTGGCGTCGCCCCCGTTCACGCCGAGCGACTCAACATTGCCCCAGCCACCTTGTCCATCCGGCCGCCAGAGGATGTATGAGTAAGTACTACCAGATCCTCGCGAGCCGA
>DIDT01000017.1:0-26763 GCA_002418285.1 Phycisphaerales bacterium UBA5793
GCCTGCGCTTCATCGGCCCGGCCGCCACGCGGCGCGCGATCATCAGCGGCTACGGCGGCAACCTCCTGTCTGAGTCTCTCGACATGGATGATCCCGAGGAAGACAACCCCTTCCGCGATGCGTACAACATCAAGCGCCTCGTCGAGTTCGCCAACGCGAACCACGCGTACGTCGATGCGCACCTCCACTACAACCTCGACGGCCAACTGGAAGCCGCTCTCGACTACCTCGTGAATCCGAGCGAGAACACGTGGGACACGCCGCTCTGGCGCACGTGCATGGAATGGAGCCCGGTGACGACGGCGGGTTGGGCCACGACAAACAACCCAACCTACAGAATGTACTTCTGGGAGGACGAAGGAGCGCCGACCCTGCTCTGGGATGCGTACGTCGACGCATGGGGCGCAGATGGCATAAACGGCGGGCTGGGCCGGAGCGTTTTTCCTGACTTCGACCGTGACCTCGGCGGGATCGCCTCGTACGGCCTGCTTCATGCCTGCTACGGCGAATTCAACCAGGGAGAAGTACCGTGGCAGGAAAACGGCGAACAGGATCCCGGCCCTCCGCTGCCAGATCAGTTCGATCTGACCGTCCTGCGTGCAGACTCGGTCATCGCGGATGACGAGTGGATTGCGGATGATGAGAATCTCTGGACGGCGCTCCGCGGCGATCTCGAGGAAGACAATTATTCCTACAGAATTGGTTCGTTTGCGCCGCACCCCGTTGCGCCGACAACGACGTGCACTTGCGTCGCAAGACCATAATAATGCTTTGAAGATGAAAGGGCCGATCATGACACGGCACCATGTTATCCATAACGCTTTAGTGGGTGTTTTGCTACTCGTGGGTGGGTTTGGATCTATGTCTCAAGCGCGCGGCCAGGAGGCCGCGCGCTTTGCGATCGTTGAGATTGGTAATATTGGGTCCAGCTATTCTGCAACGCCTCGCGCAATCAACAATAATGGCGTCGTAACAGGGGGTACCTATGATCTTGCGACGCACACCATTCGCGTGTTTAGGTGGCGTAATGGTGTCGTCGAGTATCTGGACCCGCCGATACCTGGCGCTGGCGCGGAGGGGTACGACATCAACGATTTGGGCGAGGTTGTTGGTTATGCCATTGTCGCACAGAACATCATTCACGCCATGCACTGGCTCGCCGATGGAAGTGTGGTTGAAATCGGAACATTTGGCGGACCGTGGAGTCGTGCTTATGGAATGAACGATCTGGGACAGATCGTCGGATCTGCTGATTTGCCCGGTTCGGGCAGCCATCCGTTTCTCTTGGAAAGCGGACAGATGATTGACCTGGGAGATCTAGGTCGGGCCAGCGGCGGTGCGACTGCAATCAATGAATACCGGCAAGTCGTGGGCACATCTGGCATCCTGCCCTACGGCAGTCACGCCTTCCTGTGGGAGGGCGGCGAGATCATTGATCTGGGTACCCTGCCAAACGGCTTTCAGAGTTTTGCCAATGACATCAACGACGCAGGAGTGGTCGCCGGTTATGCCATTGCTCCAACAGGAGAGCGCCAAGCAGTTGTTTGGGAAAACCGCATTATCCGGAGTATTCATCGATCTTCCATCGGTTATGAGTCAATCGCGTATGCAACAAATTCAATGAACCAAGTTGTCGGCTACCTCGATGTCGACGGCGAGTTCGATAACATCAGCGGCTTCCTCTTCGAGGGTAACGGCCCGATGGTGAATCTGCTGACCATTCTTCCTCCCCACCACACATGGCGGCAGCTGTTGGCTCCGCTCGATATTAACGACCTCGGTGAGATCGTCGCGTACGGCGATCGCACTGGCGGCAGCAACCAGGCCTACACCGCTGTACTCATCACGCCGGTTCATCCAACGCTCACACTGCAAGGTCCGCAACCCGGCCGGGCCGGGACGCTCAACGGACTGCGCGTGACCGGCTGCACGCCCGGTGAGCGCATCACCTTCTACTACAGCACACACGGCGGCGGTACACTCGTGCCCGGCTGCAACCACACCGACGGCGTCACGCTCCAGCTCGACGACCCGATCCAGATCGGCTCCGCCGTCGCCAACCAGAACGGCATCGCGACGTTGACGCGCTTTGTGCCAACGGGCGCTCGCAACCTCGGCGACGTGCTGATCCAGGCCGTGCAACAGAACGGGTGCAAGGTCAGTCAGTTGGTGGTGAAGCGGTTTGAGTGAGGGATTCGAGGAATTAGGCACTGGGCACTTGGGACTAGGGGCGCGCGGCTGGCGGCGATTGGAGGTTGATCGTTTGTCGCGCGATCGCATGGCCTGCGCTCCCCGAGCGTCGCTTAGACCATGGCACCCCGCGAAGAAAACGAAGAGAGGCACGTCAATGGGTGACGTGCCTCTCGTTTTTTTCGGTTGCGATCGTCTCACCCGCCAAGGAAGGCGTTGACCTGGTCGATGGCGTCGGGCATCTGCTGTTCGACGTTGTCGATGTCGGCCTCGGTCAAGCGGAGTTCGTCGAGGATCGACGCTTCGATCTGCTCCGTGGAGACGTCGGCGACAAAGCCGATCTGACTCTTCTTGGCGAGCCAGTCTGCGATGTAGACGACGTTGGTCAGCGTGCGCGATGAGGGGTCGAGATCGAGCGGGCGATGGTGGTAGCCCGTGACGTAACTGAAACTCTTGGGGAACTTCCAGCGTTCGCACAGGGCCCGGCCGAAGTCCTGGTGATTGGCGCCGAGGACTTCGTCTTCAACACCGATGAAGGGGGTCTTGGCCTGGGGCAGGCGCTCGAACACTTCGATGAGTTTGTGGCGGCCGGCCTGCATCTCAACCATGATGCCCACGTCGTGGAGCAGTCCGGCGAGGAAGGCCTCGTCCGACAGGCCGATCGAGGCGGCATCGGCAAGCAGTTTGGCGGCGGTGGCGACGGCGGTGGAATGCACCCAGAGGTCGCGCGCGGAGAAGTTGGGGCACAGTTCGCCGCCTCGGAAGAGCTTGGCGAGGCTGGTGGCGATGGCGATGTTCTTGACGGCATTGAGGCCGAGCAGGACGATGGCGCGATTGATGGAGCCGATCTGTCCCGGCAGGCCGTAGAAGGCGGAGTTGACGACCTTGAGGATGCGGCTGCACAGGGCGGGGTCGTTGGTGATCAGCTTGTTGAGATCCTGAGCGGTCGAGCTCGGATCTTCGACGAGATCGATGATGCGGAGCGTGACTTCGGGCAGAGTCGCGATGTGGCTGATCTCTTGAACGGCCTTGTTCACGACGGCTTCGCGACTCTCCTGGGTGATGGTCGACATCACGCCCTCCCTGGCTTGGGCCACATTCTTTGATTCGAGGACACGTACACCCAGCGATATCGGCACCACCACGGGCCGACTTGACCGTGCGGTCCGGTTGGTGGGCGTGTTCGGGGTGGAGCAGGGTTATCGAACCACGGGAGGAGAGCCTGCCATGGCGTCAGACGCGCGGCTCGGCCGGCTTGCGCAGGCTGGCGGCGTAGCGCTTGCGGATCGGCTGCACGATGCGCTCGATGAAGCGGTCGGTCTGCTGTGGGGCGAGGCCGACGTACTGCGCGGGGTCCAAGAGGTCGTCGAAGTCGATGGCGGCGAAGACGGATTCGGCGCGGAGGCGATCGATGAGATCGTTGGGCAGGCCCTCGGACTTGATGCGCTGGCCCGCGGCCTGGCTGTGGGTCCGGATGAGTTCGTGGACTTCCTGGCGGTCGGCGCCCTTGCGGACGGCGGCCATCAGGAGATTCTCGGTGGCGAGGAAGGGGAGTTCGGCCATGAGGTTGGCGTGGATGACGCGCTCGTGGACGACGAGACCCGAGGTGACGTTGTGCATCAGATCGAGCGCACCGTCGAGAGCGAGGAAGGTCTCGGGCAGCGAGAGGCGGCGATTGGCTGAGTCGTCGAGGGTGCGCTCCATCCATTGCGTCGCGGCGGTCTGCAGCGCGTTGGCGGGCATGGACATGACGAAGCGCGACAGAGCGCAGATGCGTTCGCAGCGCATCGGGTTGCGCTTGTAGGGCATGGCGCTGGAGCCGATCTGCGATGAGCCGAATGGTTCTTCGATCTCTTTGCGATTGGCGAGGAGGCGCAGGTCGGTGGCGGTTTTGTGGAGGCTGGCGGCGACGACGGCGGCGCTGTTGAGGATCTGGGCGTCGATGAGGCGCGAGTACGTCTGGCCGGTGACTTCGTAGCCGCCCTGGTCTTTGAAACCGAGTTTGGCAATGACGAGTTGGTCGAGTTGGTCGACCTTGGTTGCGTCGCCATCGAAGAGGGCGAGGAAGGAGGCCTGGGTGCCGGTGGCGCCCTTTGTTCCACGGAGGCGCAGGCGGTTGAGGCGGACTTCGATTTCGTCGAGGGCGAGGGCGAGTTCGTAGGCCCAGAGGGTGGCGCGCTTGCCGACGGTGGTGGGCTGTGCGGGCTGGTAGTGGGTGAAGCCGAGAGTGGGCGTGGCGCGGTATCTGGCGGCGAAGGTGCCCAGCGCGTCGATGACGCAGGCGATCTTGCCGGCGATGAGTTGGAGGGAGTCGCGGAGAAGGATGAGTTCGCAATTGCAGTTGACGAACTGGCTGGTGGCGCCGAGATGGATGATGGGGCGAGCGGCGGGGGCGACGTCGCCGAGCGCGTGGATGTGAGCCATGACATCGTGGCGGAGTCTGGCTTCATACTGGGCGGCCTTGTCAAAGTCGATGTCGTCGAGGTGGGCGCGAAGCTCGGCGATCTGTGCGTCGGTGATGGGCAGGCCGAGTTCTTTTTCGGCTTCGGCGAGGGCGAGCCAGAGGCGGCGCCAGGTGGAATGCTTGCGCTGCGGGCTCCAGATCGCCTGCATTTCGGCGGACGCGTTACGCGACCCCAGCGGCGAGACGTAGGTCGTGTATGATTCGCTCGATGGTGACATCATGGATCGTGCTGGGCACCTGCAGGGGGTTGAAGACCGCTCGGGTGGCCCTCGCGGCGGTCGATAGGGCATAGTAGGGCGGCGGCGGGAGACAGGTGAGTCGAGAGGATCAGACCAATTCCGGCTCCGAGCAGGACGAGACCCGGCTGATTGCGCGGGCCCGCACGGGTGATGCGGGCGCGATGGGGTTGCTCCTGCGGGCGTACCAGCAGCGGGTGTTCAGCCTGTGCAGCCGGATGGTGAACCATCGGGAGGATGCGGCGGACCTGACCCAGGATGTGCTCACGAAGATGATCACGGGGCTGGGCGGGTTTGACGGCCGGTCGTCGCTGTCGACGTGGGTGTACCGACTGGCGGTCAATACAAGCATTTCTCATCTGCGCAAGCGGCGAACGGCTCGCGCTGGGGGTGGGACGCCGCCCGAGAATCTCGGCGAGATGACTGAATCGGGGGATTCGTGGCCCAAATCCGGGACGGATGGGGAACCCACAGCCGAGGAGAACGTCCAAACCAATGAACAGCGGGCCGTGCTGCTGCGAGCCCTTGGGGGCCTGAGCGATGAGGCCCGGGCTCTGCTGGTGCTCCGGGACGGCCGGGGGCTGGACTACGAGACCATCGCGGAGGTGCTTGGCCTGCGAATCGGAACGGTGAAGAGCAGGCTCTTTCGCGCGCGATTGGCCCTGCGCAAGGCCCTGCAGGAGTTGGACAAACCTGCGGTGAAGTCCACCGTGAACTAGGGCAACTGGCGAACAAACCCATGGAACCGCAATCGCCCAACAAGTTCGATGAAGCGACGCTGCTCGCGTACGTCGAGCAGACGATGACGGGCGAAGAGCGCGCTGCGTTTGAGGCGGCCGTCGGTTCAGGCGCCAAGCTGCTGGCGTCGTTGCGGCGGATGCAGTCGGACTGCGAAGCGTTGCGGGCGATGCCGGCCGAGCAGCCGCCCGTATTGCTGGTGGCTGATGTTCTCGCGAGCGTCGAGCGATCGATGCTGCTGGAGACGGACCTGGTCGCTCCGCCGATCGACATGCGCCGGTATCGCGCGTCCAACTGGCAGCGATATGCTGCAGCAGCCGGGTTTACCTTGCTGCTGACTGGTGGTGGGTTCATGCTGTTCCAGACGTTGCGGTTCGATTCGCGTGATGACGTTTTTGCACCCGAGCCCATTGTCAAGAAGGACGCGACCGAGTCGACCGAGGCTAAGAAGGGAACACCCGAAGCGGAACCTCAGCCGTCGACGGAAATGCTGGTGATCAGGACACCCGATCATGCTTCCGCGAATGAGAGTGAAAGTCACTTTGCTGCACAGTCGTTCGAGGCCGCGATGGCGGCTTCGGCGAATCCGGCGGTGATCGCAGCCATTGATCGTCAATGGCCGACTGATCTTGACTTGTATGCCAATGTTGTTACCGCTGATCCGGCTGCGGCGTTTGAGACGATCGCCCAGCGACTGCGTTCACGCGGTGGAGATCTGATCGTCAATGCGACGCTGAATGTTCCCGCTGGTCTGCCCGCGCAGGATCCAGCTCGCGAGCACTTTGCCGGTGCGGATCAAACCCGGCCGCTGACTCCCAATCTGGCTGATCCGATTCCGACCCCGGTTCCGATGAGCGCGGGTCCGGTGGTTGTGAGCCCCGACGATCGAGTGCCGCTGGTCGAGCAGTCGCGCTACGCGGCGCGAGGGTACCAGTTCACGCTGCTTGGTACGCCCTCGGACATTCTCAGTACGCTGCGCGAACTGGGAGCCGATCGTTCGCTGCGCATCACGTGGTCGCGCCAGGGGGCGGGTCGGCTGCTGGTTGATCTCGTCGCGCCCAACCTGCCGCCTGAGACGCGCTGGGATCGCGTGATGTTCTGGTGGGTGGATCCGGCGGCAAGATTCGACGAAGCTCGCGCGGCGGTGGCTCAGGCTTCGACGGAGCCGTTCATCCGCATTCCGGTGCGCATCATTCAATCTGACCGCCGTTGATTCAGGCATCGCCCTCGCGGGCGTCTGTGCCAGCTTTCGCGTCATCCCGCCTAACATCACCGCTCAATCCAATTCACCCCCTGCCGCGTCGAGAGAGTGGTTTGCCATGGAAATCGGTATCGTCGGACTGCCCAACGTGGGGAAGAGCGCCGTCTTCAAGGCGATGACGGGCATGCACGTGGAGGTGGCCAACTACCCGTTTACGACGGTCAAGGCGGTCCATGGGACCGCGCCCGTGCCGGACCCACGGCTGGCGATCATCGGCCGCTACATCAAGACGCGCAAGTTTGTGCCGGCGACGATCGATCTCGTCGATATCCCGGCGATCGTGGCGGGTTCCGCGCAGGGCGAGGGGATGGGCAACTCGTTTCTCGAAAGCGTCCGGCAGGTGGATGCGCTCGCGCACGTCGTGCGCTGCTTTGACGACCCTGACGTCTCCCACGCGTTTGACGCGCTTGATCCCGTGCGCGATGTCCAGGCGGTGGAGACGGAACTGCTGCTGGCGGATCTGCAGGTGCTCGAGGGTGCGGTGGATAAGGCGCAGCGGCGGGCCAGAACGGGTGATGCGGCCGCGAAGAAGCGCGTCGAGATCGGCGCCAAGGCTGTCGCCATCCTTGAAGACGAACGGCCGTTGCGTGCTGTCGAGTGGTCCCGGGAAGAACTCGCCGATCTGCGCTCGCTGGGGATGATTACCCTGCGGCCGGTCCTCTATATCGCCAATGTGAGCGAAGATGATCTTCAGGGCGAGAGCGCCCAGGTCGCTGCGTTGAGAAAGTGGGTCGAAGCGAGCCAGGGTGGTCACACTCGCATGGTCGTGATCTGCGCCAAACTCGAGGCGGAAATCGCCGAACTCGCGCCGGCTGAGCGCCAGGAGATGCTCGAAGGGCTTGGGCTTGCCGAGCCGGCGCTGGCGGTGCTGGCGCGGGCGCTGTACGGGCTACTGGGCCTGCAGAGTTTCTACACGGCGGGCGAGCCGGAGATCCGGGCCTGGACCATCCGCAAGGGTGAGACGGCTCCTGAAGCGGCAGGCACGATCCACAGCGACATCCAGCGCGGGTTCATCCGTTCGGAAACCTACAGCGTCGACGACCTTGTAAAGTACGAGACGGAGCACGCGATTCGTGCCGGTGGCAAGATGCGCTCTGAAGGCAAGTCGTACGTGATGCAGGATGGGGATGTGTGCCACTTCCTGTTCAACGTTTAGCCAAACCGTCAATCTTGCCCAGATTGGAATCTTCCACAAACGTACAAAAATAACGGTGTTTCCGCCGAATTGCATTGACGCGCTGCCCATTCTTCTGCGATAATGTCGCGCGGGAGAGAGGTCAGCATGGGGCGCAGGTCTACAAGGCGTCACCGCGCGTCGATCAGCGCGGATGTGGCTCGCATCAGGCGGCTTACGACATCGCTCGAGCCGCAGCGGTACTTTACCCAGGAGCAGGCGCTCGCGGCGCTGGCATTCCTTCGACCCGTCATCGAAGACCTGCAGGCGGCGTTTCGCATTGCAGTCGACTGCCATCGTCGTTTGCGAATCGCGGTGCTGAGCGAACAGGTCAAGACGCTGCAGGCGCGGCAGGCACAGGCCATCGAGCGCTTCGATCGTGCCATCGACGAAGTTGAGTTGGTTGGGGGTGAGTTACTGGATTGCTGGACAGGCGCGGTTGCGTTCCCGACTGGCAATGGGGCGGATCGCGTGCATCTGATCTGGTCCCCAAATGATGAGCACCAGTGGCGCTCGGCGACACTGGCTCAATTCGCTCGCGATCAGCGGCAATCAATGATCAATAGGTGTTGAGGCAGCGGCCAATGCGGCGCTTGGAATTGATCATGCGGCGCCCGGCGCTGGTCTTCATCCTGGCGCGGAACCCCACCTTGCGGAGTTTCTTGATACGGCTCGTCTTGTGTGGGTAATGCATCGACTCGACCTGCCTTCATGACCGACCGACCGAGGGTCGGGAATCGTCGTTGATCCGGCGACCGCCGCCCGGAGCGGTCAGGACTGGCAGTATAGATTCAATCGGCGGCCCGGACCAGCCGATGCAATTGGCGGATCGGGTTCAACTCGGGGCTGACTGCCGCGATGAACCCGGCTAGCGTTGGTGGATCGATCGGGGCATCTGCTCATGCCAGCCCGCCGCATCCGGGGCTGGCACGATCACCTGCCCGGTCGTCCAGGCCGCTTCCGCGGTTCCAAAGGACAGGTGTCGCGGTGGCCGTCTTGCGGCCCCACGAGGGAACTCATATGGACGAGCAGATGCGCCAGCAGGCGGAAGCCCTTCTTCAATACCAGTTTCGCGATCCGTCGATTCTCGAATCGGCACTGACGCACGCGTCAGTTGCGGACTGCCGCTTGTCGAGTAACGAGCGGATGGAGTTCTTTGGCGACTCGGTGCTGGGTATGGTGGTGTGCGAGTATCTCTATCACCGCTATCCCGACTACCTTGAGGGTGAACTCACCAAGATCAAGTCGGCGGCGGTGTCACGGCGGAGTTGCGCCAACGTGGCGCGTTCACTCGGGCTCGATGAACTGCTGATCACCGGCAAGGGTATGGGTGGGCCGTGCGATCTGCCCAAGTCGCTTTCGGCAGCCGTACTCGAGACCTTGATCGCCGCCATTTACCTTGATGGGGGGATAGAGCCGGCGCGTGAGTTTATTCTGCGGCATCTCAGAGATCCGATCGAATCTGCCGCGTCAAGCGGACACCATGAGAATTTCAAGTCGGTGCTGCAACAACACGCGCAGCGCCAGTTCGGCCACTCCGCATCCTACATTCTGCTCGATGAGAAGGGGCCGGATCACGCCAAGTGCTTTGAGGTGTGTGTCGAAATCGACGGTCGGCGTTTTGCATCGTGCTGGTGCCCCAGCAAGAAGCAGGCAGAGCAGCGGGCCGCGCTGATCGCCCTTCTGGAACTGGACGTTGCACGAATCGATGAGGAGTCGGACGAACCGTACCTTGTTCCCGAGGATGAATTGGCCGAGCGCCTGCAACGCGAATCAGCAGGCTGACTCGCCAGGAGCCCATGAAGAAAGGGCTGTCGGAATCTCCGAAAGCCCTTGTTCATTGGTGCCGTTTTGCGAGACGTGTCGACTTAGCCGCCGCCGCGACCGCCTCTGCCGCCGCCCTGGTCACCGCCGCGATCGCGCCACTGCTGCATTCGCTGTTCCATTTGCTGCCGCTGTTCGTCACTCATCGGGCCGCGATTGCCGCCGCGAGCGCCGCGCTGGTTCGCTTCGGGCTTGGGCGCGGCTGCAAGCTGCTCGGGTGAAAGCAGCCCGGCCACGGAATTCAGAGCATTCTGGACGAGAGCGGTCTTCTGGTCCATGAGATCCCGTCGCGGGTCGTCGGCGCCATTGGCCGGTCCGCCGAATCCGCCGCCCGGTCCGCCGCCGAAGTTGCCGCGGCCGCGCTGCTGACCCGGTCCGCCGGGTCCGAATCCACCCTGTTGAGCCATCGCTTTGATTCGGTCGAACATGCGCTGTTGCATTTCGACTTCCTGCTTCTTCTGGAGATCGGCAAGTTGACGATTGATGGCGTCCGTCTGGCCGTGGAAGTCCTGCTCGATGGCGTCAACGGCCTTGAGTTGAGCATCGTTCAGGTTGCCCGACTTGCGAACGGTCTCGAAGTAGTTGTCTGCGGGCGTCGGGGAGTAAATGCCGCGGAAGCAGCGCTGGAGATACTCCTGCTGAAGCTTCTGCCCCGTTTCCGGAGCCATGTGCGACGCGAGCAGTTGCACGTAGCGGTCGTTCAGGTCGCGGACCTGAACGCGCATCCGCTGCAGGCTCTTGAACTTGGAGTCGAGTTCCTCGGGAGTTGTCTTGCCTTCCAGCACCGAGGCGGAGACGTTGGTCATATCCGTCATAGCGCGATCACGATTGGTCAGCGCCGGATCGAGCTCGATCGCGTACGCATCGAGTACGGGCTCGACGTTGTTTCGGGCTTCGTCATCAAGCTCGAGGTTCTCGACGATCTCAAAGAGGTCCACGTTCTCGCCAGAGAACGAACCGGGCTGTCCGCCTCCGCGGAAGGAATTGCGACGCCGCCAGTCTCGCTCATACTGGGGCCACAGCTTCATCTGGTCTTCCGTGAGCACGGTCTTGACGTCGTTGAAAAACGACTGTTCGAGCGATTCGCTCTGCTGCTTCCACTCGCGGCCAAAGGTGATGCCGGTCGTGGCCATCGACTGGAAGTCGCCCGAGTCGCGCAGCTCCTGAAACGCATCACGCATCTTCTGTCGCGAGTCTTCGGAAGCCTGGTCGAAGGTGTCCCGGAACCCGTCGTAGAGGGCATCGACGAGCGTGGCCTGATCCTCGTCAAGCCCGAGCGTGTCGATCATGCGATCGATCTCGTTGTCATTAATGGAAGAGCGGTAGCTGGCCCCGCCGAAGCCGCCGCCGAACTGCGCCGTGGCGGTGGAAGCACCGATCGCGATCGCGATGGCGGCAACGCCGACCCGCCCCCAACGACAAAGACTGGATCCCAGAGAGGAGTATCGCATTGCAGCATTCCTTTCGAATCGTCGAACGCGCCGAAGCGGCGCCGAGAAACCATCCGTCCCTTCACCCGACAGCAGGGGGATTTACCGAGTTATACCGGTGCAACGAATCGCGGTTCGCCGTATTGCGGGATTCTGCCGGCGGCACGCTCGCCTCGCCCGGCGATCCGAAAAAGGGAACGAGGCGTCGGTGAAATCGACGCCTCGTCGGTCGCTTGCGGGTTGGCGAGCGGCGGTCTGCGACCGAGATCAGGGCTTGCCGCCCTCGGGTGCCGGATCGAAGGTGATCGTGATCTGCTGGCCGTCATCACCGCTGGCTTCAATCACGGCGTTCTCGAGCGCCTTTTGCAGTTGATGGCCGAGGCGTTCTTCGGGCGCCAGTCGCTGCATCTCGTCAGGCTTTGGCGCCAGCGCTAACTGCTCAGGATTCAACAGCGCCGCCACGGCATCGATCGTGCGGTTCACGAGTTCGCGCTTGGCCTTGTTGAGCTTGCCGCGAGGCGAATCGTCTTCCGGCTCGGCTGAGGGGAACGAGATGGCCGTCTGGACCGGCGCGGCCTGGATCACCTGTCCCCCAACCAGGGCAGGGCCATCCTGGCCGTCCGAGCCTCGGGCCACGAACACCATACCGACGGAAACTGACTGCTCATCCGATTGATCTCCGGTCCGAGCCGGTGGAGGCGGTGGTGGAAGCACATCGGCTCCACCTCCAAAGAACATGGGTGAATCTTCGTTCGTGTCTTCCTGTTCTCTGATGAGTTGGGCAAGCTGGTCGTTGATCCCGCCGACTTGACGCGTGTAATCGTCTTCGATGGAGTCCAGGGCTCGAACCTGCTCTTCGTTGAGGGTCTCGAGTGATCGCACCGTCTTGATGTACCGGTCGGCGGCGGTGGGGCGATAGACGCGCGGGAAGCAGCGCATCTTGTATTCTGTCATGAACCGCTGTGCGTCCACGGCGCTCAGTTGTCCGCAGAAGAGGGCGGCATAGCGTTCATTCAGGTCGCGCACGGCGATCCGTTTGTCATGCAGCCGGCTGCGCAGATCTTTCACGGCTTCAAAGTCGATCGATTCGATATCGCCCTCTGTGGCGGGTGTGGATTCCTTCTCCAGCGCCTCGATCGCACGCGTCCGGTCGGCGATGGCCATGTCGATCTCTTCGCCGTACACGTTTGTGGCGGGCTGGATCTGCTCAAGGGTGTCAGGCGCGAGTTCGATGGACTCCGCGATGTCAACCAGATCGACACCCTCGCCGGCGATCGCAGACTGCGTGTTGAGGAGGACTCTCCGGCGTCGGTCGCGTTCGAAGCGCGGCCAATTGTTCATCTGATCGTCGGTGGCAATGCCTTTGACGCTTTCAAGGAAGTCCTTCTCCAGCGCGTCGCTGGTCGTCTTCCACTGCTTGGAGAGTTCGCGCGTCTTTTTGGCGACATCGCTCCAGTTGTTTGACTCCCGATTGGTCTCGAAGATCGCCTTTATCTGGGCGCGATGTGCCGCAGAGGCGTCCTTCCATGCTGAGCGATGGCCTTCGTACAGCGACCGAACGAGCGCTTCCTGATCAGCATCCAGATGCAGCGTCTGAACCAGCGAATCGACGTCGCGTTCAGAAACCTGCTCATCGGAGTCTCCGATGCGCGAGCTGGTCGAGAACTGGAAGACCTGAGCACTTGCTGTTGTGGGGACAAACGTTGGCAGAGCGCCGAGCAAGAGTGCGCCGCCGATGATCGAACCTAACACGTTGTGGGCGTTGAGTTTTCGAGCGAGCATTGGGCTTCTCCGGTAGAGTGGACGGGAGGCGGAGTGCGGGGTATGTGCCTTGACGGGGCTCTCCCCGGGCTACTGTGACGCACTGGCAAGTCGCATCAGGCGGATTTCCGGGAGATTCTGACACGGCCCGCCAACGATTCCCAACAATCAGAACATCATACCGATGCGACGGGGCGCAGTGCGCCTCCATTCACACGAATCTGCAAGGAGACGACCCATGCGAACTCGACCGCACTCCCAGTTGGCCTTCATCGTCCTGCTTGCCACGAGCCTGTTGCTCTCAGGCTGCGTCACCCTGACCGGCTACAAGTCCAAGGGTCAGCAGAACCTCTCGGCCGCCCACGTTCCGAATTCCACAATCAACGTCACAACCGCGAACGGTTCGGTTCGTATCACGGCAGACGACGCCACCAGGGACGTCATCGTCGTCGCGACAATTACCGCCGGAGGCGATACGCAGGAGCAGGCCGACGAGCGTCTGGCCGGCGTTCACGTCACCCTGGAGCGGTTGGCGGATGGTACCCTGTCGATTTCTCCGTCGTTTCCCGGCGGGCGCCGCTCGAACGACGCCTGTTCACTGGACATCACACTCCCCGGTGCAGAGGGTGCAGTCGTCGACACGTCAAACGGCGCGGTGACGCTTGTTGGGCTCGCGGGTGATGCCGAGGTGCACTCGAGCAATGGCAGTATTCTCGTCGAAGGCCAGTCGGGTGCCGTCAGGGCCCGAACGTCCAATGGACGGATTCACGTCGTGGACGCGGGCGGTCTGATCGACGCGCAGACTTCAAATGGCTCGGTCGAAATCTCCGGCCTCGCCCACTCTGCGGTCATCAAGACGTCAAACGGTCGCGTGGTCTGCCGTGCGATTGATGGCGCTACGGGCCCGATTCAGATCAAGAGTTCGAACGGCTCGGTGACGCTGGTGGTGCCTGCCTCCATGGGCGGGACGATCGTGGCGTCAACTTCCAACGGGAGCGTCGGCGTTTCTGGTCCCGCGGCTGAGGTTGACGGGAGCAAGCACCATCGCACGATTCGCCTCGCCGATCAGGGAGCTGAGTCTCACGTCGAAACCTCCAACGGCGGAGTCACTGTGACGATCGAGGGAGCAGATTCCGCCTCGGCAGACCACTGAAGACACCCCTCTCAAAGCGGTAAAGGTGGTGTTGTCATTGCTCCAAATGCCGCTAGCATTGGCCCGATATGGGAAGACTCCTTTCATTTCTAGCGTGTGGTGTCGCGGTCGGCTTCTTTGCCGGTGCTTTCCAGATCCCGAACATGATCCCAATCATGCTGGTGATCTTCTGGATCGGCATGGGCGCCGGGTTGCGGCTCGGCTATGCCCTGGTCGGGGCCGTTCTGATGCCGCTGGCCATTGTTGCGCCGATGTGGTTCCTGCCCGGTCCGACCGCGGTCGGCAGGATGTATCCTCCCGACGACTCTCAACTTGCCGAAATGTTCATCGTCAAGGGTGCGGATAAGGTCTACGACCAGAAAATCGAGGACTACCAGTCCAAGGTCGCTGCTCAGCAGGAAGCGGTCAAGGACGGACTGGTGCCGTTGCCTGAGTCCAAGCCGCACGAACTCAAGCCGCCGACCCTTCATGAAGCGAACACCGAGGTGCTCGCTGCCGACGAGGCGCACACGTCCGGCGCCAAGTTTGATATCTGGCCGCGCCGGACCGCCTGGGCGGCTGGCCTGCTCATTACGGTGATTGCCTTCGCGGTGAACACGATCACGACCGGGCCCTTCCGGGACGCCAGACCGCTGGGGCAGGACTGAGTTCCTCGCCTTCTTCCAACCGTTCGATAACCGCGACGGCGGATGATGACCATCCGCCGTCGCTCGTTTTTCTTCCCAAATCGGCTCACTTGCGGGATTATCCGGTAGAAGTTGCTGGCAGATCGTCATCGGGTGTGGTATCTTCCATGGTGACGGCGGGGATTTCGGGACGAGGAGAGACCACCGCCGCGGCAGGCGGATCGGTCAAGTCCGGCGCCACCTTGGTCCAGCACCCGGAAGAAACTCGGCGATGTCGGGGTTGTCTTGACGCTATCGAAGGACTCCATAAGTTGATCCGAAAGGGAGAGAGCATGTTTTGCAACCGCATCCATCACGCACTGTCCGGCGCAGTCGCGTGCCTTGCCATCAGCGCCGCCTCGTTTCTGGCTGCCCCGGCCCAAGCACAGACCCTTAAGGTGGAGCAGGTGGCCAGCGGGCTTTCGGGCGCGCTGTACCTGACGTCACCTCCGGGAGACACGCATCGCCTGTTCGTACTTCAACAGAATGCGGGGTTGATCCGCATCATCAAGGATGGGCAGGTGCTCGGGACGCCGTTTCTCGATGTCCACACCCGGATCAGCAGCGGTGGTGAGCGTGGTCTGCTCGGCCTCGCGTTTCATCCCGACTACGCCAATAACGGCTACTTCTTCATCAACTACACCAACACTTCGGGCAATACGGTCGTGGCTCGGTACCAGGTAACGGCGGATCCCGATGTGGCGGATTTCAACTCCGAGCAGATCGTGCTGACCGTGGCCCAGCCCTACTCAAACCACAACGGAGGTTGCCTGCAGTTTTCACCGATGGATGGCAACCTCTACATCGGCATGGGTGATGGCGGCAGCGCCAACGACCCGGGCAACCGAGCCCAGACTGGGACAGAACTGCTTGGCAAGATCCTGCGCATCAATGTGGATCAACTCCCCTACACGATTCCTGCAGACAATCCGTTCATCAACGATCCGTCGGTTCGCGACGAAGTCTGGGCCATCGGAATGCGCAATCCGTGGCGATTCAGCTTTGATCGCATCACCGGCGACCTGTACATCGGCGATGTCGGTCAGAACGTCATCGAGGAGGTTGACTTTGAACTCGCCGGCGACGGCGGGCAGAACTACGGCTGGCGCTGCATGGAAGGCGCCCGCTGCACGGGTCTGAGCGGTTGCACCTGCAATGGACCTGATCTTACCCTGCCGATCTACACGTATGACCACAGCGCGGGTCGGTGCTCGATTACCGGCGGATACAACTACCGCGGCGATGCGATTCCTCTTCTCGACAACACCTACTTCTTTGCCGACTACTGCAGCCGGAACATCTATTCATTCAATTACGATGGTCAGCAGGTAACCGACTTCCGGGATCGCACGTCGGAACTGGGTGGCGGGTCCATTCCCTCGATCTCCTCGTTTGGCGAGGATCAGAATGGTGAGCTGTACATCGTCAGCCTGGGCGGATCGATCTACCGCATTGCGACCAAGATGAAACTCTCCGCGACCGATCTGGTCGCAGGGCAGAACGCAACGCTCCGTGTCGACAACGCGACGCCGAACGGCCAGGTGTACTTTGCCTACAGCCTTCTGGGAACGGGTCAGACGCCCATTCCGCCGCTGAACGTCACCGTGGCGCTGCGCAATCCCGTTCTGCTTTCACAGGTCCGTGCCAATGGTTCGGGCGTGGCAATCCTGACTCGTCGACTTCCAAACGGCACGTCGGGACGGCGCGTCTGGCTGCAGGCCGGCGAGTTGAACGAGACAACCAACGTCGTCAGCGACGTTATTCAGTAACCAGAGCAACCAACTATTAACTATTGGAGTAGACATGAGGAGACTGAACTTCGGCCCGGAGCATGGTGTGTTTGGAACGCTGTGTATGCTGGGAATCCTCGCGATGCCCGTCGCGGCGCTGGGCCAGGCGCAGCCGATCGCCAGCAAGCCGATCGACCTGACCGTCGATTCGGGACTGCTGAACAATGATGGTGATGAGCCTCGCGTTGTTTGGTCGGAGATCATCGAAGCTCGTGGTGCAGGATGGCTGCGGCTGTACATCAAGTCTGCCGACCTGGATCCCGATTTCGACGGCGCCGAGAGTTCGTTCCTTCGGATCATGTCGCTCAAGGACGGCGGCACGCAGAATCTGAATACGTGGACGCTGAACCAGTGGCGCAACAGCACCGCCTACTTCAACGGCGAGACGCTCTCGATCGAACTCATCGCCCGGCCGCACAGTCGCAACAACCGCGTGGTGCTTGACCACATCGATGTCGGGATCGTGGACAGGCAGGAAGGACCACAGACGATCTGCGGCACGACGGACGATCGCGTGCTGTCCATGGATCCTCGATCCGCCCGGGCCATGCCGATCGGCTGCACAGCCTGGCTGATCAATGACCCGAACCACCAGATGATTACCGCCGGGCATTGCTCAACTTCGAGTCTGCAGGTGATTCAGTTCAACGTGCCGCTTTCCAACACTGAGGGCACGCCGCAGAATCCGCTGCCGGAAGATCAGTACGCAGTCGATGTCAGCTCCAAGCAGTCCCAGAGCGGCTCCATCGGGCAGGATTGGGGCTACTTTGGCGTCTTCCGAAACACCGAAACCGGCTTATCAGCCTACCAGGCGCAAGGCGATTTCTTTACGCTTGCTTCGACGCCGCCGCCTGTCAATGGGCAGACGATTCGCATCACCGGCTACGGGACAACCGGCAACGGCGTGCCGCGCGAGTGGAACCAGGTACAGAAGACCCACACGGGTGAGTATCGCCAGTTCTCCGGTTCAACGGTGCGGTACAACGTGGACACCACTGGAGGCAATTCGGGCTCGTGCGTTTTCAATGAAGACACGGGCGAAGCGATCGGTGTCCACACACATGGCGGTTGCGGGACAGATCCGAACAGCGCCAACAACGGAACCGGCATCAACAACGCCGGATGGCAGACCGCACTGGCGAATCCGCGTGGAGTGTGTGCTCCGTTCACCCTCTCCGTACCGGTTCTCATTGCCGGCCAGCCGGCGACGTTCGAGGCTTCAAATGTTTCACCCGGGTCAAGAGTGTACTTCCTGTACAGCTTGCGCGGAGCTGGGGAGACGCTCGTGCCGTCGCTCGGCGTGACCCTTGGCATTCGAAATCCAGCGCTTGGCGGCTCCGCCGTTGCCAATGGAAATGGGATGGCCAGCCTGACCCGCACGATTCCAGCCGCGGCGCGCGGTCTGACGTTGATGTTGCAGGCAGCGGAGGCGGGTCGTGCTTCCACGATTTCTTCGCGGCGTGTCAACTAAGCTGTCGTTGAATCGAACCATGAAAAAGGAATCGGGAGCGGGGCCCACGCCTCGCTCCCGATTCAATGGCTCAGTGCCGCACCGCTCCTACGGCAACTGAGCGACGTTGCTTGTTCGACATGATCCGCCCTCGACCAGTTGGAGGTAGCCGTGGCAGGCGCCGCTGCTCGCGTGACCGTTGATTGATCCATTTCCGCTTTGACCCGTGCTGACGACTGTGATCAGTCGCACGCCGCTACGGACTCCGAGAGTTGTCCCCGCGCACGCCGAGCCTGGCGGAATGACCGTGGTGCCGAGCCTCGCGCCGTAGATGATGCCGTGCTGCGATCGAGGCGCTGCGTTCTGCCAGGCGATGGACACGGTGCCGGGGCAAGTTCCGGTGACGGCCAGCGTGTACTGGGAGATATCGCATCCGCCGCCGGAAATGATCTTACCGTCGAGTTCGAAGGGGAAGTCCACTGGCAGGCCGTTGTCGCTGTTCGCCGACCAGGTGCTCGTCGAGATATCAAGGAAGCGCGAGTTGTCGGTGAGTTCATTGCGCGGGACCGTGGGAACGGCCGCAGGGCTGGGAAACGAAGGATTGCCTGCGCACGCCAACTCGAACCAATAGGTGCCTTCAGTGAGGTTCGGCAGCCAGGACATATCCATGCTGACCTCTTTCACGGCACGCTGGCAGTCGGTCTGGTTGGCCTCTGGCACTCGATAGGTATCCGCAAATCGTGAACCAATGAGGCGGTTGGTGGACATGTCGCCGGCAATGATGCTTCCGCCGGCTCCAGGCGGCCCGTCCCAGACGCGTACGAACGCCGTGACGAGGGGATCCTGTTCGCTCGCATTGCGCTGGAAGAGATACCAGCGCATCTCTCTCACCTGCCAAACCTGGCCGACGGGAACGGTCATGTCATCCGCCTGATGTTGGAGCGCCGGGGCCGTGGGGAATCCGAATTCGAGGCCCGGTGTTTCCCTCGCGCTGATGTCCCAGCCGTTACAGCCCGTGCGGAACTGGGTTACAAAGGTGCCGTTGTCCCAGAGGTTGAGCGTTTCCTGGTTGGAGTCTCCCCAGAAGTCGACCGCCGCGGCCAGCACGCTCGGACATCCGCCGCCCTGCAACTGGAGGCACTCGCCCGGAGGGGTGAATTCACCATCGTAGTTGAGATCGGCATAGCCAACGTCGAGCGTGCTGCCTTGTTCGCGTTCATCCTTGCTGCCCCAGAGCACTGCTTGGTTGTTGGCGGCGCGAGCGGTGCGATTGGTGTCGTACCAAAAGGCAACCTCATACCCGAAGTTGGCTGAAGGGCCGGGAACGGTCATGCACACATCTTCGAACTCGCGAAGATTGATCGTGGAGTAGAAGTAGGTATCGGTGCCACACTTGCCGGGCAGCGGGCCGAAGTTGACAAGGACACCTCCGACAAGATTGGGTTCGCTTGGTCCGCAACTCGGATCAAACCAGTTGTCGTAGATGAGCACTTCGATGACGGTGTCGCCGATGACGCGCGGCGGAGCGAAATCGTCGAGTTCGCCGGTGCCGCGCTTGTTGGTCCAGGCGATGAAGACCTGGCCGACATTGCCGCGCTCACCCCGACTGTTGAATGATGAAGTCGCGGATATGCGAATGCCGCCGTAGGTAAAGGCGCAGGACTGCATCAGCCGACGCGTGCGTGAGCACGGCTGATTGCAGGTGGGCTGGAAGCCGCCGCACTCCGGGCCATCGGTGGGGACAAACTCGGGTCCGGGGCCATGCAGCTTGGTGGTTTCAGCCGAACCAAAGGTGATCGTTGACGCCGCGGGATCTTCGCCGGTGTGTTTGACGGCGTAGGGATGCCACTGGCCGACCGATCCATCGCCAAACACCTGCGCGATCTCAACCGGAGTGATGGACTGTCCATCATGAACAGATACGGCGTCGAACGGGGATTGCCCCGAGGCGCCGGCGGCGGCCAAGGCGAGAGCCGCCGGTGTGAACCACCGCGCGGCAGAGACGGAGAATCGAGACATATCTTCTTCCCTTCGGACGATCGACTTCGGGGCTCAGAGCGCGCACAGTCCTCGTAAACCGTCTCCAGTATGCCCACTTTCCCGTAGAAACGCAAGTAAAATCCGCCTGCTCCCTCAAGAAAGCCCCAAATAAACTACGAACCGGCCCGTCCCATGCCCTTGCTGGGACGATACCAGTCCGGTACGCTCATGACTGCGAGCGGTCCCAATCGCCCTGAACGAGTCACACCCCATGGCCCCCAACTCCGCACCCACCCGGCTGGTCGTCCTGCTCTTCTCCGACATCGTCGGCTCGGTTCAGCTCAAGAGCCGCCTCGGCGACGCGGCGGCGGCCCGGATTATCGCTCGCCACGATGCGATCTTCCGACGGGTCTTCGAGGAGTCGGGAGACGGGGAGATTCTCAAGGACACCGGGGACGGGTTCCTCGCGCGATTCAATACCGTCAGCAGCAGCGTCAACTTCGCCCTGCTCTTTCAGGATGCGATGCGGCGCGAGCCGTGGCCGGGCTCGCCGCTGCTGGTGCGGATCGGTCTGCACCTCGGCGAGGTTTCGGAGCTGGATCCCGACCCGGAGGGCGGTGCGAAGCTCTCCGGCCTGGCGATCGATCTGACGGCGCGTGTGATGGGGCTGGCCGAAGGGGGACAGATTCTGCTGACGCGCGCTCTCTTCGACAGCGCTCGCCAGTACGTGCGCCAACATCCGGTTACCAGCGATGGACGCACGCTCACCATTCGGTGGATGGCGCACGGGCCGTACAAATTCAAGGGGACTGATGAGCCGCTTGAAGTATTCGAGGTCGGCGCTGAAGGTGAATCGCCGCTGCGGGCTCCGCGCGACTCGGAGAAGGCGCAGCGAGCGCTGGCGCCGGGAGAAGACGAAACACTCGGCTGGCGGCCCGCCATCGGGCTGGATGTGCCGACCCGCGGCGGCTGGAAGCTCGAACGCCGCATCGGCGAAGGCGGGTTCGGCGAAGTCTGGCTTGGCGTCCACGAAAAGACGCGCGTGCATCGCGCGTTCAAATTCTGCTTTGACCAGGATCGTCTGCGGTCGCTCAAGCGTGAATTGACGCTCTTTCGCGTGCTGCGCGAGGTGCTGGGCGATCGTGATGACATCGCGCGGTTGTATGAAGTGCAACTCGAAGAAGCTCCGTACTTTCTCGAAGTTGAGTTCACCGAAGCGGGCGATCTGAAGAACTGGGCCACGGCGCAGGGGGGCATCGACAAGGTGCCGATCGCGACGCGCCTTGATCTTGTTGCGCGGATCGCTCGCGCCGTTGCCGCCGCGCATTCGGTTGGTGTGCTGCACAAAGACATCAAGCCCGCCAACATCCTCATTCATCAGAGCAAGGGTGGTGAACCAAGACCGCGCCTGGCCGACTTTGGCATCGGCATGCTTGCCGACCGCACCGAACTCGATGCGCGGCAGATCACGATGTCGGGTTTCACCGGCCTGCTGACCGAGAACGAATCGAGCCGCACCGGCACGCGACTCTACGCGCCGCCCGAGTCGCTCATCGGCAAGGCGTTCACCGTGCAGGGGGACATCTACGCGCTGGGCGTGCTGCTGTATCAGATGATCGTCGGCGATCTCGAGCGCCCGCTGGCCGTGGGTTGGGAGCGCGATGTCGACGATCCGCTGCTGCGCGAGGACCTTTCGCGGTGTGTCGAGGGTGATCCGGATCGACGCCTGCGGACCGCAGCAGAACTCGCCGATCGTCTCGAGACCCTGCCGCGTCGGCGCAGGGAGCGGCTGAGTGAAATCGAGCGTCTCGAGAGGGTGGCGCGCCGCCAGCGGCTGGCGCGACTCACCATCGCGGCGCTGGTCGTTGTCAGTGTGCTGCTGGGCCTGGTTGGCGTGGGCTTTGTGCGCGAGCGCGGCTTGCGTCGGACGGCGCAGATCGAGGCGGAAAAGAGTCGGCGGATGACCGGGTACCTGCAGGACATGTTCAAGCAGGCGCGCGTCAACGAGCTGGGCCGCCACGCGCGAATCGTCCAGGTGCTCGATCCTGCGGTGCTCGATCTCGATCGATCGTTGGGGCAGGATCCCGAGATCGCCGGGGCGATGAAGTACACGTTCGGCAGTTTGTATCTGTACATCGGCGTGGAGGAGAGCGCCGAGCCGCTGCTCAAAGAGTCGCTTGAGACGCTTACCGAAGCAGATGGCCCCGATGCCCGCTCGACGCTGCTGGCGATGAATGGCCTGGGATTGCTCCGCCTCACGCAGCATGAACTCGACGCCGCCGACCCGCTGCTGACGCAGGCGTACGAGAAGCAGCGGGCGAACTACGGTGCTGAAGACGTTCAGACGCTTGAGTTTGCCAACGACGTGGCGCGGTTGCGGAGTCTGCAGGAACGATTCGAGGAGAGTTTTGTGCTCTTTCGCGAGACGATCGCCGCGCACAAGAAGCGCGAGAACGGCTTTGGTTCCGAGACGGTGATTGTCACGAACAACTACGCCGAGGCGCTGACCGCGTCGGGGGCGATCACCGAAGCGGAGAAGGAACTGAAAACCGCTCTGGACGAGGCGAATGCGAGGTGGGGCGAAGACTCGGTCATCACCATCGCCGCCGCAAACAACTACGGCATCTGGCTCATCCAGCAGCGGCACTTCAAGGAGGCGGTGGCGCTCATGGAGCCGCTGCTTGATAAGGCGCGCGAGATGCTTGGCAAATACCACCCGGACGCCGCGTGGTTTGCGGCGAATCTCGCGGCGGCGTACGTCGAACTCGATGACGATCGAGCTGAGCCGCTGCTGAACGATCTGATCGACGACGTCGGCGATCGAATCGGGCGCGACTATCCCGCGATCCAGTTTGCCTGTTTCTCGCGCATCAACTGGCTGCTGGCCAAGGGACGCGTTGACGACCTGGTCGAGGCGTTTGAACAACTCATTGCCGACCGTTCGGCGCTGTACGGCCCCGACTCGGTCGAGACGCTGCGCGTGCAGCAGGAGTTTGCACCGCTGCTGGATCAACTCGGCAAGACGGATGAAGCGGAGGCGATGTTCCTGAAGGTGGTCGCCACGCTGGAAAAGGGCGCCGGGTCGACCCATCCCGAGACGCTGTTTGCGAAGAACAACGCAGCGGGTTTCTACTGGGACCACGATCGCTTCGACGAAGCATTGCCGCTCTATCAACAGGCCGCGACGGGCGCCGATCAGGCGCTTGACGGCGACGACTGGCGCCGGTGGTTCCTGCACGCCCGCTACGGCCGGTGCCTGCGCGCGACGGGCCAGCTGACCGGGGCCGAAGAGGAACTCAAGACGGCCTGCGCGGCGCTCGAACGACTCGTCGGGATCGAAGACGCCAAGGCGCAGGATGCGATCGGCGAACTCATCAAATGCTACGAGCAGATGAACCGGCCCGATGACGCCGAGGCGTACCGCAAGCAACTCAGTCCCGACTTGTGAGTGGGCCGTAAGAAGAATCTGAGTTGCTCGTTTGTGGAAGGTCATCTACCTCTGTGGCGGAGTGTTGCGCGGATGTGCGCGGTGGGGCCGGTTGTCGATGCGGAATGAGGGATAGCGCTGCACGAATCGCGCCAGCGCGGACAAGTTTTTTCGCCGGCGGCGCGGCGTGAGTGGCGGTTTCAGAAAATGTGCAACGCAATTTGCGTGCCAGCACGGAGATGCACCCTGTCGGGAACTTTTCATGCGCGCCGGAGCGCTTCTGTGCGCGATTTTTGAGCGCTGGTGCGCGCTGCGGCGCGCGTTTGTGTAAATGAGCGCCTCTGTGCGGGACGAATCAGGAATTTTCGTCGATTTTCATTTTTCTGAGGGGGGTGATTTTGACTTTTGCTCGACTTTTTTGCGTTTTCGTCAGGTCGGCGCACGGAGTGCGTTTGAGATGGTGTGCGTGCGTGTGAAGAGCCAGTGACATCCCGCGCGGCCTAACGGTGAGTACGACGCAACACGGAATTTCATCACCGGATGTATTCGATTGCATGATCCCACGATTGAACGCATCGCGGGACGGGGGAATCACACCCCCAAACGCCTCAACTCTGTCGATCATCTGAGCTGATCGCAACCCGACACCCGCGGCGCGCGAACACTCAAGAGTACCAGTGCCTCTGCTCTCAGCGGTCTGGGCTGGTGCAGGAACGCGACGAAACCAGCGATGTTCGAAGGAGCGAATAAGATGGAATCCAGACACAATACTTCTGATCCACGGTCACGATGGACATGGCTCGAGGGGATCCGTAGCACAGGGGCTCTGACCGTCTTCGGACTGGGTTCGGCATGCCTGTGCGCAGCGCAGCCAGGGATGGCGCAGGTGTCTTTCGGCGATCCCGTGTACTTCCAGGTGCCCGACGCCGTCCAGGTTGATCGCATCTTCCAATACTGGGGAGCGATCACCACCGGGGATTTCAATGAGGATGGTGATCCTGACGTTGCCGTTGCGACGTCGCCCGGACGACCGGGTTACTCCGGTGCCATCCAGGTCACCGTTTTCCTGAACGACGGCTTGGGTGGCTTTGAGAATGCCCACTGGATGTCTTCGGACTTGTTGTGTCGGACGTTGGAATGCGCCGACTTTGATCGCGACGGGCACGTCGATCTCGTGGTCGGCGAGAGCATCGACTTTGGGCATCCCGGGCGCATGGCGATTCTGAGTGGCGTGGGCGACGGCACGTTCGTGCGAACCGCCGAGTATGAAACGCACCAGGTGCCGGACTCGGTCGCCGTCGGCGATTTTGATGGCGATGGCGACACTGACATCATCGTCGGTGACTCGGGATACCGCGCGAATGACGGCGAAATCGAGTTGCTGAGAAATCGAGGCGACGGTACGTTCGATGACGTGATCAGGCTGGCCAGGCTCGACGATCGCTATGCCTACGCGGTCGCCGTCGGCAACGTCGATGAGGACAGCGATCTCGAAGTCGCAGTCGCGAGCCAGGGTCACTATTACGACCCCTACGGATCCTGGGGCGCGGACCACCCGGTCTTTGTGCTGCTCGGCAACGGTGATGCTTCGACGCGCCAGAACTGGTACGTTCCCCAGCACGGCACGTACTACGACGTCGATCTGCGCGGCGCCATGGACGTTTGCCTGACCGATTGGGATGGAGACGGTGACCGCGATCTTGTGGCCATCGCCGGTCAGCCCGATTCCCTTTCGGGCGACGAGCGCGCGGTGCTCTACGTGTTTCGAAACAAGAACCACAGCACGGACTTCAAGCCGTTGAGCACGGCGAGCATCAATACGACGTGGGGGTACGGGTGGAGCATGGATGTCGGCGACATCGATGGCGATGGGGCGGTGGATGTGGCCCTGACGAGCGCCTTGTTCACGCCCCCGGTGCAGCGCCTGGGCGACCTCGTTCTGACGATTGTTCGAAACAACGACGATGCGTGCGAGGTCATTGAGGCAGTGCGATCATCGGATTACAAGGATCCGCGCGCGACGGCGCTCGTCGATGTCGATGGAGATGGCCAGCTCGATGCCGTCGCCCTGGTGTACAACCCGTTGCCGGGGATCGTGGTGATGAAGAACACGACGCCGCGCATGGGTCCGGTGCTGACGCAGGGTGCGCTGGTGCGTGGTGAGGTGACCCGATTCGAGGTAATGGGCGCACCGCCGGAAACAATGGTGTACTTCGTCTACAGCCTGGAGGGACCGGGTCCGAGCCTGGGGATCTCGGTGCTTGGCGGGCTGTCGCTTGATGTGCTGGAACCGGTTGTGCAGTTCAACCACGCGCGGACGGACGAGAACGGCTATGCGTGGATCGAGAACAGGGTCCCGGCGAACATGCCGCTTGTCAACTTGACCACACAGGCCGTGGTTCGCTTGGGCGTTGGAGGAAGCGAGTCTGTGAAATCGACGTTCATTACCGACCGGGTGCAATGATCGGAGTGAAGTTGACTGCAGTCCTGCGGGGCGGCGACGCATGCGTCGCGGCTCAGCGTTTGCGGCATCGGCAGATCTTGATCCAGTGTGCGCATTCGATGCTGGACGGGGCGGCTTAGAATGCCCGGTCCATGTCCCGTGCATCTGATGCTCTTCGTTCGTCGTTTTTCACGCCGCTGTGGGTTTCTTCCCTCGTGGGCGCGGTAATTGCGCTGGGGGTGGCGCTCTGGCTGGCGCGGGATCGGGGGGGTGAGGGTGGGCAAGAAAACGGGACTGGTACGATTCTTCGGCCGCGACTGTCCCATCCATCTCACTTTCCGCCGCCACGCACGGCCGTTCCCGCCTGCCAATCGTCCGACCACAGCCAAGCCTCGCCGCACTCCGGCCTACTCCACTTCTCTGGAGATCATGCACACTCCACCTAGCCTGACTCGGGCTGGACTAGTGCCGCTGACGGCAAGCTCGAGCAGCGCCGTTGGTGCCGCCGGGGGCGCGAGAGCCGGCGATTCTGTTCCAGGCCGTGGTGCAGAACGAATGCGCCATCAGTCAGTTGGTGGTGTGGCGGTTTGAGTGAGGCGCGGCGACGCGTGCGTCGCCGCTAAACATGGCCAAAGCGAAGGCGCGCTTCGACGTTGCTCAGGATCCTGGACAAGCGTTCAGCGGATGCTTTCGAACGATGATCGCGCGGCAGTAGTGCGTTGCGACGAATGCGTCGCCGCTAAACATTGGGGAGGCGAAGGCGCCCTTCGACGTTGC
>DIDT01000017.1:26785-40202 GCA_002418285.1 Phycisphaerales bacterium UBA5793
GGATCCTGGACAAGCGTTCAGCGAGGGGTCGGGAACGCTGGTCGCGAGCGGCGGGAGGGTCTTGCGGCACGTGCGTCGCCGCCAGGCGTGTGGCTCGTTCGATCAGACTTCGACGGGTTCAAAGCGGAGGCTGCCGGAGACGAGCCTGGCGAAGTAGGCCTCGATCCTGTCGATCTTCGTCACGCCTTGCACCACCGCGGTAGCGCGAACGAGGTCGGCCTTCTGGACGAGTTCGCGGCGGCGATCCTGCAGGGAGAGGCGTGAGGAGTAGAACGCGCAGCCTTCATGGGCGATGAGGATGATCCGTTCGAGGTGGTGGACATCGACGAGGAACTTGAGTTCGCCGAGGACGCTTTCGCCCTCGAGGGTGGTCTGGGGGTGGCCAGCGAGGCACGCCGGGCCGCCGGGCAGGGCGACGCGGTCATAGCGGGGCAGGTGCAGGCCGTTCTGGAGGAAGTCGTCGAACTGCTCGCCGACGCGGCCGTCGGAGCAGTAGATGGCGGCCGCATGGATGCGGGCCTGGTCGTAGGGAACGCGGCTCTCGTAGCTTGTTTCAACGCCAAGGATGTCGCTCATGGTTGACCCAGTATAGAACGCGGAGGCCGTTTGGGGCGGGATGGCGAGCGCACTGGAGCCGGGTGTGGCGCGATGCTGCTCGGGTTGGAAGGGCTGGGCGCAGCAAGAAGATTAGGGTGTTCACCGGATCTGGGTGCGGCGCTATGATTGGCATTGTGAGGCGTCAGCGCCGGGTCGCAGTTGCGCGACATTGGGCGGGGCGTCCGAATCCCCTCTTGGAGATGATGCGTATGCCGCAGGACGTAATGGATATTCTGATTGGTTCTTCGGGACAGGCGGTCAATCGCGACCCGCAGGCCAGTCGTGAGCACTTCGTGGCGGGCAGCAATGCCGAGCAGGCCGGCGACCGGCATGGCGCGATCGAGAAGTATCGCCGGGCCGTGCAATTTGATCCGGAGAACGGCGAGGCGCTGTTCAAGCTGGCGTTCGCGCTCGATCTGGTGGGCGAAGAGGAAGAGGCGATGGCGACGTACGAACGTTGCGTCGATCTTCAGCCGGCTCACATCAACGCGCTGATCAACCTGGCGATCTGCTACGAAGATCGCGGCAGCTACCGCCGGGCGGAGAAGTGCCTGCGGCAAGTGCTCGAAACGCAGCCGAACCACGCCCGGGCTCTGCGCTACATGAAGGACGTGGAAGCGTCGTTTGACATGGAAGTCGATGAGGACATCGAGCGCGACACGACCAAGCGCAACGCCATGCTCGACACGCCGGTGACGGATTTTGAGCTGTCGGTTCGCGCTCGCAATTGCCTCAAGAAGATGAACATCCGCTCGCTGGGCGACCTGCTTCGGATCACCGAGGCGGAACTGCTCGGTTACAAGAATTTCGGCGAAACGAGCCTGCAGGAAATCAAGGACATGCTGACGGCCAAGGGTCTGCGCCTCGGCCAGGGCCTAGATGAACAGCACAACGTGCTGCGCAACGCGGTGTACGAGCAGCTCCGCGGTACGCCGCAGGAGCACCTGCTCAACAAGCCGGTATCGGATCTCGAACTGTCGGTGCGGGCCCGCAAGGCCCTGCAGCTGCTGGACGTGCAGAGCATCGGCGACCTCTGCGCCCGGACCGAAGCGGAGCTGCTGGGCGTCAAGAACTTCGGCACGACGAGTCTGCTGGAAGTGCGCGACAAGCTTTCCGAACTGGGTCTTGGCCTGCGCGAGATCGGCAACGAGTGAGCCGGCGGCGGCATCGGGCCGGGCCGGACCATTGACTGATACACTTGCATCACCACACGCAGCTCGCGTGTGGTGATGTTGTTTGCGCAATGGGCGGCAGGGAGTGGGTCGCGACGTGAGCACGCTCTTTGAAGATGATGTCGATACGTCCATCGGCGCGGCGCAGGTTGTGCCGGAGCGGGGCATCGACCGGTATCCCGACGGGCTGACGTATCTCATTCCGCCGTCGCTGGAAGGATTGCGCGTCGGGCAGCGCGTGGTGGTGCCGCTTGGGCGCGGGAACCGACCCGCGCCGGGGTTTGTGGTCGAGGTGATGCCGCGAGGGGCGCAGGCGGGCGGGCGGAAGCTGAAGACGATTCTCGAACTTGATCCGCACGGGGCGACGCTGACCGAGCCGCTCATCGAACTGGCGAAGTGGATCGCGGGATACTACTGCGCTCCGCTGGGGTCGGTGTTCGCCACGATGCTGCCCGCGGCCGTGAAGAAGGGGGTGGGGCGATCGACGCGGGTGCTGGTTGATCTGGCCAAAGAGCCTCCGGCGGAGGCGCCCAAGCGGTTATCCGCGGGGCAGAAGCGGGCGATGACGGCGCTGGAGGCGGCGACGGATCGCCCGGTGGAGATTCGTGCGCTGGCGGACATGGCGGAACTCAAGACGACGTCGCCGATCAAGCGGCTCATCGAGCTTGGCCTGCTGACGCAGGAGCGGCAGTCGACGGTGCGCGCGACGTGGGAGGCGATTGCGATTCGGCCGACGGAGTCGATCACCATCACGCCTGCCCAACATCGCGCGATTGAAGGAATCGGCGCGTCGGTCGCCGATGCGTTTGGCGTTCACGTGCTCCACGGCGTGACGGGCAGCGGCAAGACGGAGGTGTATCTCAACGTCATCGAGCGATTGCTCGGTGCGGGGAAGACGGCGATCGTGCTTGTGCCTGAGATCGCGCTCACGCCGCAGACGGTGGGTCGGTTCCTGGCGCGATTTGATCGAGGCATAGCGATTCTGCACAGCGGGCTGACGGCAGCGCAGCGGCACGAGCAGTGGGCGATGATTGCACGGGGCGAAGCGCGGGTGGCGGTGGGGGCGCGGTCGGCGATCTTCGCACCGTTTCCGCAGGGGGCTCTGGGGTTGATCGTCGTCGATGAGGAGCATGATTCGTCGTACAAGCAGGACCAGTCGCCGCGCTATCACGCGCGCGACGTGGCGATCCGCCGAGCGCAGATTGAAAACGCGGGGGTGATTCTCGGCTCGGCGACTCCTTCGCTGGAGACGTGGCACAACGCGTCGAGCAAGGGGGCGTTTCACTGGCATGAACTGCCCGATCGCGTTCCCGGTGCGCGGCTGCCGCGCGTGGAGATCGTGGACATTCGCGTGCAGCAGAAGCAGGCGGCGCAGCAGGGCGATCGCAGCGTGCGACTCATCGGGCCGCGGCTGGAGGCGCTGCTTCGACAGACGTTCGAAGCTGGCGGGCAGGCGATGCTGCTGCTCAACCGGCGCGGCTATGCGAACTACATTGCGTGCCCGGATCAGAACTGTGGCTGGGTGATGCAGTGCCACCATTGCGACGTGGCGATGGTGTATCACCGCGATCGCGACCTGCCGCGCGGCGGGGTGGTGCGGTGTCACCACTGCCTGGCGGAGCAGACGCTGCCCGAACGCTGTCCGACGTGCGGCAAGAAGGTCGTGACATTTGGCATGGGCACGCAGCGCATCGAAGAAGAAGTGCTGCGACTGCTGCCTGGGGTGATTGACGAGCGTGAAATGCAGCGGATGGATTCGGATTCGATGCAGCGGGCTCGAGATTACTACGACGTGCTCGATCGATTCCGCGTGGGGCAGATTCGCCTGCTCATCGGCACGCAGATGATCGCCAAAGGACTGGACTTTCCGAACGTTCGGCTGGTGGGCGTGGTGAATGCGGATACGGCCATCAGTCTGCCGGACTTTCGCAGCGCCGAGCGGACGTTTCAACTCGTGTCGCAGGTGGCGGGGCGGTGCGGGCGAGGCGAGCACCCGGGCGTGGTGGTCGTGCAGACCTTTCAGCCGCGGCATCCGGCGGTGCAGTGCGCCGCGCAGCACGACTACCTGGGGTTCGTGCGGTCGGAGATGCCGCAGCGCGAGTATGCGGGCTTGCCGCCGGTGGGTCGGATGGCGCGGATCGTGGTGCGCGACACGGATCATGTGCAGGCGGCGAAGCGTGCTGAGCAGATTGCCGGCGAACTCAAGGCGATGGCGCAGGCGATGGCGGGCGCACCGGGGGGCAAGGGCGCGTGGATCAAGGGGCCGGCGCCTTGTGCCCTGTCGCGGATTTCGGATCACTATCGATTCAGCGTGGAGATCATCGCGCCGACTGCTGCAGTGGTGCAGCGGCTGCTGACGGATCTGCGCAACGCGGGGCTGGCGGTGTCGGATGTGAACACCGCAGTGGATGTCGATCCGGTGGCGCTTCTGTGAAAGAATGGTCTACCCAGATCGAGGTGGAATGGACATGAGCGCCAGCGCCGGCAAGAGAGTCGAAGAACTGCGAACGATCATCCACAAGGCGGACCGCGCGTACTACGTCGATGCGGCGCCGACGATGACCGACCGCGAATACGACGAACTGCTCAAGGAGCTCGAGCGGCTTGAGGCAGAGCATCCGGAACTGGCCAATGTGAACAGTCCAACGCAGCGCGTGGCGGGCGAGCCGATCAAGGGCTTCAAGACCGTCAGGCACACGGTGCGGATGCAGTCGATTGACAATACGTATTCGATTGAGGATCTGCGAGCGTGGCATTCGCGCGTGCTGAAGGGCCTGGAACTGGAGGAGCAGGCGGACTTGCTGTATGCGAAGGCGCCAGCGGTGGAGTATGTCTGCGATCCGAAGATTGATGGCGTGGCGATCAGTCTTCGCTATGAGGATGGATATCTTGTTTCGGCGGTGACACGCGGCGACGGAGAGAAGGGTGATGACGTGACGGCCCAGGTTCGCGCGATCCGGGCCATTCCGCTGCAACTGGCGGCGCACGGCAAGACGAAGCGCCCGGCGGTGCTGGAGATTCGCGGTGAGATCTTCATGCCCAACGCCGAGTTCGATCGCATCAACCGGGAGAAAGAGAAGGCCGGAGAAGCACCGTTCGCCAATGCGCGCAACTCGACGGCCGGCACGCTCAAGAACCTCGATCCGAAGGTGACTGCCGAGCGCCGACTCAACTTTGTGGCGCACGGGCGAGGCGCCCTCAGAGGATTCGAGGACGTTGAGACGTACAGCATGTTTCTCGAGTGCATCAAGTCGATGGGCGTGCCCGTGAGTCGGCATGTGAAAGTGTGCGACACGATCGAAGCGGTGGAGAAGGCGATCGAGAAGTTCCGCGACGGCCGCTCCAAACTCGGGTATGGCGTGGATGGGATGGTTATTCGCGTCAACCGCTTCGACCAGCAGGAGCAACTCGGATCAACAAGCAAGGCGCCGCGCTGGTGCATCGCGTTCAAATACCCCGCCGAGCAGGGCACGACGGTGCTGGAGAAGGTTGAATGGATGGTCGGCAAAGGCGGCACACTCACGCCGCGCGCCACGATGAAACCGATTTTCATTGCGGGCACAACCGTGTCGCACGCAACGCTGCACAATATCGAGGAGATTCGGCGCAAGGACATTCGCGTCGGCGATACGGTCGTTGTCGAAAAGGCCGGAGAGATCATTCCGCAGGTGGTGAGCGTCGTCGAGAGCAAGCGGCCCAAAGGCTCCAAGCCGATCGAGCCTCCGAAGAAGTGTCCGGCTTGCGGCGGCACGGTCGAACAGGAAGGGCCGAAGGTCTTCTGCGTCAACCCCGAGTGCCCCGAGCAGTTCCGCGAAAAGCTGAAGTGGTTCGTCGGCCGCGATCAGATGGACATCGAGGGGATGGGTGAGAAGCTCGTCGATCAACTGGTCGATGCCGGTCTGGTGGAGCATTTTGCGGATGTGTTTGCGCTGGTTAACAAGCGCGAAGAACTGCTTGCGCTGGAACGCATGGGCGAGAAGTCGGCGGACAATCTCATCGAAGGACTGAAGGAGGCGAAGGGACGCGGGCTGGCGCGTGTGCTGGCGGGTTTGGGGATCCGGCACATCGGAGTATCAACTGCCAAGACGCTGGCGAAGCACTTCGCGGATGCGGACGCGCTGCTCGAGGCGTCGACGGAGGATCTTGTCGCCCTGCCGGATTTCGGTGAGATCACCGCGACGACGCTGCACGATTACCTGCACTCCAAACAGGGGCGCGATGCGTTTGCCCGACTCAAGAATGTCGGCGTCGATCTTTCGAGTTCGCTGTACCGCCAGCGCTCGGCGACAAGTAGTTCAGTGTTTGCCGACAAGACGGTGGTCCTGACGGGGACGCTCGAGTCATTCACACGGCCGGAACTGACGGAGAAGCTCGAGTCGCTCGGAGCGAAGGTCTCAGGTTCGGTGTCGAAGAAGACAGACCTGGTGATCGCCGGAGAGAGCGCGGGGAGCAAGCTCGACAAGGCCCGGGAATTAGGCATCGAAGTGTGGGATGAGAAAAAGCTGATTGCCGCGCTCAGCTAGGCCACCCGCGCTCAGTTGAAGGCTGTCCAGCCGAGGAAGACCATCTGGCCGACGACGACGACGCTCACCAGCAGGACGAAGATCGCGGCGAGGCACTTTTCCAGCCGCTCGAGGAAGTCCCGGCGGGACCTCCTGACGCGGCGCGGGCTTGGTGTGATCGGGGCGATGGAGATATACGGCTCGTCGTAGAGGCCCTCCATCTCGGCGTAACTCTGCGGGGGCCGTCGGCGGAAGTCGCAACCGCAGTTGGGGCACCAGGGATCGTTCTGGCGGAACACGCCATCGCGGACCCCGCGGCCGTCGTAACCACAGCGCACGCACATGCGGCGGTGGATGGAAGTGGCGCGAGATGACCCGACAACGGTCATGGTTTGAGTATAAACGATGATCCGGTTTCGTGCATTCCGATTCGGTCGAGTATGATTACAAATGGCGAAATTGAACCCGCAACCGGGACCGAAAATCGACCTGCCTCGGTGGGTCGAGCACCTGCGGCGGATGGCCGCGTCGGTGGCTGCGGAGTCGGACCTGCGCGGTGAGATGCACGCAGCTCTGGCCCGGCCGCGCTGGATTGGTGGGCCGCTGCTGGCGTGGCGCTGGTTCCGGAGTCAGGAATCGTTGCTCCCTGAAGTTTCGCCGCAGGAGCGTGCGGAATCGGTGCGGATGGCGCGCGACGACGCGGCGCTGTGGTGGACGCTGATGGACCCGCAGGGAGGGCCGGTTGATCGATGGGTCGATCCCGGGGGCTCCGGGCCACTGTTCAAGCAGGATCTGTACCAGACGATCGAGGTGTGGACGGAGACGGAGTTGTCGGCGCTGCATGCGCTGTGGCATCACGCGCGGGCGGGGATGCGCGAACTTGACAGGCGGTTATCAAGTGCGGTGGCGTGGCATCTCGAATGCACGCAACCCGATAACGCGACGAACCACCCATGGGGCGTTCACGTGTTTCTGCTGCATTGCACGCCGGAGTCGCAGCACTTCGCCGAGACACTGGTGAGCAACTGCATGGTGCTCAACGGCAAGCCGGATCCGCTGAGTGCGTGGATTCTGCTGGATGCGGCGGAGAGCCTCGAGTCAACCCTCTTCACGGAGTGACTGGGCGATGCTCAGTTCGTGGAGGCGCACCGAGGCCTGGTCGAGCGATTCCTTGGCGCGCTGGAAGGCGTTGGCGTCCACCGAAGCGGGGTCGCGCTGGCCGGCGTCGATGAAGCCCTGTAACGTCGCGATCTGGCGCTCCAGATCGTTGCGGTATTCATCGGGGATTGCCTGCCCGACTCGATTCATCGCATCGCGAATCCACTTCAGGTCGAGGGCGGCATTGACGCGCAGGTCGATGATGCGGTGCACAGCCATGTCGATGCGTGCATTCGCAATCGAATCGCGCTCGATGCGGTCGACTTCGTCCGGCGTCAGGCCATGATTGGCGACGATCTGGACGGCGGCGCGCTTGCCGCTGCGTTTCTCGACAGCCGTGACGTCGAGAATGCCGTTGACATCGACGTGAAAGGCGACTTCCAGTTGGGGGATGCCGGCCGGCATGGGCGGGATCCCGCGCAGGTGGAATTCGCCGAGCGAGCGGCAATCACTGACGAGTTCGCGCTCGCCCTGGAGGATGTGAATCTTGATTGACGTCTGGCCGTCGGCGGACGTGCTGAAACGCTCGGTGGCCTGGCAGGGGACGGTGCTGTTGCGCATGATGAGCTTGGCGACGGCGCCGCCCATCGTTTCGATACCGAGGCTCAGAGGAATGACGTCGAGCAGCAGCGCCGATTGGTGCGAGCCGTTGAGGATGGCCGCCTGAACCGCGGCGCCGATCGCGACGACCTGATCCGGATCGATGGCGGTGTACGGCTTGGACTCGAAGAATGAACCGACACGCTCGCGGACGAGGGGAATGCGCGTTGAGCCACCAACCATGACGACGCGATCGATGTCTTTGGGCTCAAGTTTCGCATCGCGCAGCGCTCGTTGGCAGGCTTCGATGGTGCGATCGACCCACGGCGTGATCATTCGTTCGAATTCATCCCGCGCAATGGTGCGCTGGTATTTGCGGCCATCACCGAGGTCGACTTCGATCGTGGCCGCCTCTTCGGTGCTCAGGCGGACTTTGGTCGCCTCGGCAAAGCGGCGCAGGGCCTGGCGCGTGCTGGGAGGGAACTCGAGCCCGACGCCGAACTGTTCGCGGATTTCCTTCTGCACAAGTTCGACGATGAGGCGGTCGACGTCATCGCCGCCGAGGTGGGTATCGCCGGCGGTGGAACGGACCTGGAAGAAGGCGCTGTCAACGTCCTTGCCGCCGTCGTCAGTCTCATTCGACGGGATGATCTGGAGGATGGAGATGTCAAAGGTGCCGCCGCCGAGGTCGTAGACGGCGATGGTCTCGGGCTGTCCCGAGCGGCCGATGCCGTAGGCCAGTGCGGCCGCGGTGGGTTCGTTGATGATGCGCACGACGTCGAGGCCGGCGAATCGACCGGCATCGCGGGTGGCCTGGCGCTGAGCGTCGTCGAAGTAGGCGGGGACGGTGATGACCGCTTTTTCTACGGACCGGGCGAGGGCGACCTGCGCGACCTCGCGCAGGCGGCCAAGGATCGCGGCGCTGATCTCCTGCGGGCTGAAGAGTCGATCGTGCACGTGCACGCGAGCGGCGGCGCCTTCGCCGGGAACGACATCGTAACTGAGATAGTCGAGATCACCGCGCATCTGGTCAATCGTCTCGCCCATGAGCCGCTTGACGCTGTGGACGGTTTGTCTGGGAAACTCGACGGCGTGATCGCGAGCGCCACGGCCGATGGTCATGGAGCCGTCGGGCATGATGCGCACGACTGAGGGGAGCAGGGCATTGCCGGACTCATCGAGAAGCACGCGCGAGCCGTGCTCATCGCAAAAGGCGACGAGGCTGTTGGTGGTGCCCAGATCGATGCCGATAATTGGAGCGGGTGGTTTCGATTGATTCATCGGGGAATCGTAGGGGATGGGCTCGCTCAGCGCATGAGCGCCAACTGCTGCAGGCGATGGCGCAGATTCTCGGCGACGGCGGGCAGCGTTCCGTCGGTCGAGTCGAATCGAGCGGCTGACTCCTGCCCCGAGTCGCGGACCCACAGAAGCATGGCGCCACCTTGTCCAGCGGGGGGTTGATGGAGCCATTGCGTCGGGGCGGTGCTCCCGGCCTGGCTTGCGATTGCCATTGCCTGGCGCGCCACGGTGAGCAGTTCAACCATCTGGAGTGAGGAGAGTTTTCTCGCCTGTCCGGGATAGTGATCCAGCGCGCCCTGCGGCCCTCGTCCGGCGCGAAGTGTGCCGTCGGCGTGGAGGATGAAATGCTGCGCTGCATTGGAATTGGAGGATCCTGCTTCCGGGAGGATCGCAACATCAAGGCTGAAATCATCCGGCACGCCCTGGTGTGTCGCCGGCGCGGCGCAACCGACCATGAGCATCATCAGCGGCACGATGGTGCACAAGACGCGGGCGATTCTGGTGAAGTTGACGGAGCGGATGTGGTTCATGGCTCAGTCTATTCCGCATCGCGGCGACGGGTGCGCGACTCGAGTGACTCGGTCAGAGCGGCCGGTAGAGGTCGATGGTCTTCTTGACTTCCATGGGGCGTGGGACGCTGTGGGCAACGATCTCGATGCCATCCTGACCGGAGCTGGAGATGCCGATTGTGCCCACGTCAAAGAGGCGGTTGAGAAACGACTGATCGACCTGCACGTTGCGCACGTGATCGTGCAAGACCTCGGTGGTGCTCTTGCTGAAGAAGCCGGTGCGGAGAATCGACCGCTTGTTGGTGATGTACAGGCGGTTGCCAAGATTGCGGAACCAGAGAAAGAGCGTCGCGAGGCCGAGCGTGAAGATCGTCAGAAAGGGATGGGCGCGCCAGTTGGCAGGGGCGAGGACCATGACTTCCTTTTCCGGTCCGTGGTCGGGAGGCAGACCCTGCGCTTCGGCCCGGTCCTTGGCGGCCACTGGAGCGATCTCAGGGAGGACGTTGATGTCGCCGCAATCCGGACATTCCACACGTCGACCCGCGTGGGAATCGGGGAACTCGAGCATCCGATTGCACTTGTCGCAGGGCTTTTTGATCATGGTTCCACTCGACTCCACGGGCCTGCATGGCCGCACTCTTGTTCGGCAATGAGAGGCCGACCTTGCGGCCTGATGCCGCGGAAGCATACTCACTGAGGTGGGGCGGGCCGGAGGCAGTCGGACGCCCGGCCGGTCAATCCTGGCGCGTGCCCTGCTCCAGGAACGCCTTGAGGCCGTCGCGCACAAGCGCCGTCCAGCCTTCTTCGGAACTGGCGAGACTCTGCTCGCTGACGTGGCCAAACTGTGCGTCCGTGACGATGACGACGCTGCCGGTCCCGCGCGGATCGACGGCGAATTTGAGGTGGCTGCATGCCGGGCCACCCCAATCGGGCGCAACATGGCCGACGAGATAGATCTTTTTCGCCGTGGGTTGGATCGACTGGACGGTGTACCAGAGCAGGCTGCTGCCGTCCTGCTGTTCTTCGATGAGGCCGCCTCCGGCGCGGGCCTCAAGTCGCACGGTTGAATCGGGTCCGATCATGTGGAAATCAGGGAGCCACCACGCGTTGGTTTCGCTAACGATGGAATTCCACACTCGGTCCGGCTCGGCCGCGATCTCGACTTCGAGTTCGTAGTGGGCGACACTCGACTCTTTTCTCGCGGCTCCGGGCATCGGTTATTCCTTTCCAGGGGGTGGTGTAGAGGACTCAGCGTGGTGCTCGAGTCGCGAGAGGGTTGTGGCGAGCCCGCTTGAGATGATTTGACAACCCGGTCGCGAAGCCCCTTTGGGAAGGGACGGGGAATCCGTGGAGAGCGGCCAGGGGCTGCGGCTGGTCGGGGATCTGGACTCTTCGGGAGGCTTTGCGGGGCCGAAGCAGCACGTCGCGATGGTCACGGTTGCGTTTTCGAGTTTGGAGTGGCCATAGTCTTCGCCGTAGTAGGTTGCGAGCGATCGTTCCATCGCCTCGAACCACTCTCTGGGTCGTTTGTTGCCTTGCTCATCGGCGTAGAAGGTCAAGATCTGGTTGGCGTGTTCGCGGAGTTTCTTTTCGATCGGTCCTGCCGCGCCCCATTCGTACACACAGGGATTGAGCGCTTCATTGAGATGGTCGGACACAAAGGCGCTGAAGAAGTTTGAATCGGGACGGACATGGGTATTGAGGCTCCAGTACTCGCCCTGGCGCACAAGCATGGGCGGCTGCAGTTCACCTTTGAGCATCACCGGCTCAGTGAGATTGAGGTAGAACTTGAACCCAAGATAGTTGGCGGCCAGATCCCCATTGGAGAACACTCCTGTTGCAAAGAAGCCGATGGAGCCTGCTTCGGAGATTGGCCCGCGCGAATAATCGGCGACGACCCGTCGCAGCGCCTCACCCCGGTCCACGCCGAGGTTGCACAGGTTCACGAAGTCCTTGTGGTAGATGTGACCAAGGTCGTGGAAGTGGCCGAACTTGTCCGTCCCGATGTAATGATCAAAGACGCGAATCGTCGAGGAGGGGAGCGCGAGTGGGATCTTGCGCGGATCGAACGGCAGATGAACGGAGGAGTAGATCCAGTTCGACGTTTTGAACGCCGCGATTCCTTTCGGGAACAGCGCCTTGGCCCCCTGCGTACGCAGGACGTTCTCCAATTCGAGCGTCTCAAAGAATCCCGGTCCGAAGGCGGCCCTGACATGGTTCGCCGCAGTCAGGGGCGACTGCGCCTGTTGCAGAATCGCCTCGCGCTTGAGTCGATCCGGTTCGCGCTTGGCGTCGCGGATCTGCCGGTTCGTCCGGGTGACAAAGTCCTCGAGCACCTGATAGTGGACGCTTGAGATGTACGGCCCCACATCCGCGAACTCCTGGTCGATTGGCAGGAGGAACTGATCTGTTTCATTGGCCAGTCCGGCACTGGGCCCAACCACCAGCGCCGCAATCGCAACCAGCAGCGTCAGGGCCAGGTAGGTCGGACGGTCCAATCTCGGTTTTCCGTTCATGGAATCAGACCCCTTTTGCAAGATAAGGTCGGAATCGATGACCCGGCAGGCGTGTCCCTGTAGGATACACCGGAGACTCGCGGCCAGAAGAGTATCTTGTCGCGGTTGTTTGGATTGATACTGTGACACGTCCCGGCACGGTCCATTCCATGCGCAGATTCTTTGAGATTCTCATCAATTCCCACCTCTACCGCGCCACGACGCTCACCTGTGTGTTCGCGCTGGCGGGTATCGAGCTTTGCGGCTGCGCCAACTCCCCGTATCGGCAGGTGATGCGCGAGATGAATCAACCCGCGGCGGCGCGGTTGGCCGCCCGGATTCGCGAGGTGTCGAAACAGCACGAGGCCGCAATGGAGCAGTTTGACACTACCGCGACGCTGCTTATCGAGATCTCCGCGCGAGAGTCGTCGCCCACGGAGTGGGACCTCTTCCGGTGTCGTGACGCGGTTGAACTCTGCGACTGGTGGATCTTCAACCTCGATCGAGTGACGCGATCGATCGAAGATCTGCTTCCACAATCGACACGTGACGAGCCGGCTTATGCGCTCTCCCATGGCTCGACTGCGAATTCGACCGAGGATCACGCGGAGAGCGATTCTGTCGGCGTCGAACGATATCGCGACCTAATCACGGGGTTTGATCACGTCCGGGAGATGATGCGCGGGGTGTCGCGCGAGCTTGCGGCGGTCGCCGAGTCGCTCGCCGCATCTTCTGCGGGCGAGCGGACGGTCGATCCATGCGGGGTTCCGGATCTTGCTTCGCTGCGGGAGGTGGTTGCCGGCATGGTGCAACAGGCCGAGGCGGCAGTCGGCCCCCCGGTGCGAGTCGATGGGGCGGATGCATCGGGCGGGAATTGAAGTGCGCCGGCGAAACTCTGCTGGGTTGATTCGGTACCATCGGGATCGCCGTGGCGGCTCTCGCCCCTGCGGCTGGATCGCGGTCGAGAGGCCATCGCGGTGGTGCGGTGTGCGAGTGGCCGACTATACTGGAAACTTCACTGACAGGCGGGAGTTCACATGCGGCATGCATCTCTGTGCGTATTGGTTCTGACGGTTGGCCAGGTTTTTGCGTTTTCGAGCGGCTGCGCCGAGCAGTCCGAGTCCAAGGTGGAGGCGCCCGCCGAG
>DIDT01000049.1 GCA_002418285.1 Phycisphaerales bacterium UBA5793
GGTGCATCTCCGTGTTGGCACGCATTTTGCGTTGCACTTTTTTCAGAATCGCGCCTGGCGCATCACCGCCGGCGAAAAAACTTGCCGGCCGCCGCGCGAGCCGCGCGGCATCACCCGCCGCTGTGCAGTGCAAACTGATCCCGACGCGCACACCGGCGCACGCCAATCTCTATAGGTAGACGTGCTTTTCCATCGCCGACAACTCGATATCGCCACTGGCGACGCAACCAGACCGAAGCGCCAGCGAGGACGAACGCCCCATTCGACGTCGAACGCTTCGCTCGCGCGTCAGTCTGGTTCACTTCATCACCCGCTCAAGGCTGCTTGCCTACTCCTCGTCGAAGCCGCGATTGACGAGTTCGATGAGGGCCTGGATCGTCTCGTTGGCGTCGGGGCCGGTGGCCTCGATGAGCAGTTCGGTCCCCTTGGTCGCGGCGAGCATCATCATCTGCATGATCGATTTGCCGTCGACCTTCTGGTTTTCGCGGCGGACCACCACGTCGGATTGGAAGTTGCACGCGGTCTCAACGAACGACATCGCCGGCCGGGCGTGGAGACCCAGACGGTTGCAGATAGTCACTTTGGCGGTGGCGTTGCTGGACAAGCGCCGGAACCTCCGCAAGTCGCTCGGGGCCGGCGAACGGTTGAGGTTCGGCCGGCTGCGCTGCATGCGATGAACTCATGATCGGATACCGAAGTCGCCGCTCAACCCAACTGCTGATTGTCCGCTTCACGAATCAGGGTGATGATGTCATCCACAGTCGAAACCTGCCGCAGGAAACGCCTGAACGTATCCTGGCTGAGGTTCTGGAAGATGATTTCCATGGCCCGGAGATGATCTTCGGGTTGGTCTCCCGGGCTGAGCAGCAGGACGACGGAGTAGACCGGCTGGCGATCCAACGCGTTGAAATCAACGCCTTTGCTGCTCACGCCGATCGTGGCGGCCATTCGTTTGACGGAAGGGTGCTTGACGTGGGGGACGGCGACGCCCTTGCCGAAACCCGTCGAGCCGCGTCGTTCACGTTCGAGGATGGCCTCGATGAGGTCGTCGCGGTTGCCTTTTTCGACGACGCCGGCCGCGAGGAGCGAGTCCACCAGTTCAGCCACAACTTCATCGCGCGTCACGGCGGTCAGCGATGGCACCAGAGCCGATTCGACCATGATCTCGTTCAATTTCATTGGCGATTGTACTCCGGTTCCGGGGCCGGCGCATCACCCCGGATGCTTGCGGTTCCGCGTCATTTCCTTGTACTCCGCGAGCTGCCGGCTGAGCTTATCCACGACGGAGTCCATGCAGGCATGATAGTCCATGGCGTGCTCGCGGCCGATGAACGGGTCGTGGCGGTCCACGTGGGCGATGAGTTCGACCTCGAACTCCCGGCCGGGCTTGTCGATCACCACATCAACCGTCTGGATGCGGTCGTAGAACCGCTCAAGTCGCTCACACTTCTTGGACGCGTAGTCCTCCATGGCGGGGCTGATATCGAGGTGCTTGCCCGTCACGTTGATTTGCATGTCTGAATCCTTAGCACCGAAGTGCGGGGGTTGTCAATACGGATGATTCTCTGTATCCGGCTCAGGCGGCACCTGTTTGGTCGCCTGACCTACTCTCAGCTCCATCGACTTGGGTTGAACCAGCCCCGCCGCCCGGCGACGGTTCGGGAGTCTTGAGCACGCCTTTTGGATGGGTCGCTGTCGCGGCAATCATTTGCCGATCGGGCACCAGCACGCCGCCGCTGACGGTAAACCGCAGAGCCTCTTCGACGGTAATGCTGAGTTCGTAAACTTCGCTTCGCGGAAGACTGATGGTGTAGCCTGTAAAGGGGGTCGGCGAACTGGGGACAAAGACCGTCACGACTTCAACCGGCTGATAGCCCGCCACGCGAGCAAGGTCATTCATCGAGTGCCCCGTCTGGAAGCCGACCGACCAGATGCCCTTTCGCGGGTACTCGACGAGCACCACGCGGTTGAAATCGAGTTTTGTCTCGCCGAGCATGAAGTCGACGAGTTGTTTGACGTAGGGATAAACCTGTTTGAATATCGGCACACTGGCGACGATGCGCTCGATGCGGGCAGCGATGCGGCGGCCGAGGAAGCCCCCAAAGATGCGGCCGGCGAGATAGAACAGCAACACGGCGACGACGAGGCCGATCGCGTTGAGCCAAGGGTGCTGGTCCCACCGCGCCTTGAGGTCGTTCTGCCGAATCTCCCCGGTCAGCGCCGACCCCGTAAGTCGAGGCAGCTTCGCCGCATTGCGACGATCGATCTCGGCCTGGCGCTCTTCGTCCGTGACGTTGTACCACGCCGGATAGTGTGCTGCCGCCCAGACATCGTCATCCGCGGGACCGCGGATCACAAAGGGCATGGCCTTGATCACGGTGAGGCGAGCAAAGGAGTTGATCGGCTGAGCGATCCGGCTGTCAACGAACTGGTACGCGTAGACGACGATCCAAATCGTCAACACCGAGGGCAGCAGGATGGCCAACCCGCGGAGGAAGAAGATCTTGAAGTCACCGGTAAACGTCCGATGGGGCGATTTGCTCATCGTCGTCAGCGAACCCCCTTGTGGGGAAGGCTTGGCGGCTCCCCGAACGCCACAAGTGTAGGGGTCTGGCACAGGCCTTCAATGCTGGAAATTGGCATCACGCGAGAACTTCGTCGCAGAATTGCTGCATGGCTTCGTTGTAGGCCTGCAACTGCGGCGAAGGCTCACCATTCATTGGGAATGGGTTGGGCGTGTTGAACACGTGATCGCCGCCTTCGACGAGTTTGAGCGTGTGCTTGACACCCTCCCCCGCCATGTCGGCGATTTCGCGGGCATCACGGGGCGGAACCGTCGGATCGGTGGTGCCGTGGACGATCAGCAGCGGACAGTTGAGGGCGGCGACGTGGCGGGCGAGGTCGTGGCCCGGCGGGTCGGCTTCCTGCTCATCGAGAAAGGCACGGCTGATGCGGAGATCCTGACCCGTTCGTCCGCTCTTTACCGCGAGATAGCCACGCTCGAGAATCTCCTTCTTCTGCGACTCGGCGAAGCGCCATGGACGACTGGGAGCTGAGGCGGAGATCACGCCAACGGGCCGCGGCTGGCGCTGCTGCATGAAGCGGCGGCCGGCCGTGAGCAGGACGCCGACGCCGCCGCGGCTGTGACCCATGAGCAGCATCGGTCTGCCGCCGCCTTCGATAGCGCCGGATTGGACGGCGTCGATCACGGCATCGATGTCGGTGACGTTGTTGTTCCAAGTTCCGAGTTCGAAGAGGTCGGGTCGCTCGAACGTCTGGAAGTTGTTGGTGATGCCTGAGGTGGTGAGATTGAATCGATGGGCGATGATGCCGGCGTTGGCGAACTGTTCAGCGACGAAGGGAAACAGGCCATAGTCCTTGTAGCCCATGAAGCCGTGGACGAGGAGGATCACGCCGCGTGCGTGGTCAACATCGGGGATGTGCGTGTTGCCGTAGATTGGCAGGTCGCGCCAGCCGGGGATGGTCCATGTGGTAATCGTTGACATGTTGCAGGATAGGCGAAATGGAACTGAAGAGGCATCCCATCGTTCGCAGGGCCTCAGCGCGGGTGTTGGCTGGACTACCGGATCACGACGCTGGCGATACCCAGGGCGCCGAGCAGGCAACTGATCAGGCCGTTGAGTGTGAAGAAGGCAAGTTGGATGCGACCGGTCGCGCCGCCTGCGGTGACGGCGTGCTCGACGATGAGGAGCACGACGACGATGCCCACGCCGATCGCGAAGAGCCAATCGAAGCGAGGATCGATGAAAATGATCGTGGTCAGCGAGGCCACGCTGATGGCATGAAGCAAGCGACTGATCCACAGCGCCCGACTGATGCCGAGGCGGCTGGGGATGCTGTGCAGTCGATGCTCGCGATCGACTTCCACATCCTGCAGGGCGTAGACGATGTCGAAACCGGCGACCCAGCACAGGACGTTGAGGCTAAGCAGCCAGAGTGCGGGTTGAATGGAGAGCGACTCGGGATTGATCGCGAGTGCCGCGGCGAGCGGGGAGATCGCCAGCGATGAGCCAAGGAAGATGTGGCAGAGCCAGGTCCAGCGCTTCATCCAGCCGTAGGCGCCGATCCACGCGAGGACGGGAATCGAGAGCAGCGTCGGCCACCAGTTGTCGAACACGAAGCCGAATGCGACGCAGCAGACGATGAACACCGCCGCAGCCCAGAGCAGCGCGAAGGTGGCGTGATGCAGCGCGACGCGGCCGCTGGGTAACGCTCGGCCGCTTGTTCGGGGGTTGAGGGCATCGATGTCACGATCGATGATGCGGTTGGCGAGCATGGCGAAGGTGCGGGCACTCACCATGCAAACCACTATCAGACTCATTTGTCCGGCAAATCGCCCCCACGATCCGTCCGCGGGCCGGGCCATGAACGATGCGAGGAGAGCAAAGGGCAGAGCGAAGAGGCTGTGACTGATTTTGATATCCGCAGCGAGCGCTTTGACGGGGGGCGCCGGCGCAACGGGGTCAGGCAAAGACGTGGTGGCGGGCGCCGCCGAGTTCATGTACGAATCGTAGCCCCCGGGTGGGTTGGTGCCGTTCACCTATTATCCATGATGAGCACAACCTCTTCCAGTTTGCGGCAGCGCCATCGTGAGCCGGAGTGGATGGACCAGCCGGACCTCGATCCGTCGCTGCACGATGCGGCGCTTACCAGTTTGGAGCGACTGAATGCGTGGGCTCGCAGCGCCCGCATTGTGTGGCCGGCGATCCATCGCGTTGCGCGGCGCACTCCCGATGACCCGTGCCGGGTTCTCGATATTGCCACCGGTGGCGGCGATCTCCCGCTGGCGCTGAATAACCTGGCCGCCGGCATGGGCGTTGAATTGAAGATCACTGCGATCGACATCAGCCGACAAGCGATCGCGCACGCCAAGCGAAAAGCGGATGGCATCGGCGACATCGTGGATTTCCGCCGGTGCGACGTGTTTCGCGAAGAGTGGCCTGGCAAAGAGTACGACGTCGTGATGTGCTCGCTATTCCTGCATCATCTCGACGATGCGCAGGCCGTGGAATTGCTGGCAAAGATGTACGCAGCAGCGACGCAACTGGTGCTGGTGAGCGATCTGCGGCGATGCGTGCGAGGACTGTGGCTGACACGAGTTGCGGCACGCACGCTTTCGCGCTCGCCGGTGGTGCGTGTCGATGGACCGCGCTCGGTGCGGGCGGCATTCACGGTTGAGGAAGTCCGTTCGCTTGCGCAGCAGGCGGGGTGGAGCGACTCTGAAGTGCATCCGGTCTGGCCGTTTCGACTGCTCCTCTCGGGGAGCAAGGGATCGAAGTGACGATTGCGGCCACCATCTCGAAGGTCGCGGCAGCGAAGGTCGCGTGGGACGCGATCATCATCGGCGCCGGACCGGCGGGAAGCGTGGCGGCGATTGTGCTGAGTCAACGGGGCCGGCGCGTTCTGCTGATAGACCGTGCGAGCTTCCCGCGTGACAAGGTTTGCGGCTGCTGCCTCGGGCCGGCGGCGGTTGGATTGCTTCGGGAGCTTGGACTTGGGGAGTTGCTTGACGCTTCCGACGCCGCACCGATGACGCAATTCGACCTGCGGGCGGCTCAGCGCAGACTGAGCGTGCCCATTCACGGGGGCCGGGTGTTGTCGCGTCGGTCGTTTGATGCCGCCCTGGTCCGGAGAGCGATTGCATGCGGCGCGGCGTTTCTGCCGCGCTGCATCGCCAGCATTGGATCCGCGGATGACAGGTATCGCCGCGTGCAACTGCGAAGCGAGGGCCAGTGTGACGATGCCGAAGCAAGGCTCATCATCGCGGCCGGTGGCCTGGGTTTTGCGATTGACGGCGCGCATTCGGCCGGGCATCGTCGTGAGCGACTCTGGAGACGGTCTCGCGTCGGCGGCGCAACCATAGTGGCCGCGACAGGCGTGGATCTAGCGCAGGGTGAGGTTCGGATGATCGTGGCGCGGCGTGGCTATGTCGGATTGGCGCGACTCGAAGATGATCGACTCGCCGTGGGTGGCGCGTTTGATGCATCTTTGGTTCGCGCCTGCTCGGGGCTAGGCGGGGCGGCGATTCACATCTTTGAAAAGTCCGGCATCCATGTGCCGGATGAACTCGAAGGTGCTCACTGGCTGGGGGCGCCGCAATTGACGCGACGACCCTATCGGATCGCGGATGAACGGGTGCTGGCAGTGGGAGATGCTGCGGGTTTCGTTGAGCCGTTCACCGGCGAGGGGATGACGTGGGCCATTCAATCGGCACGGCAGGCTGCGGCGCTGGGCGAGATGGTTCTTCGCGGGACCGAAGTCGCATGGGATCGCGCCATCGAAGAGCAATGGCAGCGCGTGCATCGATCGCCGGTCCGATCGCGTCAGATTCGATGTCGGGCCATTGCCGAGGCGTTGCGCCACCCGATGCTGGTAGGATGTTGCATGATCGCAGGTCACATGATTCCGCACCTCTTTGAGATGGTGGTTGATCATATTCACGCGCCGAATTGCGGGATCCGTGCGTTGCGTTCGACCGGTCTTGAGGTCGAGCGAGGTGGCGCATGAGGCCGGGCATCATGAGCATCGGTCGCGCCGTTCCGCCGGGGACACTCGACCAGGACGAGGCGCTGCAACTGGCTGAACAATGCTGCGCCGGGTCCGCAGAGGAAGCGGATCGACTGCGTCGGCTGTTTGAGCGCAGCGGGGTGGAGACGCGGCAGTTCGTCGTAGCGCGGACTCGACAGCAACAGGGTGTCGGCCGAGTTCGCGACCGGAACGGGACGTCGTCCACCGATGTCATCGAACCAATTGTTCCCTTCTTCCCACCGCGACTGCACGATGACGACCTCGGCCCGACCACAGCGGAGCGGCTGGCGGTGTATGAGCAGTGGGCGAGCGGGCTGGCGCATCGTGCTGCTTGGGAAGCTCTGTCTAATGCGAAGTGCGCGGCTTCGCAGATCACGCATCTGATGACCGTCTCATGCACCGGAATGCGGGCGCCGGGGGTCGATATCGCGCTCATCGAATCGCTTGGCTTGGCGCGCGATGTGCGGCGGGCGCATGTTGGTTTCATGGGATGTCATGCGGCGATCAATGCGCTGCGGCTCGCGTCGGACGCGTGCCGTGCTGATCCGGATGCGATCGTGCTGGTGGTTTGCGTCGAGTTGTGCAGCGTACATTTTCAGTATCGCGGCGATGGGGAGTGCCTGCTGGCCAATGCGCTGTTCGCCGACGGGGCGGGGGCGGCGATTGTCTCGGGCCGCGATGATCCGCGAAGTGCCGCGCCGATTGGCTTGCTCGACTTTGCTTCGGTGGTGCTGCCCGACTCGCAGGAATGCATGACGTGGAGCGTTGGCGACCATGGCTTTGAAATGAACCTGGCGCTTGATGTACCGGCCCGGATTCGCGCGGCGGCGCGGCCGTGGATAGAGGAATGGCTGGGGCGGCACGGGATGTCGATTGGCCATGTAGGCAGCTGGGCGGTGCATCCAGGCGGACCGCGCATTCTGGATGCGTTTGCCGGTGCGCTGGAACTGGATTGTCACGCGCTGGAAGCGTCGCGGCAGGTGCTGGCACAGTTCGGCAATATGTCTTCGCCGACGATTCTGTTCATTCTTGATGAGTTGGTGCGGAGCGGAGCCAGACGGCCGATGGTGGCGATCGCATTCGGGCCGGGGTTGACGATTGAGGCGGCGCTGCTGGGGTAGTTTGCACCCACCCGCCGACGCTTCCTTCGCGGAGCCTTCGGGTCGCGGCTAAACTCACGCATGAGCACCACGCCGATTACCGATTTCATTCGAACGCACTATCGCCACTTCAACGCGGCGTCGCTTGTCGATGCAGCCGAGGGGTACCGCAGGCATCTCGATGGCGGAGGGAAGATGTTCGTCACGCTGGCCGGAGCGATGAGCACGGCTGAGCTGGGCGTGTCGCTGGCGGAGATGATCCGGCAGGACAAGGTGCATGGCATCTGCTGCACCGGCGCCAACCTTGAGGAGGACATTTTCAACCTTGTGGCGCATGAGCACTACGTTCGTATCCCCCACTATCGCCAGCTCACGCCGGCCGATGAACAGAAGCTGCTCGAGAAGCATCTCAACCGCGTGACGGATACGTGTATTCCAGAAGAGGAGGCCATCCGCCGGCTGGAAGGCGCGGTGCTGGATCACTGGCTCAAGTCGGACAAGGCGGGGCGGCGAATGTTCCCGCATGAGTTCTTCTATGAGGTGCTGCTGAGCGGGGCGCTTGAGGAGTACTACCAGATCGATCCGAAGGACTCGTGGCTGCTGGCGGCGGCGCAGAAGAAGCTGCCGGTGTTCGTGCCGGGCTGGGAAGACTCGACGCTGGGCAATATCTTCGCTTCGCACGTCATCACCGGGGAGATCAAGAATTCGACAACAATGCGCGGCGGGATCGACTACATGATCGAACTCGCACAGTGGTACACCGAACTGACGGGCAAGCACTCGCTTGGGTTCTTCCAGATCGGCGGCGGGATTGCGGGTGATTTCCCGATCTGCGTGGTGCCGATGCTGCACCAGGACCTGGGGCGCACGGGTGTGCCGCTGTGGGGATACTTCTGCCAGATCAGCGATTCGACGACGAGCTACGGCTCATACAGCGGCGCTGTACCCAACGAGAAGATCACGTGGGGCAAACTGGCGGAGAAGACGCCGAAGTTCATTATCGAATCGGATGCGACGATTGTGGCGCCGCTGATCTTCGCGTACGTGCTCGGCTGGTGATCGTTAAGCTGCAGCTTTGAATGCGGGATCGAAGTTGCGCAGAAGATCTAGAGGCAGGCGCTGGCCGTGCTGGATGTCGCTGAGCATCTTGCGCAGGACGTTGGGTTTCCACAGGATCGCGTCGTGCACCATGGGGAGTTGATCGAAGCGGAACCAGCGCAGGTCGCGGATGTTGCGGCCATCGAAGCGCGGGCGACCGCCGATGATCTCGGCGCTGAAGCAGAAGCGTGAGCGCTGGCCGCCTGACTTGCCGGTGTAGGAGTAGACACCGACGACGCCGTTGAGTTTGACGTCGAGGCCGGTTTCTTCGCGCGTCTCGCGCAAGGCGGCGGCGGAGAGTGCTTCGCCGGAGCTGAGTCGGCCACCAGGCAGTGTCCAGCAGCCGGCGGAGGGGCCGCGTCCCTGTTGCACGAGCAGGATGTGGTCGGATTGCACGATGGCGGTGCAGGCGATGATTCGGCGGCCGGCCTGCACGCGGATGGTCGGGTGGGCGGGGCTGATCTGGGTCTTGAGTTGCGACATGCTGTCTCCACAGTCCGAGAATCGGTGGCTGGGAGATTCGTCGGCACGTCACACGTGCAGGTTGAGCGCGGGTGTCATGCGAATTGCGGAACAGGCGATATTCGACGCGCATTTTGGAATCGCGAGCAGTGCAGCGCAATTGATGCGCAGCGACAGCGATCAACCCGCAATGATGAGTTTGAGGATGGCCATGCGGATGGCTACGCCGTGCGTGACCTGGCGGAGGATGATGGAGCGCGGGCCGTCGGCGACTTCGCTGTCGAGTTCGAGGCCGCGATTGATCGGGCCGGGGTGCATGACCACGGCGTGCTCGGGGAGCAGGCGCGTGCGGCGCTCGGTGAGGGCGTAGCCATCTCGGTATTCCTGAATCGATGCGAACGCTTTGCCCGCGAGGCGCTCGAACTGGACGCGGAGCATCATCACAACATCGACCTCGGGCAGGACGGCCTCAAAGTCGTGTGACACTTCGACACCGAGCGTGTTCAGCGATGCGGGCGCGAGGGCCGGCGGGCCGACGACAGTGACCTTGGCGCCCAGAGCGCGCAGGCCGAAGATGTTGGAGCGCACGACGCGCGAGTTGATGATGTCGCCGACGATGGCAATGCGGCGGCCACTCAGATCGGGGCCGAAATGGCGCTGGAGGGTGAAGATGTCAAGCAAGCCCTGGGTGGGATGTTCGTGCCGGCCGTCGCCGGCGTTGATGACGCCGCAGGCGACGTTATCGGCGATGTTGACGGGTACGCCGGCGCTGGAGTGGCGGACGACGATGGCGTCGACGCCCATGGCTTCGATGTTGCGGGCGGTGTCGATCTCGGTTTCGCCCTTGCTGGTGCTCGAACCCTCGCCGCTGACCTGGATGACGTCGGCGCTGAGCAGTTGCGCGGCGCGGGTGAAGCTGTTGCGGGTTCGGGTGGAATCTTCGAAGAAGATGTTGGCGACGCAGCGGCTGGCCAGGACATCGGACTTGCGACCCGGCTCCATGACGAGCGGAAGGAAGCGCTCCGCCTCGGCGAAGACGTGCTGCATTTCCTCAGGAGCGATGCCCTCAAGCGACAGCAGATGACGCCTGGTCCATGACGCGGGAGTTGCGGCAGCGGGCGCGGTCGCGTGGTTCATGCGGGGAAGTGTAGGGGGGCTTGCGGGCGGGTGAGGAAGATCCGGGGCGGCGCCGAGCCCTTGCCCTGGCTTGGGTGGTATCATCTGACATGCTCGATTGGAGTCAATGTTCGGCGGTAGAGCGGTCACCCGAAACGGTCAGCGGCGCGTGGGTGTTCAAGGGAACACGCGTACCCGTCAAGGCGCTATTCGAGAATCTGGAAGATGGCGCCCGAATTGACGAGTTCGTCGAATGGTTCCCCGGCGTAACGCGGGAGCAGGTCGAGCAGGTCTTGGGGCAACTGGAGCGCAGTCTGACCGCGGCATGAGTCGCCGGCTGGATTCCAATTGCTAACCTGTGACTGATGAAGATCCTCTTCGACCAGGGCACGCCGGCACCATTGCGCCACGAATTGGCTGGGCACGAAGTATCAACAGCATTTGAGATGGGCTGGGCGACGCTCACCAATGGGGAGTTGTTGCGTGCCGCCGCGGCGCAGTTTGACCTGCTGCTCACAACGGATCAAAACTTGCCGCACCAACAGAACATCACTCACATCGAGCTCGGCATCGTGATCCTGCCGACAACCAGCTGGGGCATGATCAGGCGGCATGCTGATCTCATTCGGGTGGCTATCGGCAACGCCAGCGCGGGGCAGATAATTCAGTTGGTGTTCCCCGGGATGAAAGAGTAAGTTCAGCGATCCGGGGCGGCGCGGGGCCCCTGCCTTGGCTTGGGGGCGGCTGTGCTATTACAACTTCTTTAACGCCGCGATGAGTTTGTCGAGATGTTCGCGCTCGTGGGCGGCGGAGATCTGGACGCGGAGCCGCGCGTGGCCTTCGGGGACGACGGGGTAGCCGAAGCCGATGACGAAGACGCCCAGCTCGAGCAGGCGCTTGCTCATGGCGATGGCCTTGGCGGTGTCGTGGACAATGATGGGGCAGATGGCCGTGGGGCTGTCGAGGACGTCAAAGCCTGCCGCTTTGATGCCTTTGCGGGCGTACTGCACGTTCTCGCGCAGTTTGCCGACGCGCTCGGGTTCGCGGGCGAGGATTTCGATGGCCTTGTTGGCGCTGCAGGCAACGGATACGGGCAGGGCATTGGAAAAGAGCGTGGGCCGGCCGCGCTGGACGAGCAGTTCAATGCCGCGCTTTGTTCCCGCGACGTATCCGCCGGCGGCGCCGCCGAGCGCTTTGCCGAGTGTGCCGGTGTAGAAGTCGATGGCTTTGCCGGGCAGATCGTAGTGTTCGTGGGTGCCGCGCCCGGTCTGGCCCATGACGCCGGTGCCGTGCGAATCATCGACGACGAGGATGGCGCCGAATTCATCGCACACTTTGCGCATGGCGGCGAGGTCGGCAATGTCGCCTTCCATCGAGAAGACGCCGTCGGTGACGACCCAGACCGCGCCGGTGACTTCGGGGTTTTTCTGCGCGGTCGCCAGTGTTTCGCGCAAGGACTCAATCGTGTTGTGCTTGTAGACGGTCTTGAGCACACCCTTCTTGATCACGCTCGTCAGGCGGATCGAGTCGATGATCGATGCGTGGTTGAGTTCATCGGAGATGATGAGATCGCCCGGCTCGCAGAGCGTGGGGAAGATCGCTTCATTGGCGTTCCAGCAGGAGACGAAGGAGTACGCCGCCTCGACGCCGAGGAAGTTGGCGATGGTGGTTTCGAGCGTTTCGTGCGGCGTGAAGGTGCCGCAGATAAAGCGAACGGAGGCGGTGCCGGCCCCCCACTTCTTCATGCCCTCGATGCCGGCGGCGACGACTTCGGGATGGTTGGCCAGGCCGAGGTAGTTGTTGGAGCAGAACACGGCACACTCGCCGTAGCCTTTGATCTTCGTGACGGCGTCCATCGGCCCTTCGAGCATCTGAAGATGCTTGTACTGGCCGGTCGAGCGGAGCATGTTGAGGACTTCATCGGCGCGGGTGTTGAATCGTTGCAGGCTGGTGGTCATGGAATCCCCTCGTTTCATGGCATCACGGGCGCCAACGGGCCTGTGTCTTTTTAGCCGTCCGAGAGGTCGGTGTCATGCAGGGTCGTATCCGCGAAGCTGAAAGGGATGCTACTTCTTCGCTTTTCCCTTGCCGTTGTGGTTCGGGTCGTGGTCGCGGTAGAGGTCGAGATAGAAGTCGAGGATGCGCTCGCCGCGCACGGTGCGGGTGCGGTTCAATTGGAAGCTGAACCGTTCGAAGAGGGCGATGGCGCGTTCGTGGGTCACGCGGGCATCGAGGACGACCTTGAGGTAATTCTTCTCGCGGCAGAAGGAAACGGCGTGCTCGATGAGGCGGGTGCCGACTCCCTTGCGCTGATGCTCGGGTTCGACGCGAAGGCGGCGGATCACCGCGGTATTGGGATCGTCACACTGCACACCGACCATGCCGATGAGCAGCGGCAGCGGCTTGGTTTCGACAACTGCATCGCGCAACTCGGCCACCCAGAACTGCGAGCGACCTTCGTCGTTGCAATAGGCCTCGTGGAAGTTGATCACGTCGGCGCCGGTGTCGTTGTCCATCCAGTCGCCGAGTTCGACTCCTGCTTCGAAGAGTTCGACGATGGTGGGCAGATCGACCTCGACCTTGGCGGGGCGGATGCGCAGCCGCTCGCCGTACGCATCGCGCGGCGATTTGCTCGCACCCGAAGATTCCGGAGATTCACCGGTCACGGCCAGGGCCTTTCATCACGGCGCGCGGGAACAGGATCGACGGGGAATACGTCCAGCCGTCCCGTGCAGGGCTCGAGCCTTACCACAGTATAACGAGATGCGCGGAAAAGTGCGCCCGGATTGATGATGCGGGTCGATTCCAGCCTCTGATCGCGAAAAAGATGGGTGTGACCGTGGCAAAAGTAGTCCGCACCGGAACTTATGGCGTTGCTCTCGTGGCTGGAGTTATCCCCATGAGCGAAGACCAGCGGTTTTTCTCCCACCAGGAGTCGCCCGCACGGGTGGTCGATGTGCAGTCCGAGCGACGAGCCGTACTCCGACAGGGCGCGCCAGTCGTGGTCGCAATTGCCGAAAACCACGTGTGCGGGGACGCCGGACAGTGCATCGAGGACCGTGTCGCTGCCGACGTCGCCGAGGTGGATGAGCACATCGGCCCCCGCTTCGTTGACCAGCACATCCACCGCCCGGCGCGTGGTATCGGCTCGACCGTGGCTGTCTCCGAGCAACCCGACGACGGTGTCTTCGGGATACCTGTACTCGTTCATCGGCCGTTGGATCGAACGGAGTTGTTGACGGGACTGCGACCCTGAAGCATCAACTGGCGGGCGCCGGAGGCGACAATCTGGCCGACGAAGGATCGATATTCCCGCTGGACCGCTTCGATGTCATCATTGAAGTAGACTTGGAAGAGTGCGAGATTGCCTTCGCTCTCGATGGGCGTCGAGCCGGACTGGGCTCGCTTTCGCATCGAGGCGCTCACCCTCTGGCGGATCTGGCCCTTGCTGGCGTCGAGGAGCATGGTCTCCAGCCGGGCGTGGTACTTGCCCTGCTCGCCCTCGTTGAGAAAGTGCATCAGAGCCCAGACCTGGGCGTAGTAGTTGAGCACATCAGAGTTGCGCCCGCCGAGCATGTCTTCCGGGCGCGAGTTGAGCAGTTCACCCAAGGGCACCAACTGGTCGCGGTAGTAGGCCCGGCGCAACTGGTCGAAGCGTTCGGGATTGGACCATGGAAGGAACTCGGGCGTCCGGCCGCGCCAACGGTGTCCTTCCATGAACGTGCCGAGCCCTTCTTCCATCCAGACCGGAAGGGAGTCCCTGAAAGTGCGCTGGGTGTACTGGTGCCAGCCTTCGTGGGCGGCGATGGCCATGGTGTCAAAGAGGCCGATGTCCCAGAAGACCGCCCGGCCACCGGTTGAGTATCCTCCGCGACGAATCTGGGCGTACTGGGCCGCCCGATCGCCCATGATTTGCTCTGTGAATGCGATCCACTGCTGGCGGTTGGCGAAGACGAAGGTGTCGAGTCGGCGTTCGGGCGCCGGCAGATCAACGATGATCGTGCGGTAGTGGTCGAGCGCCGCCTCGACGAACTCGGGGAACCGCAGCGCCATTTCCTGGCTATCGGCGGTGGTGTGGATGCGATAGTTGGCGGTGCGGGTGATGGTGCCGGGAATGCCGGCGAACTCCCAGGTTTCGACTCCCATGTCCTCTTCACCAACCGCGCCGACCACGGTCGGTCGGACGGTGGGCGAGCTGGAGCATCCTAGCGACGACACAAGGGCCGCGCACAGGCTCAGCGCCAGCGCGGCGGACCACCACCGCCGTTGTCGTTCCTTCATCATCTGCACGCACAACCCTCGCTCAGGAATCGAGTTTCCCCAGCGACTGGATAATACTGTCGAGTTCGGCTTGCGATTCAGCAAGTTGTTGCTTTGTCTCCTCGACGAGCCTGGCCGGGGCCTTCTCGACGTAGCCTTTGTTGGAAAGACGACCTTGAAGGCCGGAGATCTTTTTCTCGAGATCAGCCTTCTGACGCGTGAGACGCTCGCGATCTGCCGAGACGTCGATGGCATCTTTCAGATCGGTCAGAAGGTGCTCTCTATTCCCAAAAAGAAATGTGACGCCCTCGCCGCTCGCGGGATCTGCCGTGACTTTCCCCAGTCCGGCGAGGGCCTCGACGACGCCCTGAGCGCTCTCGATCAGCTCCATCGTCGCCTCGTCCGCCACGTGCAGGGTGATGAGGCGGCGATCGTGCACCTTCTGCACGCTGCGCATCTCGCGGATGATCGAGACCAGCTCCTGCACGCGGGCAAACTGGGCCTCGGCGGCTTCGTCAACGTATGTGCCGGGGATGATGGGCCAGCGGGCCGTGGCGGCCAGATCGCTGGGCGGCAGCTCGATCTCTTCCAGCGGTTCAACAGGCAACGCCTCGATCGACGCGTGCAGCGCTTCGGTGACGAAGGGCATGATCGGGTGGAACATGCGGTGCACCGCCCCAAGGGCTGATCGCAGCACGCGCTGCTGGGTCGCATCCTCGCGGACCGTGGGCTTGATCGCCTCGAGATACCAGTCGCACAGGTCGCGCCAGAAGAGGTCGTACATCTGCTGGGCGTAGACGCTGAAGTCGTACTCGTGGACCGACTTTTCGACTTCGCCGAGTGTGCGGGCCAAGCGCGAGAGCATCCAGCGGTCGATGAGGCGGATGGCTTGCGCAGATGACGCGGAAGTATCGGCGGGTGTGCTGAGAATACCAATGGCGAAGCGGGTTGCATTCCAGATCTTGTTGGACAGGCGCCGGCCGAGCTCGAACTTGGGGCTCGTATTGGCGCCGATGGACTCGTCATACTCGACGGGCATACGGACGTCCTGCGTCTGCGTGGTCATCTGCACGAGGGTGAAGCGCATGGCGTCGGCGCCCTTACTGCGGATGATGTCGCGCGGATCGACGCCGTTGCCCAGCGACTTACTCATCTTGCGGCCTTCGCCGTCCTGGATCATGGCGTGGATGAACACATCGCGGAACGGGAGGCGCTGGCCCTTGTCGGTTCCCTGCGTGAAGTAGAGATTGAACATGACCATGCGCGAGACCCAGAGGGTGATGATCTCGCGCGCGGTGCAGAGAACGTTGGTCGGGTTGAAGAAGTCGAGCAGGTTCGGCTTGCCGCCGGCGCTTCGCGTGTCGTCGTAACTCTCGGGGTCAGGCCAACCCATCGTCGAAAGCGGCCAGAGCGCGGAGGAAAACCAGGTGTCGAGGACGTCGGGGTCTTGGCGGAATCCTATCACGTAGTACCACAACCGAGACGCCGACTCGGCACACGTCTCTAGTCCTTGGGGATGCGCCGGCCACTCAGGAACAGGCCCAGTGCCTTCCCTCTTCAATGAGGTCTGGTTGATGTATGCTTCAAACGCAACGAGTACCTCGTGGGCTCGCCTAGTCTGAGCACATACGAACACCTGTGCGACACCATGTTGGCGAATCTCGTACTCGTGTTCAATGCTCGCATCCAAAGCGACTTTTCGTAAGGCCTCAGCGAAGCAGTCTACATAGCACGAGTCATTTGAGACTTTGGAACCGACTCCAAACTGCTGCCCAATCCAATTCGTTTCAAGCAGCACATGCCACACCGGTATGCGATGCCCCCACCACAACTGTCTTGAGATGCACCAGTCACGGATGTTTTCGTGCCAGTTCTCGAAGGTCTTGGCGTAGCGATCGGGATGGAAGCGCAGGCCGCCTTGCCACGGCAGGGCCTGCCCTGAGCCGGTGGAACGGGCGTCTCGCCCGTTCATCTCTGGCCTCGCAGTGAAGCGGTATTCCTCGGCGCTGCCTACTAATCCAGTCTTCACCGGATTCATGAGCATGTAGTTGAACTTCTCAACAAACTCTGGCTCGTCGCGAACGATGCGATCAAAGTACTCATCCTGCCAGACCGGGCCGGATGCGCCTCGGATCCGTGCGATCTCATGAGCAGAGAAACTCTTGATACTGTGCATGAGGGATTCGAGCGAGTGCCACGATTCATCACCGGCCATTGCTGGCGTGATCAGCAGATGCACGTGATCGGGCATGACCGTCACAAGATGAACCTGCATGCGATCACCGTGCCAGTGCAGACAAGCCTTCAGGACGATCTGCCTCTCGGCATCATCGAGAACTCCCGAGTGAGTACGGAAAGTTACGAAATACGTCTGACCTCCCATCTGCCAGTGTGGCAGGGAGCGTCGACGTTTGGTCAAATCGTCGGATACGCTGGTTGCGGCTGTTCCTCGGCGCGTTTCGGTTTGAACGGCCGAGACGGCCGTTCCACCTGTTACATCCCTGCTGCGCTGCTCGGCAGCCATCGCGCGCAGCGCGTTGCCGCGCATGCGATCATCCGTGACCTTCACGTACCACTGATCGCTCAGATACGGCTCAATGATCGCCTTGCTGCGATCCGAGTGCGCGACGCTGTGGCGATAGGGCTTGCGCTCGACGAGGACGCCCGTCTCTTCGAATCGCTTGACGATCGCCTTGCGCGCTTCATAGCGATCGAGGCCGACGAGGAAGCCGGCGTCGCCGATGTCGCTCCAGCCGTGCTTATCGGAGACGCTTGCGTCGGGCGCGAAGATGTTGACGGCTTCGAGGTTGTGCCGCTGACCGATCTCCCAGTCATTTGGATCGTGCGCGGGCGTCACCTTGAGAAAGCCGGTGGCGAACTGCGCCTTGGGATCTTTCTCATCGCCGCCCATCGACACGGGCAGCACGACGTAGTCGTCCGTGACGATCGGAATCTCGCGGCCGACGAGCGGCAGCTTCACATTGCGACCGGCGAGTGCCGCAGCGCGCGGGTCTTTTGGATTCACTGCCACAGCCGTGTCGCCGAGCATGGTCTCGGGGCGTGTGGTGGCGACGGTGATGTGATCGATCGTGCTGCCGTCGGGCAGTTGCACCGGCTCGCCAATCAGCGGATAGCGCAAGTAGTAGAACTGCCCTTCGATTTCCTTGTCGAAGCACTCATCATCGGCCACGGCAGTGTGCAGGACGGGATCCCAATTGACCAGGCGCTTGCCACGGTAGATCAGGCCATCCTTGAAGAGGCGGAAGAATGCCTCACGCACCGCGCGGGCGCACATGTCATCCATGGTGAAGCGCGTGCGATCCCAGTCGCACGAGCAGCCCATGAGCTTGAGCTGCTCGATGATGGTGGCTTCGTATTCGTCTTTCCACGCCTGGACCTTGGCGATGAACTGCTCGCGACCGTTTCCGCCTTCGGCTTCCAGTTTCTTGAAATCCTTAAGGGAAGGCTGGCCTTCGGCGATGAGGCGCTTGTCGACGACGGCCTGGGTCGCGATGCCGGCGTGATCGGTGCCGGGCATCCAGAGCGTGGGCCGCCCCTGCGCGCGGTAGAAACGGATCAGCACGTCCTGGAGCGTGTTGTTCAGCGCGTGGCCGAGGTGGAGGGCGGCGGTCACGTTGGGCGGCGGGATGACGATGCAATATGGCGGCGGACCGTCGATCTGCGGTTCGACGTGAAAGGGCTGCGCCGCGTCCCACGCTGCCCGAACCTTGGGCTCTTCGACGGCGGGGTCATAGGATTTGGCCAGTTCCGCGGAATCGGGTTTCGTTTCGCCCATAAGGGCCGATTGTAGCCGAGCCGGTGAAAATGGCCGATGAATCAGGGACCCGCTCATGAGTTCTGACCGACGCACCATCTTCACACTGGCTGTGCTCGCCGCGGTCCTGCTGGTCGGGTCGGGGCTGACTGTCTGGCTGCTGGGCGGTCCGCCGATCAATTCGCCGCAGCAGGCGGCTGCGAAGACGACGGAGCGGCTGGCGGCGATGAACGCCGGACTCGAAGCGGCAGCCCAGTACGTCAACACCGAGCACGATGAAGAGGCGGCCACGATCCTCGAGAAGCTGGCCGAAGAGTTCGCGGATGAGCCGCTGGTGTGGGAGCAACTGGCCGAGGTCCGCCTGCATCAGGGGCGCGACGCCGAGGCGTACGAGATGTTCCAGAAAGTGATCGATCTCGGCCGGGACAATCGAGATGTGCGCTTCAACGCCGGAATCGTCGCCGCCCGATTGAACAGGACGGATGAAGCAATCATCCACCTTCAGCAGGCGTGTCGCCTGGCGCCAAGGGACATTCAGGCGCCGCTTTACCTGGCGAACCTGTATCGCAAGACGCACGAGAACACCAAGGCGCAGGCGCAACTGCTCCACGTGATCGACATCGACCCGACAATACACGAGGCCTGGGGCGGGCTGGCGCAGATTGCGTACATCGAAAACAATCTGGACCTGGCGGAGCAACATCTCGCCAAGGCGCGGCAACTGGCGCCGCAGTTTGCCACGTGGCAGGTTTTGCAGGCCAAGATCCTGCGCCGGCGCGGCAAGCCGGAGGCGGCAATCACGCTGCTGAGCGCGTTGCCCCCGGCGTCGCGCTACCAGCAGGAAGTCGTCGATGAAGTGGCGCAGTGCTGGGGCATGATGCTGATGCCTCTCAAAGCCGCGCAGGAGCACGTGGACTATCTCAATCGCCAGCCGGACGCTCTTGCGAGCGCCATTGCTGCGGCCCGGTATTTCCTGCAGGCCGGCGAGCGCGACCAGGCGAACTCCTGGCTGGTCTATGCCCAGAAGATTGATGCCCAGGCGCCGCAGGTGCTGGCCCTGGCCAAGCAACTCTCAGGTGATCCGCTCGATCAGGGTGACGATGAGCCTGAAACCGGGTCTGATGATCCATCTTCGGGCGGGTGAGTCGGCCCGCTCAACGGCTATCATCCCGATCTGTATAAACTGATGTTTCTCAAGCGCATCCGATCGGGAGAATCCTGCATCATGGCCAGCAAAGCCTACGACAAACTCGGCACCCTGCAACGCCAGACCATGCTTCTCGGCAGTGTGAACGAACTCGTCCACTGGGACCAGGAAACGCTCATGCCCAGTGGCGGAGCGAAGCTGCGCTCCGAGCAGTGTGCGCTGCTTTCCGGCCTGATTCACGAGCGATCCACAAGCAAGGAGATCGGCGAACTCATTGAGCAGTGCGCCGGTGAGGAGATCCCGAAGGACTCGATCGAATTCGCCAATATCCGCGAGTGGAGGCGCGACTACGAGCGCGAGCGCAAGCTGCCGCGCGAGCATGTCGAGGAACTCAGCCGCACGCGCTCGATCGCGCAGCAGGCGTGGCAGAAGGCCCGCAAGGAGTCGGACTTTTCCATCTTTGCTCCGCACCTCGAGAAAATGGTCGATCTGACGCGCAAGAGTGCGAAGTACTACGGCTGGGCTGAGGGCGGCGAGCCGTATGACGCGCTGCTCGAAGGCTACGAACCCGGCGCCACGGCTGCGCAGATTGAGAAAATCTTCCAGCCGCTGCGCACGCGTCTGACCGCGCTGATCCATGACATCGCCAACAGCGGCGTGCGGCCGGATACGACGATCCACACAACCGAGGTGCCCAAGGCGCAGCAGGAGGCGTTCGTGCGCTTTGCGGCGTCGGCGATCGGGTTCCGCTTTGAAAACGGGCGGCTGGACGTTTCGGCTCATCCGTTCTGCTCGGGGCTCGGACCGGGCGACTGCCGCATGACGACGCGCTTCCACGCCAACAACGTGATGGACGCGCTGAGTTCGACGATGCATGAATCAGGTCATGGCATCTACGAGCAGAATCTCAATAAGGAAGCGTTCGGCACGCCGTGCGGCAGTGCGGTGAGCCTGGGCATCCACGAAAGCCAGTCGCGCGGCTGGGAGAACATCGTCGGCCGCAGCCGGGCGTTCTGGGAGTGGTGCCTGCCGCACGCCAAGGATCTCATGCCCGAACTGATGGCGGAGCAGACGATCGATTCGGTGTATGCCGCGCAGAATATCGTCGAGCCGACGTACATCCGCGTTGAGGCTGATGAAGCCACGTACAACCTGCACATCATGCTGCGCTTCGAACTGGAGCGGGCGCTGATTCGCGGCGATCTGAGCACCAAGGATGTGCCGCGCGAGTGGAACAAGCGATTCAAGGACTACCTCGGTATTGAGGTGGACAAGGACAGCAACGGCTGCCTGCAGGATGTGCACTGGTCATTCGGCCTGATGGGGTATTTCCCGACGTACACGCTGGGCAACCTCTACGCCTGCCAGTTCTTCGAGGCGGCCCGCGAACAACTGGGCGATCTTGATGCGATGTTCCGCGAAGGTGAGTTCGAAACGCTGCGCAAGTGGCTGACCGAGAACATCCACCAGCACGGCCGGCGCTACTCGGCCGACGAACTGTGTCAGCGGATCACCAGCAAGCCGCTCAGCGCCGATCCGCTCATGCGGCACCTGGAAGGCAAGCTGCGGCCGCTGTATGGGTTGGCATGAGGTCGGGCAGGCCAAGCGGGGTATGATTCCAGCGATGCGAACAATAGGGTGGAATGTGGTGCGATTGACGGTGCTGGGCGTGACGGGCCTGCTCGCCACCGGTTGTGTCGAGCGGACCATCAGCATCACCTCCGAGCCGTCCGGCGCGCTGGTCTATCTCAATGATGAAGAGATTGGCCGCACACCGTGCGAAACCGCGTTCCTGCACTACGGCACTTACGACGTGCGCATCATCAAGGACGGCTACGAACCGTACATGGGCCCGCAGGAGGCGAAAGTGCCTCTGTATGACCTGCCCGGACCGGATCTTGTCGCGGACCTGCTGCCGGTGCGGATCAGGAGCCACCTCGACTGGCATTTCGTCCTCCGACCCGTTGTTGATGATGACCCCGCGATGATCGACCGCGCCCGGCAGTTGCGCGAGCGGATGCATCGGACAATGGGCGATTCCGCACCGACCGAGGAAGCCACTCCGGCTGATTCACCTGCCCCGGTTGAGGGTGGAATCTGACTTTCCCGCTCGGGTCGGTCACCTCAATTGTGCCCATCGGGCTGCTACACGCCAAAAAGTCGAATACGCCGGTCGAGAAATGCGTCTAGTCTTCCTGAGCGGCCCTCCAGACGGGCCGAGAATAAACGCAGGGGCGGCGTTTGTCGCCTTTTCGTGGGAAGCAGCACGCTGAAGTCTGCGAGGAGTATTGCAATGAAGTTCCATCGAGCGAAGGCGATTCTGGCCCTGGCCGTCACCTCAGCCCTGGTTGCGGGCGCGCTGGCCGATGCGCAGGATCCGTCATCATCCGAACCGCCGATCAGGGTCAGCGCGGACCAGGCGATCAAGGAACTCATCGACATCAACGCCAAGCTCGCAGCCGACAACCAGCGGCTGACCGGCGAGAACCAGCGTCTCGCCGCGGAGATCGCGCGCGTGAAACTCGACATGGCCCGCATCCAGAAGGAGCGCGATGAGTATTCCAATTTCATCCGCGACCACGAGGCCTACGCGAACAACTACGAGCAGTACACCTTCTTCCGCGAGAAGGCGGAGCGCGAAGAGCGAGCGCGTCAGGCGGCCGAGGCGCAAGCGCGACGTGAGGCGGAGAAGCTGCGGCAACAACAGGAGCGTGAAGAGCGGATGCGCCAGCGCGGGGCTTCCGATGAATCGGACGACGACAGCGTGCTCTCCAAGCGCGTCGACGTGCTCCGCCGCGCCGGGTACACGCGTGTGGGTGATCGCGTCTTCGTGGGCGAGATGGGGTATTCCTACAAGACGGAGACGCGCGAAGAGATTCGTTACAGCCCGATCATCGACTTCTGGTACGTCGATCGCGATGAGAAGGTCCTGTACAACGAGATGACCGTCTCGGGCAGCCTCATCCACGCCGGCATGGAGGAGCGCAACATCTCCGTCGCGTTTGCGTTCTTTGACGCCAGTGGCGCGCAAATCGGCACGACGACGGTGCGCGTCGAAGGCGCCAAGCCCGGCACGCCGTATCCATTCACCTCGGTCGTAACGATGGCGGGCAACCGGCCGTTCAAACGGTACTCGTCTTGGGTGCTCTTCGATGACCCCAGCCTACCGTCAACCGAAGGTCCGCAGGATGCGCCGGCCATGCAGCCGGCCACCCCGCAGGGCAATCCGCCGACAGATGGATGATTCTCGCCCGCTACTTGCGCGCTATGGCAATGATGTCGCGATAGATGCCGGTGATCTGCGCTCGGTTGACAATGCGCGCGCCCGTGACGGCGTGGATCTGCCGTTCCAGTTCCGGCATGGTGTACTCGGTGAGGTGATACGTCGGGTCCGATGACCCGCCGAACTGCCAAGCGGGCGTTGATACGACGAGATGACCGCCTGGCTTGATCAGTCGAGCCGCCTCGCGCAGCACCGCTGTGGGGTTGGGCAGGTGCTCGATCACGTCAAACATGAAGACAGTCTGTACAGAGCCGTCATCCAGCGGCAATGGGCCATCGCCGATCTGCTCGAAGCGCGGCGAGGCTTTCGGGTACTCCTGCGTGCCGGTGGTCTTGCGGGCTTGATCGATTGCAGCCGATTCGGGATCGAAGCCGACGACGTCAACACCTTTGCTTGCGAGCAGGTGCGCGTACAGCCCGTCGCCGCAGCCGAGATCGACGGCGAGACCACCGGGCGTGAGGTTATCAATGATCTTCACAAGGTGATCGGCCCGCTGGCGGAACACCTCGACTTCGGCGTAACTCTTCCAGTGCAGCGCGGGCCGCTGGTCGTATTTTTCAAAGGGCAGAGCTGCCCCCCACCATCGCGGATTCCAGAGCAGGCCGGTGCCGGCGTAAAGCTGCCGAACGGTGTCGAGATCGGCGCTGCGACGATCGAAGCCCCATCGCCTCTGAAACTCGACGTCGTATTCCGATTGAGTGGGCAGTGGCGTCGTATCAGTCACGATCACGTCGGGCACACAAAGGCAGCGCTTGCCAGCTTGGCGCACACGGAGCGACACATCGAGCAAAGCCAGTTCGCCGAGCGATTCATTGAGTCCGCCGATTTCATCCCAGGTCTTACGTTCGATGGCGACTACGCCGCCAGCGATCGCATCGACCTCTTCGGGAAAGCGAAACGCGTCCGCGGAAAGACCCTCGCCGAGGCTGTGGCAACCCTTGGGATGAACAACGAACTCACCCATCGAGACGAGTTTGCGATCAGCGCTGATGCGCTTGGCCCCGACGAGACCGATGTTGGGGAGTTCGCGGAGATACTCCACCAGGCGATCGCGCCAATCAGTGGGAGCAGCGAGCGTTCCAGTCGCTTCCGCGCTGCGGATGATCATCAGATCGCGAGCCGCATCCTCATCAACGCACCAAGCAGGAGTCGGTGGGCTGACGAGGGGACGTGAGATAACTGGCATGCCGGGCATACAGCCGGTATCGGATGGACGCCCTGATCGCGATGAATCCTCGCTTCCCCGCCCAACTACTGGATTGGCACGACGTCACTCACGTTACAGGTGCTCAGGTCGATGAACTGGAGGAATCTCCCGCAGGCGAACGACGGAACCATGGTATTGATGAGACGCCCACCCGTTCGGTCGTTTTGCCCTTTCCATGCGACGCGAATGCTCGCCGGGGCCAAGCCCAGTTCGGTGCCGGGGCAGGGGCGAAAACCTGGGATTCGCGCGGTGCCGGGCTCATCGGACACCAGGATGACACCGGGCCATCCGGGCGAGGCGTTGGCCCAGCCGATCCGTGCCGGTCCCGTTTCCGGGCAAGTCGTACGTGTGCGCAGATTGATCCCGGTCGAATTGTCGTGGAACTCATACGCCCCGAGATCGACGATCGATCCGACGCCTTCACCCATATCGGGCATGCCCGGGTCATCGGCAAAGCGACCCAGGCCATCGAGATCCACCTTGTTTCCGATGGGCACAAGTGAGTTGTTGCCCGCGTCGATGCACGGACTGCCGTCGCCGAGGCGGTAATCGCCGCCCGGAACGTTGGCAAAGCGCGGGTCGATGTTGATGTTGCCCTCGCCGGGGTAAGGAGGTTGGGTGAACTCCGGGTAGCCGTATTGCACGTCCGACCACGTGACTGCCACATTTCCCCAGAAGGGGTCATAGTTCTCCTCATCGGAACTGTTGAAGTAGACAACCACATTGGAAAGTGACGCAGAACCGTCCCACAGTACGACGGCGCCAGGGAGGTTTATTCCGAGCCAACTGCTGTACGCCACGTTGCCGACAATCGTGCAGTTGCTCACTATCGCGTCGCCGCCATTGACGAACAGGCCGGCTCCCATCGAGTCCGAACGATTGCCATGCAGCAGGCAATTGTCCAAGTGAACAGCCGAGTTGGACATGTACACACCGGCGCCGTCTCCACCGATATCGAAGTGGGCGTTGGCGCGGTTGTTGGCGATCACGCACTGACTCAGACGGACGGTCGCATCCTTGAAGTACGCTCCGCCGCCATGCGCTACGCCATATTCACTGCCATCACCGGCGACGTTATCGCTCATCGTGCATCGCATCAGGATCGCCGAGCCGCCGTCGATTGAGAGACCGCCGCCGCTAAACGTGTGGCCATCGTCATTCTCGCGCATGGCGCAGTCGCGCATGATTATGTTGGAGTCTCGGACGCTGACGCCGCAGTGATACACATCGACACGATCAAAGATCGGCTCGCCGCGGAGCACATCAACGGCGAAGTTATGGCCGCTGATCTGCAGGTCAGCCAGTGTAGCGACGCTGTCGCGCAACGAAAGGGGAACATCTTCCACATTCAGTTCGCAATTGCGAATGGTCGGACTGCTGCCATCCACAACCACGCCCTGGATGTATCCGAGATTCGCGACAAAGCCCTCGAAGATGCTCTGCGCCGTCTCGCCGGAGTGGAAGTAGACGAGCTGGGTTCCGCCGCGCGAGTCGTTGATGATCGCTTGTCCATTCTCACCGCGGACGGTGATCGCCTTGCCGGCAAAGTCGAGGTCGACGTTGCCCAATCCGGAGTAAGTTCCCGCCGCTACGAGTACGACGTCGTTGACGTGCGCGGCATCGATACCAGCCTGAATGGTCGGATAGTCGCCGGGCACGTGCCGGATCGTCTGCGCTGTGGCCACCTCGGTACCCAATGCCGCCGCCAACACCACAACAAGTGTGTCGTTTCGCCATCTCATGTTTCACCATCCTTCTCGGAATCACGAACGAACCCAGCAAGAATGTACGGACGGCTCGCCCTCAGGTGGCCGCGAAACAATCGCCCTCCCGAAATTCAGGGTCGAAGGCGTAAGGAAATCACCGCTCAGCCGATTCAATAGCACGAGTCGATTTGACCTGATACCCACCGATTCGCGCACGTGCGACCTCAGACAACCGGTTGCTACTGAACTTGAATCGCGTCGCTCACTGCGCAGGTGCTCAGGTCGATGAACTGCACGAACCCGCCGCAGGCGCCAGCCGGCGCCATGCCGTTGATCGTGCGCTGTCCATTATGGTCGTTCGTGCCGCGCCAGGCGATGCGCAGCCCCGTAGTGCTCAAATCAAGGTGCGTACCTGCGCATGGCCGGTTGTTGGGAATGCGCACGCTGCCCGTCGTTTGTGCGAACAGCACGGCTGCGTTTCCATCCGGCGTGGCATTGGCCCAACCGAATCGCACCGCACCAATGTCCGGGCAACTGGTGCGCAGACGCAGATTCAATCCAGTCGACCGCCCTGGAAACTCGTAACAACCCATATCTACAAGAGGCGCAACACCCCGACCTATGTTTGGCGAGCCGAGGTCCTCGGCAAAGCGCGGTTGTCCGTCGAGGTCGAACTTCGTTCTTGACGGAACAAGTCCATTGTGGCCAGCGTCGATGCATGGCGACGCGTCGCCCAGGTGATAATCACCGTTGACTGGATCAACAAAGCGAGGATCGTCGGCGATGTTACCTTCACCGGGATAGCCACCTTCCACTGCCGACCACGCCACCGGCGCCTCGCCGTCGATCTGATTCACTCCATCGTTCCCCCAGACCACGCAATTGGCCATGGTCGCGTCGGCTGAATCAAAGTAGACACCAGCACCACTTCCTGACGCAGTGTTGGCGACAAAGGTGCAACCGCGGATGCGATCACCACCCGTGCAAGAGAGCCCACCGCCATCGCCGTCATAGCCGTAAGCGAAGTTCCCGACGAAGAGCGAATCGAGAATCGTATTGCTACCCCAACTTCGGATTGCTCCACCGCCCGACTCGAGGTAGCCGCCGCCCGTGACATTGCCGATGAACGTACAGCGGGTGAATCGGCTTCCCGATGTCGTGGCGGCTCCGCCCGCCTCGTAGCTTTCATTGCCCACGAATCGACAGTCGGTGAAGATGCCGCCGCCAAAAATCGCTCCAGCCCACTTCTCGGCATCGTTTTCTTCGAACGCGCAATTCATGAAGGAGACGTTTCCCCCGCAATACACAGCGCCCCCCGAGCCTCCTGCGGAGTTGTGCTCGAATCGGCAATTGCGGAATTCGATCTTTCCGCTTCCAACCGTGGCGCCGGCGCCGTCTCCATTGATCATGCCGAGATGGCTCGTGGCCACGTTGGAAGAAAACGTGCAATCGCCAAAGTAGGCATTGCAGTTGGATACCTGCAATCCAGCACCGTTTCCGCCGTAGTCGGACGTGGCCATGTTGTTTCGAATCTCACAGCGCAGGAACTGAGTCGAACCGCCCTGCACGAGGACGCCGCCCGCAGATGATTCATAGCAATAGAAGCCGTTGTCTGAAATCTGGCAGTCCGTGAGACGGGTGTTGCTGTCGCGCATGATCAGCCCGTATCCATAGGCGTGCCCTCCGAATCCGCAGCGCACGAATGAACCGTCGCCGCGCGTCACTTCGAGGCCCGTGAATCCGGTGTCGCTGATGGTCGCGCCGCCGTCTGTGATCGTGGCCGCGGGTCCCCACCCGTCGTACACCCCGAACCTGCAGTTCCTGATCGTCGGACTGCTGTTGATGATTGTGAGCACGGGCGGTGACGCAAAGGCGATGCTGAATCCATCCAACACGGCCTCGGCTGATTCACCCGAATCGAATCGAACACCTCCGGGCGAACTGATGTACTCGTCGATCTGTACGTGCCCTGTTTCGCTCTGGACTGTGATCGACTTCCCTCGAAATGTGAAGTCATTGTTGCCAGGCCCGAGGTAGTCGCCGTCGGCCACGAGCACCGTGTCGTGGTCGTTGGCTGCGTCGATGCCGGCTTGGATCGTTGGATACTGCGAAGGTACGCGCCGTATCTCTCCTCCGAGCGCCGGGCAATGCGCGTGAAACTGGGAAACTCCGGCGGCAACGACCGCCCACACCACAACCGTTGTGCGGCTTGCTGAACGCATGACTCACCATCCTCTCCGACAGCCTCTTGCGGGCCATACAGGAGACTACGAAAGAATGATGATCGAGCCGCTAGATGCGACGCTGATATGGGGTCATTCACCCGAGGGGATTGCCCCCATGTCGAAGTGCACTCGCGATCCGGAATTCACGCACCGGTTTTGCTGAACATGAATGACCGGCCCTCGTAATCAACGCTCACCTGATCACCGGGAGCAAAGTCACCCGAAAGCATGCGGGTGGCCAGGCCGTTTTCGATCTGCTGCTGGATGACGCGCTTGAGCGGTCGGGCGCCGTACACCGGGTCGTAACCGAGGTCGGCGATTGCATCGATCGCAGAGTCACTCAATTCGATGGTGATCTCACGCTCGGCCAGGCGCTTGCGGAGCAGGTCGACCTGGATCTGCACGATCTGCTTGATCTCATCCCTGGTGAGTTGATGGAAGACGATCGTTTCGTCGATGCGGTTGAGCAGTTCGGGTCGCAGTGTGCGCTTGAGTTCATCCTTGACCGTCGCCTCGATCTCCCATTCAGGGGCGTTGCGCGACGCGAGGTCCTGCAGGTGCTGAGAGCCGATGTTGCTCGTCATGACGACGATGGTGTTCTTGAAGTCAACGGTGCGACCCTGGCCGTCGGTCAGGCGGCCGTCGTCGAGGACCTGCAGGAGCACGTTGTACACGTCGGGGTGGGCCTTTTCGATCTCGTCGAGGAGGATGACGCAGTAGGGCCGGCGGCGCACGGCTTCGGTGAGACGACCGCCCTCTTCGTAGCCGACATATCCGGGCGGGGCGCCGATGAGGCGGGCCACGGAGTGCTTCTCCATGAACTCGCTCATGTCGATGCGCACCATCGCGTCTTCGGTGTCGAAGAGATACTCGGCGAGGACCTTGCACAGCTCCGTCTTGCCCACGCCGGTCGGGCCGAGGAAGAGGAACGAGCCGATGGGCCGGCTCGGATCGCCAAGGCCGGCGCGGCTGCGGCGCACCGCATCGCTGACGGCGCGCACCGCTTCATCCTGGCCGACCATGCGGCGGCCGAGATATTCCTCCATGTGGACGAGTTTTTCCTTCTCGCCCTGCACGAGTTTGGAGACGGGGATGCCGGTCCACTTGCTCACGATCTCGGCGATGTGCTCGGGCGTGACTTCTTCGCTGACCATCATCGAGCCGGAGGCCTGGCGCTTCTTGAGTTCGGCTTCGGCAAGTTCGACGTTCTTTTCGAGGTCGCGCAGTTCGCCATACCGAATGCGGGCGGCGCGCTCGAGGTCGCCGATGCGCTGGGCCTGCTCAAGTTCGGTGTGCTTGGCCTCGATCTTCTCTTTCATCGCCTTGACGGTATCGAGTTCCTTCTTCTGCGCTTCCCACTGGGCGAAGAGCGATGAGCTCTTCTCGCTCAATTCGGCCAGGTCCTTCTGCACCGCCTGCAACTGCTTGCGCGACGCGTCGTCGGTTTCCTGCTTGAGGGCTTCGCGCTCGATTTCGAGGCGCATGATTTCGCGGCGGAGTTCATCGAGTTCACTTGGCATCGAGTCGTTTTCGATGCGCAGCCGGGCCGAGGCTTCGTCGAGCAGGTCGATGGCCTTGTCGGGCAGGAAGCGGTCGGCAATGTAACGGTGGCTGAGCGTCGCTGTGGAGATGAGGGCGGGGTCGGTGATGCGCACGCCGTGATGCGCTTCGTAGCGCGACTTGAGGCCGCGCAGGATGGCGATGGTGTCTTCGAGGCTGGGCTCGCCAACGAACACAGGCTGGAAGCGGCGCTCGAAGGCGGCGTCCTTCTCAATGTATTTGCGGTATTCATCGAGCGTCGTAGCGCCGATGCAGCGCAGCTCGCCGCGGGCGAGGGCCGGCTTGAGCATGTTGCCGGCCGAGACGGCGCCTTCGGCAGCGCCGGCGCCGACAATAGTGTGCAGCTCATCGATGAAAAGGATGATCTGACCCTTGCTGGCCGCGACTTCGCGCAATACGGCCTTGAGGCGCTCTTCGAACTCGCCGCGGTACTTGGCGCCAGCCAGCAGAGCGCCGACGTCGAGCGCGACAATACGCGACTGTTTCAGCGAGGCCGGGCAGTCGCCGTTGACGATGCGCTGGGCGAGGCCCTCTGCGATGGCGGTCTTGCCCACGCCGGGCTCGCCAATGAGCACGGGGTTGTTCTTCGTGCGGCGGCTGAGCACCTGCATGCAGCGCCGGATCTCTTCATCGCGACCGATGACGGGGTCGAGTTTGCCTTCCTGGGCTTTCTCATTCAAGTCGATGGCGTACTTCTTGAGCGCTTCGTATTGGCTCTCCGCGCCCGGGTCGTGGACGTTGGACACTCCCGAGGCTTCGCGCATCGACTTGATGGCCTTGAGCAGGACATCGCGCTTGACGGCGTTGACGGAGAGCACTTCCTTGGCGTCAGACTTCACATCGGAGAGCGCCAGGAGGAGATGTTCCGTTGAGACGTAACTGTCGCCAAGCGACTTGGCTTCGGCGTCGGCCTTGTTGAGTACGGCAATGGTGTCGGAGGCGGTCGATGGCTGCGTGCCGGATACGGTGGGCATGCGCTTGAGTTCACCTTGCGTGATGGACGCGATGCGATCCGGATCCGCCGCAGTGCGCTCGATGATGGAATGGGCGATGGAAGCGCCGCTTTCGCCGTGTGTCTCGAGCATGGCGGCAAGCAGGTGCAGCGGGCGCAATTCGCCGTGCTGCATGCTCGAGGCGAGCTGCTGCGCGTCGGCGAGCACCTGCTGGGCTAGAACGGTAAAGCGATCCATGCGCATGACAATCCCCTTGCGGCACTCTTGGCCGTCGGGTTGACAGGAGCAAACCGCGCGCCCGGGGGCCGACAGAAGAAAGTCGCATTTTCGGGGTCGTCTGCGGGCCGGTACGTGCCCACATCCTGCGTGAGACGCCAGTAGAACCTCGTGGAACTGTCGAACTGGCAGTCAGACTGAGGTCCGGACCACCTCAGCGCCGATGGCCTGAGCCCGCGCCGTGAGCAGCCGCCGCAGGTGCCTGGCGAGCACGAGCCGATCGAACAGCCAGCCGATGGGTCCGTACGGCGAGGCGAACTCGATTGTATCGATCATGAGTGTGGCGTCACCCCGCCGCTGGAACCGGTGCAAATGATCAAAGCGGCGAAACGGGCCGCGCACCATGCGATCGCGAAACGCATGGGGCGGACCGAATTCGACGATCTGGACGGTCATGCGGTGGCGAATGCCAAGGTGCCAGGCTTCCCACGTGACTTCCTGGCCCGCTCCGATCAGGCCGGCTGTCACGCCGGCGATTGCCTTCTCGCCGGTATTGGCCATCGTGCGGAGATGCAGGTCGATGTCGCGCGCCAGATCAAAGCAGGTTTCGAGTGGCGCGTGAATGAGCGTTTGTATTTCAATTCGCATTGTGGTTCCGTCGAGGCGGGTATCTTCGGGGCTCCGGTCCTGTCAGCGTACACCGTGGACCGACTTCGCGCACACGAGGTTTCGCGGCAAATTCCCGTCGCTGATCTTCCGTCGCCCCGCGGGCGCTGCCGACAAACAGCGGACCCATGGATTTTCGTCCATGGGTCCGACGGTATTCCCGTTTTTCAAGGTAGATTCGAATGCCTACTCGATCCGTGCCGCGTTGCTGACGCCGCAGGACCCGAGGTCCAGCAACTGCAGGTACCCGCCGCAGGCGCGATCGGAGGTATTTGCAAACAGGGTGCGGCTGCCGTTGGTGCCTGAGCCGAAGGTCGTGTTCTGCACGAGTTGCAGGCCGGCGGGGCCGATTCCGAGCCGCGTTCCGGCACAGGGTCGGTTCTGCGGAATGGTGTAGCTGCCGAGGTTGTAGGCATAGAGCAGCGCGATCTGGTTGGACGGGGTCGCGTTCGACCAACTCACGGTGATTGGCCCGCCTCCCGGGCAAGTCGCGTCGACCGTGAGGATTGGATTGCAGTTGTCCGTTTCAAAGGCGTAGGCCGATCCCCGTTCACCGTTACGCCGCGGAGCGCCGACCGCAATCGTAGTGCCCGAGATATCCGCGGTGTTGCCGAAGAGGTCTCCCTCTGCTGCATCGCTGGCGTGAATCTTGGCGTAGAGCGTCCAGATCCCGTCGTTGTTGATAAAGATGTAGGAGGAGCCGGCCTGCACGCCGAATGAATTGTCGCCCCGTGCGCCGATGACGATGTAGTCGCCATCGAGGCCGACATCGATGCCGAACTCTTCATTGGGCGCGCCGTCAAAGGCGGTCAGTTTCTGCGTTTGGATCCATTCATCGTTGACATACTGGAAGATGTAGGCCGCACCGGCGTTTGACCCACGCTCGATGTCGTGCCACTTGCCGATGACGGCCATAGTGCCCTGCACATCAACTGAGATGCCGAAGTTCTCAAAGTCGGCAACATCTGAAGGTCGGAGTTTCTGCTGGTAGGTCCAGACCCCGTTGGTCTTCTTGTGGACAAAGACGACGCCGTGGTTTGCGGGTTGGCCGGGATCCTCGACCTGCCAGGCGCCGAGCATGGCGACATCGCCGTCGAGGCAGACGGAGTACCCGAGTTCATCGCCGCCCGATCCACCGAACGCCGCACCAAGCTTGGCCTCCTGCGACCAGGCGGTGCCCTCTCGTCTGAACACGTACCCGTAGCCGCGCTGGAAGTTCTCGCGGTAAGCGCTGACGAGCACTCCATCACCATCAATGGAGACGGCCTGACCGAAGCGGGCGAACTCTTCCGGATCGCCAGCGATGAGCCTGGCCTGCTGCGACCAAACTGAGCCCACGCGCCTGAAGATGTAGGCGGCCCCGGACTGCGAGCCGAATTCATCTTCCGTTCTCGCACCGACGGCGATGTAGTCGCCATCGATCGAGACCGACCAGCCGAAGTGGGCTTCGTCCTTCGGAACGGCGGCCACCAGCTTGGCTTCAAAATCCCAGGCATTGCCATTGCGGACGTAGACGTATGCCGCACCGCAGTTGGTGAAGCCCGAGTGACTTTCGGCGTGCGCCCCGATGACCATTCGATTTCCGTCAATGGCGATGTGATTGCCCATTCGATCGCCGGCTTCTCCGTCGGGCGCGGTCAGTCGGCCGCGCTGGCACTGCGCATCGACAGATGTGGCGGCGCCCAGCACGACGCCCAAGACTGCGGCACCGACAATGCAGATCCGGGTACTCCAGCTTGAGGCGATTAGAACTCGTTGCCGATTCAGCGTGGCTTGTCTCATTCTTCACACTCACTTTCACTTGAAATCGTGCTTTTCCGCCCGTTTCGCATCGGTGCGGACCAGGTCGCCGCCGACGCCCACTCAGTGTCAGAGCCTTGGTCAGTATGACGAAGATGGACAAATCCGTCAACCGGAATACCCGCAAAGTCCGAATAGTTTCTTGCGAATCTTTCCCAAACACTTATAACACACTGCTGTTGCTGTGGTTACAACGTCGCCCTTATTGAAAATCCAGCACCTGACCCCGGTGAAAACGCCTGCCGGCGTCACGCCGGATGAGACGGGGGAGCCGGGTGGGGGCGTTGCGGCTTTGGTCCAGCGCGAGTTGTAAGTCGCCGATCAGCGTGGCGCGCGTGGCCTACTGTACTGATTCACTCGACGATTCTGGCCGATGCTGACGAGGCGACGAGCCCCGACTGGGACGTCGTGCCGCCTCCCGACTCAGCGATGCAGGTGAAATCAGCCGCGGCCGCCACCGCCTCTTTGGAGCAGCCATCGTGTCGATCTCGAAAATGAAGCGCGTTCTCGTCACCGGCGGGGCCGGGTTCCTCGGCTCGCACCTGTGCGACCGGCTCGTGGCCCAGGGGCACGACGTGATCTGCCTGGATAACTTCTTTACGAGCCAGAAGATCAACATCGCCCACCTGCTGGGCAAACCCAATTTTGAGCTCATCCGCCACGACGTCACGCACCCGCTGTGGCTCGAGGTCGATGAGATCTACAACATGGCCTGCCCGGCCAGCCCGATCCATTACCAGTGGAACCCGATCAAGACGATGAAGACGAGCGTCATCGGGATCATCAACGTGCTGGGCATGGCCAAGCGCACGCACGCCAAGGTGCTGCACGCCTCAACGAGCGAAGTGTATGGCGACCCGGAAGTGCACCCACAGCCCGAGTCGTACCGCGGCAATGTGAATCCCATCGGGCCGCGCGCGTGCTACGACGAAGGCAAGCGCGCCGCCGAGACGCTGTGCTTCGACTACCACCGCTCCAACAACCTCAATATCCGCGTCATTCGCATCTTCAATACGTATGGGCCGCGCATGCATCCGTACGACGGGCGCGTCGTGTCGAACTTCATCCGCCAGGCGCTGACTGGCGAGGACATCACGATCTACGGCGACGGCAGCCAGACGCGCTCGTTCTGCTACGTCGATGATCTTGTCGAAGGCATCATCCGCATGATGAACGGACCGGATGAGTTCATCGGCCCGGTGAATCTCGGCAACCCGTACGAATTCACCATCAAGCAGCTGGCGGAGATGGTCGTCGAGATGACGGGGACGAAGTCGAAGATCATCTACGAAGACCTGCCCGCCGACGATCCAACGCAGCGGCAGCCGGTCATTGACCTGGCCAAGGCCAAGCTCGGCTGGGAGCCGAAGATCCAGCTGCGCGAAGGGCTCGGCAGGACGATCGAGTACTTCAAGGGTGTCGATCTCGCGCAGTTCCGCGTGCCGACGCCGGGTTGATCGACAAACAGATCGCAACACCACGCGATTGATCAACCGCGAACGACTCGAGCACTGTGTGGGACAGCTGTCAGCGTGTGACCCTCCCTACTCTGGTCGAATCGCGTTGAGCGCTTCAGGTGGGGAACTGCCGCCCTCGGTTGAGTGCGCAAACAGAAGATACGGCCTCGATTCGCCTGCCTCATCAGCGCGCATCTCAGGTGTGATGCGCTCATAGCGAAAGCGCTGGCCAGACTCTGGATCGATCAGGATGTCTGCATCAACATCGCCAAGTTCGTTCAGGGACTCCGGCCACGCGCCATCGTGTGCCGCGCGATAGGTCTCAATCGCAAGCATGAGTCGTACGACCCTGACGTGTCGAATCGCATCGATGCACTGGGCCAGCGTGCGGGCATGCGACACCGAGACCATGAGAGCAAATACCTCGTTGTTGTCCAGTGACTCCTGCCAATCATCATCAGCGCCTGCGGCCAGCTCGGACCAACGCTCGGGCGGGCCGGCGCAGACGGTGGACCAGGTGGTGGTCCATTTCTCGATGTCAGCCACCGTCGCGCGACGCGAGGGGAGCGTGATCGCGCGAAGATCCCTCAGTCGATCCCACACACTTGGCGGCTCAATCGATGAAATCTCGGTCACGCCACTGATGGACCCGGCCACTGCGGACGGGATCTGAGAAAGCGAGGCAAACCCGACTCCGAATCCGTTGTCGGTATACCAGTGCTGCACGGCGTCGAGCATCAGCAGTCGCTCGACTTCCACGACGGTCGAATACTGCGTCAGCCACAATGTTCGCTTTGCGAGGATGTTGTCGAGAGCGGTCAGTTTTCCCGCTTCGATGACTCCCTCAAGCAATTCAAACTGCAATTCGTCGAGAGGAATTCGGAGCATGCGCATCGCTTTCCCATACTCCACCGATATTCCCTGCGCAGCCAACATCTGCGGCCCGGCCAACGCGGCATCAAACATCTGCGAATGAACTGCCCAGTCTGATTCGGTCGATGCGAGCCTCATACAGCCCGTCAGCGCGTCGTTGATCTCCGAGGCTCCTGACAAGTCGGCGTCGAGTGTGCCGAACAGCAACACGTTGCCGAAGTCCGGGTCGGGAGTCGGCGGCTCGCAGACCGCGCGCTCGATCGAAGCGGCTTTCACCATCATCGCGAATACCCCTTGCGCCTGCAAGAGCCGAATCTGCTCTCGTTCCAGGGTCCAGCGCGCAGGGTCGGGCGGGCCATGGAGCATTCGCGAATAATCCCAAAACATGTCGGCGCCGGTGTTTGGCTCCGCCAACTCATTGATCTCCTCCAGGCGGGCCTTGGCAACGTCGGCGGCGATTCCCATCGCCTCAGCGTAGATTGGCCACGCGTTCTGACTGGACGCGGGCTGATTCGATGCGACAACTTCGCGCATCAGGGCTGCGTAGTCCGTGCTCGGAGTGACAACTCCAAACGCAACCTTCCAGAGTTGCATGAGCAGCCAGATGAAACACAACAGTACGACGCCACCGACAAGCATCCGGCGCTTTCGTCGCCGTAGCGGAGTGTCTGTACAAACGCCCATGGCAACCGATCCTAGCGCGTTGAGGTGAATCACTGCGTCGAAGCAGTTTTAGCGACTAATCGGCAGACGCAGGACGGCACTTGGCATGACCATCGCACTGTCAGTATGTCCGGCAACGGTGCGACCATCAATGTTGATGACGCCGTGCATGTGCACTGACGTGCCGTGATGAGTCATGACGCCACCCGACTCGGCGGCGTAGAAGCCGACCAGCACCGCCGGGCCGGCCTTCGGACTCGACCACTCCCACGGCTGAGCCTCCATGGTGGCGGGATCGGTGGCGATCGGGCAGTAGCCGTTGATGACGTGCAGATCGGCGCGGATGGCGTCCCCTTCGATCACGAATGGAAACGGCTGACTCGTGTCGATGCCGAGTGCGCGTGCAGTCTGTTCGATGTACGATTCGAGCGCGTCTCCCTCGACCTCCATCGTGACTGGAATCGACTCCCACTTATCAACATGAGTCAGCGTGAGGAGCGTGGCCTGATCCTGAGAGGCGGGCAGTGGGCCGCTCATTTTGACATCACCGTCCACCACGCGGGCCACCCAAACGTCGCCATCGACGATGGTGATCTCGCCGGCAAGACCTTCGAGTGCGCCCACGGCATAGGCATGTGGCCGGGCCACCGCTTTGGATAGACACACACGAGCTTCGGTGTGACCGTCGCGCATGACCTCGCGCATCACGCCGTACTGCTCGACTTTCGTTCCACTGGTCGCACAGCCTGAGAGCGCAACACCGCACATCGCGATCAATATCGCGATCGCTGCACAAGTGAACGCGGCGTCGAACAATCTCTTGCCCGCAGAACGAAGGTTGAGCAGCGTTGCGTTGGTGTTGTGTGTCATGCTCTACAGTATCCGACCTACTCCTGCCGCTACGCCAGATCCAGCCGGGGATGCGGATGCATCCAGCGTTGCCAGAGCGCCTGAAAGCCCTCATCATCAACGCCTCGGCGAAATCGCATCAGCAGGTAGCCCTGCGGCCCAAGCAGTTCGACGCTCAACCCATTGCCGTTTGGAACGGGTCGAATGAGCATGGCGGAACACGCCACTGTCCATCGCCGACCGTTGCGGTCCGTAACGACTCCCGGCCCCGCCACCGGCGCCAAACTCTCTCCGAGGCGCAAGTCACAGAAGCGGGAAGCGCCGAAGAGCACCATGCCGACAGTGAGCACCACCATGGGGAGGAATCGGGCCTGGCCGGCCAGCGCCTGCCTGCCGAAGACGACGATGGGAACAACCATCAACGTGAGAGAAATCGCTTCGAATCGCCCGACCGGTACGCGGCTGTGAACCCGCTCCGGCTCAAGCATGTCACTGATGATCGGAAGGGCTTCGAGCGATTGGCGAAGTGAGGACTCTGCAACTGTGTAGTTGCAAGCGAGCCCGCCCGATTCGAGGCGAGGCAGAAAGTCTGACCCGCGCCGATCCGGCCATCCAAGCGGGTTCACCCGGCCGAAGCCGGAGGACGCAATCAGCGAGTGCCGGATGTGATCAGCTTTGACGGACAGTCTGTTACTCTGGAGCGCCAGCCGCGAGGCGGCGCGTGAGGCGCGAAGCACACACCAACAACCGATCCGCCATGCCACGACCACAAATGCCGCCAATCCAAAGGAGATGGCGAACGATTGCTGCTGCGCCGCCCACGTGTTGCCAAGTCGAGCGGAGAGGAGGATGAGCGCGGCATAGCCAAATGTTCCATAGATGATGAACTCAATCCACAGGGGATACGGCGTTTGAAGCGACGTCGGCAGTGCGGCAATCCACACGACTGGCCGGCGCGCATCGCATTCGGTTGCCGCTTCGCCGGAGTCGAGATGGTCGCTTCGGGAGTTCACGCGAACGGATGGTAGTCCGTCATCGCAATGTCACACCAGATCCGGTCGGGGGTGCGGGTGCATCCAGCGTTGCCAGAGCATCCGCAGGCCCGGATCATCAATGCCGTGGAACTGCATGGCGGCATGGCCGTCGGGGCCGATGAGTTCGGCGATGATGACGCGATGGAACGCGATCTTGAGCGGGTAGAGATAGAGCGTAGAGTCGAGGACCGTCCAGCGGCGACCTTTGTGATCCGAATAGACGCCCATTCCCATGACCGGCGCTCTGGCCTCCTCCAGATGGATTCCAAAGGACTTGAGCAGTTGCATGCCGAGTACCGCCAGGACGAACACGAACATGGCGGCCTGGATCCAGTCACCCGAGAGTGAACTGTTGACCACCATCCAGACCAACAGGGCAATGATGCCGAGTTGTATCCAGTAGGATCGAGAGCCGCGTGGCACGGCGCTTTGGAGTCGCTCGGGTTCGACGAACTCGCCAGGCACTTCGATCGTCCGGATCGACTCTTCAAGCTGATCCTGCACGATCACCAGAGCGCCCGGCAGCCCGGACTCGCGAAGCAACTGCTGAAAGCGGCTGCGCCATGGCTCCCGAGCGCGCCCGCCGTACCAGCGCACCCGCGACACTCCGCCGACCTCAAGTAGCGCCAGCCGGGCTTTCGTCGACTCATCCTGCTCAGTGGACTCGCCACTGGACTGCTTGCGACGCTCAACCCGCCAGGCGCGGTGGTACCGAATAAGGCGAGGGAGCCACAGGATGAGAAAGAAGGCGAATTGCATGCCGACAATCAGCGCCACCAATCCGATAGACAGCCCTCCGCGCAAGCGCATCAGGATGCTGGCCGCGACGAGAAGGAAACCCACGTAGATGCCAAGGACTCGCAGGCCGCCGACGATCTGGTTGTAGAAGGAGAAGGTGGTGGAGCCACTGAAGGAGTGGACGACCACGACAGGTGGCAGGCCGATGGGCGGCGCGGTGGGCGTCACATCAGGCGAACGTGCTGGCGCATCGGTCATGCAGGAGGCATTGTATCCAACAGGCCGGAGGTATTGTCGGTGCGCAGCAGACCATCAGCGCTCGTTCGCGGTACGGGACGCACCTCACGGCTTGATTCACGGCGCAGCGTTGACTCGACCTCACGCGATGCGATCCAGCGCGTAGATCGCACCGAAGATGCAGACGAAAACCAGCCACAGCACCAGCAGCGAACTGATGAAGTAGGGATAGACGAGCAGCACCAGGCCGGTGCCGAGTGTGCGAAGGTCGGCTTCCTTGCGGCCGTGGTTGAACATCACCAGTCCGACGAGGCCGATGACGGTTGCGGACAGAAGCAGCCAGGGATTGGTCAGGTCCATGAGAGAGATCCTCGCGCGAGGGTAATCGCGACAGGTCGTGCAGCCGGGCAAGGCGCCATCTGCAGCCGACGGTGTCGATCCCTGCACCATCGACTGGCGCTGTGCGAAGTAGAAGGTGGCGTGGCCAACCACGCAAAAGAAGTTGCGGGAAGTCGTCATGAACGGACAGCGCCGTTATCGCGTCCGATAGAAGCGAAGTCCGCCACAGCAAGTGCGATCCAACCTTCAGCGAATCTTCGACACGTTACTTGTCGTGCAGTTGGACGGGTCGAGCAACTGGAGATAGCCGCCGCACGCGGATGGGCCGGCGTTGGTGGTGAGGGTTCGCGTGCCGCGCGGACCCGAGGCGCCGCGGTAGGCGACGCGCAGTTGCGAAGCGCCGAGCCCCAGCGCCGTTCCCTGACACGGGTTGCCTTGCGGAATGACGAACGAGCCCGTGTTGGCCGCGAAGATCAGCGCGATTTGTCCGCTGGGCGTGGCTCCATACCAGGTGATGCGTAGTGGTCCACCACCGGGGCAGGCGCCATCGGCCGCCAACGCGAGTTGCGGCACCTGGAGCAGAATCGAGATCGAGGGTGTATCCCCGAGATTGCGGCAGGTGATGAGCAGGTCATCAAAACCGTCCTCGTTCATGTCGGCGGTCGCAATCGCCGTGGGCTGCGGGCCGGCGGCCCATTCGGCGCGCGGCAGGAGTGCGCCGCTGCCTTCACCACTGTTCAGGAACACTTCGGCGCCGGTCGAGTCGCTCGTGGAGACGCAGACATCGACGTAACCATCGCGATTGAGGTCGCTCAGCGCCACGCCGGTGATGCCTGAGCCTGCGGTGTAGGGCACATTGGATGAGAAGCCATCGACGCCGTTGCCCAGGCAAACAATGAACCTGTTGGTGTACTGTTCACTGGTCACGATGTCCGCGATGCCATCGCCGTTGACATCGCCGGCGGCAACGCGATTCTTGAGATCCGATCCGCCGGTACTCGCGTAGAGATTAAATATCCCTCCGCCGTTGTTGGTGAACACGGTGACACCCGAGTAGTGCGAAACGGCAAGATCGGTCTTCCCATCGCGATTGAAATCGGCAGTGCAGATGTCAGTCGCCAGGAGCCCTGCTGCGTCGGGCACGTTGGAGGCGGGGCCGAAGGTGCCATCACCGTTGCCCATAAACAGCGTCACGCCGTAGGTCACGTTGTTGGCCACCCCGATATCGTCCTTACCGTCGCCGTTCCAATCGCCAACCACGGCCGCGATTGGAAAGCGGCCGGCGCTCAAACTCGCCATCGGAGCGAAGTTTCCATTGCCGCTCCCGGCGTAGACGTTGACGGTTGTGACGCCGTTGCCACCTGCGGCGCCGACGATGTCGCGACGCTGGTCGCGATTGAAGTCACCAGAAGCAATCCCCCACCACTGGTGGGTGTTGGCGAAGTCGGTGTTGTCCACGAGCGCACCGGTTCCATCGCCGAAGAGCACGGTCAGCAGACCGGGGCTGCTGTCGGTGCCGCTCATAGCGACGATGATGTCTGTGTGCCCGTCGTTGTTGAAGTCGCCGGTTGCAACGCGGCGGGGCTCACTGTTGGATGCCTCGTATGAGACCATCGGCTCGAACTGCACGTGCGGCGTCTGCGCGGCGACCGGCAGAGCCGCAAGCAAGAGCAAACCGAGCGCCGTGAAATCGTGGCACAGCGGGTGGCGCAGAATAGACGGCAGGCGAAACATGCGGTCAGTCTCCGTGGTGGCCGGCATCACGCAAAAGGCGAGATCCAACCACCACTATCTTAACGCGTATTCGATCGCCATATTGGACAATTATTTCTTCGAAGGCGGTTTCGAACGAATCTGACCGTGGGGGAGGTCCGGAAACGGAAAACGACCCTGTTCGGAAGATGAGATGTCGCGCCAATCAGCCCTTGAGCGATTCAGGATTGAGTCCCTTGAGATCGTCAACGACGAACAGGCCGTCCTTGCGGATGATCTCGCCATCGAAAGCGACCGTTCCACCGCCGTAGTCCGGGCGCTGGATCATGACCATGTCCCAGTGAATCTCGGATGCATTGCCGTTGCTCGCCTCGTCGTAGCACCGGCCGGGGGTGAGGTGGATCGAGCCGGCGATCTTCTCATCAAAGAGGATGTCCTTCATGGGGTGCATGATGTAGGGGTTGAAGCCGATGGCGAATTCGCCGACGTAGCGGGCGCCGTCGTCGGTATCGAGGATGGAATTGAGCTTGTCGGTTTTGTCGCCGGCCTTGGCATCGACGACTTTGCCGTGTTTGAAGGTGAGACGGATGTTGTCGAACGTCAGGCCGTTGTAGAGCGTCGCGCAGTTGTACTGGATCACGCCGTTGATGCTCTCACGCACCGGGGCGGTGAAGCACTCGCCATCGGGAATGTTGCGTCGGCCGCAGCAGGGAATCGCGGGAATGTCCTTGATCGAGAACTTCAGATCCGTATCGCCCGGCCCCTTGAGATGGACCTTATCGGTAGCGTTCATGCGGTCGCGCAACTTGAGGCACGCCGACTCCATGCGCGAATAGTCGAGGGTGCAGACATCAAAGTAGAAGTCCTCGAACTGCTCGGTGCTCATCTGAGCAAGTTGGGCCATGCTGGGTGTGGGCCAGCGGAGCACGCACCAGCGTGTGTGATTGACGCGCTGATCGAAGTGCACCGGCTTGGCGTAGAGTTTGCCGACCCTCTTCATCTGGTCGTCGTCGATGTCGGACGACTCGCTGACATTCTGCGAGCCGCGCAGGCCGAGATAAGCGGCCATCTGTTCCATGCGGTTGCGGTCGTAGCCGGCCCATGTTGTGAGTTGATCGTCACCGGCCGCGCGATTGAGTTCGCGCATGATCCGGCCGTTGCGGATCGCGACATGCGGATTGCCGCCGCGACGCCGGGCCGCGCGAATGCAGGCAATGACCATCTCTTCAGGGAGATCGAAGGCTTCGATGAGGATGTGCTCGCCCTTCTGCAGGTCGGTCGAAAAGTTGATGAGCAGGTCGGCGAGTTTGCTGTAACGTGGGTCGGCGAGCATGGTTTCTTCCTTCGTTCGTGGCGAAAGCGGCCGCGCAGCGCGTGCGACGCGGAATGTCAGGATATGCGCGGATTGAGGGATGAGTCGCGACCGTGGATTCGAAGTCAGCAGTTACACCGCCGAGGCGATGAGCAGGTGCCTTGCGGCGAGGCGTTGCCATTCGCTGCGCAGGCTGGCGGCGCCGACGGCGACGTTGCCGAGTTGCCGCGATTCGATGGAGGCCGCGAGGCTGCCGAGGTAGCCAGCCTGGACCAGTTCCGCTCCCGCCGTCAGCGCGAGTGTGGCCGTGGAGAGCATGGCATCGCCGCAGCCGAGCGGATCGATTCCGAGGGGGCCGAGGCCGGGGATGTGATCGCTCTTGAGTCGCGCGGGCAGACCGGCGAGACGAGGTTGGCCGGCGGCGCGACGCGAGAAGGCGATGACGCCCTCGGCACCCATCGTCACCAGTGCGGCGTTGACACTGGTTCGCTCCAGCCAGCGCCAGACGACAGCGCCGAGCCCCTCGGCGAAATCGCTCATCGCCTCGCGCAGTTCATCTTCAGTTGGACAGACCAGGTCCATCTGCTGCAGGCGCAACAGGCTGGCGCGCTTGCCGGAGACGTCGCCGGTCATGATGCGCGCAAGCGGTCTCAGCTGATGGATGAGTCGATCGAGTGTGGCGGGCGTCAGCAGGCCCTGGCCGAAGTCGGCGAAGATGACACCATCGACGCCGCCATCCTGCGAAGCCGCGTCGACGGCAAGATTGACAAACTCCGAGCGGCCGCGCTCGTCGATGGTCATTGGGCGACCGAGATCGACTTTCATGACCTTCTGCGCGCCCACAAGGTAGCGCTGCTTTTCGGTGATGCACTGGTCGCTTTCCACACTGCGCACCTCGACGCCCTGGGCTCGCAGACGCTCGACCATCAGCACAGCCGCGTCATCGCGCTCCGGCAGGGCCGTGATCAATTCCGCCTGACCGCCCAGCGAGGCAATGTGGCGGCAGATGATCGCCGCACCGCCGTCGAAGGTCTGACTCTCAATCGGCCGCAATGTCAGCACCGGGCTTTCCGATGCGACTTCCGGCCGCTCGCAGTGCACGTAGCGATCAATAATCGGCTCACCGACGACGATGATGCGCTTGCCGGCGAAGTTGTCGACGATGGCTTCGAGCGAGGACGGACGCAAGTCGTTGACCTCGCTGAGTTGCTCGAGAGCCCGGTCAATCGGATCGTGGTTGTCGCTCAGCGCGGCGATGAGCGCGCTCGAACTGAACACGATGTCGCCGCTGGAGAAGACCACGCGCCCGCCGTGGCTCTCGACCGCCTCGCGCTCGGCGAGGAAGCGCGGGTCGCGATTGCTCTCGTATTCGCGTCCCTTGAGGTAGACATCGGGCTTCACCTGGTTGATGACTTCCAAGGCCGTGGGGTGCGGATCGATGTAGACCCAGTCGACGCAGTTGAGGGCGGCGAGGTTCTCAGCGCGGAGCGCTTCGGGGATGAGCGGACGGCCGGTGCCCTTGTCGATCATGCTGTCACCCGAGATGGTGACGAGCAGAATGTCGCCAAGCCGGGCGGCAAAGTCGAGATGCCGCACGTGGCCGGGGTGGACAAGATCGAAGCAGCCGTGGCAGTGGACGATCTGCCGCCCGTGCTCGCGGGCCTCGCGGCAGCGGGCCAGCAGGGTGGGCAGGCTGAGGATCTTGCTCTGGGTCGAGGCGGAAGGAGCCATTGCCGTCTGTTATCGGCCTGGCGAGGGGTGGGGATTCAGTTTCGGAGCCAGCGAGGCCGAGGCGCGGACGTTGGATTCCACCAGTCCGGTACGTCAGTGAGGTTCGTGTCTTTCTATCCCTCGCTGGCGCTTCGGTCTGGTATAGGCCGTGGCGGATTTCGCATGTTACCCCGTCCAATTGCCGATAACACGCAGGGGTGGGCGACGGGTGCCCGCCTGACCAGCGACCCACGACAGCAGCAGATTCGGAGCCTCACATGGCGCGCATTCTCGTCACCGGAGCCGGCGGATTCATTGGCCACTACCTTGTTACCTTTCTCCGCGAACAGGGGCACTGGGTGCGCGGCGCCGATCTCAAGTACCCCGAGTTCTCCGAGACCGATGCCGACGACTTCATGATCTGCGATCTGCGCCGCTGGGACGATTGCCTCCAGGCGACCCGCGGCGTCGATGAGGTCTACGCGCTCGCGGCCGACATGGGCGGCATGGGCTTCATCTCCTGCCACCACGCCGAGATCCTCAGCAACAACCTGCTCATCAACCTGCACACGATCGAGGCGGCACGGGCCAACGGCGTTTCGCGCTACTTCTACACCTCGTCGGCGTGCGTGTACCCCGAGTATCGCCAGACGGAAACCAATGTGATCCCGCTGGCCGAGGAACATGCCTACCCCGCCCAGCCGCAGGACGCCTACGGCTGGGAGAAGCTGACTACGGAGAAGATCTGCGAACACTACACGGGAGACTACGGCCTGCCGACGCGCATCGCCCGCTTCCACAACATCTACGGCCCGTTGGGCACGTGGGAAGGTGGACGCGAGAAAGCGCCCGCTGCGCTGAGCCGCAAGATCGCCCACGCCAAGCTGACCGGTAATCACGAGATCGAACTCTGGGGCGACGGCGAGCAGACGCGATCATTCTGCTACATCGATGACTGCGTCGAAGGCATCCACCGCATCATGCAGTCGGATTGCGGCGAGCCGCTCAACCTCGGCTCGGACCGGCTGATTTCGATCAATGATCTGGCGAACCTGATCGCCTCCATCGCGGGCATCGACATCCGAATCAAGCACATTGACGGACCGATGGGCGTTCGCGGCCGCAATTCGGATAACTCCAAGCTGCGCGACATCCTGAAGTGGGAGCCGACGATCGATCTCGAAGAAGGGCTCGCGAAGACCTACGAGTGGATCGAAGGCGAAGTGGCCAAGGCGCTGAAGCTGCACGGGGCCCGCACGGCTGCAGCTTGATCGACGAGCGGCAAACTCAGATTGGTTCTTGTGCCCGTCGCTGGATTCCGGCCTGCGCGGGAATGACGGACGTCAGGCCACCTGCAGCGACGTTGCGTTGACGTGAACATCGATATCCACCGTAGCCTCGCGCGGCCCGACGCCGATGGCGATGTAGTCGGCGCTCTCGCGCAGTGCGACATCTTCCACACAGCGCCAGCAGTCGATGAGTTTGCGATGGCGGCCAGCGCCGGCGAGCATGGCGTTGGTGATCTGGGTGTACTGCGGCCAGGGTGTCGTAATGACCAGCACATCGGCTGCGGCGAGGCATTCTTCGAGCGTCTCCGCAAAGCGGATGTCGTCGGCCATCACGGCTCGCGCGTTTGCCAGCGCTGCCGGGTCGTGGGCGATGACCGGGACGCCGTCGCCCGCGAGCGCCTGCGTGAGCAGCAGACCCTGCGATTGCTCGATGACCTCGGTGTGCGGCTTGTAGGAGAGGCCCAGCACGCCGACCGTGTGTTGTGAGTCTGTCAGGTGCGTGCGAACGAGATCGGCCAGCCGGCGCACCTCGGCGCGATTCGTCTGATCGACACTCCTTGCCAGGTCGGCGCCCGAGGCCGCGAGTTCGGCGGCGCGGGCCAGGGCGACGTTGTCGCGCGGGAAGCACGGCCCGCCGTAGCCGACCGCTCCCTTGAGGTACTTGCGACCGATGCGACTGTCGCATCCCAGCGCACCCGTTACGACGTCAACATCCGCCCCGGGCAGGTTCTGGCAGATGCCGCCGATCATGTTGGCAAAGGTGATCTTAGTGGTGATGTACGAGTTCACGGCGATCTTGGTCAGCTCGGCGTTGACGAAGCTCATTCGCTGCACACTGGGCTCGTTGTGGCAGACGGTGCGGTAGATGCTCTCGAGCGCTGCACCCGCACACGGGTCGGATTCGCCGATGAGAACCATGTCGGGGTTGAGATAGTCGCGAATCACGCTGCCCAGAGCGATGAACTCAGGGCTGTAGCAGAGGCCGAGCGTCTCGCCGACGCGCTGGCCCGAAGTGAGTTCGAGGGCTTCGCGGATCTCGCCGCCAGTGGCGCCGGGCATGACGGTGGAGCAGATGCTCACGAGGTGGTAGCCGCGCCTGGTGCGCAAGGCCCGGCCAGTGGCGCGAATAGCGGCAAGGACAAATTTGAGGGAGAAGCGACCATCCGGATCGCTGGGAGTCGGCACCATGATCAGCGTCGCATCCGCCTGCTCGACGGCCCGGTCGATCTCGGTTGTCGCGGTCAGGCGACCTTCGCTGCGGCTGATTGTCGCTTCCAGGTCTGTTTCGTTGACGGGCGCGTGGCCCGCGTTGATCGCCTCAACTTTGGCGGGGTCGGTGTCCACACCAACGACCGTATAGCCCGCGGCGGCGAGGCAGGCGGCGATGGGCGAGCCGAGCTTGCCCAGCCCGATGACGGCAATGCGTTCAATCTTCGATTCGTGCATGAGGGTTCCTTCCCGTTCCGCGGCTGCGGGCGATCCGTGCGCGCAGCATAGCCGGGTAGTCTCATCGTCCCGATTCACAGGCGGGCTGCAAAAAGCAGCGATGCTGCGGTCAACCCACGGCACGCCGATAGGACCAGATACCCCCACCCAGCGCGGCATCGAACTGGCGTCTTTCGAGCCCGGTCGGCGTGAGGACGTGCGTGCTGTCCCAGATCGTCAGTGAAAGCTGTCGGCCGCCCGCGAGTCTGAAGTTCTCGCGCGCTTCGGGGCCGTTGCGGGCGCCCTTGGCTCCGCCGCGCGCGTGGCTGTAGTCGTGGTTCTGATGCACGGCGGTGACGCAGGCTGTCGCGTCGATGACGGGCACCTGCACCTCGCGGGCGCGATGAATGAGCCAGTTGTCCCACGAGAAGCGGCCGATGGCGAATGGCGGGATACGGCCCCAGATATCGCGATGATAAAGAAAGTAGTCGATTCCCGTCGGGCGGTGCAGCACGCCGCGCTCAGCCACGTTCGCGCGAAGTACAGGTTCCCAGTCGCGCGTGAAGTCAATCGGCTCGGGCTGATCGAAATCCGTCCGCTGCCCGACCATGAGCAGGCGCTTCTTGGCTGTGATCGCTCGTCGGGCCGCGGCGGCAAAGTCGGACATCAGGACGATATCGGCATTCACGTAACACAGATGCCTGGTGCCAGCCACCTCTGTCGCCTGCGCAAACAGATCGTTGAGCAGCGGCGTGCCATGCGCGTTGCGGGCCACATTCGGCTGATGTTCGATTTCAAACTCGCGTGCCACCTCGGCTGTACCTTCATCATCACCGAAGAGCACGACGCGGACATCCTCCCCCAGAAGCGTCCACGACCGGATCGCGTTGTGCTGGATCACGTCGATGTGATCGCAGAACGGCTTGGGAATGGTGAAGAGAGTGAGCATGATCTACGCGGCGGACAGTGATTCGTGTTTCATATCCTGAGATGCGACAGAACTTTCTCCTGGCGATGCTTCGGGAAGCGACTCATCGCGCAAGCCCCAGTCTGCTTCATTGAGTATGAGGGGCTCGCCGGTGCGGCGCATCTCGATGGCCCACTTGTGGAATTCGGCGTGTTTGAGTTGAGGAATACCCGCCTTTGCAAGCCGTGCATCGAGCGCTGCCTGGCCTTCGGGAGTAAAGCCCGAGCCGGTGCCGTGCTCGATGTGAAACATGCTGATTGGATCGCGCCAGACGTGCTCGCGGGCGCCGGCAAAGTGTGCGGCGGTGCAGAGAACCGAATCGAGATGCATCGAGTACATCTGAAGTTCGGCATAGCCGCGCACGTCTTCCCAGCGCTGGCGGTGCATGAGTGTGAAGTCGCCACAGGCGTTGAGGTGCAAGCGCTTGCGTGTGACCGTCGGAACGAGGCGCCAGTCCTGCAGGGCTTCGAGGAGCCGCACGCGCCAGGTCGGCTTCCAGTAGATGCGATGAAACTGACCGGTGCGCAGATCGCGCGTGCCATCGCGAGCTTCGAGACGGATGCAGTGCGACCGGCACCACGCGAGCCGTTCATCGACGCTCGCATCGACGGGCACGTTCGGATCGACATCCCAGCGATCGAGTCGGTACATGCGATCAGATCGCAACTGCTGCCGGGCGATGTGGGCAACAAGTTCGTTGGAGAGGAGTATGTCGATGTTGGTGGCGAGAACGAACGAGCCGCGGGCCCGGCGGATGCCGACGTTCTTGCCGATCATCTGGAAGAGCGGCAGTTGACTCGCGTGATCGAACTGGCGGTGCCGCTGCGGCGGAACCTCGATGATCCGCACGTCCGTGGATGAACCCTGCCAGCTCCAATCGAGCGCATCAACCAGACGCGGCCGATCAGTCGGCGGATTCCACTCCACGAGGATAAGTTCGCTGGGCAGCCGATAGCGATCGCACTGGGCGAGCACGCCGTCGACGAAGAGTTGCATGCGCCGCAGCAGGTCGCCGCCGTGGTTGTCGTTGCGCGCTGTGGCGACAATGCTGAGGTAGGGCGCGCGGTGATCGGCACTCATCGTTCGTACTCCCGATCGTTTCGCACGCCCAGCAGGATCCAGCTCGGCTCGATCCAGAACCAGTCGCCGCAGTGCCGCCTGATGACGGGAGCGAGTTGGTGGATGGCATCGACGACGCCGCGAATCGATGAGCATGACTGTTGGGCGGTCACATCGGGGCAGTAATCGTGCCACATGATGAGCCCGCCGGTTCGCACGAGTCGCAGGGCGTTGAGTGTGTCGCTCGTGACGACATCTTCCGTATGTCCGCCATCGATCAGAGCACTGTCAAAGAACCCGTCAGGCAGATTCGAGCTGTCCCATTGCCGGCTGTCGCAGTAGATCTGGCAGAATCGATGGCCGAGGCCATGTTCATGGACGAGGCGGCCGATCGCGCCGAGCGCATCGGTGCGGACGACCGTACGGCCGTTGCGCGCTGTGCGAGTGAAGATCGAGTTTCCAGGTGCGAATTCGGCCTCATCCAGCCAGGCGTCATATGCCCAGCGACCCTCTTCGTTGGTCTCGCCCTCGCGCAGATTGAGGCTCCAGACGGTGGCGTCGCATTCCTGCAGGCAACCGAGTGCGCCGCGACCCTCCCAGGTGCCGAATTCGAGATGACGGCGTGGGCGAGCGTGGCGATACAGATAGCGCAGGATCGGCAAGTCGTTTGCCTCCATGCGCCACTCGTGCAGCGCACGGCCGCGGCTTGCCGCAGGAGGAACGTACGCGACGGGCAGACGCAGGCGTTCGTGCAACAGCTCAGCGAAATGCGATGGCGCAAGCGGTCTCGAACGATCGTCGCGACGTGGCACTGATTTGAATCTCGCGGTCTTCATCACTCTTACTGCCCGGTTCACGCGCGGCGCACGAGGTCGAACCAGTTGAAATCGTCGTTATGGAAATCAAACGCCAGCACAACGTCGAATTGCGCCGGCGCCAGGGCAGCGCGCAGCTTGTCGAGGTCGTACCACTCAACCCATGGTGTGCCTTCGCCATCGGTCTTGGCGCCCCACTGCTCAAAGGGCAGCCGCCCTTCGCGCTCCCAGCGCTGTTGGGGGTAGGCCAGCTCGATCCACCGCCCGTCAATGGGCAGATGCTCGAGCAACGCCCGCATTTCCGCACGGACAAACTCAAACGGAGCATTGATGAGTGAACCCTGACACCAGATGACATCAAAGTCGTCCGGCAGGGCGTCCAGCGAATCAAGGTCTTCCATCAGGAACGGCTGAACATTCGACAGACCGAGCAATCGAGCGAGACGCGCGGTGTTGGCGACATTGGACGGCACGATATCGAGCAGCGTCATCTCCGCTCCGTGCTGGGCAAAGGTGAGGCCGTCTATGCCCATGCCGGCGCCGACGTCGAGCACGCGCTTGCCGCGAAGGACATCCCTGTAGAGGTCGTGGTACCAGCCGCGCACCGAGTAGTTGTTGCCCGTCGTGCTGACGAGCACCTGCTGCTCCCAGTAGCGGATGATCTGGGCGTCGGTCATACACGCGAGATCGGCCGTGCTCACGCGGCCCGCGGCAGCGGCGGGAACGGTTTGCCACTTGTTCCGCAGGGCGTCGAGCGACTGGCGGTCGCGCGGATTCCACAGGTGCGGCGCGACTGGAATCATGCTGGTTTCAATTGCGGTCGAACCGGTGGACATCTGGATCAGTCTCCATGCTGACGCGCGTCAGGCGCTTTGCTTCAATTCGATGGGTGTGGTGCCGTAGGTGGCGCGGCTGCGGGCCGCTTCAACCAGCGCCTCGGTCGATGGCTCCACTTGAGCCTCGGGCTGGGGCGCTTCGCTCTGCGGCGGGCTGATGCAGCCCCACGCAGCACGCGACGGCGAGCGGGCGATCTCCACGTACGCCAGCCGCTCCATCTGCTTGAAGAGTTGTCGGAACTTCTCCTCGGGCACATCCGCATACACGCGGCAGTTGTTTACCTCGCCGATGCGCCGCCACTCCTCCGGATCTTCGGTGTTGATCACACCTTCGGACCGCAGTTTATCGTAATCCGGGCTGCCCGGCAGCGGGACGTACCAGTTCACGCCGATGCTCGGCGGCTGGGTACGGCGGAGAAATTCGAACGATGCTTCGATGTCTTCCTCGCGCTCGCCGGGGTAGCCCAGCAGCATGCTCGCGTGATAGGGGAACTGCAACTTGTTGTGCAGCTCGGCGGCTTCGTAGTTCGCCTCGACGGGGCACTTCTTGACCATGAGATCGAGCACGCGCTGGCTGCCGGATTCGAAGCCATAGAAGAGATAGCGACATCCGGCGGCCCACATGAGTTTGAGCGAGTCTTCGCTGACCTGGTTTGGACGGATGTTGGCGTACCACTCGACCCGATTCTGCGTGCCGCGCTGCAGCATGAGTTCGCACATGGCGCGGATGAGCTTGCGGTTGTTGCCGATCGTCGAGTCGGTGAAGTACACGGCCGTGTTGCCAAAGGCCTTGTGCATGTACTCCATCTGTTCGACGAGATACTCGGCGGTGTAGAAGCGCACGGCCGAGAGCGCGTTGTAGGCGCAGAAGGCGCACTTGTACACGCAGCCGCGCCCCATGATCATGTCCAGGCTGCTCGTCTTGCGGATGCTCATGCGCGCGTACGTCGGATGCGCGTAGAACTTGTAATCGCACAGCGACCAGTCGGGAAACGGCAGATCATCGAGCGGCTTGACCTCATCGCCAACTGACGGCATGAGTGACGTCTTGCCCACCACGCCGCGCACGGTGATCGGCGCTGCGCCATCGGCAAGCTCAACGATTCCCAGATCCGCTTCGCCCTTGAAGGAGAAGTCAAACCCAAGTTCGCTGATGGTCTTCTGTGGCTCGGTGGAGGCATGAATGCCGCCGGCAATGAAGATGGGCTTGAGGCCGATCTCCGCACACGCCGCCCGTGCTGCGGCAACGGCTTTCTTCACCTCGAAGTAATGAATCGAGAAGAATCCGAATCCGATGATGTCGGGCTTGAATTCGTGAATCTGCTGCCGCAGGGTATGAAGACAGCCGTCCACATCGCCCTTGAGTACGACGAGGTCACGAATCATGTCGACGATGCGGACGTCGTGGCCGTGCTGGCGCAATTGCGTGCCGAGGAGGAGCAGCGAGTATGGACCGTTGCGCCATTGCCGCGACAGGTCGTGTTCGCGCACGCCTTCGTCGTGGTAGTTCCAGGGTTGGACGAGCATGACTTTGGTCATGGGGTGATGGCGCCTCGTGATTCAGTCAGCCGGCCATTCGAGCGGCGGTAGTTCCATACCAGTGGGACCGCAGGCGTCCGCAGTAGTGCTCCAGAAGGACGACCTGCTGATCGGTCCACGTATCGATCGCACCGAGCGTTGGCGGAAGGGAGTGTGGATTGACCTCGCCGCTGCGCTCGCCGCCGGGCGAGATGTTGACGCCACGCGAGAGCGCGTCGGCGGCCAGTTCGCCCGTGATCCCTTCGAGCCCAAGGAACGCGGCGAGATCGCACAGGGTCTCAGGTGAGAAGTCTTCCATCCGCAGTATTCGCCACAGATGCGGCGGAAGCGTTTCGACGTTGGCGATCGCCATGCCGTTGACCAGCGACCAGTACCAGAGGCACTTCTCTAGCGGGTTCGCCTCATCCCAGCGGGACGCGATCGGGTCGGCGGGGTTCGGAAGGATCTGCTCGCAGTGACTCGGGTGCGCGGGATCGAAGAAACCACGAGCCAGAGCACTGCGGACAAAGTCCTCGGGCTTGCGGATGATGAGCACGAAGCGTGCGCCTTCACCCAATCGCTCGTGCAGTCGAGGGATGGCAAAGTGGCAGTGACCCGACGAGACGCCGAAAATCGTGCCGGCTGCCCGCTCGCGCTCTACACGGAGCATCAGGGCCTTGCGGATGTCGCGATCGTACTCGCCGGCATCTGCACGCGCGTGATAGGCGATCATGCTCTCGTGGCGGAAAATCGTCTCGTGCTCGCAGACGCCATTGGTGGCCCGGTCGAAGAGCCGGGCCAGGAGCATCGTGCCGCACCGACCGGTGCCGGTGATGAAAAAGCAATCGGGATGCGTGACCTGGCTGGCGAGCCGGGTGCGACGGGCTGATCGGGTTTGGGTCATCATGAGGCTCCCTGGGCTCCCTGATGCTTCCTTATCGGCACAATCGTCACGCAGCATCGTGATAGTTTGACGGGTCGGCGCTGCCCGCTGACCGGAGCGTCCGTTGCGTCCAGAGCGTGAGAATCGGACCCGTGAACACCTGTTGGAGCATCGCCAGCCGGGTGGCCACCTGAGCCGGGTTGATGTTGGAAAGCACGATGCCGTCCGGTTGCCCCGTCAAGGCTCGAAGATCTGAACGTATTGGCAGGGACATCCACTCCAGACCGGCAAACACGATGTTGTGGTCCGCTACCGCCAGGATATCGAGTTCTGCCGTGACGCAGGCAGAGTACGTGGCGCGGATGTTCTTGCTGAAATCGGCGATCACCACCCGACGAACCGCATTCTCCTTGGCCCAAGCGGCAATTCGTTCACGCTGAGAGGCAAAACCAAAGATGGACTCGAGCGCGGCCTCGCCCAGCGTCAGCCGGTCGCCGAGCATCGCGCGAAAGCGCCAAGGCCAGGCGCCGATTCGCCCGCGCCACGCCGCCGCCGACATCTTCGCATGCCGCGCGAGGGCGTGGTAGCGCTGGGTCCAGTCGGCGCGGTAGGCGCTGCGCCACGCCTGCGGCAGGTACCGGTCAACGAGGATCAGATTATTGCGCATGTCCATGCGGTGGATGATCGCGGCAGACCGGTTGCCGCCGACCTTCTCGTGCCGGTAGATCAGATCTTCAAAGCGCTCGATGCGCCAACCCGCGTTCCAGATGCGGAAACTCAGGTCATACTCCTCGGCCTGGCGGAAGAACTCGGTGGGAAAGCCTCCGACTTCGTCGATGACGCTCTTGCGTAACACGACGGCCCCGTTGGCGACTACGCCGGGTAGCGCGCTGGCTTCGAGGCGGCCGTCGGGCAGCTCAATCCGCCCAACAACCGCTGCGCACCGTCGATGGCCATCGAGATACTGCAACGACCGGGCGACGGCATCGTCGATCGGGTAACTGTCGTCGTCGATGAGCAGCAGATACTGGCCACGTGCCACCGCAAAGGCGTGGTTGCGCGCTGAGACGCCTTCATTGCGCTCGCGACGGATGACCTGGATGTCGAGGCCGTCGCGCTGGACCTGGGTGGCGGTGCCGTCCGTCGAGCCGTTGTCGACAATCAACACTTCCATGGCGCGGTGCGGCAGGTGGGTGTTGCCGGCCAGCATTTCCAACGTGCGCTGCAATGCTGTGAGACGATTGTGCGTCACGATGACGACCGAGAGCCTCATCTGGTCGCCTCGACCGTTGGAACCGCGAGCGACAACGCCGACTCTTCCCGCAATCGATCGGCAATGATGCGCGTCAATTGCTCGACGCCGCCCCGATAGGTGTAGTGCCGCTCGATAAACTTGAGCTGCGAGTCGATGATGCGATCACGAGCCCGCTCATCGTTGATAAAGGAGTCGATCCCGCGCGCCAAGTCCTTCTTGCCATTGAAGACCACTTCGTCGTAGCCGGGCAGAACCTCGTACAGATGCTCGCGCCGCTCGCGCATTGCCGCGCGGTAGTTCGCCACGGGATCGGTGCCGCGATGGTCGACAAACCGATCACGCTGCGCCAGCCAGGCCTCGAGGCGGTTTCGCCCCAGATCATCGAGGCCAGCTCGCAGTTCATCGATCGAGTCAGGTTCGCCACTTCGCTCAGATGCCTCGTGCATGATCGCGTTGAATGCGAGCGTCAATCGATCGACAGGATGCTCGCGGATAAGGAAGAAACCCCCTGCCGCGACGCCGTCAAGCAACCGCTGATGCATGCATGAATACGGCACGATCTGCAGATTGATGCGCGTGCGGCGGGTCAGATCCTCCAGCGCCGAACCGTATTCGATCGTCCCCCGCGCAAACGGGGCGAACTCAGGATGATCCTCCCAGCCCGCGCCGTACAACCCGAGGTCCAGGCCGCGCTCGCGGGTGATTTCAACCACCCACCCGAGCGCCTGCTGACGATACAGCGCATTGTTAAGCGCGGCGAAGAGGCGTCCCGCGAGCAAAGCCGGCAGCCCCGAATCGTTCCATGTGCAGCCGCGTTGCCGGGCGTCATCACAGAGGATCGACTGAACTTGCGCCACAGTCTCGAAGCACTCGCCCTGCTCGTAGCGTTGCATGATTGCATCGCAGCTCGCGCGAACCACGCTCTCAAGCAGCTCACCCGCTGTGCTGAAGTCGCGAACCAATTTCTCGGCAAAGTCGCGCGGCACTTGGGAGGCATTGGAAACGAATGCGAGGTCGTGCAGCCACGCGCGCCGGCTAGATGGCTCCATCGCGCGCAGATGCGTTCGCTTGGCAAAGGTGATGCACTGCCGCGACGGGTAGTCGTAATCATTCACATAGATTTGCGGCGCGGCAGTGAGGACGAAATCTCGAACACCCACCGCTTTGCCCGCTTCCCGCATCATCAGGTTGGGCAGGTCATCCTGGATCCAGCAGACAAAGGGCACCTGCGGCGGAAAGAGGTCACGATGCTCGTGTCGCAGGTGGTCGATCTGCACTACGAGATCGGGCTGAAAGTCAGCCAGGTGTCGCAGCAGATTGCGACGCAGGTAGGCGTGGTGAGCGCTGGGCTCGATGGGGACCCGCGTCGCCCATCCGGATTGCTCAAACGCCGCGGCCAGATCGCGCGTGGAGTGCTGCAAGACAGTCGAGAATCGAGTCGTCAGAAAGAGCACGCGCGGCGTCCGGGGAGGCTTCGGACCAAAAAGTGCCGCCAGTTGTTCGGCGCTGACATTGGCGTATCGGCGCTCGATGCGCCTGGCCAGCCTGTCTTCGCTGGCCAGAACTGCTGTGATGATCTCCCGTATCTGGACGTCGATTTCAGCGTGGGCGATGCTCAGGAATACAGGTCGCTCGGGACAGGGCAGATAGCTGTCGTGCTCGAGTGCCGCATGAAGTTCTTCGGGCCATTTCTCGCCGACCCACCACTGGAAACGACGATCCTGGATCGGTCCCGTCGGCCCGCACCAGTCGTGGATCATCATCGCGGCGAGCAGTACTTCCGGATGCGGCTCGACGATGTGGACGCACTGCGCCCGGCCCAGCGGAAGGTCGGGCGGCTTGCTGGCCAGTTGACTGACCACATATCCGTCGCCGACGCCACATAGCGCGAGGCAACGGCCACTTGCGAACACATCAGTCAGGCTTTCAGAGATTCTCGCTGCAGCCGCGATCGGATCGCTTCCCGGCGAAAGCAGTACCGGTTGGCCGGACGGACCGGTCTGGGCGATCGTCAATTGGCCGCCGGACGATCTGGCGGGCTGGCAGATCGTCGCGGGTGAATGGAGCGTCGTGAGCACCCGATACGGGCCAGGTCGGTGTTCTCTCAGGGCGGACAAATTGCGCGCCAAAAGATGGGACATCTGGACGTCGGAGAATTGGTCATCGATCGTTTCGAAGATCTCCGCCGCCCGTTCCCAGCGCTGATGCTTGAGGTTGAGATTGGCCAACGACTTGCGCGACTCCGAATCAAGATCACTCAGTGCGCCCAACTCCTGCATCGCGCGCTCGGCCCGATCCAGATCCCGTTCGGCCAGCGCAGTGGCAAGGGCGCGGGCGGACCCACCACCCCCGCCGTCTGATTTGGGAATCACCGGCTTGCTTCCAGAAGCCCTGGTCATCTGGGGTGTTATCGGGCCGCGCGATGGGCGCCATTCAGAAAAAGGGCCGAAGCCCACGTTCAACGAACATGGGCCTCGGGGGATCAGTCAATTCTGAAATCGCATCACGGCTGAACGCGTACAGAGACCTTGTTGGTCAGGTGCGAGTTGCCGCCGATGATGGCGCCCTGCAAGTGGATGATCTTGCCGCCAAAGTTGCTGGGAATGGTCAGATTGCGAACCAGCCCGCCGTTGGGGATCGGGATCGGGCCGATCGTGGTCAGCAACGTGCCGAGATTCATCTCGGTGCGGCCAAAAGGTGAATTCGAGTTACCAAGCTGGCGGCAGACCGCGATCTGCACACGCTGACCGGTCTGGGCCACTGTCAGTTCGATCGTCCCACCCGCCTGGGCGTAGCCGAGGAGGTGGAGATCCTGCCGATAGGCATCGGCCAGGATGATGTCTCCGCCATTGCCGAAGTTATTGGCGTGGGTGGACTTGCAGCCAATGGCGAATACGTCGCCCGCTGAGTCCATGTCCATGGCGAACGCCGAACCGCGGGCGTCGATTTCGCACGTGGCGTTACCCGCGGCATCGAACACAAAGCCCTCGGGAGTGGAGTTGAACGAATCGCCCCACGAGGAGCCAGCCACGTACTCGCCGTTTTCGTCAACCACACAACCGGATGAGAACATCTGGACCGCTGTCCCCGGAGCGTCGTATGCATGCTCGAAAAGAACCGTCTGCGAGTCGACGTCAAACAGGCCCACATCGATGTGGTCATAGTTCGGCGCGTACCGCTGATTCTCGTAGCCCAGACGTGTTCCGTCTCGGTTCAAATCGCAACGGGCGATGAAGGTGCTGCCCGGGAAGGTGTGGGTGGCGATCTGTGTCCAGACACCTGGCGACGTTTCGCCCCAGACACGGAAGTAACCAAAGTAACCGTAGGCGAATCGCTTGCCATCGCCGGAGAAAGCATGGGAGTCGAACGAAGCACCCATGTCGAGGTCGTTGAGAACGGCGGCGTTGTCAACGTCGTAAATGTAAATGTGGGTGCCAATGTTGAAGTAAGCGCGTCTGCCATCGTCACTCAGACGGGTCTGGCGTGAGTTGAAGAACGTGCCGTACCCAAGCAGGCCACTGGAGATTGAGTTGCCATTCGCGTCGAATGCTTCGATGCGGCACATGGAAATATTGGGATCGGCTTTCCACATGAGCACACGGCTGCCGTTGTCACTGATCGCCACGCCGCCGCCGAAGTAGTTCTGCGAGGTCGGGAAGGTGTAGGACCATTCCGGCGTGCCGTTGCCCGTGGTCTTGAAGATGTTGACCGTCGCCTCAAAATCATAAATCGCCGGATCGGGATTCAGATCGTAAACGACCATGCCGCCCGCCAACCCGGCGTGATCGGCCATGTTGACGAAGGGCCCTTCCGTGCCGAGTGCGTCAAAGTCAAACACCTGCTGCGAAGAACCGGTGCCGTGCATGCGAAGAACTTCGTGGTTCAATCCAAGCCCGGTGAACAGCATGGCGCCGTCGTCGCCCAGTGACATCTCGTTGGGGATCCATGCCGATCCACCGTCGGGCTGCAGCCAGCGCGGCGTCGACAATTCGATGCGGCCGTTCTGCCGATCGACCACCGACTCGACGCCATTGACGCGGTAGGTCGTACGGATGAATGACCCGTTTTCGTTCGTCTCAGCCCGGTGCGACACCCCAACCGGAGGTGGAGCGGCCAGAGAGTTCGCGGCGGCAAACGCCAGACCTGCACCCAGACCGGTAACCAGACGTGACTTTTTCATTGTGGGATCTCCCTCGCTTTTGGCGATTGATCCGGCTCCCAACGCAGCGTGGCAGGCTAACGCGGCCCGTTTGGCTCCTGCGCAGTGCCGGTGGCCCCAATATACCGGATCCTGAGCGGACGTGCAAGGACCATCCGCTCGGGTGAATCACTTATTCATCGTCGCCGTGACCTCGCGGGGCGAAGAAAGTTCATCTGGGGGAATTCGACACTGTTTTCTGCTGGTTTTGCTTGCAACAAGATCCACTGCCGAGCATACTTGAACTTTGTTACGTGATCGAAAACGGTCCGGCGCTCTCGTTCTGCGCCGGCTCATCCGAGAAAACACCGAAGAGGGAGAGAACCATGCGATCCAGGAGAATCAACGGATTATCCGCCACGGCGATTGGAGCAGTTGCGGCACTGACCTGTGGCTCGGCGCTTGCACAGACCAGCGAACTCTACTTGACCAGTTGGGACACTCCCCAGACGTTCGTCGTGCAAAACGGCGCGATTGTCAGGCAGTTCAATCGGTCCGGCACCAGCGACGGCCCCGGCCTGGTCGTCCAGAGCAGCATCAAATGCATCGGCCAGGACCCCGGAGCCAACGGTCGCGAATACGACCTGAACGGAGCGCCGCTGTCGGGCATGTACGCGAATGCTGGCTACGCCAGCCTCTATGACGGCGCCACCGACGGCGTGCACAATTGGAGCGTGGCCCACAACGACTTCAACACGAATTTCGCAGTCATCCAGGCCGACGCCGACTGGCAGGGACAGCAGGTTCTCTTCGTTCCCGCCAACCGCAGCAGCGGCATCACCTATGACTCGACGCGCAACTGCCTGTGGATCTCCAATAACAACGGGGGCAGCGACCGCGTCCAGCAATTCGATTTCAACGGCAACGTCCTCTCCGAATTCCCCGTCTCCCTCCAGAGCGGCGGCGGCTACGGCATCGCCTGGGATCCGGCTGATGACACGCTCTGGCTCACCGGCGCGTTCGGCACGACGGGCAAGATCTACCAGTATTCCACCAGCGGCGCGCCCATGCAGACGCTGACCATCTCCGGCATTGCGGCCAACATCCTCGGCGCCGAGTTCCAGGCGGGCGGCGGATCGCGCTACACCCTTCGAGTCACCGGGCGCTGCCCCGGCACCGTGAGCGTGGCGTGGAGCAACGCCACCCCCAGCCGCCAGCAGGGCATCGTGTTCGGCAACAACCAGGGCACGACGATCATCCCCACCGGCGCCTGCCAGGGAACGCAACTTGGCGTTCAGGGCAGCGTGCGCCTCGTCAACACCGTCGGCACCGGCAGCGGCTCCGGCTCCGTCAACGGACAGGCCGGCACCGCCGCCTGCGGCCACTACCTGCAACTCGTTGAATCCGGCTCGTGCAATACCAGCAACGTGGCGCGGATTCCGCAGTAAGCGCCACGGCGCCGCCAGTCATCGACCAAAGCCCGGGCAAGGCCTTGCCCGGGCTTTTCCATTGGCTACAACAACGGTGCGATGAGTCGCCGCCAGTCACGCAACGCGTGGTTTTTCCTCGCCTTTCCGCTCACGATCATCGTGGTCTTCACCGCTCTGCCCTCGCTGGCCGGCATCGTCATGTCCTTCTTCGAATGGTCGGGAGGCGGAAGCCCACGCTTCATCGGCCTGGAGAACTACCGCGCGCTCAACGCGGCGGGCCCGTTCTGGCCGGCGCTGCGCAACACGCTCGCCTTCGCGATCGTGACCGTGCCCATCACGGTCGGCGGGGCGTTTCTCATTGCCGCAGCGCTCAACGCCGAGTGGTTTCGCGGCCGCACGACGCTGCGCACGATTCTGTTCATTCCGACCATTGTCTCGATCGTGGCGATCGGCTTCATCTGGCGCTGGGTGCTCGATCCGTCGCCGGCCGGCCTGCTCAACCATGTTCTCGAATGGGTCGGCCTGCAGCGCGAGGTTCTGCCCGACTGGCTGGGCCACAGCCCGTGGGGCCTGGCGACGATCATGGCGGTATCGATCTGGCGCGGGCTGGGCTTTTGCGTCGTGCTCTACCTGGCGGCGCTGGGCGGCGTGCCGCGCTCGATGTACGACGCGGCTGCCGTGGATGGCGCGACATCGTGGCAGACACTGTGGCACATCACCTGGCCGGGCGTGCGGCCGATGTCGTTCTTCCTGCTCATCACCGGCATGATCGGCGCGCTGCAGGTCTTTGACATCATCCTCGTCATGATCGGCACCAACGCGACCGGCTGGACCGACGTCCTCAATCTCTATCTCTATCGCGAGTTCACGCTTAATCGACTCGGTTACGCCTCGGCGCTGGGCGTGGTCATCCTGCTGCTCACCATCGTCATCACCGCGATCCAGTGGCGCTCGATGAGCCGATCCGCCGAGGAGGGCACATGAGTCAGCGCCATTCCATCCTCCGACCCAGCGCGCTCAGCCAGTGGCTGATTCACATTGCGGTCTACGCCATCGCGCTGACGATGCTCGTACCCTTTGCGTGGATGATCACGACCTCACTCAAGACGCGCGGCGAGGCGATCAGCACGACGCCGACCCTGCTGCCGCCCGGCTGGCCGTGGGAGTGGCAATGGGGCAACTATTCGCAGGCATGGGCCACCGCCAACCTCGGTCGGTACTACATCAACAGCACCGTTGTCGCCGTCGTCGTCACCTTGCTGGCCGGGATTCACAACGCGCTGGCCGGATTCGCGCTGGCCAAGATGCGCTTTGCCGGGCGGCAGCCGGCCTTTACCATGCTGCTGCTGGTCATGATGCTGCCGGTGCAGGTGTCGTTCATCTTCGCCTATGTCATCTGCGGCTGGCTCGGGTACGTGGACAACTACCAGGCGCTCATCGTGCCCTTCCTCGCCAGTGCGTTTGGCATCTTCTACATGCGGCAGGCGATCACCTCGGTGCCCGACGACCTGCTCGACGCGGGGCGCATCGACGGGTTCAGCGACTTTGAAATCTTCGCGTACATCATCGTGCCGTCGATCAAGCCGGCCCTCGCGGCTCTGGCGATCTTCACGTTCATCGCCTCGTGGAACTCGTTCTTCTGGCCGCTGATCGTGATCGACAGCAACGATCTCGCCACGCTGCCGCTGGCGGTTGCATCGCTTTCGAACCAGTACTACACCGACTCGTGGCCGGTGCAGATGGCGGCGGCGACGATCATCACGCTGCCGCTGATCGTCATCTTCCTGCTCTTCCAACGCGCGTTTGTCGAAGGCATCACCCTCACGGGGATCAAGGGGTAGTTCGGAGCAGGTTGCAGTCAAAACCAGAGTGTTCACCACGAAGAGCACCAAGGCACAAAGGAGTCACCAAGGCGATGCAGAGGACAGATCAATGAATTCGATATCAGATTTCGGTCATCAATGCACTCAGCCTCTCGCTCACTGTCAGCCGGTTGCGATTACTTCGTGCCCGCTTTGTGTCTTAGTGTCCTTGGTGGTAATTGAAGGACTCCCGATAGCTCGGCAAAGATGAAACTCGCCACAGGCATCATCCTCGCGATTCTCATCAGCACGCTGGTCGTGCTCATTCCTCCTGCGGCTCTGCCGGTTCAGCCCAACACACTCATCATGGCGGTGTGGGGCATGCCCTTTGAGGATCGCCTCTTTCGCGATGGCTACGCACGCGGCTTTGAGCAGCTCAATCCCGATTGGACCGTGCGCTACCAGCGGCATGCCCAGATCATCGAGAAGTACAACGCGTGGCACGTGCAGGGTCGCGGCGCTGATGTCATGCGATTGGGCATCGACTACTACCAGGCCTTTGTCGATAAGGGCATGCTCACGCCGCTCAACCAGTTCATCCACGATCCGCAGGTCGGGTTGAGCGAGGCTGAGATCGCCGACCACTTCCCGCAGATCTGGCGACAACTCGTGCTTGGCAATGAGATCTACGCCCTGCCTTCCGACAACGCGCAGTATGGCCTCTACTACAACCGCGCGATCTTCGACGCATGGAACGCCGCCCATGCAGATCAGCACGTCGACTATCCCAACAGCGAGTGGACGTGGGACGATCTTGCCAACGCGGCCAAGCGGCTCACCGCCAGAGACGATCGCGGCCGCGCGGTGCAGTACGGCATCATGTTCGATCTGTGGGCGTGGCCCTTCATGGCGTTTCTGCACCAGGCGGGCGGCACGTGCTGGGATCAATCCGCCACGACGACGTTGATCAACTCGCCGCAGGGTATCGAGGCGCTGACGTATCTCGTCTCGATCATTCCCGATGATGCGCCGATCAAGGCCATCGGCCTGGCGGACTCGGCGGCGAGTCCGGCGCAGCTCTTCAAGATCGGTTCGCTGGCGATGCTTCTCGATGGTTCGTGGCGGGCGCCCAATCTCGAACTCGACAATCCGGATCTGGATTACGCGATCGCCCCGCTGCCGCATGGCCAGGATCGAGCCGTGGTGAGCGGCAGCGTGCTCTGGGGAATCAGCAGCCACAGCGAAAGCCCGCGCAAGGCTTGGGAGATGATCAAGTGGATGACCAGCGAGCAGCAGTCGCTGCGCTACTGGGATACACTGCGCGTGGCGCCGCCGGCGCGGATCAGTGTGGTGCAGTCTGAGGCGTTTCGCTCGACCAATGGACTGGTCACCGATGATGGCGTCGTGCGCGTGCCGCCGATGAGCCGCGAGCAGTATCCTCTGCGTGCCCGCTGGCTGGAATACGCAATCACACCGGATCCTTTGACGGGCAATCGCCCGGGGTTTGTCGAAGCCGCCCGCTACCAGATGGACCTGCAGACAGCGATCACCAACGCACTGGTCGCGGCGGTGCGCGATGGAGTTGATCCCAAGGCGGCACTGGACCAGGCCGCCGCGGATGTGCACGCCATCATCGACCGCGACCGCGCGGCCAAGGGACTGTCGCCGATCGAACGCGATTGATGAGCTTCAATCTGGTCGTTTATCGCCCGATCACAACTCCGGTCGCGGATGCGGATGATTCCATCGCTGCCAGAGGGCGATGAAGTCACCGCCGGAGGTGCCGTTGAACGTGAACATTAACCGACCTGCCGGCCCAACCACCACCACCTGCGCCTGGGCCCCTCTCATGCACACGAACATCGTGGCTTCGCCGGCCACCCACCTCTTGCCGCGCTGGTCATCGAGAACGCCCGGCGAGGCGAGAACCGCCAGCGGTCGTCCCAGACCCCGGCCGGTGGAGACAATGAACGAACGGAACGCGGTGAGAACCATCCCGGCGATCATCCCCAGCACAACAACCAGACCGGCGTTCATCCACGTGTTCATCTGGGACCACCAGCCGAGCGCACCGGCGCCGAAAACTGCGATGATTAGAACGAGCCCCAGAAGCGCGAGAACCTGATCCGTACCGAGGATCGGGATCTCCTCAGCCTCGACGAAGTAATCGGGCACTCCCTCATCGGAGTGGTACTGTTTCCCGGCGCGTCGATCCACAACCGTACGGGGAGGAGCAAGCCCCGCCTGACCGAGGTGCGCGCACAGTGTGTCCCAGGAGACACGACGTCGAGACAGGAGTCCCACGAGGTCGTACGCCCGACGTCGACGCAGGTAGTCCTCAATGGATGCGATCAGCACGTCCACATCCGACCCTGTTTGAGCACCCCGATTCGTCTGGTCACCAAACTGCGATCGGATCTTCCACACCTTGCGTATGTTCATGACGGCCAGTGCGCCCGTGATAACGGCGACAAACAATGCATCTCGCAGACTGATGTTGCCTGATGTCCGATGCATGAACGGTGTTGAGCCGGCGAAGACTGCAAATGCAGCAAAGATGATCGCACAAATGATGGGAAAGACCGGCCACGGCTTGACCGGCCAATCGATCGGCACAACCGTGCGTTCCATCATTCAGCATCCTCTCATCAACAAGCTCGCTACCAGTCCGAAGCGCCAGCGAGGTTTGACGCGTGTTCCGCTCCAAACCAGCGAACCTCGCCGGCGAATCGGACTGTTTGCGGTTACACGATGAACCGTCGCCACGCACCGACATCACACACTGCGCGACACTCGACGTCACGCTCATCGATCAGCCGCTCCAGCAGATACCGCCCTGCCGGGTCGCTGTGGTCGAGACTGCTCACCGTCAGCAACCCCTGACCCACTCGCGTGTGGAAGAGCATGTCAAAGAGGCGCGGCCGGCGCTGATCGTGTGTGTACACACAGCGCACCAGCGGATCGACGCAGTCTACCACGCCGAGGTCTTCGACCGGAATGAGCCGGGCATAGGTTCGCGTGAGGTCCATGCCGAGCAGATCGACGATCCACTTGCTGTCGCCGGCCTGCAACGGCGCCTCTTCGATGACCAGCGGGCACTGGCCAAAGAGCCACTCGTAATTCGTGCCCAGGCCGCCGCGGGTTTTCGAGGCGAGCAGCACGACGCGGCCGCCCGAGCTAAGAAAATCAAGCAGCGGCGCGGTGAGCTTGTGAGTGAGGATCGTCTTTGCACCGGCAGGGATCGGTTGATCATGCCGCCACGCCGGCAGCTGCGGCGCGAGGCGAGCCGGGTCGGGCAGTCGATTGACCCAGCGTTTGACGGGCAGGCCGAAGCCGCGCGAGTAGCCGCGCTCGAGTTCATCGGGCTCGGCGTCGGCTGCGGCAAACGGCGGGCCGTCGAGGCGGTACGCGCCGGCCGGCGCGGGGTGTGCTTCGGGCACGATCCAGAGATCCCACGTGTTGTGTCGCAATCCTCCGCCGCTTGCTTCGAGACAGACGCGGCGAGGCTGCGCCCCATCGATGCGCGGCCACCGCACGTCGAACACCACACTTGCCACCTCACCTTGCGCGCAACGCAATGGGATGGCGCCAAGCTCGCGACCATCGAGCGCCAGCCGCACCTTCCCGTCAAACACCGTCGGGCCGAAGTTGGAGAGCATGAGCTCCACGCGATCACGTGTCCCGGCGACGAATGACCGCCGATGCTCTGGCGTGCGGAGGATCAGCGGCGCATCGGCCAGCCAACCGCGCGTCTGCTCCGGCGTGAATCGCCAGCGATCGAGATCATCCTTGAAGCCGCACGTGCAGACCGCGACGTCGCGCAGGTGGTTCATCACGACGCCGCCGTGATTGGGATACTCGCGGAAGCGTTCGACCTGAAACTGTCGACCGAGCAGGTGATGGCGATCGCTCTGCCTGCGAAATCGCTCGACGACCTCCCTGCTGTAGCGCTCGCGCAGCTCGCGCTCGTAGCGCCGGCCGCTTTCGAACATCGCCGGCAGCCACCACGGTCGATTCCCGCCGACGCTGCGTGCGATCGCTTCGAAATCCGGCCACGAGGAAAACGTAATCGTCTCGCCCATCACAAACGGCTTGACATCGAGCGTCGCCAGCGTGTCCTGCAGGTCCGCAAGGTAATTCACCCAGCGGTTGTTGTTGTCATACGTGTGCTCGTCGTGCAGATCAGTACGCTCGGCGTCGGCCCACGCGAAGCTGGCCGTCTGGACCTGCAGAAGCGCGCCCGGCAGCATCTGCCGCGCCGTCTCCCACCACCACTTCGCGAGCTGCGGATTGAAGCACGGATGCTCGCACGTGGCGCTGACGATGATCACACACGGGTGATTGCGGTCTCGGCGCAGGAACGCCTCGTAGAGCCGCTCGTACTCGGGCAGGTAGTGATCATCCATCGACGCGTGCCAGTTGGGATGCTCCTGCCAGATCAGCATGCCCATCTCGTCAGCGAGATCAAAGTACCACCGCGGCGGATACCACATGCACAGGCACACGCAGTTGAAACCCATCGCCAGCAGCACTTCGAACTCTTCGCGGACCTGCTCGCGCGTGGGTGCCGGAGCCATGTGCTGCGGTTCATGTCCCCAGTGCAATACGCCGCGCACGTGCAGCGGCGAGCCGTTGAGGATGATGCGCGTACCTTCGATGTGCAGATCGCGGAAGCCGAACCGGACGTGATGTGCATCCACCTGCCCGTGCTTATCGGTCAATTCGATGCTCGCTTCGTACAGCACAGGCTCGGCCGGCGACCAGCAGCGCGGGTGGTCAACATGCACCACTCCGATCACCTCTGTAGCGTCGTTGCGGATCTGGACTTCCACTTCTCCGTAATCCACAATAGCGATGTGCGCGATTCCCTCACCGGACGCCGGCGCGTCGAGTTCGATGGTCACGCGCACCTCGCCCGATTCCGCATCGGCGGAAACGGCGATCCCATCGGGTCGCGCGTGCAGCGCTCCGCAGCCGATCAATCGCAGCGGCTGCCAGATGCCGCCGTGATGCAGGCTGAGCATATCGTGAAAGCCCTTGGTGATGTGGCCGGTCATCTCATCGACGCGGATGAGGAGGTCGATCTCTTCGCCGGCCGCAACCTGCGCCGTGATATCCAGTTCGAATGGCACGAAATCACCGCAGTGTGATCCCGCGCGCACGCCGTTCACCCACACCGTCGCCTCCGTGGCCACGGCTTCAAACTGCAGCATCGTGCGATGCCAGTTCCAGTCGTCCGGCACGACCACCTTGCGGCGATACCACGCGACAGTGTGGAATTCGACGCCGAGATCGCGCTGCCACGCGCCCGGCAATTGCACCGGTTTCCAGGGAGGCTGGCGCAGCGGTTCGTTCCACCAGGTCTCGGCCAACCCGACATAGCCGGGATCAGGGCGGACGAACCACGGTCCGGTGAGGTCAACTGGTGCGACCGGCGGAGACTTGGACGCAATGTGCTTTTCTTGAGGCAAAGCGGCACCTGTGGCAAGGAGCGGAGCCAAAGCGTAGTCCGGCGCCGTGCCGATTCCGTGAGCGTTGCAGGTGGCGAAAGGTTTCACCAACCGCGGCGGGCCTGCAGCGCGCGACCGGTTTGCCGCAACTGCAGCCACGAAACGTCAGGTCACTTCCGGCACAGAAATCGCGGCCTGGCCGAGAAAAGCCTCCCCTATTTGGGTGCATCTACGACAGTATGTGGGAGGTGGCATGGCCTTTGCATTGGTCACCTCGGATGTGATTCCCCTTCCTCTTTTCAGCCAGACCCCGACCTGCCAAGGAGTGTGTAATGAAAGTTCGATCGACCCGCTTGCTTCAATTGACTCTCGCCGCGGCCACGACGCTCGGCGCCACCCTTGGGGCGGTCGCCGATCTGACTCCGGCGTGGATCGCCCGGCTGCCGGTCGGCGCAACACTCTCGGCCGGACTGAGCGGCATGGTCGTCGATTCGTCAGGCGTGACCTACGTCACGGGAATCAGCGGTTCATCGGGCAACACCGACATCACGACTGCGGCAATCGGGCCCGACGGCTCAATTCTCTGGTCCAAGGTCTTCGATGGCGTCCAGCAGTGGCACGACCAAGCGCGCGGCATCACTCTTGGACCCGATGGAAGCGTGTGGGTGTGCGGCAATACACCCAGCTCCACCCTGCGCGCCAAGGTGCTCGTGCTTAACTATGCCGCCGCGGACGGCACGCTGCTTCGCACGATTGAGTACACCAGCGATCCAGGCTACGCCGAGGAGGGTTCATCGATCGCCGTCGACGCACAGGGCAACATCTACGTCGGCGGCGGCACGAATGGCGACGGCTCCGATGTCTTCGTGCTCAGCTTCAATCCTAACGGGGGCTTGCGCTGGCGCAAGACGTGGGATGGCCCCGCCTTCGGCCCATACTCCCAGGATCACCTGCAGAGCCTCCAGCTTGCACCGGATGGCAACCTCGTCGCCATGATCGACGGCGTCATGAATTCGCTTCACGCGGACTACGTCATCATCAAGTACAACCCCACCAACGGCGCGACGATCTGGGAGAAATACTGGGGCCTCAGCGGCGACGACTTCCCCGATGACATGATCATCAATCCTGCTGGCGATATCTTTGTCTCAGGCACGGCTCTCTCGCCCCAGGGCAGCAATCGCTACGGCACGATTCGCCTGCGCGGCAGCGACGGCCAACTGCTCTGGGAAAACTACAGCGGACGAGATTTCCACAACGCCCAGCGCGGTCTTGCCATCGACAATGCCGGCGGCGTCTACGTGACCGGCAGTGTCGATCCTGACGGCGATCGCAGCAACACGAACGACAACTTCTACTCCGTGAAACTGGACGATCAGACCGGCGTCCAATTATGGTCGCATTTGTACGGCGCCAATTGCGTCGGTTGCTTTGATGCGCCGGCCGACGTCGTGGTCGATTCCACCGGCAACGTCTTTCTGGCAGGCTCCACGAGCAGTGCGCCCTACAGCGGCGACATGATTCTCTTCGTGCTGGATTCCGTCACGGGATTGGAGACCACGCGCGGCGTCATTGATGGAAGCATGAATGAAACTGCCGGCGCCGGAATCCTCCGCCTGGATGCACTCCAGAATCTGCTCATCGGCGGCGGCACCTACAACGTCAACACCGGGGCGCGGAATATCACCGTGACCAAGTACGATTCGCTCGCGGGCAACCTCTACTCACTGGCCGTGCAGAATCTGGTCGGCGGCGGCAATGCGACCTTCACCATCAACGGCGCCACGCCCAATCGACCGCAGTACATCGTCTACAGCCTGCGCGGCCCGGGCTCTACGTTCGTAGCACAGCTCAATGTCACGCTCGATCTGGCCAGCCCGTCGCTGCTCACGTCCGGACGAAGTAACGCAAACGGCGTGTTCACCACTTCCGTTCATGTTCCCAGTGCCGCCACGGGCCGCACGGTCTGGTTCCAGGGAGCGGAGACGAATCGCACGACGCCTGTACTCAGCGAAGTCGTGCGGTAGCGGCGAGTAACCGCAGGCTTGGAGCCGGATCGGATCAGCAGCGAACTTCACCTTGTTCGGGGGCAATGAAAGGGCTGAGTCATGCCGAGAGTTCATCACTCCATCCTGATCGCCGGTTTGCTATCCGGCGTTGCCACAGTCGACACCGCCCGCGCGGATCTCACCCCCGACTGGTTGGCGCGACTGGCCGCCACCACCGGATTCGTCGATCTGAACGTAGCCGCGACGACCGGCACGGACGGTTCGATCTACGTCACCGGTTCCACTGGAGACCTGACTTCGAGGAACGTGCTCACCACCAAGTACGCGGTCGATGGGACCAAACTCTGGTCGGTGCAACATGCCGGCGGCGCCGGTACCGAATACGGCACCGCCATCATGCTCGATGGCGCCGGAAACGTGATCGTCGTGGGACGCGTTGCCTCGAACTACGGCATCATCAAGTACAACGCGGCCAACGGCTCTGAGATCTGGTCCATCCAGCACGACGCGGGTGGCACGGATATCCCCAACGCGGCGACGATCGATGCCAGCGGCAACATCTACATCACCGGCCAGTCCTGGGCGGACAACCAGAACGACTACTACACCGCCAAGTTCAATAGCAGCGGGCAGATGCAGTGGACACGGCGCTACAACGGACCCGGCTCGTTCCTGTTTGCCCATGACATCGCGCGAGCCATCGCCGTGGACGGCAACGGCGACGTGTTCGTCACTGGCGGATCGAACGGTTCGGGGTCCGCTTCTCCGGACTACTACACAGTCAAGTACAATGGCGCGAATGGCTCACCAATCTGGAGCAAGCGCTACACCGGCGCGGGCGCCAATGACGATGCGTTTGATCTTGTGCTCGACGCATCGGGTGATGTGTACGTCACCGGCGGCTCGTACCAGAGCGGCTGGAAATACGTGACGCTCAAGTACCGCAATTCCGACGGGACCGAACTCTGGCAGGCGACGGATAGTCCCCAAACCTGCAACGTCGCAACGGATATCGCGCTGGACAGCGCCGGAGATGTCATCATCACCGGCTGGTCCGATCCCGACTGCAATGAGAGCAACTTCAACGAGAACATCTCGACCGTGAAGCACCTCGCCTCCACCGGCGCCCACGTGTGGACGATGACTTTCGGCAGCAATGCAGTCGGCACCTTCGACGTTCCCTACGACGTGGTGATCGACGCCAACGACAACATCTTCGTGTGCGGCGAGAACACCGGGCTGTTCATCCTCCTGCAGTATGACCCGGCGACCGGAGTCATTGCCGACATGGACACGTTCTCCAGCGGCTCGGCCGAACGATCCGTCGGAAAGGCGCTCACACTCGATCATTCTGAAAACGTCGTCGTTGCCGGCGTGGCTCGCAATGCCAACACCGAGGAGCGAAGCATCCTGACGGTCAAGTACCCATCCCGCGTCAGGAATAGGTACGCACTGTCGGTCAGCAATCTCGTCGGAGGTGAGAACGCCGACTTCACCATCATCAACGCGACGCCTAGCACAAACCAGTACATTGTGTACAGCCTGCGCGGTCTCGGCTCCACGTTCGTTGCGCAACTGAATGTCACGCTCGATCTGCGATCGCCAGTACTGTTGAATTCGGGCCGATCTGACGCGCTCGGTGTCTATGCAGCCACGGTGCACGTTCCGCGCGCCGCCACGGGGCGCACCGTGTGGTTCCAGGGCGCCGAAGTGAACCGCACGACGCCAGTGATCAGCGAACTCGTCAGGTAGTCATCTGTCCCACAATCGCAACCCCCTCCTTGAAAGGAGTATGAAATGACAATCTCCAAGTCGATGACAATCGCCTCGACTGCCATGCTCGGCCTGGCGACATTCGCCTTCGGGCAACCCAACGATCGCGTGAAGTGGATCTACGAGATCCCATCGAATCCGCCGGGTTCGTTTATCGCCACGGCAGACGACGGAACGGTCTATGTCACAGACAACACACGCCTTTACTCGCTGACTCCCAACGGCGCGTTGAACTGGTCGCTCGAAGGCGTCGGCGGTGGTCAACCGATCACCATCGGCAGCAACGGCACGATTTACACCTCGAACAACGGCCTCGGAATCGCAGCCGTCAATCCCAACGGATCGCTGCAATGGCAGTATCTTCCTCCGCTATCGAACCCGACAATCTGCGGTCCTAACGTGGGTCCGGATGGAAACGTCTACGCTGTGCAGGAACGCATCAGCGGATCCGGATACGGCATGTATTCGGTCGATGCGCAGGGCAATCTGCGCTGGACGAACATCGGCGATCCACCCATGGGACGAGCCGATCTTGGACATGCGAATATCGCGTTTGGCGCCGATCGGTGCTACACGGGCATCGAAGGTTACCGCGGCGGATTTCCATCTTCGCGCTGTTTCAGTCTTGGCGGCAATCAGATCTGGTATTCGGGGTCAGGCGGACTGGAAATCCCTGCCACAACTTTCCCGGTCGTCATGCCTGATGAGCGTGTCGCGTTTCGATGGGGGCAGATCGGCGTGATGGCGGTGGAGCCCGACGGCACAGTCGACTGGATTGCGGAGCATCCCGATGCGGGTCTCCTCATCGGTCCCGCAGTTGGCCCAGACGGTGTGATGTACTCGGGCAATTGGCTCGACCTGCAAATCTGGGCCGTCAATCCAGATGGTTCGACGAAGTGGCTAAGGGAATCGGACCCCAGCAACAGTCTCGCGACGCTCTCCGTCGCACCAGACAACTCAGTGGTGGTCGTAACCGGGGCCCCGGGTTGGGTCGGTGGCTGGGTGCGCGGCTACAGCCCGGCCAATGGCGATGTGCTCTGGCAGATCGACATTCCCAACGAGAACGGCCTGCCACCATACATCTACACCGCCCACACCGCCTTTTCACCTGACAGCCGGACGGCCTACTTCACGGTGCGCTACTGGGATTCCAACGTCCTTCACAGCTACCTGTACGCGATCGACGTCAGTGGTGATCCGGTGTACAACCTCGCTGTCGACAACCTCGTGGGTGGATCCGACGCCACGTTTACCATCTCCAACGCCACGCCCAGCACCGCTCAATACATCGTCTACAGCCTTCGCGGTCTCGGCTCGACGTTTGTTCCGCAGTTGAACGTCACGCTCGATCTCCGGCAGCCGGCGTTGTTGACCTCCGGTCGCGCTGATGCACAAGGTACGCTGCAACGTGCCGTACATGTACCCAGCGCTGCCACTGGCCACACCGTGTGGTTCCAGGGCGCCGAAGTCAATCACGTCACACCAGTCGTCAGTCAAGTGGTCCGGTAGATCGCGCATGACGGGGAATGATCCTGCACAATCAGGGTCAAATCCCCGCAAGCGGTCGGCAGGCGGTTCGACATCGTTATGCAAGGAGGATTGGACGTGCGTACTCAAGGTTTGCTTACCGGGGCGGTTGCGTCGTGTCTGATCTTGGCGGCATCGTTGAATGCAAGCCCGCCTCAGTACGAGCCAGCGTACATTGGACCTGGCCGCGCGCTGGCGATGAATGAATCCGCCACGGTCGTGGGAACGGACTTCACCAGCGGCCAGCGAGCCTGGGTTGCCGATCCCGTTTACCGATTGCTCCCCATTCCGCAAGGCATGCAGAGCAGCGTCGCCAACGATGTCAATGAACTGGGCGAGATCGTCGGCGCCATCGGGCCGAGTTCTTCGGTCGAGTTCGGGGGCAAGGCGGTGCTGTGGACGCCGGATGGCCACGGCGGATACACCGTCGAATGGCTCAACGGCCGGCAAGGGGAGGTCGCAAGCCTCGCCACCGCCCTGAACAACGTCGGCGACATCGTTGGTTATTCTTCCGACGGCACCTATCGCCGCCCCATGCTCTTTCACGCGGGGAGCAGCGGAATCGATCTCTCTTCGACTGGCGTGTTTGACCCTGCAGACGTCAACGACCAGCGCATGCTCGTCGATCACTCCTTCACCGTCAAACGCCTGAACCTCAATACGATGATCGCCGAAGACCTCGGCAAGCCGCCGGGATCCTACCTGGCCACCACCGCCGCTGACATCAATGAGCGCAACCAGGTCGGCGGTCTCGCCATTCTCAACGGTGGCGGGAACTGCGATCGGTTGGCCGCGCTCTACACCGATGGATTCGGCTGGGAAATCCTTTCGCAATGCGGCAGCGGGAACGGGGTGACTGATCTCAATGATCTCGGCGACGTCGTCATGCGGCTGAATGTCGCGCCGTACGTGCGCTACGAGGGACTGGGCACCTACCTGATCGAGCCACTCATCAACGAACAGGGTGGCCACTGGTACGTCATCAACACCGGCGTCACGATCAACAACGCGCAACAGATGGTCGTCTTCGCTTCGAATCAGCAGACCAACGAGGCGGGGTCGGTTCTGCTCACCCCCATTCGCCCCTATGCACTGGTCGTTTCAAACCTGGTCGGCGGATCCAACGCGGTGTTCACCATCACCAACGCAACACCGCTGGCCAGCCAGTACATCGTCTACAGCCTGCGCGGCCTCGGCTCGACCTTCGTGCCGCAGTTGAATGTCACGTTAGACCTCAGGCAACCGGCGCTGTTGACGTCGGGTCGCGCTGATACACAAGGCATGCTGCAAAAATCCGTACACGTGCCCAGCGCCGCCACGGGACGCACCGTGTGGTTCCAGGGCGCTGAGCAGAGTCGAACCACTGGAGCGATCAGCGAGATGGTCCGCTGAACGCATGGCGAGTCTGAAATGGATCCCCCACCCGCGAGAACGCGGGGCAATAGGATGAACTCTTTCTAGGAGAATGTCGTGCACCGGTTGGCCAATGCTCGTTGGTTCCTGGGTTTCGTTGCGTGCGGTTCGGTTGCCTCGGCGGTGCCGCCGTCCTACGAGGTGCAGTTCCTCGGCGCGAGATATACGGCCACAGCGATCAATGAACTCGGCTCCGTTGTCGGCAACCTGGATGTTGATGGGACGCGGCTGCGCGCCGCAATCTCGCACAACGGACTCCCCTTCGAGTTGCTGCCGCTGCCTCCGGGCATGGAAACGTCCCGCGCCCACGACATCAATGACGAAGGAGTGATTGTCGGCGCGGTCTGTCCGAATCAATATGTAATCACCCAGCCGCTTGCCGCACTCTGGAGGCCCGTGGGCAACTCTTACGAAGTGGAGCTGCTCGGAGTGCTCACCGGCGATTCGTACAGCAGCGCCTATGCAATCAACACGCAAGGCGATGTCGTTGGCGGCTAAGGCTTCTTTGGATGGAGCCTGACGAACCCCGTTCTGTTCACGGATACCGGCCCGGTGCGCCTGCCGCACATCGGCTCAGCCGGTGATGTGAACGATCGCCGCCACGTCGTTTCGGGACCGCAGTTGCTCGATCTGGGTACGATGGAAGTGCAGACTTTCCCGCTTCCGCCCGGCAACTGGCAGGGCTTCGTCAGTGCGGCACTCAACAACAACGACGATTTCGCTGGCTACGTTGCCGGCTACTCCGGGTGCAGCACGTTCCCCGTTCGCTACCGTCAGAGCGGTGGATGGGACTTCCTCGGAGGCTGCGCCACCACGACCAGCGCCACGGCCATCAACGATCGCGGCGACACGCTCTTCTACTACTACTTCACGGCTTCGGGCGTCTACCTTCAGGGCGAGGGCTCATTCAGCATCGGCGAACTCATCGACCCGTCTCAGGGGCAGTGGCTGATCGAGTGGTTTGGCGTTAACGACATCAACGAATCGCGACAAATCATCGCGTACGCACTCAACTCCTCCACGAATGAGCGTGGGGCTGTGCTGCTCAGCCCCATCGATCTCTATTCGATCACGGTAACCAACCTCGTCGGTGGCGACAACGCCGTCTTCACCATTGAGGGCGCGACGCCATCGGCAAATCAGTACATCGTCTACAGTCTGCGCGGGCCGGGTTCGACGTTTGTGTCGCAACTCAACGTGACGCTGGATCTCGCCCAACCGGTGCTGTTGACTTCCGGCCGCGCCGATGCGCAAGGCCTGCTCAACAAGACCGTGCACGTTCCGCCAGCCGCCACCGGGCGCACCGTGTGGTTCCAGGGCGCTGAAACGAACCGGACAACCGCGGCCATCAGCGGCGTTGTGCGTTGAGCAGGAGCACGTTCAGAATTCTGCTCATCCGCTCAGGCCAGATACGCCAGAACATGCACCGACACGTTCTTTGGAGTGACTCACGATGATCCGAAAAGCAGGCACCATCCCATTGCGGTTTTGTTCCTTCCACGCGGCAACGGTGATGACCTGCGCCGCCGCAGCGGCGGGCGTTGCTCAGGCGCAGGGCCTCGGTCCATTGCAGTTCATGCCCGGCGACGATGTCGTGGCGCCATCCATCGGGCCGGTGCGCCAGTTGGCGATCGCCGCGGGCGGACCCGGCTTCCTCGCCGTGTGGTCTGACAATCGAACGGTCATCAGCGGCCAGACGAACGCGCCGGGCGACCCGAATGCCGGCAATATGGAAGACATCTGCGGGCAACTTTTTGATCAAGCCGGCGCGCCGATCGGGCCGCCTGTTATCATCGCCAACACCGGCCGCAATCAACGCGATCCACGTCTCGCGTGGAACGGGCAGAACTGGCTCGTCGCTTTCGAGAGCGAGGATCCCGCGTGGTATTTTGACGACCAGGTGCACGCGGTGCGCGTTTCACCGTCCGGCGAGGCACTTGATCCCGAGCCGATTCTTCTCTTCGGGATGGAAGACAACCAGGGCGCCTACGACCCGGACGTCGCCAGCGACGGGCAGAACTGGCTGGTCGTCTGCGACCAGTGGGTCGGCGGCCAGCGGACGGTGCGGGCGCGGCGCGTGGCGCCGGACGGCACAGTCATCGACGCCCAGCCGCGCAACATCCAGCAGTCCAGCAGCCTGCAATACCCCGTCGTTGATTTTGCCGACGGCGTGTATCTGCTCGCCGCGAACAGTTACAGCCTGAACCAGTTCTACGTCCGGACTTTCGATACGAACCTGAATCCGCTCACGAACCTGACCGCTGTCGGCCCGGCCACGCCGTACCAGCACGTCGCGCTGGCGAACAATGGTTCAAGGTTCCTCGCCATTGGCAATCGCGCCCATCGAATCGAGCCCAGCGGGACCATTCTCGATCCGAGCGGGATTTTGCTCGGTGGCAGCGAGAACGCGGGTTGGATCGACAGCGCATGGACAGGGACGCACTGGGTGGCTTCGATGCGGACCTTCTCGGGCCTTGCCTACTACAACGTCAAGGCGCAGCGTATTTCAGGCAATGGAACGCTCATCGACGCCGAGCCGCGACTCGTCGAAACGGCACCGCAGGGGCTCGACAATTTTGAAGCGCCGACCGGCGTTGCCGGCGCGGGCAACGGCGACGCAGTGCTCGCCTTCATCCGCCGCAACCTCCCGGTCAATCATGCGGACGTGCGGGCGTCGCTTTTTGACGCCGGTGGAAACGCCGCGCCGGCTCGGGACGTCTCGATCGGCCTATCGCGCCAGTCATACATCCGGCTCTCGGAGGGCAACGAATCTGTGCTCGCCGTCTTTATCAGCGAGACATCGGGATCGACACGGCTCATGTCACAGCGGATGTCGTTCGACGGCGATCCTATCGACGTAGAACCAAACGTGATCGTCGAGTTGAACCAGGAAGGTTCCAACGCGCTCCTCACGCCAAACATCGAGTGGAACGGCAGCTCCTGGCTGGTCGTCTGGAGGTCGCTCGACAACGGTGTGGTTGGCGTGCGTGTCTCGCCGGAAAACGTTGTGCTCGATCCGGCGCCGATTCGCATCACCCCCGGCGCGCCGGGCGGCGAGAGTTATTCAGCGGGCGCCGTCGCCGCAGCTGGCAGCACGTTTGTCGTTGGCGTCTTCCATACGATCAACTTCCACGAGCCGGTCCGGTACGCGGAGTTCGTTCGCGTCAGCGCGAGTGGAAACGTGCTCGACCCTCAACCGATCCTCGTCTCAGGCGGGTACTCGCGCGAAATGACCGGTGAAGCGTTCGCAGGCAACGGATTCCTCGCGTGGGCTCAGTACGGCCGGCACGACTCGAGTGCATCCTACATCCAGGGCGTGCTCGTTCATGCAGACGGATCCACTTCACCTGAATTGCGCATCGGCGACACCGGAATGGAACCGGATATTGCGCCCGCCGGCGATCGCGCACTCGTGGTCTGGCAGGACGATCTCACCATTCATCAGGATGACATCAAGGGCCGGTTCGTCGCGCCCGACGGCACGTTCCTCGGCAGTGAATTCACCATCAGCGGCGCCTCGCACGAGCAGATGACGCCGGCAGCGGCATTCAACGGTTCCAACTTCGTCGTCGCCTGGACCGACTTCCGTCACCAGGTCGGGCAGGTTGATCAGTTGCGCGGCGACATCCTCATGGCGCGCCTTGATTCCAGCGGCACGGTACTCGATCCGAACGGCGTGCAGGTCACAGAAGGTCCGCTGCCCGAGACGCTTCCCGACGTGGCGAGCGGCGCCGGCCCGTCGATCATCGCGTTCAGTATTCTGCACGGCCATGGCCGACCCGAGATTCAACGCTTTGGTTATCGTGTTCTCGGTGGCGATGACGGCCCGGCGCTGACCATCGGCGGATCTTGCCCGGGCATGATGAACTTGCGCGTCTCCGGAGCGACACCGAACGGTCAAGTGGCCATCCTGCATGCGGACGGTACCGGCGCAGTGCGAATTCCAAACGGTAACCCTTGTGCGGGGACGCAACTTGGCTTGAATGCCTCGGCACGCCTCTTCCAGGTGATGCGCGCCGATCAAAACGGATCGCTTTCAGTAAACCTCAACGTTCCGGGTCAGGCGTGCAGGCGCTACGTTCAGGCGCTGGACGCCGCAACCTGCGCCACCAGCAATGTGGATCAGTTGTGATGGTCAACCGGCACCAGGTGGATGACCTGCTCCACCCTTCAAGCCAAAGGACGGATCTACGGTCCGGAGCGGACATTTCATGGGCGTGAGCCCGGAAAGTGAGAGCCCTATGCGTCATACCGCCCGCACCCTCATCACACTCGGATTCGTGCTGCTGCCTATTGCCGCTGCTCGAGCGCAGAATCCGCAATGGAAACTCAGCCGGCCCAGCAACAGCGGCATTCCTGGCGAGGAGATGCAGACCCTCCGCCTGGCGCCGGATCACTCGCTCTGGGTCAGCGCGCGCTGGCCGTTCTGGGGTGAGGGCGGAATTGGCATACTCGATCAGGCTGAGCAGACATGGACGACCTATTCCAACGTCGATTCGCCAGAGCCGGCCGAGTACGTTCGCGACATCGAGTTTGACGCCAACGGCGTCGCCTGGATGGGAACCAGCGAAGGTCTCGTGCGCAAGGACGGCGCCAACTGGACCATCTACAACACAGGTAATTCACCGCTGCTGCACAACAATGTCGGCAGCGTCGAGATTGACAGTCGCGGCCACATCTGGCTCAACAACAGCAACGTCCAGAACCAGAACGCCGCCATATTCGAGTTCAATCCCGCCAACAACACCTGGCGGAAGTTCGCTGTGCCAACGGAGTTGCCGTGGGAAGATCCGTGGCGGTCGCTGTCCAGCGTTTTTGTGGACAGTCACGATCGAGTCTGGGTCGGCAATGCGACACTGCCCGGCGCGGCGATGTACGATGGTCAGACGTGGCGACTGCTGGGCGCGAATCTGAACAACTTCAAACGATTCGCCGAGGACCTCAACGGCAACATCTGGCTGCTGACGGGTGGACTCGCCTACTCGTTCTACAAGTACGATGGTCAAAGCTTTACTGAATACAGCAGCGCCAACACACCGTTTGTGACCACCACGATCACCTGTTTCGGCGTCGATGACGACGGCTGGTTCTACGTCGGCAACTGGGGCGGGCAGATCATCCGCACCAACAACTCCGGCGGGAACTGGCAGCTCTTCCTCAGTGGCCTGAACATCATCTTCAATCTCGAACCCGACCCGACCAGTAGCGACATCTGGATTCAGACCATCGGGGCGCTCGGGCACTTTCGCAACGACGGCTCCTGGGTGCGCGATTACAACTCATACAACACCGGCATGCCGTGGTTCTGGGTCGATCGCTTCAATCTGGATCCAAGGGGCAACCTCTGGCTTGCTACTGGAGAGGCAGGTCTTTCTCGATTCGATGGTCAGAAATGGCGTAATTGGGGCGAGCACAACGCCGGTGCTGAACCCTACCCGTTCGCCGGGAATGAACCGATGGGCGCGTTCTACCTCGACCGCAACGGCGTCGGGTGGATGGGCGGCAATGGCATCGCTCGTTGGATTCCGGAAACCGGTCAGTTCACCGGCTTCTGGAACTGGCAGAACAATCAGGGGATGGGCGTCAGCCAGTGGCAGTACTTCGCCGAGGACCGCAACGGCACGCTCTTCTCGGCCGAGGAATACGGCTCCATTTACAGGTTCACCGGCAGCATGTGGGCGCGGGAGTCGATCCATGCCTACGCCCCGCTCGGCCTGCCCGGCATGCAGGCAGATTCACAGGGCAACGTCTGGGTCGCGGCGTGGTTCGATCTGCACCGGTGGAACGGCTCGGCCTGGTCGCAGATCACGCTCCCCTATCCCGACTATTTCTTCGATCTCGGCGGCATCAATGACATGGCGATCGGCCCGGATGATGTGCTCTGGTTCGCCACGCGCCAGGGGATCGTGCGCTACGACGGTCAGGAGTTCACTCTGTATCGCTCGGAGACCCTGCCGCTCCCCGCGATCTCGGTCTCCAGCATTGACATCCGATCCGACGGTGTCATGGGAATCGCCGCAGCCGATGATGCCAACGCATCGGGCATCGCCATCGTGCGCGGTGACATTGCTGACCCCGCCAACTGGGAAGTGCACCGATACGGCGAATCCCCTCAACCTCACTGGCAGATCACACAGTCCATCTTCGACGCCGACGGCACCTACTGGGTCAGTGCCTTGAGCATGGGAATGTTCGGTCTGGTCGTCGATCCGATCGCGGAGCCGACACTGACTATCACCGGCAACTGCCCCGGCGCGATGATGGTAAGCGTCGCCAACGCCACGCCGCGCGGCAACGTCGGCATCCTGCACGCGGGCGGGCCGGGCTCCGTGCGCATACCCAACGGCAACCCATGCGCGGGAACCACGCTGGGTTTGAACGCCTCGGCCCAACTGTTCCGCACGATTCGCGCCGACGGCAACGGGGTTGCATCGATCAACCTCAACGCACCGACGAATGCCTGCGGCCGGTACGTGCAGGCCATTGACGCAAGCACCTGCCGGACGACCAACACCGACCGGCTCTGACAAGCGATGTCCTCGAGAAGCTCTCTCAAGACCCGGGCGCCGATGGCCCGGGTCTCTGCATCGCGACGAGCGGCTCGCCGTGCAACCGACGCCAGCGGAACACGTTCTGACCTCATTTGCTGTTGAGAAATGCAGGCCATTATCGCACCCACCACATTCGTGCGTTCCTGTCCCCAGTTATGAGCGGTCGCGCTCATGATGCCCCATCCAACGTCCGACATGGTTCAATGCGCGCCCGGCATCGGCTGGGCTGGATGGATTCCAACACAGGAATGTCTCGATAACGGGAGGTCAGCGATGTCGAAGGAACGCACAATTCAATTGAGAGGCGCCAGCAAGACGCTGGTGACCGCTGCACTCGTCGCAGTGGTCGGAGTTACGATGCCCACGGGCTGCACGTCGACGGAGACGGCCAGCAAGAAGCCGCTCATCAACGTGAGCACGCCCAATGGTCGGGTGCAGGAGACGCGCTCGTACATCAGCAGCGCTTCCAAGCAGTACCAGATGCCTGACAACTACGTGAGCGAGGCAAAGATCGGCATGGCCAACGTCGAGCGCACGCTCGCCGACGCCGACGCCACGGCCTTGCAGCAGCAGGCCGCTCAGCGCGATGGCACGGCTCGACTTCAGGCGCGCAAGCAGGAGGCGGCCTCGCGCGAACAGATCGCCATGGCCCAGGCCGAGAAGCTCGAACAGCAGTACGAAGCCGAGCAGAACCGCATCTTCGCCGACATGGCCGCGAAGCAGAAAGAAATCGAATCCAACGCGGCTCGCGACGAAGCTCACGTCAACGCTCTCATCAAAGAGCGCCAGACGATGCAGGACGAAGTCGTCTCGCGCGCCAAGGCTGAGTACATCAGCGCCAATGCTCGCATCGAGAAGCTGCAGAACATGCGCGCCACGACGGAGACCGAAGCCAAGGCCGCCATCGCCGACATGCGAGAAACCGCCAAGGCGACGCGCAGCCGCGCCGAGGCCACCGTCAACGCCATGCGCGTCGAGGCCAAGGCCGTCAACGATCAGACCCTCGCCCAGGCCGACGAACTCCAGATCCGCATCGACACCGTGCTCCAGCAGAGCGAGGCCGAGTCCAAGCGCCTCGCCAGCAAGGCCAGTTCGATGCTGCAGGAAGCCACGGCTCAGTCCGCGGAGATCAACGCCCGCGCCGACGCCGTCATGGCCCAGGCCTCGCAGGAAGAGTACGACCTCAAGGTCAAGAACGCCGAGAGCAAGTGGGCCCAGGCGCAGTTCAACCACGAGCGCGCCAATGTCGAGGCGAACTCCAACTTCGCTCGCGCCGAAGCACAGATCTCGCGTCTCCGAGGCGATGCACAGGTCATCTCCGAGCGCGCCGCCGCCGACTGCCAGCGCGGCATGGATGAGCTGAATTCATGGGCGAAGGACGCCCGCGCCGAAATCGACAAGATCCGCATCAAGGCGAATCGCGCCGAGTCCGTCGCCCGCTCCGAATTCGTCAAGGCTGAGGCCGAGGCCCGCGCCAATGCAATGCGCGAGACCGCCGAGCACCAGCAGGAACTCGCTGAAGAACAGATGAAAGAGATCATCGCTGCGGCCAACGAAGAGGCCACCCGCCTCCGGGCCCAGATCATCGATGAACTCGCTGCTCAGCAGAAGCAAGGCAGCGTTGAGGTGCCCGGCAAGACCGATGCCGCCCCGCCGCAGTCCGAAGATCTGCACAAGGTTCCCGAAACGCCGGATGTAACCCCGGTCACGCCGCGCGTTGAGCCCGAGTACATCGCCGCGTTCCGTTCATCGCTCGCCGAAGTGATGAAGGACCGCGCCACGGCTGATGCGCACACGCTGGCCCTCGAAGCGTCGTATGCCCAGACCAAGACCAACCTCGAAGCGGCCAAGAGCCAGCAGCTCGCCATCGCTTCCGAGCAGAACGCCATCGCCTCAGCTCTCGAGTCGCAGGCCAAGGCCAAGCTCGCCGAGTCGACCGCGACGGCCACGGCGGAACTCGCGTTCGCCAAGACCGATCACGATCGTTCGATCGTCGAAGCCGGCGCTTTCCGCAAGGAAGCCATCGCCCAGGCGACGGACCTCCGCGCCCAGGCCAAGGCCACGTACGACGTTGCCGTCGCCCAGAGCAACCAGTACAAGGCCGAGTCTGAGATGACCGCTCGCAATGGTCAGACTGAAGCGACCGCACTGCAGGCCCAGCTCGATGCGATGAAGCGTCGCGGCAATGCCGAGTTCAACCGCCTCATGGCCGAGGCCGACAGCGTCAACCAGAGCCAGACGGCGCTCGCGCAGCAGTTCGACGCCCAGATCGACGCCGCAGGTCGCACGCTCACCGCCGAACTCGCCAAGCTCGATCGCTCGATCGAGTCGCAGACGATCGTCGCGCAGGCGAACTACGACGAAGCGCTCGTCCGGGCCGACGTCGTTGGCAAGCGCGCGGAGGTGGAGATCGCACGCATTCGCGCCAAGAACGCTCTCGAGCAGTCGCTAGCCGAGGCGGAACTCGATCGCAATCGCAACCTCGTCTACGCCAACCGCGTGAAGGGCGAAGCCGACGTCGAGCGTCTCGTCGCGACCGCCAAGGCGGACAGCGAGCAGTCCGACGCCCTGACCGAGGCTGAGTACGCTCACCTCCGCGCCGAGCGCGACATCGTCATGGCGCATGTCGAGGCGGATCGCAAGACCGCCCTGGCGCAGGAAGAGGCCGTTCGCGCCCAGTTCGGCGCCCGCCTCGTGCAGGTTGATTCCGCGCGGGTCAAGGACGCCGCCGACCTGTACCGCACCGAAACCTTCCGCCAGAAGAACCTCGAGCAGACCCTGGCTCAGGCGGAAGCCACTCGCGCCGAGTCGCAGCAGCGCCTCGCCGCCCTGCGTGCCCAGCAGCAGGAACTGCAGATGGCTGCGATGAGGAATTGGGATCAGCGCCTTGCGGAACTCCGCAAGTCCACGATGAACTTCCAGACCACCTTCCAGGTCCCCGATCCTTCCACGACGCCTGTCATGGCGAAGCGCGAAACGGTCAAGACCGGCGACGGTGAACAGAACGTCGTCGAGATCGCTGATGTCCCCACCGATGGCGACCACTAAGCGATCAAGGTCGACTGACTATCGCTGACCAACCCACCGGCCGGGAGCCCGCTCCCGGCCGGTGGCCGTTTTCTGTCACACTACCGCGGCTGCGACGGCGCGAGAATCGACAGGTACGCCTCCCACGGGCCCACCTCGCCGCGGTACTGGCACGCCATGGCTTTGCAGATGTGGCCGATGTGGTGCAGGTCGTGCACCGTCCATGTGGCAAGCAGTTGCGACAGCGTCACCGGGCCCAGCGCCGGATGGCAGCCGACTCGGGCCAGGTCCTCCGGCGTCAGATGCAGTGCACGCAGCGCCACGAGGTTGGCCATGCGCTCCTCGGCGAAAATCCTCAACAGCTCACCAAGCGCCGATTCCTCGCACAGCGCGCGATGACCTTCCCGATCGAACGGCTCGAACGCCGCTTCGGCTCCGTGTTCGAGAATGTGCCGGACCCGCGGCATCCAATCCGTTCGCTCGCCCCAGATGAAATGCCCTACGACCTGCTTCGCCGTCCACGTCTGCGGGCCGTACGTCTGCCCCGTCCATGCATCGGGCAGGCCGCCGAGCAGCGCGCGAAGCACCGTCGGCGTGCGTTCGAGAATCGCAATGCTGCGTTCAATGTTATATTTCATGGCTGCCTCCTGCCGGGCTGCGATCGGGTATTGCCATTGAGTCGTGATACAATAGCGAACGACATCAACTCGCCCTCAACCGAACCACGCAGAGTTATCAAGAGGTTCGCAGTGGCAGACCTGATTCAGATCTTCGGACCGGTTCTTCTTATCTTCGCGGCATTACTCTTGTTCGCGCTGCTGGGCTGGGGGATCAGCCGCCGGGCCGAGCAGGCGAGCGAGCGGCTCTTTGAAGGCATCGAAGCGTACGCCCACCCGCAACCCGGGCTGGTGGAGATCGTCTTTCACACCTACAGCGGACTGCTTATCTTCGTCACGCAACGCGAGCATCGGTTCTGGGCTCCGCCCGATGAAGCGCGGCGGGCACTCAGCCGAATGCACTCGTACAACTGTACGTGGGGGCTGCTCGCCTATGGCGCGATGGTGATCCCGCTGCTCTCGCTGTGCAACTGCTGGACACAGAAGCGGCGCATCAAGCGACAAATGGCTCAGTGGCAGATGTGAGCAGAAGAGAGATACTCATGCACTGGCTCCGCTGGATCATCATCGCGCTGGCGCTCTTCGAAGGCGGCTGGTTCGCGTTTGACGGCAGTCGGGCGCTGATCGTTGGCGACTATGTCACGCCCAGTTCCGGCCGCTTTGCGGGCCAGCTCGGCCCGTGGTCAAAGATCGTCTCGGCCGTAGGCATTGAACCTCGCTCGACGTTGATGAAGGCGATCCATCTCATCCTCGGCGCCACGTGGCTCGTCGTGATCGCATGCTTCGCGCTGGGTTACTCCTGGGCGTGGATGGGCATGCTCATCTGCGCTGCCGCAGGGCTGTGGTATCTGCCGTGGGGGACGGTTCTGAGCCTCGTGCAGATCGTCCTGCTGGTGATACCGTCGGTGCGAGGCGGCGGCTGAGCGGGCCACCGGAGCGCCGCGAGCCGTGGCCCGGACGGGTCATTCAACATGGAGACCAAACCATGCTCGAGATTCTCCTCGCCTTCCTCCTCGTTGCCGTCATGGCGAAGGTCGCGGACTCGGACAACATGTCCGCCATCATCTGGGGATGCGTGACTTTTCTTGTCTGCCTGGGATGCCTGTTCATCCCCATCCCCTTCCTGCGGCTGGGTATTGCCATCATCATCGTCTTCGCCGCCATGACGGGCTACAAGATGATCGCCAAGGTGTGATCAACTTCTCGCCGACGATCGGGAAGTGAATCCGACCGCCAATCTGGTCGATAACGATTGATCGGAGACCTCTCCTCATGAGTCTCACACCTGATCATCGCGCGCTGATCGACACGGCCACTTCGCTCCAGGGCAAGTTTGGCCTTGAAGATGACTTCAGCGCCGCAGCCGTCGCAGCCGCATTGCGCACCGCCGATGGCAACGTGTACACCGGCGTGTGCATCGACCTCGCCTGCGGCATCGGCTTCTGCGCCGAGCATGCAGCTGTGGCCGAGATGCTCAAGCACCACGAGACGCGCATCGCCGCCATCGTTGCCGTGGGCAAGCGCGGCGTCCTGCCCCCGTGCGGTCGCTGCCGCGAACTCATGCTCCAGGTCGACGTCGCCAACGCCGACACGCAGATCATCCTCCGTGGCGACCGCACCGCATCACTGAGTCAACTGCTCCCCGAGCATTGGCTTGATGAGTATGAGAAGTAGCCCCTTCGGCTCGTACCATTCGGTAGCCCGATTGACGTCACTTCGCTATGAGGAGGCGGTCCATGTGGTATCGAGTGTTCTCCTGCCCGATCCGTGATCGCGAAGCGTTCACATTGATCGCGATCGTTGCCATCGCGCTGCTCAACGCATGCGCCTCGCACAGTCGTTCCTGTCCCATATTGACCGATGCAAGCCAACTGGACGCTCACGTCGGAGAGATTGTCATCCTTCACGGGATTGTCACCAAAACAAAGATCCCGACGATCATCGGGGTCGATGTCGCCTCGGTCGATCCTGATTTGCGCGGTCAGCCCGCAGAAGCAACCGGTCTGCTGCTACGCTGGGTGGTCACGCAGAGCGATCTCCAGAAGGGGCAGGACCACCCCGAGTTGACCACTGCGAACCGCGGTCCGGGTGTTTTCTATCGGCTCGCCGAACCTCACTCGAACGAAACTGTACCGGTGCGGCCACCCTCGCGGGATCAATAAGCAAAACACACCAGGACATCAAGCCCCCAGGTGCTTCTCCACGATCAACGTCACCACGCGGCGCATGGCTTCAACCGTCGCATCGCGCCGCGTCACCTGGCGCGTGACATACGCCCCTTCCATGACCAATCCGATCTCTTCCGCCAGTGCCGCAGGGTCTGACGCCCCCGCATAGCCGGCGATCTCGCGCAGGATGTCTTCCATCGCGTCCTTGTGCTCAACGGCCAGCTTGTGCGCCGGGTCGTGCGCCAGCGGGAACTGCACCGCCACGTTGACGAACATGCAGCCGTTGTACGAGTCGCCCTCAAACAGCTCCGCCAGGGCGTCGGGCACGGCCAGCAGTTGCCCGCGCGGCGTGTCTCCGCCCAGTCGCCGCAGCATCTTGCGAAACGTCCCCTGCCACCACTCATCATGCCAGCGGAGCGCCTCGATGATGAGATCGTCTTTGCTGGAGAAATGGTTGTAGAAGGTGGTCTTGGTGACGCCGACCGTGTCGAGGATGCGATCGAGACCAACAGTGTGAAACCCCTCGGTGTAGAAGAGATCATGTGCCGTCTGCACGAGTTTTTCTTTGGTTGTCGTCGCCACGAGTGTCTCCTGAGGTTGCCACACAATCGTCGATTCTGACGAGTTTATGCCGCTCGCAACCGCGACTTGACTGCCGGTCAACCTCATCTTGACCGGCAGTACACGTTTGCTGGACCCGCAGTCCATTGTCATCGCTCAATCGCAACGTACATTTGGCCAATCAATGACGAACGCAGCCACGGTTGCTGCCCACTCGCATTGGCGCACGTGCAGTTGATCGATGAATCAAATGGCAAATCAAACAACCCCAGGAATGAAAAGGATCGGCATCATGACAACGACGACAGCACTCATCAACGGAATCGACACCGACGGCGTCAAGAACCTCGTTCGCGAAGTCAAGCAGGACTACAAGCGCGGCCTGGCCGACTTCCGTGTCAATACCCAGTGGAAGCACGGCATGCACAGCGAGACTCGCGTCACCGGATGGGGACTCGGCGGCCAGAACCTCAAGCACTCGTTCACCATCGGCATCGATGAGCCGCGCGAACTTTGCGGCCAGGACCAGTACGCCAACCCGCAGGAATACCTGCTCGGCGCCATGAACGCCTGCATGCTCAACACCTTCGTGGCCGTCTGCTCGTTGCAGGGCGTCGAACTCGAATCGCTCAGCTTCGAGTCCGAAGGCCAGCTCGACCTGCGCGGCTTCCTCGGCATCGACACCAACGTCCGCGCCGGCTACGACGAGATCCGCTACACGATCCGCGTCAAGGGCAACGGCACGCCCGAGCAGTTCCGCAAGGCGCACGACGCGATGATCGCCACCAGTCCCAACTACTTCAACCTCGCCAACGGCATCCCCCTTCGCGCCAATCTTGTCATCGAAGATTGACCGATCCGGAAGCCCTTGTCCGGTTGCAGCCTCCTCCCTCCTTCGAAGCCCCTGTTCACCGAACGGGGGCTTCTTACTGCGCGCGTCGTAGGATGGCTCTCACTATCATCGGGCGGATCGAGCGCTGCCCCATGTTTGAGAACATCTTCAACGAGTTCGCGATCATCATGCTCATCGCCGCGGGTGCGGGTGCGCTGGGTCGACTGCTGCGTCAACCGTTGATCGTCTCGTTCATCGCCGTCGGCGTACTCGTCGGACCATCGAGTCTCAACATCGTCACCGCCGAGCAGGAAATCGATCTGCTCGCCAAGATGGGCATCGCCATCCTGTTGTTTCTCGTCGGCCTGCGCCTCGATGTGCAGGTCATTCGCCGCATGGGCCCGGTTGCCGTGTCCATGGGGCTGGCGCAGATCGTCATCACTTCGATGACGGGCGTCGCACTCTGTCTGCTGCTGGGCATGGAGCGGTTGACCGCGATCTACACGGCGGTCGCGCTGACGTTTTCATCGACGATCATCATCGTGAAATTGCTCAGCGACAAGCGCGAAATCGACGCCCTGCACGGCAAGCTCGCCGTGGGAATTCTCATCGTGCAGGATCTGGTGGTCGTGCTGGTCATGATCGGCCTGACAGCGCTTGGCGCGAGCACCGCTGCGGGCCAGCACGAATCACCTCTTGTCGCAGGTCTGCTGGTGCTGGTCAAAGGCGGCGCATTCCTGGTGGCCATTGCAGCGCTGACGCGCTTCATCATCCCCCGCTTCGCCCACCATCTCGCACATTCACCCGAACTGTTGATTCTCTCCTCCGTCGCCTGGGCGCTGGCGCTGGCGACGGCGAGCGAATCAATTGGGATGAGTCGCGAGATCGGCGCGTTCCTGGCCGGCGTCTCCCTCGCCTCCACACCCTACCGCGAGGCGATCTCCGGTCGACTGGTCAGTCTGCGCGACTTCCTCCTGCTCTTCTTCTTCATCAACCTCGGAGCGCACCTCGACCTCGCGCTGGTCGGGTCGCAGATCTGGCTCGCACTCGGACTCGCGGCGTTTGTACTGACCGCCAAACCCATTATCCTGATGGTCATCATCGCCATTGCCGGGTATCGCAAGCGCACCGCGATGCTCACGGCGACGACCGGCGCGCAGATCAGCGAGTTTTCCCTCATCCTCGCCGCGCTGGGCCTTTCGCTCGGCCACCTCGACGAATCCGCCGTGGGCCTCATTACTCTCGTCGGGCTTGTGACCATCGGATTGTCCACATACTTCATTCTCTACTCGCATCCCATCTACGACTTCATCGCGCCGACCCTGGGAGTGTTCGAGCGCAACACGCCGAAGCGCGAGGAGGCCGAAGATTCCGTCATCCTCCAGCGGCCCGATATCATCCTCTTCGGACTCGGGCGCTTCGGCCGCAACATCGCCCGCCACCTGCGCGAGCGCGGCAAACGCATCCTCGGCGTCGATTTTGATCCGCAGATCATCCACGCCTGGAAGGCGCAAGGGTTCTGGGCGGAGTACGGCGACGCCGAGGATCCGGAGATGCCGCTGGCGCTGCCGCGCGGGAACGTGGAATGGATCGTCGCCGCCCTCCCGCTGATGAGCGCCAATCTGGCGATCCTCAAGGCACTCCGTGAACACGGCTACACCGGCCGCATCGCGCTGACAGCGCATTCGCATGACGACGCCCACCGACTCAAGGAAGCCGGAGCCGATCTCGTGCTGTTGCCGTTCAGTGATGCCGCAGTTGAGGCGGTCGATCGCCTTACCGCCGATGAAGCCGTTGTGCCGCAACAATCCTCTGCCTGATCACAATTCGTCGGCGCGGCAGAACTGCAGCCGCTGCGGATCCTTCACCACGCCCGGGAATTGCAGCACGCGGTTGTGCATGACCACGTACACGCCCGGCTCGACAATCTGAATCGCGAGCAGCGCTTCGGTGAGATTTTGCATTGCATCGGTATTGCGCAGTTCGTACGGCCGCATCGCGCCGGTCAAGATGATCGGGACGTGCGGCCGCTTCCCAAGCCGTTGCACGAGCCGCTCGCCCGTGAACTGCAAACGATCGGTGCCATGCGTTATGATGATCCCCGCGTGCGTCGCGCTCAACTCGCCCGCGGCCTCGGCGATGCGCTCGTGATCCGCATCGGTCATCTCGAGCGAATCCTTGTTCATGACCGGGAATCGATCGACGACCACGCCGTAGAGATCGAGCGACGCAAGCATGATCTCCAGGACGCTGCGCTGGTTCGCCAACGTGCCGTCCGAGGCGTTGTAGGTCTTTTCGATGGTCCCGCCGGTCGAGAGGATGGCGATCCGGCGGGGGTTGGCAGATGAAGTCATGGATGAGTTTATGCCGGCAAGGCAAGTCGCTTGCGGCTGGCCAGATTTATCCGCCCGTCTCCGACTGGAATCTGGTATCATGCACGAACCTCTCGAGCCCGCCGTACGGATGGCATCGAGAGAAAGGTGGGCCATGTCCGGCATCGCTTCCTCATCTTCGCCCAGCGACGTTACCGCCGCTGCCCCCACTCATCTCAATCGCCCCATCGAATGCCCCCGTTGCGGCTACGACCTGCGCGGCGCGGTGCAGTCGTGGCGCAATGCGTGCCCGCTGCAGGGCGTGTGCACCGAGTGCGGGCTGGAGTTTGAGTGGTCCCGGGTGCACTCGAACGCGACCCATCCATGGCTGGTTGAGTATCACTGGCGCCGTCGGCCGGTGCGCAGCCTGCTGCGCACCTTGACAGCCATCTGCCGGCCAAAGCGATTCTGGTCTGCCGTCGATCTCGCAGACCCTGTGCATTTTGGGCCGACCGTGTATGTTGCGCTCCTCATGCTGGCGCTGCCGCTGATTCTCCGGTGGATCGGCGCCACCACTTTCCTGCTGGCGCAGACGCGCTTGACGGGCTCGTGGCGTCCGTGGTGGGCATCCAGCCCCGCAACCGCAACAGACATCATGGCGGCTGCGCTGGACTGTTCATTCTGGGTGCTGAGCCCTGATGACACCGCTACCTATTACTCATCGGATGTTCCGTGGCTCGTCGTCGTGCCGCAGGTTGTGTTGTGGTGGTTCGGACTGGCCTGGCCATTACTGACGGCGCTGTGCTTCGTGCTGATCCCCATCTCTCTCCGGCGCATCCGGGTGCGTCCCGAGCACATCCGCCGCATCGGAGCATACGGAATTGTGTGGATGATGCTGCCGCTCGTGGCGCTCGCCGGGGTCGAGATGGCAGCGCTCATCATCAATGCGGCTTCGATCTGGGCGACAGGCCGTGAGGCGTACGGCTGGTGGAACGTCTGGCTTGTGCCACTGACGGCGGGCATGCTTCCCACGCTGCCGTTCTTCTTTGCGCCCTTTGCGTACTGGTGGTGGGCCGCCGCTTGTCACTGCTATCTCAAGCTCCCCGATAGCCGCCTGGTGGCGGCGCTTTTGACGCTGCTCAGCGGTCTGATTGCACTCGGCGGATTCGTCTTGATTGCCGAGTCGCTCGGCGCGCACCGATGGTGGGTCGACAAGCTGTGAATCCGATCGCCGCCAGCGCCGCAGACCGGACGACGTCGCGAACGAGCGACGAAGTGCAGTGCCCGCGCTGCGGCTACGACCTGCGCGGCGCGGTGCAGTCGTGGCGCGATGCGTGCCCGCTCGACGGCCGGTGCACCGAGTGCGGGCTCGGATTCGAGTGGGCCGACCTCTATACCCGGCCGCTGCACCGCTGGCTCTTCGAGCACCAGTGGCGCCGCCGACCCGTTCGCAGCGCGCTGTTCACCATGATCATGCCGCTGGGCGGCCGGCGCATCAGCCGCGAACTCACCCTCATGCAGCCGATCCGCCTGGCGCCGCTCATCTGGCTGCTCGCCGGGCTGCTGCTCGCCACACTCGCCCTGCGCACCGGTCGCATCTGGTACGCCGAGGGTTTGATTCGCACCCGCTGGGGCGCCTGGTGGACCCCTGCGACCAACATCAGCCAGGATGTGCTTTCATGGCTGCGCTTTGAATTCCAGTTCTTCGTGCTCTGCCTCGCGCCGGCGTTTGTGCTGCCGCTGCTCGCCTTCCGCGCTATACCGACTTCGCTTCGGCGCATCAAAGTCAGGCGGGCGCATCTGGTTCGCGTATGGCTGTATTGGCTCATCGCCGCCGCGAGCATCGCCCTGCTGCTTGCCTTTGTTCAATTCGGCTACGTGTGGATCACGTCGGATGACCTGCCCTACGCGCTCATGCCCAGTCAGTGGGAGTTCCTCTCGTTCACAGACGGTGGAATGTCCACGGTGATCTTCATGACAGTGAAACCGCTCTGGTTTGTCGTCATGGTGTGGGCGTTCGGCTGGTGGTGGTTTGCCTGCCGAAACTACTTGCGATTGCCCGACGCCGGACTCACCGCCACACTGCTGATGACGATCGTGCTGATCGCTTCATACCTCATCACGTTCATCGGCGGGGAAGTGCTCAACTGGAACTGGGTCTGATGGACTCGGGATCCAGCCTCCTGCTCGATGCCCGCTTAGTTATCCCGCCGCACAAAGATAAAGCACGCCACCGCCAGCACCGCGCCTTCGAAGAGCAGCGATGTGCCGATGATCATCCACGCGGGGCGGCTGTTCTCGTATTCTTCGGCTCGGCGCATGATCTCCCGATCGCGCCGCTGGTACATTTCCATCTTCGAATCATTCTCATAGATTTCAGCAGGCGGGGGTGGCTCAGGTTTGTCCCCGCGCAGCGCATCCATCAGCGAACTGGCGTTCATCCCGCCGCTTGACTGCAACTGCCGCTGCACGATGTTGGTCGTCGAAGAGGTCTTGGGCAGCAGCAGCGTCGCGAGGTTCGCGGCCTGTGAGATCGGCGTCCACTTGTCCACTCGCCGCTGCGCCTCGGCCAGGCTCGCCTCATCGCTGTCCAGTCGAATGCGATAGCGATTCACCGCGTCATTGTCGCCTTCTTGTGCCGCCTGCTCGATGCGCTGCTCGTACCAGTCGATGCGTTTGGCATAGGCATCGCGATCCACCTCGGCCCGGATGCGAAACTGCGTGAGCAAAATGCCGTCGGTTGTGTGCAGCGTAAAGAGCGAAAGCCACGCAAACAGCGTGAGCACGAGCGAAGGCAGCGTCGATCGCGTCAGGATGTTGAAGAGCACCATGATCGAATAGAGGTAGCTGAACACGAGTACCAGCACGGGAATCGCCAGCAGGATGGCCCAGCGCCACTCGCCGACGCGCCAGCGCATCACCAGCAGCACCCCGACGCAGAAGATCCCCACCTGCATGAGCACGAACAGCAGACTGCCGAGGTACTTGGAGAAGAACACCGTCGTTCGCCGCACCGGTTTGGACAACACGAGATCGATCGCCCCGCCCGCGAGAAAGTTTGGAAAGACCTCCGCCGTCGAGATCAGCGCCAGGATGATGGCTCCCCACGCGAGCCACATGGTCACGATGACGCTGGCGAACGCGAAATCCATGAACGGCTTGATGAGCGGGCTGCCCTCCTTGAGCACTTCGTTTTCGATCGTGTAGATTCCGTAGCCGACGCTCACGCCCTTGTCGTTGAACCCGATCGAGCCGAACGACACGACGATGAGCAGTGAAATCGCCAACACAAACCAGAAGAGCTTCTTGGCGATCAGTTCCCGATAGGAATCGACAAGGATGGCGATCACGGCCGTCATGATCGACCTCCATTCCGAGCCGCACCGGGAAGATACGAACGCCCCGTGGCCGGATCGCGCACCGAACGGATAAACAGATCCTCGAGCGATTCGACGCACATCTGGCAGCGGTGAATGACCGCTTGATTGGCGCGCAGTCGATCGATGATCGGCTGTGCCGCCTGCGCGTCTTTGCCCGGGAGCGAGATGACGTGCCGGGCGCCATCCGCGGTCGCGCGGCTCTTCGCGCCCTCGCACTCCGCCAGCCAGTCGATCTCCGGCCCGGCATACTCGATCTCGAATCGTCGCGAATCGCGCGTCAGTTCTTCGATCGTGCCCTGCATGACCACCCGGCCCTGCAGCAGAATCGCCACGCGATTGCACACCATCTCCACTTCGCTCAGCAGGTGCGAATTGAGAAACACGGTGCGACCCTCGGCCCGAAGTTGCGCCAGCAGGTCGCGAATCTCCTTGCGACCGACAGGGTCGACACCGTCGGTCGGCTCGTCGAGCACGACCAGCGCCGGATCGTTCATCAGCGCCTGGGCCAGGCCAACGCGCTGCATCATGCCCTTGGAATAACTGGCGATCTTCGTCTTGCGCCAGTCGTTCATTCCGACGCGTTCGAGCAATGCGCCCGCGCGTCGCTTGCGATCGCGCCGCCCAACGCCCGACAGCGCGCCGTAGAAATGCAGCGCCTGCTCGCCGGTGAGATACGACGGAAAGCGATGATGCTCGGGCAGGTAGCCCACGCGCCGCAGTGCGTCTTTCGATCCGACGGGCTGGCCGAGGATGCGCCCTTCCGCCTTTGTTGGGCGAATAACCGTCATCATGATCTTGACCAGCGTGCTCTTGCCCGCCCCGTTGGGGCCAAGCAAGCCGAACACTTCGCCGGGCGCGACCTGCATGGTGATACCCTGCAGCGCGCGGATCTTGCCGCGGTACGTTTTCGAAACGTCGTGCAGATCGATGCACCAGCCTTTGCTCGACTCCGAAGCGGCGGTGGTATTCATGTCAGGCTCGGTCACCTTGGATAATTGCGGCAGCGGCAAGATGGATCAAATGCCCCTGCTCCCTCCTTGGGAGTTGGCCCGACAGGATTCCGACTTCTTCGGCCGGACCAGCCGTCGTACGACACGCCTTACCCGCCAGAACCGGAATCCGGCGTGAGAAGCGCAAGTTTGGACACCAACGCATCGAATCGCGTTCGATCTGCATCGCTCAGCCCGGTGGCGCGCCCGCTTTGGATGGCCTCGGCGATGTGAGTCGCTCGCTCGACATCGGTCGTCTTCTGCCGCAGCACCAGGTCCAGCGCATCGACCCAGTCGGCCCCGCGCTCGGCGTTGGCGGTGTCGAATCGTTCAAGTGCGACCAGAGCGATGTTGCGCCATCGCACTTCACGGTCGGCTTCAGTTTCACCAGGTGGCGCGGCCTGTACAGCGGTCAACATCGCCTCGGGATCGGCGCGCCGCCACTGCAATTCCGCCAGGCGCAGGCACGCCTGCCGCCGCAGAGATGGTGCAAGCGAAACATCGCCGTTGCCTGTGCTGTTGGTCTGCTGCGGCAGCGTGAGGATGCGCATCAGGGAGTTGATGCGCCGCTGAAGATCGACCTCTTCATGGCTGGCAAGCAGGTTGTCCGCTTCCAGCCAGTCGGTGGGCGGAAGCGCCAGAAGCACCTGCGAAACCTCCTCGCCAAACTTTGCCGCATCAAGAATCTGCCAACTGAGCATGAGCCGCAGACCCTCGAGGCCGCCGCGCTTGCCCGCTGCCCGGAGCGCCTGGGGGTAGACGATCGGGTCAGCTGCATTGGCCAGCAGCACTTCCTGATGCAGGCCGGAAGACACCAGCCCGCGCGCCGCGGCGGTCTTTCGATCCGCAGCCACTTCGCCCGCCTGGAACAACTTTGTCAACGTCTCCGCTGCGGCAGGACTCGGACACCAGGCCAGCAGTTCGGCCTCGACGGCGCTGATGTTCACCGCACCCTGCTCATTGAGTCGACTCGCGACCGCATCAAGATCGGTTGGTGAGACGAGCCCGGCCAGCGTGGCGGTCAAGAGCGCCGCCGCACTTCCCTTCGGCCGCTCAGGTTGCAGGAATCGCTCGATGACCGCCGGCACCGCCTGGGGTGATGCCGTCTGCCCGAGCACGGTGAGCATCGCCGCCTCCATCTCCGGATCCTGCGTCTCAGCCAGCAGGGGGCCGACCAGTTTTGCCGCACGCGGCGCATCAACAAGTGCCAGTCTCTTGATGGCCATCGGTCGCAGGGAAGGCGCGGGGTCCGCGACCAGCTTCTCCAGCGCGTTGACGACTTCCGGCGTCAATGCCTCTGCGTTGAGCACCCGCTGCTCGACAAGATCGAGGCCGAGCCGCCGCACCGCAATCCGAGGGTTCCCCAGCAGGTTGAGCAGCAGTGCGTTGCGTTGCTCCGGATCGGTCAGTGTGTAATTGCGAGTCACCGCAGCCAGCAGGTCGCTCGTCAGCGACGCGACGTCACGTTGCAACGTCTGAAGGCGCAGCATCGCTTCGTTCCGTTCGCGATCGAGACGTCGCAACTTGCGGCGGATCAACCCATCGCGCCCCTGGATCCGATTGTTGCGCCACCAGGACTGCCAGCGCGTCATCGAGTCGCCATGGTCAGCGCCCGTAACTGACACCAGTGCCTGCAACGCAGCGGCGCGAACACTCGCATCCACATCAGGCTCGAGGCAGTTGATCAGTTGATCCACAACCTCGACTTCCGTAAACCGACTCAACGCTGCAATCAACGCGATCTTTTCAGTCGCGGCGCCTTGCTTGTGGTTGAGACGCTCGATCAGGCGCGGCAGAACACTGGGCGGGTAGGAACCGATCGCGTCGGCCAGGTCGCCGAGTAGTTCCGGCGGAGCCACAACAAGCCGATCCAGCAGCGGATCAAACAGCAGGTCCGGCGGCGCATCCATGTCGCGAATGGCGGAGCAGATCAGACTGACCAATTCCGGCCTCTTGAAATCGGCCAGCAAATCGCCCAGCACCGTCATCGACTCGTCCCAACCGCTGTCCAGCAACCGACGGGCCGCCGTCCGCTGGACGCCGAGGTCACCTGGCGTGGTCCCCAGAACCGTCCGCCACACTTCGAGATCAGCCTGCTGAGCTTCGGTGAGCTGAGCGGCGGTCGGGCGAGCCCATCCGAGCAAAAAGAGGGTTGCAAACAGTGCTGGAAGCAGAAGATGGAGCGTTTGACGGGTCATGAGATGCTCTTGTCCAACAAAGATCGACGAAGCAGACCCTGCGTGTCGATTTAACTGACGAGTGTCATACGGAGTATAATCCGGCGAAATATCTCGAATCTCTCCCGATTGCGTTCCGTGCCTCGATTTGCCACGATTCCATACGGCGAATCGACCACGCGGGGTTTCGACCGATGAGCGACTGGCAAAACGGCGAAGAACATGTCGAGCGGGCGCACGAGCTCTTTGAGCTGGGGCGCTGGGAAGAAGCTGAAGCCGAGCTGCGCAAGGCCCTGTCGATCAATCCCGATCAGCCGGACTGGACGTACAACCTAGGCCTGACGCTCGAGGCGGCCGGGCGGCTCGACGAGGCTATTGAGGCCTTCAGAGGCGCCCACAAGCTTGATCCCGAAAACCATCAAGCCCTTGTCAGCCTCGGCGTAAACCTGGGTCGCGTAAACCGCCCCGCCGAGTCGCTCGAAGCGCTCGCCAAAGCCGTCGCCCTCGATCCCGCGAACGAATCAGCCTACTGCCCGCAGGTGGCTGCCCTCACCATGCTCGGGCGTCACGATGAAGCCGAGCAGGTCTACTACCTCGCGCGACAGATTCGCGATGAGTGCCCGGTGTGTTGCGCCAATCTCGGCGAGAGCCTGCTTCAACGGCAGTCGTTCGAGAAGGCCATCTGGTGCTTCAAGGAGGCCGCCCGGCTCGACCCGCGGATGCCGCGCGTCCATGCCCGACTCGCCGCCGCCTACGCCGCGCTGGGGCAACCCGAGCAAGCCCTGCGGCTGTATCTGCGCGACCTGCGCGAAGATCCGGGCAATATCGGAACGTTGCTCGACCTGGGACAGCATCTCGTCACGATGGACCGCCTCGCAGAAGCCGCTGAGAAGTTCCGGCGGATCCTCGAACTCGAACCCGCCAATACGGATGCCCACTATCAATTGGGTCAGATCGCCGTCAAGGCGCGGCACTATCAGGCCGCCGCCCTCGAGTTCGAACTCGTCTCCAAACTCAATTCCGAGTACCCCGGCATTGCGCTGAGCACGGCCATCGTCGCCTACCACACCGGTCGCCACGATCTGGCCCGACGTCATCTTGCTTCTGTCATGGAGACGCTTACCGCCCAAGAGCCTGATCTTCTGGGGCTCGTCGATCTCCTGCACCAGGTTGGCATGCGCCAGGAAGCCCTGCGCGCCCTTCGCCTGCTCCTTGAGCGCGATCCGAAGCTCGCCGAAGCCTGGCACCGCCTGGGCGTGATTCACCTCAGGAAGGGTGATTTCGCCAGCGGCATCGAATGCACCCGCCAGGCGCTGCGCCTCGAGCCGAAGCACGAACGGGCCAATCACAACCTCCTGCTGGCGTACATCCGGTCCGGCCGCTACCGCCGGGCCCGCGTCATGCTTCGACGCGCGCAGAAAGCCGCTCCGCACGACCCGACGATCCGCCGCCTCGCCGTTCGCTTTCAGACACTTTCACTGGTGCATCGCATTGGGCGTGCGCTAAGACTGGTGATCGAAAAGCGCCTCGGGCTCGGCTCGAACCACTCCTGAGTCGCTCGATACGCAGTGCATTCCATTACGCGGCGCCGAGTTTGCGCGAATCGCCCGGCCCCGCCGGACGGATTGCCAGCTGAGGGCCCCGGCTTGCGCGGGTGACAATGAGGCGATCGGCGCACGCCGTGCCCGCAAGCCACTTCCCGCCGATCACATGCGCCTGCAGTGATGCATCGAATCGGCAGTGAACGACTTCGATGTCGCGGACGCGCCCGCTTTGTCCGTCGCAAAGCAGCAGTACGGCTCCCCGGGTTCCGACAGGCAGCGGCGATGCGGAGATCAGCCCGATCCCGCCAAGTCCAAGATCGACGCATTTGAGCGATTGCGGCTCAGTCGGCTGTCCATTGACAAACCAGCAGGCTTCGCACCCTTCGTTCCATTCGAACCGTTCGTGCGCGCGCAGACTGCGTCCCGATCCGCTGGGTCCGGTGGCTGGATCATTCCCAGGTGACGGTTCACGTGCCGTCATGTTCGCTCCTCGGGACGAGCAAAGCCCGCCTGGGCGGCGAAGACTGGCGGTCGACGCAATCGGCAGACATCCCGTCGGCTGCGAAGCAGACCGACGGCAAGTTTCGGTCCATCCGGCGTCATCTCGGCCTTCACATCGGGCATCCCCGCCGGCTCCCCGATCCAGCGCGCTCCCACGAGATGCGCCATCGACCCGACCAGGTAACGGCAGTGGATCACCTGAATGTAATGCAGCTTCAGTTGCCGATCCGCGCCGAGGAACATCACCAGCCCGATTGAGCCGGGGTGAATCATGTTCGGACAGATCATGCCGATCCCGCCAGCGCTCAGATCAGCCGTCCCGACCACCACGGGATCGCCAATCATGGAATTCTGAACCCAGGAAACGTGCACCCAGTGCTTCCACTCGTAGCGCTCGTGGGCCCGATCGCACCCGAGAGGGGCCGAGTGCTCAAATGTTTTTTCGGACCACATGTTTCCCACGGCCTCTACCTCCGTGACGGCCACCCCGGCTCAGCGGATCGCGAGCATCGTTATTGTCGCACCACGCGTCTTCGGTCTTGATGCAAGGCACGAAAGATCACCCACCTGCCCGAGGGAAAACCGCAATAGCCGATAGAGTCGCCCCCATTTCCCTCAGATCATCTTCGGAACAAGGTCCGTATCGAATTCGATCCGCGGACCCGAGGCCGTTTCAATGATGCTGATGGGTGGCGCGTTCTCGGGCGTTGCGATCCATCGACACCCAATCACGTGGGCTTTTCGATCCGGGACGTAGCGCCCATGAAGAACTTCGATCCAGCGCACCGAGCGATGATTCGGACCATCCAGCAGCAGGACGGCACCACATCGCTTGATGTGAACCCATGACGAAGAGAGCAAGGCAATTCCACCGGCGCTGAGATCCTGCGTGCGCATGATCACCGATGTGCCGCGACCATGCTCATCGAGCCAGAGCACCTGGACGCGCGTTTTCCAGTCGAATCGGTCGTAGCGGCGTTTGCTCGCACCGTCCGCCAGCGGCCTTTTGCCTTCGGCACTGGAATCACTCTCGAGACTCATCTGTCTGCGTCCTGCCTCGTCGGAAGACATGTCAGATCACGCCTGCATCGTCCATCATCGGCAAGAACTCCCAATCAATCTCCTTGGAAACGCCTGATGCAGGTTGAATGAGACCGAATAGAATGGATCGTTTGAACCCCGATAACAAGGACGCCGGCGGCATGACGCTCACCATCGACCAGGCTCGAACACTGATGAACGAATGGGTGGCCAGCCCGGCCCTTCGCATCCACATGGAATGTGTCGCCGCCTGCATGGCGGCCTATGCCCGAGAACTCGATCCGGATCGTGTCGATCGTTGGATCGTCACCGGCCTCCTGCACGATTTTGATTACGAAAAGCACCCATCGCGCGAAGAGCATCCGTTCGTCGGCGTCAAGCATCTCGAATCAATGGGCGTCGATGAGGAAACGCGCACCGCGATTCTCGGCCACGCCGAATACAGCGGCGTGCCGCGCGAATCGTCGATGTCAAAAGCACTTTTCGCTGTCGACGAACTGGCCGGCTTCATCGTCGCCTGCGCCAAAGTCCGCCCCAATGGTTTCGATGACCTCCAGGCGAAGAGCGTGAAGAAGAAACTCAAAGACAAGGCCTTCGCCGCCGCCGTCAGCCGACATGACATCGAGCAGGGCATTGCCGAAATGGGGCTCGACCGCGACGCGCACATTCAGCGCTGCATTGACGCCATCGCCGCCGAGGCGCCTCGCCTCGGGTTGTAACTGCGTTACGGCTGCCGTCGCCGGGGGCAATTCTCCCGGCAGGCGCGTCCCAATAGAGGCTACGATCTGTCGCCTTTGACCCGATGGGAGGCCCAGATGGTGCAACTTCGCCTGGCAACCGTGGCGGACATCCCTGCGATCATGGACATTGCCAACTGGTACGCGGCCAACACGCCGGCGAACTTCGCTGTCGTGCCCGAGCCGCTCGCCATGTGGGAGCAGGCATGGCGCGAGCAGCGCGAGCGATATGCCTGGATCGTCGCGGAGGCAACGGCAGATGACGGTGCCGCTGACGAGACGGCAATCGTCGGCTTTGCCAAAGCCTCGCCCTTCCGCACGCGCTGTGCTTACAACTGGACCATCGAGACAACTGTGTACCTGCGCGCCGGGTGGCACGGCCGCGGGCTCGGCCGTGACCTTTATGAGCGCGTGCTCTCCATCAGTCGCAAACAGGGGTATCGCAAGGCGATCGGAGGTATCACGCTGCCCAATCCGCCAAGCGTGAATCTGCACGAGCACTTCGGGTTTCGACACATCGGCACAATGTTCCGCGTCGGGTGGAAATTCAATCAGTGGCACGACGTCGGATTCTGGGAGCTGGAATTCGACGGCGGAGATTCGCGGGAACCTACTGAAAACATTGCACTTGTGGCGGACGTCCTCGCAAAATAGCAGTTGTCCGCCTCCGGAACGACACATTGTGGTAGAATCACCTTACGGATAGTGCCAATGACCCTGTCCGACGCGCTGCCGCTACTCCACCCCGCCATGATGCGGCAGGCAGAATCCGATACCGGCGATCCTTCATACCGAGACTTTCAAAGGAGAATCAGATGAGAACTGCCATTGCCACCGCCAGCGTATTGCTGGTTGCGTCATCCGTGCTGGCCGGTCCCCCCGAGAAAGGCAAGGACGTCACGGAAATCGTCCGTGCCGTCGACGAGACGACCAAGAAGTGCGAGCAGATCACCTACGACTGGCGCTTCATGCCCCTTGACAGCGCTTCGACCACGATCAAGTCCGCGTCGGGTCAGGCCAAGGCGATCATGGCCGACACCATGGAAGACAGCCCCTTCTGGGTCGAAGTCGATAATCCGAACACCGATGGTCCCATCGGGTCCAACCCCATCACGACCGTCAGCTTTGACGGGACGAATTTCTACCAGCTTGATTACAACAAGAAGCAACTGCAGTGGGGTTCGCCCGACACCGGCGCCGCCGCGCTGGTCGGCGTCGCGCAGCGCTACATGATGATCGAGTTCGTCCATCCAACCCCGTTCAGCGATGAACTCAACGGCGAGTCGCTCAAACTCGAAGGCACCAAGAAGATCGGCGAAGTGGAATGTGATGTCGTGCACGTCGTGTACGCCGAATCGCAGGGCGAGGCTCGCTGGTACTTCGGCCAGAAAGACCACCTGCCCCACCGTGTCGATCGCATCAGCGGCGGATACGCCGTCGAACTGAGCAACGTCAATCCAAAGGTCAAGCTCAAGGCCGCCGACTTCGCGCTCAAGGCGCCCGAGGGTTTCAAGACCTCCGAATACGAGGCGCCCAAGGCCCCGCCGGCCCCCGAACTGCTGGCCGTCGGCAGTGATGCGCCCGATTGGGAGCTGCAGTCCGGCGAAGGCAAGACGGTCCGCCTCAAGGACCTGCGTGGCAACGTAGTACTCATCGACTTCTGGGCGACGTGGTGCGGCCCGTGCAAGATGGCGATGCCCGGCGTTCAGAAGGTTCACGAACACTTCAAGGATCAGAAGGTCAAGGTCTTCGGAATCAGCACCTGGGAGAACGGCGACAAGGTCAACGATCCCATCAAGTACATGAAGGATCAGGAGTTCACCTACGGCCTGCTCGTCGAAGGCGACGACGTCGCCAAAGCCTACAAGGTGCGAGGCATCCCCACCTTCTACCTCGTCGACAAGGACGGCAAGATCGCTTATGTCAACGTCGGCTACGACCCCAAGGGCGAAGAGAAGATCGTCAAGGTCATCGAAGATCTCCTCGCCAAGGATGGAATCTGATTAGCTCGAACCGAGAGACGCAGCGGCGAAACCCGCCGGCCACCCTCTCCAGTTGCTGTCATCCCCTGGGGGTGGGTCGAAAGACCCGCCCCCTTCTTGTTGCGCTACTTGCCGATGCAGAATCCGGCGAAGATTCGGCCGAGCACATCGTCAGGAGACACCTCACCCGCAAGTTGCCCCAGCGCGTCAAGGGCCGAACGCATCGAGGCTGCCAGCAGTTCAGGGTCTGGAAGCAAATGCCGCTGCCCGGACTTCTCGCGCAGGAGCGATGCCGCTTCACCGAGATGGCCGCTCGCTTCACGCAGGCACTGCTCATGCCGAGGGAGCAGAGCCATCGTTTCGGCGCCGAATGTCGCGACACGATCCGTCAGCAATTCGGCGATCCGGCGACGCAGTTCTGCAATTCCCTCCCCAGTCACGGCGCTGACGCGCAGTGTCGGTGCGGATTCACCAACACCGATTGTCGCGCGAGGTTGAAGATCCGCCTTCGAGTGCACACGAATACGAGCCGCCGGCGACTCTCCCAGCACACTGCTCACGGCAAGCGGCGTTGCGCCAAAAGCATCCCTGACGGCGGCCTCGAGCTGCACGAGAAGGTCGGCCTGCTGGATGGCGCGGTGCGCGGCGGCCTGCATCTGCGGATTGAGGCCCTCGGGCGACTCATCCAGCCCCGCCACATCGACCAGCAGCACCTCGGGCGACAGCGGATCAGTCGGATCGAGGTGCATCGGTTCAACAAGCACATCGCGCGTCGTGCCGCGCACCTCGCTGACAACGGCGCGCGTGCGGCCCAGCAGCGCGTTGTACAGCGTGGATTTGCCGGCATTGGGCGGTCCAACGAGCACCACACTAGGCAACGCGCTGAGCGACTCGCTTCCCACGGCGCGACTGAGCGTCTCGTCGATCGATTTCCCAAGTGACGCGAGCCGTGCCGCGAGGTCCTCGGGTGAGATCGCGACCACGTCCTCTTCATCGGTGAAGTCGATTCCCGCCTCAACCAGGGCGAGCGCGTCGGCGAGCCGTTCGCAGAGATCTGACGCAATGCGCCCAAGACGATTGTGACTCAAGGCGTTCGCGGCCCGGAGTTGCGCGTCGGAGGCCGCGCTGATCAACGCCGCCACGCCCTCCGCCTGTGTAAGCGTCAGGCGCCCGTTCAGCCATGCCCGCGCCGTAAACTCGCCGGGCTCGGCATGTCGCGCACCCGCGTCGATCGCCATGCTCGCCACGCGCGCGAGCAAGGTCGGGTTGCCTGGCAGCGCGATTTCAATCGTGTCCTGCCCCGTGTAACTGCTCGGCCCTGGAAAGCGTAACAGCAGGCACGGCCAGCCCGGCGCGAGTCGATGTGTCACCAGGCCGCGTTCCCGACCAACTGCACCACACTCATCGGCGCTGATCGACTCGACAATCGGCCACGCATCGGGCCCGGACACGCGGACCACGCCGCGCAGGGAACTCCCCGGAGGCGAAGCGCACGCCACAATGGTGTCATTCAGGTTCATCAGCGCAGGAGTCTATGGCCGCGACGCCTCATCACCCTCGCGACGATCACCGCTCCTTGCGGAACTTGTTCGCGCGGTTCGAGACCTTCTTCGTCGGCCGGGCCGCTGGCGGCTTGGCGTCCTTGTCCAGATCGAGCGAATCGATATGAGCGCGGATGTAACGGCTTTCGAGGATGCCCAACGTGCTCGAAGTCATGATGTAGAGCGTCAATCCACTCGGCGCTGAATAAAGCATGAGCGGGAAGATCAGCGGGAAGACGATCTTCATGATCTTCTGTTGCTGCTCCTGCTCGGGCGTCGCCGTCGGATTGGGCGGCGTGAGATACTTCTGTTGCAGGAAGAAAATCACACCCATCAGGATCGGCAGCAGGTTTATGCTCGACACACCACCGACAAGCGGGATCTTCTCAAGGAATGGTCCCGCCCACGGAATGCTCCCCAGGATCGAGTGCCCGATCGAGATGAAATGATCCGGCTGGGAGAGATCCGCCAGAAAGGACCAGTTGCCGAAGAGTTGGAACACACCGTAAAACGCAGGCTGCTGGCGCAACTCGATGGCAAAATACAACATCGCATACAGCGCGATCCAGATCGGCGACTGCAGGAACATCGGAAGCGTGCCCAGGCAACCCGCCGGGTTAATGTTGTGCTCGCGATAGAGCGCCATCTGCTCCTGCTGGAGCTTCTTCGGGTTGTCCTTGTACTTCTCCTGCAGCTTCTTGATCTCGGGCTGGAGCTTGGCCATGCCGCGGCTCATGCGCTGCATCGACACTTGCCCCTTCTTGGTCAGCGGGTGCAGCAGCAGACGCACGAAGAAGACGAGGATGATGATCGCCACGGCCCAGTCGTGCACGCCGATGCCCAGGCTGCCGAGGTGAATCACATCGCCCTCGATCAGCCGCAGGAACCAGAGTAGAAAGTGCGTCAGCCACTGGAACGTGCACCACGCACAGCTCAGCTGATAGACAATCAGATCCTGCAGGCTGAAAGCGCGATACGGCTGTTGGGTGGCGAGCAGCGAAGTGCGCAGCGGACCGGCGTAAACGCCAAAGTCGATTCGGCGGGTCTGACCGGTGGCAATCGTCATTTCGTTGCCGACCAGTTTCAGGTTCATGTACAGCGTGTCGGCGACCTTCTCGTCGATCTTGCTGAGTTTCGGTACGGGCGAATTCAACCACATCTCGACGCGATCAACCTGGTCAAGCGAGCGCGCCTTGTTCGAATCCGGATCATCAACAGCACGATGAACCGCAAACCCGAAGTAGCGATTCGTCGTGGCCACCCATGCGAGCGTGTAGTTGCTCTGAAGGCTGGTCTTGTTGGGCCAGAGGACATTGCTGTCCGGGGCGTCGCCGGTTTCCTTGGCCTTGCTGATCGCGTCCTTGATCACCGTGTGACGACGCTGCAAGAAGGCGCTGTCGGATGCCAGCACCGCTTCCGCGCTGCGCGGATCGAGATAGCCGAATCGCACGCGGCGGAAGTCGCCATAGCCATCCTGCGAATAGGGCAGATCGCCCGGACCCCACTGCTCGATCTGGACGCGCAGTTTCTCGCCGGTTTCGTTGCGCACTTCCTGGCGGATCGTGACCTCGCCCTCAACCTGGCCAAGCTCAAAACGACGACTGATCGTCAGCACCGGCTTTTCGTCGACATCGACGATCACCGCCTCGAAACTGCCGGCCCCCACCTGGCGAAACCATCGAGGTTGCGTCGATGCGGCCTCGTCGTACGCCTCGACCCGCTCGCCGTTGATGTACACCCGCCGGATGCCCATGGCCGGCCGCCGGTCCCACTGGCCGTCCATCAACGTGTAACGATCTTCCGGGTCGTGCGAGCGGTTGTGGTAGTAGTCCGCCAGCGTGACCTGTGCCAACCCCGCACCAAAAGGACTGAAATCGAGCCGCAGTCGAGCGGCATTATCGGTCGCATCGAGATCACCCAGCGGCAGCAGCGCCTCGGCGTCCTGGGCCTTGAAATGCAGACCGGTCGATGGCGGCGCCACCACGGCCTCCGCGGGCGCCGCGACTGGCTCATCTTCGCCAGTGCCGGGCTCGCCGACCTTGGGCTCCTGGCTCGCGCCGGGACCCTCTGGTGCAGTGTCGTCAGCGGGCGTCTTGGCGGCTTGCTGCTCGTCGGTTGGCTGCTGAGTCTCTTGCGGGCCCACGTGGGTCGTGCTCGCAGAGCGACCCGCACCCTTGACCAGGACCAGCACAATGGTCAGCCCGAAGAAGACGACGAGCGCCGTAATCAGAAATCGCTTGAGTCTCGGTGACATATGAAAGGGGCACTCGTCAGAGAAGGTCGTTTGTCAAGAGCAGGACTGAGACGATAGACGATCCGCCGCCCCGCCGATGCATCGATGCGTCAGGCGGTCGCAACCCTCTTCACCGGCCCTCGTAGAGCCGGTCCGCCAACCAGTCGTTCAATTGCGGAATGGCCTTGATCTTCCGCGCCACGGTATCTATGTCATAGCCGACCCGCTGGAACTCCACCGAGCCGTCTTCGATGACCACGTAACTCGCACGGGGATCGTTGTCGCGCGGCTGCCCGACGGATCCCACGTTGATCATGCACTTCTCGCCGACCTGAAACGTAAACTTGTTCTTCAATTCCGCCGGACCGTAAAAATCCGGCTCATCGGTGAATACACCCGGAACATGGGTGTGACCGACCACGGCACATTTGTCAATCCGCTCAAAAATCTGCTGGATCTTCAACGTGCCGTTGATGGCGTCGTCGGGAAAGACATACTCGTTGATCGGTCGGCGCGGCGAGCCGTGCACCGCAATGATCTGCTGGTCGCTGCCGAACTTCACCCGCACCCGCAGTTGACTGAGGAACCCCCACCGACGCGCCCTTGCCGCTTCATCGGTCTCGGCCTCAAACTGGGCTCTGGTCCAGTAGGCGGCTTGCTCCGCGCCTGGATTGAAATTGGTCGGCTCGTACAGCACCCCGAAATCGTGATTGCCAAGAAGCGACCACTGACACTTCTCCGCAACGAGATCGACGCACGCGAGCGGATCAGGGCCATAGCCCACGATGTCACCAAGGCAGACGATCCCATCGACCCGGCGGGCCTCGATGTCGGAAAGGACGGCCCGCAACGCCTCGGCGTTTCCGTGGATGTCTGAAATGACCGCAAGGCGCAAGGGAAACTCCACCACAAATGAAAAGACCGGTTGCCGGAGCGACAAACCGGTCCCCGATCCTATTGGGATCCGGGCAAACCGTCAATCGCTCCAAACGCCCGATCACAGACACGGCCAGGGAAGCAAACTCATTCGAAAAAGACACCCGCGCGTCCATCCCGCTGGCCCATCGGCTGCGGACCCCGCAGTTTCCCCGCTCGCGTCGCCAGTACCCACTCCCACTCGGATCGCCTTCCGTGCGGGCTCCGACCCAGAACACCCCCGGATTGTGTGGAATGGGAGCCCGTCACCGATAGACTGGCTCGAACCGGGTTCGTGGCGACCCCGGTCCCGCGGGTGGCCGCCAACACGAAGGCCATCCAGTCCGACAATCCCGATCGGAGAGACAATATGAATAGGCGCACCAATTTGATGGCTACGGGCCTCCTCGCCCCGGTAGTCCTGCTGGGTGGATGGACGCAGACCGCGCTCGGCCAGGACCAGAGCACATCCGACTGGACCATGTTCGCGCCTTCCGGCGAAGACTACGTCGGCGGCCGCGGGCTCATCACCCTCGAGGGCATGACTGGGATGTTTCTCAATCCCACCTCCGGCACACTGAATGAAGGGCAGTTCACAGTCCAGTACTGCGCGGTGCTGACATACAAGAACGGCGGCAACGAAGTGCAGCACACCGCCATGGCCTCCTACGGCGTCACCGACTGGCTCGAACTGGGTGTCTTCGGGCGCGTTACCGATCTCGCCAACTCCAACACCAATCTCGGTGCCGGCGGCCCGCTCGTGCGCATGCGGCTTCTCAAGGACGAAGACTGGCTCCCCGAGTTGAGCATCGGAGCCATGCTGCGCGAGGGCAATTCCCGTCTGACCAAGCGCACGCTGTACCTGGCGGCGAGCAAGCGCTTCGTCGTCGATGAGGAAGGCTTCCTGCGATCCGTTCGCGTCCATGCGGGCGTGCGCCAGATCTGGCAGGACGCGGATTTCAACAACCCGAGAGGCACGATTGGCTACATCGGCGGCGAATTGGAGTTACCCCACGACCTCTTCGTCGTCGGCGAAGTCTCCACTCGAAGCAATCTCGTGGACAAGACGCCCTACTCGATCGGAATCCAATGGCGACCTGAGCAGTCCATCGGGATCAGTCTTGCCGCAGCGCAATCGGGTGGAAGTGAAGACCCCGCGCTGTACGCCGGAATCGGCATCAGCTTCTGATCTGCGCCGGCCCGGTGAATCAGTTCTGGAGACTTCGCAGCAACGCCTCGGCACGTGCCGCATCATGACTTGCGTCCATCGCCCGCAGCGCCGCCAGCGCCTCCTCCGCCTGCGCGCGGGCACCCGCCCGGTCGCCGGCTTGACCGAGCAGCGCCGCCAGATCGAGGCGCGTACGTTCCTGCTCCTGCAATCGCTTGAGCTGGGCAAAGCTGCTCATCGCTTCTTCAAAGGATCTTCGAGCCATGTCGCATTGCCCGCGAGCCACGGCTATTCGGCCGAGTCCGCGATGGGCGGTGGCCACAGCCAGCGGATGGTTGGCGTAGTTGACGAATACATCGGCAAACGTGCGCTCCGCATCGTCGAGCCGGCCGCAGAGTCGTTGCCCGTCTCCGAGAACCACGAGCACCAGCGATCGAAGCACCTCATTCTGAGCCTGACCGAGCGCCTCGAGCGAAGCGCGAGCGGCGTTGACGGCACCGGCCGCGTCGCCGCTCTCAAGCGCCAGCATCCCGAGATTGGCGTGTGCAATCGCGATCCCGTGGACGTTGCCAATGCCCATCGCCGCTTCGAGCGACTGCGAGTAGTGCTTGCGCGCTTCGGGAAAGGCGCCGCGGCTCATCGCGAGGTTGCCGAGGTTGTTGCTCGCTCCCGCCATGCACTCGCTGTCGCCAATGCGGCTCCATAACGCGAGTGCATGCTCATAGTGCGCCGCTGCCTTCGCATAGTCGCCCTTGTCGCGCGCCGTGTTGCCCAGATTGTTGGAGGCCCGCGCTTCCTGCGCCAGCGCCCCCGACACGCCCGCTCGCTCCATTCCGCGCCGATACAGATCCTCCGCGGCATCCAGGTGGCCGCGGGTATGTTCGATCAACCCCTCGAGCAGGTCGGCTTTGATCAACATCAGCGGATGACTCTCACCGACGAGTACCCGGCACCGGGCCAGACTCGACATCGCCTCATCCAATTGGCCACCGCGGTGCAGCAGGTGCGCCAGATCGAGCCACGTGCGGCTCAGTATGTCCGCAGATGCGTGATCCACCTCTTCATCGATCGATCGACGCAAGAGCGATTCTGCCTGGCTCGTCTGTCCGGTGCGCTCGAGTACGGCGGCGAGCAGACGATGACTCTCCACCCGTTCATCGGGCGATTCAGCCATCGCCGACATGGCTTGGGCATGCTGCCGCGCTTCTTCATAGCGGCCCACACGCAACAGCACTTCGGTAGCCCCGGCATGGGCGCCTGCGGCCAGCGACGGCGCCGAAGTCTGGTCGAGTTCGAACAGTCCGAGTGCCCGTTCGTAGCCGGCCAGCGCTTCATCGTTGAGATACAACGACGCAGCCCGATCCGCTACGGCATGGTGTGCCCAGCCCGCTTCCGTCCAGCATTCCGCCTGTTCGAAGTGCAGCGCGAGCAGGTCCGGTGAAACCTGCTCCCGTGATCCCGCCAAATCAACTAACGCCGCCGCGATGCGACCATGCAACAACCGTCGATCACGACGCAGCAGCGTCTGGTAGCATGCATCCCGAAAGACCGGAACGCGAAAGACCCGACGCGGCCTCTGCATCGTACCCGCTGCGGCAATCACGTCACGACGCTGCAGGTCGTCCAGCAATGGCTCGACGTCCGGCCCGCACCAGGGCGGATCGCGGCGCACGTGCGATGCCACGTCGAGATCGAACTCCACACCCTGTGCCGAACATTGGCTCAACAGATCGCGCTGGGGAGTTGGCAACCGATCGAGTTTGGCCACCAGTGCCGACCGCAAGGATGAAGGAAGAGCCTCGACGTCATCGCCGGCCGCCGCCACCTCCTGCGCCAGCGTCTCGATAAACAGTGGTACATTGGCCGCGCGGTGCAGCAGCGCCGTTCGCATGCGTTCGTTGATCGCCTGCCCTTCGGTTATGGCGTCGAGCATCAACCCCGCTGAACCATCATCCAGCGCACCGACAGCGATGACCTCCTCAGGGAAAACTGGTTTGCGCAGAGCCTCCGTCCGAGCCGCGGCGATCACGGCAAACGAATGCCCCACCTGAGACGCCAGCGATTCCAGAAGCGCTGCGGACGGCTCATCCGCATGCTCGTATTGATCGAGAAACAGCACCAGCCGCCCGCCGCGCGACGCCAGCGCGCCGACCAGCACCGAAATCCCCCGCTCCACCAGCCGGCGCATCGCCTGGGGATCAGGATCCGGCGCCGTCACGGCCACTCGGCTCGGGGCGGCAATGTACCACAGCGCTGGAACGTAGGCTGTCAGATCAGGACTGATGGCCGACAGCGCCGCAGCCATGTCGCCCTGACTGTTCAGCGCGCGACCATCATCGCCCGCAGAATCCCCCAGCAGCGCCTCGTGCACAAGCCGGCGCACCAGACCGAATGAGCGGCGTTCCGTCGCTCCGCTCGCCGCCACGCGAAGAAATCGATCGTCGGACCGAGCCGCTGCACACTCTTCGATCAATCTGGTCTTGCCCGCTCCCAGATCACCTCGCACGTCGATCCACGCACATTCCGCCCGGCTAAGTCGCTCTGCGAGAGTCGCCAGTTCATGTTCGCGACCAACAAGCGCGCCGCGTCGAATTAATGGCTTCACACCGCGCGTGTTCTCCTCGCGCAGTTGATAGGCGAGCACGGGCTCGCTCTTACCCTTCACGGTGAGATGCTGCGCCTCGCCGAATACGAACTGTGCACCCACTCGCCGCTGAATCGCCTCTGACACCAGGATGGCGCCGGGCGCTGCCGCCGTCTCCAGACGCGAGGCCGTATTCACCGCATCGCCCATCACGGTGTAATCCATCTTCTGCTCGCTGCCAACGCGACCGGCGATGACGATGCCCTGGTGGATGCCGATGCGCATCTGCATGGCCACTTCCCGTTCGGCGCGGAGCTCCCCCTCAAAGCGCCGCAGGAACTGCTGCATCGCCAGAGCCGCGCGACAGGCTCGGGCCGGATCATCTTCGTGAGCAGTCGGAGCGCCGAAAAGCGCCATGACATTGTCACCGATGAACTTGTCGATGTACCCGCCTTCGCCAACGATCGCTTCACCCAGACCCGTGAAACAGCGGTTCATGATCGAGTGCAGTTCTTCCGGATCGAGTCGCTCGGCCATGGCCGTGAAACCACTCACGTCGGCGAACAGCACGACCACCTCGCGCCGTTCATCGCGCGCGGGCAGAGCCTCCGGTGCCGAGGCGGGTGGCTCCAGCTGAGCCTCTGGCCGCGCCTCCGCGTCACCTTCCGCCAGCCGGGCGCCACAATGGCCGCAGAATCGAAACCCCTCGGGCACGGGATGGCCACACGATGGACAATTCACCTGCATCACTTTACGTCCGGGGTACGGGTCGTCGAGCCGCCTCAGGCCCTTGCCTGAACCGGCGCGCCCATCATCCGAGCCCGCCTACCATCGGACTCGCACGGCGGCCCGGCTTCGCTCGCGCCGTTTTGTCTGTCTTGTCTCATCCTCCGGGCCGGTCCTGGCTCGGAATCACAAAGGATCTCCCATGCCTGACACCCAATTCGATCTCATCATCATCGGCGGCGGCCCCGGCGGGTACGTCGGCGCCATCCGCGCCGCCCAACTGGGTATGAAGGTCGCCTGCATCGAACGCGACCGCCTCGGCGGCGTCTGCCTTAACTGGGGCTGCATCCCCACCAAGGCCCTGCTCAAGAACGCCTATCTCTACCAGGAAGTCGCCAAACACGGTAAGGACTGGGGCTTCGAATTCGAGCGCCTCACCCACAACTGGGAAAAGGTCATCGGCCGCAGCCGCGGCGTGGCCGACACCCTCAACAAGGGCATCGCCTTCCTCTTCAAGAAGAACAACATCACCCACTTCCCGGGGCACGCGAAAGTCACCCGTGCCGCCAAGTCGACCCTGCCGTGCGAAGTGCAGGTCTTCGACAAACCGGGCGGCACGAAGCAGCACACCCTCACCGCGCCCAAGGTCCTCATCGCCACCGGCGCCGTGCCGCGCGAGCTGCCCTTTGCCCCCTTCGACGGCACAACCATCATCGCCGCCAAGGAAGCGATGACCATGCCCGTCCAACCCAAGCGCATGCTCATCGTCGGCGCGGGCGCGATCGGCGTCGAGTTCGCCTACTTCTACAACGCCTTCGGCACCGAGGTCACCATCGTCGAAATGCTCGACCGCCTCCTCCCCATCGAAGACGATGACATCAGCAAGATCCTCGAGCGCGAATTCAAGAAGTCCGGCATCAACATCCGCACCAGCCACCTCACCAAAAAGATCGAGAAGACCAAAGGCGGACTGGCCGTCACTATCGCGGCGACCAACGACGAGTCGAAGACCGAGACAATCGAAACCGATGTCGTGCTCGTCGCCGTCGGGGTGCGCGGCCGCTACGACGGCCTCTTCGATGCCTCGCTCAATATCGAAACCTTCAAAGATCACCTCAAAGTCGCCTACCGTGGCGTCGAAGATCCGACCTACCAGACCAGCGCGCCGGGCATCTACGCCATCGGCGATGTCATCGGCCCACCGTGGCTCGCCCACGTCGCCAGCGAAGAAGCCGTCGCCTGCATCGAACGCATGAACGGCCACGACTGCGTCGGCGTTGACTACGACTCCATTCCCGGCTGCACCTACTGCCACCCGCAGGTCGCCAGCATCGGCAAGACCGAGCGAGCGCTCAAGGAAGCAGGACTCGTCGCCGGCAAAGACTACAACGTCGGCTCCTACCAGCTCAAGGCACACGGCAAAGCGATTGCCGAAGGCGAAAATGTCGGCCTCGTCAAACTGCTCACCAGCATTCCGCACGGCGAAATCCTCGGCGCCCACCTCATCGGCGCCGAAGCCACCGAACTCATCGCCGAGTTCGCCCTCGCCCGCAGCCTCGAAGCCACCGCCGAAGACATCATCAACACCGTCCACGCGCACCCAACCATGAATGAAGCCGTCCACGAAGCGGCACTCGCCAGCGAGGGCCGAATGATCCACGGCTGAAAGGCGCTCGCATTTCGCAGTCCGTCAAACGAACAACGCTCGCCTCCTTCGGCGGGCGTTGTTGCATTGGTCGACTTGGATCATCGATCACGGCGTCGGAATCGCCCGACTCGTCGCACACGCACCCAGATCGATCGCTTGCAACAGCACGCGGCCGCCGCAGGCAAACGCCGGCACATGCGGGTTCAGTATGGCCACGCCCGATCCGTTCGCCGTCGCGATCGCACCCACCTGGACCGTGCCGTTCAGGCACAGCGTCGTTCCGTGGCAGGGCTGGTTGTTGGGAATCACGAACTGCCCCATGCCGCGCGCATACAGGAACGCGACCCGACCACCCGGCGTCGCGTCGCGCGCCACGAGGTGCAATTGCCCCGGGCAAGCGCCGCTGACGACCAGATCAATGGGCACGAAACCAAGCGTGCCGGTGCCGGTCCTGATCTTCTGCGCGTGGATGTCGCTCGCTCCCGTCCCGCCGTGCTGCCAGACGAGCATCGCGGTTTCCCCCCCCAACCTGGATGCCAGGAGACGCGAGCGCTCGAGCCCGCCCGGCGTGACGTCGACGATCTCCGGCGACCAGATGAAGTTGCCCTCCGAATCCAGCCCCGCCGCACGCACGCTGTCGTTACCGAAACCCGCGCTCTCGATAAAAGAAACCATCACCCGACCGGCGAACGTCGCGTTGATCGATCGATAGTCCGTCGAACCACTCAGCGGCCGAATGACCTTGCCGGTGCTGCCCCAAAGCCGATTGCCCGAGGCATCAATGGCCTGCCCGTACACACCGCGATTCGCCTGGGCGTTGCTCTCTTCCATCCAGAACACGTGAATTGTGTTGGATGTGCCGTCAAGGATGGCTCTCGGCGAGACACGATCATGCGCTGCGTCGGTCGAAACGGCGATGCCGTTGTGGGGAAAATACTCCGTCCCATCAGACTCGATGTGCTGCACCAGGCATTCGAGATTGGGACTCGCCGTGTTGTACCACGCAAACACCGCCCCGCCAAAGGGGTCAGCGACCAGGGGCGGGAAGTTACCAAACTGCAGCGAGCCACCGTCGAACACCGCCACCCCGCCCGAGCCCCATTGGAAACTTCCGTCTGCGGCAACGCGCTGCGCGTAAAGATGCTTTGGAGCGTTGAATGAAGTACTGCTGACCCACGACACGATCACGCTGTCGTCCTGCATACCGCCGATGTGCGAGCCCTCGAGATCGCACAGTGAAAGCGAGGCATTGGGGTCACTGATGATCACATCATTTGGCCACAGGACATTGCCCGTTGCATCCAGACGCTGGAGGTGGATCTCAGCGTCATTGATCCAGCCGACGACAATGTTGCCTTCAAACGTGGGCGTGATCTTCGGATTGGCGACGAACGCCGAGCCATCGCCGAACTGGATGCCATTGGCGCCCCACGGCATTGCTCCGGTGCTCTTGACGAGCTGAGCCGTCACTTTGGTGCCTCCGAAACGATCGTCGCGAAAGATCAGCAGCGCCGAGTTGCCCCCGTCGACCGCCAGGTCATAGTCCTGCGTCGAACTGAAACTTCGATCCGCAATCAGCAGGCCGTTGTGCGCAAACGTTTCCTGACCCTGCGCGTCGAGACGCTGAAGGCGAACGTCGTATCCGCCCGCACTGTTGTCAAACCACGAATTCCAAGTCGCGTAATCAGCCGCATCCACGACCTTCGGCTGCACCTGCTCACCGGAAAGATCCGAGAGAATGACATCCGTCGCCGGCCCGCAATTCTGCGCTTTGGCGATAGTGGTCAGCGAACCCGCCGCAACCGCGGCAGCCAAACCAAGTGAAAAATGGAACAGTCGCATCTCCACGCTCCTTTGTCCCCACAAGGACAGTGTTCGTTCTGGTTCCTGAATTGCACATCAGCCGTCGCCGCAGGACTCCCCTCCGTGCGCGGCCGTGAAGCCCCCGCCCGACCAAAGCCGCACCGGGAGCGCCTCAAAACAACAGCCTACCAGACGTCGGGCATCGGTGCAACAGAAAAACGACCCTCCGCCTGCAGATTCGCTGGATTGAGAGCCAGGCCTCTCACCAGCTGTCCGCCTTCCCGCTCTGACTGAGGCCAGCGAGACGGAGCGGCGATTGACGGTTTCCCCGGGAGACTGGAGATTGATCTCCCCGCTCGAATACTCGTCTTCGGACGCAATTCTCAGATTTTCATCCTCGGCCACTGGAATCGCGGACAACGCAAGCTATTATTTGCACAATGACGCAAGTACGCAAGAACCAGCCCGGAGGTAACACCAAGGGCCTTTCAGCCGCCTCCGCCTGCTGCCCCAACCTCGCCGACCTCCTCGACCCCAGGCTCTTCCGCGCTCTGGCCGACGCCAACCGCCTCAGCCTCTTCATGCGCCTCGCCGCGTGCGGCAAGCCCTGCACGGTCGGCGAACTCAACGCCTGCTGCCCCGTCGATCTCTCCGTCGTCTCCCGCCACCTCGCCATCCTCCGCGATGCCGGCGCCCTCGAATCCACCAAGCGCGGCAAGGAGGTCTACTACCGCCTCCGCTTCGAGACACTCGTCCCCCTGATGCGCGGCATCGCCGGGGCTCTCGAAACCTGCCAGTGCGAAACCAATTCCTGCTGCTTCAGCGCGATCGACAGCGCTGCTTCCGAACCATCCACCACGGCCCAGCGCCCCGCGCCGAGCCAATCCGAACCCACTCCCCCCCAAAAGGACCAGTCATCATGAGTACCAGAGAAGCTCAAATCCGCGAACATGTCTCCAACGCCTACACCAAGGCCGTCAATTCCCCCGGCGGCAGTTGCTGCGGAGGAATGCACCCCCAACAGAAAGGAACCGTCGTCAAGTTCTCCGGCTACGAAGGCACCCAATTGAGCGAACTCCCCGCCGACGCCGTCGAGAACTCCTTCGGCTGCGGCAACCCACTCGCCTTCAGCGAGGTCAAACAGGGCGACACCGTGATCGACCTTGGCAGCGGCGCCGGCATCGACCTGCTCATTGCCGCAAAGAAAACCGGGCCGACCGGCCACGTCATCGGCATCGACATGACCGACGCCATGATCGAACGCGCCACCGCCAACATCGCCACCGCCGGCGTCAGCGACTATGTTGAAGTTCGTAAGGGACTCATCGAAGAAATGCCCGTCGAGAGCGGCACCGTCGACTGGGTCATCTCCAACTGCGTGATCAATCTCTCTCCCGAAAAGGACAAGGTCTTCGCCGAGATCGCCCGCGTCCTCAAGCCCGGCGGCCGCATGCTCGTCTCCGATATCGTCGTCGACAACCTTCCGGAAGAACTCCGCCGCAATCAGGCGCTCTACAACTCCTGCGTCTCCGGCGCCGTCAGCGAGAAGGACTACCTCGCCGGACTGCGCAAGGCCGGCCTGACCGATCTGCAGGTCCGCAAGCGCCACGTCTACGACGATTGCCAGTTGGAAGCCCTCATCGAAAGCGAGATCGTCGAACCGAGCGAGCGCAAGAGCGGCTGTGGATGCGGCTGCTCCGGCATCGGCGATGTCGACGTCGCCCAGATGGCCACCCGCGCCGCGGGCAAGGTCGCCAGCATCAGTGTCTTCGCAAAAAAACCTTGACCTACCCAGCCGCTTGCGGCTTCGTGATAGTCCGTCCATCACGAAGCCGCGAGCGACCCAGTCTGGCCCGTGTGCACTCGACGTCGCTTCCCGGGGAGCGGTAAGCGCTACCCCACTCAGACCTACTATTCCTCATGCCGGCAAAAACCCGAGACGAGTATCTCAACTCCGTATCTGAGCAGCAGCGCAAATCCCGCGTCGCGAGCGCATCATGGCCGCGCCGAATCGCTCAATTCGTTGCTTATGTAGCGGGAGAGGCGGCAGTATCGGTTGGCATCCTGGCGGGGCTGATCGCTGCGCTCGTACTCTGCCTGGGAATGGGAATGCAGATCAAGATTGCCGCACTGATCGGACTTGGGATCGCTGTCATGATTGCGATCTTGTGGACCTATGGATTCGGAAAGATTCAAGAGCGGATCTAGATCCCCCCATTGACGACTGTTTGCGTCTTCTGCCGCGCTTTGCAATAACAGATTTCCGCCTAGCATGCCCCATGCGACATTTTCTCACCACCGCCGACTGGTCTCGCGCTGATCTCCAACGCCTTCTCGACGAGGCCAAGCGCCTCAAGTCCAATCCGATTCAGCCGCGTCTGAAAGACAAGGCCATCGCCTTGCTCTTCTTCAATCCTTCCCTGCGGACGCGAAGCAGCTTCGAGATCGGCGCCTTCCAGCTCGGCGCTCACGCCGTCGTCCTCGAGCCCGGCAAGGGCGCCTGGCCCATCGAGTTCGAAGAAGGCGTCGTCATGGACAAGGAGCCCGAAGAGCACATTGCCGAGGTCGCGCGGGTGCTCTCTCGCTATTGCGACGCCATTGCCGTCCGCGCCTTTCCCAAGTTCATCGACTGGTCCATCGATCGCCAGGATCGTGTCATCCACCAGTTCGCCCGCTACGCGACGGTCCCCGTCATCAACATGGAGACCATCACCCACCCCTGCCAGGAGATGGCGCTCATGCTCGCCCTGCAGGAGCGCTTCGGCGGCCAGTGTGATGGCAGGAAGTTCGTGCTCACGTGGACCTACCACCCCAAGCCGCTCAACACCGCCGTCGCCAACTCCGCCCTGCTTATCGCCAGCAAGTTCGGCATGGATGTGACGCTCCTCTGCCCCACGCCCGAATATGCCCTCGACGAGCGCTACATGACGCTTGCCAAGCAGTACACGAGCGAGAACGGCTGCAGCCTCACCATGACGCACGACATCGAAGCCGCGTACAAGGGCGCCGACATCGTCTATGCCAAGAGTTGGGGCGCGCTGCCTTACTTCGGCAAGTGGGAGCCTGAGAAGCCCATCCGCGACAAACACAAGCACTTCATCGTGGATGAACCCAAGATGGCGATGACCAACAACGGTCTCTTCAGCCACTGTCTGCCCGTGCGGCGAAACGTCAAAGTCACTGACGGCGTGCTCAACTCACCCAACTGCATCGCCATCGACGAAGCGGAAAATCGTCTCCACGTCCAGAAGGCGATCATGGACGACCTGATCAATCATCAGTGAGTGGTGTGGAATTCAACTCGGATCTCCTCGCAGCACTGCGCGATGCGAAGCACATCGCCATCCTCACCGGCGCCGGTGTCAGTGCTGAAAGCGGCGTGCCGACTTTTCGCGATGCGCTCACAGGTCTGTGGGCAAAGTACGACCCCATGCAGCTCGCCACTCCTGAGGCGTACGCGCGCGATCCCGAAACCGTCTCGCGCTGGTATGACCAGCGCCGGCTCAATGTCCTCAAGTGCAAACCCAATCCAGCCCACATCGCACTCGCCACATGGCAGCGCGAGTGTGCCCAGCGTGGCCAGGCATTCACGCTCATCACGCAAAACGTCGATCGACTTCATCAGGCCGCCGGCAGCGCTGACGTGATCGAAGTGCACGGCTCACTCATCGAGTGGCGATGCACCAGAACCATGCAGGTGCGCGAATACCGCGGCGGCGCGTTCCCGCAATACCCCATGCCATCCGAGCACGGCGGCCTGCTGCGCCCCAACGTCGTCTGGTTCGGCGAGCCGCTGCCCGAAGAAGCGGCCTACGCCGCCGAGCACGCCGCCGGCTTCTGCGATGTCTTCATCTCCATCGGCACCAGCGCCCTCGTCTACCCCGCCGCCGGCTACGTCCACCTCGCCAAGTCATCGGGCGCCGTCACAGCCGAGATCAATCGCGATCCGACCCCGGCAACAGATATCGTCGATTACTCGATGCTCGGCCTCGCTGGCGAAATCGTTCCGGCGCTGCTCGTGTCACTGAATGCCACCACACGCCCACGATGAGGCTCTGCGAATCATGGGATGCAATCACCCCTGACTCGCATACACTCGTCGCGACATGACTTCCGACCCCAAAACCACGCGCCTCGCCGCTCTCGATCACGCCCACGCGTGGCATCCCTTCACGCCCATGCGCCAATGGCGCGAAACTGAGCCCGTCATCATCGATTCCGCCGAGGGCGATGAACTCATCGACACCAATGGCAATCGCTACATCGACGGCGTCAGTTCGCTCTGGTGCAACATGCACGGCCACCGCGTCCCCGAGATCGATCAGGCTGTCCGCGACCAACTCGATCGCGTCGCCCACAGCACCATGCTCGGCCTTGCGTCAACGCCATCGATTGAACTCGCCGCGCGTCTGGTGCGAGCTGCGAAGAGTCTGAATAACGCAAGGCAGCAGCGCGATCTGCCGCCGCGCGCTCCGCTCAACAAAGTCTTCTACTCCGACGCCGGTGCGACCGCGACCGAACTGGCCATCAAAATGGCCGTCGGCTATCAGCACCACTCCGGCCGACCCCAACGCAAGGCCATCATCGCCTTCAGCGGCGCCTACCACGGTGACACGGTCGGCGCGATGAGCGTCGGCTACAGCGAGACCTTCCATCGCCCCTTTGAATCACTCACCTTCCGCACCGTCTTCGCGCCTGCCCCGGACGTGACCAACGCCCCCGAGGCTCGCGAGACTGACTGGCCCTGGCACGATAAGTCATTGCGAAAGACCGTGCGCGATCGATGCCTGAAGCAACTCGACGCGGTTCTCGATGAACATGCTGATTCGATCGCCGCCGTTATGATCGAACCGCTCGTCCAGGGCGCCGCTGGTATCGTCACCCACCCCGAGGGGTTTCTCGCCGGAGTCGCGCAGCGCTGTGAGACGCGACACATTCCTCTCATCGCTGATGAAGTCGCTGTCGGCTTCTGTCGCACCGGCACACTCTTCGCCTGCGAGCAGGAAGGCGTCGTGCCCGATATCCTCTGCCTCGCCAAGGGAATCAGCGCCGGCTATCTCCCGCTCGCCGCCACACTGTGCACCGACGAAATCGAACAGGCGTTCTGCGGCGAAATCTGGGAGCACAAAACCCTCTACCACGGCCACACCTACACCGGCAACCCGCTCGGCTGCGCCGCCGCGCTGGCCAATCTCGATCTCATCGAGAAGCGCGACACCTGCGCCAACGCAAGACGTCATGCGGAGACCATGGCAACCGCACTTGATGACCTGCGCGAACATCCGAACGTCGGCGATGTGCGACAGCGCGGCGTCATGGTTGGCATCGATCTCGTCGCCAGTCGCCGACCTCGCACCGCCTTCGATCATCGGGCCCGCATCGGCCACGCCGTCTGCACCGCGGCCCGGGCAAAAGGCCTCATTATTCGACCCTTGGGCGACACCGTGATTCTGAACCCCATGCCAGGCATGAAAGCCGATACACTTAAGAAGATGATGAAGATCGTCATCGAGACGATCCGCGGCTTCGACTTTGCCGCACTGGCTTCCTGAGCGCCGCCGCACCGGAGATTCTGATGCTCGTCGCCCTGATGATCGACGATGAGATAGGCCGCTGCGAACGCGACTGGTTCAATCGCACCGTCGTCGGCCTGCTTTCAGCCGGCCACCGCGTGGTGCGCCTGTTGCCAGATACCCAACCCGACGATCCGCGCGTCGCGCTGACGCCGCACTTCATCTATCGAATTTCCGGCCTGCCCTGGACGGTTAACGCTTCGATTCGCCAGCTTTGCGAGTCACTCCAATCGAGCAAGCCGGATGTGATCCACGCCGTCGGCGCCGGTTCATGGCACGGGGCGCTGATGCTCGCCGGCCTGCTCGACTGCCCGGTCGCGCTGTCCGTCTGGTCGCGGGAACAGGCGAAGCTGGTGCAGCGCCACGCCGCCTCGGCCAATCTCGGCGCTGTGCTTCCCGCCGGCGAGGCGCTGGCTCGCGACTGCGCCCGGTCCGTTTCGCGCGACTTGATCCAGATCGTGCCCATCGGCGTCTACGTCGCCCCGGAGCCGCATCGCATTCTCGCCCAGGTCGAGTTCAGCGTCGCGGTCATCCTCGCGGGCAGCGGAGCGCCGTACGCCGCCGTCGAATGTCTGATCGACGGCTTCGCGATGGTCGCCCCCGACTTTCCGCAAGTCACCGTCTTCGCCGACATCGACGAGGCCGTCAAGGCAAGATCATGGAAGCGGGCCGGCGACCGCTCGGTGCGCAATCAGTTCAGCATCATCCCCGATGTGCTCGAACACCGCGAACTGGTGCTCTCCGCCAGTGTACTCGTGGTGCCTTCTCCCACCGGTCGCAACACCAGTTTCCTGCTCCAGGCAATGGCGGCGCCGATGGCGACGGTCGCGGCGCGCGACGCCTATGTCGATGTGCTTGACGACAATGACGCCGCGACGATCCTCGATCACATCGAGCCCGCCGCCTGGGCCACGGCACTGCGCCGGCTGCTGTCGAGCCCCGATGCGGCCCGCGAACGCGCGGAAAGTGCGCGTCGCATCATCGCCGAGCGGCATTCGATGAGTGCTCAGAGCGATCTGTTGTCTTCAACTTACGACCGGATGCTGACGGGTGGCAATGTAACGCTTCCGGCCTGAAGCCCACCGGTTCATCCCATTTGCGGGTGGTTTTGAGAACAAAAATTTTCAGTTGTAAATGGCCATACTTCAACTAGTTAGCAAGCAGCATGCGGCAAACACCTACCTTTTGGTGTTGTGTTGACTCAAGTTCGTCCGATTTTTGGAATGATCATCTTTCTCCCCTCCGCCCCGTTGCCGCCTTGTGTGGCAACGGGGTTTTTCGTGAAGGAAGAAAATCGCGGCCCACGCCTCATGCCCGGATGAGTTGTTGCAGTTTGCGAGGCGACTCACCCTGCCCCGTTCGGATGCTCAACCGGACCGCCTCGCAGACGGCCAGCGTCGAGGCCAGCGGGTAGGGCTCGCGCGGGCTTCGGCGAGGATCCAGGATCGCGTCGATCTCGTCAGCCAGCAGACCGGCCGGCGCCGCAATCCCCTTGGCCCCGCTCCGATCAAATCGCGTCTGCTCCATCACCTCGCCGTCGGGATCGACCCACTCGAGGTCGTGGTCGGTCATGCGGACGCAGCCCTTGTCCGTCAGGACCGTCACGCCTCGGGCCCACGCCCCGCCGCAGTCGCTGACGTGGATGCTTGCGCAGCAGTTCTGTGCGAAGCGCGCGTTGACGGTGATGTGGCCGTGAAACTCGCGCAGGGTTTCGGGCTGATTCGACGTGGGTCCGCTCATGGCGGCGTCGAGCAATTCGATGGGGCCGCAGAGTCGCTCGACGGTGTCAATCGCATCCGTCAGTCGGGCATAGAGCGAGCCGCGCGAGGCCCGGCATCGCATCATGACATTGACCGAACGCACCGCGCCAATGTTTTCTCGAACGTCTTCGAGCAGTCGCATCGGGGCGCTGTGTCGCATCGCGGGAACAAGCCACACCGGCGACTTGATTCCCTCCAGCGCGGCGTCGGATATGCCCTCGGCGATCGGCTCGAGCGTCAACGTCGCACTCGCGCGGTCCAGGATCGTCTTGCGTTCATCACGAACGATGCCGCCGGGCGTGAGCAGCAGCAGCACGTCGTGGCCAATGTTGTGCACCGCCTGCCGCACATCGTCGGTCTTCTCGGCGTCGAATCGCGTCGAGAGTTCCGCAGCGGTAGCCGTCGTCGGCGAGCCGATCGCGACGATCTCCAGCGGCGTCGCGAGGAGCAATTCGTCGATCAGATCGGCGTGATCGGCCTCGCACCAGATGATGGCGCGGCGAGCGCTGGCGGGCGCGGCCTGGTCTTTTGATTCGGTCTCGATGCTGGGCTGCTCGGCCATGTCCACAGTGTATCGACTCGGCCGGCGCAATGCGCTGCCGCAGTGCAAGCGGAACTCGCCTATGATCATGCGACGCTGCGGATGCGACGATCGCTCCGGGACTCGTTCCCGGGGAGGAAAGTCCGAGCACGGCAGGACACGGTGGTGGGTAACGCCCACCGGCTCGAACAGGGCGCTTCGGCGCCGCGGTCGCGAGCCAGGGACAGTGCCACAGAAAACACACCGCCGATGGCCGGGCCACAAGCCCGGATCAGGTAAGGGTGAAATGGTGCGGTAAGAGCGCACCGCCCGTCTGGAGACAGCCGGGGCACGGTAAACCCCACCGCGTGCAAGGTCGCACAGTTCCCGGCTGGTCCGGCCGATGGGAACGGGTAGACCGCTGCGTGACGGCGCTTCGGCGTTTTCACGCCCCGTCGCGGCAACGCGCCGGGCAGAGAAATGATCGTCCCGCGCTGACCACGAGCCCCCGTCAAGGAGCAGGCCAGCGCGGAACAGAACTCGGCTTACGATCCGCCGCCGACCGTTCACTGCACACGGGTTGATGAACTCAACACGTGTGTCGGTGCGCGTGTGTCGCCCGGACGAGCCGCGCCTGTCAGGAAGCGGTGTGGGGCGACCGGCGCGCGGTGAGACGTTCGAACTCGGGCTGATCGATCGAAAGAGAGTCATCACCAATAGGAATCAGCGTGCACTGGCGTGCGCGGCCGGGTCGAATTGGAACGCGCCATCGCGGGTGGGGTGAGTCGGTCGCGCCGGGCCAGCGCGAAAAAGTTCGCGGCTGGCGCGGCGGGAATCGCGAATTCAGAAAATGTGCAGGGCAAAACGCGTGCCAACACAGAGATGCACCGTGTCGAAAACTTTTCATGCGCGCCAGAGCGCTCCTGTGCGCGATTTTTGAGCGCGGCTGTGCGCTGCGGCGCGCGTTTGTGTAAATGAGCGCCTCTGTGCGGGCCGAATCAAAAATTCTGGACGATTTTCATTTTTCTGAGGGGGGTGATTTGGAGTTTTGCTCAACTTTTTTGCGTTTTCAAAAAGTCAGCGCACGGCGTGCAGTTTGCCTGTTGCGCGGGTGTGTGAAGCGATGAAGACACTCGCCACGGAGTCTCAGAACACACAGAGAACGCATGGAGACAGGCAGGGGATTGGGTGGGAAGACAGAAGAAAGGCAACTTATCGCAGAGAACGCGACCAATCGAGTCGCCAGCCGGGTGGGTGGTCTGGAGGGAGGCTTTGCGACCGGAAGGTCACGCGGGCGCGCCATCGGGAGGCAGTTCAGTCAGATCGCCGATCGCGCTGTCGCGTGGCCTGCGCTCTCAAAACCTCGCTTAGACCACGGCACCCGTCTGATCGACAATCGCGCGATCGCGTGGCCTGCGCTCCCAAAGCGTCGCTTAGACCACGGCACCCGTCTGACCACTGCATCCGCTGGAGTAGGATCTCTCGATGGAGAAGCGGCGGCATCGGAAGCGGTACGAGCACGGTGGGGATGCGCGCTATCTCACGTTCTCGTGCTTTCGCAGACTGCCTCTGTTTGGCCATGACCGCATCAAAGACGCATTCGCGGAGCATCTCGAAGTCCGGCGACAGCGCGACGGTTTTCGACTCATCGCGTGGGTCATCATGCCGGAACATGCTCATCTGCTGCTGGTCCCGGCGCCGACACAAGAGTTGCCGCCCGTGTTGCGCGGTCTCAAAGAGCCGTTTGCGAGGATGACACTGAGAGTCTGGCGCGAACTCAACGCGCCGATACTGGCGCGACTGGTTGATTCACGAGGACTGACGCGTTTCTGGCAGCGCGGCGGCGGCTATGACCGGAACATCGTGAGCGAGCACGAGTTGTTGGAAAAGACTGCGTACATTCATCAGAACCCCGTGCGCCGCGGTCTGGTGGGGAAGGCGACCGACTGGCGGTGGTCGTCGGCTCGCTGGTACGCAGGAAGTCGTGATGTGCCGGTCTCCGTTGATTCCTTGCGAGCGTAGTTCATCGGGGTGCCGTGGTCTGGAGGGAGGCTTTGCGACCGGAAGGCCACGCGGGGGCGCCATCGGGAGGCAGTTCAGTCAGATCGCCGATCGCGCTGTCGCGTGGCCTGCGCTCCCAAAACCTCGCTTAGACCACGGCACCCGGCAGTTCAGTCTGTTCGTCCGTCGCACGATCGCGTGGCCTGCGCTCCCAGAGCGTCGCTTAGACCACGGCACCCTAGCACCTATTCACACCTCGACGCGTGGACGATATTCGCCGAGCATTTCGGGGAGGATGCCGTCGTTGGCGAGGTGGAAGTGCAGCATGGCCAGGGCGGTGATGGCGGCTCGCTGGCGGATCATGTCGCGATTGCCGGGCAAGACGAAGCGGCGGACGTGCGAGGATGGTTCGCCGTCCTCGTCGATGAAGGCGAGTGCGATGAAGACGGTGCCGACGGGTTTGGCTTCGGTGCCGCCGTCGGGTCCGGCGATGCCAGTGATGGCGATGGCGAAACTCGCGCCGCTCTGCGTCAGCGCGCCAATCGCCATCTGGTCGGCAGTCAGGCCGGAGACGGCGCCGTGCTGCTCGATGGTTTCGGGCGCGACGTCGAGCAGTTCAGCCTTGAAGGCGTTGGAGTAGGTGACCCAGCCGCCGAGGTAGACGTTGCTGGCGCCGGGGACTTCAGTGATCATCGAGCCGAGCAGGCCGCCGGTGCAGGACTCGGCGGTGACGAGCATCGCGCCCTGCGCGGCGAGTTGCCGAAGCACGACGCCGGCGAGCGTGTCATCGTCGGAGCCGAAGGCGTAGATGCCAAGGCGCTCTTTGACGGTGCGGGCGGCGGTGACGACGAGGTCTTCGACTTCGGTTCCGGAGCCGGCGGCGCGGGCCCGCACGCTGACGATGAAGTCGCGCACGAGCGTGCCGACGACGGGCTGGGCGTCGCGCTGCATGAGGTCTTCGAGCAATTCACCGACCTTGCTCTCGGCGAGACTGACGCTGTGGATCCAGGTGGTAAGGCAGCGCTGAGCGCCAGTGCCGGTCAGTTCGCCGAGCGCTTCGGCAACGTGACGCTTCCACATGCTCTTCATTTCGCCGGGAACGCCGGGCATGACGAAGATGGCGGCATCGTTAAGCGATGCGCGCAGGCCGGGTGCGGTGCCGAGCGCGTTGAGGATCATCGAGGCCGAGGTCGGGCGCTGCACCTGCTGGAGGTTGCGGCGGGGCATCTCGAGGCCCCGCTTTTCGAAGCGGCTGCGGAGCCACTTGTGCGACGGTTCATCGACGACAAGATCTTCGCCGAGCGCGTCGGCGAGCGCCTGGCGGGTGAGGTCATCTTCGGTGGGGCCGAGGCCGCCGGTGATGAGCAGAACCTGCACGCGTTTGGACGACTCGACGATGGAGTCGGCGATGGCCTGGCGATCGTCGGGCAGGGCGAGGTGGAAGGCGGTCTCGATGCCCAGCGTGAGCAACTGCTCGGAGAGCCAGGTGCTGTTGGTATCGACGCGATCGCCGCTGGTGAGTTCGTCGCCGACGGTGATGATTCCTGCAGTGATGTGGCTCATGGTGCAATGGTATCCCGCGCGCGGAGCGATCTGGATCGAGTAATCGGCCCCGACCGCAGTGGAATGGACATTGGATCGCCGGGTGCGACTACTGGAGTCGGACGACGTTGCTGGGCGTGCAGGTCGTGACATCGAGCAACTGGAGGTAGCCGCCACAGGCACCATTGCCAGCATTTGAGTTGAGCGTCCGGCTGCCGTCATTGCCGGCGCCGCCCTGCCACACGAGTTGAATCTGGTTGTTTCCGAGGCCGAGCACCGTGCCGGCACACGGACCATTGGGGATGTGGAAGCTACCCGTATTGCGCGCGTAAATAAGTCCCACCTGCCCGCGCGGGGTCGCACCACTCCAGGAGATTACGATGGGCCCACCGCCGGGACAGGTGGCGCTGGCGGTCAGTTGCGGTCCGCCGGTGCAGTTGAGACTGTACATATATGCAGCGCCCGAGTAGTTGCCGACATCGCTACGCTGGTAGGCACCGACGATGGCCGCATCTCCCGATGCGGAAAGCGACCAACCGAACCAGTCACTGTCAGCGCCATCGGACGCGATCAGTTTGGCGTCCTCGTTCCAGATGGATCCATTCCAACGGAAGACATAGGCGGCGCCGGAATCCAATGCCATCGCATCCGCGAAGTAGGCGCCGACGACTGCGACATCACCCGAGACGCTCACGGCCTGACCGAATCGATCATCTTCCGCGCCGTCAGATGCGAGGAGCTTTTGCTGTTGCGTCCACGCCGATCCGTTCCAGTGGAAGGCGTAGGCGGCGCCGGCGTCGAGTGCGACTTCGTCGTTCCATACGGCTCCGGCGATTGCCAGATCACCCGAAACGCTCACGGAGGTTCCGAATTGATCGCCCTCCGCTGCATCGCCCGCCTGGAGGATGCCATCTTCCTGGTAGCCCGGTCCGCCGAACCGGTAGGCGTAGACCTTTCCTGTGTCGAAACTCCCCCCATCTGCCCCGGGCGCGCCGACGAGGAAGATGCCACCCGAAAGTGCGACGGAGGCTCCGAAATAGTCTTCCGCGCCGCTGACTTCCTGCGGCCAGACGAGAGATTCTTCCCAACTGCCGTTGATGGACTGGTAGGCATAGACGAGGCCGGAATCAGAGTCGTAGGTGTCGTGGTAGGGCGCGCCGACGAGGATGTAGTCGCCGGAGATCGACACGGAGGTGCCAAACTGGTCAAACAGCGCGCCATTAAGCGGGACGAGTTTGCCATCCTGGATCCACTGGCCGTTTCCATCGCGCAGGAAGATGTAGGCTGAGCCCGAAAACAGCGCAATGGGACCGTCGCCCGGAGCACCGACAATGATCTCATCGCCTGAGATGCAAACGGAGTAGCCGAAGAAGTCGTTGGCGCCGGCATCATCGGCATGCAGCTTGGCCTCCTGCTGCCACTGGCCATTGCCATCGCGGCGATAGACGTAGACCGAGCCGGATGAACTACCGAAATCATCATCCCCATAGACGCCCACGACGGCGGCGTCACCCGACACGGACACGGCATAGCCGAACACGTCAAACTCCGCCGCATCGGGCGCCACCAGCCTGCCGACTTGTGATGGATTGCAGCTTTGTGCGTGCGCCCGTGGCAAGATCAGCACGCTGCAAAGAAACGCAAGGCCCATTCCAAGGACTTCTACCACGTTCTGTTTGTTCTGCCCACGAGTCATTGCGACCTCCCCTGTCTGATGGATCCTGATGCTGCCCGGCCGATCCCTACTGAACGGGCGAACCAGGCAGAGCCACACCACACGATCAATCGCCTCACCGCCAGCGCGGCGATGAGGCGAAGACAGTTCTGCAGAATCAGAAACGAAAGAACCGTCCGGCCGGACTCCGGACGCCATGACCATTATAAAGGAGGGGCCGATTTGCTCACTCGAGGAAACGGGCACAATCACAACAAAAAGTGAATCAGACTTGACGATATTGAAAGGTACTGAGTGGGCTACTTCTACGACGGGAGCCCGCCGCCTCGGGCTCGATAGCCGGTGGTCGGATCGCCGACGTGGTGGACGGCAAGGGAGTTGGTCGAACCGACACGGCCGATGGGGTGGCCGGCGAGGATGACGACCGGCTCGCCGCGATTGACCCAGCCCTTGCTGAGCAGCAGTTCGTCGAAGAGCTCGGTGAACTCGTCGAGATCGGGCGGCATGTTGATGGCCACGGGCGTGACGCCGTTTAGCACCGTGATGCGACGGAGGGTCGAGCGATCTTCGGAGCCGATGACGATGGGGATTCGGAAGTTGTTCTGGCTGAGGTGCAGCGCGGTAAGGCCGGATTCGGTGGCGGCAACGATGAGTCTGGCCTTGACGTCCTGCGCAATCATCCACGCGCCATGCGCGATGGCGGCGGTCCAGTGGCCTTTCATGCGCTCGGTGGTCATGGGCGGCGGCTGGTGCGGCGTGCTGCGTACGTAGTCTTCGGTTGCCGCGGCGATGCGGCTCATGGTGTCAACCGCGAGCACGGGGTAGGCGCCGACGGCGGTCTCGCCGGAGAGCATGACGGCATCGGCGCCGTCGAGGATCGCGTTGGCGACGTCGCTGGCTTCAGCGCGGGTGGGTGAGGCGTTGGTGATCATCGTCTCGAGCATCTGCGTGGCGACGATGCAGGGCTTGCCGTGGCGCTGGGCGGCGTCGACGAGGCGCTTTTGTATGGCGGGGACTTCGGCGAGATCCATTTCGACACCAAGATCGCCGCGCGCGACCATGATGACTTCCGCGGCGTCGAGAATGGCGTCGATGTTCTGCAGCGCTTCGGGGCGTTCGATCTTGGCGATGATGGGCAGCGAGCGGCGGCCCGAGCCTTTCATCATCTCGAGAATGCGGCGGTGGAGGAGTTCGACGTCGGACGCCTGGCGCACGAAACTCATCGCGACGAAGTCGAGTTCGTTCTTGATGGCCCAGTCGAGACAGGCGTAGTCCTTTTCGGTGACGCAGGGAAGTTTGACTTCAGTATTGGGCAGGTTGATGCCCTTGCCGGTGGTGATGAGTCCGCCGGTGGTGACGCGGCAGACGATCTCATCGGGCTTCTGATCGACGATGAGCATGCGGATGGCGCCGTCGTTGATCAGGAGTTTCTGGCCGGTGGCGACGTCGCTGACCAGGCCGGGATAGGTGGTGGAGAAGCGTGGGCCGTTGGCGAGGATGGGCTCGCGCTGGAAGGCGACGTCCTGGCCGGCCTGCACTTCGACGCCGCCGTCGATCACCTGGCCGACGCGGATCTTGGGTCCGGAGAGATCGCCGAGCACGCCGAGCGGATAGCCGATGTCCTCTTCAACCTGGCGCACGGCGCGGAGGACCTTGCCGTGATCTTCGAGTGTGCCGTGGGAGAAGTTGAGCCGAAAGACGGAGGCTCCGGCCTCGACGAGTTTGCGGATGGTCTCGGCGTCATTGCTGGCTTTGCCGAGCGTGGCGACGATCTTGGTGAGTGTGTGTCGGCTTCGCCACATGGAGAGAGTCCTTATCGGCTCGATTGGCCCAGGTCTACGATGGCGCGGTAGTTTGAGCGATAGAACTCGGCCCAGGCGATGCGATCGTGCTCGGCTTTGAGAGCGTCGTAGCCCCTGGCGAGACCCTCGGCGGAGCGGGCCAGCTTCCAATCGGCCTTGATGGCGGCAAGGTGCTCGGGCGTTTCCAGTGAGACGACGCTTCCGTCGAGCAGCGTGACGGTCGGCATGGCGAGGAGCAGATCCAGCATCTCCTCGCGCCTCGGATCGCCGGGCGGCAGGGTGTTGATGGCGACCCATGCGGCGCGCAGTTCGTCGAGGTTGTCGATGGCCATGGCGCCCAGCAGCGGCGCGACGAAGCTGCGCATGTTGGGGTTCCAGGAGTCGATGGGCTCGGCGAGATCGAAGGGGTTGACCTTGTCAACAAGTCGATCGAAGTACTTCTCATACATGATGCGACGGGCGGGCAGGCGGCGCAACTCAAACTCGCGCGGCCCCATGTCACCCTCGGACGTCGCCAACGGGAAGTCCCACAGCGCCTGGCCCTCGTCACTCAGGCAATACTCGATGAAGCGAATGGCGAGTTCCTGATTCGGCCCGCCGTTGAGCAGGCTGATGGGATCGGGATCGATATCGGAGAGGCGCGGCGGATCGACGTATCCCACGCGCTCGCTGCCGTCGGCGTTGCGGATGAACTGCGCCTGCGTGCGGCCGTAGAAATCGATGCACATGCCCACGGCCGCTTCGCCGAGACTGACGTCGATGGGGATCTTGCTTGATGAGTCGGCGAAGTAGCGCGTGTTGGCGCTAGCTTCGCGGAGCAGATTCCATCCCTGCTCCCAGCCGAGTCGCTGGAGAATGACTTCGAGAGCCGTGGCGATGGAGCCGGACTGACCCGGGTCGGCGAGCGCGACCCAGCCGACGAGGCGCGAGTCGGTCAGGTCGAACCACGTTTCGGGTCGCCGCACGCCGAGGCGGTTGAGCACGTCGATGTTGTAGACAAGGCCGAAGCCGGAGACGGCGGTGCCGAACCAGTAGAGGTCCGGGTCGTAGAGCACGTTGCGCCCGATCTCGTTGACGCCGTACCAGGCGTCGAGCTGTTCGGGGCTGAATTCGACGGGGATGCTGAGCGTGGCGGAGCGGGTCGTGCCGTCGGGATCGGTCCAGGAGACCGACTTCTTCACCTGTGTGTGTTCGTAACTTCCGCCGCCGAAGAGCAGGTCGTAACTCATCGAGCGGGGCTGGATGGGCCCGCGCTTGATGGCGGCTTCGTATTCCGCGAAGAGTTGGCGACGGATCTCAGAGGTGCCTCCGGGCGTGCGCCAATCGATGACGACGCCCTGGCCGTTGTAGTGGGCGCGGTGCCAGCGATCGAAGCCGAGCGAGAACTCGGTGCGGATCTGTTCGTTGTGCGGCGTGATGATGACGAGCTTGAGCGCGTTGGGATCGATTTCCGCGGCCTTGGGCCGAAACGCGAAAGGCACGCCCAGCACAATGAGCATCGCCGGCAGGAAACTCCACTTGAGCCAGTCAATGCGCAACGCCACACCTCCGCGAACCGATGGTGATCTCACACCGGCGCGATCTCGCCGACTTCCTGGGCAAACACATGCGCCGCCTCACCCACCGCATCGGCCCAGGGCTGCGACTCGTCTTTTTCATAGGCGAAGATCACGCTGCGGCTGGCGGTGATGATCGCGCCGCGGCCGTCGCGGTTGAAGCACTCCTTCACATCGTCCGCCCCGGCACCTTGCGCGCCATAGCCGGGCACGAGGAAGATGCAGCGCGGCATGAGGGCCCGCAACGAGGCGATCTCATCGCGCTTGGTCGCGCCGACGACGGCGCCGAGGTCGCTGTAGCCGAGGGTGCCCATGTGTTCACGGCTGAGTTGATCGACGACGCCGGCGACGTGCTCGGCGACGGTCTTGCCGTTCTCGAGTCGCGCCTGCTGGATGGCGTCGCCGCCGGGATTGCTGGTGCGCACCAGCACGAAGGCGCCGCGGCCATTGGTGCAGAAGGGTGCGATGCCGTCGCTGCCCAGGTAGCCGTTGATGGTCACTGCATCGGGAATGGCGATGCGCGGCGCGAGTTCGTCGCGATCGATCCACGGCTCGAAGATGCCGGCGGCGTAGTGGTCGGCGGAGATGCCGATGTCGCCGCGCTTGGCGTCGAGGATGACGATCAGGCCGAGGTCGTTGGCGTCGGCGATCAGGCCATAGAGCGTCTCGACGCCTTCATCGCGAAATCGCTCGAAGCACGCGCTTTGAAACTTCACGGCGGGCACGGCGTCGGCCACGGCGTCGAGCACGGTCGAACAGTATTCGCTGATCGCCGACAGCGCCGAACGGGGCCCGTCGATGCGCCGTCGCAACTCGGCCGGCAGCCGCTCGTGCACGGGGTCGATCCCCACGCACACGGGCGAACCCTTGAGCCCGATCGCGTTCAGCAGCCGGTCTGAGAAGTGCTCCACGAGATGACTCCGATCGGTTGGACGCACGAGTGTATGCCCGATTCTCGCAGGAGATTGGTACGTGTGCGCCCGGTTTGGGGCATTGCAGGTAACGCCGTTCAACCAGCGGTCGATTCGTGCTAGCATTGCGACACAGAGGATGCACGCCGACACCGGCTGCCAGCCATGCTCACCAAACCACAGCATCTCGATATCAAGCGCGATCGCGGCCTGACGGTCCAGTGGGAGGACGGCTCGACGTCGTTCTACTCCGTCGCCTACCTGCGCAAGTGGTCACCATCAGCCGAGGCTCGCGAGCTGCGCGAGCAGTTGGCGAGCAATCCGCTCTCGGTACTGCCGGCGTCGGCCGTTTCCGATGGCAAGCCGCTCACGATCGTCAACGCCGAGTTCGTTGGCCACTACGCGATCAAGATCCACTTCTCAGATGGGCACGACACGGGACTGTACTCGTGGGACTACCTGCGCGATATCGACCCGGCCAACAAGAAGCCGCAATCGTCGCGAGAGAGTCACGGATGAGTGATCGCGCGGACGCTGCAGCTTTGCCCGCGCCGGCGGTGGTTCACGGAATCGACTGGATGAGTCTCGGCGCCGGGCGCCCCGATCCGTTTACACTGCGGCTGACCGTTGGCAAATCGCACATCAGCCGCATCGTGCCGCACGTTCCCAATACGCTGTTCGTGCAGTGGCTCGAATCCATGGCGATTGCGCACAGCGAATCGCTCGGCTACACCGACCAGTGGCACATCGATCATGACCTGATCTGGTTCGTGCGCCGCCACGAGATTGACTATCTCGCCGAGGTCATGCTCGGCGATGAACTCGTCATGGCAACGTGGGTGGAGGCGTTCCACAAGACGAGTTCGCCGCGCCGGTATGTCATCTATCGCCCGCGCGATGAGAAGGTGGTCTGCCGGGCGATGACGATCTGGGTGCTCGTGTCGCGCAGCCGCAGCAAGCCGCAGCGGATTGATCCGGAGATGGCGGCACGGTATCTGGCGTAGCACGGTGGATTTCCAAAGTGCGCGGCGAGAGGGACAGGAACAGGTTAGGTCTTGCCAGCCTTTCGGTAGACCCTGACGTCACCGTGTCGAGTGTCTGTCCGCGGTCATTCTTCCATTCGGTCCAACCGTTCGAACTACCCCCGCAGATGATTGCGGCGGCCGTGCTTGGAGTTGAAAACACCCAATCTCGCTCAAACTGGTACCCCTTCTTTGTGCTACTCAGAACCCCTGTGGCGAGAAGTTCGTTCCGTCGGGGTTCAATGGTGTCGTGGGCAGACGTAGTCAACTCACGCCGTGCTATTGATCCCTTCAGTACGACGAAGCCCTGTTCGTTGTAGACACCCCGGGCGTCTGAGCCAGCTCGCTTGCAGTAAAACACATCTCTTTGTTCGGTTGCAACGCTCACAGCAGGCTCAAACACCGGAAAGCCCACCGTGCTCAATAGAACATCTGCTGTTTCAAACACCTCAGCGACGTCTGCTCGCATCCACTCGGGCACATTGGGTTCACCTCCGGCGTTTCCATTGTCAAGGCGATATCGCCCGGCGCGCGTTGCGCGATCAATTGATATCCACTCAAGCAATTTGCCGTGTGCCTTCGTGAATCCACCCGTCCTTGAGACAATCGCGACCGCGACGCTCCAAAAGTCCTTCGTCTTGTTATGTTGCTTAAATCGAACGCCACAGTCCTCCGCTTCTCCAATGTAGACTATTGGAGGACCACCAGCGTCAGATTCACCAAACAGGAAGTAGAGTCCTACGGCACCAAGTTCTGGACGCATCAGCGCGCTGTCGAGCTTTGCTCGCGGAACTACCACCGCCTGCACGATTCGAGTCGTGATCTCTGCAATCCGCACACCTCGCGGCTCGCCCGCAGGACAGTAGATTTGAATCGTCTTGCCAAGGGGCTTCATCCCGATTCGTCTCCTTCCGGTTCGCGAGTCACTTAAACGGGAGCCGCAGCATCCTATCCGATTCTGTGGATTGCAGCAGTGCTCACGCGGCCGGATGTCGCCTCGATGACAGATCGTGCCTGTTCGATTGGTCTTCAGGGCACCCAGGCTTTCTCTGCCCAGGTGTCCATGGCGTCGTAGCGGTCCTGCCATGTGGTGTACATGGCTCCCACAATGCCGGGCACATCGGCCGTGTTCGTCAACCAGTTTGCAATGGCGTCGCCGCTTTCGTCGCTGTCGTAGTAGCCTGAGAGAATCTGCTTGAGACCCAGGTCGGAGAAGAAACGGCAGTTCTTCCCGTTGAGTCTCCCGTACCAGTTGACGATGCCGACATCCTTGTCGAGACCTTTCCATGATCCTTTGAGCGTGCCGTTCACGGCGTAGTAGTTGTCGACCGCGTTGTGCATGGGGTCGAACATGTCGCTCCACACCCAGATGCCCGCGTCCGGCCGTGCGTCGCGGATGATCTGGGCGGCCTTGCGGACATTGTCTGCAAGCAGTTCGCCGGGCGTCATGTTTCGGCTTCGGCACAGGGCGCATTGGTTCATCACGCGCATCTCATCATGCGACATGAGAAACGCAGCCGGGTGGAGGCGCTCGTCGGCCGCCCGGACTTCCTCGCGCCACTCATCAAAGATCTTGGGCTCGCTGACGCAACTGGTCAGGCGATCCTCGTAGACGATGATGGGGTGGTAGTAGCTCACGCGCAGGCGCTGGCCCTCGCCGATGCGCGTGCCGGGCGTCAATTTGATCACCGGCTGCTCATGGAACGCAATCCACGGATGCAGTTGCGGGTCGACGATGGGCTGAAAGTCCTTGCCTTCTTCGTAACGAGTTCCGTCTTCGGCGCGCACGCTCACCGGACAGCCCGGCCGGCGCAACACGTTGACCAGGCCGATTTCCTCGACGGTGAGATCATCCCACCACACCTTGCCGTCCTTGCCGTTCCAGGATCCGAGGTAGAGATTGCCCTCGGCGTTGTCCATGCTGTTGAAGACCAGGTCCACGCGCTTCCAGTCCTGCGTCTGCTCGGTGTGGAAAGTCTGGAAGCTGATGCTCCCCTCGGCGCCTTTCCTGAGGAGTTTGACTTCCGGATCAGCAGGGACCATGCCTTCCGTCTTCACCCACACGGCTATGTGATACTGGCGATAGGGCTGGAGTTTGATCGTCTGCATGATGCGACAGTGGCGATATTGATTCTGCCCGATGCTCTCCATGTGCAGCGACGCCTTGCCGCCGTGCTTGATATCGGTATCTACGAAAGATGTGACACCTTCGTCATCCTGGAAGGACCAGCGGGCGAAGTGGTTGCCGGTGAACTCCTCGAAGTCGCCGTTGGCGATGCGAGTCGAGTTGTCCGGCTCGTGGCGCGCCACGCCATTTCGACTGATAAACAGCGCGTCCCTGACCGGCAGGCCCTCCATGTAGTTGCGGTCGCGCGAGTTGCCCATGACGATGGCGATGAGATCGATGCCGCTGCGTTTGGCTGCCTCTCGCAGTTCGGCCGCCTTGGCCGGTTCGATGTTGGGCGACAACACCACGCCGTTGTAGCCGGCGGCCCTGGCGCCCGGCAGCCGCGCGATGACGCGATCGACCTCGCGGTTGTCGCTCATGCTGCGCCAGACAAAGAGCCAGCGCTTCTGGAGATCAGGCGCGTCGGTATCCGGTCGGCTCGCGAACGCGGGCAGGATGAGGATCGCCAGAAGGCCAACGAGAAGGAACCGTCGATCGTTCATGATCCGGGAACCGGCTTTCGCTCAGGCAAGTCGAGTGGCAGAGGCGTCGTTCTGGACGACTGCTCGATTAGTTATCACGATCGCTACCCATCGCACACTCCGAACGCAACCGGCGACCCGGTGTTCGACTCCCATGTCGCGGGGCGGCGGCCCGTTGCTCAACGATACACCAGCTGCAGCGATTCGGTCCTGTTTCCCAGCGGTCGTCTGAGGGGCGGGTCTACTCCGCCGACTCGCCGTCCATCGTCTCTTCCACCACCTGCTCGCTCACGAGGTCGTAGCAGGTGGAGAACAGGCCGAGGATGCGGAAGCGACTCTCGGGGAAGGGCGAAGGGCCGAGGCGGCGCACGAGCACGTGCGAAACTTCCGGTCGCGCCAGACGCGTTTCGAAGGACAGGATTTCCGGCCGCAGGTCGTAGAACGAGTCGATCGAGCGATCCAGCGCCGCGGGCTCGGCGCCCATGAGTGAACGATCGAGTGGCTGATGCGCCGTCGCCGGACCTGCGCCGGAGTCGATCGTTCGTTTCAGTCGAATGCGCTCGGCCAGTTCGATCGGATCGATGTTGCGCAGCGTCCACGCGATCGCGGGGTTGGCATCGAGCCGTTCGGTGAAGAGATGCGCCACGGCGGCGCCGTGCTTGCACCACCCACTACCACCTTCGCCTCGAATCGTCGGGCAGGTACACGTGGGTCGTTCGAGGGTGTCGCCTGCTTTGGGCAGCAGTCCGAGGTTCAGCGACTCGAGTACATCGAGCAGTTCATCGCTGACTTCGCCTTCCGCCAGGCCATGCGCGAGCCGCGCTTCGCCGGCCAGCGCCGTGATCAGCCGCTCACTCGTTTCATGATCAAAGGCCGGCAGCGTGAATACCCAGCGATACGCCTTGGCGTGCCGACCCTGCACGTTGGCTTCGATGCGGCCGGGCAGGACTTCGAAACTGGCGATCTGCCCCAGGCGCGCGTAGTTCATTCCTTCTTCGAACGCGGTCGGGTCGTTTAGCGCTGTTCGGGCGAAATCCAGCCACTGGCGCCCGAGGCGATGACTTCCAAGCCGATCCGGGCGCGTGTTCAGTTTCAAACCGCGGCGCACACGACGGGGCTTGTCGGGCAGTCGGCGAGGGAACTGGCTGGAAGGTGAGGTGCTCACGATGCAGCCGCCTCCTCGGATATCACATCATCCATCTCGTCGCCTTCCTGCACATCTTCGTAGCGCAGGGCCAGCACTTCGCGCAACTGGTCGGTGCTGAGTTCGGTAAGCCACTGCTCGCCGCTGCCGACCACGTTTTCGGCGAGTTCAGTTTTCTGCTCGATCATCTCGTCGATGCGCTCTTCGAGCGTTCCGGAGCAGACGAACTTGTGCACCTGCACGGCTCGCGTCTGCCCGATGCGGAAAGCGCGATCCGTCGCCTGGTTTTCGACGGCCGGGTTCCACCAGCGATCGAAGTGGAACACGTGATTGGCGGCGGTGAGGTTCAATCCAAATCCACCGGCCTTGAGCGAGAGGATGAAGATCGGACACGTGCCATCGCGCTGCTGGAAGCGGTCGATCATCTCTTCGCGCTTACCCATCGGCGTGCCGCCGTGCAGGAAGAGGACTTCGACGCCGAGTTCCTTGCGGATCATCGACGAGAGCAAGTGGCCCATCTCGCGGAACTGGGTGAACACGAGCGCCGCATCGCCCTCGGCGACGACTTCTTCGAGCATCTCAACGAGCCGCGCCGTCTTGCCGCTGCGGCCGGGCTTGACGATTGCCCCCTTGCCCTCTTCGCGGTCGCGCAGGAAGTGAGCCGGGTGATTGCAGATCTGCTTGAGTTTGACGAGCGTGGCCAGCACGAGGCCGCGGCGCTGTATGCCTTCGCTCGCATCCGCCTGCTGCAGCATCGATTGCACCGTCGATTCGTACAGCCGCGCCTGCTCGGGCGAAAGCGTGCAGTATATCTTGTACTCGAGCTTGTCAGGCAGGTCGGCGATCACGTTCGGATCGGTCTTGAGTCGACGCAGCACGAACGGCTGGATGAGATGCCGCAACTGCTCGATGCGCCGCTGATCGCGGTAGCGCTCGATGCCCAGCGCAAACTGCCGGCGGAACTCGTGCGATGTGCCGAGATACCCGCTGTTGAGGAAATCCATGATCGACCACAGCTCGCTCAAGCGATTCTCGACGGGTGTACCGGTCAGGGCGATACGCCGGTCGGCGGGCAGGTCGCGGATGGCCATCGACTGTTTGGCCGTCGGGTTCTTGATGTTCTGCGCTTCGTCGAGGCAGACACGCCACCAGCGGATGCGACCGAGCGTGTCGCGATCGCGGTGAACCAGTGCATAGGTTGTGATGATGACATCGTGCTCCCGCGCGTTGCGGATCATCGTTTCGCCCGAGGCGCGGGTTACGCCGTGATGCACCAGCACGCGCAGTTCGGGTGCGAACCGGCGCAGCTCACGCACCCAGTTGCCGACCACCGAAGTCGGCACGACGAGCAGCGTCGGCCCCGCTGCATTGGCGCTGCCCGCTTCGACATCCTCGCGCTCGGCCTGCAGCAGCGCGATGAGTTGAATCGTCTTTCCCAGACCCATGTCATCCGCAAGACAGGCTCCCAGACCAAATCGATCGAGAAACGTGAGCCAACTGAGTCCTTTGACCTGGTACGGCCGGAGGTTGCCAATGAACTTGACTGGCTGAGGCAGCATCGGCATGCTCCGTGCATCGGCGCCCGCCGCCGAGGTGCCAAAGAGCTGCCCGACCCAGCCGTCGGCATCCATGCCCAGCACAGGCAGGCCGGCCGTATCCGGCGTCGTGCCGTAGGCCAGGCGGAGCGCTTCGCGCAGGGTGATCTCCCCTTCCTCGGACTGCTCATAGAAGGTTTGAGCCCCGGCCAGATCGCGCGGCCGGATCTCAACCCACTCGCCATGCAAGCGCACGAGCGGGCTGCGTTGCTGGGCCAGTCGTTCAAATTCTTCGCGCGTCAGGATGTGGTTTCCGATCGCGACCTGCCATTGATACTGCACGATGGAATCAAGACCGATCGCCGGCCGCACCGAATCCACCCGCCCGCTGCCCGTCGACAGATCGACATCAGGGCTGTGCACTTTCAGCCGCGCCGACAGTCGCGCCTCGGGCCGATCCCACCACCCGGGCACGAGCACGCCAAAGCCGGACTCTTCCAACACCCGCCGCGCCTCGCGCAGGAACAGGTACGCCTGGTCGGTCGTCAACTCGACGTTAACCGGATGCGCTTCAACCAGCGCCGTTTCGAGTGGAGCGAACAGCTTTGATGCCCGCTTGAGTTCGCCCAGCAGCAAATCATGCGGCTGATCAATGCGCAAGCCTTCGACTGCCTGCACGTCGCCTGTGAACGCCCACACTTCCGCCGCGCTCACGCGCACGCCCGGCTCATCCACCGATTGCAGATGAAGCGAGAGCGGCCAGAGCACGCCGCGATCGGGGGCGTACAGATCGCTTTCATCCTGGAGGTCGCCGGGTTCATCGAGTTCAAAGCACAAACGAAACGCACGGCCCTGGCCGACGTCATAAAGCCGCCCGAGCCACTGCCGCACACCGCGCATCAGCTGCACCGCATTGGACACCGGCAAGGTGATGCGCGAGTCATGCCCCAGCAGGCTCGTCAGCCAGGCCACATGCTGATCCTTGAGCGGATCGGTTTCTTCGATCGCCTCCGGGATGCCGTCATCGACGAAGATACGCCGAATCTCGGCATCGGCGATCCCGTTCATCATCTCGTCGAGAATGGTCCACGGATCGCCTGCGGCCTCATCGACAACGCAGCGCACGATCGCCGGGGCGTGCCGCACCAGCGTGGTCATGCGCTTGGCGACTTCCTCATCGCCCAGCCACAGCCGCCACTCACCGCGCAACACGCCGCCGAGATCCTGCTCAAGCGTCGGGATGAATCGCTGCGCCACGAGCAACTCGGCAATGAACCGCCCGACGCGAATCCAATACTCGACTGATGTGCCGAATCGAACCGTCTCGGGCAGGTCGTCCCCGGCCCGATCCAGGGCACTGAGCAATTGCAGCACGTGCTCGGGTTCAGCATCCAGCGTCGGCACTTCCCACACGCCCAGCGACTCAGCCGCCATGTCCGAGCCATCGAGCCCCGACTCCGTCAGCGCCAGCGGGCTGGGCACCGGACCGCCACCCCAAGAGGGAAGTTGCAGCCGAACCGCGGACAATCGACCGTTCACCGAAGAGGCCGCGTCGGCGACAAGGCCGGTCAGTGCCTCCGCCAGTGCCGAGCGATCGGCCACACACGGGTGCGCGAGGGCCGCGCCGTCGTGCGTCGGTGCGAACGCGCCGTCACCTGGAGCTTGTGCGGAAGCGGCAGTGGGCGCGGCCGCCGCGCCCCGGTTGGACGACTGCATCGCCCGAATCGCATCAGTCGATTCGGCCCAGAGCGCCAGTCGATGGGTGGACCAGTTGGCGTGAATGATCAACATGAAACGGGCGTGACTCCCTTCGCCGCCTCGGCACCCGCCTGCATGCGAGAGCAAGGTCGGCCGCCAATGGTCGCGCTGGGACTCGAACCCAGGACCTGCGGATTAAAAGTCCGATGCTCTACCAACTGAGCTACGCGACCGCGAAGAGGGACGGTAAGCATCAAGCCGCAATCAATCAATGATTTGCCGCTTTCACTGGTTCAAATCGCCGTTTTTCACGCCCTTTCACTCTTGACTGGTCCACGTCCGCATAGCGCAGCGCCCGCAGAATCGGCCGCCGTCACTCCCCTCGACCCGTCGCCGGCGATGCCCGAGTGCCTTGGCTGCTCGTCCATTTCCATGCCGCATCGATTAAGAAGACGCCAACACCAAAGTTGCGACGAACGCCATTGCGGACGTTCAGAGCCAGCCCACCCCTGCCGATAGGGTTGGAGTGAAGATCATCGGCTGGCGACCACGCGCCGGCCTGGGACGGGCGCCGGATCAGGAGTGGGATCATGCCGCATGGAGCGATAGTCGAGCGGTTTCGCGCCAATGAGAATCTGCCTTCGCTTCCCGGCGTCGCGGTCGAAGTTCTCGCCCTCACCGAGCAGCCCGACTGCACCATTGACCAACTCGCGAACGTCATCCAGAACGACCCGGCGATCACCGCGCGCATCCTCAAGATCATCAACTCGCCACTGTTCGGCGTCGCCAAGGGCATCACTTCCATCAAGCAGGCCTCGACCCTGCTGGGCATGCGCAAGCTGCGCATCATGGCCCTGAGCTTCTCGATCGTTCAGGCCATTCGCCGACCCGAGGGTGATGGGGCTTTCGACTACGAAGCCTACTGGCGACAAGCCCTCACCGCCGCCGTCGCCTCCCGTCTCCTGGCCACCAAAACCGCGCGCCCCATCACCGAAGAGGCTTTCGTCGCCGGCTTGCTGCACAACATCGGCATTGTCGCCGGCTACCTCACGGCGCCGGATCTCTTCCACCCGCTGCTCGAGCGCAGCCACAAGAACGGCCGGTGGACCGTCGAAGATGAAATTGAACTGCTCGGTGCGACTCATGCCCTGCTTAGTGCCGAACTGCTCCGGGTCTGGGGCCTGCCCGAACCCCTGAGCATCGGCGTCGAGCACTATCGCGAGGCGGCGCCCCTCGACGAATCACGACCCACCACCCCCGACCTCGCGCATCTGATCGCGGCGGGTGTCAGCATCGCCGAACTCTTCGCCGGTGACGCCTCGATGGCGGACATCGAACTGTGCCGCACGCGTTGCATTCAACTTACCGGCATCGACCGCGAACTGCTGGAGCAGGTTCTCGATGCCGTCGCCACGCGCGTGCAGGAGATCGCGGGCATGCTCGTGGTCAAAATCGGCCCCACGCTGACCTACGAGCAGATCCAGCGCCAGGCCGAAGAGCAACTCTCCCAGGCGATCGCCTCACCCACCGGCGAGGCGTCGCCCCCACGCAAGCGCGGCAAGGCCGCCTGAGTCGAGGCACCCGCACCCACACCACAACGATCTACTTCTTTCGCGCCATGACCTGCACCACCGACGCCTGTCCGGTGTGGCCTCGGCCTTCGATGACATCGCGCACCAGCGCGGCGGCGTGCTCGAACTCCAATCCATCGAGTTCATGGAGAATGACGTCCAGCGGCGCGAGCAATGCTGGGTCGTCCGGCCCGCCGGTGCCGCGCCCGATCTGGTCCGGCGCGTACGCCTCGAGCAGGAATGCTCCGCCCGGCTTGAGCCACGAACACACACGACGGTGCAGGGAAGCGCGAAGCGCCGCCGGCAGATGAACAAACGTGGCGCTGATGACATCGATCGACTCGTGCTCGACGTCGAAATCCCGCAGGTCGGCGACGCACGTGTGCAGTGCCAGGCCGCGCTCCGCGGCGAGCCGCTGGGCCTTGTGCATGCCAACCTCGCTCTGGTCCACGGCGAGGACATCCAAGCCGCGTGACGCCCAGAAGAGCGCGTTGCGCCCCTCCCCCGCAGCCAGGTCCAGCGCGCGACCTGACTGCGGGACCCGATCGGCCATGCTCGCGATGAATCCGTTCGGCGCTTCGCCGTAGACGAGATCATCGCCCGCGTACCGCTCATTCCAGAAGTTGCTCGACATCTCTGAAGTTTAGCCGCGACGCATGCGTCGCCGCCAAACGTCAGTCGAATTGATGCACGACAAGCTGACTGATCGCACACTCCCCCTGGACCACGGCCTGGAAGAGGATGGTCTGGCCGCGTGCGATGCGGGGGACGGTGCGGGTGATCGATGCTTCGCCGTTGCCGTCGGCTGTGGCCGTGGCGATCCAGATCGGCTTGGCCAGTTGCAGCGCGTTGACGCGCGAGGCGCAGCCGGGGATGAGTGTCCCGCCGCCGCGCAGGCTGTAGTAGAACCGCACCGTGGCGCCGGGAGTGGCGTTGGTGACCGTCAGCGTGTTCTCAACGCCCGCGATGCCTGGCGAAGGCTGCGCCATGATCATCGTCGGATTGACGGGCGTCACGAGCAAACTCACAAGTCGACCGCCATTGAAGGGATCGCCTCGCTGGGCTGAGACGGCGATCTGGCCATGCTCGTTGATGTCGCCCGGATTCCATCTCCTCGGCGCCATGTTCGGTGGGCAGAGATCCTGGAGATTCCTCATGCCGCTATCGGCATCCCAGATGAATGCACGCGTTACGAGCGACCCGTCACTTGTGTAGCCGACAATCTGTCCGCGGTCGTTGATGGCCTGCGCAAAGCTGAGGACGCCAAGACGAGCGTCATGTATGGACCGCATCTTGCCTTTCTCCCAGAGAATGGCAAGACTATTACCATCGGCATCCTGACAATAACCGACGATCTGCCCGAGATCGTTGATGTCAGAGGCCCGGCACTCGCCGCCGTTCGGAAGAGTTCCGAGGTCAATCATCACGCCGTTGTCCCAGACGAAGCCTCGCTGGCCGATGAGATTGGGGTCGAAGGAATGGCCGACGACCTGGCCGAGATTGTTCATGCCCCAGCCATAACTGCTGCGCCCACCAAGTGTGCCCAAATCGATCATCTCGCCGTCGCGCCAGAGAAACGCACGAGCGTAATCATCTCCGTTCTTCGACCACCCGACAACATGGCCGAGGTTATTAATCGCGTGCGCCTCTCCCGTGTCTCCACCGAGGGTACCCAAGGAAACTGGATTGCCGTCCATCCAAAGCGTCGGGACATTCGCGGGAGAGAAGTCGGCGCTGTACCCGACCACCCATCCCCAGTCATTGATATCATCGGCGACAGCCAGAAACGCCGGGTTTATCCCCTCGAGGAGTCGGTAGCGGCCGCGGTGCCACATGAATCCGAGATTCGGGCCCGAAAGCGTTCCTGCGCCCATTCCATCAGCGTTGATGGCACGAATGGTGACGCCTCCAACATGCTCCGACTGCACTTCAATCGCCGCATAGGGCGGGGGCCAGACGGGTTGAGCTAGCGCTGGCGCACCGAACAGAAGCATGGCGAGCGATAACGCCAATCTAGAGCGAATCATCATTCATTCTCCTCACTCGGAACAGCTCATGCCAGAGGTCGATTCAAACGCGCAGCGCAGGCCCTTCGACCTGCGCCGCACAAAGGACAGTCAGTCACATCCGCAGGTACCGCTGTACGGCGGGTTCGGATGCGGGTTGAAGTTGATGTACGGAATGTACCCGGCGCCGGAAATGGCCAACCCCTTTGCGGCGTTGGTGAGCCGCTCGGAGTTGTATGTGCCCTCTTCCATCCACGGCTCGTCGGGAGAATGCACATGCTGGGCGCGAACCACGATCACATCCCAGTTCGCCAGATTGTTGATGTTGCCCTGCTGGTACTCGCCGTAGCGGGCGTGCCGCAGCAGGCCGTCGAAGGCGCCGAGGTCCTCATCGATCAGGTCTGCGATGTCCGCTTCGTCAAAGAGCGCGTTGGCCCAGTTCGTGTCGATGTACGTCTCCCAGGTGATGACAGGCTCCGGCTCCGGATCGAAGTAGTTCTTCAACGCATTGCCGTGTTCGCCTTCGTTATTCGTCAGCCAGGTGGGATCCGGCACAGGGCTCCACTCCAGAGCCGTGATGGCGAAGGGCGGGTCCCAGATGTTCTCCTGCTCGCCCGAGTTCCCTTCGAGCAGGCGCGACACGCCGCTGTACATGTCCGCTCGCTGCGCTGCGTTGCGGTAGTGCAGATGGATGTCCACTGCCGCGCCGTTGAGATTGCCGAACGAGACGACGCACTGCACCGCGTACGCGGCTCGATCGTCGAGCGAGTCCAGAGGCGGCACAATGCTGCCGTCCTCGTAGCCGTTGTTGACCTGTGAGTAGAACACGGCCGGGGTGACCAGTTGGAGCGGCCGGCCCGCCAGCGCCGAGGCCTCGCGCACCGCATCCGCCTGCTTCTGCATCCATTCGAATACGTCCTGACACGCCTGGATGTAGCAGGCGCTTGTTGTGATTTCGCTCAACGTGCCGGGGGCGCAACTGCCGCCGGGACTGACGTAGTACTCGCCCGGCCCGCCGAAGATCTCGTTGCCGAACTGGATGTAGTCGATATCGCGGCAGTACTTGCTCACGAAGCAGCGAAGATCCGCGAGAATCGTCTCCTGTGTCTGGGCATCCGGAATGTAGTCCAGACTCTCATCCGATGGCCAGGGTGTTCGGATCATCAGGATGATTTCTTTGCCCTGATGATCCGGATCGTCGTGTCCGCCGAGGTAACTGAGCAACGCTCTGAATCTCTCGCAAGCGTTTGGATCACTCACAGGATTGGTCAGGATCGTGTGGACGAGGTCGTGATTGCCGTGAAGGCGCACAGCGGTGAGGTCGTCGACATCCTGGACCAGTTGATCGGTACCCGCATCAACGTCAATGGCGTAAAGACCCACGCGCATGCTTGTCGTCGAATCCAGCACCATGTCGTCGTCTTCATCAAGACTCGGATCGGCAATGATCTCGCGATAGTCGGGAGTGCCGTCGTTGTCGCGGTCGTACGGGATCAGAAGCATGACGACCTGCTCCTGTGTTGGGGTCTGTCCCACCGTCAGGTATCGACCGACCTTGCCTGCGATCCACCCATCGTCGTTGATGGCGTAAAACGCCAGATTGCCGGAGTTGTATGAGCCGACTTCCGTTGCAAGGGGAATTGACGCGATGCTCGTCAGCGAAACTGACTGGAGCACGCCATAGGTGTCCTCGTAGAACATGGACTTTTTCGCAACCACTTCGTTCGAGGCGTTGAGGCCGACGGCCTTGGCGCTGCCGCCCTTGATGGCGCCGGAGGCCGTGGCAAGCACATCCGCGGTGTCCCACCCGCCCTCACCATCCGGGCGCCACAGAACATACGAATAGGGCGGTGACGATCCACTGTCGCAGGCGCCGACAATCCACTCGTTTTCATTGATGATGTACGGCGTCTGGGACTCGTCGGTTTGATAGGGATCGATCTTGGTGGGTGTCGATGAGCCCGGCCAGACGACAGCCCAGATGGTTGTCGGCGCCTGGCCGATCTTCTCGCTGGAGACGCCGACCACGCTCGCATCGTCATTCAGCCCGCGCGCCAGGGTAGCCGCACCACCCTGCAATGCGTCCAGTTCGACCCACCCGTTCGCAGCGGCAAACCAGCCGACGGGGTTACTCGAAGCGACATCAAAGCCGGCGAGCTGGTTGGAGTCGTTCGTGCCCCAGATCTCGGTGTCGTCGCCGAGGTCGGTGCCATCGTCGTACTGTCCATTCTGGGTGTTGTAGTACCAGATTCGCGCCACAAGATTGACGCCGGAGCCGGAGTAACCCACCACCGTGCCATCGTTGCTGATGTCGGTGCCGTACGTCGCATGCGCGGTGTCGACTTCGAGGACTTTCCATTCGCCGTCTCGATAGACGGCAGCGCGGGTGCCTTCACCCGAAACGGTCAGTCCGCAAAGCACATGTCCGAGATTGTTGATGTCCTGAACACTCAGTAGCGTGTGGCCGGAGTCGGGCGCGATCTCCACCCACTGGAAGGCACTGTCATCCGCCCGGGCTGGAGACGGCGTCATCATGAGTGTTCCTACCCCGACGCAGAGAGAGAGAGAGAGAGAGAGAGAGAGAGAGAGAGAGAGACGAATTCTGTTCGCAATCTGTTCATATTCATCTGCTGCTCGTTGGCTTCGTTGGACCCGGTTCCCGAACATCCATCCACCCTTGCCGGAACCGCGTTCCAACCCGGGCGGCAGCGATACCAGGATAACGTAACCGGATCTCGGAACAGATGCAAGCAAGAATCGAGAATTATGGATGAAGTTGTTGAGATTCTCGGACGCCAGCCTGCGCTCCCGGGGCGCAGGCGTCAATCCGACCGCTCCGAGCCATCCGAAAGCCCAACCTTCAGGTCCCGACCTGACCGCCGCACTGCTCATCGGATCGTCCACCGCGCCATCGCATGCTTCGCCGCAAGCGGCTCGAAGCATGCCACCCTCCTCGGATCAAACTCCAATCCAATGCCTCTCTCTGCGTCCTCTGCGATCTCGGCGGAAAGTTGCCTTTCTTCTGCTTTCCCACCCAATCCCATGTCTTTCTTTGTGCATTCTTTGTGTCGTGGTGTCCTTCGTGGTGAAAAACTTCGCCTCCCGCACACACGCGCAGCACCCAAAGTGCATCCCGTGCGCTGACTTCTCGAAAACGCAGAAAAGCTGACCAAAACTCCAAATCACCCCCCTCAGAAAAATGAAAATCGACGAAAATTCCTGATTCGGCCCGCACAGAGGCGCTCATTTACACAAACGCGCGCCGCAGCGCGCGCCAGCGCTCAAAAATCGCGCACAGAAGCGCTCCGGCGCGCATGAAAAGTTCCCAACATGGTGCATCTCCGTGCTGGCACGCAAATTGCGTCGCACATTTTCTGAAACCGCCACTCACGCCGCGCCGCCCGCGAAAAAACTTGGCCGTCTCCGCGCCGCTCGCTCACGACCAACGTCGTTTTCACATCGCCACGCGGCCCCGCCGCGCACACCGGCGCACCCGAATCCCTATTGGTAGACGTGCTCTTCAATCGCCGACAACACGACATCGCCATCGCTGATCTCACCAGACCGACGCGCCAGCGAGGACGAACTTCCTTCTCAACCAGGACTCTTCGCTCGCGCGTCAGTCTGATTCACCACATCACCCGCGACTCACGCCGGGTCCGGATCAGGCTCGCGGATCGTTTCAAGAACCGGATCGTCCCATGCATAGTCGCCGGGACCCGCCGGCGGCCACTGCCCGCCACTGGCCGCTCGAATCTGTTGGCGAAGATCGAGCCGCATGTCATCAATGCGACCCTTGAGCAGATCGAGCATGCCATTGGTCCCCGCTGCCGCAAGCTCTTCATACGGCACCACCGGGCCGAACTTGATGCGAATGTACCCGCTCCACTTCGGCTTGCTCTGCCAGCGCGGCCACAAATCAAAGGCGCCTTCAATCGCCATCGGCAGCACCGGCACCTTCGCCCGGCGAATGAGCAGCGACGTCCCCGCCTTGAACGGATTGATCGCCCCGTCGTGCGTGCGGCTGCCTTCGGGATAGATCAGCACCATCCGTCCGGCGCGGAGATGTTCGATCGTCGCCTTGATCGCCGCGGTGTCCGGCTTGTTCTGTTCGATGGGAATCGCGTTGAACGTGCGGATGAGCCAGCCGAACTTCGGATTCTCAAACAGCGGTCCCTTGGCGACGAAGTGAAAGTGCCGCCAGCTGCCCACGGCCATGAGCGGCGGATCGAAGTTGGTCTGGTGGTTGCCGACGACGAGCACGCCGCCGGACTTGGGAATGTACTCCTGGCCCTGCACGCGCATGCCGTACAGCGCCGAGAAGAACGCGCGAATGCCGTACCAGCAGATGTGATACGCGATGACGCGCGGCAGGGGGATGCCCGGATCGCGCCGTCGGTAGACATCAAGCAGGGACATCGGCGATCGCTCCTCAGGCCAGATCCGGCAGACGCTGACGCACCACTTCTTCGAGATGCGCCAGCACTTGTTCGTGGGAGAGATCCGTCGTGTCCACCACCACACCGTCGTCGGGAATGATCAGCGGCCCGGTATCCCGATTGCGATCGGCCGCGTCGCGCTCGATGATTTCCGCCAGCAGACGCTGTTCATCGACCTGCTGTCCGGTCTCGCGCAACTGGTCGGCGCGGCGTCGGGCCCGCGCTTCGGGTGTCGCATCAAGGAAAAACTTCACCGCAGCATCGGGAAAAACCACGGATCCCTGGTCGCGCCCTTCGCTGACCAGTCGCGGATGGGCGTCGCGAATGCGCCGCTGCTGGCCCACCATGACGGTGCGAACCTCGGGGCTGCGCGCCACGATCGATGAGCCGAGCGTGACGTCGGCGTCGCGCAGTCGATCGGAAATGTCGCGCTCGACCGGATTGGTGATCAGCAGGCGCGGCGGGTCGGCGGCCCAGTCGAATCGCATCGCCGCCTGCTCGACAGCGAGTGCGATCTGCGAACCGCTCGTCAGGTCCAGGCTGCGATCAATGCCGATGACGGCCGCAGCGCGATACATCGCGCCGGTGTCGAGGTATTCGAGGCCGAGCCGTTTGGCGAGAAGTCGCGCGGTGGTGGACTTGCCCGTGCCGGCCGGTCCGTCGATCGTGATGGTGATTCGTGCTTGCGTTGACATGACCCTCACGTGTCGCGTCGCACCGGGTGCAGCCGATTCGGCGGGAGCGGCGAGGCGCATCTCAACTCGGCTCCAGCATCGCTTCGATACTCCGGCGCGCCGCGTTCACTGCATCGATGGCGTCGGCGGAGCCCTGGTAGTCCAGTGCAAGTATCTGCTCGTATCCAACCGCCTGCAAGGCGGCGATGCAATCGAGGAGGCGCGACGGGCGGGCGTCGGTATCGCCAGCGCTCTTGCTCTTCTTCGATGTCTTCTTCTTCGTGGTCTTCTTCTTTTTCTTCGGCGCCGGTTCTTCGTCCGAGTCCTGCGACTCAGACGCGTCGTCCGGCGGCGGGATCGTCACGTCATGATCGCCGAAAGAACCGAGCACCGCGCCCGCATACGGCGCCGTCTGCCGCAACGTAGCCACGCAATCATCGGTCTGGCACGCCGCCTGGAATGTGGGCAGCGTACCGATGCGAAAGCCGCCGACCTTTTTGACCAGTTCAATAAGCCACTTCGGCTCGCCCAACCAACCCGTGGAAGGTTCGACGAGGACATTGAGCTCGAGACGATCGACCCGCTCGAGCACGCGGCGGAAAAACGCCGTGTGCTGATCGAACTCGCGCTCGTCGGCGGTGGCGCTGCGACATTGGGGCTGGAGAGCCAAGGCGTTGCAACCAAGACGGTTGGCGGCGCGAGCGACGAGGTCGATGCGCTTCATCGCCGCGTCATACGCCGCACCTTGAAACAGGCCCGACGGAGTGGAGTCGGTCTCGCGCAACAGCAGACAGGGGCAGCCGGCTTGATCGGCCTGAATTCGCAGGGCGTCAAGTTCGTCCAGACCCCAACCTTTAAGCAGGACGGTATCGAGCACAAGACCCCTCAGGCCCGTCTGTTGGAAGACGTACTTGGGCAGACCGCTCATGGGTAAGGCGGAACCGCCACGGGCATTGAGGCGGGCGGCGAGGGATCGGGCAGTAAGCGTCAGGAGCATGATTCGCCAGAATGGGCTCGAAGTGGGGCGGCAGTCTAGGCGATCGGCGGGCCGGTGCAACCGGACACGATGCTCTCTATTGTCGATTTCGGGGCTCAGAACGAATCGGCGGGTCCCCTGCCCCCAACTACTAAAAAACGCGTAGCCAAACAGAGCCGGCTACGCGCGGAGGGGAGAAAGATCACAATTTGGCCCAAGTCCCGCTGAGCAGGTCCAGGTTAACCGTAGTATACGACAAACAAACGAATTGACAACCACAACAGCCAATATTTCCCATCTTATCACCTAAACCGATGTTAAACCTCTACTTTCGGCAGTCAATTGTTGTGGAAAAGTCGGTTTTCAGGCTTGCAGGCCCCGTCTGCCGGGGCAGGCTACCATCTTGTCTTTCGATTTCAAGCCTCATTCTCAGCCACGCGTCCGTCCTGCGCCACACCCCGGAGCGGGTGGGGCCACCTCCGGCGGACGTCACAGACCAGGAGTTGATCTGAAATGCCCAGCCCCGCCGATCGCCGTTACAGCGAGTCACACGAATGGCACAAAGTCGAGGGGGACATCGTGACCCTTGGCATCTCCAAGTTCGCGGTTGATGAACTTACCGATGTGACCTACGTCGAGGTCAAGCCGGTGGGGACGAAACTCCAGCCGGGCGACACGATTGGCGAGATCGAATCCGTCAAGGCAACGAGCGAGATCTACTCGGCCGTGGGCGGTGAGATCGTCGAGACCAACGCCGCGCTCTCTGATGATCCGGCGATTCTGAATCGCGATCCCTACGCAGCCGGATGGCTGTGCAAGATCAAAGTCACCGACCCATCTCCGCTCGACGGGCTGCTGAGCCAATCGGATTACGACGAGAAGAACCCCTCGTGAACCGGGCCGCGGTCGAGGCATCAGCGCTGATCGAAGTGCGGAATCTGCTCAAGGTGTACAACTCGGGCTCCGAGCGTGTGCAGGCCCTGGCGGATGTCAGTTTGTCCATCCGCGGGCCGGGGTTCATTGGCATCATGGGCCCAAGCGGCTCGGGCAAGAGCACACTGCTGCATCTGTTGGCTGGTCTCGATCGACCAACCGCGGGTGAGATTCTGGTGGATGGGGCATCCGTTCACACGATGACGGAAACGGAGCTGACGCGTTACCGTCGCCAGCGCATCGGCATCATCTTTCAACAGTTCAATCTGCTGGGGACGATGACGGCGTTGGACAACGTCATGCTGCCGGGCGTGCTCGATGGGCGGCCTGACAAGTGGCTGCGTGAACGCGCGACAACGTTGCTCGAATCGCTGGGCCTTGGCGGTCGCATGAAACACCGCCCCGACGCCCTCTCGGGAGGCGAACAGCAGCGCGTGGCCATCGCACGGTCGCTGCTCTTTGAACCCAAGGTGCTCTTCGCAGATGAGCCGACAGGCAATCTCGACTCGACGTCGAGTCGTCGCATCTGGGAGATGCTGGCCGAAATGGCAAGCGCGCACCAACTGACGATCCTGATGGTGACGCACGAGCCCGCGGCGGCGGCCCATTGCAGTCGCGTGTTCATCCTCGGCGACGGTCGCGTCACGGACGAGATCGACGTCGGGCAGCACGACTCCGCCTGGCTTGCCGCGCGGTATCAACAGACAGTCGACCAGCCCCACTAAACGGGACAGGTACGTTTCTTGTGAGACAGTCATGATTCGGGCCTCGTGGCGAATTGGCATCAACAGTCTCTGGGCTCGGCCGGCGCGAACGACGCTGCTGCTGCTCGCTGTTGCGCTGGCGACGAGCCTGGTGGTTGTGGTGTCGACGTCGCTTGATTCGCTTTCGGCCTCGTTGCGTGACGCGATGGAGGACATGCTGGGCAGCGCGGACATGTATGTGCGTCACCAGGCCGGAGGTCGATTGCCTGCGTCACTCGTCGATGAGGTCGCCGCTTGGCCGGAGGTTGCCTTTGCCACGCCTCAACTCGTTTCGACGGTCCGCGTTGAAAACCTGCGCACCGAACAAAAGGGACTGTTTGAAGGCATCGGCGTCGATCTGGGGACTGAAGAGCTTGTGCGTCCGCTGGAATTCGTCGACGGTCGGATGGCTGAGAACAGCGACGAGATCATCGTTGATCCGCGCGTGGCGGATCATCTTGAAGCCAAGGTTGGCGACACGATTCGCGTGGGCGACTGGGGGCGTGAGCACGACTTCACGCTGGTCGGAATCCACAAGCGGGTGAATCTCGCCGTGCTGCAGAATCCCCAGTTTCGCTGCGATATCCACGCATTCCAGGCCATCGCGGGCTATCCCGGGAAGGTGACGTCCGTCGACATCGTGCTCAAGCCGGGCAACGTGATTGATGATGTCATTCGACTGCGAGCCGGGGCGATCAAGCCTCCTGCGGAACTGACGCCCTCTGACATCGCGCGAGCCGGTCTCGATCGCAACCTGCGGGGCATGGAGATCCTGCGCTACATCGCAGTGCTGTTTGCGTTCTTGTGCTGCACGTTCATTGTGCTCACCGGACTCACTACGGCGATTACCCAGCGCATTACGGAGCTGGCGACACTGCGCTGTATTGGCGCGGCGCGCTCGACGGTGTTCTTCTCACAACTGCTGGTCGGCGCGGCGATCGGCGGGCTGGGCGGCTTGATCGGCCTGCCGCTGGGGCTGCTGTGGTCGCAGCTGTTCGCGCGGTTCTTCTACGCGTACTTGCGTGCCGGGTTGATCATCACCGCCACGCCGATGTTCATTGCTCTTGGCTCGGCGATCTTCGCGGGGGTCATGGGCGCCCTTTTGCCGGCGTGGTCATGCGCTCGAATCACGCCGCTGGCGGCATTGCGCGTGCAGTCCCGACCGCACCACCTCAGCCGCGTGGGATACGTGGTAGCGGGTGGGCTGCTGGCGTTGCTCATCCAGCAACTGAGCCTGCGCCTGCCCGAAAGTGAGCAGGTGTCTTTCTGGGGGCACATGTTCTTCGGAGCGCCGGTCATGTCGGCGGCATGGTTTGTGCTGAGCATCCCGGCACTGGTACTCGTCACGTGGCTTGCTGCGGGATTGCTCTCAAGAGTGCTCGTGCTGCCGCGCGGCCTGTTGAGCAGCTCGGTTCTGGCGACGCCGTATCGCAACGGCTTCACCGCCGGCGCGCTGATGCTCGGGCTGGCGATCATGATTGCGGTCCGCTCAGCGGGAGGCGGACTGCTGGACAACTGGATCGAGCCGATTCGATTTCCCGATGCGTTCATCACGCGGCAGGGTGGCGTGCCCGAAGAACAGCAGAAGTGGATCAGTGAACAGCCCTGGGTCGGCCACGTCTCACCCATCGGGCTGTTTAAGCTGGACGTGCACGACCGCCAACTCTTCGGCATCAAGGGCATCGCTCCGCAGCGCGTGTACTACATTTCGTTCGAGCCCGATCCTTTTTTCGCGATGACCAACATCGAGTGGGTGCAGGGGGATGAGGAGGAAGCGAAGCGCCGCCTCAAGCAGGGCGACGCGATTCTGGTCGCGCGCGAGTTTCTCACCGCTCGTGGGATCGGCGTGGGCGACCATCTCAAACTCGGAGCCGGCGCAACGGTCCACGAATTCGAGATCGTCGGCGTGGTCTCCTCGCCGGGGCTGGATATTGCGACGGAGATCTTCGGCATCGAGGGTCAGTTCCAGCAGCAGGCGGTGTCGAGCGTCTTTGGCACGCGGGCGGATGCGGCGCGAATCTTCGACCACACTTCGGTGCGTCTGTTTCAATTCGAGGTGACTGACGACACGCTCACGGACAAGGAAATCAGTCACCGGCTGGAGGAAGCGCTGGGGCCGGTCTTCTTTGGCTCGGGCCGACTGATCAAGGAGGCGCTGCGATCGCTGGCGGAGCGGCTGATGCAGATGACCAACGTGATTGCGTTCGCCTCGCTGATCGTGGCGGCCCTGGGCATGGCCAATGTCGTGGCGGCGAACGTTGCGGCGCGGAAGTTCGAGTTCGGCGTGCTGCGATCGATCGGCGGCTCGGCGGGTGTTGTCGGCCGTCTGATTGTGGGAGAGGCCCTGCTCATCGGGATGGCCTCGTGGATCACGGGGACGGGACTGGGATTGTGGGATGCCTCAAACGGCACTTTTCTGCTCAAGCGGATGGCCGGGGTGGACATCGGTCTGGCGATCCCCTGGCCCGCGATGTGGGGTTACGGCCTGGTTCTGCTGTTTGCCCTCGCGGCGGCCCTGCCGACAGCCATCCGAATGACCCGCCGGACTCCTTGTGAACTCATGGCCCACCGTTCGGAGTAAGGAAAAGCGGTTGCCTGAGGCGGGTAGCGTGCGATAATCAACGTTCACTGATGGCGCAGCCCACAGGTTGCGGCCGCCAGCTCTGGTGGGACGATGGCGGTGGGCCCGGCCCGAACCGCTGATACTGCGAACACAAAGGGATTTTTGCGATATGGCTTCGACTCTTTCTTCACGCAAGCGCATCCGACAGAATCAGAATCAGAACGCCCGGAACCGGTGGCGCAAGCGCCGCATTCAGTCGGCGGTGAAGGCATTTGACGACCTGGTGGCGCATCACGGCTCGTTCGCTGATGCCGAGAAGGCGTTCCGCGACGCGACGGCGATCCTTGATCGTGTCGCAGGCAAAAAGACGATCCATCGCAACAAGGCGGCACGGAAGAAGAGCCGCATGGCGAAGAAGCTCTCAACGCTCAAGTAGGGCTGAAGCGAAGGCGCAAGCGTGCCTGTGTGCCACACCCAGGGCTGGGAGCGGAGGCATGGCTGAGCAACGCACGACGCGGCGGCGAACGAAGGCATCATCGGCCCGCGCGCCGCGGCGCAGCACATCAAAACAATCTCGAACGCCGGGCGGAGCTGATCCGACCGGCGCTTTGTTGCGCTTTGCCGCGCGACGTGCGGACCGCCCGGGGCTGGGGTGGTACCTTGAACTCTCGCAGCGGCCGCTCCAGATTCTGATCTTCCTGCTGCCGCTGGTGGGACTGTACGAGGTGGGCACGTGGCTCTACGCCAGCGGCGCGGCGATCGGCGCGAGCGGCAACCAATCGATCACCATCAGCGCGTACAAACTGCTGAACGACTTCTTTGGCGCGTTCGGGGTTGGCGGCCTGTACCTGCCCGGCGTGGCTCTGATTACGGTGCTGGTGCTCTGGCACGTTTTTGCGAGAGACCGGTGGGAAGTGCACCTGGGTGTGCCGCTGGTGATGCTCGTCGAATCGCTGCTGCTGGCGATTCCGCTGCTCGTGCTGGATCAGCTCATCAACCGGTTGTTTGCGGCCGGCCCTTCGCCGGCGATGGCGCTCCTCAGCGGCCCGCCGATTGAGTCACTGTCCTGGCAGGCGCGACTGACGCTGAGCGTAGGTGCGGGACTTTACGAAGAGCTGGTCTTTCGCATGATCATCATTGCGCTCATCCACATGGTCCTGGTGGACTTCGGCAAAATGAAAACCGGCCAAGGCGCGATCATCGCGCTGGTGCTGAGCGCTGTGGCGTTCACCTTCTACCACGACGTGGCGATTGCCGGCGTTGTTCAGCCCCAGCGCATTGCGTTCTACTTTGTGTCGGGGCTGTTCTTTGCCAGCGTGTACGTGGTGCGGGGTTTTGGCGTGGTGGTCGGGACGCATGCGGCGTATGACACGCTGGTGATCGTGATCCTGCCGCTGCTCATGGGCGACACGTAGCGCAAGAAGAGGCCCATGTTCGATGAACATGGGCCTGGGGTGAACAGCCAAGTTGACTTGGCGTCAATCATCTTCTTCCTTGGGTTTGTAGGCGGCGACGACCTCGGCCTGGATGTGTGCCGGGGTGGGTTCGTCGTGGCTGTACTCCATGGTGTAGGAGCCGGTGCCCTGGGTCATGGCCTTGAGTGAGGCGGCGTAGGACATGACTTCGGCGAGGGGCGCTTCTGCTGTGATGATGGCCATGCCGCCGGTGAGCATATCGGTGCCCTGAATGCGGCCGCGCCGGCCCATGATGTCGCTGGTGATATCGCCCATGTAATCCGAAGGCGTCGCAACTTCGAGGGTGACGAAGGGTTCGAGCAATCGCGGCTTGGCCTTGCTGACGGCATCGGCAAAGGCTCGCTTGCCCGCGGTAATGAAGGCGACTTCTTTGGAGTCGACGGGATGGTACTTTCCGTCGTAGACGGCGACGCGGATGCCCTGCATGGGATAGCCGGCAACGCAGCCGAGCTGGAGCATTTGTCGCACGCCTTTTTCGATGGCGGGCATGAACTGCTTGGGCACGGAGCCGCCGAAGGTGTCATCGACGAATTCAAAGGTCTCCTCAGAATCGGGAGGGAGCGGTTCGACGCGGAGGTAGACCTCGCCGAACTGCCCGGCGCCACCGGTCTGCTTCTTGTGACGATGGTGGCCTTCGGCTTTGACGCTGATGGTTTCCTTGTAGGCGATCTTTGGCGGAGCGGTGTTGACCTCAAGGTTGAAGCGGCTCTTGAGGCGTTCGATCACGACGCGGAGGTGCAGTTCGCCGATGCCGCGCATGACCATCTCGTGGGTTGTCGAGTCGCGATCAAACTTGAAGGTTGGATCCTCTTCCGCAAGGCGAATGAGGGCCTGGCTGATCTTGCCTTCCTCGCCGCGCTTCACGGCGGTTACGGCCAGGCCGAACATCGGCGTGGGCTGCGGAATGGACTTGGCCCTGATGGTTTCGAAGCCAAGTTCGCCGTGGACGACGGCGTCGTAGTGCATCTCGTCGATCTTTGCGACGGCCACGATATCGCCGGGCACCGCCTTGTGGCACTCGACGTGGTCCTTGCCCTGCAACTGGAACATGTGGGCGAGACGGACGGCCTTGCGATGCTCGCCGATGACGACGGAGTCGCCGCTCTTGAGCATGCCCTGATGGACGCGGAATGCGGCCAGCTTGCCGACAAACGGATCGGCCGCGACGCGGAACACGTGGCCGACGAACGGCTTGGAGGGATCGGCGGCGGGCAGCCATTGCTCTTCGTCGCCGCCTTCGGACTTGCGGACGAGGAAGGGCCGCGGATTGGCTTCTTCGGGGCTGGGACAGAGGCGCGTCACCACGTCGAGCAAGACATCGACGCCGACGCCCTGGCGAGCGCTGGTGAAGAGGATTGGAACGAGGTGGCCCATGCACATGGCCTTCTTGAAGGCGGCACCGAGTTCTTCGGATGAGAGTTCCTCGCCGCCCAGGTAGCGCTCCATGAGCTGTTCATCGATCTCGACGACCTGGTCGATGAGCGCCTGGTGGGCGTCTTCGACGCTGCTGAAATCCGGCGGAGCGCCTTCGGCGGTTCGATAGAAACAGCGGGCGATACTGGTGCCGCCGGCGGAGGGCAGGTTTACGGGCAGGCACTCGCGACCAAACGTCTCGCGGAGCTGCTCGACGAGTTCCTCGAGGCCGTCTTTGCCGAGCTGCATCTTGTTGATGCAAATGAACCGGGGGAGGTTCTCTTCAGCCGCGAGGCGCATCATTCGGCGCGTCATGTTTTCTATGCCGCGCATCGAATCGACCACGAGGCAGACTGCGTCGGCGGCGGCGACTGCGGCGTTGGCCTGGCCGACGAAATCGGGATAGCCCGGCGTGTCGATGAGGTTGAGTCGACAGTTGTTGAAATCCACATGGACGACAGCGGAGTTGAGGCTGTGCTGGTGGGCTTTTTCCTCTGGCTCGTAGTCGCACACCGTGTTACCGTCCTCGACGGTTCCCATGCGGCCGATGGTCTTGGTGGATTCGAGGATGCGCTCGACAAGCGTGGTCTTGCCGGAGGCGGCATGCCCCACCAGTACAATGTTGCGAATATCCCGGGTTGCGTAATCCGCCATCATCAACTCCCTTGCGAGGATGTGGTTGCGATCGTGCTCGGCCGCGTCCGGTGGCGGCCGGAGAGACGGATAGTGTACCCACCCCGCACGGGGCCGGTCACCTGAGGTGGTTTTCGCGGATCGCACTCCGGTGGCCGGATGCGGTCTCAAACCGGCCGACTTTTTCTTTGATTTTTCTTTGGAAAAGGGTGGACTTGTGGTAGACTTTGAAGAGATGGTCCAAGTATGACCATTCGAATTCTGCGGGGCGCCTTGCCGCCCCGGCCGCATTCGCGGTGCCTGGGGATTGTCGGAGAGAGAGTTGAAAGCGGTGGTTCTGCCGTGTGACTAATGCTCCGTGGGGGGGAGTAGGGTCCATGTCCTCACAATTGGCCACTGGTGCTCAAAGTGCGGGGTGTCGCCCGCCGGTGACGTTGCGCCAGCGTGGCTATTCACTCATCGAAGTGCTGGTGGCGATGCTGGTGCTCGGTATCCTGGTTTCGATCCTGCTGCCGGCCCTGCACCAGACGATGCGCTACAGCGCGCCGCTGGTGAGGTGTTCGGCCAACATGCGTCAGTTGCACCAGGCGCTGATGATCTACCTTGGCTCGTCGCAGGATGTGCTGCCCGTCGCCGGATACGAAGCGCTGCGCGACGCGAGTTTTCCTCCGCTCAACGAGACGCTGGCGGAATACGGCGTCGGTGACATCTCGTTCTGGCAGTGTCCCGCCGACGTGCGGCCGCAGGTCGTTACCGAGCGTTGGGGGAGCATGGTCTATCCACCCGGTCGGTATATGCGATCGGCACGACGGCGCGTCCGCGTGGACGAACTCGGGCCGGAGTATCCGCTGCTGGCCGATCGCGGTCCCTTCCACTTGCAGTTGGAGAACGATGGGGGGTCGATGGCGCCGGCGGACTTTACGGCCGATCCCACTAAGTCACCGATGCTCTCGGGTTTCTACGAAGGGCACAACTCGGTGTGGGTCAGCGGACGTGTGACCTCGCATACGCGCGAGGGATCCATGACGCGTCGCTAATCCGACCGCGTTGCCATTCACTGTTTTGAATCAAGCGACTCATCGAGTACGGCGTCGGCTGCGGCGACCGCGTGGCGCAGATGGCCTGCGTTGAGGGTGCCGACGATGGCGCTGTGGACGCCCGGCGTATCGAGCACGTAGCGCAGACACGCGTGAACGGGATCGCGGCCCAAGCCCGAATCGGCGAGGTGACCGCTGATGAGTGCCTTCTTGACCAGGATTCCAACGCCGGCATTCTGTGCGGCAGCGGCGACGACCGAATCCGCGGAGGCGCGGGGGTTGAGCGTGATCATGATGACATCGCAGGATTGCACAGCGAGCAACCCGCCGGCCACCGTCTTGGTCGAGATGCCGGCGGCTCGGATGAGGCCACGACTCTTCATCTTCAGCAAGGTGGGCAAAGCATCCACGTGTTTAAGTATGTGTTCATCCTGGCCGTCCGAGTGAATCAGCACGATGTCAAGGTAATCCGTGCCCAAGCGTTTGAGGCTCCGCTCGATGCTGCTGCGAATCGCCGACTCCGAGAAGTCGTAGCTAGATCGTCCGGCGGCAAACTCTTCGCCGCATTTGGTGACGATCACCCAGTTCTCGCGCGGGCCGGGCAGCAGGTGGCCGAGGCGCTCTTCGCTCGTACCGTACGCAGGCGCCGTATCGATCAGATTGACGCCGCACTCGCCAGCGACTTCAAGCAGCGATCGCACTGCGTCATCATCAGGCAGATCAAAGGGTCGAGGGTACTTGACGCCTTCGTTGCGTCCGATCTTGACCGTGCCCAGACCAATCGCGGAGACCATCAGCCCCGTGCGGCCTAGCGGTCGAATGTGTGCCACTGGCGACTCTCCTTCCAGGGCGGTAAGGCAATTTCCGGTCGCGGCCATTCAGCCAGGGATTCGAGTTCGCCCGGCGATCGATCCGGCACCAGATTGTCGATGCGTTCGATGAGCAGATCCGCCAGCAGCGGGGCGAACGCGAGCTTGGTCGGCCAGGCGAAGAGCACTGATCCAATCTCGTGGATGACCGGCCGATCAGGTCGCGATTGATCCGCCTGGGAGCCCTCGACTCGATCGATGTGGAAGGCGTCCCACACCAGCTGCGAAAGGTCGAGCCACGGGAAAAGCGTCGCCAACTCCCGACGCGCTGTCGCGATCTGCTCCATTCGCGAGCGGCCAACTCCCGACTCAGCCAGTTCGCCACCGAGGTACCAGACGCGGCGACTGGGGTCTTCGCGCCAGTCATGGGAGGTTACGGTCAACCGCGGCCTCGATCCGGTTTCGAGGCAATGACCGAACATGGGATGCTCGATCGGACCCCGCGCCAGCACCATGTGCAACGGTCGACGCTGGAGAAGCGAGGGGTCGGCGCCGAGTTGTTCGAGCAGCGCCGCGCTTCCTCCGCCGGCGGTGCAGACCACCGCACCGGCCCGAATCATCGCCTCGCGCACCAGGCCGTCATCGGTGTATTTCACGGTGCATTCCATGCCCGATCGGCCACCGTCGCACTTGCGGATTGACGTGTCATTGCCGTTCACCCAAAGGGTCACTCCGCCCGCACTGCCCGCAAGTCGCGCGAGCAACGAGGGCACATCGAGTACGACTTCGTCGACTTGATAGACCGAGCCGCGAAAGGCGCTGGGCGCGAGAAGAGCGGGGTAGTGTTCGCGCGCGACCGATCTCACGCGTGATCGCATGACCGAAGCGGCAAAAAAAGTTGTAATCCTGGAGGGGAGTGAACGCTGCGACCAGAGGTACTGGCGGTCTGAGAGTACGGCAGTGCCGGAGAGATCGATCTCGCCTTCTCCCGCCAGTGCGGCCTTCCATCTTGAGGGCATGGCACGTATGGCTTCAGAGGCGCCGGTGATGCGATTGGTCAGCGCGTACTTGGTTCCGCCGTGGATGATTCCCTGCGACGCAACCGTTTGTCCCCGGCCAATTTGGTGCGATTCAAGCAGCACGACGCTGCGTCCCTCGCGCAGCAATCGCTGCATCAACCAGAGGCCCGCGATGCCGGCTCCGATGATCACGACATCCGCGCTCGCCTTGTAAGCCGAAGACATGAGTGCATCATTCGGAGTGGTCGACAGGTGGTCAATGCGGACTGGCGGAGAGGCGCCCAAAGCCGCTGGTTCATCTTTTTGTTTCAAGGGGGTAGTAGAACGCGTCCGATAGTGGTACAAATTATGGGGTGGCTCATCAGTGTGCGAGCCCCAGACACCGACCGATTCGCGTTCTGCTCCGACACCTCCATCAAAGGAGAATTCAGATGGCGAAGAAGAAGACCAAGAAGAAGACTGCAAAGAAGAAGACCAAGAAGAAGGCAGCGAAGAAGCGGACTGCAAAGAAGCGGACCGCCAAGAAGACCAAGAAGAAGACTGCGAAGAAGAAGACCGCAAAGAAGAAGACTGCAAAGAAGAAGACCAAGAAGAAGGCCCGTCGCAAGAAGGCCACCAAGAAGATGGCCTGAGGCCCAATGCCTTCAGGCCGCGGCTGAGACTTCGCCATGGTGCGACCTCCAGCCGGCCTACTCGAGACAGTCGGTGTCTCACCAATGTCGCGAATCACAGTCGAGGACGCCAGAATCGGCGTCCTCGGTTGTTTTTCTCGCGCGTATCATGGTCCACGACGCCCCCCCACAGCCAAGGAACCCGCCGTGACGCACGTGATCGCCGAGCCCTGTATCAACACCAAGGACACCTCCTGCGTCACCGTCTGTCCGGTTGATTGCATCCACCCCACGAAGGACGAACCTGCATTCGAGACCGAAGCCCAGTTGTACATCGACCCGGCCACCTGCATCGACTGCGGCCTCTGCGTCGTGGAATGTCCCGTGCAGGCAATCTACCTCGAGGCGGACCTCCCTCTCGAGTGGCGCAAGTTCATTGACCTCAACCTCGCCTTCTACAAGCGCTGACGTCGTCGGGCTCTCCCAACGCCGACCGCCCACAGCACCTGCCCTACCCTTGCTTCATGCACGGTTCCGAGATCGATGACCATCTGACTGCTCGCCTCGACGAGATGGCTGCGCGCGTCGCCGAACTCGACGCCCTGCTGGCCGATCCCGAGGTGACCGCCGACTATCGGCAGGTGCGCGAGCTGAGTATGCAGCGGGCCGCCCTGGCGCCCACCTGCGATCGCTATCGGCAGTACCGGAAGCTACGGCGGCAGCACGAGGAAACCGAAGCACTCGCCAGGGGCGGGGCGGACGATGAACTCGCTGCACTGGCGCAGGAAGAACTGCCACAGATCGAATCGCAACTTGAAGATCTCTGGCTGCGGCTGCGCACCGACCTGGTTTCCTCCGAAGATCGTTCCATCGGTTCGATCATTCTCGAACTCCGCGCGGGGGTGGGTGGTGACGAAGCCAGCCTGTGGGTGGGCGACCTGCTTGAGATGTACCGCGGCTATGCGCAGAGCAAAGGGTGGAAGGTCGATGACATGGACTTTTCGCCCGGCGACGCGGGCGGTTACCGCAGCGTCGTTCTCAACATCACGGGCGAAGGCGTGTGGGCCCACCTCGGCTACGAAGGCGGAACGCACCAGGTCAAACGTGTGCCCGCGACCGAAGCGCAGGGCCGGGTGCACACCTCCACCGCGACCGTCGCCGTGCTGCCTGAACCTGAGGAGATCGAACTCGAAATCGATCCCGAGGAGGTCAAAGTCTCCATCACCACGGCACAGGGACCGGGCGGACAGAACGTGAACAAGGTCGCGACGGCCGTGCATCTCATTCACGTGCCAACCGGCATCGAAGTGCGCATGCAGGAGTCCAAGAGCCAGCAGCAGAATCGCGAAAAAGCCTGGAAGCTGCTCCGGGCCCGGCTCTACGAACGCAAGATGGAAGAGGCGCGCAAACAGCGGGACGAGCAGCGTGTGGCGATGATCGGCTCGGGGGGGCGTGCAGAGAAGATCCGGACTTACCGGTACAAAGAGAACGTGGTCGTCGATCACCGGATTAACCAGAGTTTCAACCTCGGCCGGGTGCTCGAGGGTGAACTCGAGCCCGTGGTGGCGGCGCTGATTGAGAACGACATGGCCCAACGCCTGGCCAATCTGGGGAAGGACTGATGACCTCCGTCTCGCCGAATTCGCTCGCCCCCCTGCTCATTGTCGCGGCTGTCCGCGACGAAGTGCGCTCCGTGCTACCGGGTTCGACGGTGAACCCGACAACCAACATACGCGTGGGATGGCCGATCATTTCGGTCAATCCAAACGTGACGGTGGCGCTCAGCGGCGTCGGTCGGGCGAATGCCGCCGGCGCAACTGTTCAGGCTCTGACACTTCGCCGGTATTCCGCGGTGCTCAGCGTCGGTGTCGCCGGGGCGTTGCACGGCAGCGGACTGTCCATCGGCGACGTGGTGTTGGCGACGCACTCCGTGTTTGCCGAGGAGGGCATCGATCTGCCCGATGGACCGGCCGACATGAGCGCCCTGGCGTTTCCGCTGGGAGATGAGCCGTGGTGCGATGGCAATCGCATCCAGCCTGACACGGCGCTTCTCGACCTGCTCGCCGGTTCGATCGGGCAGGGCGTCGAGCGGGGCGTGGTGGCGACGGTGGCGCGGTGCAGCGGAACAGATCGTGCGGCAGCCGCGGTCGCTGTGCAGACCGGCGCGCGAGCTGAGGCGATGGAGGGCGCGGCTGCGTTGCTCGCAGCGCATCGCATGGGCGTACACAAGTGCGCCGAGGTTCGCGTTATCAGCAATACCTGTGGCGACCGGTTGCGCCAACACTGGGATCTGTCAGCCGCGTTCAATCGCATCGATCTGATGCTGGAGCGGATCTTGGAACTGGCGAAGTAATCTCGACGTCGCGCCGCACTTCGCCGAGTTGCACACGACACACTCTACCGCCCTTGCCCAGACTCCGTGGGACTGCCGGCAGTGTCGAGTTGTTCAATGAGTCGTTCGATGTAGCGCCAGGCGTTGAGTTCGAGGCGGATTCCCCGCAGTGCGTGGGCGTCGGGCGGATTGCCGATGGAGTGGAAGAGCTCGCCGACGCGCTGTCGATACGCGGCTCGCTGCTGCTCGGCCCACTGTTCGACCCTCTGCTTGCCCTGCGCATCGCCGGAATGCACCGCCTCTTCGAGTTCCTGCCGCACTTCGAGGATGTCCATGAGAAAGTCGTCGGGCAGGCTCTTGTCGTCGCTCTTGCCGGGTCCGCCGAAAAACGTGAGCAGCGCCTCGGCGCGCTGTTCATCATCTTCGAGCACGACGCGCGCGCGGTTGATTTCGGCGGAGCGCTGTTCGGCTTCGCTCCGCCTGACCGGATCGGCAAAGCGATCGGGGTGCCACTTGGCCGCTTTGGTCAGATAGGCGCGCTGCAGATGGGCGCGATCGATGTCATAATCGCGACCCAGGCCGAGCGTTGCAAATGGATCGAAAGGCATGCGCGATGATAGGCGGCCGCTGCGGCGCGCCGGGTCGTGCTCGCGAATCAGGAGGACTTACCCCGCCGCGGCGCGAAAGTCTCCCGGGCGCGATGCGCTCGGTCGTCCTCCTCGCGCGGGGCGCGACTTGCCGCTCGCGGATTTGCCGTTAGGCGACTTGCCGTTGGTGCCCTTGTCGTTGAGCAGGTGGCAGCCGAAGCGGCCGCGCGCTTCCATGAAGAAGCGGCTGGGCTTGTCGTCGTTGATCTGCTCATTGAGTTTGCTCAGCGCTTCGCACTCGATTTGCCGCACGCGTTCGCGCGTCAGGCCGATTTCGCGGCCGACTTCCTTGAGGGTGCGCGGCTCGCGGCCGTCGAGGCCGAAGCGCAGGCGAAGCACCGTCGCTTCGCGATCGTCGATCACTTCGAGCAGTTTGCGGATCGTGCGGATTTCATCGTCGTAGATGATGGACTCTTCGGGCTGGTCGGAGCGGTTGTCGGCGAAGATCTCGGAAAAGTTGATCACCTCGCCGTCCTTGCCCGCCGGAGCCTGCGTCGAGCATTGCAGCGCCCGCACGGCGCGACGAATGACGAGCACTTTCTTGGCGGGGATCTCGAGCACTTCGGCGAGTTCGTGCAGTGAGGGCGCGCGGCCGAGCTTGGCTTCGAGATCGTGCGTCGCCTGCTTCCACTTGGCGATGTGCTCGACCATGTAGGCGGGGATGTTGATCGGCTGGCCGGCGTTGATCAGGGCGCGCTTGATGGCCTGCTTGATCCACCAGGAGGCGTAGGTCGAGAAGCGGGCTCCTTGCGCCGGATCAAAGCCCTCGACGGCGCGGATGAGACCGACGTTGCCTTCTTCGATGAGATCCGCCAGATGCATCCCACGATTGAGGTACTTCTTGGCGATGGAGACGACCAGGCGGAGGTTGGCGCGCACGAGCAGGTCGCGCGCCTCGGGATCGCTTTCGTTGACCACGCGCCAGCCGAGGTACTTCTCCTCGAGGGCCTCGAGCAGCGGCGTGTCGTTAATGTGACGGAGATACAGCTGCAGTTCAGTCTGCAGCCCTGCATCTTCCGTCCCCTTGGCGCTTCGCGTGCTCAAACGAGACCTTCCCCTGCGTGGCGCACTGCCGGTGCTGTGGCGTGGTCCACCGGGCCGGCTGTGCTGGCGCTGCCCGATGGTATTCATCCCCAAGATCAGCCACCACGGAATGCGATTCGACCGGCTATTCGGTGCGGCACGCGCCGGAGTGGAGGGCCGGAGGCCACCGTACTATTCGTCCGTACTCCACTTTGGTTCGACAATTGACGAGAAACACTTGAGGCAGAGTGGTCAGAGGGACGGTTGTCCATGTCAGGGATGTCGGGCCGATAAGGATTTCCAGCATGGCGGACGAAGATCTCACACCGATTCTGCGAAACTGGCCCTATGTGAGCGGCGAGGTGAACGTCCGCCTCATCCAGGCCGATGACGCCCGGATGATTATCCAGATGCGTGTGGATCTGGGTATTCTGCAGATGGAGACGACGGGGCGGCCCGATGGCACCCAACCGGATGGATTCGAGTCCCTGCTTGAGGCGGTTGCGGCGGCCCTGCAATCCCACGTGGACGAGCATGGTGACGCCGAGGGCTTTACCCTCACCTCTGAACACTGCCGCCGCCTGCGGGAAGAGGCCATCCAGTTTTACCATCGTTATGTCAGCCTGCTCGCCCTGGAGGAGTACGACGGGGTCATGCGGGACACTGAACACAACTTGCACATCATTGAGTTCTGCCGTGAGTTCGGCGAGACTGAATTCGACCAGACCGTGATGGAGCAGTTGCGTTGCAACACGCTCATGATGCACGCGCGAGCGGAAGCGAGCAAAGCCGTGGCCGCCAAGGACACGCGAGCCGCACTGGCGGCCATTGACGAAGGCCTGGAAGCCATCCGGCAGGCTATCGAGGCCGAAGGGCAGGATGAGGAGGATGCGTTCGAGACATCTGCGGAGGTGCAACTGCTGCGGTCGATGCGCGATGCGCTGGTACCCAAGCTTCCTGTCAGCCAACGCAGTGAGCTGCACGACCGCCTCAAGGCAGCGCTGGCAGCCGAAAATTACGAGTTGGCGGCGATTCTGCGCGACGAATTGCGGATGCTGCGAGACGATTAGCCGGGGATGGGTTGGTCAGGCAGCGCGCGTCGCCTGGGCCTGCCTCACGCCGATCCTGTAGTGGCGCGGCGTAACTGTCTGCCCCGAAACGGGATCGGTCGTGGCCTCCACCTCATCGCATCGCATGACGACGGCAATCCGACCGCGTACGCGAAACGGCGCCAGGCGCACCTCCACGTACTCGCCGACGGGAATCGGCCGCTCGGAGCGGAAGCCGAGCCCGGAGTGGCTGATATCAGCCAGTTCGACCGTACCACCCAGGAACGACTTGAAGGGATCGAGGCAGATGAGCCGGGCCCAGCCGCTTGTCGTCGCCCGCCCCTCGTGGCGACGGTCAAAACGGAGCGAAACCTCGCGATCACCCGGCCAAGATGCCTGCGCCGACCGGTCGGCGGTGGGGATACAAGCGGATCTGTGATCGAGTTTGAGTGCCATTTCTGCTGCGTCCACCCCGAGGGTTGAGGATCATCTCACCCCCTCTGGCGAGATCATCGGACGCCGAGCGGATCAGGTTGAGAGACAATGCGCCAGCACGCGGTGTGCAGTATGCGAGACGATGCGCTCGCCGCTTCGGTTTTGCCGCGGTCGGCCCGCCAGACGGTCGAGGCCAGGCACCTGGAGGTCCTATAACAACATAATTGCTAGACAATTTGCGCTTTATCCACAAAATCACCGGATTGGGGGTTGACGGTAGAGTCCCGTTCTGGTATCACATGCTCAACACTCTGGAGGGGTGCCGGAAAGGGAGTTCTTCCTGCCCGGAAACGGCGGTCCAGTCGGTCGGCCTCCCCCTCTCGCGTGCGGCTTCAGACGTGGTATCTGTGGCAATCTGGCTGAACACATCTGTGAGGGGAGAATTTCCGTGAAAACTGCTTTGACATTCGCATGCGTTGCGAGCCTTGCGCTGGCTTCAACGTCTCTGGGCGACATTCTCGACGCCAACCCTTCCGCCAACAACGGCGGATCGGCGAACTGGGCCATGTTCTTCGATCTGACTTCGAATGGACCGGGTCTGGCGGTCACGCACATGACGACGGCGAGCAACGCCGCCGCCTTCTCCACGTTCAATATCGAGATCTTCACTCGCAGCGGCAGCGGACTGGGCAACCCCGGCCCTGGCCAGTCGACCGACGGCTGGACTTCGCTGGGTGTGGTCGAAGCGACGCAGGGTGACACCAACAGCGGCATCTCCCAACTCATCGACATCCCCGACATCGCCATCGGCGCCGGTGACACCACGGGTGTGGCGGTCCTCTTTACCGTCGCTGGCCCGCGCTATTTCGGCACCGGCTCCCCGCCGTGGCAGGTCTTCGAAGACGCCAACCTCAAGCTCACGACCGGCGACGCCCGCTCGGCACCGTTCACCAGCGGCGGCAGCTTCTTCTCGTCCCGCGGCCTGGTCGGCGCGCTGACGTACGAAGTCATCCCGGCCCCGAGCACGCTCATGCTCATGGGTATGGGCGGCCTGCTGGCCGCCGGTCGTCGCCGTCGCGTCTGAGCACGGAACTTGCCTTTCCCTGTATCTCCGTGGAAGCAACCCCCGGCCGGAAGCGGCCGGGGGTTGTTCGTTGAATAGAGTCGGCGAAGCGCGCGATTCGATCGCTCACCCACCAGACGCCGCCGCGTCATTCAGCGGTACGCTTTGAGGCCGCGCTGATGGCGGCGCTCGTTCAATTCCGCCAGTGCAGGCGGAAAGTCCTTAAGCAGTTTGATGATCTGCGAACTCGTGAGATCGAGCAGCAGCGATGCCTTGCTGACATCGTCGCGCGCCGCACTGAGCACGTCGAGGACTTCGGCGAGGATGGCCGGGGCATCCCAGTGCTCGGGGTTGA
>DIDT01000018.1 GCA_002418285.1 Phycisphaerales bacterium UBA5793
CCCGGAGGTTTTCTACAGAGCAGAACGGACTCAGTTCATGCGCGTCGCCACGGCATTCGTCTTCACGCCATACTGGGCGGCCTGGAACCAGATGTTGTGGCCGCGGCCGCTGATGGGTATTGGCAGATTCCACACGGCGTGGCCGTTGCCGTTGGTCGTCTTCGGGCTGCCGGCCTGTGCGGGCTGAGCAAGGTCGAGCGTGACGTTGAGTTGATTGACGCGTGTGCTGCCGGGGCCGCGCAAGCTGTAGACGAGATAGGCGCGAGTCGACGGCGTCGTGTTGTCGATCGTGAACGTCGCGTTCTGCCCGGCAACGAGAGGATCGGGTGATATGGTCAGCGTTGGCGTAATGACTTGGCCGTAGAGTGTCATCGCGCGGTCATCGCCGACGCGGTAGTAGCGGCCGCCGTCGGCCCGCTGCCACCAGAACGTGCCGGTGCCGGGTCCGACTCCCTGGGCCCAGCGCCAGGTATTGAAGGGCTGGGGTGTCAGGCCGATGATCGCAATGAAGTATTGTGTGTCGGCGAGCAGATCGAGGGGTCGGGCAAGTTGAGCCTCCAGGCGGTAGAGGTTGTTACCGATCGGCGTCTGGGTCACACTTGGATAGTCATGTTCATCGAATGGTCCTCCGCCCTGGCGGAAGATGTCCGGCTGCAATGAAATCGAATTCGGATCCTGTGGATAGAACGCGATTCTGAATCCCAGTGACGGCGAAGGGTCGCCGATCCAGCTCACGCGCGCGAGCGTCGCGCCCTGTGTGAGCTTGAAGTCCTCGTAGAGGATGGCATCGAGGTCGGAGTCGTTTTGGCCGGATGGGTCCTGCCACAATTGCGACATGCGCAGATTTCCACCTGTGTTAAAGAGGGGTTGATCGATCACAGGAATCTGACCAAGAGCGAGAGTCGCACCAGACAGTGCGGCGGCGAGAGCAAAGAGCGCAAGCTTCATCTTTTTCTCCAATTCACGGTGATGGATCGCTTTCGCGAACGGGTTGGGCGCAGGACAGCTGTCAATAGTGGTTCTGTCAAAGCGACAATTATTCAGAGACATGTGTCCTATTTTACTCGCGAGACCGTCCGTTTGTTCCATCGAGGAGGGCATTTTGACTCACCTGTTGCTACGAATAGGGTCTCGCATGGGCACCCGCAACGGGGATGATCCCATGGTGTGCCGGTCGACGGTTGACCGGAGTTCGATCGGTCGCGATTTTGCAACGGGCCAGAGGAGTCGCACACGAATGCACCTGTGGCCTTGGAAGAAGACGACTCCCACCGAATACGCCATGATCTGCCGGCTGATCATTTTCGGTTCCTGCGGTGCGGCCGTGGTAGCCGAGGATCAAGGCGCCCGAGTACTGTGGCTCATGATCGGCCTGGGGACGATGGCGCTCCGGTTCATTTACGTGCGATTCACGGAGTGATCGACCCGTCTGATCCGCGCCGCCGGCTTATGGCAGGCGATAGCGCTCGATGCGCAGTGTGCCCGACTCGTGCAGCCAGACTTCCGATTCATCAGGCGAGATGAGCAGACGCCAGTAGATGCCGCTCTCGCCTTCATCGGGGATCGTAAACTCTCTTGGCGGGGATTCATCAGGCAACGTCAGGTCGTAGAGATAGAGTCGGTCGCCCTCCACGGTGATGGCGTAGCGATCGGTCAGGGCCACGCGAGCAAAGCCCGATTCTTCACGCGGGTACATGCAGTGGAGTGGCGTGCCTTGCTGGTCATACACGTTGAGCGAAGTACGGGTTGACCCGTCGCTGAACATCGGCGCTCCGGCGATGGCCACTAGCCGACCCCGGTGATCTGTGGCGATTCCCTCGATGTAGTTGAGCCAGTTGTAATCCAGTCGGCGCGAGATGATCCGCTTGTGAGACGGGTCCGTTTCAATCCGAATAATCTCTGTGTAGTCCCTTTCCCACCGCGTCAAGGAATCAGGCAGAAAGCACGGGCCGTCCTGAAACTCGTCCGCCAGCGCGAACGCGCGGAAACCGCCAGCGTCCGTCCATGCCGGCGCGCCTCGCAGGACCGATTCGTCGAGGTACTTGCCTTCGTGATGGAGTTCTGCAATGGCAAACTCCCCATCGTCGCGAGCAATGAGGATATCAGGATAGACCCCTTGCTCCACATCGACCGGCGCAGGATGGATGACCCGAGGACCTGCTTGGTTTCCCGAGGTGTCGAACACATGTACGGCCCGGGTTCGGGGATTGCGCGCGTAGATGAAGCCCCGCGGATCCACACATATCGTGTCGGCCGTCGTCAGCGTGTCGTCCGACGGATCGCGGCCGATGATGCGATCGACCTCACCCTCGTCATTGAGTCGAAGCAGCCCGTAGCGTCCCATCGTCCATATGGTTCCGTCAGGCTCGACCTGGATTCGCCGTACGCTCTCGATCGGCGTGCCGTCGCCGTAGCGCGGCGTGAAGCTGGCGATGACCTTTCGATTGGCGTCGATGCGGTAGATCGACGGGTCGCCATCGAAATCTCGAAAGAAAAAGCCACCGTTGACATCGGGATACACATCGGCTGCGTAGTTGGGTTCTCTGCCGATGATCTCGCTGATCTTCATGGTTTCGACGATCTTCGCCTTCTCGTCGAAGACGGCAAAGGTATCGAAGTGCCCGAGCCCAACGACCGTTCCATCAGAAAGTGGGGCGATACTGTCGAGCGGAAGGTCTTCTCCGTATCCGTCTTCCCGCCTGCCCCAGAGCTTCGTACCGTTTGCATCGAAGCGAACGAGTTCCTCCTGCATTGTGTACTGGAGTCGATGGAGGACCCGAATCGCGAATCCGCCGCCCGGCGTGGGCTCAATCTGCTCGATACGGCCTACTTCGAACTGAGGGATGCGTTCTGAAGATCCACTCGTTGAATCGAAGCGCCACGCACGGGTGTGGGACGCGTCGCCGAACTCCTGTTGAATCAGAAACCAATGGCGCGAGCCGGTTGGGACAGCGTACAGGCGCTGACTCTTCTGCACGCCCTCGAGGTTCAATGGCATTTTGGTGAGCAGCCTGCCGGAGGTTGAGACGCGAACCAATTGCGGCGCCTCGTCCCGGACTTGCCGCACGAAGCCGATGGCGCCGGTCTCATCGAAGCAGAAGCCGTACGGGGATTCGACGTAGGGCGTCGCGATGCCCTCGTCCTGTTTCGTCTCGCTCGCCAGCGTGATCGTGCCGACATGTTCCAGTTCGATCGCCTCCAGAGGTGGCCCACCTCGTGACAGCTTGTCAAGCAAGGGTGGTTCATCCGGAACCCTTTCGCCCGCTTCCACGCGCCAGCCTCCGGCTCCATTCACCTCCGCAACGACCGTGTATCCAACGCTCGCTGCGTTACTGAACGACCGGAACGAGAAGGCATGCGACTTCGCTTCAATCTGCCTGCCCCGGTGTCGATCGCACCATCTGTAGAAGGACTCTTCGCCGACGAGTGCGTCGTACTCCCCCGCGTAGACACTCCCCCAGACCTCATTGCCCGCTGCATCAACGAGCGTGACGATGGCATTGTGCTCCAGGCCGGGTTTGATTTCATTGTGCTCATACCAGACGACCACGGTGAGCGGCGTCTCGGGGACGATCTGCATCTCCACCGGCCAGGAGCCCCAGCCGGGACCGGTTGTTGGCGGCTTCGAACTCGTATCACCAATTGGCTTGTGAGAGCTGAGGTGGTAGTTCCACCAGACGAGCATTCCGTTCTGGTCGGTGATGCAGATCGCGAATCGATCGTTGGGGACATCAATGATCATGCCGTCAACCCTCGAGCTGTCGGAGCCATTGAAACCCATCCCGGTCGTGTTGCTGGGGTGTTTCTGCGCTGCATCTCGCATCAATGTGGTTCCGTCCGGGCTGATCATGGCGACAATCAGTCCGTTGTACTCGGTGCCATGCTGACCACCGGTGCCCACGCCGCCTTCGTAGGCGTAGCCGGCGACGACGCCCACGTTGGTCACGAACGCTTCGCGGAATGTGAAGGGCTTCTTGCCGGTCCAGACGACCTTCCCGTCGACAGAAATGTGATAGGACCCCACCCCGGCGCCTTCGATCGTGCTCGGGTCGACATAGCACTCATAGCGTCCGTCGGGCGAGCGGTAGGTCTTCGGGTTGAGCACATCATTGTCGGCGGCGCATCGGCCGGCAGTCATGCCCACAATCGAAGCGATCGCCGAAACTGTGAGGGCGAGCAGGGGGAGTCGGAGCCTCGGGTGTGAAGTACCCCAGCGCATGGGTGTGCCTCCCGCGATGTAGTCAAAAGATATCTGGCCACTCATTATACGTGGACGGTTGGCGGCCGCTGCCGCTGGCAGGAACGGTGGAAGTTCCATACCACCCGGCGATCTCCGCCGTGATAGAGTTCCGCATGGGTGCCGCCAATCTCCTGACTCGCGACGAGCAGCAGCGCGCCGAGGCCGCCGTCGCCGCCGCCGAGTGTGCGACGACGGCTGAGATCAAGATCGTGCACTTGCGATGGTGCTGGGTGCCGCTGCACGCGAAAGCGGTTGAGGTCTTTCACCGTCTCGGGCTCGACCGCGCGCGTGAGCACAATTGCGTGCTCATCCTTCTTGTCGAGACGAACCGTGAGTTTGTGATCTACGGCGATCGTGGCATTACGGCGCGCGTCGGGCCGGACTATTGGTTTGACGTACGCGATGTGATGGGCGAGCACTTTCGCAAGGGGCAGATGGCCACGGGCCTGTGCGCCGCAATTGAGATGGTCGGCGCCAAACTCGCGCAGCACTACCCGGCCGAGCGCGCGAATGAAAACGAAATCGACGACTCGATCGTGAGGGAGCAGTAGCATGCAGCGACTCGTGACCCTCGCGATCATGGTACTGCTCGGCTGCGGTGCGGCGTTGAATGCGCAGGATGCGCCGGTTGATTCGCAAGGCGAGTCGAACGAGACGTCAGCAATTCCCGGCGTGGAGCAGGGCGTTGGCGATGCCGGGCGTGACGGGCAAAAATATGCACCCTGGCCCGCGCCTGATGCCGGCTATGTGACTGATCTGGCGGATGTCCTCAACCTCGAGCAGGAGATCGAACTCGAACGCTACCTTTGGGAGGTTGAGCGCGACACTGGCGTGGAAATCGCCGTGCTTACAGTTGGCTCCATCAAGGATTTTCCGGGTACAAGTAACGGTACGATCGAGACGTTCGCAACCGGTGTGTTCGACAGGTGGAGCATTGGCAACCTGCCAAGGAACGATGGAGTGTTGCTTGTGGTTGCATTGCGGGATCGCAAAGCTCGCATTGAGTTGGGGACGGGCTACGGCAATCTGCGCGACGGCGACGCACGGCGCATCATGGATGGCAAGATCATCCCTCGCTTCAAGAGTGGAAACTACGCGGATGGGCTGATCGCGGGGACGCGCGCGCTGGGGTTGCAGTTCGCCGCAGCGCGCTACGGCTTCGACTGGCCCATGCTCATTGGCGTGGTGCTGGCGGTACTGAGTGTGACAGTTGCGATCAGTCTGTTCCGAAGCGGCAAACGCGGCTGGGGCTGGCTGGCGGTGGGAGGGGCAATCGGCGCGGCGATCTATGTCACGAACGCATTCGGCGAGATGAATCGACTCAACGACGAACGCGGTGGTGGCGGCTGGGGCGGCGGCTTGGGCGGCGGTGCTTCGGCCGGCGGCTTTGGAGGTGGGTTCGGCGGCGGATCATCCGGCGGCGGCGGGGCGAGCGGAAGATGGTAGTGAGCGGTCATGAGTGCGCAAGCCCGTCGACAACCTGCAATGCGGGGGTGCTCCGCGCAACCGTTTGGGGGCCGAGTTGTAATTCGGTGATGGATACGCCTGAACGCAACTCGATCTGGAGTGTCGCGCCCCACCGGAGACACCACTGCTTTGCGGCAGATTACCCGTCTGACGCGGGATCCCGTAACGGGCTGTGCCAGAGTGATTTGCGAGACCGCCATGGAAAGCGCTGCGCCAGCGTCAGCTAAGTGCCGGAAGGTCGCGCCGGAGCTGTCCGAGCTGGGGACCGCGCGGCAATAGGGCACAGCGATTCGATCGATCCTGCGTGGCCGTGCCACCTCGGCGGATTCACTGGGTGAGGTCCACCCGTTCCCCTGAATCATGCCAACAGTAACAACCAGAATACCACATTCTTCATTTCTTCGATCTTTGGCGGGCTGGTGTCTGGTGGAGACGCCTCTGGCCAAACCGCAGCAGCGGGTTGGGAGACAACAAGCCGCCTTTCTGGGGCAGAATCTGGTTTTTGGCCTGTGCCCTGTCCCCTCGGGTGCTTGTTTGGGATGTGAAGGGATGTCGAGAAGATAACGAGTTATCGGACGTCCAGTATAACAAAAGGCATCTGTTTGCTCTACCGACTGTGCTACTTGGTGTGACAGTTGGAGGGCAAAAGACGTGCATCCGCAACCCACGGTATAACAACTAGTGACACAGTCGAGGGGTTCGGCATGGGCGATCTGGATGCGGTGGGGAGGTTCTCCCATCACCCGCATCTGGATCATCGGCAGGGTGGTTCCTTGGAGCACGACCTCGTCTTCCCTCGCTCCTTCGGCCTTCTGGGCCTGCCGGCATCTCAAGCCGGCCCAATTGGAGACGCGTGTGGTCCACCCGGCGGCCACCCGCAAGAAAGTGTGGCAAAAGAGCAGAAAACGCGCATTCCGCTGTTGCAATGCCGGCGCAATCTGGTATGCTTGGACGCTGAGTAGACCGGTTGGGTGCGCGCGTGATGCCCACATTAAACCGCGCTTGAACCAGGATCGCGAATGCGTTCGTCGGAGGAGAGAGAGAATGCGTCGTTCTTCAAGAGGTTTGGCCGCGCTGGTCTTGGCCGCGGGGTGCATGTTCGGCACCAGTGTGGCGGATGCGGACGACGTCTCCGTGTCCTACTCGCAGTTCGGCAACATCACCAATAACGCGGGTAATCCCAACATCGCCTCGCAGTTGCAAGTCGATGTGCGGAACTACGACTACAACGGGAATGCGCTTCTGGGTTCTCAGGTTGCGATAGTCGTTCACAATCTGGCTGGCGGGCTCGCGTCATCCATAGCCCGCGTCTACTTTGAAGATGGCACGCTGGTGGGCATCGCGTCAATTCACCAGTTTACCGGCGGCTCGGGTCACACGGATTTCGAGGAGAACTCCTCGCCGAGCGACTTACCAGGCGGAAGCTCGCTGAATCCGCAATTCAGCTCGACGCGAGAGTTCAATATCGGAGCGGATTCTCCGCCACCCGTCAACGGCGTAAATCCCGGCGAGTGGATCGAGGTCGTCTTCAATCTCAAGGGCGTGTACGTCTTTTCGGATGTTCTGGATGCGATAGATCGCGGCTTCGCGAAGACAAACGGAGAGCCAAACTACGGCATGCCAACGCTGCGGATTGGAATGCACATCATCTCAATCGATGGTGGCAACAGTGACTCGTATCTCATGGAAAACCCGCAAGTCATCCCACTGCCGGCGCCGCTGGCGTTGGCGATGGTTGGAATGGTCGGCGTAGTAGGCTCCACCGTACGCCGCCGTCGCCCAAACATGACATAATCTGCCGCACTGTCGCAAGATCCAAAACATCACAACGCCGGAGCCTTTGCTCCGGCGTTGTTGCGTTTTTCGTGGTGAGGCCAAGCTAGTTTTGCGCGGTTTTGTCAACTGGCGGATTTCTGGAGAGGGTCTCAGCATGTTCCGCCGCAGGTCTGACCGTGTCAACAGCTTGCAAACACCATCCACGCGGACCTCTCCGGATCGGCATTGGATCAACCCATCGATGGTGACCACACCGCAGGATGATACCGCGGTTGCCGACCTTTCGAGTTGTCCGAATCAAGTGCTCGTGGAAGCCGGGTAGACAATTCGCGCTGCCTCGCATTCTCTCGCGAATTGCAAGAAGGCCCGGTCAAGCAACTTTGATCGTCAGCAAGAAGTGGGCCGGCGTCGCGCACCGGCCCACTTGTAGAGTCTGGGATGTAATCTGCGAGCGCAAGTCTCGCACGCAAGTCCATCAGAGCGTCGTCCTGCCATTCGCCGATCGCCGGCGAAAGACGCTGCCGCCGATTACACCGATGAGCCCCAGACTAGCCACCCAAACTGGCGCCGGCAAAGGGATCATCACGAGCAGATCCTGCGCAATCCCGGTGTGATTCACATCTGTCCACATGTTCATCACGCGGACGTTTCCGATGTCGTTGGCGCCCCATCGGTTGCCACCGCCAATTGCCCAGTTGGCCAGACCGAGCAAGTCAGAGGCAAATCCACTCGGTGCAGTTTGCTCCTGCTCGATATCCCAGATCGCCTCTTGAAGCGCGATACCATCGGCTGATACCAAGTCAGTGAAAGTCGACTGAGACGCCAAACCCCATGCACCCAACTCACTCGAGAGCGTTCCACGAATGAAGTGCGTGTAGAGATATGCCGTGCGCGAGTCCAGGGGGTCTGGGTTTTCACCGCCGCTTCCGCCACCGATCGCGCGGTCGTTGATATCGATCCAGTACGTTCCGCCCTGACTGAGGTACTCGTTCGTCTCCACACAGAATGTGATGAAGTGGCCAGCACCGGCGCCGTGCTGGTTCATCCCTTCGCTTGCCTGGAACCCGATCGGTTGTACCTCGAAAGGACCACCATTGAAGTTCGACTGGTTCCAGGCAGTTGTGTCGTACACGTAGATTTGATCGGCACACACGTGCGAAGCCAGAACCACAGGCAACACCAATACAACAGATGAGCGGAGCATTGTTGATGCTCTCATACCCCTCTCTCCTTCTGGTGGGAGTAGTCCTGAGAATCAAACCGGGTTCGGGCCGCGGGATTTCTCCCACCGCAACACCCCGAGGTCCGACTGCGATGTGCTACTGACGACTGTGAACGCAGCAGTGTCTGCTAGCGCATCGAGCTTGTCTGCGGCACGACTCCGGGGGGCTGCAGGCCGAAGCAACACTGGATTAGTTTGAATGACACTGCGCCGGTGTCAACAGTGGGGCAGCAGAATCAACAAAGTCAGGGTGCGTTCCTCATGGGAGCAGCAGCCACTTTGTTGCTGTCCAAACCAGTCGAGAAACAGCCTGATTCGATCGTTCGGGTTCGTGCGTTCGGTCGCAAGCGGTGGGAGATTCTCGCGTCTTGCCCTCTGCGAATCAGCACTGCCGGAGCCGACGACGGCTGGCAGCGGCTCCCCCCAGCCCCATGATCGTCAGCCCGGCGCTGCCGAGCCAGAGTGGCGCCGGCAGGGGGATCATCACGAGCATGTCCTGGCGGGCGTTGGCGCCTTCCCAGACGTTGAGAATGCGGACATTGCTCAACTCTGGCCCGGAGTCCTGAATCCAGCCGGCCATGCTCGCATACCAGCTACGGGCGAGCACCTTGTGGATCGCACCGCCCTTGAAGTAGCCACCCGAATCGAAGGCGTCGGCGCCGTAGCGAGCCGCGAACCCCGTGGGGTCCTGGTAGTACCAGATCACTTCCTGAAGAGCTCGAGCTGAGGCGGCTTTTTCAGTGTCCGTTGCCAGCGCATCATCGAAGTAGCGATAGTTCTCGAGGTCGCCCTTGATGAAGTGCGAGTAGAGATAAGCAGTCTCGGCGCGAACCGGTTGGTACGTGTTGCGCGATTCGGTGTTCAGGTCGGCATCGTACCACGTCTTGAGTTGGAGGGTCTCGGTTGTCTCAACGCAGAAGCTGATGAAGTGACTGCTGTCCAGTCCAGTAGCTCCGAGGCCGACAGGAGTGAAATTTAACTGGCTCGCATTCACGACGAGTTCACCCGCGTAGCCGCCACCGGGCACAGCGAAGTGATTGCGCAGCGCGTCCAAGCGGACCTGGCCTGCGGGGATGGGTGCCGCGTGAGCGACCGTTGTTACGCCGCTGACGAGCAATGTCGCCGCGATCGTGCAGAACTGTTTGAGATGCGAGACGCGAGTGGCTGTGCGAGCCATGGTCGTGCTTCCCTTTCTCCCACGTATCCGAACACCGTCAGGTCAGATAAGCATCATCCAAAAGACGTGGACGGGTGATCTCCACCGGCCCACGCATGGGAAACTTGGTTGTCAATCACGAGCACGGGCCTCGTGAAACACGCATCACAGCGTGCTTGGCGATCGATTCGACCGACGACGGTAGACACTGCCGCCGATGACGCCGAACAGACCGATCCCAGCCATCCACACGGGAGCGGGCAGCGGGATCGAGACAAGCATGTCCTGCAACGCGGTGCCGGAGGGCGCGCCGTTGCTCACTGACGTCCAGTTGTTCAGAATGCGGACGTTTCCGATAGTCTCACCCCACGAGCCGCTGGCGTTGTGGACTTCGTAGTCAGCCAAGTCGAGCCACGTCTGAGCTTGGGTGTCGCCGCCGACGCTTCCAATCTGCTCCTGCAGATACCAGATGGCCAACTGCAGCGACGTCGCAGAAGCATTTGTGTTGTAGGTGTAACCCGACAGTGTTCCGTTGAGGAACTGGGTGTAGAGGAATGCAGTCTCGGCCTTCAGAGCCACACCCGTTGTCTCGGACTTGGTGTTGAGAAAGGAGTGCGCCGTCTGACCGTAGCCAATGTTCTCGGATTCTTCGACGCAAAACGTGACGAACTGGTTTGGTCCGGCACCATGCTGGCCCTGACCCTTCGGGGTGAAGTTCAGCGTGAGATTCGTCCAGGCGAATTCGCCCCCGCTGCCATTGCCGGCGAGCAGGCTGTCGAACCGCATGGTCCCGACGTACTGCGGGGCAGCGAACGACTGCGTGGCGGAGAGTGTCGGAAGCAGCAGCGCGACCGCCGCAATACAAATGGAACGCAGTTTCATCTCTCTATTCCTCCTCTTGAATGCCCGTTGCCCTGTTCTGGGTCTCTTTTTCTCGATCTCGGAAGCCAGCCCGGATACGCCGGACTTGCTCCACCCCCAAACGTGGCGTCGTACCAACCGCTCCCGGCCCGAGGCAAGGTGTCGAATGTACGATTTGATCTGTCGTCGTGCCGGAACCCACGTTGCCCCTGGCTGGCCAGGCGCCCCGGCAATCGTCTTTCTCCAAACCAACAGCGTAAAGGCTGTTCCCTCAAGCAGTTAGTGTTGCCCGAGAGATGGAGATGTCAAGTAGATTGAGGGCAAAGTCCTCCACTTCGCGAGAGGATTCTCGGCGATTCAGCACCCAGCGCCGGTTATAGGATGAGGAGCCCCACTGGGATGCCAATTGCAGTGGATTCTGGGACGCGGGCGGGCGCAAGAGCACAATCAAGGTGCTTGGAAATCTGGAGGAATTGCCAGCGTGGAATGCGAAATCCTGCCGCTCCCCCGAGGCTTGGGCATCGGGGTGGTAGAGATTGTGCTGTTGGGGGTAGATGGAGAGTAACAAGGTGGGGCCGGTCGACCTTGCGAATAATCGCCCGTTGCGAGCGATGAAATCAAAGCAGAAAGCGAGGCTTTGAAGCCTCGGTGAAAATCAAATGAGGATGGATGCGGGGAGATTAACCAGCCGGACTGACGTGGCCCACGTCACGCTGATCCAGCAAAGTAGCCCTCCGAGGCGAACGCGTTGGAGCCGTATCGGACCTCGAATCCGGCGGGATCCTGAAAGTACCAAATGACCTCCTGAAGCGCCCGGACAGAGCCCGCTTTCTGCGAGCCGCTCGCGGTGTTGTCATCGAAGTACCTGTAGCCCCCCACATCGCCCTTGATAAAGTGCGAGTAGAGATAGGCCGTCTCGGCCAGGACCTTGCGAATGGTGTTCCGAGACTCGGTATTGAGCTCGGCGTCATACCAGCGGTTCAGTCGAATGTCCTCAGTGGTTTCGACGCAGAAGCTGACAAAGTGAGTGCTGTCCACGCCATTTCGGCCCAGGCCGACTGGAGTGAAGCTCAACTGGCTGGCGTTGACAAGGAACTCACCCGCATGCCCGCCTCCAGGCACGCTGAAGTAGTTCCGCAGGCCATCTAGGAGGATCTGGCCGGCGGGGATGGGGTCAGCCGCTGGCGGGAGATGTGCTCGCGGCGGCTAGAGCGTTCGCACTTCAAGCCTAGCGCGGTTCGGCGCATGTTCGGTGGCGCGAGGTGATGTGGGCATCTATGGTGTGTGCGGCTCAGGACCGAGCCGGACAAGGAGCCAGGATGGCCGGGCCGTATTCAACCGATCTGCGTCTCAGAGTGCTCGCCGCGTACGAACGTGGCATGACAACTTCGGCCATTGCCGAGGCGTTCAGCGTCTGCCCGGCGTGGGCGCGACGCGTCAAGCAACGCTTCCGCGAGAACGGCGAAGTTGAAGCGAGGCCGATGGGCGGCGCTCGTTACCTCAAGATCAGCCGGGCGCGTCTGGCGCAACTCGTCGCCGAGCAACCCAAGGCGACGCTGGCGGAACTGTGCGAACGCATCGAAGTCGAGTGCTCTCAATCCGGCATCAGCAAGGCGCTGCGGTCGTTGGAAATGACGCTAAAAAAAAGACGATCCACGCGGCCGAGCAGGACCGTCCGGACGTCGCAGCGCGTCGTGAACAGTGGCGTGAGTGGATTGCCGAAGTGGATGCCCGTCGACTGATCTTCATCGACGAGACGTGGGCCAAGACGAACATGACGCGATCGCGCGGCCGCTGCCGACGCGGGCAGCGTCTGATCGACAAGACGCCGCACGGCCACTGGATGACGACCACGCTCATCGGCGCCTTGGACGGTCATGGCATGCGCTGCTCAATGGTGGTGGACGGCGCGGTGAATCGCGAGGTGTTCGAAGCGTTCGTCGAGCAGGTGCTGTTGAAGCAGCTCAAGCCCGGCGACATCGTGGTGATGGACAACCTCTCAAGCCACAAGGGCGAGCGGATCGCCGAGTTGATCGAATCGGTCGGTGCGGAGGTGCGTTACCTGCCGCCGTACAGCCCGGATCTGAATCCGATCGAGATGATCTTCAGCAAGATCAAGCAGCTGCTGCGCAGCCTGGCGTGCCGCACGGTGGATCGATTGTGGCGTGCGATGCAGTCGGTGCTCGACCGCGTCACCGCCAGCGACGCCACCAACTGCTTCAACCATGCCGGATACCGCTACAGATGAGGTGGGAACGCTCTAGCAGGCCGCTAAGAAACTCAACCTTCTGATGGCGCTCCATGCATCCGGACGGGTGGGTGGCGCGTAGAGTGCGGCGACACCGGCACGGAGGCTTGCATCATGCGTGGACGTCGCGAGGGTCAGCAGGACCTGTTCATCATCTTCAATCCCGAAGACCGCGTGCCGATGGATCATCCGCTGCGGAGGATCAAGCGTTGGGCGGATCGCGTGCTCGCGGAGATGAGTCGGGACTTCAATCGCGCCTACAGCCACACCGGCCGGCCGGGCGTGCCGCCCGAGCAGTTGCTCAAGGCGCTGCTGCTCCAGGCGCTCTATTCGATTCCCAGCGAGACCAAACTCGTCGAGGCGATCGAGTACAACGTGCTCTACCGCTGGTTCGTCGATCTGCCCATGGAGCAGAAGGCGTGGACGCCCGAGGCCTTCAGCATGAACCGCCAGCGCTTCGAAGCCCATGACCTCTTCCGCAAGTTCTTTGATCGCGTGGTGGCCGAGGCGATTGATCAGGATCTGGTCAGTGCCGATCACTTCACGGTGGACGGCACGCTGATCCGTTCGCTGGCGAGTCACAAGAGTCTGCAGCCCATGGCCGGGACGAACGCCGCTGCATCGAAGAAGAGCAACGGCGACGATGACTCCAACGCGCCGTCGGGCCGCGATGTGCTCGTGGACTGGAAAGGCCAGAAGCGGAGCAACAAGACGCATCGCTCGACGACGGATCCGGAAGCGCGGCTGGCGCGCAAGGGCTTCGGCCGCGAGTCGCACCTGTGCCACAGCGGGCACGTGCTGATGGAGAACCGCCACGGCCTGTGCCTGGATGTCACGGTGGACACGGCCGACGGGCGGGCCGAGCCGCGCAACGCGCTGCGCATGCTGCGTCACGTGAAGCGTCGTCACGATCTCGTGCCTAAGACGCTCGGAGGCGACGCCAACTACCACCCGGGTCCGTTCCTCGTGGCTGTGGAGGAGCACGGCACGACGCCGCACGTGCCCATCAAGGCGAAGAAGATACGCGGCCAGAGCAAGCAGGCACAGGCGCGGCGGCGCGCCAAGATGAGGATGAAGACGCGTGGGCATCTCGTCAGCCAGCGCATCCGCAAGCGATGCGAGCAGATCATCGGCTGGGGCAAGACGGTCGCCGGCCTGGCTCGAACAAAGTTCATCGGCCATGTGCGGATCGAGAACTCGGCGCTGATGTGCGGCGCCGCGTACAACCTGCTGCGAATGAGCCGACTGGCGTCGAGTTGAGGAACGACCACGCCCGACGCCGGTCACTCGCAACCGCCGGCGACGGGAAAACCACCAGATGACAGCGCCACGAACGCAATCACCCGAGAATCCACCGCCGTTCGGCGGTTCCTTAGCGGCCTGCTAAAGGTATGCCGTCTCGGCATGGACGGTGCGGTTTGTGTTCTGCGACTCGGTATTGAGATCGCCGTCTTACCAGCGGATGAGATCAATATCCTCGTGCGTCTCAACACGGAAGCTGACCTTCGACGGCGTGCCACCCGATGCCGATTGGAGCGATGCTCAAACTGCTGGATTTGACGACGAACTTGCCAGCGTATCCGCCACCCGGATACGCTGAGGTAGTTTCGGAGACCGTCCATGCGGATCTGGCCGCAGCGGATGGGGTTAGCGCTGGCCGGAGATGCTATCGCAGCGACGAGCACCATCGCGGCCAGCGTGGTGGCGACAGCTTTCACCGTTTGAGTCTGGCGATTCGCTGCAGTTGCCATTACCGAACAGATCATTTTCCGGGAGGGCGCCAAAGCAGGAGAGGCTAAGCGACTCTCCGTACAAAAGCGTGGGCTGGCGATATCCACCGCCCCACGCTTAGTGAACATGTATCCTCGAAGAATGATCTTCTGGAGTGGTTATTTGCCGAATCAGCCGCGAGCCCGACGCTTCCAAGCCGCAAAGCCACCAAGGCTGAGCAAACCAATGCCGCCCATTGCGAAGGGGACCGGGAGCGGAATCACAGTTGGATTCGCAAGACCACCAGCGTCGCCGAACACTCCTTGAGGTGGCGCGATGCTGACATGCCACGAGCCATCGGTGATCCCATCCAAGCTCATCTGTTCGGAATGCACGGAACTGAGCATTTCGCTGATGATGGAGGAGCCGTCGAACGCGAAGTTATGTGCGCCAACGACAAACGTACCAGCATCAGGGTTCGATCCGGTGTCGAGGTTTTCAACGGTGACAACTCGCACTGCCGGATTCTCATCCGCTGCCAGCATGAAGCCAACGAACTGTCCGACAGCCTGATCAGGGCCGTTTCCGACCCCTTGTCTGATGCCTGAAATGTTGCCCGCCTGAGCGGTCCCCGTACCCGCCAGAGTCGCCACAAGAACTAGAGTAGTACTGCGATAGTCCATCATAAGGAATCTCACTTTCTTCCACCTGCACCCGCTAGTGAATCAGGTTTGAGGTTGAGGTAGCCACACAAATCTTTGACGCCGCCTTCGAACCAGAAAGGTACCCTCTCCGGTGATGGGGACGCAGAGTACACTCAGAGCGAAAGTTCCTGAGCCAGCGACCCTCGGTTGGAGCGACGACGAACAACCGCTCCGCCGACCACACCGACGAAGCCAATACCCGCCATCCAAACCGGGGCTGGGAGGGGGACAAACACCAGCATGTCCTGGCGCTTGTTGTCACTTATTCTAGTCGAATCGAATTTCCATACGTTCAGTATGAACACGCCATTGGAGCTCGTCGGCGCCGCTGCGGCGGCCGCAGCGAGGAAGCTAGCCTTGAGCGCAGCCTGCGTGCCGGTCAGCCCACTGCCACCAGCGTATGCTTGACTTTGGAGCTCCCAGATGGCAGCCTGAAGAGCCGCGGCGGAGTCTACTCGCCCCGCCCCAGGCGTGTAGTCGTATCCCCCCAGAGAACCCAACACGAATTGCCGGTAGAGCCACGCTGTTTCGTTGTGGAGCGGAACGGGGGTGAGTTCAGAATTGTCGTTGAGGTCGGCGTCGTACGCCCATCCTGGGGAGACACTCTCGGTTGTCTGCACACAAAACGAGATGAAGTTGCCAGTTCCCGCACCGTACGCTCCAAGGCCCATGGGAGTGACATTGAGCTGATAAGTCTGGCTGTGGGTGTTGGTGCCCGAAATGTCCCAGACGAACTCTCCGCCGTATGTAGGGCCACCATTCTGCACCCGGACCAAGTGCATTGAACCAACGTCGACGGGAACCATGTCAGCTTGGGTCTGGGAGACGACGGGCAACATTAGCGCAACTACCAATGAGCAAATCGAACGCATCTTCATTTTCATCCTCCGTAGGTTCCGCTTCATCTCGCGGAAATTGTGTTTCACTCGATCACTGAAGCCGATCCGGATCCTCCGGAACTGCTCCCCCCCCGGAACAAATTACCGCACCAAAACCATCCTCCTCGGGTGGTGTTGGAACTCTCAACTCGACGTTCCGTCTGTCAAGAACGGTTGAAGCCACGGGCGGGCCTGGGACCGGGGCGATCATCTTCCATCGCAACCGCAGCAGAATCGCTGGATCGAGACACGGTAGTTTCCCTGATTCGTCCACCGATGTCAAGCGCGAAACCGCTATCTTGAAGGTTTTTCTGTAAAATCCTTGGAAGTTCGCAGATGCCATACCGGGTTTTTCACAAGACTGCAAAGGTCGCGTTCTGAACTCATGTCAAGATAGTAAGACTGGGTGTGTGGGGCGTTTCTTTCGCGGCTGACGGTCGGGAGCGATCGCCAGTGGCAGGCTCGTCGAACACACCGGCGGACGAGGAGCGACAAGAAAAAACAACGCGTGACACGAACGGTCCGTGTCACGCGCAAACTGGGTTCGAGTTTGGGTGCCAGTCGCTGCGATCAGTTCAGCAATCGGGCTACCTCGTCGAGGCGGGTTTTCAAATCAGAGTCGTTCCGGTTCAGGTCTCCTCGCGAAGAAACCTGCCGGTACTCACTTTTTGCGTCGTCCGTCCGCCCGTCCCTGGCAAGGGCTTCAGCCAGACCAAGTCGCAGCATGGCGCTGCCCGGATCGAGGCTCAGGCCCCGGCGAAAGGTGTCCTGCGCCGCCGGGAGTTGTGCGAGCTGCACCTGGGCGGTGCCCATGGTGTCCATCAGATTGGCTCGAATAGCTGGAGGATACCCCCGTTGCTGCGCGCCGGAGATTGCACGTGCGGAGAGGTCGAGCGCCTCCTGTGCCCTTCCGCCCGCTTGCAGGAGCATGTAGGCCAGGTTGTTCAGAAGGATGGGATCATCTGGGGAGCCTGTCAGCGCGCTCCGATACGACGACTCCGCCTTTTCGATCCGGCCCACACGGTGGTAGCAACTGGCCAGCGTGCCGAGGATGGCGGGGGGAGTCTTCGGATCGGTGGTCAGAGGTTCGAGTAGCGAGATGGCCTGCTCGAACTGGTCGGAGCGGTCCGTCCTCTGGCCCAGATCGGTTCGGACCTGCGCGATGCCAGCCCGCGTATCGGGAGTTAACGGAATGAGCGGCTCGGCTCGATCGACCCAGGCAATGGCGGTCTCGGGAGACTGCGTGATTTCCGCTGCCAGCCGAACATATGCCTGAGCCCAGTCAGGGCTGTTTTGCGCGCGGGGCCAAATGAGGTCGTGCGCCTCATCGACCCGGTTCGCCTGGATCAGGATGCTCGCGTAGAGACCCAGTCGGGTTGGGAACTTGTCAGCCTCATCCTCAATGCGCTGAATCCACGGTTGGATTGCGGCCAGTGCTCGACTTGGATTGTCGTTGGCCCTCTCGATCTGGGCCAGGAGCAGTTCGGATCTTGAGAGTTGCTCCGTGTCCAGATTGCGCCAGCGCCCCGCGGCCGCCTTCGCATCATCCCAGCGTCCCGCATCAGCAAGTGTCGTGGCGAGGAGCTCGGCGGCTCGGACTGAAGCGGGCATCACTCGAACGGCGCCTTGGGCTGCGGTGATGGCCTCGTCGGCTTGACCATTGGCCATCAGCGCCGCTGAAAGCAACTGCCAGCCAAGGATCAGCCCCGGATCGCGATCCACGGCTGTTCTGAGACGCTTGATGTAGCCGCTGAGGTCGTTCGGATTGGCCTCGTAGTACTGCATGGCGTCTGCCAGCCGCTTCATTGCCGGGCGGATGCTCTCGTCGACGAGCGCGTTCAGGATTCCCTCAATGGAGTCCGAGCCCAGTTGTCCCGACTCGAGTGCCTCAAGAACGCTTTGCAATGCGACGAGCGACTCGTTACTTGGATCGATGGCCAGACCCGCGTCGACTGAACTCCTAGCCTGCTGCAGTTGTCTGTCGCGCACCTGGAGTTCGACCAGCTTGGCCCAATCGTCCGCGCTTCGCGAAGACTCGGCTTGTTTTCTCAGGATCTGGGCGGCGACATCAGTGCGGCCCAGCCGTTCGTAGTAGGATGACAGCGTGCCGGCGTACTCCGATGCGTCGAGTTGCGACTCGAGGGGTTGAAGTATGGCGAGACCTTGCTCGACGCCGTCGGCGGCTGCAAAGAAGTTCGCCGCCGCGATTCGCATCTCGGTGTCGACCGTCGCCGCGGCCAGGAGTTGATCAAACAGCCGACGGGCATCACTGGTTTGGCCGTTCCGGCCATAAAGGATTGCCAATCGGAGCTGATCGGTCGGTTCACTCGCGGCGGCGACAAGTGCTTTGCAGTCCTTGATCGCTTCCGGCAACATCCCCTGCCTCGTCAGTTGGTCGACGCGCCGTCGCTGCAGCGGAGCATTGAGTGTGCCGACGCCAACAAACTGCTTGAGCAATTGTGCGGCTTCGCTTGCCCTCCCCGCGGACTGGAGCAAGTCAATGGTCTGGATGTAGAGCAGCGGATTATTGGGCTGAAGTTCGATTGCACGTGATAGAGAACGAATCGCCCCCGCGCGATCATCGAGCATGAGCAGAGCATCTGATGTGAGCATCAGGGCTCTGACGTTCGAAATGGGCGGTTGCGTGAGCGGGGTCAGTTTCACAACCACTTCGGAAGCAACCGAGTTTTCGGGAGCAAACGCCAGCATTCTCTGAGCATCAGCCAGGATCCAGCGAGAGCCCTGCTCTCCCGTGATCGCCTTCAAGCGTTCGATCGCTGTGGTAATGACGTCTTCGCTCTTCCAGGCCGCACGCGAGTCCAGAAGCGATTGCTGCGCCTCTGGCTCGTTGGGATACGCTTTGGCGATTCGTTCGAACTCAGGGAGCGCACTATCGTCGTTCATCGAATCCAGAAATCTTGCGTACGCGACTTCGCACCGCATTTTCTGTGCCGGATTGGTCGCGTTCGCGACCGCTTCTTTCAAGGCGGCGCGGGCCTGCTCGGGAGATGCCGGTTCGGCTCCGCTGTTCAGTTGCAGGGCCACCAGGTCCGGCCCTGCCTCCTTCACTCGACTTGCGATCGCCAGAAGTGGCTCCACGAGCGACGGCGCGTTCCGCTTACACGCTTGCACCAGGTCCACAAGCACGGCAGCGGCGGGAAGTTGCTCTGAAGCGGTCATGCGATCGATGACTTGCTGCGCATCCTCAAGGTGGCGGACTGCCACATACGTGCGCGCCAGCAGCGCCTGCACATCCGGTTGGTCGGGCGCCTGCGTCGACATCTCCTCGAGAATGGTGACGGCTCCATTCTCGATTCTCGAGTCACCCTTGCCGGCGTCGATCATTGCGATGTAGATGCGAGCAAGAGTCAGAACTTCCGCAGCAGCCGGGTTGGATATCACTGCACGTTCCGCGGCGAATCGAGCGCTGTCGAGCCGGCCTTGATCAAGCAGTGATGTGGCCAGCATCATTTGGGCACGCGAAGCGGTGGGGTCGATGGCCACTGCCTGCATGAGAGTTGACACGGCCATATCGATTTCGCCCAGCCGCTGATAGACCTCGCCGAGCGACGACCACACCAGACCCTCGTTGTCGCGCACGGATCGGGCGTCCATCAGGCGCGATCTCGCCTTGCCATAGTCTTGGGAATTGATCAATTCGCGGCTGTCCAGCATGGCGTGCCAGAACTGAGCATCATCGTCGCTTCGGTTGGCCAGTTCTCGGCCGGGTTCGGAGACCTTCCAGTTTCCCTCCGTCGGCAACATGGCCAACGCCATCCATCCCAACAAGTCAGAAGTCGCATCGGTCATTGACCCGGTACGTTTCAGCGCTTGATCTTTCGCGCGATCTGTCTTGCCGGTCTTCCACGCTCGTTCGATGAGGAAGACGAACACCTCGTCCTGGAATCGGACGTCAGCCAGCGCACGGTCGAGCAACGCATCCGCATCTGCGTGCATTCCGATGAGGTCAAGTGTCCGCACCAGATCGAGCAACAGATCTGGGTCTGAGATCTCAAGTGACAAAGCTTTCTTTGCTGCGTCGGTGGCCTCCTCGCGGTCGCCAAAGGCGGCCATCGTTCTGATCTGCAGGGTGGCGAGAGCGACGTCTTCCGGCCACTTCTGCGCGAGATCGGCAACGTAGGCGAGAATCTCTGATGAGGGCGTGGCGTCGAGCCGCATCATTTCAACCCGGTTGGCGTGACCGACCGGATCCCTGGGATAGCCGGCAAGTAAATCCTCGATCGCCTGTCCGACCTCGTTGGTGCGTCCGAGGGCTGAGAGACACTCGATCTTTGCCAGATGTGCTGCATGATGATTTGGATCGAGCGAGAGCAGCCGATTGGCCGTCTCGAGTCTCTCCGTGATGAAAGCGGTCTTTCGATACAGATCCAAGAGAAGTTCGAGGGGTCTCTTGTCATTTGGGTTTCGAGTGGTCGCTTCGCGAGCGTAGGGAATGGCCGCGGCAATGTGGCGGTCATTCTCGAGTGGAATGCGCTGCCGCGCGTCTGCGACACGATACAAGACCTCCGGATCTTCGCGGTGCTCAGAAAGCGACTTGCCCAGGCCCCGCAGAGCGCTCTCGTAGTCGCCGGCCTCGTACGCCGCCATGCCATCTCTATATGCATCCGCCAGTTGCTGTGCGTGGCGCGCTTCGCGAATGAAATACGCAGCGCCTGCGGCAATACCAACCACACCAACGACGGTAACGAGGATGAAGAGACGCTTTTTTCCGCGTCGAGTCATTTCAAACTCCACATCTTGCAGATCTTGAGATCAAGTGAGTATCTTGCGGATCGTCTGGAAGATGATCCAGAGATCGAGCCGCCAATTCTGGTTCTGGACGTATTCAAGGTCGTATCGAATCCACTCTTGGAAGTCGTTCTCGGGTCGCCGCGTGCGCTGGACCTGCCAGAGCCCCGTCACTCCCGGGCGAACGCTCAGGCGAGCCTCGCGCCATGTGGGGCAGAACTGATTCTCCTTCTCAGGACTCGGTCGCGGACCGACGACGCTCATGTGGCCGAGCAGCACATTCCAGAACTGCGGTAGCTCGTCCAGGTGGTACTTCCGGAGAATGCGGCCGACGCGAAGCACGCGCGGATCGTCGTCGATGTGAAATTGTGGACCATCGCAGACGTTGGCCTTGGCAAGCTCGGCCTTCATGGATTCCGCGTTCTTCAGCATCGTACGGAACTTGTAGCAGGGGAATTCACGTCCGCCAATTGTCTGGCGCATGTGGCTGAAGAACGGCGGCCAACCATCTTCATTCAAGATAGCCGCGATCACAATCGGGTAGACGATGGCGGTTGCCGCGAGGGCGGCGCTGGCAAAGGCGATATCAAAGAGGCGCTTACCGGGGCGAGACAGGGGGGCTACATCGCCACGAGTGAAGCGACTGCGCGAGGCAAAGCGGATGTACTCCCAATCGATCGGCTTGGTTTCAATCTGAGTCTCAGGATTGTCGGCGACACCTCCCGGCCCCACGATGACTTCAGTCGGACCGACTTTTGCACCGGCTCCGATCCAGAGCGGCGCGATCAGCCTCGCCTCGGGCGAAACCCGCGCCTCTTCGTGGACCCAGATTCCGGGACTGAACTCGTATACGCCGTCGAGCGTGGCGCCTGGCCGGTGCCAGAGGCGCTGGAGCAGCAGGAGAAGCTGATCAACACGCATGGCGTCGGCAATGCTTTGAAACAGACGCGCGTGGGCAACAGCCGGAACGATGGGGTCTTTTGTCAGCCGGGTCTTTATGTTCCGTTTGGCCTCTGCTGTGGTTTCGCACCTGGCCCATGCTCGCGCGAGACTGCCGTCGGCTGTCAGCCAGGCCTGCTGGGTGGCGCTCGATCGGCTGTGATAGTGTCGGCGGATGCACTTGAGCAGGCCCTGCTCATCAGTCTCTACCGTCTCGACGTAGGGCTCGGGCTCTTGCTCAATGAGTCGGAGTCGCATGGCGCGTGGCTTGAGCCAACTGAACCGGTCGAGCAGTGGCGCAATTCTGAAGAGCACGAGGTCATCTGAACCCAGCAGCAGGTAGAAGTCGCCCCGATGTCGCTTGCCTGGACCTTCCTTGGGTGCAGTGGGGTGGTGGCCGTTCGTTCGATCCAGCAGCATGCCAGGGCGGACGACTTGTACGCCCCGCGATGCCCAGAACCGATCGTGAAGCTCCGTGTGGTCAAACCCCCAGAACACTGGAGGGGATGACTCGGGCGCGCGTGCCTCTGTTTCGACTTGTCGAGTGAGGAGACTCACTTTGTGGACTTGGTGTCCTTGGCGTCCGGGGCTTGGCCGCTCATCAGAATGGCCCGGACCAGAGCGTGACGTGATTCGGCACTAGATTCCGGACCTGCCTCACCGTTGGATCGCATGCTCTGTGAATGGAACGAAATGGTGCTCATGCTGCTGCGCAAATCGCTGGCGGTGGCTCGGTTGAAGACCAGGCCAGCACAGTTGGCGCCGATTGAGCGGAGACGGCCAAGTGCGGCGCGTAGGAGTCGAGGATCCTGACCACGGGGTACCGTCAATACAACGCGATCGACGACAGTTGCGAGGACGTTGGCCTCCAGACTGCCCATTAAGGGACCGGTGTCAACCAGGATCACGTCGTAGCGCGAGCGGGCTTCATCGAGGAGTTCCTGCATGCGTTCGGTGGCCAGATGTTCGGCTTCAACAGCGGCTCCCGATTGGGTGTGGCCATTCTGTTGTACGCCATTTCGCGACGAGAGCCCGGCCGGCATGACGGAAAGATTCGTGATCCGCGAGTGAAAGACAAAGTCCTCGAGCGAACCGGATCCCGCGACCTGCCGGAGCCCGACCTTGCCATCCATTCGCATTGTGGGCGTGAGGCCGTGGCCGATAAGGTCGGCATCGATCATCAGGACTGTGCTGCCCTGCGCTGCGAACGACATACCAAGCGCCACGGCGAGACTGGTCTTGCCATCTCCGGGACGGGCGCTGGTGACCATGAAGGCCGTCCCGCCCTTCTTGCGGGGGCGGGACTGCATGGTCAGCATGTTGCGCAAGTGGTGGACGCTGAGCGTGGCGAGCGATTCCAGATCGTCATCTTTGCTGTTGAGGTTGGGCAGTGTCCCGAGAACAGGAACCAGTGTCTCAGCTTCCTCGATCTCGTCGAGATAGCGATAGCTTGGCTTGAGCAGGCCAACGAGGAGGACCAATCCGATTCCAAAACCGGCGCCGGCCATGCCGCCAAGCGCGGCAAGTTGCAGGCGACGATCCTTGGAGGGCTGGCCAGGAAGGTCGCCAAAGATCGGTGTGATGCGACCCTGTTGGATGTTCTGTCTCTCGACAGATATCTGCTCCAATGCCTGATTCGTCTCGGCCAAGCGGTTCTGGATGGTTTCGCTTTCCTCTTTGAGCGCGTTGATTTGAAGACGAGCCTGGCCCACTCTCAGCACCTCCTCTTGGAGTGCGGTTTGGCTCTCTTTCATTCGTGCGAGCAACGCCTTGGCCTGAGGCAGCGATGTTTCCGTAAGGACAGGCGTTGCACCTGGCGCAATTGCAGTTCCATTCTCAACCCAGGAACGAATGAGGGCGTAGCGACTCTCGACGCGGGCATCAATTACCTTTCGGTCTTCTTCCAACCGCTTTGTCTGCATGTGTCGCGGGCCGAAGCGTTGCGCCATCTTAATCTGGGCATCCAGCTCTTCGCGTTGTGAGAGCAGCTGCCCCAATTCAGCGTCGAGCGTTGCCAAGTGCTCAACTGATAGATCGGCACCAGTATCCGCCTGCTCGTCGTCGGGTGCAGCATTAGACTCCATCTGCGCGATAAGCTGCTCCTGCTGACCGACTTGTCGTTCGAGGTCTAGCAAGTCATTCAGCCGCACTTTAGAGATCTCATCAAGCTCATCCGTGCCGAATCTCGCTCCTTCTTGGAGAATCAAATCGCGCTTGAGCTTGAGTTGTGAGTCGAGCGAGTCGCGGCGATGCCCCAGCGCGGTTTCGCGAGCCTGAATCTCTGTCCCACCAACTTCTCCGTAGATCTCTCGGTAGGCTCCGATTATCGCATTCACAGCCTGTTCCGCCTGCTTGGGATCGTCCAGCGTTGCTTGAATGGTGATGACCTGAGAACCTCGCCGATAATTCACGGAGATACACCGACGAAGCTTGGACCTTCCTCTGATCCCCGGAGGCCAACCGACTTCGAGCAGCTTCCGGTCCTCGACGGCCTTATCCAGCACACGCGGAGACTGCAGAAAGGTGGCTTGAGCGGAAACGAAAGACTCGAAGAGTGGAGGAGTTTCATTCTCCTCAGTTCGATAGAGCGTACGCTGGATTGTGGGCAAGATTTGAACCATTCCCTCGCTGGTGTATTGAGGTACCGTCGACGTGTAGCCGGCGATCACACCGGCCGCGCCTAGAATCGACGCGAGGCCAAGTGCGATTGGATACCGACCGCGAAGTCGGCGATGCAGCAATGTGACCGCACCGGTTGAATGCGGCTCTTCGCCCTGCTGAGATAGCGACGGACTCGCTACCTGCACGCGATGTACTTGCAGCTCACTCTCGGAGTTCATTTCACACCTTCTTGGACTGTCTGCACGACCGGCTCGACGGCCTCGAGGATCTTTGAGATCATGAGATTCTTCGTTGCTTGAGACTGCGAAGCAGGGGTGAGAATCTGGACTTGTGCAGCTCCTAATCCAGCCGCCTGTGGATTCTTGGCCGCGTTCGAGAGCGCGTCCATCTCACTCACGATCCCTTCGCTGTTTGGTACTGCAAAGAAGCTGACGATCTCAATTGTCTCTCGGGTACCTCGATTTGTTCTCGAAAAGACGTAAAAGCGCGCTTGTTGCTCGCGCCCGTCGAACGTGATCCCCATGAGTTCACTCGAATCGAGATTCCAGCCGTGTGATGGATAGCAGTTTGGAGGAAAGTGGCCCTGCATATCGCGAATATCGGTACAGTGAACGATCGACAAGCTCGCTTTTTGGCCCGTGGTAGGATCCTGATACGTCCGTTGAAGCATCTTGTTGGGTCGGAGCATCTGCACTTCGACTTCTGTGTAGGGCAGGTTCATTCCGAACCAGTCGCCAACTACATATGGAACGGCATCGATCTGTGCAGCGACTCTGTCAAAGTACTCCTGAGCACCGGCGGGTGTTCCCTGTCCAATATTCCCCAAGGTCATGATCGCGATGAGCAACAGCAGTGTGCCGCCCGGTATGCTGACGGAGCGGATCGTGCGCTTCGAAGCCGTTGCCATTAATCTTCCTCCCCGACTGGATGCGGTGAGACTGCGATCTCCAGCCATCGCAGCAGTCCCAGAGTGGCCCAGAGGATCGCCAGCGCAACGAAGAGCATGATCCATCCGCTGGCCTCATGGAATGCGTCAGCCACTCCGGCGCTCGAATAGCCATAGAGCAGCACGGTTGGTACGAGTCGGATGACGTTGACGAGCAGAGCAATTAGCGGACTGATGATCAGGAAAAACAACCGAATGCGTTGTCGCATGGGCACCGAGAACACAAACGCGAAGGTAATCAGCAGCAGAGCCGTAACCATGCGCATTCCGTTGCAGGCTTCGGCAACTGCAACCTCGTGACCATTGATTGTCAACACGCTACCACCACGTTCGAGCGGTACTCCGATGACGTTGAGCAGATAGTGGGTGATCTGTGCCGTATGTTCCTGCAGCGGCAGGGCAACTGCCTGGCGTATGCGGCCCGGCACAGGGAGGACAAACATCAGGGCGGCGGCCGCTGGCAGAAACAGTCGGACGATTCCGGGGCCAAGCATCGTCAGGGCAGCACCGCATACGATTAGCAGTGCTCCACCGTGCTGAGCAATGATGATCCCTTGCTCATAGCCCACGCGAATACTGATCCATCCGATGATTATCACCAGCGGCCCAAGCACGCTGACCTGAGGTTGCGCAAATCGGATGCGCTCTCGTCGTACCCAGATGAGCCAGGCGGCGACGAATGGAGCCAGTATCAGATGTGAATTCTCAGGATCGCGCCAGCCGATGGATAAGATGTCCCTCCAGAGATCGGCGGTGGCTGCTACTGCAACAAGTGTGAGCACACCCAGCCACAGGCCAATGGAGAAGTCCCAGTTGCGACGGAGAGTGGTCAACACAATTACTCCCGTTCCGTTTCCTTGGGTTTCGAATTCACTCGGACCGTTTCTTCCGACCCGACTATGGAATCCACCACTCGGGCTCCCGAGGGAACGACGGCGTTACTGCAAACGATAGATCGAGTCACGATACTTGACGCACCGATTGATGCTCCGGGCATGATGATTGAGTCTACTACGATGGCACTTTCGTGCACAGACGCGCCAGATGCGATGCAGTTTGTCCCTCCACAATGTGAGTTTGAGACAACGGCATCAAACCGCAGTGAGCTTTGGTGGGGACCAGCAGATTGACTGGCTGCTCTCGCGGCTTGCAGAAGGTGCTCATGGGTCCGAAGAGGGTGCGAGTATCCAACGGCGAGTCGAATCGCGCCAACGCGGTGGTCACTCTCAAGTACCTTGTTGAGCCATTGCTCCTTTAGATCCATGTAGCCCTCACGTTGGACATACCTGAGCAATCCCCGTGGAATGACGTACACACCGGCAGGTGTATCATCCGGGTTAACGAGGACGGTGGCATCGAAGCTGTTTGCCCGATGGTGCGTGATGATGCCGCTCAGATCGAAATTTGGACAACGTGCGGCTTCGGCTACTAGTAGCAGCGCGCTGTCATCAAGGTGACTGGAGACATCGCATACCACGCCAGCAGCACCGCGATAGGACTGTTTGTCGAATACAACCTCAATCCGCCGGTCCGCTTGGTCCGCGCGGATACTCGGTGCGGGAGTGCCTCCCCCGCTGGCGATGATGATGGATATCTCATCTGATATAGGGCCGCGGAGGGCATCGATTGCCATTAGCCACCGATCCAGCACCGTCGACTCGCCCGGACCAACGAGCAAGTCCAGCACAGAGCAATGCGTGGCCTCGGCTAGTGGCGACGCGGTGAGTCCACCTCCGAGAAGAATAAACGCCTCAACGCGATCACTGGTCGCGCTATCAACCGCCTCAAACTCGGGCACAGGTTGCTGAAGGGAACTGACTTGATCTGCTTGCAAATGGGACATGTCGAGACTTGCAGAATCAGCTTCGTTGCAGGAACTCATCAAAGGTCAAGGACGCGTTCATCCAGTCTTGTGTGCCATATGGAGCAGTTTCACGCCTTTACGAGTCGACTGCCCATAGTCGCCTCAAAGGCGTGAAGTACATTGCGTGTATCGATGACCAGTCGTGCGTGCTCCGCCACCATTGAATAATCGAACGCATCATGGTTTGTTGCCACGAGCAGGGCGTCGAACGACTTTATAGAGCTCGCAGTCAACTCGACACTGTGCATTTGCAGGTCATGTTTGCGCATCGGATGCGTGCGCGGTACGTGTGGATCAGAGTACTCGACGATTGCTCCGTGATCGCGCAAGAGTTCGATGAGCTCAAACGAGGGAGATTCTCGAATGTCGTCAACGTTGGGCTTGTATGCCAGGCCGAGTACGAGGACCTTTGAACCTCTTACCGCCTTTCCGTGCAAGTTGAGAGCATCGGTCACCTTGCCCATCACATAGTGCGGCATCGATGTGTTGATTTCGCCGGCGAGCTCAATGAACTTTGTCGGCCGACCGATTTCTTTGGCTTTCCACGTGAGGTAGAAGGGATCGATGGGAATGCAGTGTCCACCAAGACCAGGACCCGGGTAAAACGGCATGAAGCCAAATGGTTTTGTTGAGGCCGCCTGAATCACTTCCCAGACGTCGATACCCATGGGATCGAGTATCATCTTCATCTCATTGGCCATCGCGATGTTCACCGACCGGAAGATGTTCTCGAGGAGCTTGGCCGCCTCCGCGACTTCGGCAGAACGCACGGGAATCACTTGTTCCACGGCTCGCCGATACATGCGTACGGCGAGTTCCGTGGCGGCATCATCTAAGCCGCCGACGAGTTTTGGAATGGTCTTGGTGGAATGGGACTGCCGACCGGGGTCCTCACGTTCCGGTGAGTACGCCACGAAGAAATCCTTGCCGCACTGGAGCGGCTCACCGCCCGCTATCTTGGCCGCCTCCTGCATTGCGGGTAGAAACTCATCCCGAGTGGTGCCCGGATACGTCGTGGATTCCAGCACAATCAACTGCCCGCGCCGTAGTTTGGTGCCAATCCGCCGGCCTGCATCGATCACGTAGCTCAAATCAGGCTCGCGGTGGGCGCCCAGTGGTGTCGGCAAGCACACAATGATAACGTCGGGTTCGCTGAGGCGATCGAATGAGGTGGTAGCCTCGAATCGAACACTCGCTGCGAGCGTCGCCGTCATCTCCTGGCCGAGGTGCTTCAAGTAGTTCCGGCCGGAGGCCAGCGACTCGATCTTGCTCGGATCCACGTCGAACCCGAGTACGCGGAATCCACCCGAATGCATCGCACTGGCAAGGGGGAGGCCGACATAGCCGAGGCCAATGACGCCGATCGTCGCGTTACCTGAGTCGATTTGAGATTGAAGTGTGCTGTGCATGCTTTGTTCAGGGACTCGAGAGAGGTGCTGTTGGTTTACCGTCAATCGTGGTTCAGGCCGGATGAGATGAGCGACGTCGTCGCATCGCTGCGGACAGCATGAGGCGGATGGCAAATGGGACGCCCTCGACAAGGTATCTTCTCCAGAGTCGGCCGGGTTCCTGCACCATACGGTGTATCCACTCGAGACCCAGTTGCTGCATCCATTGCGGCGCCCGCTTTACTTCGCCACATACAAAGCTGAAGCTGATTCCAACACCCATCCACCAAGCACCTGGTAGCAAATCGCGCAGTTTGCGAATGATCAGTTCCTGCTTTGGTGAACCCATCGCCACGTAGACGATGTCAGGTCGGGTGTCCTTGAGAGTTCGCTTCAACTGTTCGAACTTCTCAACGTTCTTTTCGGAGCCAAGTGGAGCCGGGTCAGTTCCCGCGATCCTCAAGGAAGGAAAGCGAGACCTCAACATGTTGGCCGCCTCGGACGCAGTATCGCCATCTCCACCGAGCAGGAAAATCGAACGATCCTGTGATGCGGCGGCTTCGGTCAGTGACCAAATCAGGCTCGAACCTGTCACACGCTCCGGAAGTGGCGTCCCTTGCAGTCGGCTCGCCCACACAAGCGGCATGCCGTCAGCCACACGAATATCGGACTCATCACACAAGTCAGCGAAAGCCCGATCGTTGACGAGTCGACGCAGGTGGTCCAAGTTGTGCGTCACTACCCAGCCGCCTCTGCTTGCACAAATCGACGCGAGAATACGCTCGATGCACTCTGCTTCAGTCAATGCATCGATTGGAAAGCCGAGGAGGTGAATTCGGCCCGAAGATTCGAGTGCGGAGTATGCTTTCACTTCAGGTTGTGATCGATCCACTTCATCCACTCCACATCGATCGGACACGCTCGCGTCGCTGCGTGGGTCTGCATGCATGCTGGCCACCGATTCGCCGCTCATGAAGCAGTCAACGGTTGGGCGGCTGTCGATTCAGATCCCTGATTGGGTTTCGTCGACCTTGTAGCAAAGACCGATGCCTGTCGTCGATCCAATTCATCCGTGGCTCGTCGTTTACCTTTCAGCAAACACTGCCATTGGTAATGGCGAAGAAACCCGCGGAATTCGGGGTCGTCATATCGCGGCCGCCGGGCAAGCATTGCCTTCACGAATCCCCACCACATGGCCAGACCACCAAGGAGCACGGGAGGTCGAGTCATGCGGTAGAGTGCACTGACCGTCATGTATGCCAGGCTCGTGCCCATGAAATACTGACCAGCACCGTGGCGCATGCGGCCGGTCCACCATCCTGTGTCACTCGTCCCCATCGGCCTCAGGTGAATGAACCGAAGCTCAGGGTCATCCCAACTGCACGCCTTCCAGCCAAGCATGCGACATCGATGGCAGTCGATGCCATCCCACATAACCTGACGTACAAACCCACCTATTTGTTGAAAGCACTCACGGCGATAGAGTTTTGCAGCACCGACGGACATCTCTTCTGAGATCTTCTCGCTAACCATCCTCTTCGTATAATGTTCGATATAATAGGCCATCCCGCTACAGGTTCCAATGCGTGGGTTCTCCTCCATCCTCTGAATAAGTGTCTCAAAATAATTCTTCGGCATGTCCAGATCGAGATCGAGCTTGCAAAGGAACTCAAACTGGTTCAGTTCAATGGTTGCGAGTCCTGCATAGAATGCGGAGATGACGCCGGGGCCAACTGATCGTTGTCCGCGGTCGTCTCTGCGCACTATGCGAATCAGGTCGCACTGTCTTGCGTACTCCTCCAGGATTCGTGGAGTTTCGTCAGTCGAACCGTCATCGACAATCACCCAGAGAGAGGGCGGCGTGGTCTGGCCGAGGATGCTGTCGAGGGTACGACGCATGAACTCACTTTCGTCGCGACAGGGCGAGATAATGCAGTAGCGAGAAATCATGAGGTTGCACGAGATGACCGAGGTTGCCCCCAGTTTGGTCGATCATCTGTGATATTGTGTTGTTCGATTGCACGGAAGGCAATTATCTGCAACAGCGCGCGATCAAGACGAGATAGGTTTTCGGAAAGCGAGAACTCACTCTTGACTCGTTCGCGCCCGGCTCGTCCAATTGATTCTCGAAGCTCACGATTGCGTGCACACGTTCGGATGAGCGTCACTAAATCCAACTCATCCGATGTGTCGGCACAGAAGCCTGTAACCGATGAGTCGACCAGTTCACGAATGGTGGGCAAATCGCCTGTAATCACGGGAACTCCCATCGACATCGCTTCCATCAGCGAGACCGGGATTCCGTCCCGATCGCCGCGTTCATCCTCACGACACGGGAGCAGAAACAAATCAACGGTGGCGAGCCGAGCGCGGACTTCGTCGTTGCTTAGTGCGCCAGCAAACACCACGCGCGACTGGCAGCCCAACTCTTCGGACAAAGCTCGCAATCGGGCTTGCTCGGGACCAACGCCGATGATCTGGAATGACCATTGTTCCTCAGTCTTGGACAATGCCCGCAGCGCAAGATCAATGCCTTTCTTGGGGACCAAGCGACAAACTGTCGCCACACGCAGTGAACTGCTCACTGGTCGGTAGTGGTGGGGGGTCCATGTGTGCGTATCAACTCCGCAACGGATCACTCGGTACCGATCAGATCGGTCATCACAGATCGATCGGTACCATGATCGATGCCATTGGCTGATGCACGACAGGAAAGCGGCACGCTCGAGTTTCCGCTTTAGGAGTATCCGTCGCTCGAATAAATCGTTGGCGTGTCCGACGAAGCTGAATGTCAGTCGGGAGGCGTGAGCTGCATACATACCAATAGTCGTTGGTGCGTGCGCGAAGTGACAATGCACATGTTCCACACCACGTCGCCGAAGCCATCTTCCGACCGAAAGACCTACCGCAGCGTGACACAAGACCTTCGCGCGATCTTTCAGTGCAAGGGGCTCCCCCGGAGCAATCGCATCTCGCATGCCGAGGCCAAGTGTGCGGATTGTGCAGATTGGCGAAATCAGTATCGCCGCCATCACTGACCAGAGTACCGACAAGGTTCCTTGGCCATAGACACATCTGTTCGCGCCTGGAACATTGGTGGGTAAGTCGGACCCCGCGGGCCAGAGAGACACAGTCAGAACCCGCCAACCAAGCGCCTTCAGTCCGACGATTTCACGTACAACGAATGTCTCGCTAAGGGCGGGGTAGCGGCCGACAATCACTGCCACTGTCCCCTTCTCACTATTCATGCACTCTGTTTTTCCACAGAAGGATTCTTGTACTCGATGAGATTGATCTGATGGCCCCGGAATCGGTTGATCCAATAGGCGACGATGCCGATGACCGCCGCAGGTTTCCCAATCAGACAGAACGTCGCGTAAAGCAATGAATCAGAGTGAAGGTTGCCAAGACGTCGGCGATGTAGCGCGATTCGCGCCCACTGCAGGATCAACATTGCCATGGCAACCCCGCAAACTAGCCAAAGCGATGGCTTCAAGAAACCCACAACCAGAAAGGACAGCAGAATGAGCGGTACTCCCGCTCCCCAGATCAGAGAACTCCACACTCGCCGGACATTGTGGCGGAATGGGCCGTGACCGTGCAGAGCCGCACCTTCGGCATAGGCATGTCCAGTTCGCACTGCCCGCTTCCACCACTGGCCAAACCGTGTCATCGCGGCGTCGTGCCGGCCCATTTCATGCTCAATCTGGCGGATCTGCCAGCCGAGTTCGCGAGAGCGAACACACAACTCTGGCTCCTCACCCGCGATCAGTAACTCGTTGAAGCCACCGGTTGCATCGAATGCCACGACTCTCACCATGAAAACCCCGCCGATGGCTTCCGTGAGTCCAGGCGATCGCTCCCATTCGAGATCACACAGGCGGTTATATCGGGACCCCTCTCGATTGACTTCTCGTAGTCGGCCTGCAACTAGGCCAACGGACGTATTCTCCCTGAAAACCTGGCGCGCCGCATCCAACCACCCATGCTCAAGCGCGCAATCACCATCGAGGAACTGGACGAATCCGACATCCGGTTTCAACTCCTTCATCCGGGCAAAGCCAGTGTTTCGGGCTCGGGCTGCAGTGAAGGGTAGTGAGGAGTCCAATTCCACCACTTCCGCACCCGTTGCTCGTGCTAATTGCACGCTCCCATCGATCGATCCGGAATCGACGTAGACGACCGGTACTGTACTTGGGACAACGGACTCCAACGCACTTCTCAGTCGCGCACCCTCATTTCGACCAATGATAACGACGCCGATATCATCCATTAACAACTAGTGTCCCGACTTGAAGAATAGCGCAACCGGTGTAGGGTGTGGTGCGAATGGTCTCCGGAATACACTGGAGGCCAACCATGAGTACGCGAGCGGCACTGAACGTCACCGATGTGGAGCGGGCGGAACTTCAACTGCTCGTGCGGCGGCCGGGCACACCGCATGGGCTGGCGACGCGCTGCAAGGTGATTCTGCTCGACGAGCAGGGCCTGACTTACGCCGAGATCGGCGCCAAACTTGATCTGCGTGAGCAGACGGTCCTCAAGTGGCGCAATCGATTTCTCAAGCATCGAATCGTGGGACTGAAAGACAAGCCGCGGCCGGGCGTGAAGCGCACCATCACCGACGCCATGATCGCTCAAGTCGTGCGCAAGACGCTCGAAGAGAAGCCGCCGGACGCGACGCACTGGAGCCTGCGCAGCATGGCGGCGGCGTCGGGGGTGTCGCGCAGCAGCGTGAACAAGATCTGGCGGGCGTTCAACCTGCAGCCGCACCGGTCCGAGACGTTCAAACTGTCGCGTGACCCGCACTTCGTCGAAAAGGTGCGCGACATCGTCGGGCTGTACCTGAGTCCGCCGGAGAACGCGGTGGTGATTTGCGTCGATGAAAAGAGCCAGATGCAGGCGCTGGATCGCACGCAGCCGATGCTGCCGATGATGCGTGGGCAGGTGGAGCGACGCACGCACGACTACGTTCGACACGGCACGAGCAGCCTCTTCGCGGCCCTGATGGTCAAGACGGGAGTGGTGATCGGCAAGTGTCAGCCGCGGCATCGGCACCAGGAGTTCATCAAGTTCCTCAACACGATCGATGAAGTCATCTGCGAAACGGAATCGGCTGACACGAGCGTACATCTCGTGCTGGACAACTACGCGACGCACAAGACGCCAGCGGTGCAGCGCTGGCTCAAACGTCATCTGCGTTACCACCTGCACTTCACGCCAACGAGCGCGAACTGGCTCAACCAGGTGGAGCGGGTGTTCGCCGACCTGGCGGAGAAGCAACTGCGGCGTGGCGTGTTCACGAGCGTGTCGGCGTTGGAGAAGACGGCGCTGGATTACATCGATGCGAGGAACGAAGACGCCAAGCCCTTCGTCTGGACCGCCGACGCCCACACCATCCTCAGCCGCGTCGCCAGGAATCATGCGAGAATCTCGGAGTCAGGACACTAGCCTTCGCTTGATGTGCAGTGCCTGTCCGGTGACGAGTGCCCGAACGTCGCCACCAAGCAGGTCAAGCGTAAACCGCGTAGGATCATCAATCGTTGATCCACCAAGCCGAAGCAGCCTTCGTATCAGCAAGCTCATGCGACCGATGCTCCACAACAGATCTGCCCACAGCCAACCCAAGATACCGTAGTGCTTGATGAAGAAGCGTCGTCGCGATTCGTACCACCATCGCCCACGACGCGACTGGCAGCGGCGAATGCCGGTCGCGCTTCCTTCGAGATGCACGACCTCCGCGCGAGGATCGAGCCAAACCTGCCAACCAGCCTCTCTCGCGCGGCGACAGAAGTCGACTTCTTCGAAGTAGAGGAAATAGTCCTCGTCGAGCAGTCCAATTTGATCGATCGCCCCGCGGCGAATCAACATCGCGGCTCCAGACACCCAGTCGCATCCGGTCGGTTCATTGCTGTTGACGACCGGATCGGCGACGCGCGGGAGCAGGCGTTCCAGAACGCCGAGTTGGGAACTGCCCATGAATTCGCGGAGGGGTGACGGGAATCGGTGCGCCGATCGCTGCGACCGTCCGTTCTCGTCTAGCAGTTGCGCGCCAACAACGCCGACCTCGGAATGTTCGTCGAGAAATGCCGCTAGTCGGTTGACGGCACTCGGCGCTACGACTGTGTCCGGATTAAGTAGAAGATATTGGTCCGCGTTGACCATTCGGATACCGAGGTTGTTCCCAGCCGCGAAGCCACGATTAGCGGGCGATGGAACCAATTCCACGGCACCAGACCAGCCATGCGCTTCAATTGCCGCATTGATCAAGTTGAGCGACGCATCTTCGGAAGCGTTATCGACGACTACGACTTGTGCCGCGGGTGAGCTTGCATGGCCACGCTCAGACATCAAGGATCGAATACAATCGACAGTGAGCTCCGGTGTGCGGTAGTTCACAATGATGATCGCCAGTCTCACCCGATCGCGACGCGGGGCCCGTTTAGATCTCCGATTGATGGAGTCTTCGTTCTGCTCTATCGTCGCAGCCTCCCGAGGATCAGTCGGTTGTGCCGCCGATCTTGCCAGAAAGCGCCGTCTCAGGCGTCGCATATTGAGTTCGCTCAAGGGTGAGAATTGGTCGTGTACTTCGCGCGCGATGCTGGCATGCCGCTGCAGTCACGCTCGTCAAGCTGCCCGTGACGACAAGGAACGCCGGGTTGAACATTGCATTAAACAGTGTGTCCACCATCCAAAGTGTAAGCAGCAATGCCTCAATCAACGCAAGTCCAGCCAGCGGATCGGGAATCTTGTCGAGCACCTTCTTCCGAGCCACTGAGAGCACCGGGAGGATCATTGCCGTCATCCAAGCCAGCAGCCCGAGAAAGCCGTTCTTCCCAAAGTGGATAATCCACATTCCGTCCGATGTAGAGGTTTGATCGCCCCATTCGTCAAGAACCTGGAACCGATAGCCCCACCCAAAGAGGGGTCGCTGTCTGGCGCGATTTGCGAGGATCACTTCGTTGTCTAGTCGAGTGCGCAGCGAGTCGGCCCGCTCAGAAGCAGTCGGTGTTGCTTGAACAATCGCGAGCATTTCATCCCCGTTCCACAGCCCCGTCGCTCGCGCGCCTTGGTAGGCGGTGACAAAACAGAGGATTGAGACTACGACAGTGCGAAGCAGCGCCGGCCTGCGAAGCCACAACATGCTTCCGCCAACGAATAGCAGGACAATCGCGCCTGTGGATTTACACATCACCGCAGTGACCAGCAAAACAGCACATAGGAAACCCATCGGCATCCCCAAGAGTCGATCAGTGAATCCCGATCGCCACAGCCCGACCGTTACTAGCGCCGCCGCAGTCATCCACATTCCCACGGCGAGGCCGTGCTGCATGAACACCATCGGTCGCCATCCGCCGAACCGGATGGTCTGGACCCACACGTGCTGGATGTAGCCATACATCTGATAATGCAGCTTTGGGCTCATCCGCACTTCGTACAAGCAGAGCGGAACGTACGTCAACCCACCGATCACAATTGCGAAAAGCAGCTCCCGCAATCCAGGCTCATCATCGCAATATACCCGGCCAAGAAGGTATGGAATGCCCCACATAATGGTCTGCCCCAGCGTGGCCGACAGGCCATCATACGGTCCAAGCCCGCTCGTCACTGAGGAGAGGAAGGGGCATACAGCCCATACAACCATTGGCAGATCCCAGACTCGAAAGCGGAACGCAAAAAGCTGCTTTCCGTCGAACATCAGCGCACCAAGCAGGGTTGACAGGTTCACGGCTGCGACTTTGTTATAGTCTGGCAGCCCTGGTATTGAGTACGAAGCAATTGGCAGCAGCAGCCATCCCCCGATGATCGACGCCAACATCGCTTGGCGCGGCTTCAAAACTGCGAACAACAACAACGCCATGCCGATCCAGCCCCAGAGCATGATAGGAACCATGGAATTCACGGCAAACCTGACATCCGTGATCGTTGGCGCAACACGGGTATGTGGAGATCTGGCACAAGTTCCCGAAGAACGGCAGGAGCGACTACGAATGCAGTGAGCAACCAGACGACAACACCCGCCCCCGACGATACCCAGATGTTAGTGTCAACGCCTACGCTGCGAAGTCCATATAAAAACAGAAGATACATGGCTGTGGCGGCAAGTCCTGGGAATGTCACGCTAGCATCCTGATTGAGAATGTTCGTATGGTAACGACGCATCCACAAACCAAGTGTCAGTTCGCCGGCTGCTGTCCCGGCGGAGTAGCCAATAATGAAACCGGAGAGACTGAAGAAGTGGAATCCGGTCAGCGCCCCACCGAGGGTTACGATCACATTTAACATGTTGCCTACGGCCAGCGCCTTGCTATCGCCCAGAGCGAGGAGAACGCTACTGGTGGTGGCATTCAGCACAGATACCCAGGCCGAAAACGCTAACAGCTGTGCAATCCATGCTGCATCCGCATATCGATCGTCGTACAAATGAAAAAATGCCGGGGCAAAAAACGCTACGCCGAGGCAAATCAAAAGTCCTATGCGGAGAAGCACCTCTCGCGCACGTATCACTGTCTCGTGAATGCTCTGTCGGGTAGTTCTTAGTTGCTCTGACAGCACAGGCAGCAATACAAAACTCGAAAGCGCCTGTAGAAGATCGCGTGGTACGTTTGCGAGTACAAGGGCAATGCTATATACACCCAGAGTAGCCATTGGGATGAGCCGACCGAGCATAAGCCGATCAAGCTGCATCGCGAAAAAGGTCAATAGTGTAGATAGAAGTATCCACTTCCCAAATCCAATGAGTTCGCGAAGTGCACTGCGCTCAAGGCGAAATCGATGTTTGATTGATGGCAGAAGCAGAAAGCCCAGTCCAAGTCTGAGCACAGTTCCAATCAGGGCTCCAATCACAAGCGCCCATACACTACGCAGCCACCATGCCAGGGCAATCAATGCTACTAGATTAATGGTTGCGACCAGCCAGCTGATGAGAGTGATTCTAGCACGCAGCATTGCGCGGTCATGCATTGGCCAGCCTGTACTATGGAAGCCGGCGATAAAGAGATTCAGCCCGCAAATAGGAAGTAGCCAAGCTAATGCAGGTTCGTTGTATATAATGGTGGCCGGCCATGCGCAAGCGCAGCACATGAGCCATAGGCAAAAGCCGCGCAAGATTTGGAGTGTCCATGCAGTCTGGAGAAACACAGGAGACTCTGCCCTCTGGCTTTGAATGATGTTCGGCGAGAGTCCCATGTCTGAACACATTGCCAAGCCTTGCATGATAACTGAGACTAGAGCCATAAGGCCAAATGCTTCAGGAAAAAGCAAATGCGTCAAAACAAGGCTACGAGTGAGCTGTATGGCCATGTTGACTGCGGGTGAAGCGGTTGTCCAAGCTGATGCGTGGAGAAGACGACGTCGTAAAGATGGAGTGACTGCGTTGTCAATGCCAGCTGACCCACACGTTCTGAAGCTGTCTTGACAGGATTTCGGAGATCGCATCATCGTAGGACAGTCATAGATAGCGATACTAACTATCTAGTTGTGACCGATTAGTGCGGTTCGCAGCGACGCTGTTGCGAACGAGCAATCAGCTCGAAATCTGCTCGTATTCTGATGGCGAGTGGTCGGTGCGAGACAGCGGCTGTAGAATTGACGCTGCGGATTCCTTAGGCGTGATCAGGCAGTGTTCTACGGTCGCTCGGAATGACGTGTATGACAGTTCAGTGGCGATCTGTTGTCGGAGATGTCCGGCGATAGAGTTGCGGGCGCTGTCGTTCTGTAGTAGCTGCACGCAGATGTTTGCGAATCGACCGTCATCTTGTGCAATCAATGGGGAGTCTCGTCCTCCGAGAATGCGGAGGTGTCCGCGCGCCGCAAACCCCGAGATGACAACGGGGCGGCCATACGCAAGAGCTTCCATAACCTTGATGTTGGTGCCACTGCCGACGTAGATGGGCACGATGCAGATTGCTGCCTTGGAGTAGGCGCTCCGAAGATCCTCAACGAACCCGGCAGGATCAACATTCGGCAGGCGAGCGTAGCGTTGACGCTGTGTGGCTGTCATGTGGCTACCGACTAACAACAGGTGCGCGTCGGGCTGATCGGCGCGGATCTTCGGCCAGATGTTTGTCAGAAACCGTTCGAGGCCCTCCAGGTTTGGATTGTGACTGAAGGAACCGACGAACATGATTGTCTTGCTTTTCGGATCAGGCGGCAACGGCTCGGGAAGGCCATCGGGAAAGTAGGGCACGTTCGGCAGGTGATGGGCTCGTTCCAGACCGGGCTCAGCACAATGCTCGTCGTTAGCAACCCAGAGAACGGAGCACCGCGCGAAGCGCTCGGGCAACGTCTGTTCGAGCCGGAATAGACGTCTTCTCTCTAGCAGTTGAGGCATCCCGTGGGTGCGGTTCGTAGCGAGCCGACTGCGGCACATCTCGGTCGGCAGATCATCTATATCAAGCGCGACAGGAACGGCGCTTTGATTTAGCGCGCCGCTCTGGGCGAGTATCTGCACGTATCGTCCAACAATCCAGTCGTATCGGGTCTTGCTGAGGTGATCCGCCAACCATGTCTGTACGGTGGGATCGGGCTGTTGCTCCGCAGCCGGATTGCCAAGAGCTCGAGCGAGGCGATCAATGTGGCGCGGGTTGAAGTGTCGGAAATGGCGCCAGAATCCCATTTCGCCGCGATGACGAAGGTGAAACAAACCTAGCAACCCGTACTCTCGACGCAAACGTGAAAGAGCTTCGTCGTCGGGCGCATGTTCGAATTTGGAGAGAAGCAGGACCGTGTCCACTTTGCCAAGCGACCGCAGGGAGCGATAGAGCAGATCAGTTCGCTGGGAGGTGCCACGATGAGGAGGGAAGGGCATGCTGGGCATGAAGTAGAGACTCTTCATCCTGATGTGAGATCTACGTTGTGTCCGACAGGTGCAGCCGCAGCTGCGTTTGAGACTGTGTCCATTATGCATCGCCGCAGGAGTGTGGGTCCCGTCAATCGGCCAAACCGCTCCTCAATAGTTTTCGTACCGCGACAACTGAAGTGCATCGCAAGCCTAGGGTTCAGCAAGATACTCTTTATGAATGTGGCTAGAGATTCGTAGTCGCCGGGTTCTGCCAAGAAGCCGTTGTCGCCATGGGTGATCGTGTCGATTACGCCGCCAGCTCGGCATGCGACAGTTGGTACCCCCATGGCTAGCGCTTCAGCAATTGCACTCCCCCAGCCTTCGGAATGGGTTGCTAATACCATAATGTGTGCTTGCTCAAGCTCGAGGCGAACACGATCTTGACTTATGTTTCCCAGAAACTCGACCTGTCGCTCCACATCAAGGTTGATGATTAGCCGTCGAAGCTCCTGCAAGTACGGCTCGCCGCCATCATACCGTTCGCCGGCTATGCGCAATTTGCATTGAATTCCGGATGTATTCAGAACCGCTATGGCGCGCACTACCTCGGAGTGTCCTTTGGCGGCTGTCAGACGGCCGCATGAGAAGAGCCGGCACTCGCCCTTCCCGGCCCAAGGCTGATAGGGACGCCTACGAACAAACAGCCTGAGATCCAGACCATGTGGGACTAGAACCACTGGGCAAGGCGGGCAACCTCCAAACCAACTGATCACCTGCTCCTGCAGAAAGGTACTTACGACCGTTCCGAACCTCGCGTGGCTCCACTTCTGCTCCTGATTACCCGCCGACACGTGTATGCTGTGGTGCTGACTAACGCTGTATGATAGACCAAGAAGACGATTGGCATATAGGGCAACATCTGCCGTCTTTTCTGTGAAGCCCACATGCACATGATGCCATTGTCTTCTTCGTGCTTCCTGAGCTAGTTTTGCGCCGACCAGAATTGTAGCAAGAAGCGCCAGTCGGCGCGTCAAACTCCCATCGGCACGTCGCCAAGAAGCGAAGGTGCGGCCCCAACCCGCCGGGCCGGCTCGCACCACTGTGAAAGAGGCTCGCAACAGATCTCGAATGGTCATTGGCAGGAGGTAGAGAGTCTGTTCCTGAGCCTCAAGTCGCCAGGAATCCGCATCTGAATGCAAATCTGGACTTCGGGTTGACACAATATCGACATGCACGCCGAGCTCGCGTAGCGACTCGATCTCACGCCAGAAGAACGTGTGCGTAGCCGATGGAAAGCTGCCGGTGAGGTACGCAATTCGTAGGCTGATCGCAGTCGTACCCTCCTCCGCTATCGTGCTATCGCGTCTCGGCGGAGTCATATTCGATTTGGTGGGGCCGAATGCCACTACTCATGACCCAAATCGCTGCAAGGCGGAAAGCACATCATTTTGTGCCCACGGCATCAATCTGTATTGCGTCTGACTTGTTGCGGCAACAAAGGAACATCTCAAATGCTCTTATGTACTCTTCGACATGAGGACGGCACTCGCCAAACAGTGCGTACTCCATTCGAGTCAGTTCGTGGCGTAGGACATTGGCGCATGTGGGATCTGTATCAGCAAAATCAACCTCATGGTTACCCACGACGAGTATTCTATCATCTGCATCTCTCATTGCATTTAAGGCAATGTCGAAATTCTTTGAATCTCCTGCAAGAGTCTCAAGATACCATACGAAGTGCAGTCGCCACACGATTTTCGACCAACGGCCAGTCACAAAGCGAAGATAGGTGCTGCAGAGGTTTTTTACGTGGCAACAATCGCCACTATTGATTGTTCGTACGAGATCGCGTTCCGGGGTGCGGGTCTGGATCCAGGAGTATGGATCAAGATTCACAGGCCGCCCATTCAGTGACGCCACTTTGTGAAAGCAATCAATTGGCCGGTAGTTCGAGCGTAGCCAGGGGACATCGATACCAAGGCACCAAGTGCCAAGAATTGCATCCGTCTCAGTGAGGTTCTCAAATGACGTGTACTCAAGTCCGGCAAAGCGCAAATTACGATCGTGCATTGCAGCTGCTACGTGTTCAAAGTAATTCGAGGACAGCGGATATAGATCAAAATCGTGCAGAATCGCATAACGCGTTGTACAACTGGAAAGTCCGAGAACAGTGTTCATCGAGTTATAGAACGTGGAGACATTGACACGCTCTATGATGTGGCCGGCAAGTGCGGGGTAAAACTGAAAAGAAAGTGGTAATTCAGGGAAGTCCCGCCGACTAGATTCGGTAAGCGTTTCTGCGCCCCGTCGTTGACGGCGATCAAAGATAACATGAATATGGTGCAGATGTGTGTGATTGGTGCGCGCAATGAAGCGCAGGTTAACTGGAAGCAAGTGCCGTAGGTCCCATGGGACTCCTAATATGATAGAGTATCCCTGTTGGGGCTGCGCTAGTTCGCTCCAACGCAGAAGCGGCGCCAACGAAGCCTTGATCAGTTCACGTCCGTATCGTTGCCGTAGAGACACACGATTCTCCTGACTCCGTGTCTGCGGGCCGCGATGTCGACATGCAGTACCGTGGACGCGACGGCACTCCGCCGTTCAGTTCGTCCAGAAACTGCCTGTAGATGCCCAACACCTGATTCGCCTTCATGGACCAAGTGAACTCTTGGGCGATACGGACTTGTGCCGCACGCGACCGGCGATCGATTTCACGAGGTTGATCGATTAGAAGTTGAAGTCGTATTCTGAGAGCGGTCACGATGCTGTCGCGCGTGCCGAGCGAGACGGTGAAGCCCGTTTCCGGTGTCACTAGTTCGGATGGACCACCGTAGTCGACGATGAGCGCCGGCACGCCGAGTGCCATCGCTTCCAGAACGACGGCTCCCCCGAATTCCCGGATGCTGGGAAGGGTGAGCAAGTCCGCATTCACGAGATGCTCTTGCACAGCGGTGTGCTCTATCCAGCCGTGAAAGGTAATGCCCGGTATGGTGTCAGTTTCGGCGCGATGGCGAAGCTCGTTCATAAGCGGTCCGTCGCCAATGTAATCGAGCGTAATGTCACCTCGCTGAAGAAGCGGCGCTGCGGCTTCGAGCAGCATGTCCGGCCCCTTGTATGGCACCAGGCGGCCCACAAAAATGCAGCGGATCGGTCGCGTCGCGCCACGCGTTCGAGTCAAGTTGAACCGGGAGGGATCGATTCCGTTCTCCGGGAGGTAGATGCACTTGTCGTGATACCGCGCCGGCATTTGCTGCCACGTTGCCTTCGATGCGATCAGGATCAGTGAGGCGTGTCGGCGACTGGCGTGGAAGCCCGGGAGGAGCTTGTGCACCGAGCGGACGTACGACAACCACTCGCGCTCGTCGCGTCGTGCCCCGTCAAACTCCTTTGGCCAGGGTAGACCGCCGTTCAACGGGCCGAGCACAAATGGAACCCCGATCTTCGCGAGTTTCTTCGCGATCGGACTGGGCACGGTCGGGCTGAGGGGTGTTATGCGATGGACAAGGTCGAACTCTCCGGCTTTGAGCGACGTCTCGAATCGCTTCCAGACAAGGCGTTCAAAGTATGGATAGCTAAGGGCATTGATGGCGGTCCCTATGGTCCAGCCCTTCCCATCGCGGCCACCCAACTTCTGGCGGAGCTTATGTAAGGGCGCGGCAATTCGTTCTGAATCGATCGCTGTGAACTCGCGCCCCTCGCACCAGCCAGTGCGCTCAATCGCGACGCGATTGCGAATCTGGGTCACAAGGTGCACGTTTGCGACGTCGGCGAGAGCGCGGGCGAGCGACCAGCCAACAAGTGGAACGCTCGGCCACTCCGGGTTCGCTGCCTCGGCTATGACCAGCACGCGCGGACGAGGCGTCACGCGACCGATTCCAAGGGATTGGTTGACATCGATTGCGACTCGTGGCCTTGAGCGCCAAGACGCCTGGCAATCACACGAGCGCTGCGATCGCTGGCGAATAATTCTCGCACGCGAGACTGACCGGAAGCACCCATCGTTTGGGCACGGGCCGGATTACCGATGAGCCACTCGACGGCGCTTGCGATAGAATCTGGTTGGTTTGCGGGCGTCATGATCCCATCGACTTCGTTGCGCACGAGTTCACTGACACCCCCGACGTCGGTTACAACCACCGGAAGGGCCATGGCCATGGCCTCCATCGTTGCTACGCCAATCGCCTCATCGTGACTTCCGAGGATGAAGATGTGGCTCGTCGCGAGCGAATCCCGCACATCCTCTTCCGCAACGGCGCCAACGAGGATGACGTGGTCGCGGAGTCCGAGTTCTTGGATCAACGCTTCGAGCATGGGGCGTGCTGGTCCCTCACCGAGCACGGTAAGCTGGGCGTTAATCCCTCGTTTTCCAAGCTCGCCGACCGCTCGGATCACATCTTGGTGTCCCTTCTTCACGTGCAATCGACCGCATGAAACGAGCCGAACGGGCTCGCCGAATTGTGGCGGAATGAATGGTGTGTTTCGATGGAACACCGACAGATCGACTCCCATCGGCGCGACGTCGACGCGATCGAAGATCTCCGGGGCGACCTTGAGGACTTCTCTGCGGAGTCGTTCCGTCACCACAATTCCGAATTTTGCGTTCCCCCATTTCGAGGACTGGGCCGGGCCGTACATGCTGATCGGGCTGTGGAGCGTCAGGCTGTAGGGGGCTCCGCCAAGATCCCTGGCAAGCAGGGCCACCATCGCGGCGCGGTGGCAAGAGTGGACGTGTACGTGCCGTAGGTTCAAATGTCGGCAGACGGATGCAAGCCGGGCTGCGGGAGCCAACAAAGCGATCGTTCGGAGTCTTTCTGTGAACGTTGGCGTCTTGAGGGTGCATGCGCGACGCAGTGCTCGCCAACAAGCTCGAGGTCCACATCGCAATACTTGGATGGCGGCTTGCACAGCGCCATCGAATCCGAGTGGCGAGAGGTACGTCGTCTGGTGCTGCGCATCCTTGGCCCAAGTGTGCTGGGCAGTATGATCGCTGGGCAGTCTGGTACTGACGAGTTCGACGGTAATGCCAAATCGCATCAAAGCAGTCCGCTCGCGCCACATCATGATATGGGTCTGGCCCGGAAACTCGGGAATGAAGTAGCCGATCTTCATGTTCACCCATTAGTAGATTCGAAGTGCCGGTAGAAACCGGTACTGGTGCAAGCAGAACTTCAAACAAAAGATATGGTCGTTGAAAGCCTCATGGTTTTTCAGCAAATCCCGCGCGGAAATAATCGTTAATCAATCCGGCGGTGTATTCTGGACGCCAGTTCGTCTTGGACTGCTTCAAAGCCTCCGTCATGAATGCCTCAAACGTCGCTTCCCGACCAAGCATCGCATGGTACGTACCGAGTGTGCGATCAGGGTCAACGAACTCGCCGTTCCACACTTGGGCTTCCGCTTCTCCCGTGTCGATCACCCATTGGCCCAGGGAGCGATACATGGCACCGATTCGAAACCATGCGCTAGGCGTGGCTCCGGACGCATACCAGTTGTTGGAAAATGCAAATCGGTTGAGATCAAACGTCGTTGGCGAGTACCAGACTGCCTGTCGCGGATGTCGAGAATTGTCAAATACGTTTGAGTTGACGATCACGTCTTCATAGTCGTTGGCATTGATGGATTCGACTCGAAAGTCGACGCCGTTCCAATTGTACGTAATATTCGAAGCGATCGTTGCTTGAATCTCGGGCGCGCCATTATTCTTGTGCTTTTCAAGGTATATGGCGGCAAGATCACCGGCGCCAATCTTATTGGCAATAATATTATGTTCTACCATAGCTCGTCCGCCAGTGTTGTACCATGCGTCGCCAATCACTATGCCCCATCCGCGCAATAGATCTGGAGTAATATCGGTGCCCTCAATAATGACATTGTCTCGAACGGTTGACGGTGCCGCGCGGGCAAATATGCCGATCGGATTGCGAACGACTAGATTGTCCTCGATAACTGCATCTCCGTTGCAGGATATGCCGTTTGAGGAGGCTTCGCAAATAATATTGCCGCGTATGGTAACATTATCGAGTTCGTTTTCTAGGTAGATGTTATGATTGAATATGCTGGCATCGTCCCGGTTTCCGCGATACCCATTTCGGTAAAAAATATTGTCTTCAATGAGCAATCCGTCAATCTTGTTGATGAAGGCGCCCTGCGAATGGGCGCCCCATCCTGAATAAAAGTTGTTGCATATCACATTGCGGCGAATCTTTACATTTGTCTTCGCCGCATAGCTAATATTTAGGCCGTTGGTGAAATTTGTGATCTTGCAATCTTCAATCAGATAGTTTGAGCCTTCGGTGAGCAGGCGAATGCCATCATACGGGGTTCCTTCATCAAGTCCGCGCAATTCGAGGCCCACGATGGCGATATTTGACTTGGGTGCTCCGATGGCTAGCGATGGCCCGTTAGGCACGATGAACACTGGCCTTGGTCCATCGCCATATCCTGACAGCAGATGAGGTTCATTATCACGGAGGCTGAAGTCACTCCAGGAGGGCCAATCGCCGTACCAAGTATCGCCACGCTTGAACAGAACCCAGTCGGGTTCGCCATTGCGTGCGATCTGCTTTGCCATCTCCAGAGTTGCGTACGGGTGAATGGTGCCTGTCGGACGGAACGGATTGTCGCCGATTTCGGGGTCAGCTGGGGAGTAGTACTGCCCAGTTGCGTCATCTCCCGTCGAGGAGCTGACGTAGATGATGCGTGAATCAAAGCTCGGCATGAAATCGGTCCAGCCCTCATCCTGAGAGCCCTCTCCGACAAATGGGTCAGTCTTAGTGTTGGTGCCTCCACCTGAGCCACCTCCCGAGCCACCGGAGTTCCCGTTGCCGTCCTGTCCGTGCCCGGAGCCACCACTACCGCCGCCACCGCCGCCCGAGCCACCGCCACCGCCACCGCCGCCAAGGACGAAGCCGCCGTCGCCTCCGCCTCCACCGCCGCTGCTGCCCGAGCGCGAGCGGCCGATGGGGGTGTTGTTGCCGGTGTGGAACTTGTACAGCAGGTTGTCAGTGTTGCGGGTGCCTGTGGAGTGCCCATCGGTGTCGGAAGCGAGCAGTGCGAGGTCTTCTTCGCTGCCGTCCGACCAGGAATCTGCATCAGAGGGCCCGTCAAACGGATCGTCGTCTGCCGCTGCCTCATCGTCAACCACGATCACGCCAAATTCGCTTTCGCCTTCCGCCGGTACATCGCCCGACTCGGCTGCCGCCTGCTGCTGCTCCGCGTCCATCGACCCGAGGGGCTGACTGGCGAGGGCATCGGAATTCAGTGCAATGCGCCACGAGCCGTTTGCGCGGTAGACCACGGGCCGACCATCGCGCAGGGCCAGCGCGTTGGGCAGGCCGTCACGTAGCGCAATCCGCTCAGTCACCGTGCCGCCTGAGAGGACGATGCTCTTGGCGGCGACGAATGCATCGACGCGCTCGATCACGCCCTGGTAGTTCTTGTTGGCGACGTTCGGGTCGATGCCGCGACGAGTCTCGAGCGGGAGGCCGAGCACGCTGATCGCGACATCTGGTGCGGTCGTCCGGACGGCATCGAGAAATGCCTCGAGATACTGCCCGAGTGTCTGCTCATAGGTTGTGGAGACCCGATCGGCCTCTTGCGCCCCGCCAGCGGTCAGAACTTGCTTGTAGCGAGCATCGCTGAGAGCCAGCGCGGCCCCGGTCAGCCGAATCGTGATGAGTCGGCTCGGCTCCTTTGCGGTGGTATCGCCGATCCGCTTGATCGCGTCGTCACCAGCCGCCACGAGCGGCTCAGCCTTGCGGGCCAGGACATCCTCTTCGCGGATGTTCAAGTCGATGATCGCCGGCTCCTTGGCGGAGCGAAGCCTAAGGTCGGCGCCAACGGGCGGGGTAGCCGAGAATGTGGGGGCGATGAGCAGCAGGAGGGTCAGAGCCATCAGGCCACCTGCGGCGTACATGCGGCGGTTGACGGTATTGGCAAGTGTCTGCATTGCGGTTTTGCGAATCATGCGACCCCACTCCTCGATAATGTGCGCGGACCTGCCGAGTCTCGGCAATGTCGTGCCTTGAGGAGTGTCTGATTGAGAGGTGCCCATATCAAACGAGATGCCCAACTTGCCCGGTCTTCCCGATTCGTGACGGCTGCACAGTTGTGCGGGCTTCGCCAATCGGTACGACCCGAGCAGACTTACATCCGAGAAGCCGGCTGAGGCGTGGGTCGGCCGAGGTCCGAGTTGAGGCCTGCAAGGGGCCTTCGGCAATCCGACATTTGTAGGTAGCCCGTCCGGTAACCCCTTGGCCGTTTCCTTACAAGGACAGGCTTGGATGCCACCGTGGCAGCGGGGGGTTCGAATCGGCAAAGTCTCATAAAACAGACGCTATGGTTGCCTGAGGCAGGAATGCGGCTCGGTCCGCGCGGGCTTCGCCCACGTCGCGCGCAACTTTTGTCGCGAGCGTGCTGGCCCGTTTTGGTCCATCTGGCTTGTCGTTCATCCCGATCGAGACATGGATCGGTTGATTTCCAGGCCTGCAGGCGGTCTTTTCGGCGTTTTGCCGCCCGGTCCTCGGCTTCACTCAGTCAATCGGCGCAAGAATCGATGCGTCGATCTCCATGCAGGTGGCCCGGCCGAGCGCTTCGATCACGAGGATCAGTCGATCGGCCGAGCAACGTTCGTCAATCAGTCCCTCCACCCCCCGAAACGGTCCCTGTGTGACGCGCACGCGCCGGCCGACGCGGAGGAATGGATAGGGATCAAGTTGAGCCTCACCTTCGAGGGCGAGGCGGATCTGTTCAAGCTCGTGGTCAAGTCGGCCCTGATCGGTGACGCGGATGATCTGGGCGATCCGGCCGGACTCCATCGCAAAGTACGCTGCTTCGAGCGGCCCCCAGAGGAAAACGTATCCTGGGAACAGCGGTGCCTGCACGATTCGCTTCCGGTGGCCATAGATCCGCGTGTGGTGCACGATCGGAAGGAACACCCGGTATCCGGCACTCTGGAGGGTCCGGTCAATGGCCTTTTCCTGGCGGCTGAGGGTGCGGAGCACGTGCCAACTTTCCGTCGCAGCGGTGTCGAGAACCATGCCGCGGGAGCCGTATCTAGCGGCCTGATCGGCCTGATCCGCTACATCGCCGGTCTGTTTCATGTTCGTACCGATGGCCACCTGGTTTACGCTCCTGCCGCCTTTGCACGGTTTCTCGCGGCGCCCAGAATGGGCCGAATGGAGATTCCCGTTGCCTTTCGCGGAACTCCTCTGCCGCCTAACCACCAGAACAGACGGTACTTTATCTGATAATCTCGTGTTACGCAAGGCCCACTTGCCTGCATGAGCCAAATCGGAAGCAGTTTCTTGCACGGTTGTCAGCGGAATTACGCATCCTGATAGCGTCGCGCGGTCACTGTCGCTCATCTTCGCGGCTGTCTTCTTTTTTGAGTGCAAGCACTTCGGTAGGGAGTTTATCGACAAGTTCCATGAGCCAGGGCACCTCTGCATCACAAATAGCCGGCAGAAATATGCTCGTTCCTTCAGGGACCACCCGATGTCTCAAACGGCGATCCGTCACCGAGAAGAGCGCAGTTGGGACGGACACTCCGCATCCCCGCCCCATAACGGCTTTGATCATCCATGGCGCGTGCTCTAAGATCGCAACCTCATGAAAGGCGTTATTCTTGCCGGCGGATTCGGCACGCGACTGCTGCCGATGACTCGCGTCACCAACAAGCACCTTCTGCCTGTCTACGACCGGCCGATGGTCTATTTCCCTATTGAGATGCTCGCGACCGCGGGGGTGTCCGAAGTGCTCGTCGTCACCGGCGGCAACGCGGCAGGCGACTTTGTGGAACTGCTCGGCAACGGGGAAGAGTTCGGCCTCAAGAAACTCTCCTACGCCTTCCAGAAGGGGGCTGGCGGCATCGCCGAGGCTCTTGGACTGGCTCAGGACTTTGCCGATGATCAGCCGATCGCTGTGATCCTCGGCGACAATATTTTTCAAAATGACATCGCCGAAATGGCCGCGGCGTATCGAGCCCAGCTCGAAGCGAACAATGGCCGCGGTGCTCGCATTGCCCTCAAGGAAGTCAAGGATCCACAACGCTTCGGCGTTCCACGCTTTGAGAGTGGTTCATCCGGTGGGCGCATCGTCGAGATCATCGAGAAGCCCAAGGATCCCCCGAGCAACTACGCCGTGGTGGGTCTCTACATGTACGACGCATCCGTGTTTGACATCATCGCGGGCCTGACGCCGTCGGCTCGCAACGAACTCGAGATTACCGACGTCAACAACGCTTACCTCAAGCGCGGCGAACTGCAATACTCCACGCTCGAGGGCTGGTGGTCTGACGCCGGCACCATCGAGAGCCTGCACCATGCCTCCAAACTGGTTGCGACGCTCGGCGCCAACGGCAAGGGACCGGCGGCCAAGTCCGGCCACCCGGGGACCGATGATTGATTCATGCACGAGCGACCATTTGAGCCAAAGCGGATCCTGATCACTGGCGGCGCCGGCTTTATCGGCTCGGCCCTCGTCCGCAACGTGCTCGAGCAATTGCCCGGTGCCAGCATCGTCAATCTCGATTGCCTGACCTATGCGGCGAGTCTCTCCGGGCTGGAGGAGTTGCTTGAGCACCCACGTCATCACTTCGTGCGAGGCGACATCACCGATCGCGAGACTGTCCGCCGCGCGATGGATGGCTGCGACGCCGTTATCAACGTGGCTGCCGAGTCACATGTTGATCGATCGATCGCCGACTCGAGCCCGTTCATCAGGACGAATGTCGTCGGCACGCAGATCCTACTCGACACGGCTCGGGAGCTGAAGGTCGCGCGCTACCTCCAGGTCAGCACCGACGAGGTGTACGGCTCGCTCTCGCTCGATCCCAACGAACCGGCATTCAAGGAGACGACGCCGCTCAATCCGAGTTCGCCGTATGCCGCGAGCAAGGCCGCCGCGGATCTGCTCGTGCTCGCATACTGCCACACGATTGGCTTTCCCGGGATGATCACGCGATGCTCGAACAACTTCGGGCCGCGTCAGTTTCCCGAAAAGGTCATCCCGCTCTTCACCATCAACCTGATGCGTGGGAAGCGCGTTCCACTTTATGGCGACGGGCTCAACGTGCGTGACTGGATTCACGTTGATGACCACTGCGCTGCAATCATCGCGGCGCTGCAGCGCGGCCAGGCCGGGCAGGTCTACAACGTCGGCGCCAGCAACGAGCATCCCAATGTCGAACTGACACATATGCTGCTCAAGCTGACTGGTCGCGACGCGTCCTACATTGAACACGTCACGGACCGCCTCGGCCATGATCGCCGCTACGCGATCGACTCGACTTGGACGCGTCAGGCTCTGGGCTGGCAGGCAAGCAAGTCGCAATGGCCGGCCGCGCTGGAGGCGACGGTGCAGTGGTATCGCGACAGCCAGCCGTGGTGGGAGAGCATCCTCTCCGGTCAATACCGCGACGAGAACGAGCGGCTTGCCGGGTTAGCGCGATAATCCGAGATTGCAGCGCTTCCAGGACTCGGCCAATCCACAAGAGGCGGCAATGTCGCGCGCTGAGACAGCAGGAGATGGATGTCTAGTTGTCCCTCCCATTCAAAACGACGAGTGAATTGCATGGTGCAATCATCCAATCGCGGCGCGACAGTGCCAATCGATGCTGCTTCCGGTGCCTCGAGTTGGCCGAACACCCGCGAAGGGTGATTTCGAATACGAGTGATCTTGAGTTCGCCTGCGGATGGATTCGGGTGACCGCGAATACCACCGGTGGGAATCGGCATCCCGTCGGGGGCAGACCGGCCAGATAGCCAGCGGTCGGCGTGCCGGATGATCCCCGGAGAGTCCTCCGGATCTGCCGAGCCAAGCCGCTCGCTGCCTCCGTGCGATTCGAGCGCGTCATCCTGCCGATACATGTGAGAGCCACTTTACGCGTGAGATCGCCATGCGGCCTGCACTGCTTCGACGTCTTGCGTTTCACACTTTCAGCGCATTGAGCGCGGCGGCGGTGGTCTTGCCGCTGACGCTCGTTGAGCGTCCGGCGATGGTCAATCCCGTACTGTGCTCATCATACTCAGTCATCACTTCACAACTGGTCACCATTGACAGCTTGATCCAGTTGCACAAGGTGAAGTATGGCGTCGTGCCGGACTTTTCCAAGGGGTGGGGCGACATTGTTCGACCCGGCTGGATCCAGCAGGAGCCCATCTGCTACCTCGGCTCGCCCTCGCGGCGAACCAGCATCGCACTCAGTCGCGATGAAGTTCGAACCGCCGCCGATGCCGGCTGGATCTATGACGTCCAGAGCGAACGCATGCTCGCCGTGTGTTCTGCTGACCGTGCTCGGTTCCTGCCCATCCCGGCGCAGTTCACAAATATCGTCGTCGTGCCGAACGCGCCCATCCGTACTCCGGCGGACCTCTTCCGACCGATGAGTCGTTCGCGGCCTATCGCGATTCTCGTTCTGGTGGGGATCCTTGTTGCGGTCGTGACGTATCCGGTAGAGCGGCTTGCGCGAGTCGTTCGGCACTTCACGCTGCACCGTCAGCGTTATCCGGTTGCAGTCTTTTCCTTGGTCATCGGGATGGGACTGGCAACCGTGTGGCAGAATACCTGGCCGGTCGACCTGTACGGGAATCCGCAGATTGTGCGAAAGTACTATCACCACATGCTGGCGCAGCCGACGGTTCTCCTGGCTCCGCTCCTGACCTGTGCGGCACTCTGCGCGCTGGCGCCATTGGCACCGCTTTCATTCGCCGACCGTCGCTGGCTCGCCAATTTGCATGCAACGAAGCAACGTTGTCCCCGCTGCAAATACGACACGCGAGGTAACGCAACGCGCTGCTCCGAGTGCGGCAAGGTGCTCCCGGCCCATCTTCACCGTGCCCGGCTCTCAACCAGCTAGCGGCACCGCGACCCCCGCCGTGGTGGGAAAGCGTCCTTTCCGACGCGCATAACGATCGGAGTAGGCCTCTGGCTGCGCGTCTCGCAATACGCTCGAGATCTGGGAGGGTGCCTTGGCAGAACGGTACGAACCAAACGGATGCTCAAGCTCAATACGTACTCCATCCTCGGCACGGATGATCTCGTCAGCGCGCTGGATGCCGTGTCCGGCGGCCGCTTATTTCAGATGCATGCCTTCGCTCCAAGTGCACGGCGAGATCTCTAGCGGTCGAAGGTAGATACCGCCAGGGTGGGAGAGCATCCTCCCAGGGCAGTACCGTGAGGAGAATACGCGCTTGGCCGAACTGGTAGCAATCTGATCGAGTGCCGGACAATCCAAGGGTTGTTGCGTGGACCCGGCCGCCAGGGTTCAAGAAGCAATCGTTTCCACGTGTGCGGCGATGGTCTCACCGATGCTGAGCGATGCCGTGGCTGCGGGGCTTGGCGCGTTGCAGACATTGACGATTCGATCGGTCTTCGTGATCGCAAAGTCGTCGAGCAAGTCGCCAGTCGGCAGCATCGCCTGGGCGCGGACGCCACTGGCAGCTCGGCGAATGTCCTGCTCTCTGATTGCGGGCACCAACCGCCGCAGGCTCCGGACGAATGCAGGCTTGCTCAACGATCGCCAGGTCTCGGAGGCGGCGGTGCGCCAGTGTTTGCGGGCAAAACGCCAGAAGCCGGGCGTGATGAGTGTGCTGCCAAGGTCGAGGAGGTTGAAGTCGCGCCATCGGTAGCCTTCGCGGGCCAGGGCAAGCACGGCATTGGGCCCGCACTCGACCTCACCATTGATCATGCGCGTGAAGTGCACGCCGAGGAACGGGTAGCGCGGGTCTGGCACGGGGTAGATCAGGTTGCGGACCAGCGATCTTGCCTCGGGTCGGAGCACGTAGTACTCGCCGCGGAAGGGAACGATGCGAACCTGGGGACGGGCACCGGAGAGCCTTGTGATACGATCGGACTGCAGCCCTCCGCAGTTGATCACGCGCTCCGCGGCGATCGTGCCGCTGGTGGTATTCAGGTGAATCGAGCCGTTCGAGCGGTTCATGGACAGCACTCGGGCGCTGGTGCGGATCTCGCTGCCGGCGGCGCGGATCAGCTCCGCCAGCTTGCCGCACACCGCCGGGTAATCGACAATGCCGGTGTCCTGCACATGGATTGCGGCAACGCCTGTTGAGGCCGGCTCAAGTTCGCGCAATTCGTCGGGTCCGATGGCGCGACAGCGGATTCCGTTAGCGAGACCATTCTCGAGTACCTTGTCGAGAGCGGGTCGCTGGGACTCTTGCGTGGCCACGATGACTTTGCCGCAGATGTCGTGGGCGATGGAGTACTGCCGGCAGAACTCCACCATCAGCTTCAGCCCGCGCCGACAGTTGATGGCCTTGAGCGATCCCGGCTTGTAGTAGATGCCGGAGTGGAGCACGCCGGAGTTGCGACCGGTCTGATGCGCGGCGATGCGATCTTCTTTTTCGAGGATGGCGATGCGCCAGCCGGGGTTGCGGTTGATCAATTGCCACGCCGTGGCGAGACCCACGATGCCCGCGCCGACAATGGCGGCGTCGAACACATCGCTGGACATGACGGCAGTCGCCCGTCCGCCCACCCGTTCTTTGGCACGAGCCATGCCCGTGGTCTCTGGATGAGAAGATGCAACAGCCACGTCAGCGCCTCGTCGACCAATCCGCAGCCGGCACGAGCCGGCCGATGCCTGGCCCAAGATACATCGACAGATTGTTACGGTACGAGCAAGCCGGGGGCAGAGTGCAAGAGCATTCGGACCTGTTTCTGGGAACGGCTGAGCTGAAGGCGATGGGCTGAGCGTCTGCGTTCTCGGAACGCCGCGCACTCGGCGTATCGAGTTGGTGCGTTTGGGAGAGCATCCTCTCGGGGAAGTACCGAGACGGAATCGTGCGGTCGGTGATGGTCGCGAGATAGTCCATCTCTGCTTCCCTTTGGAGCATGGGTGCGATACCTGTGGAGCTGATGCCTGGCACCGAGAGGAAGTTCGGCACGGACGTCAAACTGTCCCACCCGGGGCAAGTTGCCGAGTGGTTTGCATGATGCAAACCACTTCTCGCCGTGAATCCTCAACGTGGAATCGCCAACCCAGGCTGAGTTGCAGTATCCAACTGCGACTCGGCGCCGATCCGCATCTATGGCGCGCCGCGCTGTACCCGAGACCATGCGATGCCTTCACTGCCTGCCGACAGAGTTGTTGTGCGCGGCAATCCCGCTGCCATTTGCACGTGTTGAACGCAACTGCCGCGCGTCGAATTGGAGACGAAGGAGAAGTGTCGAAGAATCAACACGCGAGTTTGTTCGGCGCGCGGATGGTTTCACAAAGTTGCACTATGATCTATTTGAAGGCTTGTGTTGCATGCCGTGGCATGGAGGCGAGACAGGCCAATACAGTTTGGAGGGTGTGGAATCTATGAGTACTCAGGAAAGCGCAATCAAGATTGCGAGCGATTCGAAGCAAAAACCGCAGGATCATCCAAACTTCTGACGAGCGGAACAAGCGGGTCTTGTATCGCGCTGTCGAACGGGAAGCGGACGTCTAGTTTGGAACTGGCAAATCATCGCTCAAATATGGGCAGGACATTCCCCATTCTCCTTGATCAAGCGGTTTTGTCAGTTCTACGGCATTCCCTATGACCAGGCTCGTCGAAAACTGCGACGGGTGGACCGGGGTCACGCGGGCGGGCCCTTGGGATACCTGCAACGCCGGCTTCATGACGCGCTCGCGATTTCAGATCGAGCAGATCATGCAAGTGATGCGGAGTGGATCAGTGAGTGCGCCCGCAGGGCGACGGGCAATGTCGAGGCACTCTTGAGGTACGTGGATGCGCATTTGGTGAACAAAGCATCCGACCGCTCAAGGACTGCGAACATCAGGCTCGATTCCAAGGAAGTTGATCGGTTGGCCGCCATCCAGCGGAAGGCCGTTGCCGCGCTGGCAGACTTGCACAAGATCACGCAGGGTTGCCGTCAGGAGTCCGATCTTCCCGCTGATTGCATGATCGTACCGAGCGTGGTGGAGGCGCCGGATCCACAGGCAGTGCTTGCTCGCATCGGGAAGAGCGAGGTGATACAGAGCGGCTGATGGACGTGCAACCTGCTCGTCCGACGCTTGCACTCATTCGCACGTCCCGGGCCGGAGACCAGTTCTCATCCCACTACCAGCACAAGGAATGGAGAATTCGGGTTGCTGGAATTGCACAATGCAATTCCCCGGTCTCCGCAGGGTGCGCGGCGTAGCGGGCTGTGTAATCGCCACTACCGTTGGGGAGCGTGGACGCCTCCGTAGGCGCACTTGACGGTGTTTCTATTGATGCGCGATCTGTGCTGACGAACGCGGAATCAATCGTCAGACAGTTGCAGTGCGGACAACCGGGACGGCACCGCTCATCAAATCAGCCGGCCTGACCTGACTTTGCACGTCCCCTTTCGCGGAAGCGTGCGCGTTTTTGATCTGAATCCACCGCCGAAGCGAGCGAGCGGGATTTCCGACGCTCGTTCGGGTAACGTCGTGCTCGACTCGCCACGCGGATGGGGGCAGTTCATTCCAGATGCGCACCATCACTTCAGAAGCGCGGTGGGATGTTGAGCAGCCGAGGGTTGGTATTACCGCCGGGGATACTGCCTGAGCGGGCAATGCGTGGCCGGTCTTGCCCAGCGATTCTCTGGCGAGCGATCTGAATGTGGATTCTGCCAAGGCGATGCGCATCCGCATTCTTGCAGATCAGGGTGATTTGCCGTTGCAGGCTGCGCCCGGGATTGAGCATAATGACGAAGGGAGTCCTTGGATTCAGGTTGCGGATTGGACGTCTCCGGGCCCGCACGTGATCCCAGAGATGCCTGGTTGCAGATTCGGTTCGGGTCACCCAGTGGCCCAGGAGGAAGCAAAGTATGTGGACGAAGATGAGAATCCGCTCTGTGCTGTTCTCCGCGGTTCTGGCGCTGATGTACATCGCTCCGCTTCCAGGGTGGTGTCAATGTGACGTTTTTCAGATACGGAAGATCACGGCAAGTGACGGCGAGTTGGATGATCGACTTGGATCCGCCGTTGCATTGCGGGGCAACATTGCGCTCATGGGGGCGATCAACGACGACGACGCCGGTCTCAACGGCGGATCGGCATACCTCTTCGACGTCGAGAGCGGCGCGGAACTGTTCAAACTGCTCCCGAACTACCCGACCGGGCAGGCACGATTTGGAGCGGCAGTCGCACTCTCCGCCACGCTGGCGGCCGTTGGGGCTCCCGACGAGCGCGAACTCGCGATACAGGCGGGAGCGACATATCTATTCGAGACTCGCACCGGGACCCGGTTGTCGAAACTCACCGCCAGCGACGGCGCTGCGCGTGACCACTTTGGTTCATCCGTAGGACTTGGGGACGGATTCGTTCTCGTTGGGGCCCCGCTCGATGATGATTTCGGAGAGGATACGGGTTCGGTTTATGTCTTCGACGTTTCTGATCCGACAAACCCGCTGGAGATTTCGAAGTTCAATGCCGACGACCCTACTGCGTCAGCCTTGTTTGGCATCGCAATTGCGATCCGAGATCGGGTGGCAATCATCGGCTCCAGTGGGCTCAGTGGTTCCCGCGGCTCGGCGTATCTGTTCGACGTCTCGGACCCATCGAGTCCGCGTCAGCTGATCAAGCTCCGCGCAAGCGACGGCGACTGGAGTGACAACTTTGGCTTCTCTGTAGCGATCGGAGAGCGCACTGCGGTTGTGGGTGCTTATGGCGACGATGACAATGGGAGTCTCTCGGGATCGGCGTACTTGTTCGATGTTCAGTCCGGAATGGAAGTTGCCAAGTTGCTGCCGGAGGATGGGGAGGCGGACGATCGCTTCGGGAGGTCGGTAGCGATCGATGGTCGCACAGTCGTTGTCGGCGCGTTCCGGGATGATGAGATCGGCGTGGATTCGGGATCGGCCTATCTGTTCGATCTCGATACGGCGGCCCAAATCAGGAAGATCCTGCCAGATGACCCTGAGGAAAATGACCAGTTTGGTAGCGCGGCAGCCATCGACGATGGGCTTCTGGTAGTCGGTGCGCACTACGACATGATCCGCCGGCTCGACAATGTTGGCTCGGCATACGTTTTCAGGATCGAGTGCGACTTGACGCTGGGTTCAATCGGCGCCTGCCCCGGCTCGATGCTCTTCAAAGTTACCCGGGCGACGCCGGGCGAGACGGTGGCGCTTCTCACAGCCCCGCGCGAGGGCGAATTCTCCATCCCAAGTGGCAATCCATGCGCAGGCACATTGCTCGGCCTCAAGGGTGCTATCCGAGTCGCGACCACGAAGCGGGCCGGAACTGATGGCTCGTTGGCTGTTCCCGCGCTGGTCACCCCGCAGGTCTGCGGCCGCGTCTACCTGCAGGCGCTGGACGTGTCGAGCTGCCGCACCTCGAATATGATTCTGGTTGAGTAGGAGCGATCGCACGGCAGAGGAGGAATATGAAATGTCACGATGTGTTCGAAGTTGGACATTGATGGCACTGGTTGGACTTGCGGCAGGTGGAGCTTCACCATCGCTGCTGGCGCAGTGTGATCCTCCGACCATGTTCCGAGTGTGGGCCGAAGACGGCGGCCGCCACGACTACCTTGGTCGCGGCGTGGCAATCCGCGGTGACGTGATCGTCTGCGGGGCCACGGACAATGACGAGAACGGTGTCGATGCAGGCGCCGCCTATGTGTTTGACGCGGAAACCGGCGCGCAACGATTGAAGCTACTCGCCGGCGATGGCGCTGCCGATGATCGATTCGGATATGCCGTTGCCATCGGAACTGACGTCATTCTCGTCGGCGCGGGCGGGAGTGACACTCATGGCGACAGCTCCGGCGCTGCGTACGTCTTTGATGCATCCACGGGGGCGCAGTTGCACAAGTTGAGTCCGGCCGACGGGTCGGCGGGCGACGACTTCGGTTCAAGTCTGGCTATCGATGGTGACTTGGCGATCATCGGCGCTTTGTCGGATGCAGATAATGGCGATCGATCCGGTTCGGCGTACCTGTTCGACGTTACTACGGGTGAGGAGATCGCCAAGTTGCTCCCCGACGATGATGATGTCGGTGACTATTTCGGTCGCAGTGTGAGCATCAGTGGCAATCGTGTGGTAGTTGGGGCGTACCTCGACGACGATGTCGGTATTGGATCGGGTTCGGCCTACCTCTTCGATATCACCGACCCGTCGCAGCCCGTGCAGATCGCCAAGTTGATTCCCGATGACAACGCCGAAGGAGACTGGTTTGGCGTGTCGTGCGGCATCAGTGGCAATGTTGCAATCGTCGGGGCGCATCTCCACGACCATCTTGGCTCGAATGCAGGCGCGGCGTACCTGTTTGATGCGACAACAGGCGCGCAGTTGGCGGAGCTTCTCGCCATCGGTGGTTCGTACGGTGACCTGTTTGGATGGACAGTGGCGATCGACGGCCCCCTTGCACTTGTCGGCGCGCAGTGGCGCGATGACCTTGGAGATTCATCCGGGGCGGCGTATCTCTTTGACGTGACTACTGGCGAGCAGATCAGCGCCTTGCTCGCGCCGGATGGTCAGGCGGGGGACGAGTTTGGATACAGCGTGCGCTTGCAGGGTTCCAGAGCGGTCATCGGAGCTCCCCGCGACCGTGGAAACCTGCCCGTGTCGGGTTCGGCGTACATTATTGACACCACTGACACGAGGATGGGACTCTGGAGCGCCGGTCGATGTCCGGGGCACAAGTTCTTTCGTGTGACATCGGCAACGCCGGGGGCTCGATGTGCCGTACTGTTGTCTTTCGGCCAGGGGCAATTCACCATCCCGCCGAATCATCCCTGTTCCGGCGAAGCACTATGTCTTGGTCGGGCGGTGCGAGTAGCACGAACCGGCACGGCAGATGAGCTGGGAATCATCCGCTTTGACGTCGAGATTGCGGCTCCGTACTGTGGCCGCATCGAGCTGCAGGCGCTGGATCTGTCGAGCTGCAGGATTTCGAACGTGCTTCTGGTCGAGTAGGGCTGCTTTCGGCGCCTTCGGCAGGATGGTGGTTTTGTGGGATCATCCAGATCGCAGTCACGCTGCGGGGTAACCGCAAGCGACGTGGCCGCGGCGGCTTTGCCCATACTCCCGGTGAATGGGAACTACTGAATCACGCCACGCCATGTGGGAGCGGCGTCGCCGTTGCGGGTGTTCGGTGACCATCGCGTGCGAACATCAGTGTCCTTATTCCTGCGGTGGCTGCGCGTCGAAATCAAACCACATGAGATGGTGCGTGTTCCACATGGGGTATTCAACGGCCATGCGATAGCCAACGAATTGTTCGGAGTTCCAGCCGCCGAGTTCGAAGAGGTGTTCGGCCAGCGGCGCGAGTCGGGGATAGGGCGAGCCGTGCAGTCGGGATGTTCCCAGGCCGAGGTATTCGATCGATGGGGAGCCGGGTAGCTTGTCGTACCAGCGATCGCGGGGGAGGATGACCCGCGGAGTTCCCGTGGGATCGAATTCGACGACGCCCACGGGATTCTTAGCGAACACTCCGGATGACGCGACTGCGGTTGCGGCCAGCGATCGATGGAGATAGACGACCATGATGAGACGGCGCGAAGGGCCGTCGGAGAGCAGTTGGCAGAACTGTGTGCGAGGCTCGTCGGCAGCGGGATGGGGATTGCCCTGGTACATGGCGCCAAGTACGACGTCGAATGGGCCGCGCTGTTCATCGTTTGGCTCGACAAGGACGGGGGCGCGGCCTTCCTGTCGTCGAATGACGATGCGTGGTGCGGGGTCGGAGCAGAATTCGCGGATCAAGCCGATGTTCCGCCGACTCTCACCCTCGGGGCGACGCAGCGATGCAAGCGGGCTTTCGCTCCGACCCAGCAGTAACTCGGTGTCGGACGATGTGACCGGACAGATGGGCACGGCGCCGGCGTTGCGCCGAATATCGATGAGGCCTAGTGCAGTCGTGCAATCGAACGCGCCCTTGAACCGAGTCGATGGGCCATAGATGAATGTGGCAAGTTCCACGCCGTATTCGCGCTCGGTGATGCCCCGTGCGCCTTCGAATGCGAGAATGCGCGCATCGGATTGCCCGGGTTTCGCGGCTGCGGGCATGGTCGCTGTCACGGTCGCCGGGCGAGTGGGGGCGCTGTCGAATATGGCAAGCATTTTCTTGCGCCCACCGTGACGTTCGAGCAGTGAGGAGTAAGCGGAGACGGCGGCCTCCGCGGACTCGATTCGCTCGGTGTCGATTCCCCTGTTGCGCGCGGCGGCGAGGAAGCCGGCCAGGCCACGGACGCCGGGCGCTTCGCGAAGGGCTGCGATTCCTCCGCCGGCAGCGCGGGCAGCGGCGACGGTGCGATGGCAGATCGGCCGGGAGACCTGGAGCCAGCGAGCCATTGACGCCACCGGACGTTGCTCGACGGGGAACTCGTCGATCAATGCGGCCAACTCTGACTGAAGCCGGTCGCCAGTGCGTTCAGCGGCATGAGTTTCGGCCGGTGCCGGGGGAAGAAGCGTGCCCGGGGGGACCCGGACTCGAGAGGCTCCGATTCGGTCAGTGGAAGTTCGCAATTGCCGCTCCGTGGCGTCTTGAAGTGATGTGTTCTCAAAAGTTCTGTATTATTGTTCGTCAGAATGCGGTAATTGTCCACAAAAATCACGAAAAACTTGGAACATGTGCTGGAATGTTCCCAATAGTGCTGTACAGTTCCTGAATAACGCGTAACAAGACCACCACAAACACCCACTGGAGGCCTCACCATGACGAAGCGTTCCGTAGCCCTGGCGTTGGCGGCGATTCTGGCCGTTCCGGCAGCCGCGTCCGCTGACCACATCCCCGGCCATCACAACTATGACCCGACCTGGCCGGTGCCGATTCCGGGACGCCAGTTCTTCAACGGTGGAGTCCTCTTTGTCGACGCCATCGGGCCGCTCGGTGGTTACGAGATCACCAGCGCAACCTTTCAGATCACCTACGTGTCGGATGGTGCAACGCCCGCGAGTGAGATCGTGATTTCCGCCGGCATTCAGACACAGGGTGGGTACCTCGAGACCGAGGTCACGGGCGCCGATCTTGGATTCGGATCGGGGCCGGGCACATTCAAGGGAACCTTTTCCACGCACGCCCTCGACGGGATTGTCGAGGCTGGTTTCCTTGGGCCCTACAGCCTGGTCAACATGACGATCGATTCACTTCAGGGCGGCATCCAAGGCGAAGGGTACTTTGTCCGTTCGGCCATCGTTCTGGATGTCATTGGCACCACGCCCAGTCTTCGAGTTGTCGGTGACTGCCCGGGGCCGATGACGTTCACCGTCTCGGGCGCGCAGCCGAATCAGCGCATTGCGCTGCTTGCGGCGCGCGGTACGGGATCGCTGGAGATTCCGCATGGCGCCTGCTCGGGGCAGATTCTGGGCTTGAACTCATCGGCGCGGGTTGCTGCGGTTACGACTGCCGACGGAAGCGGCATGGCTGTCTTTGGCGCCACTGTTCCGCCGACGGTGTGTGGGCGAACCTGGGTGCAGGCGATTGACGCGACCAGTTGTCTCGTCACCGAAGTAATGCCGATTCAGTAGCGACTGATGACTCGAGTTTCATTCTCCGTTTGCTGCGAGCCCGGCTTCATCGATTTGGAGCCGGGCTCGTGTTTTTCCGTCGTGGCAACCGGGAGCAATGAAGTGAGTGCGTATTCGAATTGGTCTCCACGCTGCGTGTGGCGGGCGCTGGCTGGAGCGGCTGATTACTTGTTGTGACACGCCAGGCACATCTGGCTACTGGTGTTGTCGATGCGCAGCAGGTCGTCGTGACCGCCGCGACGGTGCGGTTCGTGGCAGGTGGCGCAACTGACGACGGATCGCTCCAGCCCGTCGACGAGCATGGACCGGAGGCGCCCCATGCGCGAGTTGCCAAACGTCTGGTTTTCCCAGGTGCTGCGCGGGTTGAAGTAGACTGGCTCGGGCTCAGGCCACACGCCGCTGGCGCCGACCGGATGATCGTTGGTCAGATCGGTGGAGAGAAATTCTCGAACCGGATGGGGTGCGCCGACGTTGGCGTTGCCGATGAACATGCTCCCGTTGACGCCGCCAAACGAATCCAGCGCGACGGTTCCATCGTGGCAACCCATACAGAGAATGCTGTAGGCGTCGAGTGCGTCATCGCGGGGGAGATCGCCGACGAGCGTCTTGTAGATCTGGCTCTGCGGCGGCAGCGCGTGGTTCCAGAGTTTGCCGGCAACGTACCCGTTGATTTCAACGGTCATCGCATTGTGTGGTGTATGGCATGGCTTACAGATCTCGTTATCCGACCAGCCCTTGTCGGTGAAGTCATGAGCGCTGCCGCGAATCTGGGCGTTGGCGACTGGCGGGAGCGCCGCACTCATGAAACACGGAAGGGCGAACAGGAACGCAAGTTTGTAAGAGCCACGTAGCATCACGAAACTCCTCAATCGCTGACATCGCGCACAATTGGCGCACGAAGCACCGGAAAAGGAATCGAATAAGATGTGAAGGATTGGCGCGGTGGGGCAACTCGTCGCGGAGTTCCGCAGAGCAATGAGTTCGCGCGATCCAGGTAGAGACAAACGCCTCCGACCCACCTGACGACCACAACATTGCGGTACAGCATATCAGATTACTTGTCCGGCTGCGCCGGGGAAATGACCTTGATTCCACGCGGGGCGGACCTGCTGGAACGGCTCGCAATCGCGCCGCCTGGGACGGCGAGAATCCCTGTCGAACGAGGGAATTTGGGAGTGGCTCGCAGGTGTGGGCAGAACTCTCGGGCTAGGCAAAGGAATGCCCGCAGGTATCAACTCCCCCCAGCCGATAAGAGGAGATCGTTCCCTGGCACGAGGTTGATCATGCGGCACCCGCGTGAACGCTCCATCCACATCCACCTGCTGAGTTTCATCGCGGCGGCACTCGTGGTGATCCCGCTGGGGTTCTTCGCGCGGCCGGCGTGGACGAGCCCGGTTGGTATCAGCTCATATAGCGGCCTGATTTCCGAGGAGCAGACTATACGAATCGCCGTCGAACTCTACCGAGTGCGATACGGCAAAATGCCCGACTTCACGCGGGGTTGGGATGATCTGATGGCGACCGGTTTGTTGAACTACGAGCCGGTGTATTACCTGGGCGAGCCCAGGGTCCGCCACCCGATTGCGCTAAGCCGCGCGGAGGTTCACACGGTGGCAGATGCCGGCTGGATCTACGAGGCAAGACAGAACCGGTGGTTGGGTGTGGTTTCCGCCGACTACGCCAGGTGGTTTCCAGCGTGGGAGGATTTCGCCGACAGGGTGGTCGTCGTGCCCAATGCGCCGATTCGGAGCGTGGCGGATCTCTTCCGGCCGCTCAGCCGCCAGCGACCGGTGGCGATTGGTGTTCTCACTGTGCTCGTGATTCTCGTCTTGTCCCGGGGAGTGAGCCGGATCGCGGAACTCTCGGCGCGGCTCGACTTTCTACGGCAGTGGCCGGAGGCGGATGCTCTTCTGCTGGCGACCGCGGTGCTCCCCACGTTGGTCTGGCAGACGACCTGGCCGATCAACCTGTACGGGGTTCCGGAGATTGGCCACCAGTACTCTCATCGCATGCACTTCAATATTGGCCTGCTTCTCGTTCCGCTGATCGTGCTGGTCTCGTTCACGATCTTGCGCCGACTCGTGATCTTGTCAATGGCGGACCGTCGCCGTCTCGCCGTGTTGCACCGTTCCGCTAAGCACCGCTGCCCGTCCTGTGGTTACGACATGCGCGCCAACCGGAGCCGATGCTCGGAATGTGGAGCGGTTGCTGATCGGCGCGCTGTCAGACAGAGGAGGCCGCGGCGCGACTTGATGCTGGGGATTCCCGCCCGAACGCGCGGTTTGCGCCGGCGAGTGTGCCCGCCGATATGAGAAGGCGCGGATTGATGCGGCTATGACAGACAGGTCAACGCGCCGCGTTGCTCCGAATGCGGACTGATCCTCCAGCTGGCCGGTAATACAGTAATTGGACTATCGTCTGTTTCTTGACAGTGCCGATTGCGTGGCATGCGTTCACTCCTGCGGCGCCGACGCGGGCAACGCGGCGGACCGGTGCGTCAGGCGCAACCCGGCACGGCGAGAGGGAGATGGTCCATTGAGTGGAACCAGTGCAGAGCCGACCATTCTCATCGAGTCGCTCGTGAAGCGCTATCCAAATTCCAGCGTCAAGGCGGTCGATGGCATCGATCTCGACGTGCATCATGGCGAGATCTTCGGACTCCTCGGCCCCAATGGCGCAGGCAAGACGACGACCATCGGCGTCTGCACGACGCGCGTCATCGCCACCTCCGGTCGCGTTCGCGTGGTCGGGATCGATGTCGGTGGCGATCCGGCGCGTGTCAAGCAGTTCATCGGCGTGGTCACGCAGTACAGCACGCTGGACCGTTCCCTGACGGCGCTGGAGAATCTCATCTTCCATGCCCGCTATTTCGGCGCGGGTGCGCGGGATGCGAAACGCCGTGCCGAGATACTGTTGGAGCGATTTCGACTCAAGGACGCTTCGATGCGTCTGCCCGATGAACTCTCCGGCGGGATGGCCCAGCGGCTGCAGATTGCTCGCGCCATTGGGCACGGGCCCAAGGTTCTGTTCCTTGACGAACCGACCGCCGGCCTCGATCCCCAGAGTCGGCTCAGTCTCTGGGAGCTCGTGCGGCAACTCCGTGACGAGGGAACCACCATTCTCCTCACCACGCACAACATGGAAGAGGCGGATGAACTCTGTGATCGCATCGCCATCATCGACCACGGCCGCATCCTGGTGTGCGACACACCTGAACGGCTCAAGCAGCAAACGACGACGAAGACCGAGATTCACCTTGACTTTCCCGAGCCTCCCCATGGTCTACTCAAGGCGCTGCGCGAGCTGCCGGGCATTGACTCAGCGGTGGCGGTGCCCGAAGGGATTCGGATCCTTGCATCAGGCCAGAACGGATTGCTGCAACGCGTGGTAGAGGCAGCGCACGGACACGCCCTGCAACATGTCTCAGTCAAGACGCCAACGCTCGAGACCGTCTTCATCGAATTGACGGGGAGGGCGCTGCGTGACTGATATCCTCAACATCGCGCGGGGCGGCCGCCTGGGCATCTACGTGCGGGCGTTCATCGGGTTGCTGGCCCGCGATGTGCGCGTGCTGCGCCGCGACTTCATTCCGTTTCTGTTGCGCACGGTGATGAATCCCGTCATGTTCACCTTTGTCTTTGCCTACGTGCTTCCCAAGATCGGCGAAGGATTCCACGGGGGCGGTGCGGCAGATTTCGGCACGATCCTGGTGCCCGGGCTCATGGCGGTGGCGATGATCTTTCAGGGAATCGCGGCCGTCGCCTTGCCGCTGGTCAACGAGTTCGGCCGGACGCGCGAGATCGAAGACCGCATCATGGCGCCGTTGCCGGTGGCGGGCGTGGCGATCGAGAAGATCGTGTTCGGCGCGATGCAGAGCATTGTCGCGGCTCTGGTCGTGTTTCCGGTGGTGGCGGTTATCCCTGCCGCACCGGTTTCGGTGCACGTGGCGAGCTGGCCGCTTCTGATCGTGGTGCTCCTGCTCGCGAGCCTGATCTCCGGCGCGTTCGGCCTGACGATCGGGACGCTGTTTCGCCCGCAGCAGGTGCCGCTGATCTTCTCGATCATCGTCGTTCCGGTGACGTTCCTGGGCTGCGTGTACTACCCGTGGCAACTTCTCGATCCGCTGCCGGTCCTGCGTTACGCGGTGCTGGTGAATCCAGTGGTGTACATCAGCGAGGGGCTGCGTGCCGCGCTGACGCCGGACGTGCCGCACATGCACCCGGCGGCGTTTCTCAGCGCCATGCTGGTGCTGCTCACGATTCTGGGATCTGCGGCTCTGCGACTCTTCCTCCGCCGAGTGACGGGGTGAAGCTTCGCGGCCTGTTCTCGAAAGCCACCGGCCGGACTCGAACCGGCGACCTGCAGATTACAAATCAGCTGCTCTACCAACTGAGCTACGGTGGCGAATCAGATGGGGTCGATTGTAGCCACATTTCAGGCTCATTGGACCGGTCCACGGTCAAGGGTGGAACGGCCAGATGACCGGCGCGAGGCAGCATGAGATCACCCACAGGATCAGGTTGAGCGGGATGCCGATCAGGAAGTAGTCGGTGAACTTGTACCCGCCGGGACCGAACACCATGAGGTTGGTCTGGTAGCCGATGGGCGTCGAGAAGCTCGCCGAGGCGGACATCATGATCGTCATCGCGAATGGCATGAAGTCGACGTGCAGTTCCTGCGAGATCGCATGCCCGATGGGGAAGATGAGCACGGCTGCGGCGTTGTGGCCGATGGTCTCGCCGAAGACCATTGTCACGCCATAGATGATCACCAGCGCCGTCCAGGGATTGTCCGAGGTGAGCGACACCAGACTGTGAGCAATCGAGTTTGCCGCGCCGGTGACGTCCAGCGCCTTGCCAAGGGCGAACGCCGCAGCGATGACGATGAGCACCTGCCAGTCGAGGCTCTTGCGCGCCACGTGGCCGGGCACACAGCGCGTGATGATCATCAAGCCTGCCGCCGTCATCGCGCCGACGAGCGTGGGGACGCGGAAGAAGGTGATGGCCGCAATCATGCCGACGAGGATGACGATGGCCAGCAGCGCCTTTTCGTGGCGCGGCGGATTGGAATTCTCGATCTTGCTGACGAGGTAGAAGTCACGGCTGTTACGCTGCTGGTCGGCGAAGTTGGGATGGGCCTCGAGCAGCAGCGTGTCGCCAGCGCGCACTACGATGTCACCGATCTTCTTCTTGATGCGCTCGCCGTTGCGAGCCACGGCGATGACAACGGCGTTGTAGACGGTGCGAAACTGGCCATGCCGGATGGTCTTGCCCACGAGACCGCACGTATCAGACACCACGGCTTCGATGAGGCAGCGCTGGGATCGCGGCGCGTCGAGTTTGAACACCTGATTGCTGGCGGGTGTCAGCCCGCGCACGCGGTGGAGATCGACGATCGAATCGACGATGCCCACGAAGATGAGTCGGTCGCCGGCGAGGAGTTTTTCCTGTGGTCCGACGGCGGGGATCACGCGGCCCTGGCGGTCGATCTCCGCAAGGAAGAGCCCAGTGAGCTGGCGCAGTCCGGCTTCTTCGATAGTCTTGCCGATGAGTGGACCGCCGGCATCCACGGTCATCTCGACGGTGTAGGCGCGCGGGTCATCCTGCGGACTCAGCGGTGGTCTGCGGTCGGGAAGCAGCCAGCGGCTGAAAACGAGAACATACGCAATGCCCACCACGCAACAGGGCACGCCCAGCCAGGCGATGTCGAACATGCCGATGGGTCGCTGGTTCGGAAACGTCTCGCTCCACAGCCCGCTGACGACGAGATTCGTGCTCGTACCGATCAGCGTGCACGTGCCGCCGAGGATCGCCGCGTAGCTGAGCGGGATCATGAGCTTGGAGACGCTGAGCCGATGCTGCTTGGCCCATTCACTGACGGCAGGGATGAGCATGGCCACCAGCGGCGTGTTGTTCATGAACGCACTGAAGAATGCGACAGGGAGCATGAGACGCGTCTGAGCGGTGATGACGTTCTTGGGGCGCCCGAGCAATCGCTGACCGAGCCAGGTGACACCGCCAGTCTCCTGCAGGCCGGCAACGACCACGAAGAGGACCGCGACGGTGAGCATCCCCTCGTTGGACATGCCGGCTACCGCTTGCTTTGTCGTCAGAATGCCCATGAGAACGAGCAGTGTGACGCCGCCGACGATGGCTACGTCGGTGCTGATTCGGTTAGAAATGAGCAGGCCCATGATGAGGACGATGACGCCCATCGCCGCCCAGGCATGCCATCCCGGAGGGGCCGGAGCCGCGGTCGCGGTCTGCGCCACGATGATGAGGGCGGAATGGATCACAGAAGAGGGCGTCCCCGTCACTCTCAAGCAGATTGGGCGGCCGCAGGCTCTTCCGACGGCCGATAACGATAGACCTCGCAAGGCGAGGTGATGGTCACATCATCGGCCATGTCACACAACCGGACCAGTGCTGTGATTCGGTGAGTCAGCGTGCGATCAACGGCACGATGATGCCGCATGCGGCGCGACGGTGGTGATCGCGCCTCGCAGGCGCGTCGGGTGGCAGCCGCACGCTATGAATGGAAGGGCCAGATGAGCGGAGCCAGGCTGGAGGTTATCACCCACATCGTCAGGTTCAGTGGAATACCGATGCGGAAGTAGTCGGTGAATCGATACCCTCCCGGACCAAGAACCATCAGGTTCGTCTGGTAGCCGATGGGCGTCGAGAAGCTGGCGGATGCGGCCATCATGATGGACATGGCAAAGGGCGTGAAATCAACCTGCAGGCGCTGAGAGATCGAATGCGCGATGGGGAAAACGAGAACGGCCGCAGCATTGTTGGTGATGAGTTCGGTGAAGAGCATCGTCACGCCATAAACGATGATGAGCGATGTCCACGGATTCTCACCGGCCAGTCCCACGAGGGTGTTGGCGATGGAATCTGCGGCTCCAGTGATTTCGAGCGCACGCCCAAGTGCAAACGACGCGGCAATGACGATGAGCACCTGCCAGTCGACACTCTTTCTGGCGGCACTCCCGGGCACGCAGCGCGTGATGATCATCAAGCCGGCGGCGGTCATGGCTCCAAGCAGTGTCGGCACTCCGAGAAACGTGATCGCTCCGATCATTCCTGCAAGGATGACCATGGCCAGCACCGCTTTTTCATGTCGAGGCGGATTGGAATTCTCGATCTTGCTGACGAGATAGAAGTCGCGGCTGTCGCGCTGCTGTTCCGCAAAATTCGGATGCGCTTCGAGCAGCAGGGTGTCGCCGGGTCGAAGGACGATGTCGCCGATCTTTCGGTTGATGCGCTCGCCGTTTCGCGCCACGGCGATGACCACGGCGTTGTAGATCGTGCGAAAATGACCGTCGCGAATCGTCTTTCCCACCAGGCCGCACGAGTCTGACACGACGGCTTCGATCAGGCAGCGCTGCGCCCGTGGTGCGTCGAGTTTGAAAACCTGATCACTCGCCGGCGTCAGGCCGCGGACGCGGTGGAGGTCAACGATGGAGTCGACCACGCCGACAAAGACGAGCCGATCGCCTTCGAGAAGCCGCTCCTGCGGACCAACGGCGGGCAGGACCTGCCCCTGACGATCAATCTCAGCCAGAAAGAGGCCGGCCAATTGGCGCAGCCCGGCTTCCTCAATCGACTTGCCGATCAGTGGGCTTCCCGGATCGACGTTCATCTCCACCGTATAGGCCCGAGGATCATCGTGCGGACTGATCGCCGGCTTGCGATCGGGAAGCAGCCAGCGGCTGAAAACCAGGACGTACGCAATGCCGGCCGCACAGCAGGGGATCCCGACCCAGGCGATGTCGAACATGCCGATGGGAGCTTTGTCGGGAAACGTGCTGAGCCATAGCCCCGCAACGACGAGGTTCGTGCTCGTCCCGATGAGCGTACACGTTCCGCCGAGAATCGCGGCGTAGCTCAGAGGAATCATGAGCTTGGAGACGCGCAGCCGATGCTGCTTGGCCCACTCCGCCACAGCCGGAATCAGCATGGCCACCAGCGGCGTGTTGTTCATGAACGCGCTGAACCCAGCCACTGGCAGCATCAGTCGCGCCTGAGCTGCAATCAGAGTTTTGGGACGCCCGAGCAGGCGTTGTCCCAGCCAGGTGACGCCTCCTGTCTCCTGCAGGCCGGCCACCACGATATACAGAACGGCCACCGTCAACATGCCCTGATTGGCCATGCCCGCCACAGCCTCGTTCAGTGGAAGCACGCCGAGCAGCACCAGCAGGGTGACTCCACCGACGATCAGCACATCGGTACTGATCCGATTGGAGATCAGCAACGCAAAGATGAGCAGAATGACGCCTACGGTCGCCCAGGCGTGCCAGCCGGGAGATCCTGAGGCCTGAGCCGCGGTCTGAGCGAGGATGTTCAACATGGTTCGGATCTCAGCGGAAGACGTCCCTGTCACGCTCTGAAACTCGGCGGCCGCAGCGTCCCATTGGCGGCCGACAAGGATATCCACTGAGCAGCGAGGTTTCGGTCTCCTCATCGGCTTCGTCAGGCAATCGGAACGACCCCGGTGCCCCACCCACTTAGTTGGGGGTGACATTCGAATGCGAGTACAATGCCCGTATGACCACGAATACCACGAGCATCGCCAGTCGCGTCGCTGAACTCATCGAAGAAGAACTGCCGTTCCTCATCAATTTCAGACACGACCTCCACGCCCATCCTGAACTCAAGTACGAAGAGCGGCGGACCAGCCAACGCGTGCGCGAGGAACTGGCCGCGGCAGGCATCAAGTTTGCCGACGATCTTGCCGGTGGGACAGGGGTGCTGGCATATCTGCCAGGATCCAATGGTGACGACGCCATCGGACTGCGGGCGGATATGGACGCCCTGCCAATCATCGAGGAGAACAACATTCCTTATGCGTCGACGAACCCGGGCGTCATGCACGCGTGCGGACACGACGGGCACACGGCCATCTGCCTCGGCGCTGCCCGCGTACTCAAGCGGCTCGCCGATGAAGGAGGGCTGCCGCGCAGCGTGAAGTTCCTGTTCCAGCCGGCGGAAGAGGGCGGGGCCGGCGGCAAGCGCATGGTTGAGGACGGTTGCCTGACGGATCGGGTGCTCGGGCCGCGCATCAGCGAGATGTTCGGCCTGCACTGCTGGCCCGTGCTGCCGCTCGGGACCGTTTCCACACGGCCGGGGCCGCTGCTGGCGGCGACGGATCACTTCACCGTCACGATGCGCGGCAAGATGGGCCACGCCGCCTCTCCGCACTTCTCTCACGACCCGATCGTCGCGGCATCTGAGCTGGTGATGGCGTTGCAGGCCATTGTGAGCCGCAACGTCGACCCGCTTGAATCGATGGTCATTTCCGTCACCAAGTTCCATGGTGGCAGCGCCTACAACGTGATCCCCGAAGAAGTCGAGATTGCCGGGACCATGCGGACATTGACTGACGAGATGCGCCGCTTTGGTCGAACCCGCTTCTACGAGACGGCGATCAACGTGGCGGCGATTCATCGCTGCATTGCTGAGATTGAGTGGGAACCGGGCTACCCCGTCACACGAAATGATGCAGGTGCAGTGGAGGCGTTCTTCAACGTGGCGCGAGAGGCGGTGGGAGAGGAGCGGGCCACGCTCTATCCCGTGCCGTGCATGGGCGGCGAGGACTTCTCGTACTACTGCAACGAGGTGCCGTCCTGTTTCTTCCTGCTCGGCCAGCAGCGCAATCCCGATGAGCCTTATCCGATGGTGCACACACCGCGATTCAACTTCAATGATGACTCGATTGCGTTGGGCGTGGAGATGTTCTGTCGCCTGGCGCTGGGGATCGGGCGGCAGTGAGTCGACGGCTTACATCAGAAGCTCGCTGTAGCCGGTCAACGGCGACCAAGGAGTGAGCGGGGGAGAGCGTTAGCAGGACGAGAGAACGAATCGAAACGCGAAGGAGTCATCATGCACAGGGAGCACCGCTCGTTCCAGGAGTCGTTCCTGCTGGGTCAACTGCTTCTGATCGCCACGCTGTCTCTGATCGCGCCGGCGGCGTTCGCCCAGGAGGGCGATACCAACAACGCCACGACGTGGTACGAGCGGGCGCTTGAGAAGCGGAACCAGATCACCTCGGAAGACCTGAGGATCATGTATCGCTACAGCGAGCAGGCCGGACCACCATCGGCCGAGGTGCGCGAGTTGATGCGCCGCCTCGCACCCATGCTGAGTGACATTCGTCGAGGTTCGAATCTCGGGTTTGCCGATTTCGCTCCGCAGCTCGCTTCAAACGGTTTTCGCGTTGAGCAAACCGGCACGCTCTTCAACTTCCTCCCGTTCATCGATGCGGACATCAAAATGAAACTTGCGGATGGCGATTCCGTGGGCGCCGCATCCCAGATTGCCTCAATGTACCGTATGATGTCGCACGCAGGGGACGGGCACACGGTTTACAGTTCAAACATGGCGGCGGGCATGAACCACTACACCGAGGCCGCCCTCGATATGGCCATGGAAGACAACGCGCTGGGACCAGCCGAGATGGCGATGGTGCTTGACGCCATGCACGCGCTCGATCCGAAGGATCCGTTTCAGTTCGTCAACGGCCTGGCCTGGCAGCAGACGGAGACTGAACGCCTGGTCAAGCAGGCCCGGCAGCCGGACTCCAAGGTAACCGCGCTCGATGTCATCAGAGCCATCGGCACGCCGATCAACACGTCCACCGGCCTGAAAGATCTCGACGAGCAGGAACGCTTCGGGGCAATCGATACGTTCGACAACCTGCTCGGCCAATTCATCAAGATCGAGAGCAGCGACGATCCGAAGTGGGCCGAACAGGAAATTGACCGACTGAAAGCGGAATTGGACGACGGCAAGTACCTGCCGTTCGTGGCTGATGCACTACGAAGCCTTCTGAAAAGCCATGCCGGTGTCCAGCATGGCAAGGAAGTACTCGAAGCACGCGAAGCGCAGCTCACCAAGCTGGCGCAGGGGCAGATCGATCCGGATCAGTTGGCCAATGCCGCTGCCTACTACCGTCGCGGCATCGCCCATCTTGGTTCCCTGGATCCGGCGTGGAACAAGGCGATCGAATCGCTGCTGGGGACGAGCGAAGCGCCGGCGGAGACGCTCGCCGCGCTCGAAAACGCGAATCGAGAGGCCGCGGATCTCGCGATCGGCGAATTCACCAGGGGGTCGCTCATTCGCCGCTGCGATTTCTCGACCCGGCGCGTCGAGGAAGAGATGTTCATCCCCACGTACGCTGACGGCATGCGGCGCGGCTTTGCGCTGCTCGGTCTCGAAGCCCTGCGCCTCGACGCTGCCGGCAAACCTGACGATGCGTTCGCTCAACTGGCGACCTGCTTCCGGATGGTTGGGCATCTCGGCGGTGACGGTCTGATCCTCTCGGCCATGGAATCACAGGATGGATTTGCCCTCGCGCAGAAGATCGTGCAGCGCCTTGTTGATGAGACCAACGCGCCGGTCGAAGGGGCGGGCAAGGCAAAGCCTGATCCAGCGAGACTGGCGGAACTCGCCGCGGCAATCCGCCGCACGGGTCCGCGCGATCCATTCGGATTCGGGTCGGCGGTCAATGGCATCGGAAAGGTCACGGAAGAGCGACTTCACGACATGATCGTCCGAGGCAACCCGGGTTTCGATCCCTACGCGAGTATGTCGCCTCAGCAGAAGGCCGCAATCGATCGAACGACCAAGTGGCTCGACGCGATGGATGCGGCTCAACGGTGGTACGTCTACGGCCTGGTGATGCTCAACAATTCCTGGGACAAGGGAATGCACGACCGGCTTCAAACCGGGGCGGCGTCGTACACGCGGCCCGTGATGGCGTCCATCCTTGATGTGGCGGAGATCGACGCGCGAGCGCTCGGCCAGCATTGCACGGACGAAGGCCTGTCTTCCATTAGACTTCCCGACGTCGATGCGTGGCTGGATCTCAAACGGCGCGCCGCACGAGCAGCGGCGAACCAACGCGACGGCATGCAACTGGCCCAATCCCTGACCGAAATGTCACGAACGAATGTCGGCCAATCAACCCGGTTGACGGGATCTTCGATTATGCAACTCGCACGGGCTGTTCAGGCGAACGAGTACCGTGCGATGCAACAACAAACCCCGTGATCGAGCCGGCTACACAGATCCTTGCACAGAGGTAACGAATGCACCGAAAGAGTTTGAACTGGCTGTGGTGGGGTGTGATCGTGACCATTGCGGTTTGCCTGCAATCCCCTGCGCTGGCGCAGCAGACTGACAACACCAACAACGCCGCCACATGGTACGGGCGGGCGTTTGAGGGCTTGGATCGATTCACGCCGGAAGAGATCGAGCTGATTGAGAACTATCGAGCGACGCCGGGAGCGGCGCCATCGCCCGAGGTCCGAGCCTTGATCAACCGCGCGGCGCCGATCATCGCCGACGTGATGCGCGCCTCGTCACAGGGCTACAGCGACTTCGGTCTCGACTATTCGCAGGGATTTGACATGCTCCTGCCGCACCTGGGCAAGATGCGGTCGCTGGCCCGAATCGTCATGGCGGATTCGATGATGCACTTGAGCGACGGTGACGGCGCCGGGGCCGCCGATCGCATTTCCTCGCTCTACCGTATCGCAGACCATGCCGGCGACGATCGCGTGCTCATCAGCTCGCTTGTGGGTCGTGCCGTGTTCGAGGTTGCCGAGCAAGCGGCGCAACGAGGGTTCGATCGTGGGGCGTTTGACCCGGCGTCGGCTTCCGTCCTGCTTCGAGCGACGCAGGCCTTTGATCAGCGCGACCCCTTCCAGACCCTGGACGCCATGTCAATGGAGCAGACGCTGTGCGTGAGCATGATTCGGGACAACCTGATGACGGACGATCCGGAAAAGCGGGACCGCTTCGTGCGCGAGTTCATCGGCGAGTCCGGTGCCGAATCGCGGCTGGTAGGACTGTCTCAGGAAGAACTTCGCACAAGCCTCGATCAATACTCCGTTATGATGGGCCGCTTTGTCGAAGCGTTCGCTCAGGACGATCCCGAAGTAGCCCGCGCCCAACTCAAAGAAATCGAAGCCCAGTTGGAAGCCGGCGAGTTCGGGGTGATTGCACAAGTGCTGACCCCCGCGTTCGGCCGGGTGTACGACCTCAGTGTCGAGAGCCGCGACAAGCTCCGCGCCCGCATCGAACTGCTCGAAGGCATCACCAAGGGACAGGTCGATCTTGTGACTTTGACCAACGCCGCGGTCTGGTATCGACGAGGCATCGATGGGCTGAATGACCTGGAAGAACCGTGGAAGGAGGCGATTGCCGCTCTCAACGCTCACCAACCGCTTGATGTGGAGCAGGTCGCGGCGCTCAGCGCATCAGCCGACTCGGCGCAGGCTGCGATCGGGCAGTTCGTCGATGGTTCAAACATCCGACGTTGCGACTTCTCGACAGAACGCAACACACTGGAGATCTTCGTGCCCAGGTACGGGGCCGGAATGCGCGACGGGTTCAGGCTCTTGACGCTCGAGGCAATGCGATTGGCCGCCACCGACGATGTGGCAGGCGCCACTCGGCTGCTCGCCGCGGGATTTCGCATGTGCGCCCATCTCTCGGATGACCATCTCTTCGTCAGCGCGCTGGTGGCTCGCGATGGATTCCTGATGCTCTCAGAAGCGGCTGCGGGAGTCGAGATTCGAAGCCACTTTGACGAAGCGCAGCGACAGGATCTGGCAGCGGCCATTCGCCGCTGCGGCACCAGCGATCCCTTCGGTTTCCTGGGAGCCACCATGAGCGCTCGCGAGTATCTCGAGAAGGAGCTTGGTCGCTGGGGTGAACCTCAAGGCGTGAAAGAACGCCAGGCCAGGATCGCGGCGTGGCTCAAGTCGCTCGATGCCGACGGCCTGATGTACCTGCTCGCCATGGAGGATGTCATCAACTACGACCTGACGCCACGCGATCCGTACAATCGTGACGGAGCCGTGCAGATGAACGAGTACCTGCTGGCGGACACGGCCGAGCTCGCGGCGATCGACGCACCGACCTTCGCGTCGCTCGTGAAACAGGGTCGTCCGAATGCATTCGAGATTCCCGAAACGGCGCACCTATTCGGCGTGACCAGCCGCATTGCTTCCGCACGCGGTGATCAGTTGACGACGATCGCCTGGGCGCGGCAACGCGCAATCGAAAGCCGGGCCGCACCAGACCCGCAGCAGGACGAAGAAGTCGACAGCCCCTGATCGGTCGTGGAGCAACTCGCGCGAGGCATACGATTGCCGCGATGCAGCGGCGCTATCGACTTACAGTCCGGTACGACGGCTCGGAGTTTCATGGCTGGCAGAAGCAGGAGCCGCCGGAAGGCGAGCCACTGCGCACGGCGCAGGGCGTTCTCGAATCGGCGGTGGCGCGGGCGGTGCGGCAGCCGATCGTACTCACTGGAGCGAGTCGGACGGATTCAGGTGTGCATGCGCTGGGGCAGGTCGCGGCGTTCAACGCCGAAACGACAATCCCCGTTGATCGGCTGCATCATGCGATCAACCGCTACCTTCCCGAAGACATGGCCGTCGTGGAAGCGCGCGAAGTCGATCGCGAGTTTGACCCCATCACCATGGCGCTGCGCAAGGCGTACCAGTACACCATCCACAACACCAGCGTTCGACCCGTCTTTGAACGCAACCACGTCTACCACTGCTGGCATTCGCTCGATGCTGGTGCGATGCACGAAGCGGCGCAGCACCTGATCGGCGAGCATGATTTTGCGTCCTTCGCCAATACGCACCATGGGCGAAGCTCGACGGTCCGGACCGTCTTCAGTTGCGATGTGAGGCGCGATGGCGAGCGGATCGTGACGGAGATCTGCGGCTCGGGGTTCCTGTATCACATGGTGCGCATCATCGCGGGGACGCTCGTGGAAGTCGGACGCGGCGCGATGACCCCCGACGTTTTGCCCGCCATCCTGGCTGTGCGAAACCGAGAGCACGCCGGCCCGACACTGGACGCATCCGGGCTCCGGCTCATGTGGATCAGGTATCCCGCAGATTGATGAGTCGATTTGAACGGGTCGTCTCAACCGCGTGAGCGATTCGGCCGGCGGCGCTTGTGGGGCTTGGCCACGCCCGGAGGCGCCTCGCCGGGCTGGCGGCCTGGCGTGCTGGTCTTTCGCTCGAGTTCTGAGCGTTTGACTTTGCCGCCGTCGCCGGAGGCCTTGATGGACTTGATCTGGTCGCGCAGCTGGGCGGCCCGCTCAAAGTCGAGTCGCTGGGCCGCATCGAGCATCTCTTGCTCCAGTTCGGCGATCAGTTCGCTGCGCTCGAATTCCGGCTCGGCCTCGGTAATTGCTTCGCGAACGGTGCGATTGGCGCGAACCTCGAGTTCGATGCCGCGGCGAATGGCCTTGACGATCTGAGTCGGGGTGATGCCGTGCTCCTCATTGAAAGCAAGCTGCTTCTCGCGGCGGCGGGCGGTCTCCTCAATCGCTTCGGCCATTGCGGGCGTCACCTTGTCGGCGTACATCACGACCTCGGCGTTGATGTTGCGGGCGCACCGTCCGATCTGCTGGATCAGGCTCGTCGCGCTGCGCAGGAAGCCTTCCTTGTCGGCATCCAGGATCGCCACCAGCGACACCTCCGGCAGGTCGAGGCCTTCGCGCAATAGGTTCACGCCGACGAGCACCGAGAACTCACCTTCGCGCAACGCCCGCAGGATCTCCCAGCGATCGAGCGTTTCGATGTCGCTGTGCAGATAGCGCGTGGCGAGGCCCTTCTCCGTCATGTACCTCGTGAGGTCTTCGCAGAGTCGTTTGGTGAGGGCCGTCACGATTACACGCTCGTTGCGAGCGGCTATCTTCTCACACCGGGCGATGAGATCGGGCACCTGCCCGTCGGCTGGGCGGATCGTGATCTCGGGATCGACCAGGCCGGTCGGCCGAATGACCTGCTCGGCGATCTGCCCGCCGCTCTTCTCGAGTTCGTACGGCCCGGGTGTCGCGCTGACGAACACGACGCGCGGCACGGTTGCCTCAAACTCATCAAAACGCAGCGGCCGGTTGTCCAGTGCGCTGGGCAGGCGGAAGCCGTGATCCACGAGCACCTGCTTGCGGGCCTTGTCGCCGTTGAACATCGCCCGGACCTGCGGAATAGTGACATGCGATTCGTCGATGAGCAGCAGCCAGTCGCCTTTGCTGCGTCCGGGTACGTGGTTGAAGTAGTCAAGCAGGGTGAAAGGAGTCTCGCCAGGCCGGCGACCATCGAAGAAGCGCGAGTAGTTTTCGATGCCCGAGCAGTACCCGACTTCCTCGATCATTTCGAGATCGTACTTCGTGCGTGACATGAGCCGCTGGGCTTCGAGAAGCTTGCCCTCGTGGCGCAACTGCATGATGCGGACGTCGAGTTCCTCGCGAATGGCCTGCAGAGCGTGGGCCATCTGGTCCTCGGGCATGACGTACTGCACGGCCGGGAAGATGAAGTAGCGATCCACGTCGGCGATGAGTTCGCCGCTGGTCTGGTCGATGATCTGCAGCGTCTCGATCTCGTCGCCGAACATCTCGATGCGGACGGCGTGCGTCTCGTTGGCGGGGTGAACCTCGATGATGTCTCCGCGGGCGCGAAAGGTGCCGCGGGCGCGTTCGAACTCGTTGCGCTGATACTGCATGTCCGCCAGGCCGTGCATGAATTCGCGCCGATCGAGCACGCCGCCTTTCTGGAGGTGGAGGACCTTGCGCTTGAACTCCTCGGGCGAACCGAGGCCGAAGATGCACGAGACGGAAGCGACGACAATCACATCATCGCGGCTCACGAGGTGACTCGTGGCGGCGAGCCGCAGGCGATCGAGATCGCTGTTGCGCGAGGCGTCTTTCTCGATGTAGATGTCGCGCTGCGGGATGTAGGCCTCGGGCTGGTAGAAGTCGTAGTAGCTCACGAAATATGACACCGCGTTGCGCGGGAAGAGTTCCTTCATTTCCTCGTAGAGCTGGGCGGCGAGCGTCTTATTGTGGCTGAGAATCAGCGTCGGCTTCTGGAGGCGCTCGATGACGTGCGCCATCGTAAAGGTCTTGCCGGTGCCGGTGGCGCCGAGCAGGGTGATGCGATCCTGGCCTTGCTGCAGCGCGTTCGTAATGGTCTCGATGGCGCTGGGCTGATCGCCGACAGGCTTGAACGGACTGACAACTTCGAAGGGTCGCGAGGACATGATGCGATTGTACGATGGCGGAGGCGAACCAGTCCGAAGCGCGAACGAGGATGGATGGACAAACGGGCCATACGCATCAGCAAGAATTCGCTGCCGAGGTCGAATCACCCGACTGCCTCGCCGGCGTTTCGGACTGCTCGTCCGCTTTCACGCACAAAAACAACCGTCGCGCGGCTGCCGGCCAGCCGCGCGACGGAAATGAATGCGCAATCAATGAATCGATCAACCTTCGTCGCCCGCGGGCTCTTCTGCCGGCGGCGCGGGAGTGGGCAGGCCCGCCTCCTTGAGAAGGGCATCGATCAATTCGCACTTGTGCGAAAGCGGCTGGGCGGGGTGCAGGCCGTTGTGATACACCTTGCCATCGGCTCCGATGATCGCGACATGCGGAATGCCACGCACGCCGTAGTCGGGATTGAAGACATCCTGTTCGGTGAAGACGACGTCCCAGGTGATATTGCGCGACTTGAGGTACGACGCCATCAGCTCGTATTCCTTCTGCGGATCACCGGACGTGTCGATGCGCTTCTCGGCGGCTTCACTGTCGATGTGGAAGCCTTGCAGACTGGTAATGCCAATGATCTTCACCGGGTAACCCTTGTAGTGCTCGACGAGCTCGCGCACCTTCGGGAAGGAAGCCACGCAGGGACCGCACCACGTGGCCCAGAAGTCGAGGACGACGACCTGGCCCTTGAGGGCGCCGATCGAGCTGAGGCTCGGGTCGCTTGACCAGGTGATGTTGACTTCGGGGGCCTTGTAGCCGATGAGCTCACCTCGGGCAAAGGCGCCGCTGAGGTACTTTGAAACACCGCGGTAGTACTTGGCCGTGCGCTCTTCCGTGCTCTTGTCCGCCACTTCCATGGCAAGTGTGGCCATCTTTTCGCGGATGCGCTTGGCGTCGGGGGACTTGTCGCCGGCGGCCGCGATGTAAGCCTTCAGGTAGTCAATGTAGGAGCGAGCCAGCTTCTCGGCGTACTCCGCCTTGACGAACCGCTCCAGTCCGATGATGTCCTTGCTCGCCTTGCTGGCGATCTCTGGAGTCAGGCTGCCAAGCGTTCCGAACACGGCCGACGCTTCACCGGCTTCGACGAGCTGGTCGAAGGCGGGGTGAGACAGGACCTTGTGGATCAGCTCCGCCTTCGCCGCGTCGTCGTCACCGGCGGCGCGGAAGTCGTCGGTGAAAAGGAGAACACATGCTGTGGCGCCGGCCCTGCCCGGATCGCTTTCAAACGAACGCAGACGCTGCTGGGCTTTCGCGTAGGCGCCATCGGCATAGCGCAGAATCGGCGCTGCCGTGAGCAGGCGGGAAATCTGGTCGACGGACATTTCCTCGATGCTCAGGTCACCGAGCGCTTCCGTGGTGATCTTCTGCATGTCTTCCATGGTTCGCGGCGGGTTGGCGGCTCGGCCGTCGTTGTACGCCTTGATGCATTGGTCGATCTGCTCTTCGGTCGGCGGGGCGGCAATGAGGGTGGTCGAAGCGCCAAAAAGCACCACGGCCGCGCAGAAACTCGCGGTGATCCGGAACATGGTTCTTCTCCTGCGGGAGACAAGGGGGAGTCCGGCCGTGACAGCTCGCGACGAGTCGCCAGACGGCCAAAAGGCACTCGTACGCTAGTCCTACCGGTGGGGAAATTCATGGTTCCCGCCATACGGGGCCGACAATTACACCACGGAGCGGAGCAGGTGATTGCCCCCGCCGGGAGACCACTTCAATCGCACGGAGGCCGGAATGGCTCAGCAGCAGCAGGAACAACCCGACGGTCAGCCAACCGTCATCGGCGGCAACTGCCGACTCATCGGTGAATTGTTCCTTGAAGGAAGCGCGATCGTCCACGGCCAGATTGAGGGCCAGATCGAAGTCACCGACACGCTCGAAATCGGCGAAGGTGGCTTTGTCAACGGCACGATACGAGCGGGGGCGCTCGCCCTGCACGGCCGTGTCGAGGGAGAAATCTACTGTACTGATGCGCTCCATCTCGGGGCAACGGCGAATCTGACCGGCGATGTCTTCGCGGCGTCGTTTTCGGCTGAGGAGGGCGCCACCTGCCGGGGACAGGTTGTGATCGGCCACCAGGCGGTGGCGGCGGCCCAGGCGTCTCGCGGCCAATCCCGCGGTGCAACCGTTCAGGATGCCGATGATGAGCCGATTGCCGGCCGGGTTGATCAGAACACTGAGGCGACTTCAGTGAGCACCAGTCCCACTGCAGCCAAGACGCTGCTGAGGCGCCGACCGAGCATTCTGTCCGGAGGCAGCCGCGGCGCTACCGGTTGAATCCACCATCCATGAGGCGGGTGGCCACGACGGCGGATGGATGAAAACATGATTTCAGGTTTCGGGCGATCTCGTCGGGAGGCGGAAGAAGATCGGCAGCCCGCGGTGCCTCGCGCGGCTGGTCGACCGGTCATCTGCCCGAGTTGCGGCGCGCCTTTCGAAGTCTCTCTCAAGGCCATCAACGCGCGCTGCCCCAAGTGCACGAAGCCGATGCGCTTCGAAGACGCCGATCTCAACGGCTTCTGCACCCAGAATGTCACAACGATGGGAACCGTGCGCGTGGGCCGCAAAGGCGTCGTGCGCGGCAGGATCGAGTGCGGCAACCTCGTCGTCACCGGCCAACTCGACGGCTCCATCCGCACCAACGGCTGCTGCGTCGTACAGGCCGGCGGCACGCTTCGCGGCGAAATGGCGGCACGCTCGATGGTCGTCGAGCGCGGCGGGTCGTTTGAGGGGACGCTGGAGATCGGATGCAGCATAAAGTCGGCGAAGCCAGCGGCGTAGGAAATGAGGCGCCGATGAGCGGGGATGACCGCGTCAAGGGAGTTGCCGGCCGCTGGCGGCTCTCGTGGAAGACCGCGCTGCTCGTGTTGTCGATTCTGCTGAACCTCGTGCTGTCCGCTCTCGTGGTACAGCAAGTGATTTACTACGCGTACTCACCGGTGATGCGGCCACCGAGGTTTGACGCTTCGATTGTGGCTGCATCGGTTTCTCCAGACGGAGACTGCAAACTCTACGCCTTCATGCTGTATGGCAAATGCACTCGAGCAATACGACCACCTCTGGGTCCGGCTCGAGAGGCGTGATGGGTCGTTCAAGACCCTCGTTGATGATCGGAGTGTCGAGTCAGGTCCTGCGTCGATCAAGTTCGTCTGGCGGGATGACACGACAGTTGAACTGATCGGCGCTGATTCAGTACCGATTCTCCTGGAGGCCATCGATCAGAGGTAGGTCTGCGGATGCACGGGGTGTATCCAATCCACACGCCTTGGAACTTGTGGTTACTCGCAAGCGGCTCGCCCAACTCGACCGAGGAAACCCCGCTCCTGGTCCAGCAATGATCGTGCATGTGGCGATGTCAGCCAGAGACTTGGTGACTGGTTCCGTGATGGACGATCCAGAATCGGAGACGATCACAGGCCGTGGCGAGAAACCCGTGGACCTGCCGCATGTCGAGAATGTTATGGCAAAGCACGGTTCGGAGGTCCGCGCCTGGCGATTCGTGTGACGAAGCCTCAGCCTTGAAGGTCGATGTGCAACCGCTCTTCGCCGTCGGCCCGCGACTCGTCGCTCATCTTCTCTTCGTGGTCGATCTGGCGCTGAGCCTTGCGCTTCTCGCGCTGGCGGTGCTCTTCGTCGTGTTCATCCAAACCGCGAACGGCTTCGGAACTCTCCATGCCGGGCACGTGGAGATCGACGGCATCTTCGAACCGGCGAGTCTTCTCGTTTCGCTCGCGATCGCGCTTGGCGCGGGCCTTGCTCGCAATGTCCTGGGCGGGCACGCCGCCGGCCAGTCCCGACTGGATGGGTCCGCCAATCTGGCTCATGTTGTTTTGATCGGCGCAGGGCGGGGCCAGCCATGAGGGATACCTGCCCGCAGAATGGCTATGGGGCGAGGATACGCGTCACAACCAGCGTAATGTCGTCGTATTGAGGGTTGAGCCCGACGAATCGCCGCACGTCCCAGAGGATGTGGTTGAGAATCAGCGACGCCGTCGCCTCCCCCACCAGTTCAAACGACTGCGTCACGGCGCGGCACAGGCGTTCGCGGCCGTAGCGTTGGCGATCGTAGTTCTGGGCGTCGGTCAGACCATCACTGTAGATGACCAGTACATCACCAGGCATCAGATCAAACAGCCCCTTCTCATACGCTGCCGTGCGGTCGATGCCGAGCACGGGGCCGCCGGCGCGCAGATCTCGAAACGCCTCATCGGGCTTGTCGCGCAGGTGGGGGCGAAAGACAAACGGCGGATCGTGTCCCGCATTGGTGTAGGTCAGGCGCAGAGCCTTCATGTCGATCACGCCGTACCAGACGGTGGCGAACTCATGCTCGTGCGTGTCGTCGACAAGCGCGCGGTTGCTGCGGGCCATGATCTCGTTGATGTCGTAGATGTCGGTGGCATGGGCTCGGAGGCTGGCGCGGACGGAGGCCATGAGCAGCGCTGCCGGAACACCCTTGCCCACCACATCACCCAGCGAAATCCCGAGATTGCGGCCAAGGTCGATGAAGTCATAGAAGTCGCCGCCAAGCTCGAGTGAGGGGATGCAGCGCGCTGCGACGTCCAGACCCGGGACGACCGGCATGCGCTGCGGCAGCATGCGCCGCTGCACATTGGAGGCGAGATCGACCTGCCGCTTCACCTCGCGGGCGCTGCGCTGATCTTCGATGAGGCGCGTGTTGGCGATGGCCGTGGCGACCTGCTGGGCCGAGGCTCGCATCAGGTTGCGGTCGAATTCGCTGAACCGCCGCAATTCACCGGTGTAAAGCCGCATTACACCCACGGGTTTCCCGCGGAAGATCAGGCCCGTGGAGAGAAAGCTGCACAGCCCCTCGTCCCGAACCAGGTCGGGAAAGCGAATGCGCTCATCCGTGGAGAGATCTTCGACGTAGACCACTTCGCCCGCCAGCGAGCGAGTGTCGAGTTCACTTTCGTGAGCGAAGATCGGTCCCTTGGCGAAATACTTCTCACTGAGGTTGACGCTGGCGCGGAGGACCAGTTCATCGGTGGCCGGATTGAAGAGACGAATGGAGCCCGCCTTCACATCCATGACTTCGATCGCCAACCGCAGCGCGCATTGCAGGATGGATTCAAGATCGCCGATTCCGGACAATGCGCCGGATATCTGGTAGACGGCCTTGAGTTCGGCGATGCGATGCGCCAACTGGTCCTCCCGCTGACTGAGCGTCGTGCCCAGTGTGGCGATGGACTGCAGAAGGGAGCGGACCGCGTCGCGCGACACGCCGGTGCCCGCATCCAGCCCGCGTGCCACGAGCCATAGCTGCGCCCCTGCCGGTCCAGTGAACTCGACGACGATCGAGGCTTTGTCGTGAGCGGCGGGTGTGGTCCCTGCCACCACCTCGATGTGTAACCCGAGAGCAGCAGAAAGCCGCTCTGCGACGGCCCGGAGCAGCACCGCTGGCTGGCAAGACGCCGCTGCGTTGGCTTGGTATGTAGACGAACTTGGATCGCGATTGGGCATGGAGAGGGAATCGGGGAACGTGGGGGGACGGGCAATCTTAGCGATACCGCACAGATGATCGGACTTTGGGGGCTGGATTCGGCAATCGGGACGTAAGCCCTACTAATCGCTGGATTTGAGTGTTGGAGTGCGGCTGGATTGCCGCTTCGGGCGGTTCGGCGGACCCGACTGCGCCGCCTACAATCGCGACCGCGCCGCGTCCGGGGCAATCGGCGACAAGCCGACGCACCCGTTTGGTCGATGGAGCATCGGCGCGGTTCTTGTTCGAACGAGGGGACGCAGGGCTGAAGGCAGCATTCTGGCGACCCTCGAGGCCCTGACCCCCTGGATCTGAGGATTACTCCATGCGTCTCACGATGGTCGGCACCGGATACGTCGGGCTCGTCACCGGCACCTGCTTCGCCAACACCGGCAACAAGGTCACCTGCCTGGACGTCGATGCCGCCAAGATCGAGCGGCTCAACCAGGGCGAAGTGCCGATCTACGAGCCAGGTCTCGATGAACTTATCCAACGAAACGTCGCGGCGGGCCGCTTGTACTTCACCACCGACGCCGAAAAGGCCTACGCCCAGGCGGATGTCATCTTCATTTGCGTCGGCACGCCCTCCGACGCTCACGGTAAGGCGGATCTCAAGTTCGTCCGATCGGCGGCCGAGGCGATTGCCTCCGCGATCAACGCCCTCGGGCCGGATCAGAAGCCCAAGACCGTAGTCGTCAAGTCGACGGTTCCCGTCGGCACGACATTCATGGTCCGCGACATCATTCGCAGCAAGACGGACTACCCCTTCAACATTGCCAACAACCCCGAGTTCCTCAAGGAAGGCGATGCCATCAACGACTTCAACAAGCCCGACCGCGTCGTTTGCGGCGTCGAGGTTGACGAAGTCGGCGAGATGATGAAAGACCTGTACGACCCGTTCGTGCGGCAGGGCAATCCGATCTACATCATGGATGTGCCTTCCAGTGAGATGGTTAAGTACGCCTCGAACGCAATGCTCGCAACGAAGATTTCCTTTATCAACGAGATCGCCAGCCTGTGCGACGCATACGGCGCCAACGTCAATCGCGTGCGCGAGGGCATGTGCTCGGATGCCCGCATCGGCAATCAGTTCCTCTATCCCGGACTCGGTTACGGCGGTTCGTGCTTCCCCAAGGACACGCTGGCCTGCATCTCAATGGGCCAGTCCGTCGGCGTGCCGACCAAATTGCTCCAGGCCGTGCACGATGTGAACCAGGAGCAGCGAGCCCTTTTCTTCCGCAAAATCGCCAGTGAGTTCAAAGGCGATCTGGCGGGCAGGAAATTCGCCTTCTGGGGTCTGGCATTCAAGCCGCGCACCGATGACATCCGCGAAGCTCCGGCGATCACGCTCATCAAGTGGATCACGGAGAAAGGCGGCAAGGTCCGCGCCTTCGATCGCGTGGCGGCCAGGAACACCAAGCAGGAGTTGGGAAGCAAGCTGGAGATCGCCGAGGACATGTACCAGTGCCTCGAAGGCGCCGATGCCTTGGTCATCTGCACGGACTGGGATGAGTTCAAGAATCCGGACTGGGACACGATGAAGGCGAACCTCAAGCAGCCGCTGGTCTTCGACGGCCGCAACCTTTACCGCCGTCCGCATCTGGCTGAACTGGGCTTCACGTACGTTTCGATAGGCCGGCATCCGGTTCGGCCGTAGCAATCGCCAGGCACGGCTTGAGACTGCGGAGAAGCCGCGAGAATCAGTCGTCTCGGGTGTTTACCCTGCTGGGCGATGTGGGACTGGTTTCGACGACGCAAACTCCGCAAAGGATTCTGGCAATTTGTCAGGGATCCCCGGTACCGAGCGCGGGCAGCCGCGCGGCTTCAGGCGTGGAGTGATCGCTTAGACCAAACAGTTGTACTCAGCGACGCTGAAATCCCTGATCGCATCAGGGATCTCTGGAACCCCGGTGTCGCACGCGAAGCGGAACTCGATCTGACCCAGCAAGGCGCACGGGCGCTGCAGCAGCTGCTGGCGGCGCTGACCGAATATGACTTCCACCCGGTGCCCATCGGGAAGCGATGGAACAATGGCCCACCATTAGAGCGCATCCTGCAAATCGTTGCGAAGATTGGCCATGCAGATGCAGTTACCGCAATTGAGCCGTTTCTGCGCCATCAGGAACCCGAGTTCCGCCAATACGCGGCGCACGCCATCGGGGAGATCGGGGCTCCGAACTGTGTCGAGCCGATTCGTCGTGCGCTTCGCGATCCCGACAAGCACGTGCGAAGGTGGGCGTTGTTGGGGATTCACGGCGGGCTACGCGAGGAGCGAACTGATACCGAGTTCGCGACGGCGATCTTTGGCGACATCGCAGAGTTGGTGCTGGGGGTGGATCGAGCGTTTGATGACCCGGTCTATTCGATCCTTCTGATGATCGATGGCAAGCGCGCTGCGGATCTGCTGCTCGACGAACAGGTATTCAATGCCCAGCGTCGCGACCTGCCCGAAGTCATTCAGGCATGTGGAAACCAGCATGTCGAGATCCCGGGGGCTTTGCTTAAAAAAATTATGGCCGAGATCAAAGACCGCGTGGAGGAGTACCCGTTCAAATACACTTACGGAGCCTGTCTGATGGCCCTGGCGCGCCAAAAAGACTCAGACGCTGAATCCTTGGCACGAGAAGCGGCAGATTGGGGGCTGGAACGGGTCAGCGAAGATGCCGCCACGGCGATCGTGGCGTGCGAAGGTATCGAAGACCTTGGCGAGTACCTGTGGCGACGAGAGACAGAACGAGGATTCCAGAATCTCAACAAGCCCACGCGAGTTGCACTTGCCTGCCTGGCATTCGACGCAGAGGTCTGCAATGGCGGTCTGGCCCAATCCTATGCGAACCTGTATGGCGTGCATGCAAGGATCGCGCTGGAGGGCTTCCGAACCATTGGTGCAACTGAAGCGGCCCGGATTCTGGAGGAGTCAATGCGCTTGTTCGGCCCAGATGGGCCCTCCGAAGATGAGGCGGCTCTCGTCAAGCAACTCTCCAATCTACCAGAATCCGCATTCGAGGCGATGGAACCGCTGAACAGCGCCTATTACAAAGTGGATCACAAGGCGAGGACACTCCGATTGCTGTTTGTCGCCGAGCACGCCCGTGAGATCCTTGAGTGATCGGGCCATTCTCCGGGCCACGCGAGTCGCATATACTGCCGCCATGCAGCGGATCATTCGAACTTTCGGGGTGGTGTTTGTTCTCGGGGCTCTGCTCGCGCTGACGCCGGCTGGCTGGGCGCAGGAGGGGCATGAGGCACCCGATGAGACGCACAGCGCGAATCAGGAAACGCACGCTGCCGGTCAGGAAGGTCACGGCGCTGGTGGCCACGAAGCCGACGCCGGCATGCAGGCGGCCGAGAAACTCGCCGTCGAGGCCCCGCCTTCGTGGTACAGCAAGGTGATCATCGGCTCAGTGGTGCTCTTCGTCCTCGCTGCGACGCTCGGATCCGTCGCCGTCCTCACCAAAGCCCCCGAACCGCAGGAGCCGGACCATCACGATGACCACGGCCACGACCACGGCGGGCACGGGCATCACTGATCCGCCGTCGCTCGACACGGTCCATCAATGCGACAATCTGAATCTGCTGCGCCGGCTTGGGGCAGGCACTGTCGATCTGATCTACATTGATCCGCCGTTCAACACCGGCAAGCAGCAGCGGGGAACCAACCGGTCCGACGATGAACTTGAGGAGCCGTCCCGCTACGCCGACTCTTGGCCGACGATGTCGGACTACCTCTCATTCATACGGCCGCGCCTGATGGAGATGCATCGGATTCTCAAGCCGTCCGGCTCCATGCTGCTCCACTGCGACTGGCGCTCCAGCCATCACCTGCGGCTGCTGCTGGATGAGATCTTCGGCGCTGAGTGCTTCGTGAATCACCTCATCTGGTCCTACGGGCTTGGCGGCTCCTCGCCGCGCCGCTTTGCCCGCAAGCACGATGACATCCTCTTCTACGGCAGGAGTGAGGCTTACTACTTTGAGCCGCCACGCATTCCCGCGACCAGTGCCCGGATGCGTGGCCAGACGAAGAAGGCGACGGACGTTCTCGACATTCCATCCATCAACAACATGGCCGCCGAGCGCACGGGCTATCCGACGCAGAAGCCGCTGGCGCTGCTCGAAGTGCTCATCGAGGCGTGCTGCCCGGCTGATGGAGTCGTTGCTGATTTCTTCTGTGGCAGTGGGACTACACTGGTCGCCGCGGCGAACTTGGGTCGGCGCTGGATCGGGTGTGATGTTTCAGCCGAGGCGGTGAAGATCGTCCAGCAGCGGCTGGGTCAATCGAGATAGCCGAGGCCGCGCAGTCGATCGACGAGAACCTGCTCTTCATCTTCGTTGAAGACATCCTGACCTTCGCCCCAGCCCTTACCTTCCTGCGAAGAGGAGCCGGCGTAAGTGATCTCGTGACTCGCGAGCCACTCGTCGCTGAATGCCTCACGGATGAATGTGCCGTCCATGTCGCTGGGAATCGGCAAGCCCATGTAGCCCAGCACGGTCGGCACGACGCTAAAGATATCCGTCGTCACATCGGGGTTGTGCTTGATCCCCGGACCGCACGCGAGGAAGCAGCCTTCCATGCGGTGCATGCCTGATCCGGTCTTCCAGTCGGCCTTGCGAAACTCCCCCTTGCCCAGCGAGAAGTCTGCAATCCACTCGCCATTGTCGAGAAAGAAGACGATGTCGGGTGCCCGCTCGACGTACTTGCCGGTGTAGACGTCTTCGCGCACTTCGACATGCGAGAGCATCGGCTTGCCGGTTTCCGGGTGGCGAATCTCGCGCAGCGCTTCGATGACTTCGTTGCGCACCTTCTCGTAGTCCTTTGGGTCGATGCAGCCGTGATCGACGTGTGATCCGTAGAGCCGGCGACCCTTGACGTTGAGATACAACCCGCCCTCGGTGTTGCTGGCCATGTACGCTTTGGTCTTCTCCCAGTCGACCGACTCGTAGAACACGTCGTAGAAGGTGCGAGCTGTGGCAGATTGCCGATCGGCGGCCTTCCTGGCCATCTGCTTCTTGGCCCACTGTTGCAGGCCGACGGTCTTGAGGAACTTGAACCAGATCTTCTTGAGCAGGATGAAGGCCAGCGCCTTGCGGATCTTCATCTGGTTGACGACGAGCAGCCCCTTCTGGGCGAGGAAATTGTTCACCATGAACTTGCCGTAGAGCGGACCGAAGCCGTGATCGGAAACGAAGAACACCGTGGTGTCCGGCCCGGCCTTCTCAAGCAACTGCGCGATCATCTTGTCCTGCTCGCGGTAGAACTCGAGCACCTTGTCCATCACGCTCTGGTCATACTTGCCCGCCTGCTTGAGCTTCTCCCGCTCCGCCGGATCGATGTAGTTCCACATCGTGTGCATGATCCGGTCGGTCTCGGTGAAGCAGGGGAAGCACAGTTCCCAGTCCGGATACTGATCCATGAGGTGCAGGCAGTACTTCGTGCGCTGCCACTCGCACTTGATTTCATCATCGATGAACTGCGTCGGCTTCGAAGCCGAGTACCCCTGCCAGTTGATGGTGATGGTGTACTCGCCGAGTTTGGGTTCAAGCGTTTGAATGATGTCGCGCGGCCAGGAGAAATCGCCGTGCTTGTGCGGCGAGAGCATGTCCGCCAGGAGCACACCCTTGATCTTCGTGGCCGGGTAACTGACCGGCACGTTGATGACGATGCTCGTCTTGCCCGCCTCGGAGAGAATCTGCCACAGTGACTTGCCGTCGATTTCTCTCGAGTTGATGATGCGCCGGCTGATTTCGACCGCGTTGTTGGCTTTGGTCGGTTTGAAGAAGTCGAACACGCCGTGGTTGCCCGGCTGCTTGCCGGTGGCGAATGAAACCCAGGCCGGGCCGGTGACGGGCGGGACCGTGCTCATCAGCGTGCCCCAGGATCCGCGATCCATGAGCGACTTGCAGGTGGGCATGACGCCCTGTGCGGCGAGGGGCTTCATGACGTCAAACGTCATGCCGTCCAGCCCGATGATCATCACTCGCTGTTTGCTGCTCATTGGTCTCCGCCTGCGACGATTCTACACGAGTCAGGCCGGGGCAAAGGCTCGGCGACGCCCCGGTTTCCCCTCTACCTGCCGGCGCGCTCCGCCAACACCTCTTCATACAGGTCGACCAGTTGGTCGGCCACGTAACTCCAACTCAACGTGCGGACGGTTTCGGGCAGTTCGCTGCGAACCCGCTCGCGGTACTCAGCGTCGCCGATCGCCTTGCGCAGACTCTGGACGCACTGGTCGACGTTGCCCGCTTCGAAGAGTTCGCCGAGGCGTCCATTGTCAGTCTGCTCGACAAAGCAGGGGACCGTTGTCAGCACGGGGAAAAGCCCGCAGGCCATGGCTTCCATCGATGACACGCAGAATCCCTCGCCATGCGAACCCATGACGTAGATATCTGCCGCGTTCTCCATTTCGGGAAGGAGCATGTTGTTCACATAGCCCATCAGCGTCACGTGGCGCGTGAGGATCGCGCTGCCGGCCACGAGCGCTTTTACTTCGTCTTCGATGATTCCTGAGCCGGCCATGTAAAAGTGCGACTGCGGAAACTCCGGCGCCACCTTTTCATACGCACGCAGCACCGTGCATGGATCCTTCCGCTTGGTCAGACCGGCAGCCCAGAAAAGAACCGGCTTGCCCTTGAAACCGGTTTTCTCCAGACACGCGGCGCGATCCAGCGGGCGGAACCGATCGTCGTACCCCACGCGGATGATACGGTTTTTCGCCGGATCGAGCCCGAGACCCTCGCGATACATTTCCTCGTGGTACTTCGTGAGGTAGATGCCACGCTCAGCCATGCGGTTTGGGAACTGGAGAATCTTGCGGATGTACCCCTTGCGCGCCAGGTGCGGGCCGTGGTGCTGGTAGACGTAGGGCAGTCGATGGCGGACGAAGGAGCGAGACGCCAGATGAAAGGTGTAGGCGTAGCTGTTCATCTGCCAGTGCACGAGATCCGGTTTCCACTCGTAGATTTTGCGCAGGAAGGCACCCGACCATTGCTTGCCCTGATAGAACTTGCGCCGTGTCATGGGCCACATGGGCTTGGTGGCGAACCACTCAACCCCGTCGCCCTCCGCCTGGCCGGTCATCGTGTACATGATGTGGACGGACACGGCCGAACCGGGGTGTCGTCGATCCAACGCAGCCTTGACGGACTCCGCCTCCTGGCCGAGCCAGTCTTTCTTGTCCACCACGGCGCGGCGCAGATCGGTTTCGCGGTCGTTGCGGGTCGGAATTGAGGGAAAGATAAACGCGATCCGCACCGCCGATGCCTCCACCTGTTGCGGGGTGTGTGATGCGCGGCGACAAGGACGTGCGAGTGCCGTGCAGAAGACTGGGACCAGATGATAGCCTCGCCTGTCGATGGCCTGACACGAGAGATGTCGGCAGGATGATCGATCGGCATCACGATCATGTGCCTCAAGGCCCGGCACGATCTAGAGTTCGCCTCGCGATCCGCGCCCCCGGAAACAGTTCCTTGCCCTGAACGGCCGATTGACTCAACATCGCCCATGAACGAGCGACGTCCGAATATCCTCATCATCGTTTTTGACGCCGCCCGGGCGGAGAACTTTTCGCTTTGCGGCTATGAGCGCCCAACGACTCCGGCACTGGAGCGGCACGCCGCGCGTCTGGCCGTCTATCGCCAGTGTGTTTCCTCGGCCATCTGGACCCTGCCCAGCACGACCGGGCTCTTTACCGGGACCTATCCCTCGACGCACCGCCTGGTCGTTGACGGCGAACGGCTGAGCCGACGCTTCACAACGCTGGCCGAAATGCTCTCGGCAGAGAACTACGTCACGGCGAAAATCACGGGCCATGTGCCGTACGTCTCCGACTTCTCAGGGCTCGATCGAGGCTTCGCACACGTCATGGAGCCGCCTCCGAATCCGCTGCGAGCACGCTGGAGAGCGATCAAGCAGCGTCTGGCGCGGCGCGAGGGCCGGCAGCGACAGGAGGGTGTGGATCTCGGCCTGGATCTCAAGGCCGAGGCGGACGACGCCCAGCGCCGTTCGCTGCGGAACCGCCTGCGCTACTGGATGACCGGCTTTGCCGACGTCGGCGCCGCAGCGTGCATGGATCACCTGCGGCGATTTTGGCAACAGCACGAGGATCGTCCGAGATTCGCCTACCTGCATCTCCAGGAGACGCATGCGGAGTATCGCCCTCCGCACCGCTACCGGCGCCGGTTTCTCCCCGAGGCGCTCAAGCGGCATGATCTGGCGACGATCAATCAACGACCCAATCCGCACGACGTCGGCCTCGTGAAGCTCACCGAGCAGGAGTATGAAGTCCTCACCGGTCTCTACGATGGGTGCATTGCCTACCTCGATGAGCAGGTTGGTCGACTGCTTGACGATCTCTCAAAGCGACCGGATTTTGACAAGACGCTGATCATCGTGACCGCGGATCACGGCGATTGTCTCGGTCGACACGGCGTTCTGGGGCATCAGTTTGTCTGCTACGAGGAACTGATACATATTCCGTGGATCGTGAAGTGGCCCAGGAACATAAGCATCACCGGTGATCAGGATAATCTGATACAGAATCTCGATCTCGTTCCCACGCTCTGCAGCATCATGGGGTTGGAAGCGCCTCGGCAGTGCGAGGGAATCGACATATTGAGCCAGTCCCGCGAATTCGCCTACAGCGAACTGCTCAAGCCTTTTGGAACCGGCGCTATTCGTCAGGGGTTGCACGAAATGGCTCCGCACTTGAACCGTGGCGTGCTGGCCGTGCGCAACAGGACGCACAAGCAGCTGATCTACACGAACGACCAACCCGCGGAGTGCTTCGACCTTGTCCATGATCCCCGCGAGCGCCACAATCTGCTGACCGGAGCAAACGCGGCGGCCTCGCATAACATCACGGACCAGCTCGCAGCTGCAACTGCCGCATGGGGTCCGCGGTGGCGCGAAGCATATGCGGATGTGCAGGCCCGACTGCTGGGCGGCCCGGATGCCGCGATGTCACCCGAAGTGGAAGAACGGCTTCGAGCCCTCGGTTATCTCGATTAGGACCTCACTGGTGAAATTCCCTCTCAAACGTTGGCCGCGGCTGCTGCTCGCCGCGATTCACACCCGCAACCCGTGGGCGCATCGGTTGGTCGCGACATTGCCGCGGCTGAAGTTGGATCGCCCGGTGTTTGTCGTTGGCCTGCCGCGTTCCGGGACGTCAGTATTCGTCCGATATTTCGCCAAGCACCCGCACTTCGCCCACTGGTCCGAAGCGCCGACGGTGTGGGATCCTCACTACCGCGCGCGGGACACCGACCATCGATGGACGGCGGCTGAGGCGACGGACGCTGCCATTCGCCGCATCGACAACAACTTCGCCTACTACACCAAGTGGAAGGGCAAGGCCCGATTCGTCAACAAGCACCCTCGCAATTCGGTGCGCGTTCCGTTCCTCATGGCTGGCTGGCCGGACGCTCACATCATCTGCCTGCAGCGCGATCCGCGCGCGGTGGTCTGGAGCCTCGTGTGTCGCACCCGGGCCGAGTCGTGGCGGAGCGGCTATCCGCTTGGCCAGTTCGCCCGGCCCCCGGGTTGGCGCGAGATCGACGCACGACCGGATCTCGTCGAGAAGTTCTCTCTGGCTTCCGTCGCGCTCCACGAGACCATGCGTGACGACATCGCGCAGCACGTTCCCGACGCTCAGCTGCACTCGGTGCGCTACGAGGACTTTGTCAAGGATTGCCACGGCGTGCTCAGGGGGCTCTGGGAAGCGTGCGGCGCCGAGTTCAAACCGCGAGCCGTTTCCGACGTTCCCGAGACTTTGGTTAACATGAACGCCAAGTGGAGTCGCGAGATGAAGCCCGAGGACATTGCCACCATGCAACCCATCGTCGAGCCCATGGTGCACGAACTGCGATACGATGAGGATGGCCCCTCAAAGGCGGCAGGATAAGCTGCATTGCCAGCGCAAAAGGATGGATGAATGAGGATCCCCGGGAAAGTCGAACGCATCCTGTGGTACACGCTCTGGGGGCGCAATCCCGTGACGCTCGCCGTCATGGCGCTGCTCCCGCACCGCCCGGTCGACCGTCCCATTTTCATCCTCGGCTCACCGCGCTCGGGCACCAGCGTCTTCAGCCGCATCTTCGGTGCGCATCCGGAACTTGCGAACTGGTCGGAAGGGCACTTTCTCTTTGATCCGCACTATCGCAACCAGACCAACGAACATCGGTGGACCGAGAAGGACGTGACGCCGTTTGGGGCTCGGCGACTTCAGTCCAACATCGCCTGGTATTGCCGGTACATCTCGGTGCGACAACACATCAACGCGCATCGATTCACCAACAAACTTCCCCGAAACACGCTGCGCGTCCCCTGGTTGCTCTCGATCTTTCCCGACGCCCAGTTCATTCACATCATCCGCGATGGGCGGGCGGTGGTGCGCTCCATGGTTCGGGTGATGGAAAAACAGGGGAAACAGGATCGCACGCTGGCCGACTTTGCCCGGCCGCCGGGTTGGCAGGAGTACTACCAGGCTGATCCCTATGAAGCGCACGCCCGCCAGTGGGCCGGCATCGAGGACATCGTACAGGCTGATCTGGCGGGTCTACCCGAAGATCGGGTCTATCGCGCCAAGTACGAAGATTTCATTGTCAGCACACGAGAGATCATGCGGTCGATGTGCACGCGCTTTGGGCTGCGCGACGATGACAAGGCCGTGTCACGCTTTCCTGAACACTTGGAGAACCGCAACAGCAAGTGGCCAACGGAGTGCACGACTGAGCAGATCGAGACCATGCGACCCTGGGTGACGCCGCTGCTGCTCAAGTACGGCTACGAAACAAGTGCGGATTGGAGCGTGCCGGGTCGCACCGATGCGCCTTCAAGCACCGTGGGCGCGTCGACGTAGCAGTCTGAGGCACGGGGAATTCAATCAGGTGACGGCGACCTGGAGTGATCGCTTGAGCGCGGGTGGAATGTTCAGCAGGCACACCCGCTTGGTGACGTGATTCTCTCGATCAAAATCGCTGAGCAGGCGTGCAATGTCGCCCAGACGACGCCGATCTTTCGTGTTCTTGAACGGCTGAGCGATCTTGCGAATGCCGGCGTACTCGAAGAAATTGAGGCGCCCGCCCGGGGCGAGCAGGGATTTCATCCGATCGAGGATCTCGCGAACGATTTCCGGTTCGAAGTTGTTGAGCGGAAGTGACGAGACGATGAACTCGTAGTGACCCTCAAGCGGCACCGTCTGGATCGGGCCGCAGTGCACTCGAATCGTTGCGCCCGGGACGCGCTGACGGGCGGGCGCAAGGAATTTCTTTTCGAGTGTGCGGACGAACTCCTCGCTGATTTCGACGACGTCAAACACGTCGCCGGCTGCAAGTGTCGGGACGATCTGCTCGGTCATGGGGCCAGCGCCTGGTCCGACTTCGAGAATGCGGCGCGGAGCGGCGGCCTCGCGGCACTCCTTGGTCATCAGCCGGGCGAATGTCGGCATGCTCGGGACCGGCGTCCCGGTGTGGTAGTAGTCTTTCAGGGCAATCTTGATATGCGTGAGCAATTCGATGCCCTTTCTGGTCACGCGCGGCGCGGGGTCCGGGTCGGCCACTAGTATAGTCCCCGTCACCGTACGTTCTTTGGAGACCCGGGCATGGCATTGCAGCAGCAAACCGTCGAATCGCTTCTGGAGGCCGTCGGTGCAAGAACGCCCTCCCCCGGCGGTGGTGCCGTCGCGTCAATCGTCGGCTCGCTCGGTGCGGCCCTCGGTCGAATGTCACTGGGCTATTCCATCAATCGGCGATCGACGGATGACGAACGTCGCAACTTTCAAGGGGCCATTGACCACCTATTGGCTATCGGCCGGCAGATGCTCGATCTGGCCGAGCAGGACGCCGAGGCGTATTCCCGCCTCGATGCTCTGTTTCGGCTGGCCGAGGATGATCCCCAGCGCCAGGCGCAATGGGCGGAAGCGGTGCGTGGCGCGATCAAAGCGCCCATGGCCGTCGTGGACGCCGCATGCGGGATGGCGAGCCTGCTCGCCGAAGTGGCGGAAAAGTGTAATCCGCGCCTGCTCAGCGATTTGGCCATCGCCGCGATCCTCAGCGACGCGGCCGCCCGAAGCGGGGCGTGGAATGTCAGAGTCAACCTGCCTCTTGTGGAATCCCCCAGCGAGCGAAAGACGATCGAGCAACGGCTGCAGGCTCGTCTGGCGAGCACGGCCAGCAGCGCCTACCTGGTGGAATCGGTCGCACGGCGTCGAGCGCCGCTCTGAGCGCAGCAGCCCATCGATTGCTCAACCTCGCGGTTTGGCCCAGCCGATGAAATGGTCGTGCTCGACCGCTACGACACACCACCTGAACCCAATGATGCGGGTGCGAGTCAACGCACCAAGCCGTGGCTGATGATCTATTTTCAGTGCTGCCACTCCTACGGCCGCTTGTATCGCAATCGAGCCGGCACGCAATACTCCGGATGCTGTCCGCGATGTGGAGCGCGCGTCAAGGCCCGGATCGGGGCCGGCGGCACCTCGCGACGGATGTTCCGGGCCGGGTGATTCCGTTGAGCCCCGTATTGAGGGTGAGAGTGTTGGCGGCGCGTCTAGGATTGGCCCATGAGCCGCTTCTCCACGAACCCATCCTACGACGTGGCCCGGGCGACGGGCTGCTGCAATGCCACTGGAGCCCCCATCGAACCCGGTTCGCCCTACGTTGCGACGCTGTGTGAACGAGAGGGAGAAGAGGGTTTCGATCGACTCGACTACTCCCTCCAGGCTTGGGAGCGGGGCCAACGCCCCGACAGGCTCTTCTCGTCGTGGCGCACCACCATGCCCGTTCCCGGCGGAAGGGCCAAGCCCTTCGTGGACGATGAAGTGCTGCTGAATCTTTTTCATCGACTGGCCGACGATCAGCAGCCGCAGCGACTTGCTTACCGGTTCGTCATTGCGCTGATCCTCTTGCGCAAGCGATTGCTCAAGCAGGACTCGACGCGCCATGAAGAGGGCCGGAGCATCTGGCTGATGCGGCTCAAAGGTGATCCGACCGACGCACCGGCGTTGGAGGTTGTCGATCCACGTCTCTCCGAAGACCAGGTGCGCGAGGTTTCCGATCAACTGGGAGAGATTCTTCGGGGTGAATTGTGACCCGTCAGCAGATCACGAGTCTCGCGGGGCTGGTCGTGATGCAGTTAGCAACATTGGCAGGTTGCAAGACGTCCGGAACCGCCGATGACGGCGTGAAGCCTCAGCCGCTCGGGACGCCGCCGACGTATCGCGAACTGGCAGAGCGGCACAACGCTCGCATCGCTGACATTGTTGGCTTCTACACGCGAGCCAACGTCGAAGTCTCCTGGGTTGATGAGCAAGGCAAGGAGCAGAATGAGGTTGGAGAAGGAAACCTGATCTTCGTCCGGCCCGACCAGGTCGCCCTGACCTTCGAAAAGGTTGGCAAGGTCTACCTGTGGATTGGTGGCGGGCCCGAACGCTCGTGGATGCTCTGGGGTGGCGATGAATCGCGCGCCTACATCGCGCGAAATGAAAACATTCTCAACGTGCAGTGTGAGGAGTTTCCCATTGCACTGCTTCCTGCAGAGCTGATTGATCTCTACGGCGTGTTCGAACTGCCGCCAGAGCCGCCGGAAGGCGCGGTTGTGAACGTCTCGGGAGATGAGCAACGACAGGCCTGGGTCGTAACGGCCCCGGCCCGATGGTGTGCTCGCCGGGTCTGGCTCGAGGTCGAAGGCGGCCGCCCTCAGCGCGTTGAACTTTTCGATCCTGTGACTGGCCGGATTTGGGCCGCCAGCGAGCTTGGCGAATACAAGGAGATGGAAGTGCGCGGCGTCGCGCCAGGTCGGCAGCCATTCGTGCCCACGCGCGTGGAGGTGCGATCCGGCCCATCCAAGAGTGATGGCGTCGTACGACTCACGCTCTTCAATCCGGCCGATGCACCGGCTGGACGAACGGAGATCAAGGCCGCGCTCTTCGATTTTGAGGCGATTCGGCGCAACATGCGCCCGCACGAAATCGTGGTGCTTGACGCCCAATGCGCCCGGCCGGCACTTCCCACGCCTCCGGACGAATCGAAGTGAACCCCACCAGGCTAACCGTGCGCGAACGGGGTCTATCATCCACTCACAGCATGCTCGTGGGTACAACAACTCGAACACCAAGAGCCTGTTTCGCCATCCGCTTTGTCGGCTGGTGGAGCGTGGCGCTGCTGACTCTCTTCGTGGGCATGATTGCACGCGCCGCGCCCCAGGACGCGCCGCGCAATCCCGTCGCCGTCTGCGATGGTGAACATCTGTGGTTCTTCGAGGCATCGGGTTCGCCCGACAATGCACGCGTCGTTGTGCTCCACCACGGGCCTGGGGACGAGTCGCAGGAAGCGGAACAGGCGAGCATCGTTGAGGACATGCCCGAAGCCGCGCTTGCGGTCGACGGGAGGCTCTACTGCATCTTTCGAGGAAGACGCGAACCGGCCGGCGGATTTCAGAATCGCTCCGTCTCCACCATGAGGGCGGAGTCCTTTGACAATCGAACGAGAACCTGGGTGTACGAGCCCTCCCCGCGGGCCCGCACCGTGGCGGACCTGCCGGGTGCCGGGCGCATCGCGGGTTTCGTGGCAGATGGACGTGATCCGGTGGTGCTGCTCGTTCCGCGACCCAAGTTGGTCGAAGAGCCCCAGACCGCATCGCCGGATGAGAGTCAAGGTGAGTCGGCGGCTCCACCGGTGCTACCCAGGCTGCTTCGCCTCACTCTGAGTCAGGGGTGGCAGGAGATCGCGCTGCCGGATGGAGTTGACGGGCAGCAGCAGCTCGCGCTGGTTGCCGGCGCCACTCCAGTTCTGCTCGTCACTCCACTCAAGAGCTCCGGCGCCAACTCGCTGGGTTACACACTCCGAGCCGATGGAACCTGGAGTTCCGAGCCCATCGAGATCGATGCCGGGCGCGTCATTGATTCTGCAGTTCATGAAGGGCAGACGTTTGTCGCGCTCCGATCCGTGGATGGCGGCGGGATCGAGATCGTCCTCGTGCGCGACGCACATGCCTATTCAATCATGCAGATCGAGCAATCGAGTCGCGAAGTTCGGCTAATCGACTTCGGGGCCAGCTTGGCGCTGGCTGTGGCGCCACCGGAAGGCGACCGGCTGATCGTCACTCCGATCGACGTGGAGAAAGGCGAACTCGAACCAGCGCTGGAGTTTCAGCAGCGGCTGCGGCCGGCGCTGGAGGACTTCAGCCTGCTCGTGCTGGTGGGGGCGCTGCTCTTTGCCAGTCTCATCATGTTCATCTTCAGGCCGGCCGATCCGACGCGGATGACGGTGACGCTGCCCAAAGGCTCGCGGATTGCCGAGCCGCGGCGACGGATTGTCGCCTTGCTCATCGACCTGCTTCCCTCGGCGCTGTTGGCCAGTCTCATTCTCGATGTTCCGTTCACCCAGGTCATTGATATCACGCACATGCCGATGCGAGCCCACCACATCGAGCAGAGTTGGCCAATGCTGCTTATGTTCATCGTCTGCATCGCGCACTCCACCATGAGCGAACTGCTTTGGGGACGGACCTTGGGCAAGGCTCTGCTTGATTGCTGGGTCGTCACCATTGACGGCAAACGCGCAGGTGTCACGGGAATCCTCGTGCGCAACGCCATGAAATTCGTCGCCCTGAGTGTGCCGCTGCTGTTCCTGTTTGTCTACATCAACCAGTACCGCCAGCGACTGGGCGATCTCGCGGGGCGCACAATCGTCGTGACGCACCACGACGGCGTCGAACCATCCGACGCATCGATTGATCGCGACGGCTGATCGAATTCAACGGGCCAGGTCGACGATGGCCTCGCCGAGCGTCCCAATCGCGGCGATCAGTTGGCGATCGGACAGGTACGGCGCCGGGCCGAGTCGGAGGATGCCGTTACGATGATCGGCAAACATCCCTCGCTTACGAAGTTGCTCGCACACGTCGCCCGCCCGAGGCGAAGTCAGGGCGAGGAACCCGCCCAGACGCGCCAGCGGAACTGAGCGGTCGCGCGAGATCACGGCCGGATCGGCGTCCAGCGCATCAAACTGCTCGGCAAGTAGACCCACCTGGTGCTGGCTGACTTGACGAAGCAACCCCGGCGTGAGCCCCTGCGCGTCGAAGAAGTCCAGCACGCGCGCGGCCCGGTAGTGGCTCGTCGGGTCGTACGTGGCGCCAGCAAAGCGGCTGTCGCCATCGGAGTACGCCACGCGGCCAGGGTGCGTGCGATCGGCGATCGCATCAAACTCCGCGTACCAGCCGGTGATGATTGGCCGCAGGCGGCATTCAGCGGGAAAGCGCAGGAAGCAATTGCCCTCACCACACTGAAGGTACTTGTAGCCGCCGCCAAGAACGAACGCGTGCTCGAGCCCCTCAATCAGGGACGACGTTGCGCCGCGCCGCTGCGCATTCGAAGTGTCAAAGTGCTGGAATGCATCAACGACATTCACGCTGTGGTACATGTCTACCAGCAAGGCAGCGCCCACGCGCGAGCACGTCTCCGCCACGTCGTGCAGACCGGGTACGATCTGGCCGCTACGAAAAAGCACGTGCGAGACCATGACCAGAGCCGTCCGTTCATCAACCGCCTCGGCCAAGCGCATGGCGATATCCGCACTTGGCTGTGAAGGAATTTTGACGATCTGCAGCGGCTGCTCCTCGAACAGGCGGTCGAACTGTCGCCGGGCGCTGTGGTATTCACCATCGGTTGTCACGATGCGCGGCCTCTCGCGCAGGGGCAGCGCCGAAAGGAGGCGAATGAGCAGATCGTGCGTACTGGAGGCAAAGGCGTAACACCCATCGCGGTCGCCAAGCCGCTCCATCAACCCCCGCTTGTAGCGATCGCGTTTCTCAAACGCGCGTGGCCATTTGTCGTCGACGTATCTCGCCGCGTCCTGCCAGGCTTCGAGTTGTCCTTCCAGGGCGCAGTCTGGCCAGGCCTGGTGGGAGTGGCCGGTGAGCAGCAGGCGGTTGGAGACGTCGAAGCGCGTGTAATGCGGGGCCAGCGCGTTTTCATCCGCGTACAGATCCTTAGGCGAAAGCGAGGGCGCAATCTGTTCAGAATCATCGCTGGGAGCCGCATGCGTCTTCGCATTGCCTTGTGGCATTGCTGGAATCCTCAAAGGTGAATGCGGATGGCCCACAGGTCCGGAAACAGTGGTCGGAAGAGCGTCTGGCGCAGATACTCGGCCCCGGCCGACCCGCCCGTACCCGGTTTGGTCCCGATGGTGCGCTCGACCATCTTGACATGCCGATAGCGCCACTCCTGCAGGCCTTCATCGAGATCAATGAGGCGCTCGCAGACCTGCGCGCACAGGGGACTGCTGCGATAGACCTGCACAAGGGCTTCCTGCAGAGTCTCGTTGGGTTCCCAACGCTGCGTCACATCCCGCGCGAGCAGTTCCGGCGGCACGGCAAATCCATTGGCATCCAGAAATCGCAAAAACGAATCAAACAGCGTTGGTTCGCTCAGGCGCCGCACCAGTCTCGTGCGCGATGGGCTGCCTTCCGGTTGCGCGGCTATCGCGCCCGGCTGGCGGTGCCCAAGAATGAACTCCACCTCGCGAAACTGACCCGATTGAAAACCACTGGCGCTCTCGAGACGGCCACGAAAGGAGTTGAATGACAGGGGGGTCATGGTTTCAAGAATGTCCACTTGGCCGACGAGCGTCTTGAGGATCGTGAGAATGCGCTTGAAGGTGTGCAGGGATGCCGGAGCATCATTGGCTTCGAGTGTCGAGCGCAGGTGGTCCAGCTCGTGCAGGACCTGCTTGAACCACAGTTCGTACACCTGGTGAATGATGATGAAGAGCATCTCGTCGTGCTCGGGCCGGCCATCTTCTGCCTTCGACAGTCGATCCTGGCACGACAGCAATTCGTCGATCTTCAGGTAATTCGAGTAGGTCACAGCCGGGTTAGTCATGCGGGCTCCGGGGGGCGTCTGTCGGGTCGATTTCCGGGCATGGCCGTGCCCGGGCTTTGGCCTACGATGGTCGTGCCATGATCAACAAAGTCTATGCGACACCTGACGCCGCGCTCGATGGCCTGCTCCGTGACGGGATGACCGTGATGGTGGGAGGTTTTGGACTCTGCGGCATTCCCGAAAAACTCATCCTCGCTCTGCGCGACAGCGCCACCAGGGAGATCACGGCCATCTCCAACAATGCCGGCGTGGATGACTGGGGCCTGGGCCTGCTGCTGCAGACGCGGCAGATCCGCAAGATGGTCTCCACCTACGTCGGGGAGAATGACGAATTCGCCCGGCAGTTCCTCTCCGGTGAACTGGAGATCGAGTTTGTCCCGCAGGGAACATTCGCGGAGCGGATTCGTGCCGGCGGCGCGGGCATCCCCGCGTTCTTTACCCGCACTGCGGTCGGCACGCCGCTGGCCGAGGGCAAAGAGCACCACGACTTCGACGGCCACACCTACGTCATGGAGCGATGGCTCAAGGCCGATGTCGCGCTGGTTAAGGCATGGAAGGCCGACACCGTTGGCAACCTCGTCTTCCGCAAGACGGCAAGGAACTTCAATCCGATGATGGCCATGGCGGGCACCGTGACTGTGGCTGAGGTCGAGGAGATCGTTCCCGTCGGCTCGATCGATCCGGACTCGGTTCACACGGCCGGCATCTTCGTGGATCGCATCGTCAAGACGGACAGCGAAAAGCGCATCGAGCAGCGCACGATCACGCCGCGCAGCTAGCAGACACTCGCCGGACCAAGGCCACACTGATCGAGCGATTGGTTCGACGCGACAGCAATCAGATTCGGAGCAACGCATGCCTCTGACACGAGACCAGATCACCAAGCGAGCCGCCCGTGAATTGCAGGACGGCTTTTATGTCAACCTCGGAATCGGAATGCCGACTCTTGTGGCTAATCACGTGCCGACTGGCATGCAGGTGTGGCTGCAATCCGAGAACGGCCTGCTGGGCATGGGCCGCTTCCCGTACGATGATGAGGTCGATGCCGATCTTATCAATGCCGGCAAGCAGACCGTTACGGCGGTGCCCGGTGCTTCGTACTTTGACGGCGCCACGTCCTTTGCCATGATTCGCGGTGGACACGTCGACATGGCCATTCTCGGCGCCATGGAGATCAGCGAAGCGGGTGACATCGCCAATTGGATGGTGCCCGGCAAGATGGTCAAGGGAGTCGGCGGAGCGATGGATCTCGTGGCGGGTGTGAAGCGCGTGGTCGTGACCATGGAGCATACGACCAAGAAGGGCGGCCCCAAGATCATCCCCATGTGTACCCTGCCGCTTACGGGCAAGGACTGCATTGACATGATTATCACCGACCTGTGCGTGATGCACCGGCGCGAGCGCGACGGCGTGAAACGCTTTGAGGTGACAGAAATCGCCCCCGACGTGACGCGCGATCAGATCGAGCAGGCCACTTCTGCACAGTTCTGGTGGTCGCCTGACCTCAAGATCGTCGACGTCTGACCGCTGGTCAATCCGATAACCGGGGATCCTGTCGACTGTGCGGCCGCTGCGCGTCGTATGGCCATCTTGGCACCAGCTCGGCTTGAATGCGTCCGGAGTATTCGCCGATATCCACATCAGTTGGATCGCGCCGCCTTCGCGCGCTGATCCGTTCGGCGGAGGTGGATCGGCGATATGGTTGGCCAGTCAGACCTGACAGTCCGGCAGTTCGAACGCAACGAGGTTGTGCTGGAGGGTGAATTCGAGGTCGCGGAAGCGCACCGCGGACAGGTCACGTTTTCCGGACGCGATGCGGCCGTGATCGATGCGCGCACACTTCGCATCACGGTGTCGGACGTGGGCGCCGGAGGCATCGGTTTTCAGTCCCCAATGTACCTCCCCCGGCAACTCCGCGGAATCGTGCGAATCTTCGACCCGACGCGCCACGGCGAAGACTCCGACGAACATGCCGTTCATTGCATCGCATTTGAACACCTCGTTCGGATTCGGCGCTGTGATCTGACAAGTCGCCTGCCGTCTTACTTCGTCGGTTCTGCCTTTGAGAATGCCGACGAGCGGTTCGACGAGTCGCTGGCATCGCTCATGGATCGCATTTCGACCTCCATGCAGGATCGCATGATCGAGCAGCACAGTCAGCGCGGCTTCGGCCCGGATCGGGGGGGCGACCGTGTATGAGTCCACCGAATTCCTCGGTAAGGCGCTCGTCGAAGAGGGGTTGATTGATCGCGCACAACTTGAGCAGGCGATTTCACTCGCCGCCGAGGCGGATTGCACCTTGGATGAAGCGATTGAGACGCTGGCGATGCTCCCTGCGTCGCGCGTGGCGCTGACCAAGGCCCAGATCTGTGAAGCGCCCTACGCCGACATCTCGCAGTATGAGATCAACTTATCAAACTGTCGGTTGATCCCCCGATCGCTGGCTCAACAGCACCTTTGTATCCCATTGTTCGTCATTGACGGTGTCATGGCGCTGGGTATCGAAGATCCGCTCAATCTGCAGGCGCTCGATCAGGTGCGCCAACTCGTTCGCCGCGAAGTCGATCCCGTCCTGTGCGAGCCCAAGGCGCTGCGGGAACTCATCGAGCGTGCCTATGCCCTGACCGACGGGAGCGAGGAGGCAATCAAGATCGATTCCCCCTCCGCAGACGGCGAAGACAGCGGTCCGATTGTCGCCGCGGTCAACACGCTGCTGCTCGACGCGATTCGAAGTGGAGCTTCGGACATCCACATCAATCCGGATCCGACGGAGATGCATATCCGGTACCGCATCGACGGGGTGCTGCACAAACGCCAGGGACCCCCGCTGAGCATGCACGCCAAGATTGTTCAGCGCCTCAAGGTCATGGCGGGACTCGACGTCACGCAGACCCGCCGGCCGCAGGACGGCAAGTTTCGCTTCACCCACTGTGAGCGTCGGGTGGATATCCGCCTGAGCATCCTGCCAACCATCACGGGTGAGAATGCAGTGATTCGCATCCTCAACGCCAACAGCACGATTCTGAGCTTCACTGACCTCGGCATCGATCCGGCCACCAGTACGCAGATCGAACAAATCCTGGCCCTGCCGTATGGCATGCTGCTCGTCACCGGCCCGACGGGCAGCGGCAAGACCACGACGCTCTACAGCGCGATCGCGCAGATCAATACCCTCGAGCTCAACATCATCACGATTGAGGATCCCGTCGAAATCCGCATGCCCCTTGTGCGACAGGTACAGGTGAATCCGGAAATCGGACTGACGTTTGCATCGACGCTGCGGTCCGTGCTCCGTCAGGATCCTGACGTCGTGCTTGTCGGTGAGATTCGTGATGAGGAGACCGCGGCCATAGCCTTGCAGGCCTCCCTGACCGGCCACCTCGTGCTCTCCACCCTTCACACGAATGACGCAGCGGGCGCGATTGCTCGATTGACAGACTTCGGACTGCCGCCGTTCGTTATCAACTCTGCAGTGTCCGGCGTGTTGGCGCAGCGCCTGGTGCGGCGCGTGTGCGACCACTGCGCCGTCGAGGATCAACCATCGCCTCTGCAACTGGCCCAATTCAGCTTGCCCGATACCCGGGGCCTGCGACGCGGTCGAGGCTGCGCTCGATGCCTTCAGAGCGGGTATCACGGCCGCATCGGCCTGTACGAACTGCTCCGCTTTACCCCGCATGTGCAGGAAGTCATCGCGGCCGGCGCCTCGACGGATGACATTCGCCAGGTGGCGGTCCACGAAGGGGCAAGACTCATGTGGCACGATGGGTTGGACAAGGCCCGCCTCGGACTGACGACACTCGATGAAGTCGCCCGCATGGTATTGCTCAACGAAACGACGCAAGTCATCACCGCTGCTCCACAGAGGAGGTCCGCATGACTGCGCTGAGCTACGAATTCAAGGCTGTTGACTCACGCGGTCACACGCGCACCGGCATGACGGAGGCCAACTCCTGGGACGAGGCGTACCGACGAGTCGTGTCAACCGGATTGACTCCCGTTTCGGTCAAGGAACATCGCCGTCGACGCAAGGGTCGGCTGCATCGCATCACGCTTCGCGATGTGAGCCAGTTTACGTACCAACTCTCAGTGTTGATCGAGGCACGGATTCCCATTGCCGAGGGTTTGAGATCGATCGCGCGCGAGGAGTCCAACGCAGCGTTGGCGTCCATGATCGAAGACATCGCCGCCGGCATCGCAACGGGCAGTAGCGTCACAGCTGCCATGAGCGGGTATCGCGACGTGTTTGGCGATGTGTACATCGAGACCATCAACGCCGCGGAGAAGAGCGGCAATCTCGTTCGCATCCTAAGCCACCTGGCGGAGATGCTCGATCGCGAGGTCGAGACGCGAGCCAGCCTGCGGTCGGCGTTAATGTACCCCATCTGCGTCTTTGTTGCCCTGATAGCAGCAGTGACTTTTCTGATGATCTTTGTGGTGCCGCGATTCGTGACCATGTTTGAGTCACGCGGAATCGATCTGCCGCTGGCGACGCGCGTCGTTATCGGAATGAGTCATGCCATCACGTCATACTGGTGGATCATTGCCGGTTCAGCGGTCATCGCAGTGGTCGTTCTAAGGCGAGTCGCGTCCACGGCTCATGGCAGCCTGTTGCTGGACCGATGCGTGCATCGGTTGCCGATCGTCCGCGGCGCGCTGCAGTCGGCAGCCCTGGCGCGATTCGCCCATGTATTTGGATTGTCGATCTCCAGTGGCCTCTCGATGATGGACTGCCTGGAGATGGGTGGACGCGCCGCAGGGCGACCCTTGTTGCTCCAGGACGCTCGGCGCCTGGCGACCCAGGTGTCACAGGGAGGAAGGCTTGGCGAAGTGTTGCAGGATTGCCCGTACATCTCGGGATTCGCCCGTCGGTTGATCTCGGCCGGCGAACAATCCGCCGAGCTGCCGAACATGTGTCGCATCATTGCCCGACACTACGACCGTGAGGTGACGTACATCACACGCAATATGGCGACCCTGATTGAACCAATCGTCGTGCTTGCTCTCGCGGCGATGGTGCTCGGCCTGGCGCTGGCGATATTCCTGCCCATGTGGAACTCGATGGCTCTTCTCGGATGACAAGTGTGGTGAGGCGCCGTTTGGACGCCGGATCAATTGAAGTACCGTGGCGGATTGGAACTGGTTTGGATCAACTGGAGGTAGTGATGATGGACTCCATTCGAATTGGACGTGGTGGACGACGGGCCTTTACGCTCATCGAGCTCATTGCCGTGATTGTCGTGCTGGCGATTCTCTCCGGCGTGGCGCTTCCGAAATTCTTCGACTACTCGGCCAAGGCCAAGGAATCGGCGTGCCGCGGCGCGCTCGGTGGAGTGCGCAGTGCGATCGCCAACTTCTACAGCAATTCGGCGGTGGCCGGCTCGCCGGCGTACCCGAGCCTTGCGGAACTTCGCACGGCGGGCACCGTCATGCAGGAAGCCATTCCCGAGAACCCGTACAACGGCGACAGCCGCATTCGCGCCGCTTCGTGGGATGCGAACAATCCCTCCGTTTCCGGGAACCGCGGCTGGTGTTACGACGAAGCGACTGGTAAGTTCTGGCCCAATACCAACCTGTTGGGCGAGAACATCTGGTGATTCATGTTGCCACCCACGGGAACGAACCTCGGCCGCCGATCCGGCTTGCGGGTCGGCGGTTTTACGCTGATTGAATTGCTGGCCGTCCTGATCGTGCTGGCGATCATCAGTGCTGTCGTCGTGCCGGCGCTGACCAACCTCAGTGCAACACGGCAGACGGCGGCAGCTTCCCGCATTCTGCGAGATCTCCAACTGGCTCGGCAGCGGGCCGTGGCTCGGGGCATTCGAACTTGGGTGGTTGTCGATGCGGGCCGGCAGCAGTACGCGCTGTTCATCGAGGACCCGACCGCTCCCGGGCGGGTCAATCGCCAGCCCATGATCGACGAAGCGACGGGTCGACCATTCGTTGTTGCACTGAATGCCGGGGAGTGGCGCGGCGCCACGATCACTGCAGTGGACCTCGCCGGCGGAAGCGAGATTGGCTTTGACAGTCGCGGAAGACCCCTCGCCGCCGATGAGTCACTTCTGACGACAGACGGCACGATCACTCTCTCTGGCGAGCACATGCTTCGTATCACGGCACGTACGGGGATGGTCCAGCGCGCCCAATAGTGCCGAGTATTGACACAGATTCCAGGTTATGGATGGACCACATGGTATTTCGGCTTCACCACCACGGTCGCTTCGCTTTCACGCTCATCGAGACGATCGCGGCGATCGTGATTCTCGCCATGGCGGTGCCGCCGATGATGTTCGCTCTCCGACAGGCCACGGTTGATCGCATCGATCCGATTCGGTTCTCCCAGGCACGCTGGCTCGCAACCGAATGGCTCGAAGACATCCTCGCCGACCGTCACAGCGCCACGCGCGGCTACGACTACATCATCGAGGCAAACTACCCGCATGAGACAAGCGTGGCGTCCAATCCGGCCTTTGGCCGTCAGGTGCGCATTTTCGAAACCGGCGCCGATTTGCGAACGCCGGGCGCGGGCTACAAAACGGTCACCGTCGTGCTCACCTGGGCCGACTCGAAGGGTCGGTCACGATCACTCGAAGTCGCAACGGTGCTCACGGAGTTGGAGCCGTGAGTCGCGCCGCAACCTCGATGGTTCAGCGGCGCTTTGGCTTCAGTCTGGTTGAAGTCCTTGCGGTGATTGTCATTCTGGGCCTCATCGGCGGAGTCTCATCATCGTTGATCCTGACCAATGTTGCTGTGTTTACTGAATCGAGCATTCGCATTCAGGTGCACGGTGAAGCGAGCATGACACTGGATCGAATCGTTCGCGAGATGCGCGAAATCAATCCTGATCCGAATGCTGGTCCGCCGCAGCCGTACATCACTCACGCAAGAACCGACTCGCTGCACTGGAACGGCTCGTGCAGACTGGAGTACATGGATGGCGCGATTCTGCTTTGCACCGACGCGATGAATAGCGACCTTCTGTGCCAGGACGTCTCCGAATTCGCGCTGGACTATCTGGATAACTCCAATCGCTCGCTGCTGGTCTCCGGAGCAGTGCCCCAGGGCGACTTGTCACGGATTCAGCGCATCGCCATTCGCTTGAGTGTGTGTCGCCAGGGCATGACGGAGTCACTCACTTCGCGAGCGTTCATCCGGGCCGCGATGACGGGAGGGATGCCGTGAAACGAGTTGCTCTGAATTACCGCCTGCTTCGGAGTCGACGTGGAAGTGTCCTGGCCGCGGTCATTGTGCTGCTTCTCATTCTCGAGATCGCCGTCGCATCACTGCTGATGAGCAGCACGAACGAGCAAAGTGTGGGCGTCGACCGACTCGACACGGTGCGGGCGTTCTACGCGGCAGAAGCGGGAACCCAAATGGCCCTGCGCGAAATGATGCTCGGCCGCGACGAGGATGGCGATGGTGTGGTGGGTGGTGTTTCCGACGACGGCGATGCGACAACCAACCCGCGATTCGGAAATGCGTCTGTGCACGTTATGGTAACCATCGTTGCGGGAGCGATGGTTGTGACGAGTGATGGATCTTGCGGAAAGGCGATGCGCATTGTGCAGGCAACGGTATCCGACTGATCCTCGGAGCGAGATCAGCGAAGGGTCAGACGACTGGAGGGATCGGACATGAATGGTCGCCGAGCATTCATCACGGCACTCGCGGGACTGATGTGCGGTGGGCCGACGTCCCGGATTCTTGCCGACGGCAGGACCTACTACGTCCGTCAAGGTGGCAGCGACCTGAGTAGCGGCCTGTCGCCCGACTCGGCCCTCCGGTCGATTCAGCGCGCAGTAGCGCTGGCGACTGGAGCAGGGAACTCGATCATCATCGGTCCCGGCGTGTACTACGAGCAGGTTCTCATAGGCAGCGGTTCGGGCTTGACCGCAAGTAGCGGAACTGAAGAGGCACCCAATACCATCATCGCTGATCTGACCGGCGCCGAGACAGGTGATGCCGCCGCACCAGTTGTCCTTGAAGGTGATGGAGTGCGCGAGTGGGGGCTGAGGATCAGCCAGCGTGATCACTGGGCCGTCAGCGGTCTGACCTTTCGCGGCCAGTCGCAGCAAGCGATCTTCATCAGTAGCGCCACGGGAATTGACGTGGAGTCCTGCACCATTCACGCGCCGTCTCGGGCCGGGATCGAAGCGAATGACTGTGCCGAAATCGTAATCGGAGGCAACACCTTCACGCGCGATACGGATTCCGGCTCGTGCATTGTCATCGATGCTGAGAGTCGAATTGGCCGTGCTTCGCTCGACGAACAGCACGATGGCGATGATGATCACGGGGAGCATCGAGATAGTGAAACAGAGAATCGCCGGGTCGATCGAGAGCGCAGCCACGCATGGGGTCGCTACAAGCGAAACCGACCGGCTCCGGGTGAGACCATCGTGATTGAATCCAATCGCTTCGCCGTGCTCGGTGGGCTCTACCTGGCGTCGGACTACACCCGTGAGGAGCATGGGCGGCGCGGTCACGGCGGCGAGCGTATTAACGGGATCGACGTCAACGCACACGGCGACGGAGCGACGGTCCACATTCTCAACAACATAGGCAGCGATTGCTGCAACGGGATCAACTTGCGATTGGAGGGCGATCACGCCACGGGGATAGTTGCCAACAATTCGCTGGCCGGTTGTTGGATTGGCATCCGCGTTTCTGGGCGGAGCGATCGGGTGCTGCTCAGCGACAACATCGTGACCCATTCGAGGTTTGCAATTGCCGCTGCGGGCCGCGGATCAAGAATGACCATCTCCGGCCTGTTGACCTTCGACATCGGCGGCGCCACCTTGCTTGGGGATGGCCCGAACTCGATCGTGGGCCACGTCGAAAACGTCGATCCGCGCTGGGTTGCGCCCGGCGCGGGCAACTTCGCTCCTGACGCCGACTCACCTGCAATCGACGCGGGACGGGGCGCCGCCGGGCTGACAACCGACATCCGCGGCCTCTCTCGGCCATACGACGGCGATGGCAACGGCGACGCCCATCCCGATCTGGGAGCGTACGAATACCACCCCGTAGAGGATGACGACCGCCGGTTGCGGCTGGTTGAATGGCGCGAGGTTGGGGTGCAGCGGGAGTGATTGCGGATTACCGGTCCTGAGACAGTGTTCCTGCCGGACGAAGTCGCCCTTCGCGTGTGCCGATATGGAACTGGCTTGACCGCCCAAAACCGGTCAGGCGGCGTTACTGGATCCCGCGCGGCTGAACAGCAGATCCGGATGGATCGTGGAGGCAGATCGGGTGCTTCGGCTCTCCGGCCAACCGATCATCTTCGTTATCGGCAGCGAACTGATCGAGATCTCGGTCGGTCGTGGTCGTCGCGTCGCGTGCATCCGCATGGAAGTGGATCTGCCCGATGATTCACGCGAGTGGAGTGCCGCCGTTCGTGCGCTGGCGGTGCAGTTGCGTCCGAGGCTGGCCGAGCATGGCCTCGTTCGGTCCCCCACGATCGTTCTCTACGAGAGCCCGAGCAGTTCATCGCAACTGACCAGTCTCGCCACGACCAACGACAAACAGGCGCTAGCGGCCGCGCGGCTTGCCGCGCTGGGGGCGATCGGCGCCTCTGACGAATCTGCCATCGCCGATGCGTGTGCCGTTGGTTGTGACGCCACCGGCGATCCCCCGCGTCACCATCTCGTGGCCGCCGCCGATCAGGCAGAAGTCCTTCGGGCGGTAGCCGATCTGGTTGAGTCGGTCGGACTGATCACCGAGCGGATCGTTCCGATTGACGCCGTCGCCATGACAGACATTGTCACCCCGGCGCTTTCGCACAAGGGGCCGACACAGGGTTGGTTGCACGTCGGAGTGGAGCAGTCCTGGTTGGTTGTGGTCGGAGAGGGGCATCTGCGTCTCTTTCGACCGATCCGGTTTGGTATCGAGCATCTGACCGATGTGCTGACGCGGCCGATCTGCATCACTGGAGCGCGGGCAGAACACTGCCTGACGCAGGACCGCGCCGCCTCGCTTCTCGCCGAGCACGGAATTCCCAGCCGCGAGCGCCTGCTTGATGAAGAGTCCGGCCTCTACGGTCAGCATGTGCTGCCGTTGCTCCAACCAGTGCTTCAACGCGTGATTGTCGAACTGAAGCAGTCGCTTCGATTCGGACTTTCTGAGTCTCATCGACGGGAGTTCTCGATGCGGCTCTGCGGCGAAGGCGCGGCCCTGCCGGGTTTGGCGACGATTCTCGGCGACGCCATCGAGTGTCGAGTCGAATCACAGCCCGTCGAGGTGACCCCGATAAGGCTGTCGTGCGGGCTTGAGGCGTCGGTCTGTCATCGCCTCGTGGCCTCCTGTCCAAACCTGCTGCCGCAGCGCACGATCGCGGCACAGATGGCCCATCGATTCAATCGCAGCATCTGGGTGGGACTGGCTGCCGGGCTGGCGCTGCTCGCACTCGATGCCCTTCGTCTGGACGGCCTGATCGCAGAGGAGAAGAGCCGCCTCATCACAGTCAGCAATCAGTTGGACGATGCCCAGGCACGCCTGCAGCAGCGCGAGCAGGCGCTCTCGAAGGCTGCTGCATTGCAGCGGCTGCAGAACACTTATGTGGCGGCGACAGGCTTCTCGCCCGACTACTCCGCCGTACTGCGTGAGGTGGCGCTCGCGACGCCGATGTCCATTCGACTCATTCGCATGGAGAGCGTCAACTCCCCGATGGAGGCAATCATGGGTGACGTGGCCCCGCCGGCTACCCTTTCTCTTGACGCGTACGCGATCGGGACCGACGCCGATGAAAAGATCGCGTCCTTTGTCGGGCGCCTTCGTGCGAGTGCCCTCGTGGAATCAATCGCTCTCGGATCGACAGTGCGCAGCGAAATCGATGGACAGGCCGCCCGGAGATTCGATATCCGGATTGAACTGTGCCCTGTAGTGGTCCAGAGTTCCGGATCGCTCGTTGACGCGGAATCGAGGAGCCACCAATGATTGGCGCCAGCCCGTTTCGCCGGGTGCTTCCTTCCAGCGCGGTGGTGATCGCCACACTCCTGGCGTGCTTTGTGCATTTCACTCTGCCGCGTATGGACCGACTCCGCGCGGCGCGGGCGGAGTTCGAGGCTCTTTGCCAGCGAGCTGATGATGTGGAAATCCCTTCGACTCCTGTCACAGGTCCCGACGATCAGCAGGTCGAGCATCTCGTCAACCACGTCGAGAAGCTGAACGCTGCGGTAGCAGAGCCGACGGGTGTCTACGACCAACTTGTGGAAATGGCTCGCGCGACGGAACTGCAAGTGGAGTCCATCACCCCATCTCGAGCGGAGGCGGCAGGCGGTCGACTCGATTTGTTTGGCTGGACGATGGTCGCCGTGGGATCGTTTCAGGAGGTCATCAACTTCGTTGATGCGCTCAGCGCGCAAGAGGGGATACATCGCGTCGCGTCCATTCGTCTCGCGCCCGCGATGGGAGCAACGGCTCCGTCCGATCTCACCTTTACTCTCAGCGTGGAGTACGCTCAAGTGGTCGTGCCGAACGTGCTCAAGGTACACGCGGTCCCCGTCCCGCCGCCCGAGTTCAATCGGGAGACTCTGCCATGAAACTGACAACCGTGTCGGGCCGTCACTTCGTGGGACTGGTCTCCCTTGTGGCACCGCTGCTTGTGTTTGCCATCGCAAAGATCGTCGGACTCGGGCCGCTGATGACGCATGCCCAATCGGAACCCAACACGAACGACTCTGATGTCGAAGCGCCCGCCCGGCAAGTCGATCCACCCACCCTGGAGGCCCGATTGCAGCCGCCCGCAGAATCGACCGCCAGCCTGGCCCGGACACAGGAACTTCGCGTGCAGCCTGCGGGCGAATTCGTCAGCCCGTTCTATCAGGCCATCGCGATTGAAGAACCACCCGAGCAGCAGGTCGCGCCCGTCGAAACACCGCCGCCGCCGGCGCCGACGTTTGCACTCAGTGGCGTCATGAACAGTCGCCCGCCGATCGCAGTGATTGACGGCGATGTGCATCGCGTGGGGGATGACCTTGCCAACGGGTGGCGCATCCAATCAATCGATGCAAAGACCCTTGCCGTGACTCTCCGCCACGCGGATGGTCGGGAATATCGCTTGACGACCGGCAAACCCTGATCGTCCAACTGTGGTCATGCGGGCCGTTGCGGCCGATCGGGATCAGACCACTCCAGATGGAAGAACTTGCCACGAGGTTGATCGACTCGTTCGTACGTGTGTGAGCCGAAGTAGTCTCGCTGCGCCTGCAGCAGGTTTGCCGGCAACCGCTTCGATCGATAGCTGTCGAAGTAAGCCAGCGCTGACATGAACGCGGGGCAGGGCACTCCCGCCGTCGCGGCGAGTGACACCACCTGGCGCCATGCCTGTTGACCCGCATTGATATGCCGTTTGAAGGTTCGATCGAGCAGGAGGTTGGGCAACTCGGCATTCTCTTCATACGCCGAGGCAATGCGCTGGAGAAACCGTGCTCGGATAATGCACCCGCCGCGCCAGATGCGCGAGATGGTTGCAAAGTCGAGTGACCATTTGTATTCCTTCTGGGCTTCGCGCATCAGTTGGAAGCCTTGCGCGTAGGCGCAAATCTTCGAGCAGTAGAGCGCCTGGCGGATGGCGTCGATGAGTTCCGCTCGCGGGCCAATCGTACGTTTGGATAGGACGGCGGGTCCTTTGAGCTTCTTTGATGCGCCGACACGCTCATCTTTGATTGCGCTGATGATGCGTGCAAACACGGCCTCGGTGATCGTGGCAGCAGGAATGCCCATGTCCAGCGCATTCACGCTCGTCCACTTTCCCGTACCCTTCTGGCCTGCAGCGTCGAGCACCGAATCAACAAACCACGCGTTCTTCTTCTGTGGATCCTTCTGGTGAAGGATGTCCGCGGTGATCTCGATGAGGTAGCTGTCGAGATCGCCCTTGTTCCACTTCGCAAACACATCGCCGATTTCCGGCGGTGACATCTCCAGCAGTGTGCTCAACAGCCAGTACGCCTCGCAAATGAGTTGCATATCAGCATATTCGATGCCGTTGTGAACCATCTTGACGTAATGCCCCGCGCCATCCGGGCCGATGTACGCCGCGCACGTTTCGCCACCTTTGACGGGCTTGCCGGGCCGAGCGCCTTCGAGCGGTCGGCCGGTCTTTGGGTTGATCTTCGCCGCGATCGCTTCCCAGATCGGCTTGAGCCGCTTCCAGCTCTTCGCATCCCCACCCGCCATGAGCGATGGGCCAAATCTTGCACCCTCAGAGCCGCCGCTTACTCCCGAGCCGAAGAACTTCAGTCGGTCGGCGTAATCGCGCTCCCGGCGGATCGTGTCTGTCCACAGCGAGTTGCCGGCGTCGACAATCAGGTCGTCCTTTGCCACACCGGCGCTGATGAGTTGATCCGTCACGCTGTCAACGGGCTTGCCCGCAGGAACGAGCAGCACCGCAATGCGCGGTGGCTTGAGTGCAGCGACGAATTCGCCATAGGACTTGGATCCAGTCAGACCACCGGGGGTGGAAGGGTTGGTCCTGAGGAACTCATCGGTGACATCGCCGCTGCGGTTGTAGACGGCGACGTGAAAGCCGTGGTCTGCCATATTCAGCACCAGGTTCTGTCCCATGGTGCCCAGCCCAACCAGTCCGATGTCCGCTTTGCCATTGCTCATGATCGATGCCTCCACTCGGGCCAAGAAACTGCGCCGGAAGGGGAGTCTAGTCGATGAGACAGCGCGAGCGACCGGTAGACGGTTATGGTTTGGTCGACTCGGCCGGTGAGCTCGATGACTCGGTCGTCTTGGGAATGCGTCGCGCCCATCGGCTGATCAGAGGCCGGTAGCGCTGGGGGATCGCCTCTTCATTGAGAGCACGCTCGATCGCCTGCGCCGCTTCACGCAACTGCGTGATGTCCATGGGCTGACGGTCGACAGCGCCTTCCGGGCGCGCCTGGTCGGGGCCGTACATCTCGGCAATGACGCGATCATTGCCCGGCTTGTCCTGTGTGGAGAGGTTCACATCTTCTGTGTCATACTCAAACAGTTTCGGATTCTGCACCGCCTGTGTCGGCAGCGTGCGGTCGAGGAGTGATCCGGGAGACCCGTCGGGTCCGCTGGTCCCTCCGGCGGTATTCTCGCGCGCCCTCTCCGCCGCCCATTGCTCGAGTTCCCGACGTTCTTCAGGCGACATCTGCTCCAGCAATTCCTTGGCGGCGTCGCGCATCTCCTGTGAGATTTCCTGGTTGGGAGCCGTGCCGCCGTCCTTTGACTTGTCAATCTGATCCAGCGTCTCTCGCAATCGCTTGACCTTGTCGCTGACGCCTTGTGGCCCATCGGCTGTGCGACCGGAGGGATCAATCCTGGTGTCGCCATTCGGCGTGGGACCCGGACCGGGTGCCTGGCCATCGTCAGAAGACGCGCCGGGAGTCGGTGCCGCGCCTGGCTCAGTCATGCCCTGACCGGGTTCAGGCTGCGGGGGCTGCGAACCAATGCCCGGCTCAGGTCGCGGCGTCGTGCCTTCCGTGGCCGTGGGCTCGCCTTGCTCTCCAGGCTGCGGCGTTCCCTCAGACTGGGGCTCTCCACCTTTACCGGGCGGCGGTTCGGTGGCGGGATCTCTGGACACATTTCCGCCCGGCTCAACCTTTGGCGCTTCGGTCGGCTTCTCGTCCGGCTGGGGCTGCGTCCCCTCGACAGGCTTGGCCGTTTCGCCCGGGGCGGGTGTCGCGTTGGGCTTGGTGCCGTCTCCCGGTTTGGTAGTTTCCGTCGGTGTGCCGGCCTCACCAGGCTTGGCAGTCTCATGCGGCGTGCCTGGCTGGATTCCTTCCTTGCGAGAATCGGGCTGTTCCGCGCTCTGACCCTGCTGGTCGCCGGTCGGCGGCTTGTCGCTCGCACCGCGCTCGTCGCCGTCCTGTCCCGCGGGTTTGGCGTTCTCCTCGCCCTGCTTTCCCGAGCCGTCGGTGCTGCGATCGTCTCCTCCCGGCGATTGCTCCGGTGGAGTGGCATTCGATGGATCGCGCTGAGAATCCGGTTGCGTCTTTGGTCCGCTCTCCGGTTCAGTCTTCGGCTGCTCGTGGGTCTGGGGTGGTGGAGGTGGCTGATCGATAGTGTCAGCGAGCTCCGACACTCGCCTGGCCGTCTCCTCGAGTTGCTCGCGCGACTTCTCTTCAGCCGCGCGCTCTGCGAGCTCACGCTGCACCTGCTCGGCCAACTGTTGCGCATCGATCGGATCTTGCCCCTGATCCTGCAACTCGCGGCGAATCGCGTCGAGCGATGGTATCTCCTGCCGCCACCTCTCGATTTGCTCAGGCGTCAAGCCCAGATCTTCAAGTGACGGGTCTCCGGAAGTGGCAGATTCAGCCGACTCTGGCGGCTGTGCCGACTTGGAAATCTGCTCCGCTGTCTGGCGCAGGGAGTCGGCCAGAGCCTTCTGCTCCTCGAGCGGCGCTGCTTTCAATCGTTCTTCAAGTGACTCGAGCCACTTGGTCGCCGCCGCGATGTCGCCGTCCTTCAGCGAGTTGGCAAACTCGTCAGCCGCGCCCGGCGTAGTGGGAGGCTCAAGATCAGCCAGTCGTTCTGCAGCGCGCTGCTGTCCTTCCCGCTCAATCTGTGCTTCGCGATCGAGACGATCCGCCAGCTCGATCGCTTCACGCGCCGCCGAGGACAACTCGGCATCACTCGTCCTGGACGCCGTCGACTTTGACCCGGCAGGGGCGTCGCCTGAAGAGGTGTCGAGTTGCTTGGCCAATCGATCAAGCGTGGCCAGCGCCTGCTGTTTGGCGGCGGCATTGGCCTGCTCCGTCGCCTCTGGATCAGTCGCCGCGTCATCTCGGAGTTGTGCGGCTCGCTGGCGCAGCGACTCAGCCGCCCGCTGCCGCGCATCCAGCGCGGCGATCTGATCGGCCGTCTGTTCGGGTCGGGCAAAGACGTTGTGTGGTTCGACGAGCAAGAGCAGCAAAACGCATCCAATCGCGCCAAGCAACGCCGTGCCCCACGACATGGGCCACCTGATGCGGGCCGCTCCGCGCGGGTCGATGCGAGCCGCCACTTGCTGCGCGTCTTCATGCACCCATCGCGTCATTGGATTGTCATGATCGGCCGATGACAGCGACTGCACGGAAATCGCCGTGCCGAGTCGATCCTTGAGCTGCAGGCCGTCGTCGAGCAGCACGGCCGCATCGAGTTCGGCGGCCCGCCGATGCCAGGCGATGGCGCACGCGACGGGAGCGCCGCTGAGCGAGATCAGTGCGATCATCCACGCGGGCAGCCCCAGTGCCGTGAACCGATCGACGAGCGTCAGCACAAGTGCCGCCGCAACGGAAATGGTCAACCACAGTCCGCCAAGCCGCACCGCATCGGCAATGAGCAGCCGCCGGCGCGTTCGCGCAATCAATCGCTCAAGATGTGATGCCGGTCGGCTCATGCTTCTTCCATCGACCACGCGGCCGCCGTCAAATCAGGCGGTTCTTCCGATTATACAGGAGGAGCGCCGTGCCGGGCTGTTCAAACGCATGCTTCGACTGGAATGCCGAAAAAGCGAGCCGTGTTGGCGTTGATGACCTCGTGAAACGCCTCCCACGACTCGCCACGCAACTCCGCCACGAATCGAGCCGTGTCGGCGGCGTACTGCGGCTCGTTGGGGTAGATCTTGCGGTGGGGTTCGGGCGTCAGGAAGGGGGCGTCGGTCTCGATCATGATCCGATCAGCCGGCGTAATCTGCGCCGCTTCCCGGATACTGCCGGCGTTCTTGAATGTCACGATGCCGGTGTAACTGATCATCGCGCCAAGGTCGAGTACATCGCGAGCATCATCCCGTCCACCCGTAAAGCAGTGAAACACGAACCGCTCACCCGCCAGGCCGCTGGCCCGGAAGATCGGCAACAGTTCATCAAACGCCTCGCGGCAGTGGACAATGATCGGCAGGCTCAGCCCGCTTCCCTTGATCACATCCAGTTGTTCGGCGAGCACGCGGCGCTGAACCTCCAGCGGCGGATGGTCATAGTGCTTGTCCATGCCGAGTTCGCCAAAGGCCACGCACCGGTCGGCTCGCGCGACCCTGAGCATCGCGTCCCAGTCGGCAGGCTCATCGGCGTGCAGGGGATGCACGCCGGCCGAGCACCACACATTTGAGTGCCCCTCGGCCAGCCGCAGGCAGTCGTGGGCATTGGCGGTGGTGGTGCAGACGGTAATCGCCCCGACCACGCCACGCAGGCGAGCTGCCTTGAGGACCGCCGGGACGCGACCGGTGTACTGAGGAAAGGTGAGATGGCAGTGGGTGTCGATCACGTAAGCACAAGTCTACTCACAACAATTTGTGGAAAACAGCCGTTACCCCTTGCGATCGCAGCGGTTTTCTGTTAGGATGGCGCCAATGTGCTGGCGAGTGGATTGCTCGTGGCATCCGTGGTCTCGCCAGCAGAACTCTGACAGGGGGAGAGTTCGCTCGTGGCGGCCCCCCTGATCCTTTCGCGCAATGAGGAGGAGTAGATCATGTCGAAGATCCTGCGTAATGGCGTTGCATTGGGCATCGCCGCGATGGCTCTGGCTTCCGTGGCGAATGCTCAGGTGCTCCGCCCCTCGACGCCGCATGCGGCGTTCAACTACATTCCATTTGGAGGAACCGGACAGGTTTGCACCATGCATCAGGTGTTCGACCGTTCGCTCTGGAGCGCTCCGATGGAGATCTCTGCCCTCGGCTTTTCAGTGTTTGATACAAACAATGGACAGCGGTATGACAGCGACGTCGCCATTCGTCTGGGCTACACCGAGAAGGTCCCCGGCCAGAACCCGCCGACTGGTCTTGACGGCGTACTTGCGAACAATCCGAGTGGATCGATGAACGAGGTCTTCAGCGGTCGGGTCTCTGAAGTGCTCGTTGCCGGCGGCACCGAAGCCTTCACATTCGTGATCCGCTTCGACAGGCCGTGGTGCTATGACCCCGCGCAGGGCAATCTGCTGGTCGAGATCAAGTCGTCCTGGGTCTCCGGCGCTGACCTCGCCGTCGGTCGAACGTCCGGCAGCGCTGAAGCATCTCGCGCGTACAACTCGACGCGCTTCGGCGACCTAGCCTCACCCACCACCGCCACCCGCATGGACTTCTACGAGGACGGTTGCAGCGGCGGCGGTCCTTCGCTCCGCGTCACGGGTGAGTGTCCCGGTCGCGTGACCGTCGCGTGGGGCGGCGCAACACCGAATCGTCCCATGGCGATCGTGTACGCGAATAACACTGGCAGCTTCGTCGTCCCCGGCGGACCTTGCGCCGGAACGCAACTCGGTCTCGGCACCAGCGGGATTCAGGTCGCCTTTCAGGGCGGAACCGGCTCGGGCTCCGGCCAGGTCAACAGCAACGTGGGAACCGGTGTGTGCGGGCACTACATCCAGATGGTCGTAGTCTCCGGCAGCCCATGCGAGACGAGCAACGTCGTACAGTTGCCGTAAGTTCAATCCTGCATTGAGAGCAGGAAACTCAGTCTTTCGGAGCAACCTCAGGCCGCGCCTGAGGTTGCTTTCCTTTTTGCATGGCATCTCGCGATCCTCAGGCGAGGCATTGGCAGGGAAACGACCGTGATGTGCCACCAAGTTCGCGATTACGGCGCGACTCCGTCGGACCAGCATGTAGCATGCACAAGGCGAACGCGGCTGGTTCGCGCTGAGTGCACGCCCCTGCGATTCGCGTCAATTCCGTGGAGGTTGCATCATGTCCCGCACCAGTCATTTGAGCGTGGCCGTCGCAGTCGCGGCAGCGGCATTCACGTCGTCGGCTCTCGCGCAGGTCTATCCGAATTTCGCCCATGAGCACTACAACAGCATGCCCTTCTGGACGGACGAAATCACATACCAGCAGGTCTTCGCCGCAGTGCAGTTTGGCTCTGCTCCCATCGAGATTCACTCAGTGGCCTTTGCGCCCTCGCCAGCCCATAACGGCGAAGAATTCCTGCTTGACCAGGTGCGAATTCATCTCGGCTACACCGACAAACAACCCGGCGAACTCTCGCCCGATCTCTCCGCCAACCCGCGCGGTTCCATGACTGAAGTCTGCAATGAGTTCAACTGCGAAGGTGTTATCGAGTCCGGCGGCGGCGACCACTTCTCGCTTCGCTTCGTCTTCACGACGTCGTTCTGCTATGACCCGGCCAACGGCAACCTGCTCGTCGAGATCCGGGCCGTGAATACGACGCTCATCGGCATTGCAACTTCGTGCTGTACCGGCATGCCGGCGGCATCACGTGCGTGGAATTCGTTCATGTTCGGCAACGGCGCCGACACCGTCGCGACGCGCATGGAGTTTCTCATCACCTCATGCGGCGGACCGATGCTGACGCTCGACGGCCACTGCCCAGGTCAGATCGACGTCGCGTGGAGCAATGCGGCGCCCGGCGAACAGATGGGCATCGTCTATGCCCATTCGACCGGTTCATTCATGGTCCCCGGTGGACCCTGCGCCGGGACGCGACTGGGCCTCGGCGCCAATCGACTGCAATTGATCCGCACCGTAGACACCGGCTCTGGTCAGGGCGGCATCAGCGGCAACGCCGGAAGCGGCGCCTGTGGCGGATACCTTCAACTCGTCGTCGCATCCGGCAATCCCTGCACCGCCAGTAACGTGGCTCAGTTGCCCTGAATAACGCACGCTCCCAGATCACCGAACGTGCCGGGGGGTTGCGAACGCAGCGGCCAATCGCCAGTCGCATCGGCAAGAGGCGAGCGGCCGTCTGATGGAGGGCGTGAACAAGTTGCCCCATCGTGTCCGAACCACGGCGCGGTCATCCCTCGGTGGGTTACCACACCAGCCAGTAGTTCGTCAGTTCAAAGTGGGAAGGATTGCCTGAATCGTCACGGGGAAGCGACCCTGATTCCATTTCAAATCGCCGTTCCGTTTCAAAGTGCGAAAGCACGGCGAACTAAAATGGACCCAGCGACACGTTCGGACCCGCGCTGAATCTGCGGGCGTCATGGCGCGCAGTACCAAACGGAGAGTAAGAAATGTCTCGGATCAACAAAGTGGCAACCGCGGCAGCTGTCGCGGTGGCGGTATTTGCGTCGTCGGCAGTCGCCCAGCTCTATCCAAACCATCCGCATGGCGGCTGGAACGGCATTCCGTTCTGGACCCCGCCGTGTGGCTATCAGCAGGTCTTCGCCGCCGGACAGTTCGGCTCCTCGCCGATCCTCATCCACTCGTTGTCATTCGCGCCGGATTCGTTCTACAACGGCGAAGACTACATCATCAGCAACCTCGTCGTCCAGGTCGGGTACACCGACAAAGCGCCGGGCGGGCTTTCGGCCGACCTGCCCAGCAACGTGCGAGGCTCATTGACGCTGGTCATGAATTCGGCATCGTTCCATGGAACGGTTGACTCGCAGGGGCCCGACCACTTCTCCATGAGACTCCCCTTCACCACTCCGTTCTGCTACGACCCCGCCAATGGCAACCTCCTGGTGCAGATCGACCTGAACGGCAGCTCGCTTGGCATCGCCATTTCAACCACATATGGCCTGCCGGACTCCTCGCGCGCGTGGAATTCTTCGATCTTCGGCAACAGCACCGACACCGTGGCTGCTCGCATGATGTTCGAGACTACGCCTTGCACCTCCGGCCTGACCCTCACCCTCGGAGGCCGATGCCCTGGCTCAATCAACGTCGCCTGGAGCAACGCAACGCCGAGTCGACAGATGGGCATCCTCTACGCCCGGGCAACAGGCAGTTTTGCCGTGCCCGGCGGACCATGCGCCGGAACCCGCCTCGGACTGGGCTCCAACCAGCTCCAACTCGTGAACACCATCGGCACCGGCAATGGAACTGGCAACGTCAATGGCCAAGCCGGCTCGGGCGCCTGCGGCGGCTATGTCCAACTCGTCGTCGTCGACGGCAACCCCTGCACGACCAGCAACGTCTTGCCGTTGCCATAGCGGCGGCCGGCAACTGCCGCGCCCTCGGCGGAACTTGATCCCTCCAGACAACCTCACGCCTTCAGTGGGGTTGTCTGTTGTATAGGTCAAGTCACCCCCAAATGAGCATGAGTGGAGGCAATTCATGCGCAAAAAGGGCAGAACCTGCACACGAGTTTGCGATCTTCTTGTACAATGAAAGAGCAGAGCCCTTGAGAGTGCTCGCCGTACCGCAACCGTCGTTCTCATGAAGGAGGGAACCCAATGCGTACAAGCAAGATGATTTGTGGCCTCGCTGCCCTGGCGCTCGTCGGCGGAGGGAGTGTGGCGTGGGGACAGTTCACGAACGACGATCTGGAGACCGGCGATTTCACCGGCTGGACCGTGCAGAACACGCCCAACGGCGTCGGCGCTCCGGGGGTTATCGAGCAGTATGACATTGACGGTGGGGGCCCGAAGCCTTCGAGCTATGCCGCCAAGTTTGCCGTGGGTCAGGCTCAGTTCCAGTCGGGCCAGCAGGAAGGTGTCGAGATGGTCCAGAGCCTCGATCTCGTCGATGGCGTGGAATATACCGTCAGCTATTCCTGGGCTACCAAGCGCGAGTCGAATTCCGGCAATGTGACTGGTGGCGTCTTCTCCGTCATCGTCGACGGTCAGATCGTCGGAACGCCCCTGGATTCGGGCGGCATCGGCGGCAGTTACGGCTTTTACAAATATGGTGAGTACTCCGCCACCTTTACCGCGTCGGGCACCGGGCCGCACGAGGTGGGTGCACGCATCACCCGACCCTACCAGTCGCCTGGCGACGTGTTCTCCTATGTCGATGACTTCGACATCGATCCGCCAACTGGCGGTGGCGGCCCCTCGCTGCGTGCGATCGGTGATTGCCCGGGTCGGGTAACCGTCTCCTGGGCCAACGCAACTCCGAGTCGTCCGATGGCGATTGTCTACGCGAACAACACGGGTAGCTTCGTGGTCCCCGGCGGCCCCTGCGCGGGCACCCCCCTTGGACTCGGCACCAGCGGAATCCACATCGCTTACCAGGGTGGCACCGGTGGTGGTAGCGGTCAGGTTTCCACGAACATCGGAACGGGCGTGTGCGGCCACTACATTCAGATGGTGGTCGTATCCGGCAGCCCGTGTGAGACGAGCAACGTCGTCCAACTGCCGTAATCGGAACCAACCAGCGCCGTGCGTGCGGCACCTGCGACAAACAACAACCTCATCCCGCGGCGGGATGAGGTTGCGTTTTTTTCAGAGCTTCCCATGCGGTACGTTGCGACCCGCAGGTTGGCGAAGTGACTCACGCCGCTGGGCGGGGGCCGTCATCTTCGAGGCCATCCAATTGCTGCCGGAACGAATCCAGCGTGGTGCTGAGTCGATCGATCGTCCGCAGGGCTTCGTCGCCGGGATCCACGCCGTCGGCGGCAGGATGGAGCATGTCTTCGATCAGTCGGAAGGGGAGTGGCCCAAAGTCGTCCTCGCTGTCAGGGCTGCACGTCTCGGTGAGCCTCAGATTGGGGTAAACCATCGCATCGCACTCCTTGAAGTGGTTAATCGTCTGGATCGAGGTCTCCTCTTCAAGATCGTCAAGTTACGTGGATACCTTGACTTAGGGGTGGAATCAGAGTTTTCTGGACCGGATCGACCTGCAAAGTCGTACAAAAACCACCCGGAACACTCCGGATTGGCCATGTCTGATAACCGGAGTTGGTTCAGGCGTTCAGATCGGGATGTCGTCGGACAGGTCCGCCGGGGCGGCCGGCTGCGCAGAACGCCCTCCCGCGGCACCTGCCGATGCGTAGGGCGAAGCACTCCCCCGGGGGCCGCGCGGGGCCTCGACTGGCGGCATCATGGGTGAGAAGTCCTTGAACTTCATGCTCGTGCCCACCCAGGTCAGTTCGACCGTGCCGGTCGGGCCGTTGCGCTGCTTGGCGACGATGAGTTCGGCAATATTGGACGGTTCAAAATCCGGCTTGCTCTGGTTGTAGTAATCCTCGCGGTGCAGCATCATCACCACGTCCGCGTCCTGTTCGATCGAGCCTGATTCGCGCAGATCCGCCATCCGCGGGCGGTGATCTTCCCGATTCTCCGCGGCTCGGTTCAACTGGCTCAGGCAGATGACCGGAATGTTCAGTTCGCGCGCCAGCGACTTGACGCCACGGCTGATCTCCGCGACTTCCTGCTGGCGCGACTCGCGCGTCATACCCATCATCAACTGCAGATAGTCCACGATAATCAGCTTCACCTGGTGCTTGGCCACCATGCGACGAGCCTTGGCTCGCAATCCGAGCACGCTCAATCCCGGCGTGTCATCAATAAAGAGCGGAGCTTCGCTGAGACGGCCCATTGCGAACGCCAGTCGATCCCGTTCGGGCTTGGTAATCATGTTGCGCCGAAGTCTGCCTGAATCTACTTCCGCGTGGGATGCCAGCAGTCGCTCTCCCAACTGCTGCTTTCCCATCTCCAGGCTGAATACGCCGACCGGCGTGCTCATCATTGCAATATTCTCAGCGATGTTTAGTGCGAGCGCCGTCTTACCCATTGATGGACGTGCGGCGATGATGATCATTTCACCAGCTTGCAAACCAGAGAGCTTCTCGTCTAGTCCACGAAAATGCGTTTCGAGCCCGGTGATTCGGCCTTCCTCGCGAGCATGAATTGACTCCATCACTTCGTGAATTATCTCGTTTAGTGACCGTGTACCTTCATGGTCAAACTGGAGCACGACGTCAAAGATCGCACGCTGGGCGGCGTCCAGAACATCGCGCACCTCGCCACCGTCGGTGTACGCCGCTTGCAGGATCTCGCCCGCGGCGCCGATGAGCCTCCGCACGAGAGCCTTCTCCGCCACCACCTTGGCGTAGTACGGCGCATTGATCGCCGCGGGAACACTCTCGGCAAGTTGAACGAGGTAATCGACACCGCCGACATCCGCCAGAACGCCTTTCTCCTCCAACCGCTGGTGGAGCAGGGCGATGTCGCCGGCAGCATGCCGATCGTACAACTCGACGAGGGAGGCAAACACCGCGCCATGAGCCGGCCGGTAGAAGTCCTCAGGGGACTTGACGATCAGAATAACATCACCGATCACCTTGGGGTCGAGGATCATCGAACCCAGCAATGCCATCTCGGTTTCAACCGAGTGCGGCGGCAGGCGGTCAAAGAGGGCGCCGAGTTCCACCGAGTGACGCTCGCCGCGCCGACCGGAACGGCCGGGCGCACCTGAAGAATTGGCGGGAATCTGGGTCATGCGATCCTGGGGCGGTCGAAGTGCTGCGGGGTGACGGTTCGGCTCACGACCACACAGGGTATCACTTCCGCTCGTCACCGTCCGAGGATCGCCAGGTAGCCTGCCGGGGATCCACCATCAACGCACATCTGCCGCGCAGAATGGTTTGCAGACATGCGGCTATGCCGCGGTGCGCTCATCAGAGTCCAGGGCTCGCTCGACAACACGTACGGTGCTCAGGTTGCCGATCCCCATCGAGTCTTCGTGACACCGTTCATGGCGGGCGATCTCGAGCAGATCGCCGGTGGATCGAACTCCCGCCGAGAGGTCGGGGACTATGAACGCCCGGATCGTGCACAGCGGCAGCGGATGAGAGGAGCTGTCCGGGCCGCCGCCGAACTTGCCGCTCTTGAGCTCCTCGGCGCTGAAAAACTGTCCACGAGATCGATCAAACTCCGCCGCCAGGACCTGGAGGCGGACTTTCAGATCCGAACGCGGCGAGAGAATGAAAAAGTGATCGTCGGCAACGTGTGCCAGGAACTCATCGGACTCTCGTTCGCCGAACTCGATCATCATGAGCGCCGCGAGTTGCCGCAGCATACTGTCGCCCATCTCGAATCCGTATGCGCGGTTGTAGCGATTGAATGTTCGAATGTCGATGATCGCCGCAGCGGTGTTCGTTCGCCGGTCAAGTCGCTTCTGGATCTGGCAGTCAAGTTGCACACGATTGGGAAGACCAGTGAGTGACGAGGTATGCGGCGAACCCTCGGGCCGCATCTTCCCCGCCGCCATGATCAGCGATCGCATCGACAGCAGGCCGACCACATCGTCGGTGGCGACGAGAATGGGCTCCATGATCTCATTATCCGGTCGAAGCACTGCCCAGTTGATCGTCTCGGCAATGGTCATGTCCGGGCTGGCCACGATGACTCCCGGATGGCAGAGCCGCGAAAGCTGCAGATCTGGTCGGGTCTTGCAGATGTCGCGCAATTCAGCCATCGAGACGGCGCCGAGAACGCGCGTGCCTTCCACCACCGCCACCGAATTCTCGCCACTCGAATGGCTGACGGAGTGTAATGCGTCGGAGACGCTCGTTGTCGCGGGGCAGGAGACGAGAGGCTGCGCCAATTCGCCGATCGGCGCCATGCGCGGATCTTCGAACCGCCGCTCTTCCATTCGGTGCCGCATGTGCGGTATGACTTCGTTCCAGAGTGGATCGATGATCTGGCGGACATCCGCAGGGCGGGCCATCAGGAATCCCTGCCCATAGGCGACGCCCAGATCGATCGCCGTGCGAAGCTCCTCTTCGCGCTCGATGCCTTCCGCCAGGAGCATCATGCTGCTGAGCCGGGCAAAGTGGACGAAGAACTGGATCAGGTTGCGGCGGAACGGATCGGAGTCGAGATTCGAAACCAGCTCACGATCGAGTTTGAGCCAGTTCGGCCGAAGCCGCATGATTCGATTGAGCCCGCTCGTGCCCGCGCCGACATCGTCGATGGCAAACTGAAACCCCTGCTGGCGAAACAGCTCCGCCTGGGCCGCGAGAACTTCAACGCTGGCGGTTTCGTTTCGTTCGGTGAGTTCGAGGGTAATGTGGCTGGGTTCGAAACGACTGCCATTGCGGCAAAGCGCCGTGACTTCATCCACGATGCGCGGGTCGGAGAAAACCTGCGGAGAGAGATTGGTGAACAGGAATTCGCCCGGAGGCAGATTCTCCGCCGCCGCAAACGTCGCTTCACGGCAGGCCCGCTCCAACTCCCAGAGCATGTCGGCCCGGGCCGCCGCTTCAAAGAGCGTGCTGGCGTCCGGGAACGGTCCATCCGCTGGAGGACGGATCAAGCCCTCCCGCGCCGTCACCAGGCCCGTGCGGAACTCGAGGATTGGTTGGAAGACGACACGCAGGTGACGGCGGCGAATCAACTCCCTGATTTCGCTTCGAATCACCGCGGTGTCGGCATCGAGAATCGTCCTGGATTCACCCATCGCTTTGCACCCTTTGCGCGGCGCAGCCCACCGGAAAAACCTGGCCGCACCACCACCATCGGCCACAATTGGCCATCACTTGTTTGTTTACCATCTATATAGGCTCAACCCCGCGGACGACCAGATAATAACTGGCGCTGCCGAGGCTGCGGGCAGGAAATCAACCACTCAGGCCGATCAGTCGAAACGAAAAACGCCCTTGCGCCAAGCGTACACGTACGCCGCCGCCGACATGAGCAGGAAGAAGAGGATGCGGCCGAGGAACACCGCACTCAACTCGCTCCCTGGAGCGACCTGCCGAAATGTCGTCGCCCAGGGATAGAGAAAGATGATCTCCACGTCAAAGACGAGGAAGGTCATGGCCAGCAGGTAGTATCGGACATTGAACCGCTTGCGAGCCGTGTCGATGGGATTCATCCCCGACTCATACGCGCCGCCTTTGACGTCGCCTTTCCGGGCCGGACCCAGGAAGTGCGTCACGATCAGCACCACGACGGCAAACGAGACCGCCAGAACCAAGAGCAGAATAATCGGCCAGTAGTCTGCGGCAATAAGCGAAGTTGTCGGCGCTGCGTTGTGTAGCATGGCGAATCAGACTCGACGGTAAGCTTAGCCCATTCAAACCACGGATCGTTCGGGGGTCAGTTCCTCGATTCAGCCAGTGGGCAGCTTCACGTCTGGAGGATTGCTCGGCAGCCCCGTGTCCTTATGGATGCCGCGCAAAACGCCGGCAATCATCACGATCGTCAGCCCGAGCAGGCCCGCGATCATCGCCATTTTGCCCGGCTTGGATCGCATCGGCTCAAACGTCGCGCTTCGACCGGACATCACCGAGATGATGAAGAACACACCCAGCGACAGCAGCACCTTGATCCCGAAAAGTGCATGGTATAACGGCCCTGTGTCTTTCACCTCCGGCAGCCGATAGGCCATGAAGTTCCAGAGGCCGCTCACCAGCAGCAGCAGGATGCACAGACCCGAGAGCATCGCCCAGCGCTTGCGCACCTTGCCCAGCCAGGCCGGCAGACCGCCTTCCCGCGGCGTCGTCGTGGGAATTGCAATCAGCCCAAGAAACAGCGTGCCGCCCAGCAGGATGATCGCCGGAATGATGTGCATCCAGCGGAAAAGGACCGCCACCCAGTCAATGCTCTGCATGTTGAGATTCCTTGTCTTTGAGATCGCCTGTTCGCAGTCGCCAGATACTAGTCCCTCCGCTCCGCCGCGAGGCTCAGGCTTGTCCCTCACTCATCGCAGTGCCGAATCAAGCGTTTTAACCAGAATCAGGCATGGGTTGCCCGGCCACAGGTCATTCATCTCTTCGAGTGGAAGGAAACCCATCGATTCATAGAACCGGCGCGTATGCTCGTAGTTCGCATCCGGCCGCGATGGACCGAGCGTCTTGACCTGCAGCAGGTGTGCGCCAATCGATCTGCAATGCGCCTCGACGAACCGCACCATCGCCCGGCCCACCCCGGTCCGATGGTGCTCCGGCCGCACCGCCATGCAGTGAATCTCCGCCGCGCAGGGGTTGTGAATGCGAACGGTGATGAACCCGACGGGGACATCATCCAACTCCGCAACCCACGTCGGCAGCGTCCGCGTGTCGCGCACGTAGTCGAGCAGGGCACTCTCGATTCCGAACCAGTCCGGCAGCGCTCGCAGCGTGGCTTCGCACCACGCGCTCTCGTCTGCGCGGATTGGTCGAATCTCGATCGTCAGAACCACCACGCCTTGCCCACGGGCTCTGTCAGGATCACACCCGACAGGTATTCCACGGCCTTTTCGAACCCTTCGTTGATCGACATGTACGAGTCTTCGTGCTCGATACTCAGCACGCCGTCGTAGCCGTAGCGCCGCAGCATGGAAACGAACGGCTTCCAGAACTCGTCACCGTGCCCGTAGCCGCAGGTGCGGAACACCCATGATCGTTTGTTCAACTCACCGTATGACCGGGTGTCAAGTGTGCCGTTGATGCGCGTCTCGTGTGGATCGATCGCCGTGTCCTTGGCGTGGCAGTAGAACAGCAGCCCAGCTTCGCCCAGCACGCGCGCCGCTTCGACCGGATCGATGCCCTGCCAGAAGAAGTGGGAGGGGTCGAGGTTGGCGCCAAGATTGGCTTTGCCCTTTTTGCCGCAGCATGCTGCGCTCAGGCGAATAAGCGTGTCGGGGTTGTAGACGGTGAATCCCGGGTGCGCTTCCCACGCCACCTTGACGCCGTGCTTACTGCAAAGTTTGCTCTGCTCCGTCCAGTAGGGGATGAGCACATCGTTCCACTGGTATTTGAGTGCTTCGCCATACTCAGGCGGCCACGCGCACGTGACCCAGTTGGGCATCGTGTCCCGCGCGCTTCCGCCGGGGCAACCTGAGAATGTGATGATGGTGTCGGTGCCGAGCTTTTTGGCCAGCTCGCACGCCGTGACGAATTCAGCGTGATCCTTCTTCGCAGCCGCCTTCACAGGTGAAACGGAATTGCCATGCACCGCCAGGCCCGAGACTTCGAGTTGACGCTCCTTGAGTTTGCCCTTGATCTCATCCTGCAGCTTCTTGCTGGCGTTCACCTTGGAGGGATCAAAGAACGGCTTGCCGGGGTAGCCGCCTACCGGCAGTTCGATCGCATCCAGACCAACTTCGGCGCAGTAGTCCAGCGCCTGGTCAAGAGTCATGCCAGTAAAGAGAGCCGCCATCACACCCAATTGCATGTCGTGATCCTTTCCTTGCCGCCTCGCCGCCCGGAATTCGGTCGGCCGCCAGCGAGCGAATTATCGAACCGCCGCGGCCTCCGGACCATGCGCACACCCCTTCGAGATGTCCACTTTGGTGAACGTCTGCGTATTTCCTGCTCCAGTTTGCGAGATATTGCGCCGAAATAGGGGGGGACGCGAATCACCTCGTTTCGAGCTGAGAATGCAAATCGTCACCCTGGAGCGTGGGCCGCAGGTCGGAGCAGCACATGAGAATTCTCATCGTGGACGATTCGCAGACGATGCGCCTGCTCCAAAGGGCCGCACTTGAGCAGCTCGGCCACGAATGCGCGGGGGAAGCTGTGAACGGGGCGGAGGCCCTGGAGAAAGCCGCGATCTGCTCGCCCGAACTCATCCTTCTCGACTTGCGCATGCCCGTGATGGACGGCCTGACCTTTGTCAGGAACTATCGCCAGCGCGATCGACACACACCGATCATCGTTGTGACGAGCGAGAGCGACAAGCCGCGCGTTATTGAAGCCTTTCGACTCGGCGTGACGGATTTTCTCGTCAAGCCCTTTACGCCCGACACGCTCGCCCGCCGCATCGAAGACACGACGCGCCGCGCCGCCGGATGAAGTCGAGCGCCTGCGGGTGCTGAAAGCGTCAGGAAAGCGCGCCCTCGATGAGGAAGAGGACGATGACCGGCGCGCACAGCGAAATCACGATCATGATTGCGATCCAGTAGTCATGTGTGGCCGGTGGAGCGCCACTCATCAGTACCCCCGATCGCTTCAACAACCACATCTGCAACGGGATGTTCGCGTAGCAACTCAGGAAACTGAACACGCCCATGAGAAACAACACGCCGCCCAACTCCGGAACCAGGCGGGACATGCCCACGGCAAGCACAACTGCGTAGGTCGCAACTGGCCACCCAAACCGCGCGCCGATTTCCAAGGCGCTTGGTAATGGTCGCCACTGAATGGTCTTCTCGTAGTAGGCCTGACCACACTCGGGGCAGGTGCCGATCGTCGCGTGCCCGTCGAGGTGGTAGCCGCACTGGGCGCAGTACCGATGCGCGGAGGATGAGTGCGAGTGACTGCTCCGGTCGCTCGGGTCAGAACGGGTTGATTCGATGGACTTCATGGAGAATCAGAGCAGGATGGTCAACCACGCGGCCGTGATCGCAAACGGTGCTGCGCGGGAGAATACGGACATTCCCGCAATCCGGCAGTAAGTGTGAAGCGTCTCCTCTCCGCTGAGATGCACGCGGGCTTGGTGCAACGGGTACATCATCGGCGCTGACACGTTTCCAAACGAAGTCAGAAGCGCAATCAGAACGATGACGCCCAATGCCTCCGGGCGCGGCGTCAACGCACCCGGGCTGTGGGGCGGCCAGCCAGCTGAACGATGGTTCGGTGCGCTCTCTGCTCCCGGCGCAGCCGGTTTGGCGATGCGAATCTCGGCGGAGTCGCGAGGGTCCACGGAAGATCATAACGCGCCGCCGCCCCTTGCTCCGGTCGGGCTTCGATATGCAGTACCGCTCCTTCCGGACCGATTCGAGCAATTTTCTGCAAGGTCCGGCCACGCCATGCGACCATGATTGACAGAGCCGCTTGCGACCCCAACGGTCCGCGCTACCCGTTGAATTGAGAGGAAACCAAAATGCAACCGAACCGGAGTTGCTTCATGCGTTTGACGGTCGGCATCGCCGTCCTTTGGACTTTCACCCTGACTCTGGCCGGACCGGTCACGCAGACGGACTGGTCCGCTGGTGGACAGGTTGACGGTCCGGTGCTGCACTGGAACGGCAGTTTTGCGGATCAGTCTGGTGTAGCGTGGCGGTCAGTCGAGGGGCAGATCGCCCTCGCCGGGTCGCAGCGCGGCCAGGCAGTGCGAGTTGTGGTCGATGAAAACGCCGACCTGCCGCGCGGCGCAGCCGCCGGCGACTTCGACGGCGATGGCCGCACCGACATCGTCATTGGCGATCCCGTCACCGATCCATTCAATCCGATCGGCGCCATCTACTGGTGGCACGCCGAAGCGAATGGGAGCTGGACCAGGGGATACGTCTCGCAAACGTACTACGGCATCAACTTCCTCACGACCGCCGACGTCGACGGCGACGGGGACACCGATATCGTCGCCGCCGCCTACTACGGCGCCATCGATCCTCCACCCCCGCCACCCGAGTATCGCAACGGTCGATACACGTGGTTCGAAAACGTCAACGGCGAGGGGTCTGCATGGGATGAGCACACGGTCGGAGAGTTGTATTGGGGTGCGGAATACATCGACGTGGGTGACTTCGACGGCGATGGTGACTTGGATTTCGTCGGGGCGTCCTACCTCACGCGCGGCGTCTATGAGCAGTCGAATGACATTACCTGGTTTGAGAATCTCGATGGCCAGGGCGACGCATGGGAAGCGCACGGAGTCAGTGCCGTCTACAACAACGGATATGAAGCGCACTTTGTCGACCTCGACGGCGACGATGATCTCGACATCCTCGCCACCCATGCCGATCGAATCTCCTGGTGGGAAAACCGCACGGGAACCGGCGACGACCTCGTGGAACACGTCATCACGGCTTCGCTGATGAACGTCGGCTATGTCAATGCAGGAGATATCGACAACGACGGCGACCTCGACATCGTTGGCTCAACCTACAGCACTTCCTCTCTCTTCTGGTGGGAGAATTCCAATGGTCTCGGCACGGCGTGGCTCCAACATGTCATCGGTGCCCATCCCAAGGGCGAACAGGTCGAACTCGTCGATATCGAGGGCGATGGTGATCTCGATATCGTGGGTGACCGTCGACCCAGCGGAACGTATGGCGCGTTGACGATCTATACCAATGTCGATGGAAACGGCTTCACGTGGAGCGGCCGGACGGTGTCGATCGAGTCGAACACCGACTACTCGATCGCGATCGCCGATGCCGACAGCGATGGAAAAGTCGATGTCCTCGTCGCGAGTGAGGATTACTATCGCGCTCTGGGCAAGCAGGTGTCGTTTTTCAACCTCTCGACCTTTGGCTCAAGCGGCAGCCTCACCAGTTCGATTCTCGACGGCGGAACGATGCCTGGCTGGGGCGTCATGGCCTGGGATGCCGATACCCACAACGGCACATCACTTGCGGTGGCGATCCGCGCATCTGATGACGCGAACGACCTCGGTTCGTTCGTTCAGGTGCCGACCTCCGGCACCGACCTTGCCACGCTGGTAAACAGCAACGCCCGCTACGTGCAGTATCGTCTGACGCTCTCCGGCGGATCGGAGGTCTCGCCCGTCATTCGCGAGCTGGGCATCGCTCGAGTGGGCGGGGGCAATGGGTTGATTCTTGCCGGACCCCCGCAGGCAACGGCCGGAAGGTCGCTTGAGCTGGGCGTCCAGTCGGATCAGATCGGAGCTCGCGTGGTCTTTGCCGGAGCAGTTTCGACCGGGCGCACACCCATTCCGCCATGCCCCGGGGTGACGGCCGGCTTGGCCTCGCCGATGCGATTGGGTGCTTCGTTCATCAACGCAAGTGGTGAAGCGAGACGATCCGTTCGGATTCCCCTCGCGGCGAAAGGTCGCATGCTGTATTTCCAGGCGCTCGACGCCTCCGATTGCGTGGTCAGCAACGTGGTCGCTATCCCGGTCGACTGATGGGGGCCGCAGAAGTGGTGAGTCCCGGCCGAGCGCTTCTGCTCGACTTGGGGGTCGGGCCTTTGGAGCCCAGCGAGCCGGTGCTTCCGGGGGCCCGATTCCCGGGCAAGTGGGACAGAATATACGCCAATTTAACAGACCTCGCGCGAATAACCCGCTCGGCAGAGGGGTTTGCTATGGGTTCACTGGATGATGGTCAGGAGGTCTCATCGCTGTGCCACAGACCGCCGGGGAGCTCGGCGCGGCCAGTGGACATTGAACATTCGTTCGATCGTGTTTTTCCTTTCTTCACAGGCGAACAAGAGGATGACTTCACATGCGCAAAGTTCACGTTGGAACCGCGGTCCTTGCCGCATGCCTCAGCTCTGCCGCACTCGCTCAGCAATGGCGACCGCTGACCCACCAGTCCAGCGTTCGGGTCTACGGCTACTTCCTGCTCATGGACGGTCGAGTTCTCGCCAATGAGTGCGAGCAGAGCGGCATCGCAACCACCCGCTGGTGGACCCTTACGCCGGACAGTTCCGGCAGCTACCTCAACGGCACCTGGTCGCAGGTGGGCAGCACCGTCTACACGCATCTCTATTTCGCCTCGTCCATTACGCCTGCGGGCAAGGTTCTCGTCGCAGGCGGCGAATACAGCACCGGTGGTTCCGAGACCAACAAGTGCGAACTCTTCGACCCCATCGCCAACACGTGGTCGCCAGTCACGCCGCCGAGCGGCTGGAACAACATTGGCGACGCTCCCGCGGCGACGCTGCCCGATGGCCGCATGATCGTCGGCGATATCTTCGGCCGGCGCACCGCACTCTACAACCCGGCTACCAACACGTTCTCAGCCGGGCCCAACAAACTCAACTCACGCACCACCGAAGAAACGTGGATCACGTTGCCCGATGGCACAGTGGCAACATGGGATTGTTTTGGCCACCCGGGGTCCGAGCGCTATCTGCCTTCCACCAATCAGTGGATTTCCTGCGGCAACACGCCGGTTGATCTCGTCCTTCCCAACTCATTCGAAACCGGCGCCGGCATCGTGTTGCCCGACGGGCGGATGTTCGCCATCGGCGGAACGCCCCGCACCTGCTACTACCAGTATCCTCAGAACATCAACGATCCGGGGACATGGACAGTTGGCCCGACGCCGCCCCTGGTGAATGGGCTTACCGTCGGAGCCGAAGATGCTCCTGCTGCACTGGCTCCCAATGGTCGCGTGCTCATGCCCCTCGGTCGAGTGTCCGCCGGTGGTGGCGAGTTCTTCGCGCCGACCTACTTCTTCGAGTACAACGGCAACAGCATCGTGCGCATCCCCGACGCGCCCAATTCGAGCGGACCGCCATACGTCGGCCGTCTCCTGCTCCTGCCCACGGGCGAGATTCTGTGGACCGCAGGAACCGCGGATGCCTACCTCTATACCAATGGCGGCTCGGCCAATCCGGCGTGGAAACCCGCTGTCACCGACGTGCCCGGCAATCTGCAGCGCCAACAGAGCTACACACTTCAGGGAACCCAACTCACGGGCGTGTCCAACGGTTGCAGCTACGGTGACGAGTATGACCCGGCAACGAACTACCCGCTCATCCGCCTCGATAACACAAGCACGCGACTGGTGTATTACGCCCGCACATTCAATCCCAGCACCCGACAGATCCAGACCGGCAACAGCATTCTCAGCGTTGGCTTCGAACTGGGAGGCAACGTGCCGGACGGTCCGTACGAACTTCGAGTCATCGCCAACGGCATCTCCTCCGATCCTGTCAATGTCCAGGTCGGCAATGGAGGCGGCATCAACCTGACCGTTACAGGCACCTGCCCGGGCTCGATCACCGTGCAGTGGTCCAATGCGCAGCCCAGCTCGACCGTTGCGCTGATCTATGCAAGGAACACCGGTTCGTTTGTGATTCCCTTCGGGCCGTGCCAGGGAACGGTTCTGGGTCTCGGGAACCAGGGCATCCGCTTGGTCAACACATTCGCATCCGATCCCGCAGGTGCTGGAAGTCGCAGTGGCTCCATCTTCGCGCGGGCCTGCCACGACTACCTGCAGATGCATGATCTGCCGAACTGCACGTTGAGCAACGTGGCTCAGATCCCGTGAGTTGCGCGACGCGTCCGGTTTGATATCATCCACCGACTCCCCAGCACATCGTGCCGGGGAGTCGTCCTTTGATGCGCGGGTTGCCCAGCGGATTCTCGCCTCATGACCGCCCGGTCTCGCATCAATGATGGGTCGAATTCCATGTGGCGTGTCCTCGCCGCGACGAACCCGCGATGGCATCGGGCCGTACCATCGGGAAGCACCGACTGGGGCGTCGGATGCGACAATTCGCCTCTACAGTCAGGTGTCAGGAGAATCGTTAATGACCAAGTCAATGGGTATCGCTCTATTCGCGGCCAGTTTCATCACGATGACCATCGGTACGGTGGTCGCGCGAATATCGGCCAACCAGGATCCAGCTTCAACAGACACTCATGGAGACACGATGCACGCGTCGAGTGACCAGTCCAGGCCGAAGTACTCCAAATCAAGTTACGACATCACGCCGCTCAGCAAAGAGCGCATCGCCGAGTTGGCGGCAAAGCTCGATCCCGAGGCGTACAAGATCACCCAGAAAGCCGGCACTGAAGCCCCGTTCTGCGGCAACCTGCTCGACAACAAGAAAGAAGGAACGTACGTCTGTGTCGTCTGCGGGCTTCCTCTTTTCTCCAGCGATCACAAGTTTCACTCGGGCACCGGGTGGCCGAGCTTCTACACGGGTTTCGATCCCGCGCACATCACCGAGATCGAAGATCGCAGCCTCGGCATGATCCGCACAGAGATCGAGTGTGCCCGATGCAGCGCGCACCTCGGCCATGTGTTTGGCGATGGTCCCAAACCCACCGGTCTTCGTTACTGTCTCAACTCGGCTTCTCTGAAGTTCTATGAAAAGGGCGAACCCATGCCTGCGGAAAGTCAGCCGGTCAGGACCGAAACCGCCTACTTCGCCGGCGGCTGCTTTTGGGGCATCGAGCACTACTTCGACGAGGGCCCCGGTGTCATCGAAGCTGTAAGCGGTTACATGCAGGGCCAGGTCGACAATCCGACCTACAAGCAGGTCTGCTACACCAACACCCATCACGCCGAAACGGTGAAGGTTGTCTTCGATCCAAATCGAATCTCGTACCATCGCCTGCTCGAAGCCTTTTTCGTCATGCACGACCCGACGCAACTCAATCGGCAGGGGCCCGACGTCGGCGATCAATACCGATCAGGTATCTGGTACGCGAACGATGAGCAGAAAGCCGAAGCTGAGAAGTACATCAGAGATCTCCAGGCCTCGACCAAGTACAAGGGCCGGGAGATCGTGACGCAGGTCGAAAAGGCAGAGACCTTCTGGCCCGCCGAAGAGTACCACCAGGACTACGTCAGCAAGACCGGCCGAGCCTGTCACATCGCCGATCCCTGGAAGTAGCGCGACCTTCAGACGCTCTGTTTCAAGGCCGAATCCCCCTTTCCGAGCCTCCAGCCTCCCAAATGGTTGGCGAATTTTTGCATTTTCTGCATATTTGACGTATGTTTGGGCGGTAATCAGAGCAGGCCATCGCTTGCCGGCATCCCGGCAAGAAGGGAAATGCTGCCGCAGGCGGAAACAGCCAACCACCGGAGGAGAGATATGTCATCGTCGCACGGCACGAATCGGGTCACCAGTCACGCGCGTTCATTTCCTGCAGCGATGCTGCTCTGCGTCGGTCTTGCCGCCGTCTGTACCTCAACACTCTGGGGCGAACCGGACGGATTGCCAGATCGAGTCAACCACTCCACGATGGATGAACTCTTTGGTGGCGCCGCCATCGAGACTCAGGCCAATGTCTTCACCGGCAGCGCACAGGAGCACGGGGCGCTCACGGCTCTGTCCGGCGGTGGCTTCGTGGCCGTGTGGGACAGCCGGCGGCAGGAGCACGGCGACTACGCCGTGGTCGCGCAGCGCTTCGATGCGTTCGGGCGAGCCATCGGCGGCGAAGTCCCCATCAACGCTTTTGCTCGCGGCATGCAGGAGCGCCCCGCCGTTATCGCAAGCGGCGAGTCCATCTGGTTCGTCTGGCAGTCGCATGGTCAGGATGGCAGCGCCGCCAGCATCGTCGCCCGTCGATTCGATCACGAACTCAGGAACGCCAGCGCCGAGATTCCGGTCAATCAAACGCAGACTGGCAACCAGATGCTTCCGGCCATCGTCGATGACGGAGCCGGTGGCGTTGTCATCGCATGGGTGGATGATTCCACCGGAGCCAGTCGAATCATGAGCCGCACCTTTGACGCGGAAGGTTCACCGATCTGCGATGAGTCTGCCGTGAGTGGAGATGTGCCCGGAAACAACTCAAATGTATCTATCGGGCGCGCCTCAGATGGCTCCTACCTCGTCGCGTGGGCGCGAACGGATGAGCAGGGCAATCCCAACGCCGTGATCGCCCGACGCATCGCGAGGGATGGAACCCTCAGTAGTGATGAACTGATCCTCAACGAAATGGACGGGAGCGATCACATCGAACCATCCATCGCGATGACCCGTGATGGCGGTTTCGTCGGCGCCTGGCATACCGCTGCCGATGGCGGGTTCACCGTCGATGTGCGCTTTTTTGACGCCGATGGATCACCCTTGACCGACCGCATGACCGTCGCAGGGCCGTCAAACGGGTGGAAGAGCGCGGCGACCGTACTCCGAGTTACCGATGATCGCTACCTCGTCGTCTACAACAGTGACGGCGCCGGCGGCGACGGGAACGGCTCGGGCGTCATGGGGCAACTCATCGACGCACAGGGAGACATTCTCGCCTCACCCATGGTCCTCAATGTGAACACAAACGGTCTGCAGGAAATCACTCCCGCAACCGGCGCCAACCGAGTGGTAATCGATGAGGCAGGCCGACTCGCCACCTGCTGGAATGGCGCTTCACACGAGGGCGACGAGTCTTCCGTCAATCTCACCGTGCGGCTGCCGTTGGAGATGGCCGTTGCTGCGGCCGAGCCGGCTGGCGAGCGTCTCGCTTACTTGGTGTCGGAAGTCGATGCAAACACCCCCAACCCGCCCATCTGGGATCCCAACCATGTAGAGCTTGAACGCCTCGGCAACAGCGGCGGTGATGGGCCGGACTTCGGCTTCGAAGGCGTGACGAACACAGGGTGGACACCGCCTGATCCGGAAATGGCCGTCGGGCCCGACCGCATCCTCGCTATCACCAATGGTGAGATTACCCTCTTTGACAAGTCCGGCAACAACCTCTTCCGCGACGAGATTGAAGACTCATTTGGGTTCTGGGGAGAACTGGGCGCGACGAACTTCGTCTTCGATCCCGAGTGCGTCTGGGATCCCCATTCCCAGCGTCTCTTCGCCATGGCCTGCGAGCGCAGCAATACCGGCCGTTCGATGTTCCTGCTCGCCGTCTCAAAGACCAGTTCACCCAACACCCGGACCGATTGGTGGAAGTATCGCATCGACGTGACGTCACTTTCGGGCAATGACATCGACTCGCCGAACATGGCCGTCGACGCCAACAATGTGCTGCTTACCGCCGACTTCTTCTCACCCGACAAATATCTTCTCTACTTCATCGATAAGAATTCAATTCTCGCTGGCGGCACGCCGGTAGCCAGGAGCGAGTTGATCACGGGGGCCAGCCAGCAGTCGATGGGCATTCCCGTCATGCACGACGCCAACGCCCCGGCCCAGTACATCCTCCAGTCTACCGAACTCACCAACAACAACACGGTGATCTTCCACGCCACGCGCGACCCATTCGGCTCCTACACCCGCGTGACCTACACGCTGACGGTTCCGGCCTACACCTATCCGAATCAACCGCCGCAGCGCGGCTCAAGCAGTCGTCCGTTCCTCTTCGAACCCCGCTTCTGGAGTTGCGTGGCCATCAACGATTCGCTCTGGGCCGTGCATCACGTCAACTCCTCCCGCGCACGCGTGCGCTGGTACGAGTTCAACATGCGCGGCTGGCCGACGAGCGGTAACAACCCCGAGATTGCCCAGTGGGGCGAACTCGACTATGGCGGCACGATCCACACCTTCTTCCCGAGCATCGGTGTCGATTCCCAAGGCAATGCTGCGATCACCTTTGCGCGATCCTCGCCGGATGAATACATCTCGATGTCGCGGGCAGTGCGCAAATTCAGCGATCCTCCCGGAACATTCCAGCCGCCCCAGTTCGTCAAGGAGAGCACCGCCGCGCACACCTCCGGTCGCTGGGGCGATTACAGCGCCACGGTGAATGATCCGGCGACGCTCGGCTCATTCTGGGGGCATCATGAATTCACGCTCAACGGTCAGTGGCGCACGTGGATCGCCCGCTACGACGTCGGTAATCCGCCGATGATCCTCGTCTCCTCGCGACTCGTGTCGGGTGTGCGCGGAACGTTGGATGTCACCGGCGCCACGCCCAACGGGCAAGTAGTCTTCTTCTACTCGATTCGTGGGTCGGGCAGCACGTACGTTTCGCAACTTGACGTGACGCTCGATCTCAACGCGCCCGTCTTCCTCGGCGCACGCCTCGCGGACGAAAACGGCGCGGTGAGCCTCTCCAGGCACATACCTGATGGAACGACCGGTCGAAGAGTCTGGTTGCAGGCCGCCGAATTCCAGCGCGCCACCAATCTCGTGGAGACCGTGATCGAGTAGGAGGATCCGACGAGTCTCGGCTACTTCTCGCGAGGCCAGAATTTCAAGTCGTGGACCAGCGCCTTGGCGCGCTGTCCCTCGGCGTTGACAATGACCTCGGTGCCAACTGCGGTCTTGGAGTGCTTCACCATCGCAAACGCAATGATCGTGCGCCCCAGCATCGGGCTGGGGGCCGCACTCGTCACGGCTCCGATGACTTCAGCGATCTGGTCCGCTGGGTCGAAGACCTGCGAGCCGGTCACGGGCATGTGTTCGCCTTCAATCTTCAGCCCGACGAGCACCTTGGACGGGTGCCCAAGGCTCTCCATCCGGGCAACGACTTCCTGCCCGAGATAGCAGCCCTTCGTAAACGAGACGCGCTGCCTAAGGATTCCTGTCTCATGCGGCAGCGAATCGAGACCAAAGTCGATGAGGTGCATCGCGCAGCCGGCTTCAATGCGCGCGATGTTGAATGCGTGCCAGCCGATGGATCGAAGCCCCTGCCCCAAACCCACCTCGAGAAGTTGTTCATGGATGGCGAGCGTGTCCTCCACCCGGCAGATCAGGTGCAACCCCACTTCGCCGGTGTGATCTCGTCGATGGACCACGATTGGATGGCCGTGCGCCGAACACCGCATGGTCCGGCCCGGCATGAGATCAGTCAGTGCCGCCGCCTGCGGTTCTTCAATCGTCGATCTCAGGAATTCGATTGCGCGCGGTCCGTGCAGGCTCAGGCAATGGAACTTCCCTGTCACATTTTCAAGCGTGACGTCTTCGCTGAAGATGAACCCATCAAGCGACTTCACGGTGCGCTGAGCGAGCGTCGCGTCCACGATGAGCAGCAGTTCATCCCCCAGCTCGACAACGCTGAGATCAGCTTCGATGCGGCCCTTACGGTTGAGCCAGAACGCGTCCACAACCTGCCCAGCGCCGAGTCCCTTTAGTTCATTGGTGAGCATGCGATTGAGAAAATCACCCCGATCACCGCCGGCTACGCGGATTACACCCCGCTGCGGAACGTCCATGAGCCCGGCAGATCGACGAAGCGACGCGTACTCCGCCTCGATCTCGCCATAAGTGGAGACGATTTCGATCCCCTCCGCTGCGACATCCGCGGCAGATCCGGGATCGCGACGGCCGTAGCGCATGAACTCGGCCTCCGCCTGTTCCTGAAGATTGTGAAGTGGGCTGATGACTGCCATTGGATTGGTCTTGCCTCTGAACGCTGCGGGGTTACGCTAGTCAACCCAGAAGGTGCGAATCGATCGCTCCTGCTTGATCATAAGTCCTTGAACGGCGAGAAACTCCATGAATGTTGACCTGCTGAAAAGGTTGTGCGAAACCCCCGGAATCCCCGGACGCGAAGAGCGTGTCCGGGCGCTGATCGAACTCGAGGTGAAGGGCCTGTTTGACGAAGTGCGAACCGATCCGATGGGTTCGCTCATCTGCGTGCGAAAGCCCACGCGCAAGCCCGTCAAGGGAGCGGCGCCGCTGCGCGTCATGCTCGCCTGCCACATGGACGAAATCGGCTTTTACGTCCGCCACATTGATGACAAAGGATACCTCTGGCTTAACCCCGCCGGCGGCTTTGATGCCCGCAACCTTTTCTCTCGCCGCGTACTGGTCTGCAGTGAAGAGAACGACCTTGTCGGCGTCATGAACCCCGGCGGCAAACCCATCCACATCTCCTCGCCAGAAGATCGCAAGAAGATTCCCGAGGTGACTGAGTTCTACATCGATCTCGGGATGTCGCCCGACGATGTCAGGAACCAGGTCCGCATCGGAGACATGGTCGTCATGCACGAACCATTTGCCGAACTTGGCGACACCCTTGTGAGCAAGGCGATGGACAACCGCGTGGCATGCTGGCTGGGCATCGAGTCGGTTCGACAGGTAGCAGGCAGGGGCAAAGGCAAAGCCTCGGCCAAGGGTGTTGACCATGCCTGTGAGATCCACTGCGTCTTCACCGTACAGGAGGAGGTCGGCCTGCGCGGCGCCGTCACCAGCGCCTACACCGTCAAACCTGATGTCGGCATTGGCATCGACACAACCCTCTGCTGCGACACGCCGGGAGTTCCGGAGAACGATCGCGTGACCAAGCAGGGCGACGGCGTGGCCATCACCGTCATGGATGGCTCAGTCATCTCCACCCACGCGCTCGTCAACCAGTTTGAGGAGATTGCGAAGAAGCGCAAGATCCCGCATCAGCGGTCCATCCTTGGACGCGGCGGCACCGATACCGCAGCGCTTCAAAAGGCGGGATCAGGAGCCAAGGCGATTACCATTTCCGTCGGCACGAGGTACATCCACACGGTGACCGAGATGGTCCATCGCGGCGACCTGGAAGCCGCGCGCAACCTGCTGGCTGCCTATCTCGAAGTCGCCTGATCACCACCCGCGATCAGGAATCTCGTGATGTGGTGCAGAATAAACCGAGCCAGTGCCAGGTTTTGTGATTGATCGCGACATTCATGGTGCCTGAACTCCGGGCGCGGAGGTGTGAAATGAACCTGAATCGGTGCTCGATTATGTCCCTGGCGGCGGCGATCACCCTCGTGGGTGGATGCCAGTCTTCGCAGGTCGATCGTTCCGCGAATATGGAGCCAGAATCAGGTGCGGGTGCGTTGGCCGCCGTGACGCCCGAGCAGGAGCGGGGCGAGGCGAGCCCGGGCAATCGCTACGAAGAGCAGCGGGTGCACGAGGCCATGCGCGGTCTCGAGTATGAGACCGGCCGCGTCCGCCTTGACGCCGATCAGGCCACTCTGGTCGTTCCTCGCCCCGATGTATCGCTGGCGGCTGTCGAACGGCAAACCGGCGTGCAGGAGCTGATGCAGCGCAACGACGTGATCAGCGCCATCGGTGCATTCACGCGCGCTGTCATTCATGACCCGGCAGATGCAAGATCCTACACCGAACTCGGCCGCGCGCTCATGTTTGAGGGCGAGTCTAAGGATGCTGAGGCGGCGTTTCGAACGGCACTGGATCTCGATCCTGCGTTCACCGAGGCAGGCTTCCAATTGGGCGCCCTTCTCCAGATGACCGGACGCAACGCCGAGGCCGTCGATCAGTGGTTGCAGGTCGTCTCGATCGATCCGAATCACGCGCTGGCGCACAGTCGTTTGGCCATCGAGTTGTACTACGCCAGCCGTTATGAGCAAGCCTGGCTCCATGTGCACGCGGCGCAGCGGTTGGGTGCGGTTGTTCCGCCCCAGTTCCTGCCGCTGCTTTCGGCACAGATGGCCGAGCCGGCTCGCTAGTTGATGCGTCACCTCGTTCAGAACCCAGCGAAGGCGGAGGAGAAGATCTCATGAACTCCACTCAAAACAACGCGGTGATCGGATCGCTTAACGGATTGGCGGTATTGCTCGTCTGCGCTGCCGGCACGCTGGCCGATCCCCCGGTGGTTGGCCCCCAGGTTCGCGTCGATGCGAACGGTGGAACGCAAGCCGCCAACGAGACGTCGTGTGCGTCTGTCGACGGTGCGCCCGGCGAGATTGTCGCCACAGCCAACGACTGGCGCGACAGCAATCCCAACGAAATCATCCGCATGTCCGTCGCAGTCTCAAACGACTTCGGTCAGACGTGGACCGACTTCCTGCTTCGCCCGCCGGCTCAAAACCAGTCGACCGTCGAAGGCGATCCGATGACCTGCTATGACCCGCGGACCGGCACCCTGTGGGTCGGCGCCATCTCCTTTGCGGGCAATGGTGGTCTCTACGTGGCGCGCAAGAACCCGGGACAAAACACCTTTCAACCGGCGGTCATGGCTCGCGCCACCAGCAGCGCGGATAAGTGCTGGATGGCGGCTGGTCCGATCCCCGGCAACCCCAACAGCACCCGCGTCTACATCGCCTACAACCAGGGGGTGATCTACTCCTCGGACATGGGCAACACCTGGAACACGCCCCGCGCTCTTGGCTCCGGTATCGGATTCCTCCCTCGCGTCGGTCCCGAGGGGGAGCTGTACGTCGCCTACTGGGACTTCGCCACCGGCGTCATGCTGAGGAGAAGTTTCGACGGCGGTGACACGTTCGATCCCGCCATTCGCATCGCCACCCGCATGGACACCTGGGGCACGCAGGATGGCTCGCGGTTCCCCGGCAACTTCCGCGTTCCGCCCATGAACTCTCTCGCCGTCGATCCCAACAACGGCACGCTCTACTGTGTCTTCTTCGACACCACCAACATCGTCAACGGTCAGCGCAACGTCGATCTGTACCTCACCCGGTCAACCGACAAAGGATCCACCTGGACGACGCCGCGCGTCATCAACATGGACAACAGCCCGCCCGGCGATCAGTTCTTCCCCTGGCTGGAGGTTGATCGCGCCGGCAGAATTCACATGGTCTTCTCTGATTCGCGCAACACCGTACAGAATGACGGCGTGACCAACGGCATGTTCGACGCCTACTACGCCATGAGCGCTGACGGCGGTGAAACCTGGAGTGAATACCGGCTCACACCCAACTCCTACAACTGCAACAATGACGGGCTCAATCGCAGTCAGCAGTTCCTGGGCGACTACAACGGACTCGGCCTCGGTGGCGACTTTGCCTATCCGAACTACATCTCCACGCAGAATGGCGACACGGACATGTTCGTCCACACCATCCAGAATCGCAGCCTGACTCTCCAGCCCCCCTCGCCCGGAAACGCGGGTGAAGTGAACAGCTTTGTCACGACCAATGGGACGCCCGGAACAACCGTTTACTTCGTCTATGGATTGTCCAGCGCGCCGACGGCCGTGCCCGGCTGCCCCGGCCTGTCGCTCTTTGTTCAGTCGCCGAGCATCGCCGGAACTGCGGTGGCCAATGGCAACGGCGAGGCGACGTTGAATCGCTTCGTGAGCCGTGCCGCGCGCAACCGAAATGTCTTCCTTCAGGCAGTTGAGCAATCGTCCTGCACGCCCAGTACGGTGGTTCGAACGACCTTCGATTAGGCGCACCGCGCACTGCAAACGTCCAATGCGCGTCGTTCAACTGAAAACGAAATGCAGCACCAGGGCGATTGCTCCGGCCAGGGCCAGGGTGCGCATCATTCCCAGACGCCACCAGAACAACGCCGCAAAAGCGGCCGCGGTTATCGCCAGCGCCGGCCAATCGACCTGAGACCACTCGGGAACCAGCAATCGCACGCCCCACCTGCGATGCACCACAACCGTGGCAAACAGTGCGTGCAACCCGAACCAGACCGCCAGGTTGAGGACGACCCCGACTACCGCCGCCGTGACTCCGGAGAGTGCCGCTGCAAGCCGTTTGTTGGCGCGCGCCGCCTCAACATACGGGGCGCCAAGGAAAATCCACAGAAAACAAGGCACGAATGTCACCCACGCCGTCAGCACCGCCGCCAGCGTGCCGGCGAGCAGCGGTGGAAGCGTCCCCGGATGATTGAACGCCGCCATGAACCCGACAAACTGCACGACTTGGATCAGCGGACCCGGAGTGGTCTCCGCCAGGCCAAGACCTCGGAGCATCTCTTCGGCCGAGAGCCAGCCGTACAACTCCACAGCCTGCTGCGCAACATACGGGAGCACGGCGTAGGCGCCGCCGAAAGTCACGACTGCGGCTTTGCTGAAGAACAATCCAATCCGCGTGTACAGGTCATCGGGACCAAGCACCAGTGCCAGAACGAGGAGTGGACCGAACCAGAGCGCGAGACAGACGCCCAGTGTTCGCAACGCGCCTCTGGTAGACGGCGTGGCGTGCTCGGAGTCGTGCAGGTCCAGTGCCGTGAGACGATCATCTTTGTGTTGATCACCACCAGCGCCAAAGAGCAGGGGGGCAAAGTGCCCGCCTGCAAAGCCGATCACTGCCGCTCCAGCCACGATCGCCGGAAACGGTATCTCAAGAAAGAAAATGGAAACAAACGCAGCGACGGCGATCAGCGCCATCCATCGATTGCGCAGTGCTCGTTTGCCAATTCGAATGACCGCTTCAACCACGACTGCGAGCACCGCCGCACCAAGTCCATGGAACACGGCCTCCACCACCGGCACATCGCGCCAGGTCGCATAGATCAGGCTCAATGTCAGGATTGATACGAACCCCGGAAGGATAAAGAGCACCCCGGCGGCGACACCCCCGGGAGTCCGGTGCAGCAGCCAGCCGACGTACGTCGCCAGCTGCGTCGCCTCGGGGCCCGGCAGCAGCATGCAGTAATTCAGAGCGTGGAGAAACCGGTGCTCGCTCACCCAACGCTTCTGCTCAACGAGGACGCGATGCATCACGGCGATCTGCCCTGCGGGGCCACCGAAACTGTTGAGTCCGATATACACCCAGACCCGCAACGCCTCGGCGAATGAAACTCGCCTGGCCTCGTCGTTCGGATTCGTCGTGCTCTCGCTGGGAATCTGAGACATCCTGGTGTCCCGGTTGCAAATTGCGAGACCGGGGGCGCTGGGTGCGTGGAGTGGCGGTGGCCCGATTGTAGTCGCGAAGACCGAGCGACCCCGGGGCGGTACACCCCAGTAGAATGCGACTATAATCGCAACGTCGGGCTCGCGCGGGCCGGCATGGATTCGTTGGAGCAGCCACGTGACTCAGGAACAACAGCAACTGGAACAGACCAAGCCCATGCCGGTCGTCAATCCGTACCCGCGCGGCGCCTACGTCTTCGTACAGGAAGCGCTCGGATTCACCGTCGGCAAAGTGCACGGCGATCCGGAGAAGGTTGATCCTGGCAAGCGTCACATTAGTGGACAGCAACTCTGTCACGGCTTGCGCGACTACGCCATCACCAAGTATGGCCTGCTCGCCCGTTCCGTACTCGAACACTGGAACATTCATCGCACCGATGACTTTGGCCGCATCGTCTACAACCTGATCGAAACCGGCCAACTCTCCTGCAGCGATGAAGATCGCATCGAGGACTTCGCCGCCGTCTATTCGTTCGACGAAGCATTCGATCAGCAGCAAATCCTCGATTCGCTCATGCGCAACTGAGCATTCCGATCCCAATTGATGCCTTGGCGTGTCCGTGACGCGATCGCGGGGGACTTGTCGCCGCCGGTCGGGTCGGTATCCTGCACTGACCATGAGCAAGAAAAACGGCGGCGAATCCAACTCGGAACAGCGGCCGAATGATCTGCGCCACCTGCACCTGTGGCAGATCCAGGCCGTACGCGACGTCGCGGTACTCGCGGCCGTCGTCTTCCTCGTACTCTGCGGGTACTGGCTGCGCAGCGTGACAGTGCCACTGCTGATCGCCCTCGCCTTGGCCTATCTCTTTGAACCGGTCGTCGTCTGGGCGACGCGAAAGTACGGCGTCTCCCGCACCACCGTGGCGGGCAGCCTAGTGGCCGCAGTGGGCTTGCTCTTTGCCGTGGCGGTACTCGGCATCGCCTTGTCGCTGGTGCAAACTGTCGATCTTGTTCGTTCGCTGCCCGAACGTGCGGGCGGGGCCATTCAACTTATTGATGAACACCTGCCGGCGCCGATCGGCGAATCCCTGCTCCAGGGATTACACAGTCTCATCGGCGATGAGAGTGTTGCACACACCGCTCCGGCTGGCGAGGCCGTCACGCCTGCCGACGACGACACCACGACCGAGAACGACTCGACGCCCCACGGCCGTTCCGAGTCCGCCAGCGCCGTTGACGCCACTGAGATTGCCGGTGAAATCCGATCGTGGCTCCGTGCGAATCTCGGCACGATCTTCCAGGCCACCGTCCGCACCACCGGAGATGCGCTGAGCGTCATTCTGCAGTTCGTCAGTTCGACGGTGTACTTCGCGTTTACCCTCTTCCTGATCCCATTCTACTTCTTCGCCTTCTCCACCGGTTGGCCGCATCTGCGCGACATGGTCGTCGAAGTGTTCCCGGTGGAGCACTCCAGGGGCATCTACGACATGCTCAAGAAGATGGATGCGGCGGTCAGTGGATTCGTCCGCGGCCGCATCGTCATTTGCGCCATCATGGGCGTGATGTTTGCGGTAGGCTGGTGGATGTGCGGCGTGCCGTACTGGTTGTTGCTTGGAATACTGACTGGCGTGTTCAGCATCGTGCCGTATCTCGGTGGCGTTGGACTCCCGCTGGCGATCGGTCTCTTGTGGCTTGGGCAGGGCGATTTGCCGCCCGATGCCCGCATGGCGTGGTGGGGGATCGTCCTCTGGCCCGCAGTCGTCTTTACCATCGTGCAATTGCTCGAGGGTTACGGCCTGACGCCGATGATCGCCGGCAAAGCCACCAATCTTGGCCCCGTGTCGATTCTCGTGGCCGTGCTGGCCGGCGGGGCCGTCGGTGGTGTCTACGGAATGCTGCTTGCCATTCCCGCGGCGGCGTGCATCAAGATCCTCGTCATGGATCTGCTGTTGCCGCGCATCAAGAAGTATGGTCGCGGTGAGGCTGCGGATATGCTCCCCATCAGCGGGGAATGAACTGATCTCAACGACACTCCATGAGTCGTCCGCAATAGAAACGTCCATCGTGGGCGCAGAAGGAGAAGGATCATCATGCATGTTACCCTCACCGGCGCCTCGGGATTTATCGGCGCCGCCATCGCTCGCGATCTCAAACAAAGCGGCCACTCGACCACAGCGCTCGTCCGCTCTACGAGTAGGCGCGATCATATCGAATCGATGGTTGATCATTTCGTGGTCGGCGATCTCGCAGACGAATCCATTTGGCCCGAGTTGTTGGAAGACTCCGACTGCGTGATCCACTGCGGCGTCGACTGGGCGCCCCTGAAAAGCAACGACCTCAAATCCCATCTCAATCGCAACCTGCTTGGCTCAATTCGTTTCCTCCAGATGAGCAACCCACGGCAGTTCATCTTCATCAGCACGATCGCCGTGCATCACGACATGCGGTCTCGCTGGCGAGGCGTGATTGATGAAGACCATCCGTTGCGGCCGGCATCGTGGTACGGTGCGTACAAAGCAGCAGTTGAGCCGCATCTCTGGACCGCCCACTTCAGCCAGGGACAGCACACCTCCGCCATTCGGCCATGCGGCGTCTACGGCCTCGATCCCAACCTCGAACGCACCTACGGCATTGGCATGCTACGCAAACTCCGCAAAGGCCAATCGGTTGACAAAGCCGGCGGCGGCAAGTTCGTCCACGTCGATGATGTTTCCGCTGCGACGGTGGCGTGCGTGGGCAATCCCGATGCCGCTGGCAAGGCATACAACCTCGTGGACTGCTACGCCCGGTGGGCCGACTGGGCATTGATTGCCGCCGATCTGCTCGGTGTCCAGGTCGAGGTCGATACTTCTAGTCCGAGTGAGCCCAGGAACACCTTCACGAAAGACGCTGTGCGATCGCTTGGCGTGAATCTCAATCGCGGTCACGAAGGGATTCGCGAATACCTGCGCGAATTGATCGCCATCGCATCGTAAGCAACGCTGATTCGTCGCGCAGCGTAGACCGGACTCGTTTTCTTCACCGCGTCGCGTTCAAAAGCAGATTAAACCGCCCCGGCCCGCCGCGCTCGCGCAAGCCGACTCGCATCTGCGTATTCAACAGCCGTGTCGACGGATCGGGCAGACGGAAGACGCGAACCGTCGTCTCGCCGGGCTGGAGTTGAGCCACATCAAGTTCGAGACGGCCGTAGCCTTCCGCCAGGACCATCGCCGACAGCCACACGGGCTGATCAGAGTTGTTCGAGATCTCCAGCGTGATGACCAGCTCTTCCCGACCCTCCGGATTGAGCGCATACTCGTAGTGCGGCACCAGTGTGACCTTCTGGAACCCAAGTTCGACAATCGATTCCATTCGAACGGCGTTTGTGGAGATGTTCTGCAACGCGATGTCCACCACAATGCGCTTTGGCCCACCAGTCTCGTACGCCGGATAAGTGAAGATGAGCGGCATGTGAAGTTCTTCGCCGGCGCCGATCGAGAAGTGCCGGACGCGCTGGCGGATGTCCCAGTCGGCGGGCTCGATGATGCGAAGCGTGCCGGCGATGCTTGTCTTCCACGGGTTGGTCAGGATCATCTCGTGCATATGCACCGCAGCCGCACCTTCGATCCATCGCGGCGTTACGCGAAAACCCGAGCGCAGCAGTGCGAGATTGATCACTGCATCATCGATGAACTGCGGCTCGCGCGTGATCCGGATTTCGTGCACGCCGTTCGTCACCGGCACTTGCTCCGCGTTGCCGAACGCATCGCTCAGGCTCACGGCATGATTGCCCAGAAAGATCGATGCCCGCACAACGTCCGCATCGGGCGAATCGTGCCAGACGGCAATCGTGCCGTTGCCCTGATTGTCCCGAAACACCACCGCGGTCACGTCGTTGCCCAGATCGAGGCGCGCGTGCTCCATCCGACCGCTGAGGTGGGCCGCAAGCGTGCGCCATGCGGGAAACGTCGCATCAGGCATGGGCTTGTCGGGCTGGTGATCTTCGACATGCCACGGACGTCGGATCGCAACGGAAGTCGCACCGGCTTCCCAGGCGAGCACGGTTCGTCGTACGAGGTCGTTGACTTCGTGCTCGACTCCGAACGCTTCCGGATCCGCCGATTCGATGACCACGGTGCTGGAGAGCAGGCTCTCTTTCCACGGCGCAAGATAGGATCCGATCGTCTCTGGCAGAACCTCATTGGGAAGAATGGTGGCAAAGTGAACGACTGGAATGCTCAGCGAATGCTCCCCGCCGGCTGGAAGTGCAGCCAGCGAGGCATCCGCGTTCGCATTGATGAGTGCTGCGGCCTGTAGCTGTTCGGCCGACCAGGGAACAACCAGTTGCGGCGCTGGCACGAGTGCAAACAAGCGGCGCAGAATCGCATCAAGACGTTCGGGGCTGTTGTCCACGCGGCCAGCGCCGAGGCTGTCCGTCGGGCCAAACTGCCAGCGGTTGACAACCTGCCCAAACGAGATGAGAAAATCTTCCAGGTAGCGCCAGACCTCGTCCGTGCCGCGCCCGAATGTCTCGTAGATCAGGGACGGGTTGGCATGCTCCTGTGTCGCCAGTTCATCGGGCAACGCCGTTATGACGAAACTCACCGCGCGCGACTCGTCATTGAGTCGCGTCACAATCGGGCTCACAGCCGACCGATGCGCGTGCATTTGGCTCCGAGTAAAGTCCGGCCCCCACATGGGAAGCGAGATGGAGTCGCAACCGAGTACGGCGAGAAGATCAGGCACCGTGGACCACTGCTCGAGCGGCAGGTCATCGCCGACGACGCCGAACCCCGCAAAGTGCAGAGGCAGTTTCGACTCGCTTGCGGCCTCGGGCATCCAGGCGAAATCGAGCCAGGTGCGCGAAATCTCGGTGCCCTTCTCGCTGACATTGGCGATCGATCGATACCAACCCATGCCCGGCAATGCCGGGCGGTACAGCGAAGGCTGCCAGTCATTTGAGATGCGCAGTTCGCGTTCATCGACGAGGTTGCCACGGTGGTCGTATGTTCGAACCATCGTGAGAAGCGATGCGGACGCCACGTCCTGAGCCCGGACGTAAAGCGTCGGAACGGCCGGTTGCACAAAAAGGTTGTTGGGGGCCGTGGATGCAAGTTCGATGCGCGGCACGCGCCAGATCGTAAGGTTGTCGAAGTACGCTGCCGCGCCGACCACGTCCTCGAGCAGCACGCGCGGACGCGTCGTCGGATCGGTGTTCCAGGTGGCTCGCTGTTCAACGAGCAACTCAACCTGCAACCAGGCGGGCAAGCCGACCTGTCTGCCGTCCTTGTTCCGCAAGACCGTTCCGGGGGCAATGCCGTGAAGGATGACCTGGGCATCGCGCCAGGCGCCATTCGTGTCCAGCAGGGACGACTCAGCCATCGACGCTTCGATGCGATGTCCATCTTCATCCACGAAATACGCAAGCACTCGGGCTCTCGATCGTCGCAGCCCTTCGGTCCGGACGTTCACGCGCAGGTGGTAATCGATCTCCGGGATCACCGGCACCACGCCCGCCACCAGTCGCAAGCCGGCATTCCCGCCGATCGTTGGAACCCGGACACAGCGATTCGGATCGTCGGGATTCGGGCGTTCCGGGTAGAACGCCGCGTCATTCCATCGCGGAAATCCCGGATCGGCGATACGAACCCAGTACAGTGGGACCGGGTCGGCATTGGTCGGCTCGTCAAAGTCAAACGCCTGAACGACGCGCGAGGTGAGATCACCGATGAGATCGACCGGCGCTGGCGGCACGGCGGGATCGACTCGCGGCTGCTGGGCCAATACGACGCCGACCATGGCCGTTAGCATCAGGCTGGCCACGGAAGCAGCAAATCGACATCGAAGCGAAGGCACCCGCATTGAAAGAGGTATCGACTTGCCTGCGGACGGGGCTGCAACTGTGCCGATAAGATTGGGCAAGATGCCGCGTCTCTCTACACTTGCGAGCCTTCCGCTCACCCTCCTGATCCTGGCCCTGCTCGTGCTGGCATCGGGGCTGGGAGGGGCCTACTGGCACTACCGGCAGGTGATTTCCGGCCGCGAGCAGGAACTCGAGCAATCGCTCGTCGAGGCCGCGCGGCGTCAGCAGGTACTCGAAGGCATGATCGACCGCCTCACCCGCAGCCGGCGACTCGCCCAGATCGTGGTGACCCACCAGAAAACCGGCCCCGCGGGCCTGCCCACCGAGACCACGCTTCTCATGGTCGAACTCGGCGCCGACGAAGAGCCCGTCGCTCGACACTGCTTCACCATCCCCGGCCATATCGCTTTCTTCGACGGTCTGGTGGTCAAGTTCGACCATGACGCCGTCGCGACAGCCCATCCCATGCGCGGTCAGACGGTCGTCCTTCTTCGCCGCGTCTACTCCGACCTGCTGGCGCCCAAAGACGGCCTGCCCATTGACGCGGTCGGTGAGGTTCCTGCTGCCTATGCCGGGCCGGAGCGGCCGCTCGACTTTGAGAAGAAGCTGTGGGAGCGATTCTGGGATCTGTGCAACGATCCGGTCCTCGCAACCGAGTACGGCGTGCGCGTCGCCCAGGGTGAAGCGGTATACAAGCCGATGAAACCAGGCGTCCTCTACGAACTCACCGTTGACGCAGATGGTGGCCTCAACCTGATGACTCGTCCACTCCCCGAAGCCGTCGGCGAAGTACTCGCGGCAGTTGGAGAGAAATAGAACCTCCGCCGACAGCACAAAAAAGCAGACGGCGACCGTTTCCGGCCGCCGCCCGTGATGTCATGCCGTCGACTACTGCACGCTACTGCAGTTGCGCGACATTGCTCAGGGCGCAAGACCCGCCCTGAATGAGTTGCAGGTAGCCGCCGCACGCTCCAGGAGGCGCCTGGCCGTTGATCGAGCCGCTGCCGTTGGTGCCGGTGCTGAAGAACCCGGGTGGGGTCACGAGCATCAGACCGTTGGCATTGAGGCCCAGTCGAGTTCCGGCGCAGGGATTGCCCGGCGGGATCGTCTGCTGGCCCGTACCGCGAGCGAAGAGAATGCCCTGCTGACCACGAGGCGTAGCGCCGCTCCATCCGATCGCGACACGCCCCGGGCACGGCCCGGTGATCGTCAGCCGGTACCCGCCGCCGCCCGCAGGCGCAAACTTGTACACGGCCGCCGGACCGACACCCGCATCGCCAGGATTGCCACCACCGATGTACAGGCCGCCGTCGCCATCAACCGTGCACGAACTCAGTGAGTAATTCGAGCGCAGCATGGTTCCATTGAGATCGGTCTGCAGCAGGAGTGTGTATGCATTGCCGTCATCGCGCAGCACGATCAGCTCGCCGTGCTCGGGCGTGAAGCTGTTACCCTGCTTCATGGTGTAGACATAGACCGTGTTGTCCGGCGCCTTGACGGCCGAGATCGCGGTGTGCTCATCCATCAGGTCGCGATACTGCCAGAGCAGCGTGGCGCTCGTGACATCATCGCGATAGCAGGCGACGACTCCGTTGGCGCCGCCGCAGTAGATGCGGTTGCCGACCACGGAGGGACGTCCGAAGAAGTTCATTTCCGTGTTGGGATCGCCGCGATGCCCGGGCACGCTCCAGGCGACGGTGCCGTCGTTCTTATTGATGGCCCAGAGCGGCGGAACATCGTTGTCGTTGAAAGTCGTAACGTAGATGCGGTTGCCGTCAGCGCTCATCGCGCCGCTGCCCCACCAGTTGAAACTGTCAGGTCCGGCGTTCCACAGTTCAGTTGAAGTGTTGTCGCCGTTATCACGAATGGCACTGCCGCCGAAGAAGGTCGCGTTGCCGAAGTGGGCGATGACCTGCTTGCCGTTGCCGTCTTCCCACATGGGTCCCACTCCGCCGAATGGAGTCGAGGCGGGAAGGTCGTGTGACCACATAAGCGTACCGGTTACTGAATCGACGGCATGCAACTTGATCGCGTTGCGGTCAACGACGTACAGGTTCCGATGGCCGGCGTTGTTGAGCGCCGTGCCGATCAGCGGCGTCCCGCGCAGGCCGAGGAAGGCCGCATTGGTAATCGTCGCCGTCACAGCAAGCGTGGTCTTGTCAAGCACGACGATTGACGTGTTGCCTTCAGACGTGTAGAGCGTGGTGTACAGACGGTTCACACCCACGGCGACTCCGGAGTAGCTGCCGATCGCCCCGCCGAGATTCACGCTTTGTTGGATGATGTGACCGTCAGCCGGATCGAGGCGGAAGACATAGCAGCCGTCGTCGTCCATGCTCTTGTAGTAGATGTCGCCATTGGCCGCGACGCTGATGCCTCCGGGCGCGGGAATGCCCACGTTCTCATTTGTCCAGGCGTGTTCAACGGCCGGACCCGGTGCTTCGACCGCTCCAGTCTTGTTGTTGTTGGCTCTGAATTGAGGCCAGACACTGTTATCGATCTGGGCCCCGGCGCTGGCCGCCATGCACGCGACGCCGAGGACAACTGCGATGGACTGATTCGTTCTCTTGACTTTCATTTCCACACTCCTTCGGGAAAACAGTGATCGGTTTCGAACGGAGACCGATGGAAATACAGCGCAGGCACATATCGCGTTGCAGCATCGACTCTCCCCGCGTATCTTCTATTAGACCAGCGTTTGCCGCTCCACGCAACCCCTTTCCTGAGAATCGGGTGAAAATTCGCCAAACAGATGCCATCGGAAAGGGTTCATCGTCAGCTCCCAGCCGCGGTTCGCTCACCTGCGTCGCATGCGAGAGCACTCCCGATGAGCGACGGAGGCAATCTGACCCGATTTGTCGTGAGGCGGCCAAAAACCCCGCACTAGACCCTGAACGAATTGCGTAGAATAACATCCGCATGCTCTATGACCGCTTCGCGGCTCAGGCTCCGAGTGTCGCGCGGCTCCAAGGAGGTTGACCATGGCAGTACGCTCCCTCGTGAATCCCCGCACTCGGCGGAATTCCGGCTTGATCCGGGCGTTCACCCTCATCGAATTGCTCGTGGTGATTTCAATCATCGCGCTGCTCATCGGACTGCTGCTTCCCGCATTGAGCCATGCCCGCGAGCGAGCCAAGCAGGTCGGTTGCCTTTCGAACCAGCGCCAACTAGCCCTCGCGTTTCTGAACTATGGCAACGACTTCGGCGTCATTCCCGGTTGCACCGACCATGGCCCGCGCGACAATCTGGACTGGTCGGGGTACGCCAATCGACATCGGCCGAATGAAAAGGCCTTTCCGTATGGTCGTATCTACCCGTATGTGAGCAACGCCGCCAGCGCGGTCGAGTGCCCGAAGGCCAAGCGCCAGGCAAACAAGGAGTATGACTACACGTTCGTTGCCGGCATGGCGGGGGCGCGTGTGGACCTGCAGTGGCGAACTCTGTATCCCGCGGATCCGATGCAACCGGGTCGTAATCTCAAGGCGTTCCAAGCCATGCCGATTCTCATCGAAGAAGACGAGGTCTGGTACAACAACTCGATTCCCGACGGTACGTGGGCGTGGTACGACCAATTCTCCAACCGGCATGACGGCACATGCAATCTTGCGTTCCTTGACGGCTCCGGCGGGCAGTTCAAGAGCCCCAAGGGCCCCAATGACGACCTCGAAGAGCCGGGCGATCTTAAGGCCATCCTCCTTTGGGTTGAGACGACACCAGGCAAGAACTACAGCGGTCTGCACAAGTCGAGCTTCGACAAGTTCGGTTGGGTGAACCATCCCTTCGCGTACTAGCTGGCAGATGACTGGGCGGCGTGTTCTTCGGAGATTGGGGCCGCCACGCTGCGTGCGAGGCTCGGTTTGACAGTCAACTCCGCGGTGAATCCGGCGTCCGCTACGTTCGTTGCCGCGCAACGGCGGCAGAGCGGTACAATGTAGAACATGGGAATCGGCAGCATACTGGTCGAGCGGGGGGTCATCACCCGCGAGCAACTGGATGAAGCCCTGACGCTGCAGAAGCAGACGGGTGAGCGGCTGGACCGCACCCTCGTCCGGCTGGGCTACTGCCGGCAGGGTGACGTACTCAAGGCGATCGGTGACCAGTTTGACATGCCCATCGTCGATCTCACCGAGATCGAGCCGGAGACGGACATTCTCGAAATGCTGCCGGCCCAACTCGTCTACAAGCAGAACTGCGTGCCCATCAGCCGCTCCAACGGCACCCTCCGCGTCGCCACGTCCGATCCCTTCGAGCTTTCGGCCTTCGACGAGCTGCGACTGCTCACCGGCACATCGATCGAACTCGTTCTGGCCGATGAGGAAGACCTGCATCGCTTCATCCGCGAGCACTACGGCGTCGCGGGCGACACGCTTGATGCGTTGAACTCGGCGGCTGAATTCAATCTCGACGAACAAGCGAGTTTGGCGGCGGCGGACGAAGAGACCAAGAACGAACTCGAGCAGGCGCAGCAGGCGTCGGTGATCAAACTCGTCAACGACCTGCTCATCGAGGCGATCTCCGAGCGGGCGACGGACATTCACATCGAACCCTACGAGGGCAGCCTCGACATTCGCTACCGCGTGGACGGCGTGCTCTACAAGCCGTCGATGTCGGCGTCGATCAGGCGCTTTCGCAACGCGATCATCAGTCGCGTGAAGATCATGGCGAATCTGAACATCGCCGAGAAGCGCAAGCCGCAGGACGGCCGCATCAACCTGCGCCACAAGGGGAATGAGTATGACCTGCGCGTGTCGATCATTCCGATGATCTTCGGCGAAGGCGTCGTGCTGCGCATCCTGGATAAGACGTCGATCCGCTTCGGCCTCGATCTGCTGGGCATGACTGAGCAGGTGCTCACGGGCTGGGATCATCTCATCGCCCGGCCGCATGGCATTCTGCTCGTCACCGGTCCGACGGGGTCGGGTAAGTCGACGACGCTGTATGCTTCGCTCAATCGCATTGTGTCGGGTGAGATCAAGGCGGTCACGGTTGAGGACCCTGTTGAATACAACCTTGGCGGTGTGAACCAGATCCCGGTGAATCACAAGATCGGCCTGACGTTCGCCGCGGGGTTGCGGGCAATCCTGCGACACGATCCGGATGTGATCATGGTCGGCGAAATCCGCGACAAGGAAACGGCCGACGCGGCGATCCAGGCGTCGCTCACTGGCCACCTCGTGTTCTCGACTTTGCATACGAACGACGCGCCCAGCGCGACGACGCGACTGCTGGACATGGGCGTGGAGCCGTATCTCGTGGCCAGTTCGCTCGAGGGCGTGCTGGCCCAGCGGCTCGTGCGGCGGCTGTGCAAGGACTGCAAGCGGCCGGTCGATACGCCAGAGGCCCCGCTGCCCGAAGGCGTGAGCACGGCTGGGGCGACGTGGTGCGAGCCGGGCGGTTGCCGCGAGTGTCGCGGGACCGGATACCGCGGCCGGGTGGGCATCTTCGAACTCTTCAGCATGAGCAACGCCATCCGCGAGATGATCATGGCCCACGAGAACGCGGCCCGCATCACTGAACGGGCCAAGAAGGATGATCTGCTCATCCGGCTCATCGAAGACGGCATGGCCAAGGCCCGCGAAGGACTGACGACGGTCCGCGAGGTCATGCATGCCGCGGCGACGTAGGCAATCAGGATGAAGATGAAGCAGTGGGTGGAACACGAGTCAGTCTCTGACGCGGCGCGTGTGAATACGCCTCTACCCAAGCGCGGTGATGGTGCGGTGGTGTGCGCGGCGGGGGCGGCTGGCGAGGTAGAACCGGCGGTGGGGAAGATCGAGTCGCGCGGAGACGGACAAGTTTTTTCGTGGGCGGCGCAGCGCCAGGCGCGATTCTGAAAAATGTGCAACGCAAAATGCGTGCCAACACGGAGATGCACCATGTTGGGAACTTTTCATGCGCGCCGGAGCGCTCCTGTGCGCGATTTTTGAGCGCGGGCGCGCGCTGCTGAGCGCTTCTGTGTAAATGAGCGCCTCTGTGCGGGAGAAAATCGGGACTTTCGTCGATTTTCATTTTTCTGAGGGGGGTGATTTGGAGTTTTGGTCAACTTTTTCGCGTTTTCAAAAAGTCCGCGCACGGGACGCGATTGAAGTGGTGCGCGTTTGTGCGGAAGGCGGAAGACATTCACCACGAAGTCACGGAGAACACGGAGAAATCACGAAGAGAGGCGCGGGATTAGGTGGAACGGTAGAAGAAAGAGAAGTTACCACAGAGATCGCCGAGGACGCAGAGTAGAGCGGTTGGATCGGGGCGTAGCGACTGTCTTTGAAGTCAAGTGTTTGTTGAAGGATTCCATGGCTGGTTATTTCGGATCATGACGTTGATGGTGGTGAGGAGTTTGCGGGTGACGGCGATGAGGGCGGGCTTCTTGGGCTTTCCCAATGCGAGGAGCCGCTGATAGAGCGCCTTGAACACCGGATTGCGATAAGCGGCGACGAGCGCGGCCATGTAGAGCGCGTTGCGGACGTGCTTGCGTCCGCCGCCAATGGTTCGTTTGCCGCGGAACAGGCCGGTGTCGCGGTTGACGGGCGCCACGCCGACGAGTTTGGCGATCTGCTGGCGGTTGAGCGTCCCCAGTTCAGGCAACTCGGCGACGAGGACAGCCGAGGTGGTGGGGCCGATGCCGGGAACCGACTGCAGAATGGCGGCGCGATCCTGGATGCCGGGCGTGGACTTGAGCAGGTGCGCGATACGCTTCTCGATGCTCTTGATCTGTGCGATGACGCCGTCAAGCACCTGATGAATCGAATCGAGCGCTTCGTCGTCCTCGACGCGTTCAAGGCGATTGGTCTCGGCGATGCGGAGGTCGATGAGCTGGCGGCGTCGGGTCACAAGAGCCGTGAGTTTTTCCGCATCTTTCGAGGGCGACTGCCAAGGGCGCGTCTCGATGGAATGGGCAAAGGACGCAATCATGCGTGCGTCGATGGCGTCGGTCTTGGCCAGGACGCCGCGGGCCCTCGCGTGGTCTCGGACCTGGCGCGGGTTGACGATGGCGGCGTCAAAGCCGGCGTCGCTGAGGTGGCGTGCCAGGGGGCGTTCGAGGCGGCCGGTGGCTTCCATAAGCACGCATGTGGGGGCGACCTGACGGAGGTGCTCGACGGCGCGACTCAGGCCTTGGTCATCGAAGGTGAATCGATGAACGCGGCGGGCGTCGGAGGACGCGAGATCGAAGAAGTACTTGGCGACATCGATGCCAACGAAGATAGGATTAGAGGATTGACTCATCGCGTTGACTCTTCCTTGTGATGCGAGCTTCCGATTCGAGCGGAGCTCTGTCGACTGTTCGGGTTGATGCGAAAGAACCGGTCGGCGATCACGCTACAGAACGGCCTTGAAAGACCGAGGTCGGGACGATCTGCCGACCGGCCACCGACGCCCCGCCGCGCGGCGGGGCGTCGGTGTCACTGGCACAGTCATACTCGAATCAAACCACACAGGAAAGATACAAGGTCGGGACAAGGCCCGGCGGGTTGCACGATTGGCGCGCGGCGCACGTCGAATCTGCAACACTCCTTGAACCGCCGGGCCGCGCTCCGTTCGACATGGCTCTCGGCGAGCAGAGCAGCGGTCCCGACCTACACATGCTCGCCACACTCGGGGCAGACGCCGCTGGTATTACCGCGCAGGTCGTAATCGCACTTGGCGCAGCGGCCCGGTTTGAAAATGGCAGTGCCGGGGAAGTGGCCGCGGCACGCGAGCAGGAAGGCGCCGCCAATCCAGACGACGAAGTAGACCGCGCCGAGCCAGTCGGGAGGTCCTTCGTTGAACAGGTAGCCTGGGGCGAGAAGAAAGATGATCAGTCCCAGTGGAAACAGACCCAGAAACGCGGCGACTGGTGCGACAATGACGGTCCAGTAGGTGATGCAGATCCACCGAGCGATCATCGCGGCTTGGCGTTCATCATCCTGACATTCAGTCATGGCCGCACTCGGGACAGATACCGGTGGTGTTGGCTCGGAGGTCGTAGCCACAGTAGCCGCACTTGCCACGAGCTCGTCGCGCTCTGCGCCACAGTGCGCCAACTGGCCCACGAGAGAGGAAGACGACGACAAACCAGAATCCTGCGTACGCCGCCTGCCCGGACCAGATCGGGCGGAATGGCAGGACCCGGGGGGTGTTCATGCGCGAGATACTCATGCCCGTGTCGATTCCGGTCGTTGCACGGACGGTCGTTTCTGGGCCTACGTCCAGAGCGCACCAGAGCAGTCCCGTCGGCCATCCGACGATGGAAAGCAGGCCAAACTGCATGTTCATCGGCTGGGTGCCCCATGTGTCCTGGATCGTGGAGAGGTGCCAGCCTCGAAGCGACGCTTCCAGCCTCGGGAGCGGTGGTGGCCGTCGATCCGTCGGGCCAAGTCGAGGTGATAGATGATGTTGTTCGGATCTTCGTCGTAAATGAAGTACATGGCGATCGTGGGAGACGCACAGATTGAAACCGTCCGCTCGCAGCCATTCTCGTACGTCGTGCGACCCGTTTTCTCAAACTTCTCGGCTTGGAAGTCGGCCCAGAAATCCATGCGATAGGCCAGCCAGCACGCCCAGCCGACGTTTGTCAAGAGGAGCAGTACGAGTGTCCAGATGAAGAGCGTCAGCCATGAAGCCGGCCAGAAGTTGAATGTTCGTCCATTCATACTTGCTCACTCATCCATGCGCCGCACTCGGGGCAGACGCCCGTGGTGTTGGCGTGGAGGTTGTAGTTGCAGGCGGGGCAGTGGCCGGGTGTGTGGCGGCGGTGGTGGAAGCACGAAAGGGACGTGGGCAGCAATGGAATCAGTAAGACCAGCCAGAGTGGAACGTCGAATTCCGTTGTCTGCACGCTCCACATGCGGCCGACGATGACCTGGCTGCGACTGAACCACCATCGAAACATGAATGAATGACGTCGAACAGCTACGAGGTCTCGGTCGCCGGACGCGGCGCTGGGCGGGTCGTATTCAGAGATTCGCAGGGTGACTTGTCCAGCGGAGAAGTGCACACCGATTGTTGGCCGCGGCGAGAATTCAATGGATAACCACGCGCTGCCGATCCAGACTGCGAGCAGCAGCACGGTCAGAGTTGTGCTTGTCCACTTGATGGTGGTTCGCAGGCGGTGGTGCATTACCCGATCTTATCGTGACGTGGGGGAGTGGCATTCCTCGTTTACACTTCGGGCTCGTTTTGGGGGTGGATGCGCGCTTGGGTGAGTCTCGTGCGGTTGCCGCGAAACCCGCTTCCTTACGGGCGCGGCTAGTTGATTGCAAAAAACGAACGACGCCGCCGTCGATCTCCCTCCTCCGGCTTCGCGGGGGAGGGGAAGGGGTGGGGGTGCTTCCGACCGGTGTGCGCGTCTGTTCTACGATCTCCGGATGGGAACGCGCAACACTGCATCCGGTGCAACGCGGCGTGCTCGCGCTCTGCGGGAGAACCTGTCCAACAGCGAGCGCCGACTCTGGAGTGTTATCCGCCGACGGGCGCTGGGATGGCGGTTTCGCCGGCAGTTTCCTGTGGGGCCTTACGTGCTTGACTTCTACTGTCCGGCCCTTCGACTAGCAGTGGAAGTTGATGGCACACATCACCGGCAGCGTCAGGAGCGCGACGAGGTAAGAGATAATTGTCTGGTTAACCAAGACATTGTCACGCTTTGCTTCCGAACCATTGATGTGATTGAGAACATTGAGGGTGTGTACGCGCGGCTTGAACAGGCGTGTGCCGAGCGAGCCGGGGCGCTTGGAGTTGTCGAGCGACGTCGAGACGTGCGCCGCGTGGAACGGAGTCGCAAACGCCGAAAGGCGCCCCCACCCTGACCCTCCCCCGCAGAGCCGGAGGAGGGAACTGAATCATCGCAAGCGATGACGTATAAAACGAACGACGCCGCGCGGGTGGGGTCGCGCGGCGTCGTGTGTTGGTGCGTGGTTTGCTCTGCTTACTGCTCGATCACGTCGATGAGTTCGACGTCGAAGACGAGCGTGGCCTTGCGGGGGATGATGGGTGGGCGGCCGGCTTCGCCGTAGGCGAGGTTGTAGGGGATGATGAGTTTGCGCTTGCCTCCAACCTTCATGGACTGGACGCCTTCGGTCCAACCCTTGATGACGCCGTTGAGGGGGAAGGTGATGGGCTCGCCGCGATCGACGCTGCTGTCAAACTTCTTGCCGTCGACGGTCCAGCCGGAGTAGTGGACTTTGACCTGTGCGGTGGGTCCGCTGGGCTGCTTGCCCTCGCCGACCTTGAGGTCGAAGTAGCGCAGGCCGGAGTCGGTGACGACCCAGTCGGTGGTGACGGGATCGCCGGGGAGATCGGTGAGGTCGGTCTTTTCCTTGATGGAGCCGTCTGCGTTGATGGTCACTTCCCAACCCTTGTCTGCTGTGTACGTTGCGATGGTGAATGTGGCGCCCTCGCCGGTGAAGTCCGCCGAGGCGGAGCCTGCGACGCCGCCGGTGTCCTTTTCTGCGATCGCGATGGCCTTGGTCAGATTGACCGAGCCGGTGGTCAGCGCGTTGTGGATGCGCGAGAAGGGGACGGGAATGGCGGAGAAGTCGACCGGCGCCATGAGCAGGGCCGTCGAGGCGGCGCCGGTGCACAGGGCGCCGACCGCCAGGGAGAATGCCAGTGTACGTGCTTTCATTGAGCGAACCTTTCCTTTCAACACAATAATGCGAGTGCCTCCGAAGGCCAAAAGGATAGGTCGGCTGGGGGTGTGCGGCCGGGCGATCGGGTCGAAAGGCGGCCTTGCCGCGGGCGGCTGGAAGGGGTACGCTGGCGTGGCCAGACAACAGGGAAATGGAGCACCATGAGCATCCTCGTTCTTGAACACGAAGAGCATTGCGGACCGGGGCGGCTGGGCCGGGTTCTCGTTCAGTATGGGCATCGGCTCAACATCCGGCGGCTGTGGGCGAAAGAGGGGGTGCCGCCCGATCTTGATGACGCGCAGGCGGTGGTGTGCCTCGGAGCTGCTGCATCGACTGCGGTGCTGCTCGGGGCGCCACGGGCCAAGGGTGAGGCCGGGCTGATTCGACAGGCTCATGAACGAACCCTACCGGTCATCGGTGTGGGAACGGGCAGCCTCCTGGTGGCGTTGGCGCTGGGTGGAGCCGTGGGGCCGCTGGGAGATAACGCGGTGGAGGTCGGCTGGCGAGAGTCGAAGATGGCGTTCGCGGGCACGATTGAGGCGATCCTCGCCGGGCAACCGTGGCGGGCGATGCAGTTTGTCTGGCAGAGCGAGCAAGTGACAAAGCTCCCGGCGGACAGCGCGGGACTGATGGGAACCAAGGCGTGTCGCACGCTGGGGTGGCGGGCAGGTATTCGCACGTACGGGTTCCAGCAGAACATCGAAATGGGCGCGGCGGATATCGAGCGCTGGTCGATCAATCGCGGCAAGGAGCGGCAGGCGGCCGGGTTGAGTCACGAGCAACTGATGAGCGAAACCAAGAAGTGGATGCCGGACTTTGATCGCCTGAGTGAGCGGCTGAGTCGGTCGCTGGTGGATTACCTGCTGCCGGCGTCGCTGCGGCAGTGCTCGTGATGCGGCGTCGTCGCGTTGTCGGGTTTGGCATCGCGCTGCTCGTCGGCGTTGTGATTGGCATGCTGCTGTGGCCAACCGTGCAGCGCGAGATGATGTTGCGAAGGGTGTTTGGCGAGGACGCGGCTGCTCGCGACGAGGCCGTGCAATGGTGGGAAGAAGCGGTCAACGCGGGCGAGCCTCGCGTGACTCGGCTGCAGCAGCACCCGGCGATGGCGGAGCGGATGGCGCGGCGGCTTGATGGTGTCGAATCGGAAGATGGGTTTGTCGCGGCCGCTTCGTTGCTGCGCGAGACGGGTTTCTGGCACTTGCCGTTGATCTCCACAGAATCGTGGGCACGCCGGCTGGGGCTGATTCTCGATTCGGGGGATGAGGCAGCGGCGCGGAACGTGTTGGATGAGTTGGCCAACACGGGCGTGCCACGCGATGACGAACACGTGCTGGCGGTCTGGCAGCGGTTGCTGTCGTGGGAATTGCAGGCGGATGTTCGTCGCAGTGCGTTGCTGCATGCGGCGGCGTGGTTTGGTCGCAAGGGAATTGAGCCGTACGCGGCTGCGGCGCGCGATGATGCGGATGCGGAGGTGCGACGCGTGGCGTGGCTGCTGCTGGGGCATTTGCACCCCGCGATGGGATATGCGGGACAGTGGCGCGCTGAGGAGCCGGCAGTAGCGGAAGCAATGTTATGGGCGGCTACGGTGACGAATCGTGATGATGCGTCGGCACTGTTGACGGCGTGCGATGCTTCGCCCTGGCCGACGGCGGCGCTGCCGTGGCTGCTGGCGCGGTCGGATGATCCTGCGGCACGCGAGCGGCTCGAGGCGCTGGTGGTGGATGGCAATCGCAGCGCGATGCTGCACCTGGCCGAGCGATGGCGTGTCGGGCTTGAGCGACTGCCTTTGGCGCAGCAGGCGTGGCTTGGTGAAATGCCGGGTGGCGGCAGCGGTGAGCAGGCGTTGCGATGGCGGCGATGGGTGGCGTGGCGGACTCGGCCGGCCGAGGTTGATGGGCTGCTCGACGAGCCAGTTGCGGAAGACGGCAGCGTGTGGGCGGCGGTGCTGCTGGCGGAGCGGCTGCTGGGCGGTGACGCTCGCGAGAAGTTGGCGCGGCGGTGGCTGAATGAGCTGGATTCGGCCACGCGCGGGGCCGGGGCACTGCTGTTGGGGTTGGATGGGGGAGGCGGCTGGCGACTATCAGAGGAATACCAGGAGAGCACTGAGCCGTCGTTTCGCCGCGCCGCACGGCTGGGGATGCTCATGGACAGCGCGAATGCGGACACGGCGCAGGATGAACATGCCTATGCATGGACGATTGCGACGACGCAGGAGAATGAGCGGATTCAGGCACTGATGGCGCTGCTGGCCAGCGGTGATCGAGCCGCAGCGCAGGCGGTGCTGACGACGCCTGCCGAAGGCTCTTCCGGTGCGGCGATGCTCGAACGGGCATGGCTTGTTGAGCGATTCCTGCCGGACTACGCGGCGATGGTCGCGCCGCTGTGCCCGTGGAATGATCAGGTGGCGACACTGCAGTTCGACATCCTGCGAACCGCATTGGCGCTTGATGCCTCAACGGGGTCATTCGACATCGACTCCCGGGTGTTTGGAAGTGATGCTGGGGCGCCTTCGCGTTGAGAAGCGGTGATTGAGGAGAGCGCCTCACGTTCGATGGCCTTGCGCATCCACTGATCGCGGGGCAATCGCTGCATGGCGATGAGGATGTCGCGTGTCGGATCGTCCTGCTTGGCACTGATGATCGCCTTGAAGGCGCCGGTGAGGAGCATCTGCGTGGCGAGCTGGTAGAAGTCGTAGCGATGCTCGTTGTCGTGGGGGCCTTCGATACCAGGCTTGGCGCGTTTGGAGACGACGACAACGATGCCGCCGGGCTCGAGAACGCGCGCGACTTCGTTGAAGAGTCCGACGGGATTCGGGTGCCTTTCGACAACATCGAAGAGCAGCACGAGGTCGGTCTGTTCGTCTTCAACTGGCAGGCGGCGCCGGTCGGTGACGTGCTCGAAGCGAGGTCTCTGTTTCGGGTAGGTTTCCTTCTGCGCCATGGCGCGAGCCAGCGCAACCATGGGCGCGCGTTCATCGAGACCAAGGTAGGGCACGCTTCGTGTGGCGAGAAGATGTCCGATCAAGCCGCAGTCGCTGCCAATGTGGACGGCGAGTCGGTGCGGGCCGGCCTGTTTGAGCACATCCGTGGTTACTTTGAGCCGCAGATCGATGTCGGCGCGAAGGGCGGCGTCGGAGCGGTAGCGGTTCCAGTCGGTGTGATCGGGAGAGGTCATTCCGGGCTGCGGCACGACGGGATCGGTGTGGGTTGCAAACCACTTCGGATTCCACAGAAGCGGCGTGCCCGCAAAGCGATCACGGACGTAGTCGAGATCCGGCGCGAGTCGGCTGAAGCCCCATTTCTGCTCGAAGCGATCGATGGACTTCTGCAGACCGCCGCTCGAGTCGGCGGCCGTCTGGCGATCGCCGCGTTCGGAGTGGGCGTGGATGTACTCGATGTCGGGCACGGCCCAGCAGCGCCAGCCGGCGAGTCGGGCGCGGACGCCGAAGTCGACGGTCTGGCCGCGCAGAAACGTCTCGTCGTAGCCGCCGACTTCGTCGAAGACTCTCTTGCGGCAGCAGTAAAAGCAGCCCATGGTGTCATCGACTTCCATGGCGCAGTTCACGGCGTCGCGCGGCAGGCCGTGCGCGTTGTGGTGGTAGCCGTTGGGATGGAGGAGCCAGTCGCCGAACTCGTGGATCTGGCCGAGCACGTTGAGTTGCTTGGGGCCGATGGTGCCGAGGTTGGGCGGGCCGCCGTCGAAGATGGCGCAGAGCCGGCTGACCCAGTTGGGCGTGAGGCAGATGATGTCGCCGTCGAGTCGGGCGAGGTATTCGCCGCGTGCGGCGCGGGAGAGTTTGTTGGCGGTGATGGCGAGCACGCCACAGTGCGGCGCTTCGGTCAGGGTGAGGAAGGGGCGGCCGTCGGGCCAGGTGCGCTTGGCGGCCCAGTCGCGGAGGGTATCGAGACTGTCATCAGTTGAGCCGTCGTCGAAGGTGAGAACTTCGAAAGGAGTCGGGTCATCTCGGAGGGTCTCATCAAGCGATTCGAGCAGATCCCGTATGAAGTCGCGCTCGCCGCTGCGCGAGGAAGCCCGGCCGTTGTTGAAGTTGGGAATGAGGATGGAGACCCGGGGTAGGGGCGAGGACATGTTGAGATTATCGGTCTTGATCGGCGGGTGTCTCCAGCGACGGCGGTGGCGTCCACAGAGGAGTCAGTTCGGGAGTGGCGGCAATTGCGCCCAGCGCTCCGTGGAGCGGGTAGAGCCCGATGGCAAGCGTCAGGATGAAGAGGAATGCCAGAAGCGGTATGCCAATCGAAGCAATGTTGTCGGCTGCTACGGGCTGTCCGGTGCCCGCGAATCCTGCAATCAGGACCAGGAGAATCAGGCTGGCGGCCGCAGCGATAGGCAAGAGCAGGAGCGTCAAGCAGGCAGTTTGAAGAGCTGCATGTGAGAGGAACACATTGACGGTTCGGACAAACACCCGCCACGTCGCGATGGTTCCGATGAAGTGACTGACGATCGCCAGGAAGAGAATCAGGCAGGCGATTCGGAATGAAACCACAACAAAGAGCAGCGCTGTCCCGTACAGGATCATTGCCGATCCGATGAACAGCGCGGCGATCCGTCGGGGCTGACCTGGTTTGTACACAGCCTTTGGCTCGAATTCCACCGCGGCACCGAGTTGGAGCAAAGCAAACATGCAAGCACCGAGCGGAAACAGGGGGAACGCGACTATTGAGAGGATCAGAGCGTAGTGGGCGACCATGAGCGAGAGCACACCCGAGTGGACGCGCATCAGCCACGTCCTGTCTTTGCGACGGCGACGGATGGTTTCGTCGATGGCGAAGCCGCATTCGGGGCAGCGACCGTCGCTGCGCAAGCCGTGGAGGTCATAGCTGCACTCGGCACAGAATATGTGCCCCGCAACGATCGACTCGCCACGATCGGCGTCGCCGGACAAGAGCGGAGTGTCCTGAGGGTTGAGGCCGGTCATTGGGCGTCCTGCGCCCCGCTCGGCAACGAGACGAGTTGTCGGCGGGTGGCCCGGATGGACATGTGCAATACTACGAGTGAAGCGAGAAGCCATAGCATCGCCAGCGCGCAGAGAATGAGCAGCACCTGCGGATCCAGGCCCGGACCCGAAGCCGCCGAGCGCATGATCCAGGCGTCTGCGGAGGGCCCCGCGAGAAGCGCGGCCAATGCGGCGGTCAGGCATTTGAGGCTGCGGGCCGCCGTTGCCAGTTGAAGGGAGATGCCTCGCCTCATGACGGCCTCGAATCGACTCCACGCAATCGTGATTCCGCCGGCGTGAAGCGAGGCGGCGAGCAGGACCAGAGGCGGGCCCCCCGCAAAGCCGACAACCATCATGACGCCTCCCACGGCGTAGCCGACCGCACCGACCGTGATAAGCAGCATGAGCCAGTGGTTCCGCGCGCGCGGTGTGAAATCGTCCGGGTGGCGCGCAGCGAGATCGATGGCCGATCCAACCTGCAGCAGCATGGCGAGGCAGAAACCGATCAGCGAGAACGGCCAGACGAGGAGCGAGACGAGGATGAAGTAGTGACCGACGAGCATGGACTGAATGCCGGACTTGACATTGGCAAGCCAGGCTGCGTCGTTGGTCGCGCGAAGCGTCACTTCGATGGGGAGATTGCACTCCGGGCACCGGGCATCGGCGGCAAGAGTGTGAATGTTGTAGCCGCACGCCACGCAGGCGACGTCGACACCGACATGCCCGGTGTCATCCACCTGTGAGCGGTGGTCGTGCGGCGCGCGAGCAGTTGATGAATGGGGTGCGTTCATGGCGATGCGGCAGTGGCGGGCGCGTCTCCGATCAATCTCCGAATCGAGATACTCATCAAATGCAATGTGATCAATGAAGCGAAGTACCAGACGAGCAACCCAACCATGAGCAAGCCTGCACTGGCTAACGCGGCGTAGCGCACCGGAGACCAGACGAGAGTGAGCTGGCGGGAGGCCGCCGTCAACACGGAGAAGACGGCGATCGAAATCGTCAGCCAGTAGAGGTTGCGTGCGATGACGGCGGAGTTTGGCGAGATGCCCAGATCCATGAGCGTCTCGATGCGCCGCCAGAGAAGAGCGAGCCCGCCAAGGTGGGCAAGCGTGGCGATCGGAAGGAGCACCCACTTGAGCGAGGATGAACTGATGGGTGAGATCGACGCCAGGAAATAGCCGCCAAGCGCGATGCCGAGAAACAGGAGCGGCCCAGGTGTGTTTGAGTGTCGGCGAGGGAGTTTCGGATTCGGGGTGATGAGACACAGCGCGCCGCCAAAGTGCATCAGACTGACCACAACCAGCTCGATTGGCCCGAAAGATCTGAAGGCGCCGAGCAACACGGCAACGTACAGGCTCGCAACCATCCACCGAACGCCGGTACGAATGGTGCGCAGCCAGGTATCGTCGAGGGTGATCGCGTCGATCGTGGCGCTGATCTCGCAGGCGCACTCGGGGCAGACGCCGCTGGCGCTCAGGCTATGCAGATCGTACTGGCACGAGATGCAATGCAGGTGCGAGTCGAGAATCCGATCCGTGTGCGACGGCCCTACTGAAGGGGACCCGGTCTGGGCGAGCGTTTCTTCAGTCACGTAGCCCCTCGCTCCGTTGGGCGCAATAGAAACTCAGGAATCGAAGTCGGGGATCGGGACACTCTCAACGATCTCAAGGCCGAATGCGCTCAGGCCGTGCAGTTTCAACTGGTGGTTGGTGAGCACGCGCAGTCTGGTCAGGCCGAGGTCGCGGAGGATCTGGCCGCCGACGCCAAAGTCGCGCCGGTCCATGGGCACGGCCTTGCTGCCCACGCCGTGCGGATCGGTGAGGTTGGGCTGCGAATCGACCTTGACATGCGCGGACGAGGAGAGCGTCTGCAGGCGGCCGAGCAGACCTTCGCCCACGCCTGATGGCCGCAGGTAGACAAGTGCGCCGCGGCCCTCGCGCTGAATTGCTTCCAGGGATGCTGCGAGGACGCGATTGGTCGGCTGGGTGCGATCGCCGAAGATATCGCCGAGCAGGTTGCGGCGATGCATGCGCACCAGCACCGGATCGGTTTGCTCCACGACACGGCCCGAGGCATCCATGTCGCCGACGCCGCCGACGGTCAGTGCGATGTGGGGCAGTGGATCGACGACACTCTGATAGGCGAAGAGATTGAACGTGCCATGGTCGGTCTCGATGAGCGAGCCACCAATGGGATCGAGACGATGGACGAGGCGCTCGCGCTCGAGTCGGTAGTGAATGATCTGCTCGACGGAACAGATTTTGAGATCATGTTCTTTGGCGAAGATCTCGAGATCGGGCATGCGGGCCATCTCGCCGTCGTCGCGGCTGATCTCACTTATGACGGCGGCGGGTCGCAAACCAGCGAGACGCGCGAGATCGACGGAGCCTTCTGTTTGACCCGTGCGCACGAGCACGCCGCCATCTCGCGCGCGAAGGGGGACCATGTGGCCGGGACGAACGAGGTCGGCCGGGCCGCTGGAGGGATCGACGGCGACACGAACGGTCCGGGTGCGATCGGATGCGGAGATACCGGTGCTGACGCCGTGCTTCGGATGGCCATCGATGGAGACGGCCATTGCGGTGCTGCGCAGCGAGGTGTTGACGGGCGTCTGCGGGTGCAGTTCAAGGCGATCGCAATCTTCGCCGGCGAGCGCGAGGCACAGATAGCCCGGCGTCTGGCGGGTCATGAAGTGGATGATCTCGGGTGTGACCAGTTCGGCAGCGCAGACGAGGTCGCCCTCGTTTTCACGATCTTCATCATCGACGAGGATGATCATCCGGCCGCGCCTGAGGTCTTCGAGAATTTCAGGGATGGGAGCAAGCATGTGCGGCAATCTTATGCCGCGAGCGCGTGCGGCGCGGGAGTCACGCCGAAAGGCGGGATTGCCATTCCTGAAGCACCGCAAGATCGGCGCGATTCTCCTCGAGCATCTCAAGCAGTGCCGGAGACACCCTGTCAGCGCCGGGGCGAGTGGTGATGGCCTGGAGCACCACCTGAGCGCGATTGATCATGTCCTGCTTGGTTTCGATGAACCGCGGCAGGAGGTTGGTCCAACTGGTGTAGTTGGCGTGGCTGTTGGCCTTGGCATAGGCGCCGTTGATGGTGACGCCGCCGAGTGATTCGATGAGATGCGCGAGCCGATCGGAGTGCTCGTAACTCAATTTCATCATGCGCCGGCAGAGCGTGCGGAGCCGAATGGTCTTGGCATCCGTGTAGGGCTCCCACGACTCGAGGTAGCGAAAGAAGCTGCGCGACTCGGCGATGTAGAGTTCGTTGAGCAGCTCGATGGCGCCGGCGTAGTCGGGCGCGCCGGCGTCGGGCACGACGAGGAAGGCGTCGTCAAACTGAAGCTCCTGACTCGCGGTCATTGGCCGGCCTCCGCGACGTTCTCTTTGGACGCGATCACTGGATCGCCACTTGGCAGCGTTGCCTGCGCGTCGACTGGTGGGAGGTCCATCATGAACACCATCCGCGAATTGTTCTTGGCCCACGCGGTGGCTGGGTCGGGCAGGATGCCGGTGGCGAAGACGCCAAGCAGCGCGATGCCGATCACGCCGTACATCGCCGGGGCGACGCTGAGGACGCGCGAGCTGGTCGGCTGCTTCCAGACCATGATGATGATGGGCTTGAGGTAGAAGTAGAGGCTGAAGACGGTGTTGATGATCAGCGCGACGACGAGCCACCACATGCCTTCGTTCCACATCTGGAAGCCGAAGCGAACTTTGCCCCAGAAGCCGCCAGTGAGCGGCATGCCGAAGAGGCTCAGCAAGAAGCAGCCCATGGCGACGGCGAGGAAGATGTTGCGCTGGCCGAGGCCGGCAAATTCGTCGAGCGATTCGCTGCTGGATTCCTTGGCGACTACCGAAGCAACGGCGAAGGCGCCGAGGTTCATGAAGGCGTAGACGATGAGATAGAAGAGCAAGGCGTAGGCAACCTCGGTCGGTTGCATGTTGTTCATCGACGCAGTGAGCAGGCCGGCAAGCATGATCATGTAGCCGGCATGCGCGATGGAGGAGTAGGCGAGAAGCCGCTTGACGTTGGTCTGGAAATAGGCGGCGAGGTTGCCCCACGTGGCGGTGACGACGCCGACGAGGCCGACGAAGGTGCCGATGCCCAGCAGGATCTGCCGTGCATGCTCGCCGCTGGAGAAGTGTCCCAGCGTCATCATGATGCGAACGAGCAGGGCGATGGCGCCGGCCTTGGAGGCGACGCTGAGGAAGGTCGTAATCTCGATCGACGCGCCTTCGAAGACGTCCGGACACCAGAAGTGGATGGGCACGGCGGAGAGTTTGAAGCCAATGCCGATGAGCAGGCCGAAGACGCCCATGAGCAGGCCGACACTCATGCCTTCGGCGGCGACGCGCTGGGCGACGGCGACGAGGTCAAGCGTGCCGTAGTAGCCGTAGAGCATCGACAGGCCATAGAGCATCAGCGCCGATGCCACGGCACCGATGAGCACGTACTTGAGGCTCGCTTCACTGCTGCGGTAGGTCTGCTTGTTGAAGCCCGCCAGAGCGTAGCTCGGGAAGGAGGCGGCCTCGATGGCGAGGAAGACCATGAGGAAGTTGGTCGCCGAGGCCATGAGGCTCATGCCCAGCGCGCCGCTGAGGACGAGCGACAGGTAATCGGGCCCGTCGGTCAGGCGGACCTGGCTGCGCGTGACGCTGGACCACAGGACGATGACCAGCAGCGTGAAGATGTAGATGATGATCTTGACGCTGAGTGCGAAGTGATCGACGACGACCATGCCGCCGAGCACCGAGTGATCGGGCAGGGTCAGGCCGGCTGAACCGGTGAGCAGGGCGACGGCGGAGATGATCGCGGCGAGCAGGGCGATGATGGCCAGCGCGGTGAGCGGGGCGTGCGATGCGCGGAACATCGCACGAAGCGGCGGAAGCACCGGCGCGATCAACGCCACGCAGATCGCCACGAGCAGACACAGCTCCGGGAGCAGAGTGAGAACTTCGGACCAGGACATTCCAACCGGCATGGTGGATCAGTTCTCCAGGCGGCGCGGGAAGCGCCGGATCAATCAGAAACCAAGCGCCGCTGAGGCGGTGGTGGTCAGACTCGTGAACGGCGCGTAAATCGCGTTAAACGTGTTGGCGATCATGTCGAGTACGACGGCGGGCCAGACACCGAGCAGGATGGCAAAAAGCGCCAGCACGGCCATGACGAAGTACTCACGGGTGTTGACCATGTCGCGGCCCGAGTAGGTGTACTCCGGCTTGGCGGGGCCGAGGTAGACGCGCTGGAACATCCACAGGATGTAACCGGCGGTGAGGATGACGCCCGACGCGGCGAAGATTCCCAAGGTGATGACGGTGACGCCGGCGCCGCTGCCGGCGAAGGGCACCCATTCTGGAGCGGCCTCGATCCAACTGATCGAGCCGAAGGTTCCCATGAGGCTGAGGATCTCGCCGGGGAAGCCGCACAGCAGCGGCAGACCGAGGCCCGCGAAGAAGCCGACTGCCGCCAGACCGGTGTAGGACGGCATGGTGTTCCACAACCCGCCGAAGCGGTTGAGATCGCGATGATGGGCCCGCTCGTAGACGACGCCGACGAGGAAGAACATCATCGCCGAGGAGATGCCGTGGCCGATCATCTGGAAGTACGCGCCGTTGCGGCCGGCTTCGGTGAGCACGGCCAGGCCGAGGATGACATAGCCCATGTGGCTGACGGATGAATAGGCGACGAGTTTCTTCCAGTCGGTCTGGGCCATGGCACAGAAGGCGCCGTAGACGATGGAAACGACGCCGACCATGGCCACGCCGAACCACGCCCACTTGGCGGCATCAGGGAAGATCGGGTAACTGATCCGCATCAGGGCGTAGCCGCCCATCTTGAGTAACACGCCGGCCAGAATCATGGAGATCGGCGTGGGGGCTTCGACGTGTGCATCGGGCAGCCATGTGTGGAACGGCACAGCCGGAACTTTGATGGCGAAACTGATGAAGAGCAGCACGAAGAACCACTTGGCGTAGTTCCAGTATTCACCGCCGTGGCTGAAGGCATGCTGCAAACCAGTGTCGGAAGCGAGGGCGATCATGTTGAACGAGGTCTTGCCATCGACTACCGCGGCGCCCGTGGCGACGTCGGGGACGAGGAAGTAGAAGCCGAGCATGACCATGAGCAGGCAGATGGAGCCGACCAGCGTGTAGATGAAGAACTTGATTGCCGCGTATTCCTTCCGCGGGCCGCCCCAGATGCCAATGAGGAAGTACATGGGCAGGAGGCTGACTTCGAAGAACACGTAGAACAGGAAGAAGTCCAGCGCGAGGAAGACGCCGTACATCCCGAACATGAGCACGAGGTAGAGTGCCATGAAGGCCTTGGTGTGTTTCTCGACGTTCCAGCCGGCTGCGATGATGAGGACGTTGAGGATGCTGGTGAGCAGGAGCAGGGGCATGCTCAGGCCGTCGACGCCGACGAGGTAGTGGATGTTGACGCTGCCGATCCAGACCTTGTCGGTGATGAACTGGACGACCGTGTCGCCGCCGCTGGGCAGGTAGCCGTGGCCGCCGGCCTGGCTGTAGAAGGCCACGGCCAGTGCGACATTGATGAGCAGGACGACGATGGCGGTGACCATGGCGATCATCTTGCTCAGCGCGGGGTTGTTTTTCGGCAGCAGGCAGCCGATCGCCCCGATGAGCGGCACGAAGATCATCAGATTGACAAACAGTTCATTCATGGGAATCCCCAGCCCGCGTGGGCCGCTTCAAGTCCTTTCATGCCGCCTCAATGCGCCGGCAGCCCAAACCACACCCACCCCAGTGCGAATGGCGTGGCGATGGCCAGGCCGGTGAAGACCGCAACGAAGAGAATCAAGACATAGGTGCGGATGTTGCCCGCCTGGGTGCGGTGCAGGATCCCGCCCAGTCGCACTGCGGCGCGGCCGCTGCCGCGCACGGTGCCGTCCACGTATCGATAGTCGAATCCGCCGACGAGGAAGCCGAGTTCCTTGCCGATCCACGCGACGCCGTTGACGATGCCATCGACGACGAGTCGGTCGAAGGCGCCGAGCAAGGATGAGATCGTCTTGACAATGTTGACAACGATGATGTCGTAGAGGCCGTCGAAGCCCATCTTGTTGTAGAGCCACCAGTGGATCTGCGCGATGCCGGGGATGGCGGCGATCCTGGAACTGATGGTGAAGCCGTTGACGTAGATCACGAAGCCGAGCGCGATGGAGGCGATCCAGCCGAAGCCGTGCAGCAGAGCGGTGTGCACGAAGTGGTACCCGTGCTCCATCTGGCTTTCTTCGAAGGGCTGGGCGGTCGCGGGCGCGGTGGCGTGAATGTTGGCGCCGACGTTGAAGAAGCTCCAACCAATGAAGATGGCAAACGCGGCGAGCACCACCTGCGGCGCCCACATGGTCCAGTTCACTTCATGAGCGTGGTCGTAGAGGTGCTTGTCGCGCGGCTTGCCGAGGAAGGTCAGCACGAAGGCCCGCGTCATGTAGAACGCCGTGACGTAGGCGATGATGGTCGGGCCCCAGTAGAAGACGGCTCCCCAGTTCATGCCTGCAACGGCCAGCGCATCGCCGTAGTTCACCGTCGCGGCGATGATGCCGTCTTTCGAGTAGTACCCGGAAAGGGCGATTGCTTCTCCGCCAATCGTCAGAAATGGAATTGACGCGCCGGCAATAGCGAGGGTGCAGATGGCAAAGCACGCGGCGGTAATGGGCATCTTCTTGATGAGTCCACCGTACTTGGTCATCTCCTGCTCGTGATGTGAAGCGACGATGACCGAGCCGGAGCACTGGAACAGGCAGCACTTGAAGAATGCGTGGGTGACCAAGTGAAACATGGCGAAGGTGTATGAACCGACGCCCAGGCCAAGCACCATGTAGCCAAGCTGGGAGAGCGTCGAGTAGGCGAGGACGCGCTTGATGTCCGTCTGCACACAGGCGATCAGTGCCGCCATGACGAGCGTGATCAGGCCGATCGTTGCGACGAAGAGGTGCGCCGCAGGCGTGAGCAGCGGGAAGATGCGTGCGGTCAGATACACGCCGGCCGCGACCATCGTGGCACTGTGGACGATTGATGAAACAGGCGTCGGGCCTTCCATTGCGTCGGGCAGCCAGGTTTGCAGGGGGAATTGAGCGCTCTTGCCCATGGCGCCCATGAACAAGCCGATGCCGGCGATGGTAAGCCACCACTCGTTGGCGCCGGCGTGCAGCGGGTCGATGTGGTGCATCGCCATCAACTGCGTGAAGATGCCGCCGGACTCAGCCGGCGCCGCACGGAGGATCAGGTCACCGCCGAATTTGACGAAGATGATGCCCATGCCGACGAGGAAGCCCATGTCGCCGATGCGGTTCATCACGAAGGCCTTCTTGCAGGCCAGTTGCGGACCGCGCTTCTCGTACCAGAAGCCGATAAGCAGGTAGCTCGAGATGCCGACGAGTTCCCAGAACACGAAGAGCTGGAGCAGGCTGTTGCCGAGCACGATGCCGAGCATCGAGAAGGTGAACAACTGCATATAGGCCATGAAGCGGTTCTTGCGGGGGTCGCCTTCCATGTACCCGATCGAGTAGATGTGCACCAGCGTGGAGATGATCGTGACCATGGCAAAGAGCAGCACGGTCATCTTGTCCACGTACGGGCCGACCTGGAGGTAGCGTGGGACGCCGGCGGCGTCAGTGCCCATCTGCAGCCAGTTCCACGCTTCGACCTGAGGCGTGCCGTCGCCGCTCATGAAAGTGACGTAGGCAATGGCGGAGCACACCAGCGAACCGCCGACCATCGCAACGGTGAACCACGGCCAGAACTTCGGCGAGCCAATGCGCGATGAGAACAGCACCACGATCGCGAAGCCGACGATCGGCAGCAGGGTTGCCAGTACCAGAAGATTCGCGGGAGTCATGGAGTCCTCATCCGATCGCGAAACGAAATCCAGGTTCGACCGATGTACTCGCCGGCGGGATTCAGCCGCTGAGCATGCGGGCCCGTTCGATATCGATGGTCGAGAAGTGGTTGTAGAAGTTCAGGAAAATGGCCAGGGCGATGGCCGCTTCGGCCGCCGCAAGCACGATGATGAACATGGCGAACATGAGGCCGTCGACCGCGGGGGCCGCGCCGTGCGCCACCGCTTCACCGGCCCAACTGAAGCGGTTGAAAGCGACGAGGTTCACGTTGGCGGCGTTGAGGATGAGTTCGACACCCATGAGGATGCCGATGGCGTTGCGCTTGGTGAGAATGGTCGCGACGCCGCAGCCAAAGAGGATCGCCGAGAGGGTGAGGAAGTGACCCAGACCGATCATCGCGAATCCTCACTCTTCAGATCCGTGTGGCGCCCCTTGGCGATATAGGCGGCTCCGATCATGACCACGAGCAGCAGCACGCCGGCGAGCTCAAAGGGCAGAGCATACTTGCCGAGCAGGTTGCGGCCCAGATCGGCAACGCCGTAGGGTTCGACGTCGCCCGTGGGGCTCGACAGCGGGAGCTTATTGGCCAGTTCAACCACGCCGATGAAGATCATCAACGCGGTCAAGATCACACCAATGCCCCAGCCCATGATTCGTTGCGGGACGGGTACGGTCAGGCGGATAAAGGGGTTCTTGCTCGTGAGCATCACGCCGAAGATGATGAGGATCAGCGTGCCGCCCACGTAGACGATAAGTTGGATGGCAGCCAGGAACTCGGCGGCGAGGAAAAAGTAGAGCATCGCCACGCTACCCAGCGTGAAGAGCAGAAAGACCGCCATGCGGACAATCTGCTGGGAAAAAACGACCCCAAGCGCTCCCAGGACCGCCACCCCGGCGAAGAGGTAAAACAGCCACGGTGCGACCGGATCAAGCGTCGGAGGTTGCTGTGCCAGAAGCACCCGGACCACCCTTGTGAAAAAGGACACAATATGAAGGGCCAAGATAGCGGCAATGCACCATCGGGTCAACTTCCCCAAACCTCCGGAATCCCCCTCAACTATGCGCAAAGCGGGTTTGAACGCGTCCGGTCGAGGCGGTGGGGCGAGGCGATCATGCAAGGAAATCGCGGGTGGCCAGAGTCACGATGTGCGGCCGCAGGTGCGGCGATCCCGGTAGTAGCGGCCCCGCCTGGTAAGAGTCTCGCATCGCGCAGAGTTGTTCGGTATATGGCAGGATGTTAAGAACTCGCGGGGGAGTTTGGTTGAAAGCCCCGGAGAATCTGGGGGGCTGCTTCCATAACATATTGCCAATAAAGTACTTGTGTGATTTGCAAGAACCTGCGATTTCTCGATTGACTTGCCCTTCCTGACCCGGCTATGGTCAGTTTGACCGTCTATCCTTGGACGACGCGGTTAGTCACCGCGGTCTTCTTGCCGCCGTGCGGGTGTCGGAGCTTCGCACGGCGGTTTTTCATTTTTGAATTGCGGTGCGCGGAGTCATGCGATGCAATCGCATCATGCTGATGCAACGCGCGCTTCGTGCGGCACATCAGTTGCACCGTGCTCGACGATGCCGCGCACGCGCGGCAACACAAGGAGCGCTTCGATGATCATCCAGATCTCGATCACAATTGACGCGATGCCGATGAGCGCCAGCGGCCACTGGGTGTCACCGCCGACAGGCATGAGCCAGCGCGGCGAATCAGCACTGCCGATGAACACCTGCCAACCCATCGCCCACAGCGGCATGATGAGCATGAAGATCATGGGAACGATGAGGAACCACAACGGTTTGCGCCGCCGCCAGAGATAGAGTGTGACGACGATGAAGGACAAGCCAGCGAGGAGTTGATTGGTGGCGCCGAAGAGCGGCCAGAGGATGAGGCCGCCCTTGCCGCCGTACTGCGCGATCCAATCCCACGCGGTTTGCGGGTGATGAGAGAGCAGATTGCCCCAGAAGCCTTTTCCTCCTTCATCGGTCGCGCCGGCCGGCAAGGCCGCGAGCACGGTGGCGATGACGATGGCGAAGATGGTGGCGCCGTGTTTGTTGGTGAGCCAGTGGATCGGGTTGAGGAGGTTCAGCGCGCTGGGGGTGATGGACTTACCGGCGCGCTCGATTTCTTCGGGGGTGATGCGTTCGCCGCACTCGGGGCATTGGATGTCTTCGCGTGATGAATGTGCGTTGTCTTTAGTCCCGGAGGGACGATGGGGTGTAGCCACGGGTGGAGCGAGGCTGCTTTGAGCATCGCGGAACCCGTGGGAGTCGGGCGCGGATTGATTGGAGCCCCGGAGGGGCGAAGGAGTTGTGCGTCCTTTTCGCGCGCCGGTTTCTGTCGCCCCTCCGGGGCTTGGGAGTTTCTGCGCGTCGTTTCCACGGGTTGCGCTCGTCGCTGTGCGACTTGCTTCACCCGTGGCTACATTCGTTGACCCCTCCGGGGTCGAGGGCGCTGCACTTCGTGCATACGGAGTCATTCGTTGCCATAACGTGTAGCCGCACCTGGGACAGAACCTGGGGTCTTGACTCCAAGGAAGAAACGTCGCGGCGAGTTCCTGCACGACGTAGCGCTGGAGGCGGCAGGCGGTGTCGAGCGTGGTCCCGGCGAATGAGGCGACGAGCACGCCCATCAGCGCCACGGCGACGCCGAGCGGCAGGCCGATGGCGCGAAGGAGATTGGCGGAGCCGTCTACGAAGGCGGCGACGGTGCGCGCGAGTCCGCCGGCGGCGGACCAGGATTGGTAGCGGGTGTTGAAGGCGGCTCCACTAACGATCGCTACGGCAACGGCAGACTCCGTTTGGACGTCTCCGCGAACGACAACGCCTTCATCGACGAACGACAACGCGCCATGAAATGAGTTTGGCCCCAGGGGTCGATACAGGCCTGTCTCCAATCCCATATCTTCCTTTGGGCTATTCGTGTGCCGACCCCAATTGATTGCTTCGGTCTGACCAGGCGTTGACAGTCGCATCCCGAGTGGTGTCCGATCAGTTGCACTCCGTCTGGGCAGTACCGCAATCTCCAAGTTTCGTGAAATCCCTCGGACGTCCACAAACTCTCGATTGCTTGTTTCGAATGCCGCATGCGATCCCATCATGAACGAACTTGGTAGCGAAACCCCCAGCCCCAACCCCGCCACGCACGCGATGATCACGAGCGTCGCAAGGAATCCCTCCGTCAGCATTGATCCGTAACCGACAAATCGCGCATCCGGTTCGCTTTCGATCTGTTTGCTGCTCGTGCCGCTGCTGACCAGGCAGTGGAAGCCGCTGACGGCGCCGCAGGCGATGGTGATGAAGAGGAAGGGGAAGATCGTCGGCGCGCCGGCCGGGTGGGGGTTCCACATCGGCGCGACGATCTCGAGCGGTTGACGTGCGGCTCCTTCGACGGGCGGCGCGCCGCCGATGAACGCCGCAACGACCAGGCCGACCACGATCAATCCCATCGCCGAGAGGAGTTGCAGGCTGTTGATGTAGTCGCGCGGCTGGAGCAGCAGCCACACCGGCAACACCGACGCCACATACGAATAGAGCAGCAGGACGATGACCCACGTCATATTCGACCACGACGCCATCCACGCGTTGGCGGCGTGCAGGCCGTGCATCATCGGCGTGAGAATCGGCAGGCTCGTCGTGAAGTTGTCATCGCCGATCACGACGGTGAGATACATGATTGCCAATGCGATGATCGACGGCACGAGCAGGCTCGCACCGCGGCGATGCAGCCACATGCCGATGGCCACGGCGATGGGAATCTGCACTGTGCAAGGGAAGATCGACGCCGGGTATTGGCGGAAGACGGTGGCGATGACGAGGCCGAAGATCGCCAGGACGATGGTCAGCCCCATGAAGAGAATGAGCAGGAAGAGGATGCGGACACGCTTGTTGAGGACGCGACCGGCGACGTCACCAATGGTCTGTCCGGCGTGGCGCATGGAGACGACAAGCGCGCCGAGATCGTGAACTGCGCCGATGAAGACTGAGCCGAGTACGACCCAGATGAGCGCGGGCAGCCAGCCCCACATCACGGCAATGGCGGGTCCGACAATGGGGCCGGTGCCGGCGATGGAGGTGAAGTGGTGGCCGAAGATGACGGCCTTCTTGGTGGGAACGTAGTCGGTGCCGTCGTTGAGTCGCTGTGACGGGCAAACTGCGTTCGCGCTGAGGGCGAAGATGCGATGACCGAGCCAGCGCCCGTAGGTGTGGTAGGCGACGATGAAGCCGAGGCCGGCGGCGATGGCGATGAGCAGCGTTCCCATCGACCAAAGCATAACCGATCAGGCGAACCGAAGTTTGCGATGATCAGAAAAGATCCCCACGCCCGGCAATGTGTGGCGACTGCCAAGGGCGTGGGGGAGGAGAGCCTATGCGAATGTCTGAGGCCGTTGAAAGTCTCGTCAGAACTGGCACCAGTCGGTGTTGCTGATCACACAGGTGGAAGGCTGCACGGCCTGCAGCGCGATGTTGCGTCCAGCAGCGGCGTTGGGAACAAATCGACGGAAGAGTCCGTCGCCGTTGGCGTCCGTGGTTGACGAACCGGCGATAATCGGCACATCCATGCCGAGCATGACTCCGGGGCAGCCGGGGACTTCGCGCGAGCCACTGGCCATACTGTAGACGAAGTAGGTGCGTGTGTTAGGAGAAGCGCCGGTGATGGTCCACTCGTTCAACTGGCCGGCAATGCCGGGGGCCGGGCCGGCGAGGACGGCGTCGATGGGTACGGCAGAGATGGCGAGCCAGCCGAGCACGCTACGCGTCATGTTCGCGGCAAACTCGTAGTCGATGTAGTTGGGCGTATCGACGGAGTCGGTCTGGTGGTGGTAGTTTGGGTTGAGGTCGAATTCGTTTTCGATGAGAAGTGCGGCCTGCCAACCTTGCCACTCGAACGGCGCGTGATCGCTGCGATCCATGACGCCGTACATCACGGGTTCAAGCCCACCGTATTGGGTCAGGCAGTCCGCAAGCGCCTGCTTGCACGGATCAGAGTTGGTGCTGCCGTACACAGCAGCGCGGTTCACGCCATCGGGATTGAACGCGATCATGTCCGTCGAGATCATCCCGCGGATGTCGTCGTTGGCATGAGCCGAGGCGTAGGCCTGACTGCCCTTGAGTCCCTGCTCCTCGCGGTCGAAGGCGATGAGGACAATGGTTGCTTCAAATCGATGGGAGGCGATGATGCGGGCCAGTTCCATGACGCAGGCGGTGCCACTGCCGTTGTCATCGGCGCCGGGGGTGCCGGCCGAGTCATAGTGCGCGCCGACGATGTAGATTTCGTCCGGCCGCACGAAGCCTTCGTGAACGGCAACGACGTTGTAGTAGGTGTTGCCGTAGTAGACGAATGATTCGAGTGAGGTAGCCAGTCCCAGGCTTTCGAAGTGATCGACGATGTTCGTTCTGGCGAGATCATGCTGCGGGCCGTAGCGGCGCTCCATTCCGTCGTGGGTGAAAAGCAGGTCGTCGAGATAGTGCTGGTAGGTCGAGGCGCTGACCTGTGCGACCAGTTCGTCGACCGGACCGGCCAGCAGCGCGCGCGGAGTGCAGAGGATGGCCATCATCGCCGCGAGCAGGGCCACCACGGCGCGTGTGCCCAAATAGAAGTTCTTCGTGGAATCTTTTGGTTGGTGGTCGGCGAGATTGGAAAGCGCGCGCATGTGGCCTCCTTGGGTCGATGAGGGTTGATGCCGATCGTGCCTCATAACACGATAAATATATCCGATTTTCCATGCGAGTGTCGGAGAAGTGTGGGATTTTTGGGCGGGGTCATTTCCCTGTTCATGCGTGCCCGGGTCTGCGGGGTGCAGAATCGCCCTCCCCGGGCTCTTCACCTACCCTTTGCGTTCATGATCATCACCGCAAAATGGCTCAACGAGTATCTGGATCGCCCGCTGGGTGTTGATGAGGTCATCGACGCCCTGGCCGGCGCGGGTCTTGGCTGCGAACAGCGCGATGACCTGCCCGACGGTGACGCCCGGCTGGATATCGAGATTACCTCCAATCGAGGTGACTGCGTCAGCGTGGTCGGCCTGGCGCGCGAAGCGGCTGCGGTGACCGGGCGGCAGCTCGTCGTTCCATCGCAGACGGTTGCGAGTTCGGCGCCTGTCGCCAGTGTGATTGGCGTTGTGAATCTGGAATACGACCTCTGCCCGTACTACAGCGCGAGGATCATCCGCGGCGTGAAGGTCGGGCCGAGCCCGGACTGGCTGGTCCAGCGCATTGAGAGCATTAACCAGCGCAGCGTCAATAACGTGGTCGACATCACGAACTTCATCCTTTTCGAACTCGGCCAGCCGCTGCACGCCTTTGACATGGCGACACTGCGCGGCGGGAAGATCATCATCCGCCGGGCCCGAAAGGGCGAGATGATGACAGCGATCGACGGATCGAAGCTGAGGCTCGATGAATCGATGCTGGCCATTGCTGATGCTGAGCGGCCCGTCGCGCTGGCGGGGGTGATGGGCGGCCTCGACACTGAGGTGAGCAGCAGAACGGTCGACATCGTTCTCGAGGCGGCGTCGTTCAACGGCGCGAGCGTGCGAACGACGAGTCGGCGGTTGAAACTCATGTCGCCATCGAGCTATCGGTTCGAGCGAGGCGTCCACCCGGCGACGGTCGCGGCTGCGGCCGATCGGGCGGCAGCCATGATTGTCGAAATCTGCGGCGGGAAGTGGGATGGAACTGCGGCGGTAGCGGCAGCGCCGATGGCTGACCAGCCGGTGGTGACGATGCGCTGCGATCGCTGCCGAAAGGTCGCGGGGATCGAGATCGGCAGCGAGGAGATGGTCGGGATTCTCGAGCGCCTGGGGATGGAGCCGACGCTGAGCAGTGATGGGTCGTGTATCGAGTGCACGGTGGCGCCGCATCGCCTGGATCTGACGCGTGAGATTGATCTCGTTGAAGAGGTGGTGCGGATCCACGGGCTGGATCGGATCACGCCGCGGGCCCGCATTGAGATCGATGTTGTTGGTCTGCAGGAGTCGGTGAATCGCCGGCGCATCGTCGAACAGGCGCTCACGGCGTGCGGGTTCTTTGAAGTGGTGACGTTTTCGTTTCTGCCGCTGAATGATGCACAGGCGTTTCTGCATCCCGGGCACGAGTTGATGACGTTGCAGGATGATCGGCGTAAGGCGGAGCCGGCGCTGCAGGCGAGCGTGCTGCCGGGTCTGTTGCGCTGTCGCAAGCGGAACCAGGATGTCGGGCACAAGGAGATGCGCCTCTTTGAGAAGGCCGCTTGTTTCGCGATGGCCAACGGCGAAAAGGCGGAGCAGGTGATGCTCGGGCTGTGCCTGGATGCGCCGAACCGCCAGCACGGCTTGCGGGCGATGCGCGCGGCGATCGAATCTGCGGCGACGGCGCTGCTGGGGAAAGCGACGGAAGTTCACATCGCAGCCGAGGCGAACGACTGGTTCGAGGCCGGCGGTAGCGCGGTGGTCCACATCAATGGGGCGCGGGTGGGCGTGATGGGTGTGCTCACAGGCAAGATGCAGGCGATGTTTGATCTGGAGACGCCGGTGGTGGTCGCCGAGCTCAATTTTGATGCGCTGCTGGCAATGGATCCTGCTGACACGACGCTGGACACACTTTCGACGTATCCGTCGATTCAGCGCGACCTGTCGCTGGTGGTACAAGAAGGCGTGCCGTGGCGTCAAATCGAAACGGGTATTGCCGATCTGAAGCTGGCGAATCTCGAGTCAGTTCGATTTATCGGAGCGTATCGAGGCAAGCCGATCGAGAAAGGCCTCAAGAGCGTGACGGTCCGGCTGACGTTTCGCGACCCAAGCCGTACGCTGCGGCATGAGGAGGTTGATCCGCAGATTGCCTCGGTGGTTGCGGCGATGGCGGATCGGGTTGGGGCAGTTTTGCGCGAATAGGGGAAGATTCCGTCGAACCCACCGCAAGCGATGGCGGTATACTCGGCAGGACGAAACAGAGCACCCGTGCACCCTGCGCTTGGAGCGCCGGGGCGGCCGGGTGATCGGAATGACTCGATCGCGCCGTTGGGCGTGTCGGTTCAGAAGGAGTTACCCTCATGAAGAAGATGTTCCTCGTCGGTGTCGGTGTGGCGTGCTTCGCCGTCGTTGGCTGCAACAGCAATCAGAAGGACGTGTCCATGTCCGAGACCTCGGGCTCCTGCTGCGAGAGTGCGACCCCGTGCGATGACTGCGCCGACAAGGCCGCCAGCCCGGCCGTGGTGCAGGACAAGTCGCACTGCGAAGGTCAGACCGGCGAGTGCCCCTTCAGCGGCGGCGACAAGTAATTCGACGCTACCATTCGCCTCAGGCGAATAACTGAATGACCAGACCGCCCGGTGCCTGCCGGGCGGTTTTTGCATTGGCAAGAGTACGATTGGTGATCCGCATGGCTGAGTATCGCGCCAAACCCGGGCAGGAGGATCGTCACGGCGAGATGACCGGCGCCATCACGTTCAACATGATTTTCGTCATGGGGCCGTTGATCGTCTGGTGCGTGCTGCTCGGGCCGATCTGGTTCGATCTCAAAGGCACTCTGATCATCGGGCTGGTGATGGGGCTCGTACTCGCCATCGTGGGGATCCCGGTCAGCCGGTGGGCGTGGGCGTTCTTCAGCGAGTGGTCCGATCGGGTTTAGACTGTGGTCTTTGCGGAACGGTGTCGATTGACGCCGGCGCGGCCGATCCTCCAGGAGTTGGCACCGAGGTATCTGGCGAGCCGAGCCACGGCTGCCTCGAGCCGGCTCTGCAGCGCGTCAGAGACTTTGACCGTTGGTTCCCACCACAGACGGCGAATCTCCAGCCGACCCTTCTCACGATGGAACTTGGGATCGACGCGACCAACGAGGCGATCGCCATCAAGGATCGGCATGACGTAGTAGCCGAACTTGCGCTTCGGGGCGGGTACGAAGGCTTCGAAGCGGTAATCGAAGTTGAAGAGTCGGCCGGCGCGATCACGATCGCGCAGAACCGGATCGAAAGGGCACAGCAGGCGGGCTCGGCGCGGTGCACGAGAGGTGGCTTCGAGCCTCTGGCGCCAGTCGTGAGCGGCGACGGCCAGTCGGGGTTTCGTGTCATCGGCCGATTGCACTTCCACAGGGACGATGCGGCCAGCGCGCAGCGCGGCGTCGCACCATGTTCGCGCCGCGTCGATGGGGATTGATCGCCAGAAGGCCGCGAGTTCACGCGGTGTGGCGCAGCCGAGGCGATCGAGAGCCGTGGAGCAGGCCCACTGCACGTGTTCAGTCTGTGTGGGGCGCGGGGCAGATGCGATGCTTCCGAGCACGCGAGGGGCAAGGTCGTAGACCTTCTGGAAGTTGTTGCGGCGGGAGATCAGCAGGTCGCCTGTGCGCCACAGATGTTCGAGCGCGGACTTCTGCGGCTTCCATCCCCACCAGCCTCCCGGTTCGCCTTGGCGGTCATGCTCAAAGTCGCGGGAAAGCAGCGGGCCTTCGGTCGTGATGCGCTCGAGCACATGCGCGACGACGGCTGGGAATTCGGGTCCCATGCGCTCTCGCCACCATTTGTTGGTCCGACTTCGCTCAAAGCGCGGCTTCCATTGTGCGAACCACTTTATTGGAATGAGTGACGCGTCGTGGGTCCAGTGCTCAAAGAGCAGGCGGTCGTGCTCGACGAGTTGGTCGAGGAGTTGCGGGCGGAACCGATCAAAGCGCGAAGCCAGGATGAGGTAGTGGGCCCGATCGACGACGTTGATTGAGTCGACCTGGACGAATCCCATTCGTTCAATCAGTTCGTAGACGCGTGCCGCGCCAACCTGACCGGCAGGGTTTGTCGTCAGCCCCTGTGCATCGAGCAGCAGCAAGCGCGCCTGCGATGCGGTCATCCGATCATGCTTCGCTGCGGTGCGAGGCGGCATGGCGGAGATTAGCACATCACCGAAACAAGTCGAGGCGTGCATACGATTCGGCGCACGCGGCTATCGTTGCCTTCACTGGTCCGTGAACAGAATCGGATTGACTTGTGGATACGCTCGTTTCGTTCCTGCTGCTCGCACTCGGACTCGTCATGCTGGTCATCGGCGGGGATCTGCTGGTGCGCGGAGCGTCAACGCTGGCGCGCGTGCTGGGCGTCTCGGAACTGGTGATCGGTCTGACGGTGGTGGCGTTCGGCACAAGCGCGCCGGAACTGGCGGTCAATGTTCTTGCCGCGTATCAGGGGCAGGGGGAGATTTCGTTCGGCAATATCGTCGGCTCAAACATCGCCAACATCGGATTGATCCTCGGGATCGCGGCGATGATCCGTCCGCTGGATATCCGCAGCCAGGTCATACGACGCGAGTTACCGATGATGCTGCTGGCCACCGTTGCGATTGGCATCATGGCGGCGGACGCGATGCTCCGCTCAGAAGTCGCACAGTTTGATCTGAGCGACGGCCTGATCATGCTCTTGCTGTTTGGCGTGTTCCTCTACTACACCGTGGCGGAAGTGCTCTACAAGTCCGGGCCGGACGTCATCAAAACGGAATCGACGGAGATGATTTCGCACGTGGCGCCGGATGGATCGCGCAAGTCGCTCGCATTGAGCCTGGTGATGACAGTGGCGGGGCTGGGACTGCTGATTGGCGGCGGTCACGTGACGGTCGATCGCGCCGCGGCGATTGCGACTTCGTTCGGTGTGCCGCAAGTGGTCATCGGATTGACGCTGGTGGCCGTCGGAACGAGCCTGCCGGAGCTCGTGACGTCCGTCGTGGCGGTGTACCGCGGCCAATCCGACATTGCCGTCGGCAACGTGATCGGCTCGAACATCTTCAACCTGCTGCTTGTCATGGGCGTGAGTTCGACGGTGCGACCGATCCCCGTGCCGACGGGCGGCTGGTTCGATCTGCTGTGGATGGGGGGGCTTTCGCTGGCGCTCATGCCCATGGTGTTGAGCGCCAATCACCGCCTCATCCGTCGGGAGGGGTTCATCCTCTTCGCAGCCTACATCGGTTACGTTTCGTGGCGCGTGGTGCTGGTGCTCAATGCGAAGTGAGTCCCGGCGACTATGAGCACCGCGACTCAAGATGTCGTCATCTCGCGGGAAGTTGCCGCATCCCGCGCCCGTGCCGGGGTTGCTTATGGTCTTGGAGCATACCTCTGGTGGGGCGTTGCACCGCTGTATTTCAAGGTGATGGTGGCGCGTGCGCCCGGACTGGAGGTGGTGGCACACCGCATCCTGTGGTCGTCGGTGTTTCTCGTCGGGCTGATTCTCGTGCGACGACAGGGGGCCACGCTGTGGCGCGTGATGTTTCACACGCCGCGCGTGTTGGGGGTGCTGGTGTGCACGGCGGCGCTGATCTGCACGAACTGGTACCTGTTCATCTGGGTGCATGAGACGGGACAGGTGCTCCAGGCAAGCCTGGGCTACTTCATCAATCCGCTCATCAGCGTCGCTTTGGGCTTTGTGATTCTGGGTGAGCGACTGCGGCGGCTGCAGGTCGTGGCCGTGGCGATCGCGGCGTGCGGAGTGGCGTATCTGTCGCTCGCGTCGGGCGAAGCGCCGATCATCGCGCTGGCGCTGGCATGCTCGTTTGCCGCCTATGGGCTCATTCGCAAACTCGTGGCGGTCGAGGCCATGGTGGGGCAGACCATTGAAACGCTGTTGCTGGCTCCGTTGTGCATCGGCTATCTCATCTGGATTCAGACGTACGGCGGAGGGACGTTTGGCGCGCAGTCACGATCGACAGATGCGCTGCTGATCGCGGGCGGGGTCATCACGGCGGTGCCGCTGCTCTGGTTTACGTGTGCAGCTCGACGGCTGAGGCTTGTGACGGTGGGCTTTCTGCAGTATCTTGCTCCTTCGGGACAGTTCCTGATCGCCTGGCTCGTCTTCCACGAGCCGCTGAGCACCGAGCGGTTGATCTGCTTTGTCGTGATCTGGATTGCTCTGGCGATCTATTCGTTTGACGCCTTGCGCGCGACAAGAACAAAGCCCAGGTAAGGCCTTACCTGGGCTTTGCATGAGTATCAGATTGTCTGGCTGCTTAGTAGCGGTAGTGCTCGGGCTTGTATGGCCCTTCCACGGGGACGCCGATGTAGGCGGCCTGCTTGTCGGTGAGCCTGGTCAGTTTCGCGCCGAGTTTGCCAAGGTGCAGTCGGGCGACTTCCTCGTCGAGAATCTTGGGAAGGGTGTAGACCTTCTTCTCGTACTGCTTTTGGTTTTGTGCCAGTTCGATCTGCGCGAGCACCTGGTTGGTGAATGAAGCGCTCATGACAAACGACGGATGGCCGGTGGCGCAGCCGAGGTTGAGCAGGCGACCTTCGGCGAGGATGAGCACGCTGTGGCCATCGGGGAAGGTCCACATGTCGTACTGCGGCTTGATGTTGGTTTTCTTGATGCCGCTGATCTTCTTGAGGCCGGCCATGTCGATCTCGTTGTCGAAGTGGCCGATGTTGCCGACGATCGCCTTGTCCTTCATCCTGCTCATGTGAGCGGCGGTGAGGATGTTGAAGTTGCCGGTGGTCGTGACGAAGACATCGACCTTGTCCACCCAGTCTTCAACGGTGCCGACCTGGTAGCCTTCCATGGCGGCCTGGAGTGCGCAGATGGGATCGATCTCAGCGATGACAATGCGGCAACCCTGGCCCTTGAGCGCCTGGGCGCATCCCTTACCGACGTCGCCGTAGCCGCAGACCATCGCGACTTTGCCCGAGAGCATGACGTCGGTGGCGCGGTTGAGGCCGTCCACGAGCGAGTGGCGGCAGCCGTAGAGGTTGTCGAACTTACTCTTGGTCACGGAGTCGTTGACGTTGATGGCGGGGAAGAGCAGCGTGCCGGCCTTCTGCATTTCGTAGAGGCGATGCACGCCGGTTGTTGTTTCCTCAGAGACGCCTTGGATGCCAGGCGCTATGCGCTTCCAGGCGCCGGGATCGCGTTTGGCGATGCTGCGGAGCAGTTCGAGGATCACGCCCCATTCTTCGGGATCGTTGTCGGCGTCGAAGGCTGGGATCTTGCCGGCCTTGTCGAACTCGAGACCCTTGTGGACGAGCAGGGTCGCGTCACCGCCGTCGTCGACGATCTGGTCGGGGCCGGAGCCGTCGGGCCAGAAGATCGCCTGCTCGGTGCACCACCAGTACTCTTCGAGGGTTTCGCCCTTCCAGGCGAAGACGGGTACGCCCTTCGGATTGTCCGGCGTGCCGCCAGCTTCGGGTCGGCCAACGACGATGGCCGCGGCGGCGTGATCCTGGGTGCTGAAGATGTTGCACGAGACCCAGCGGACATCGGCACCCAGTTCGGTGAGCGTCTCGATGAGTACGGCGGTCTGCACGGTCATGTGCAGCGATCCCATGATCTTGAGTCCCTTGAGGGGTTTGCTCGGGCCGTACTTGGTGCGGCAGGCCATCAGGCCGGGCATCTCGTCTTCGGCGAGCATGATTTCCTTGCGGCCCCACTCGGCGAGGCTGAGATCCTTGACCTTGAAAGCGGGGCGGTTGGCGGCGGCGGGGCTGGCGGGCCGGGTCGCGGTGGCGGTTGACATGAAGGGGAGTCCTTTCGCGGTACACAGTGTTGGTTCGGTCAAGCGGGGGCGTTTCTGCTGCCAGAAATCCGGCATTGGAGCATTCATCCGTTCATCCGGATGGAGTGTAGAAGAGGATTCGCGATGGGGCAAGACCGGGCGGGCGGGCTCAACTTCCGGGCCGCGAACCAGCCATCGCGAAGAGGTCGGGCCCCTTGGCGTTCGCATCGGCGGGAAGGTTGGTGACCTTGTGGAAGTCCAGGCCCGCGGCCGTGAACCAGGTTGCCATGTCGGCGGGGCGGAAGCCGAGCCACTTGTGACCCATGGTCTGGCGATACTGCTCGCGATCGTGCTCGAGCATGTCGATTACCAGCAATCGGCCACCGGGCTTGAGAATGCGCGTCGCCTCGCGGATGGCGCCGGCGGGGTGGTTCACGTGGTGGAGCACGAGTGAGATGATGGCGGCATCGACGCTTGCATCCTCGAGCGGGAGCGCCGTGAGATCGCTGTGATGGAACTTGACGTTCTTGTGCGATGCAAGGCGTTTTCGCGCTGCGGCCAGCATCGCTTTGGACATATCCACGACGTGGACGGTCTGAACGAGCGTGGCCAGGCGCACGGCGATGTCACCGGTGCCACAGCCGAGGTCGGCCACGGTCCAACCTGGTGGAATCAGTGCGAGCAGCGCTTCGTCGACAAAACTCGTGCCGAAGAGTTCGCTGCGAATGGCGTCCCACTCGCCGCCCACGCGGCCGAAGTAGGCGATGGTGTCAGTCTCACGCCGGGAGAGAATCTGCTTGAGGCGATGGTCGTCCTGTCGCACCTGGGGCGGCGTTCCCAGTTGCTTTCGCGCGAGTTGCCACAGTTCGCGCGCGTCATCGTTGAGCGATTCGCTGACGAGCCGATACATGCTTGCGGTGCCCTCGGATCGGCGCACGATCCACCCACCTTCGAGCAGCGATTTGAGGTGGCGGCTCACGGTGCTCTGGGGCAGTTGCAAAATGGAGGCGAGTTCGCCCACGCCAAGTTCCTCTGCTTCGAGCAGGCGGAGCAGGCGCAAGCGGGTCATTTCGCTCAGCAGCGCGAGGCGTTCGGTCAGACGTTGGCGAGATGGGGGTGATGCCATGAGGTCGATCAGGTCAGCACGATCGCACGCAGCGGGGACCGCTCATCGATCGGGTGCGATCTTCAAGCTCGGACCAACCACGGCGTAGTACGTTTCGAGTTTGTTGATCACCTGCTGGTTGTCCGGCTCGATCCAGTAGGCCTGGCGGAGCCGCTGCGTGGCTGCCTCGGTCTTGCCAATGGATTCGTAAAAGAGAGCGAGTTTCCAGTAGGGGAGGACCGTTGGAGCGGGCTCGATGCGGATGGCGGTGCGATAGGCGAGTTCGGCGGAATCGGGGTCACCGTACTTGGCGGCCATGTCACCCCAGAGGAGGTAGTCGCGCACTTCACCGCGACTCTGGGCTGCATCGCGCAGGAACAGGACCATGCCCTGCTGGTCGCCGCTTTGGGCCATGGCCTCCGCGAGTTGCTCCCCAATCCTGAAGGTCAGATTCGGGTCGTGGCTCGACTGCTGGTAGGCGATACCAAGATGCGTGCGGGCCCTCATCGGATCACCCAGAGCGAGATACGCCTGGCCGAGGCCGTAGTTGGCTTCGGTGTCTTCGGGCTTGACCTCAAGCACGCGCTGGTAGGCGACCTGGGCGTCGTTGTAGTGCTCGTGGTCGAGAGCATATTGCCCATCGGCGCGCAGTTCGGGAAGCGATCTCTTGTTTGAACAGCCGATCGGCGCCATTGAGGCGGCAATCAGCAGGACGGCCATCCACCGTGCCATGCGGTGACTCCTTGCTGGGGACTGTGTGCTGGCATCATATCACGCTCGGACCCGGTGGTAGGCGATCTGGGGGATTTGAAGTCGCTGTCATCCCCGGCCGGTATGCTCAATAGAGATGCGCCTGCGAACCGTTCTTCTTCGTCACATTCTGCCCGACGGAAGCAGCCACTTTGACTGGATGCTCGCAATGGATGAGCCGGCCATCAGGCGGATGCGCACCTGGCGCCTATTCGAGCGACCAGACGAAGCACCGGCCGGCTCGACGCTCGAGGTGGAAGCGCTGGCGCCTCATCGTGCCACGTATCTTGAGTTTGAAGGGTCGATTGCCGGCGATCGGGGGCGGGTCGAGCAGGCTCGAACGGGGTGGTGGATCCCCGGTGCCGAGATCGATATTCACGGCGACCGGTTGCTCTTCGCCGTCGAGTGGGGTGAAGGGACGCCACCTCAGCAGTGGTCCATTGAGGGCGATCAGGCACATCGTCTGGGGTGAAATTCCCACCTGTCCAGATTTTGCTTGCATGATGCCGAGGACTGTGGTAGCCTAATCGCGCTGTCGATGTGTCCGAACTGTCGCCTTGCGAAACGGGGGTCTCCATGAGCGGGTCAGACGAAAACAACCCAACGCATCCCAAGATTCGGTTTTCAGAACCAACTGGATTCGGCGCGATGGGGGGATCGGGTTCGTCGGGCGGATCATCAGGGTTCGAAATCGAGCGCGACGACACTGGGCCGGTGGAGGTGCCTTCGACCGCGCCGCTGGTCGAGGGAAGCAAGAAGATCCGCACCTTCGAGCGGCATGACGGGGGAGCCCACGATTCGGAGTGGAGTCGTCATCCCAACGTGACCGGGGCGGGGGCCATTCACGTTCGGACCTTTCATTCGAAGCTGAATTCCGATTCGCTCGCCTTCATGGACCAGACGATCAACGAATGGCTCGACGCTCACCCTGAATATGAGGTGAAGTTTGTGACCTCCACGATCGGCGAATTCACCGGCAAGATCCGTGAGCCCGCGCTGATCTGCCAGGTCTGGGTCTGATCGGTTGTCGTTGGTGGCCAGCGGTCGCCCGCCGAGCCGATAGTCTGCTTGTCAGTCGAGCAGGGAGGCCGCGGGAATGTGTGGATTACTCGGAATCGTGGCGCCGCCTGGACGACGACCCGGTGTGTCGGCCGGCACCGCAGCATTGATGCGCGATCGCCTCACGCATCGCGGTCCGGATGACGCCGGACTTGTTGAACACCACAACGTGCTCTTCGCCCACCGCAGGTTGAAGGTGATCGATCCGGATGCTGGCGTTCAGCCGATGTGGTCGACTGACCGGCGTTACCTGCTCATCTACAACGGCGAACTCTACAACGACGCTGCCATTCGTCGCGAATTGTCGCAGCACCGTCGAGTTGCATTCACGACGAACTGCGATACGGAGACGCTGCTGCACGCGCTGATCGTGTGGGGTGAGGCGGCGCTGAGTCGTCTGCGCGGGATGTTCGCTTTTGCACTCTACGACTTCGCTGAAAACAGGATGTTGCTGGCGCGCGATCCACTGGGGAATAAACCGCTCTACTACGCCAGAGTCGGCCGGGAGTTTGTGGTGGCCAGCCAGCCTGGCGCCGTCGCCGCTCATCCCGACATGGCGATTGAGCCTGATCTTGCCGTGGTCTCGGCGTACCTCTCGACGATTCGCACCACGCTGGGCCGAAGGACGATGTTCGCGGGCATACAGACGGTGCTGCCGGGGGAGTGTGTCGAGGTTCGCTTCGTCGACGGACGACCGGTAACCAGTAGCCGGGAGTACTGGGCCGAACCTGAAGCGACACGCGACGATCTGAGCTTTGAGGATGCGACGGCGCTGGTGCGGGAGGCGGTGATCGAATCTGTCGCGGCGCACCTGCGAAGCGATGTGCCTCGTTGCCTGTTGCTTTCGGGGGGGTTGGACAGCGCGATCATCGCCACGATCTGCCGCGATCTTGGCGCCGCGGACATCATGCAGACGTGGTGCGCAGCGGATGCAGATGACTGCGGAGAAGATCGGCGATTCGCGTCAATGATGGCGACCCATCTTGGCGCGCGCCATCACGAAGCCATCATTGATGAGTCGAGCTTCCAACGGATCTGGCTGGAATTGGTCTCGCGAAACGGCGTTCCTTTGAGCACGCCCAATGAGACCGCGATTCGTGCTGTAGCGGCCTCGCTCAAGCCGCATGCGACGGTGGCGCTGAGTGGCGAGGGGGCGGATGAGTTGTTTGGCGGCTACGCGATGCCGATTCTCTGTGGGCTGGACGCGATTCATGCCGACCTGACCCGAGGCAAAGGCACTGCGCGTGATCGATTTGCCGCCGAACTCGCGGCGCAGTACGGGTCTGCGGCGCTCGGATCTGAAGTCGATCACTACCTCCGCTGCAACTGCTGGATTCCCACCGATCGTAAGGGGACGTTGTTGAGTGAGAGCGCGATGCGGGCCGCCGAGTTTGATCGGTTGCTCGTGGCAGAGATCGCCGGTCAGTTTGCGCGCGAAGACGAAACCAACCTGGAAGCCGAGCAGCGCCTGCTGCGGGTTCACCGGCGCATCAATCTCACCGGCCTGCTGGGGCGACTGGATACTTCAACGATGGCCGAAAGCGTTGAAGGGCGCACGCCCTTTGCCGATGCGAGGCTGGCGGAGCTGGCAGCTTCGCTTCCGTTTGAACACAAGTTCAAGGCGCCAAGAGCGGCCGATGGAGGCTGGTCCAGCGCCGCGCAGACACTGGCGCGGGGGGCGGTTGAGACAAAGTGCGTGCTTCGAGCCGCGTTTGCCCGGGACGTTCCGTTGGAGATCCTCCAGCGACCCAAGGCGAGCTTTCCGCTGCCGTTTCAGCACTGGCTGACTCCAGTGGTGCAGCGGCTCATCAAGTCGGCTGCGGTGGGAGCCATCATTCGTGGCGAGGCCATGTCGGCCCTGTGTGCCGATCCTGCAGGCAACTGGCTGACGCTGTGGCCGGTGGCGAACATCGCCCTGTGGTTCGAACATCACTGGGGAGCGGGGCTGGAGTCCATCCAGCCCGAGCCGGCCCGTCCCGATGTGACGATCACGCCCGCGGCCAGCCTGTCTGAAATCGGGTGAACCACCCATGCCGCGGGGGTTGCATTGACCGTTTGAGGGCCGGGTCTACACTCTGCCTCCACTGCCCCGGAGATAGCCCAGCATGGCCGAGACGTTTCGCTGCACATTGGTGACCCCCGAAGAACAGGTGCTCGACGAAGAGGTCACCTACGTGACCTTTCCCGCCTGGGATGGTCAGGTCGGCGTTGCGCCCGGCCGCAGTGCGCTGCTGGCCCGCGTCGGGATCGGCTCGATGCGTCTGGATTTCGTCGGAGGGGCGAGCCGGTGGTACCTGCTCGAGGGCGGATTCGCCCAGATGCTCGGCGATCAGCTGACGATTCTCAGCGACAAGTCCACGCCGGCCGAGAACCTCATCACATCTGACGCCAATCGCGAACTCGAAGAGGCGCTGGCGATGCCGGCGACCGATGAGGCTTCGCAGAAGGCCCGCACCGCGGCGCTGCAGGCCGCCCGCGAGAAGCAGCGAATGGCCAAGGTGGCGACGACGCGCGGTATCTGACGTTTCGAGCAACCAGCAACATTCAAGGTGATGGCCCAAGCCACATACGCTTCGCGGCGATGCATGCGTCGGCGCTAAACGTGCTCTACTTCGCGCATCGGTCGATAGATTGCCTCGATGTCGCCTCCGATGGAGCGGGTGCGGATGAGTTGCAGGGCAATGGCTGCGTCCATGGACTTGGGATTGAGGCCGCGCACGGGACCGATGGACTCGGCGTCGCCCAGCACTTTCGGGGCGGTGTAGGTGATGAGTTCGTCGACGAGCTGAGCACGCAGGAGCTTGCCCACCAGGCCGCCGCCGGCTTCAACGAGCAGGCGCGTGGCGTGATGAAGCTCACTGAGCGTCTCCATGAGCTCGGTCAAATCGAGGTCACCCATCAAGGGAGTAATGGGCAGGATCTCGACCCCGCGGTCTTCGAACTGCTCAACGAGGGGTGCGTGGCTCGCGGCGACAGTGGCGTCGACGGCGATCGTGGTTGGCACGTCGTGTGCGGTGCGGACAATCTGTGCCTCGATCGGCGTGATGAGTGACGGATCGACGATGACCCGGCGCAGCTGCCGACTGATGCGGCGGGTGTTGCGAGGCGTGAGCATGGGGTCGTCGCTGAGCACTGTGCCCACGCCGGTCATGACGATGTCCATGCGGGCGCGGAGGCGGTGCACGGCCGCGCGGCTGGAGGCGTTGGAAACCCAGCGGCTCTTGCCATCGCGCGTGGCGATGGCGCCGTCGAGCGTCTGAGCCCACTTGACGATGACCCACGGGCGCTTTGTGGTGATGCGATGAACGAATGAATCGGTCAGGCGTGCGGCTCGGGGGCAGTCGATCCAATCGACGACGATTCGCGCTTCGCCCAGTCGCTTAGCGCCCCCGCCGGCCGGGCTCGGATCAGGTCGGGCAATCACGCAGCGGACGACGCCGGCCTCGATGATCGCCTCGGTGCAGGGAGGCGTTTTGCCGGTGTGGTTGCAGGGTTCGAGGGTGATGTACATTGTAGAGCCGCGCGGGTTGTGGCCACGCTTGCGACAGTCTTCGAGCGCGTGGATCTCGGCGTGTGGTTGGCCGAACTGGCGATGCCAGCCCTGACCGATAACTTCGCCATCGGAGTTGACGATGACGCAGCCTACGAGGGGGTTGGGCTCAACGCGGCCGATGCCTCGTGCGCCGAGGCGGGCGGCTCGATTCATCATGTCGAGATCACCGATCATGCGGTGAATGCTAGGGCGGATCTCGCTAGCAGCATCGGACCAATCGCTCCCGGGGCAGGCGGTGCTGATCAATCAGATCCTCTATGTCGGCCAGGAAGCGGCGGCCGTCTACGACGTAGCCGGCAGTGGGTTTGAGTTCCGGGCGCAGCGCGGCGAAGTAGCGGTTGAAGCGGATCATCAGCAGTTCGCGCACGTACTTGGCGAGCATCGACGCCAGCGCGACGGGCAGGTGGGAGGACTCCGCCTTCTCGGTGAAGGTGATCGTCATGCGCTTTGGACCCATCGCCAGTTCGTAGCGGCTGATTGAGTCCTGTTCGTCGAGGATGCGGATCATCGCTTCGGGGAAGAGCATCTGGAGCGGCTCGCGGTAGCGCATGCGGGCGCCCTGGCGATCGACGACGACGCGCGGATGGTGCTCGCCGTGCTGATCCATGATGGTTGCAAGGTGGCGGCCGACGAGATGGAAACTTGCGGACGACTTGGTGCGCACGCGATTGACGGCTTCGTTGAACTGGGCTTCCGTCAGGGGGTGGCAGGTGAGTGAGTCGACAGCAACACCGTTGCGTTTGAGCGTGTTGCCGAGCACATTGGCGTCGATGCGCAAGAGCGTCACGTCATTGCCGACCGGTACGGGCAGGGCGGCTCCGTCGTACCATGGCGCGTGCTCAACCCGTGTCCAGGCGCCGGGGACGACGGTCTCGAGAAACGCGCGATCATCGGAAGGCATCGGGCAGCGGCCACCGGCGGAGAGGAACGTCAGCACGCCGCGCTCGAGGTGGGTCAGCGGATGGCGCGATGGATCGTCGGGATCCGCATTGGATCTTTTCAGGCGTTTTGAGTCGCAGACGACGATGCGACCCTTTGATGAGGCAATCTGTTTGGCCACGGCGGCCCGGAGTATTGACCACATCTTCGGCGCCCCGGCTGCGGGGTCATGGTCGCTGATGACCAGCGTGGCGCAGGCGACGGTGAGGGGGCCGAACATCGGCCCGTAGCCCGCCTCGTCGATGCCCGAGTAGACCAACATGGGCGTCACTCTAGCGAGCCGGCCCTATCCTTGCGCACCGAAATGAGCACATCGCGTCCCAAGGTTCTCGTGGCCATGTCAGGCGGGGTGGACAGCAGTGTCGCCGCGGCTCTGCTGCTGCGCGAGGGTTACGACGTCGTCGGGTGTTTCATGCGGCTGGGTTCGCCGGGGGAGACGTTTGACGAACTGACGGCCGATCGCGACGAGTGCGATCCGGCGAAGATCCGCATCGGGCACCAGGGGTGTTGTTCGATCAATGACGCCGCGGATGCGCGGTTGGTGGCGGCGAAATTGGGCGTGCCGTTCTACGTGGCGAACTTCAAGAAGGACTTCGGCCGCATCATCGATTATTTTGTTGGTGAATACAACGCCGGCCGGACGCCCAACCCGTGCGTGCGGTGCAACGATTGGCTGAAATTCGGGCGACTGCACGAATACGCGAAGCAAATTGACGCGGAGTTTGTCGCGTCGGGACATTATGCGCGGATTGATCGCGACGCGGATGGCGGATCGCGACTGCTGCGCGGCATTGATGGGGACAAGGATCAGAGTTACGTCCTGTTCGGCGCACCGCGCGAGCGGCTGAGTGAGATGTTGCTGCCGATCGGCGGGTATCACAAGAGTGAAATACGGGCGCTGGCGAAGGAGTTCGACCTGCCGGTGTTCGACAAGCCGGACTCGCAGGAGATCTGTTTCGTCCCTGACAACGACTACGCGGGGCTGGTGAAACGGCGCACACCCGACGCCGTGGAGCGGGGTGCGATTCTCGATCCTGGTGGCCGGGAAATCGGCGAGCACGCGGGGCATCAGCACTTCACCATCGGGCAGCGGCGCGGCGTGGGTGTGGCGCTGGGGTATCCGATCTACGTCGTGGATCGCGATGCGGAGCGAAACACGATCACAGTCGGCCCGCGCGAGATGCTGCTGTCAGCCGGCTGTACGGCCGGCGAGGTCAACTGGCTCGTCGATGTGCCGGAGATGGGGCAGTGGGTGCCGTGCTCGGTGAAGATTCGCTACAACAGTGTAGCCGTGCCGGCGCGCGTGCAGCGCACCGGTGAAGATGCGATTGAAGTACACTTCGATGAAGCGCAGTTCGCCATCGCACCGGGACAGGCAGTGGTGTGCTACGACGCGGACGAGCCGGACGTTGTCATCGGCGGTGGCTGGATCAATGCCGCGTTCTGAACAGGTCAGATCGATGGCGGTGCACCGCGCCGCTGATCTGGTCTCGTCTTACCCCTTCCACGAGCGGCGCGGTTCGCCGACGTAGACGCTCAGCGGGCGGATCAGGCGGTTGTGTTCGTGCTGCTCCATGATGTGGGCGCACCAGCCGGTGATGCGCGATGCGACAAAGATCGGCGTGTATTGCGGGACGGGGATGCCCATGGTGAAGTAGGTCATGCCGCAGGGGAAGTCCACGTTGGGGTGGATCTTCTTCTCGTCGAGCATGATCTTCTGGACGGCGTCGCCGATGTCGAACCACTTCTTGAAGTCCGGGCGTTCCTTGGTGAGCTTGAGACCCCACGAGCGGAGGATGGGAGCGCGGTGGTCGCCGTTCTTGTAGACGCGATGGCCGAATCCCATGATCTTGCGCTTGGTGGCGAAGGCGTTGTCCATGAAGGGACGGACGTTTTCGAGGGTGCCGACTTCCTTGAGCATGTCCATGGCGGCTTCGTTGGCGCCGCCGTGCAGCGGACCCTTGAGCGCGCCGATACCGCCGACGACGGCCGAGTGCATGTCGCTGAGTGTGCCGGCGATCGTGCGGCAGGTGAAGGTCGATGCATTGAACTCGTGCTCGGCGTAGAGGATCAGTGAGACGTCCATTGCCCGAGCAAGCAGATCGCTCGGCTTGTCACCGGTCATCATGTAGAGAAGATTGCCCGGGAGATTGAGTGAAGCATCGGGCGCGACGGTGGGTTTGCCGTCGATGGCGCGCTGGCCGGCCCCGATGATCGTCGGGATTGCGGCGAGCAGGCGCTTGGCCTTGGCCAGATTATGCTCGGGCGAGTTGCTGGCGATGTGGGCGTCGACATGGCTGAGCAGGCTGACGCCGGTGCGCAGGGTATCCATGGGGTGAGACTTGGGCGCGACGCGGCGGACGATGTCGATGATCCAGTCAGGCACGGCGCGCAGACCGGCGAGTTCCTTCTTGAACTTGCTCAATTCGTTGGCGCTGGGCTTGTGGCCGACGAGCAGCAGGTGCGCGACCTCTTCGAAGGTGGCGTTGTCGGCGAGATCGTGGATTTCGTAGCCGCGATAGAGCAGTTGCCCCTGACCGACGTTGCAGACGGCGGTGGAGCCCGCTTCGATGCCTTCGAGACCTGAAGTTGCCGGTGATGTTGTTTGTGCTGGTGTCATGGATGCTGAACCTTCCTGTTCATGCATACGAGATTGAGAGTGATTCAGTTGCCATCCGGCGAGTGGAGTTCACGACCGGATCGACCGGGGTAATCCCACTGTCGGCCGGGCTGGTAATCGAGCCATTGGTAGAGCTCAGCGCGGGTCTGCATGGCGTCGATGAGTGAAGCCACGGAGCCTTCCTGTTGGAGAGTTTGCAGGCCGCGCATGACGTGTCCCATGGCCAGGCGCATCATACTCAGGGGATAGATGACGATGGCGTAGCCGAGTCGGGCGAACTGTTCGGCGTTGATGAGTGGCGTCTTGCCGAATTCAGTCATGTTGGCCAGGAGCGGACCGGGCGAGCGTTGGGCCATGTCGCCGAATTGCGCTTCGCTGGTGAGTCCTTCGGGGAAGATCACATCGGCCCCGGCATCGCGATAGGCATTGGCCCGCTCGACGGCGGCCTCGAAACCGTCCACACCTGCCGCGTCGGTGCGAGCGATGATGACAAAGTCTCGTGAGGGTCGGTGATCGGCGGCGGCGGAGACCTTTTCGCACATGGCGTCGATGGAGATGAGCTCCTTGCCTTCAAGGTGGCCACATCGTTTGGGGAAAACCTGGTCTTCGATGTGCATCGCCGCGGCGCCTGCCCACTCATATTCGATGGTGGTGCGGATGACGCATTCGACTTCGCCGTAGCCGGTGTCGGCATCGACAATGGTGGGCAGCCCGGAGGCCTGGCTGATTTCGCGGATGGTGCGACACATTTCCGAGAGGGTGATGAGGCCGATGTCGGGATAGCCGGCGACATTGGCAGTCGCGCCGCCGGAGATGTAGACGGCCTCGAAGCCGACGATGCCCACGGCACGGGCGACGAGCGCATCGAACGCGCCCGGTGCGATGACCGTACCGCGTTGCATTCGATCGCGCAGCACTCGTCCCGGATGGGGCTTCATGTCATTCAAACTTTCCGCGGTCAAGAATCTCGAAATCGTAGAGGCTGGCCACGTCCTGAGCAGACCTATCGGCCAGATTGAGCCGTGTCAGAAGAGCATTCGGGTCGGCCACAGCCAACTCACCCAGCATGCGGAACTTGTGGTCGAGAATGTCCCGCAGGTTGGCGGTCGTATTGCGGGCGTGTCCCGACGGATACATGACCAGGCCGCTGTCATGCTTGCGCCCCGCGTCGTCGGTGATGACGAGCGATGTGGGGATGCCGTCCGGGTACTTGGCGTCGTAGTCGGGGCCGCCGTGTTCAAAGGTGATGCGCTCCATAAGACGTCGGGTATCACTGTTGAAGATCGCCTCTTCGTTGTAGTCGAAGGGCGAAAGCATGAGCGCTTTCCAGTGTCCGTCGTTGGTGTTGGCGAGGTGGGTCGAACCCTTCCTAGCCGCCAGATCGAGGGCCTTGCGCAGCTTGGTTGCGACGATGTAGACCATGGAGTGGTCGGCGCTTTGGCGCGTGTGCGGGTCGCGCTTGGCCGGATCGCCGATGATGCCGAACGCCGGCTGGTAGGCCTTGACGACGATCGACTTGATGTGCTTGCCGGTGGGATCGTTGAGCAGTGCGGGAGCATCCTGAATCAGGTTGATGAGCCCCTGCAGGGCGCCTGCCGATTGATGCTCGTAGAGGCCGAGTTTGAAGTGCATGCCCATGACCGCAAACTGGTCGCCACTGTGCGTCAGGACGATGTCGAAGGGCGAGCGATCGCCGTCGGTTGGCTCATTGAGGCGGAAGATGGCTTCCTTGTTGCGGAAGATGTCGCGCGGTCCGACGAAGCCTCGCATCGAGCGGAGCATGGCGAGCACGGCAACCTCGGCACTGATGGCGGCCGAGGCGCCCTTGGAGTCGCTCAACTGTTTGCCGGCGCGGATGGCGCGGAAGGGGATGTAGTGCGCGACCACCATGCCGATGGCCGATTCGATCTGCTCGGCGGTGGCGCCCATCATCGCACCAAACGTGGCGGCGGACGCGATGGCGCCATGAACAACGTGATCGATCTTGTAGGTCTTGAGTGAGAAAACTTCTGCGAGGCGGCCGCGAATCTCATCGAGCAGGATCATCCCTCGCAGCGCCTTTCGGCCGTCCAGACCTCGCATCTGGGCTGCGGCGATGGCGACTGGATAGAAGTCGTTGTGGCCGAACTCGCCGGCGGTGTGACCGAGGTCGGGGTTATACCCGAAATTGGTTCCATTGGAGTCCCACTCGCGGACGGCGGAACTGTTTGCCACGACAGCCTTTTCGGCGTGTACGCGCTTCGTCGAACCGAAGACGCACGCGCCCTGTGAATCCGGGTAGTCAAGTGCTTCGCGCCGCAGCACCGTGGGTGCGTTGGTGCCCAGAGCGAGGGCCGACAGTCCGCAGAGCACGGCATCTGTGTGGAACAGGCTGATCCGCTCAAAGACGCGCTCGTCGGGTTTGCCGATCTTTTCAGCCATGAAATCCACGGCAAAACGGCCGATACCCAGCGCCTGGTTGGTGTCGTGTTTGAGCGTCACGCGATGATGCAGGTCGACGGTCATGGGTGTTCATCCTGTTGGCAACGTGCCGGGTGCAACGTTCTGCCAGCGCGCCGGCAGTATGAGGCGGAGCGCCGGCGCACTTCCTCCCGGGAGTCTACTTGCATCGCAGTGTAGACCGAAGGGAGACGCATCGCTTGCGGGAGAAATCCCCAATCCAGAGTACACGGCGATTGCCCTGATGTCAGTGCGGAATGCGTTGCTCTATGATTTGGCACCACCGATCAGGCCGATGCGTCTCATGTCACTTTGAACGCCAAGGATGCAGCCTCATGTCAACTAACACGCCCGTCATCGTCTCCGCCAAGCGCACTCCAATCGGTCGATTTATGGGAGGGCTTTCTCGAGTGCCTTCTCCCGAACTTGGCTCACTGGCGATCAAGGCGGTGCTGGCTGATGTGCCGGCGATCAAGGACAAGCTTGACGAGTTGATCGTTGGTGTCGTGCTCCAGGCTGGTCTCGGACAGAATCCGGCGCGCCAAGCCGGATTGAAGGCCGGCTTTTCCAACGACTTGATTGCCTTCACTGTCAACAAGGTCTGCGGCAGTTCACTCAAGGCGGCCATGCTCGCGGCGCAGGCGATCAAAGCAGGCGATGGTGATTCGTTCATCGTCTGCGGGATGGAGAACATGTCACTGGCGCCGCACCTTGCATACGTGCGAGCCGGGCTGAAGTACGGCGACGGCCAACTCATCGATCACATGCGACTCGACGGACTGCACTGTGCGTTCTGTGACTGGGGCATGGGAATGGCGGCGGAGTGGATCGCCAAGGAGTACGGCATCTCGCGCGAAGAACAGGATCGCTTCTCGGTCCAATCGCATCAGCGGGCGGCCAAGGCACAGGCCAACGGTTGGTACGCCAGCGCCATCGTGCCCGTCTCGGCCGCCGACGCGAAGCAGAAGCAGGACATCACGGCTGATGAAGGCGTTCGCGCGGATACGACACTCGAGTCGGTGAGCAAACTGCGGCCGGCCTTTGACAAGGCGGGTTCCGTAACCGCGGCAAACTCCAGTCAGATTTCCGACGGTGCCGCGGCACTGGCGATCACGTCTGAATCGCGCGCCCATGCCATGGGGCTCAAGCCGCTGGCTCGTATTCTCAGTTACCACACCCACGGCGTCGATCCGAAGGAACTGTTTATCGCACCCGTTGAGGCCATCCGCCGGTGCGTAGCCAAGGCGGGAATCGGCGTTGAAGACGTCGATCTTTTCGAGCTCAACGAAGCCTTTGCAGCGCAAGTGCTTGCCGACCTTAAGGTGCTCGAGATTCCCGAGAGCAAGGTCAACGTGTGTGGTGGTGGCGTGGCGATCGGTCATCCTATCGGCGCTTCCGGGGCCCGCATCATCGTGACACTTGTCCACCAGTTGAAGCGACTCAATCTCAAGCGCGGCGTAGCGGCGCTGTGCCTAGGCGGCGGCAATGGCGTGGCGATGTTGATCGAGCGAGTCTGATTCTTCCGCCATGATGTGATCCGCCGAGTATGATGCGCCTCCATGAAGGAGATGCGCATGACGCAGTCCATTCGAATCTTCGCGATTGCTCTCTGCACAATCCTGATTGCGGGCTGTTCCAGTCGGAACCCTTCCCAATCCAGCAACCCCGCTGCGCCTGGGTTTGATGTTGCGGGCTCCGACGCCAAGGCGATTGAGATTGCCGATCGAGTCATGCAGGCGCTGGGTGGACGGCAGGCGTGGGACCAGACGGGCTACCTCGTATGGCGGTTCTTTGGCAAGCGCTTGCATGTCTGGGATAAACAGGCCGGGCTTGATCGAATCGAGTACAGCACGCCAGAGGGTGATGCCATCGTTCTGGTTGTGAATGTCGACGATGCCACCGGTCGAGCATGGAAGAACGGAAAGGAAGTGACTGATGCCGCCGAGCTCGCCGAATTGCTCAAGGGCGGGCGCGAGACGTGGATCAACGACAGCTACTGGATGTTCATGCCCTGGAAGCTCAAAGACTCGGGCGTCACGCTTAAGTATGTCGATGAAAGCGACACATTGGACGGACGTCCGGCGGACATGCTTGAACTGACTTTCAAGGGCGTTGGCGTCACGCCGCAGAACAAGTATCACGTGTGGGTGGCGCGGGACACCAATCTGGTTGCGCAATGGGCGTACTTTGCTGATGCCAGCGATCCTGAACCCAAATTCACGGTGCCGTGGGACAACTGGAAGCCGTATGGCTCGATCATGCTCTCCGATCAACGTGGCGAGGGACGGTCGCACACGGACCTGGGCGTGTACAAGAGAGTCCCGGGAGGTGTGTTCACGAGCCCGGAGCCGATCGATCGGACGAAGTGGGAGAAGTAGGGGCCGTCAGACTTCGATCTTCGCCCAGCCGCCCTGCAGATAGCGCGCGAGGTAAAGCAGGCCACGCACCACGAGTTCGCCGCTGAGTGCAATCCAGACGCCGACAAAGCCATAACCGAGGACGTAGCCGAGGATCCAGGACGCCGGAACGCGCACCCCGTAGGTGCTGGTCCATGCGAGGATCATGCTCATGCGCGTGTCGCCGGCGCCGCTCAGCGCGCCGCGCAACACCATCGACATGGCGAAGAAAACCTGCACGAACCCGCCGATGAAGAGCGCTTTGGGGGCCAATTCAAGATGCACCGGGTCGCGGCTGATGAGGTGAGTGAGTTGCTGACCGGCGAGGATGAACGTCAGTCCCGCCAGCCCCATGACGATCATCGCGATGTAGAGACAGCCGCGAATGGCTCGGCGGGCCATCTTCGGATTCCCGGCGCCGAGGTACTGACCAGCGAGCGCCCCGGCGGCGACACCCATTGCATAACCAGGGAGAAAGCTGAATGACTCCCATTGAATAGCGATTTCGTGTGCGCCGATCATCCCCTCACTGAGGTTCGATCGCTTGACGATCGCGCCGAGGACCCAGAGAACGGCGAACAACTGACCGAGCCAGATTCCCATGCCATCCATGAAGCCTGGTCCGCCGATGCGCACGATGCGTTTGAAGAGCACTCGATCAAAGCGTGCGTAAGGGAGTTTGAATTGCAGATCGCGAATGCCATGGCGCATCAGCGCATGAATGAGGACGGCGCCGACCGCTTGAGCGGTGACTGTGCCGAACGCGATACCCTGCACATTGGCGTTGATGCCAACGGGGTTGTGCAGGACATTGCCGGCGATCGTGAGCTCGACGCCGGAGTACGCCCAACTCGCTATGACATTGACAATGTTGACGACGACCATGATGAGAAACGGTCGTGTCGTCTCGCCGGCGCCTTGCAGGCAACTCATGCTGATGAGCAGGTACGCCGCAACGGGCATGGCCGCAGCGAGGATGCGGATGTAGGAAACGCAATCGGCCGTGGCACCTGGGCTGAGATTGGCGATGCGCGCCATTCCCGGGCTGGCAAACCACAAAGCCGTACCGACGATTGCGCCCCAGATGATGGCGAGTAGGCCGGATTGAGCGAGGGTGCGCTCGGCGAGTTCGCGATCACCCGAGCCAATGGAGCGAGCGATGATCGCCATACCTCCCACGCCGATCGCCATCATGGCGATGCTGGTGAACCAACTCACGTAACCGGCCAGGCCAAGGCCGTCGAGCGCGGGCTTGACCAGTTCGGGGGCCAGGTGGCCGGCGAGGATCTTGTCGACAAGGCCGACCATCGCATTCGCGCACTGGCCGAGCAGTACGGGCAGGGCGATGATCCAGATGGCCGAGTAGAGCGATCGACCGGCGAGCTTTCCGGAGCGGATGGCGGGTCCATCGCCGAGCGGTAGCGTCTCCAGGGCGTCGAGTCGATCGACTTCAGTTGGGTCATTCGGGGGCATGGCCCGGACTATATCGCCTCTGAGATGATTCCGAATGCTGCGCCGCATTCGGGGCAACGACCGGTGGAGTCAAAGTTCTCGCGCAGAGTGCGGAGGTCCGAACTGCATGCTTGCCCGGCCCAATGGGATCTTGGATGTTGCGATCAACAGCATCATATTCGAACTGGGATCAACTTAGGGCTTGCATTCCCGGCTTATCGCGGGGGGTTAGAATGCTCCAGTGGGTTTCCTGCGGTGGTCGATTCAGATCCTCGTCTGCGTCCCATTCCTTTCCGTGGCGACTTCTTTCACAGATGACTTCCCCCGCACAGCACGATGACGTGATACCGGAGTTCCCGGAAGGGAAGATACTGCTCACCATTCAGTGCTATCGATGTGGCTACAACCTCAAAGGCGTGGATCCGGCGGGAGTCTGTCCGGAGTGCGGCATCCCGGTCTGGCCGTCGCTCGGTCCGTATGTCGATCCGTCCGAAGTTCGGATGGTACTGCTCGATCGACCAAAGCGCCTCGGGATGTCACTGATCGCCGTCTCACTCGCCATGCTCAGCAGCGCCATTGCGTTGTGGTGGCCGTACGTGTTGGCGCTGGTGCGACAGATGAATTCACCCGGTGCGCCACTCATGCCGGAAATCTCGGTGTGGCATTACGTTCTGGTCGGCGTTTTTGCGGTTGCAGCTTTGCTCGCGACGCTCGGACTGCAACACCCCACCGGAGCTCATGCGTCGGCCGAGTATCGCAAGGGGCTCAATCTGATGCGGATCGGGTTGGTGGTGTGGGCCGCGCTGCACGCCGTACTCGTCTTCTACGACACCTGGGCGCCGCGACCTGTGCACGAGTGGTTCGACCTTGTGCACGTGGATCCGATCCGCACGCTGCTGCGGCTGGGACTGGATGGAGCGGCCTTGATGATGATCATCGGCTTTCGTCCCGTGGTGCGGTATCTGGCCCGGCACAGTATTCCGCATCGACTCGGCGGCGCCAGCCGGCAAGGATTCCTCGCTGTCTTTGTGGCGATTGTGGCCGTGCTCTGCGGTGATGCTTTGCGACTTCTCACGCGGGCGTTCGATTACTTGGGGTTCGCCGGGGGCCTGATCGACAACGCGGCGCTGATCGGCACGATGCTGGTGCTCATCGGCTCGGCCATGATGACGCTCGCGCTACTCAACCTCTCGATTGATTCGACTCGCCTGGCCCGCATTCTGGCCCGACCACTGTACCGCATCGACGAGGTGGTTGGCTGATGAACTGACCTGCCATGCTGGCAGGTCTCGGGGTTGCCGCGGTGAATCCTGTCAGGCTCGCTGGGGTGGCCATCGGACTTCATGCGGGGGAAAGCGGCCGTAAGATGCTGTAAATACGTAGTTTGTGTTTGGTGCGGCCTGGCGTGATGCCCAGTGCCGTCGGCACCGCCATTGCATGTGCTGGGAGCGGGCGTGGAGGGTGTCTCCCCGACGCGCCAAGTCTCACTTGCTTACTTCTCACCGAACACCCATCAGAGAATCCGGAGAATCGGTCCATGGCTATCAAGGAACTTTCGTTTGATATCGAGGCTCGACAGCAACTGCTCGCCGGCGTCCAGAAGCTGGCCTCGGCCGTCAAGAGCACCCTGGGCCCCCGCGGCCGCAACGCCGTGCTGGACAAATCCTGGGGTGGGCCGACCGTGACCAAGGATGGCGTGAGCGTCGCCGAGGAAATCGAACTCCGCGACAAATTCGAGAATCTCGGAGCCCAGCTCGTCAAGGAAGCCGCGAGCAAGACCAGCGACGATGCTGGCGACGGTACCACGACCGCGACCGTGCTGGCAGAGGCGCTGTTCAAGGAAGGGTTGAAGTTCATCGCGGCCGGAGCCGACGCCAACGCGCTGGTTCGCGGTATGCGCAAGGGTGTGGAAGCGGTGACGGCCGAGATCGTCAAGCTCTCCAAGCCGGTGCGGGGCAAGGACGATATCCAGTCCGTTGCGACGATCAGCAGCAACAACGATCCTGAGATCGGCAAGATCATGGCCGACGCCTTTGAGAAGGTCGGCAAGGACGGCGTCATCACCGTCGAAGAAGGCAAGAGCCTCGAAACCTATGTGGACGTGGTCGAAGGTATGCAGTTCGATCGTGGCTACCTGTCTCCCAACTTTGTGACCAACGTCGATGAGATGAGTGTCGAATTCGAGAAAGCGCTCGTCCTCATCTACGAAGACAAGATTGATTCGCTGACCAAGCTGGTGCCGTTCCTCGAGAAGGTGCAGCAGGCCAAGAAGCCGCTCGTCATTATCGCTGAAGACATTACGGGCGAGGCTCTGAGCACGCTGGTCATTAACAAACTGCGCGGTGTGCTGAATGTCGCTGCTGTGAAGGCGCCGGGCTACGGCGATCGGCGAAAAGCGATGCTCGGCGATATCGCCGTTCTCACCGGCGGCACGGCGATCATGAAGGACCTCGGCATCGATCTCGACAAGGTGCAGATCAGCCAACTCGGTCTGGCCAAGAAGCTCGAGATCACTTCCGAGAACACGATCATCATCGAGGGCGCCGGTTCGACCAAGGACATCCAGGCCCGGATCGTGCAGATTCGCAACGAGATCGCCAACACGACCAGCGATTACGACCGCGAGAAGCTCGAAGAGCGGCTCGCCAAACTCGCCGGCGGTGTGGCACAGATCAACGTCGGCGCCGCCTCCGAGGCCGAACTAAAGGCCCGCAAGGCGATGGTGGAAGACGCGCTGCATGCGACCCGCGCGGCCGTGGCCGAGGGCATCGTTCCCGGCGGGGCCGTCAGTTTCATCCGCGCCATTTCCTCACTCGAGAAGGTGCGCAGCGCCTGCAAGGGTGATGAGCAGCACGGCGTCGATCTCGTTCGCAATGCATTGAGCATTCCGCTTCGGACGATCGCCGACAACGCCGGCAAGAAGGGCACGGTCGTGGTGGCCAAGGTTGCTGAGGGCAAGGGCAGCTTCGGCTACAACGCCCTGACCGATGAATACGGCGATCTTGTCAAGATGGGTGTCGTCACGCCGACCAAGGTCGATCGCACCGCGCTGCAGAATGCGGCCTCGGTGGCGTCACTCCTGCTGACGACTGACTGCATCATCACCGACAAGCCCCAGGAAGATGCCGGCCACGATCACGCTCACGGCCACGGTGGTGGCATGGGCGGCGGCATGGGAGGAATGGGTGGCATGGGCGGAGGCATGGGAGGCATGAGTGGTATGGGCGGCATGGGCTTCTGAACCACTCGCTGTCAGATCAGAATCTCGCATGTTTGAGAGTCGATTATGCCCCGGACAGCCAAGGCCAAGTCGAAGGTCAAGCGCAAGAGCAAGACCAAAGCGCGCCAGCGCAAGCCAAAGGCGAGTGTCGAGGAACCCTCGCCTGTTGGAATAGGAGTGGACTGGACGGAGGAGATTGATCTGCTTTTTACCGATTTGGCTCCCGAGTTGTGCGACACGCCCGACAAGTGCAAGATGCTGGTCGTTCGCGTCACGCTGAGAGATGGATCGGAGTACCTGGTGTCGGGCCACGGCAAGCGCGTGGTTGAGTATGCGAATGGAACGTATGAAATTGTGTGCATGCACTTCATCGGGCAGGACTCTCAGAAGCGGCGCGTTGCGCTTTCTGTGAAACCCGATGACGTGTTCAAAGTTGAACTGGTCGATGTCCCGGAAAGGGAAGAGCGCCCGCCATTCGGATTTGCAACGAGAATCCGCAACGAGAAGGCACTCGATCCGATCCATCATCTCAAGAACGAACTTAACGAAGAAGGAGTTTCCGCCAATGCAAGTCAAACCGCTCGATGATCGAGTGCTCGTCAAGCCCAGCGATCCCGAGGAGAAAACCGCGTCGGGGTTGTACCTGCCGCAAGGCGCCAAGGAGAAGCCCCAGCAGGGGACGGTCGTGGCCACGGGCCCGGGCCGCCTGCTCAAAGATGGCAAGCGAGCCGCGGTGGGAGTCAAGAAGGGTGAGACGGTTGTCTACGGCAAGTACGCGGGCAGCGAGATCGAACTCAAGGGCGTGAAGCACGTCATTATCGAAGAATCCGAATTGCTCGGCGTTCTCGAGAAGTAATCGCCGCCAACTCACACTCGTCACACACTTATCTTCAAAGCGAGAGCACCTCATTATGTCCACCAAGCAGATGATGTTCGGCAACGAAGCCCAGGTTGAGATCCGCAAGGGCGTGAGTCGCCTGGCTGATGCGGTTCGCGTCACCATGGGACCGGTTGGCCGCAATGTATTGATCCAGAAGTCCTACGGCGGGCCGAGCGTCACCAAGGACGGAGTGACCGTCGCCAAGGAAGTCGATCTGGCCGAAGCGTTTGAGAACATGGGGGCCAAACTCGTCATGCAGGTCGCCAAGAAGACCGCTGACAAGGCGGGCGATGGCACAACCGCAGCCACCGTACTGGCTGAAGCGATCTTTGGCCAGGGATTGCGCTACGTCGCCTCCGGCCACAACGCCGTCGAACTCCAGCGCGGCATCACCGCCGCCGCAGAAGTGGCCGGCAACGCGGTCGAAGGCATGGCCGTCAAGTGCAAGGGACGTGATGACTACGAGAAGGTCGCCACGGTCTCCGCGAACCATGATAAGGAAATCGGCAAGTTGATCGCCGAGGCAATCGACAAGGTTGGCTCGGAAGGCGTCGTCGAGGTGGAAGAGGGTAAGACGTCCGAGACGACGCTTGAATACGTCGAGGGCATGCAGTTCGATAAAGGCTATCTCAGCCCGTACTTCATGACAGATCCGGCAACGGCCGAGTGCGTACTCGAAGATGTGTCCATCCTCATTCATGAGAAGAAGATCAGCAACCTCTCCGACTTCCTGCCCTTGCTCAACAAGGTGGCGGGAAGCGGCAAGCCGCTGCTGATCATCGCCGAAGATGTCGAGAACGAGGCACTGGCGGCGCTTGTGGTCAACCGTCTTCGCGGCGTGCTCCGCGTGTGTGCCGTCAAGGCTCCCGGCTTTGGCGATCGGCGCAAGGCCATGCTCGGCGATATCGCGACGCTGACCAATGGCACGTTCTTCTCCGAAGACCTGGGACGCAGCCTCGAGTCGATCGAGCTGAGCGACCTGGGCAGCGCCAAGAAGATCGTCGTCACCAAGGACAACACGACCGTGATCCAGGGCGCCGGCAAGAAGAAGGACATCAACGCCCGGGCCGAGCAGATCCGCTCCCAGTATGAGCGCTCCACGAGCGACTACGACCGCGAGAAGCTGATGGAGCGTCTGGCGAAGCTTACCAGCGGTGTCGCGATCATCAATGTGGGTGCTGCGACCGAAACGGCCATGAAAGAGCGGAAGGATCGCGTCAAGGACGCGCTGGCCGCCACCCGGGCCGCCGCGAAAGAGGGCTATGTTGCCGGAGGCGGCGTGGCGCTGATCCGTGCGATTGACGCCGTCGTCGAGGGTCGCAAGAAGGTGAAGGGCGATCAGAAGTTCGGCTTCGACATTGTCGCGGCCGCGCTTGAGTCACCCGCGTACCAGATCGCCAAGAACGCGGGCGAAGACGGCGATGTCGTCGTGGAGAAGATACGAGATGGCAAGGGCCACTTCGGCTTCAACGCGGCCAGCGCTGAATACACCGACCTTGTCAAGGCCGGCATCATCGATCCGGCTCTCGTCGTCCGCACCGCACTGCAGAACGCCGCCTCGGTAGCGGGTCTCATGCTCACCACGGACGTGCTGGTGGCTGAAATCAAGGACGACAAGGAGCCGACTGAAGGCGCGGTGGCGTGATTGCCGGTGATTCGCAACGCAGCAAGCAAGCCCCACGGAGCGCCTCGGCGCCTCCGTGGGCTTTCATAAACGGACGGACCCGGAGCCAATGATGGCCACAACTCGCGACTATTACGAGGTGCTCGGTGTCGAGCGGACGGCGAATGGAGACGAGATCAAGCGCTCGTATCGCCGTCTGGCCATGAAGTATCATCCGGATCGCAATCCAGGTGACGCGGAGGCCGAGGCCAAGTTCAAGGAAGCCGCCGAAGCGTACGAAGTGCTCAGTGACGAGGGCCGGCGAAAGTCATATGACCAGTACGGGCATGCCGGTTTGCGGGGTACGCCGGGCCACGATTTTCGTTCGATGGATCCCCAGGACATCTTCTCGATGTTCGACGAGATCTTTGGCGGGGGTGGGCGAGGTGGTCGGCGTCGCCAACAGGGCGTCGCGCGGGGGTATGACCTCGAGACACAGGTCGAGATTTCGCTCGAACAGGTCCTTTCCGGGACGACGTCAGAAGTTGATTTCACGCGTCTGGACGTCTGCGAAACTTGTCATGGCGATGGAGCCAAACCAGGCACAAAGCGGACCGCCTGTCAAACCTGCGGCGGCCACGGCCAGGTGGCGCAATCCGGCCTTGGTGGGATGTTCCGCATGGTCACGACGTGTCCGACTTGTCGCGGGCAAGGCACGGTCATCACTGAGCCCTGCGAAACTTGTCGCGGCCAGGGACGTCTGCCCAAGCGGCGGCGTCTGGACGTCAAGATCCCCCCGGGGATCCGCTCGGGACAGGCTGTAGCGATTCGTGGTGAGGGCGAACCCCCTCCACCTGAGCAGGCGCCTGGTGGGCAGGGGATTCGGGGCGATCTTCATGTAGTTGTTCGCGTTTCGCAGCACAAGGTCTTCGAGCGCGATGGCGACAATCTCACAATTCGTTTGCCGATCAGTTTCACCCAGGCGGCGCTGGGAGCGAAGGTCAGGATCCCGACGCTCGACGGCGAACACGAAGTCGTCGTTCCCAAGGCCACCCAGCACGGGCGCGTCGTCAAGGTCTCGGGCCAGGGATTGCCCAATCTGCGTAATGGCAGACGCGGCGATCTGCTCGTGCAGTTGATGATCGAAATCCCACAGCGGCTTACAGCCAAGCAGGAGACGTTGCTGCGGGAGTATGCCGAAACAGAAGATCACTCCGTTCTCCCTGAAACGCAGGGATTCTGGAATCGAATCAAGGACTTCATCGCGGGGAAAGAAGACTGAGCCATGAGTAAGCAAGACATCCACGAAGACGATCTCGACCAGGCGCCCGATGATGGAGACGCCGTCGATCCGACCCAAGCGCTCATTGAGCAGCTCGAAGCTGAGCGCGATGAGGCGAAGGCCAAGTACCAGCGGTCTCTGGCGGATTTTCAGAACTTTCAACGCCGCGCTTATGCGAACGAAGAAGCGGCGCGACTTCGCGCGAGGGCTGATCTTGTGCGCGAGCTCGTGCCGGCCCTTGAGATCCTCGACCACGTCTGCGAGCAGGATCTTGGCGGCGAGAGCGAGAAGGGCGTGCAAGAGGGCGTGCGAATGGTGCGAGATGAAGTGCTCAAGGCGCTGGGTGGTCAGGGTGTGACGCGCATCGAAGTGCAGCCCGGTGATGAATTCGACCCGAACCGGCACGAGGCAATGATGCACATTGACGCACAGGGCATCGAGGCGAATCACATCGCACAACAGATGCAGGTCGGCTACGCCGTGGGGAACATCGTCGTGAGGCCAGCCAAGGTGGCCCTGGCGCGGCGCGAGGAATGAGCATCAGGGGAACGGAGCACATACATGCCAACCTATGACTATGTCTGTCGCGCCTGCGACCATGAGTTTGAACTCTTTCAGTCGATGAAGGATCCGGTCAAGCGCAAGTGCCCCAAGTGTTCCAAGTCCAAGCTGGAGCGACTCATCGGAACAGGCGCCGGCGTGATTTTCAAGGGCAGCGGCTTCTACCAGACGGACTACCGATCGGATGGCTACAAGAAGGCTGCAGAGGCTGAGACGAAGCCCGCTGGCGAGAGCGGGGGCGACAACAAGAAGAAAGGCGGATCATCCTGCGGTTGTGGTGGCGGGACCGGATCGTGTGCTTCAAAGAGCGCCGAGAAGAAGACGAAGGATTCATGATCAGAATGCTCAGTCGGTGGCGGCGATTCGGCTGGCCAGGACGCGCGGCAGATCTTCGTAGTCGTTCAGCACACGGACGTTGGTGAGGGCCGCGTTGTTCCGGGCGATCTCCTGGACCACGTTCGACTGGGAATCGGCGATTTCCAGCAGCAATTCACCGCCCGGTTTGATGAGCTCGTGCGATTGCTCGATCAACGGTCGCAGGTAGTCCAGCCCTTCGACGCCCGCGCGAAGCGCGAGGGTTGGCTCAAAGTCGCGAACATTCGCTTCGACGGCTTTCCATTCGGCATCCGAGATGTATGGTGGGTTCGAAACGAGAAAGTCGGCCTTCCCGGAATCAACCAGCTGACGGACCGGCTCAAGCAGAGAGCCATGAAGGAAGTCAATGCGATCAGCCACAGCGTGACGCTGTGCGTTGCCGAGGGCAACTTCGATCGCTTCGGGCGAGATGTCCGTGGCAATGACCCGAGTGGCCGGGAGGGTCGCGGCGAGGGTGATCGCGAGAATGCCACTGCCGGTGCCGATATCCACAATGGTGAGCGGCTCATTCAGGCGAGATTCCGCCCGCAATCGCTGCAAGATCTCTTCGACAATTCGCTCGGTGCTGGGGCGGGGAATGAGCGTCGCCGGGGTGACGGTGAAGCACCGCGTGAAGAACCACGCTTCGCCGAGCAGGTATTGAATCGGTTCATGTCGGCCGGCCCGCTCAACAAGAGCCCGCAGCTGCGTGAGTTCCTGCGGCGTTGCCGGCCGATCGGTGTCCATATACAGCCGCATCCGCTCGCAGCCAATGACGTGGGCTAGCAGCAGTTCGGCGCAGAGTCGCGGTGAATCGAGGTCTTTGCGCGCGAAGAACTCGCCCATCCAGGTGAGGAGTCGGCGCGTTGTCCAGGTTTCGGCGGCGGGGGCGCGGGTGGTCACGGCAGGGCATTGTAGACTCGCGGCGTGTCGCTCCGGGTCGGCGGACGCGGGCGGTCAAAGTCGGGAATTCGCCCGGCTTTCTGCGCGCAGGCGATAGTTCCATGGTTGTCGTGTCGTGCGGGGTCTAGTGTTTACCCCTCGGTATGGATTTCCGTCAGGAAGGGCTGGATGTGGAACTGAAGCAGGCTCTGGAACACGTGCAGTCGCTCGCTCGCGATGCAGATGTCTTTGACGCTGTGCAAATCACCGATGGCCGGCTCGACTGCCGCGCTCGCGGCTGTGAGAGCGAGGCGTATTTTCGTGTCGAAGAAGATGAGTCACAGGTCTGGGTGAGCTTTGTAACGCCGGATCGCTGGCTCAGCGAGTCAATCGAGGCCGACCTGGAGCACACCGGTGACGACCTCGAGGAGCTTCTTGAGGAGGAACTGGCGGAACTCGGCGTCGAGGCTGAAATGAACTACCAGCATTACCGCAGTGAAGATCGGCTCTTTACGTTTCGAACTCCGATTCCGCTGCAGATACGTGGTGAGGCGCGAACCGCAGCGGAGTTGGCGGCGAAGTATTTGTTGGCATACGAAGCGTGCTTCCGCGAACTGGGTGATGTAGCGGGGGCCAGCGAAGAGAAATAGGCGGCGGTGGCAGCCAGCGCCAAGCTTTAGGCGGATGGCTCCACGGCGATTGAGAGTGGTGAACCATGCGCATTCTGATGCTCGGCTGGGAGTTTCCCCCGTTTATCGCCGGCGGCCTCGGAACCGCGTGCTACGGCCTGACCAAGGCGCTTGATGCGCTCGGGCACCACATTACGTTCGTACTGCCCAAGGCTGTTGACCGCTCGCACGCCTCACACGTTCGGCTTCTGAGCCCTGAAGAAGTGACCACGCGCGACATCGCTCGCGCCGCGCCGGTGATTCGCGAGTACCGCGCTTCGGGGCAGGTTCCGCTGGGCGGCATGGCCGCGAAGCCGGGAAGTTCGGAGGAGTACGACTTCCATACTTCCGAGTTTTCACATGTCACGTTCCGTGCAATACCGTCGGGAATCAGTTCTCCCTATGGTGACGGCGCGGGACTCACGCAGGAGCAGATTGATGAGCTGATTCGGCGTGGTGAGTACGTCGCGCGACCCGGCGTCGCCGGACAGCCGATGGAACACGCTGGAGCGGAAGAGTCTGCGGCGCTCTCGCAGACGCCAGGGTTCCTCGGCCTCAACCGCCCGTCGAGTGGCGGCGACTATGGCGGCGACTTGATCGGAGATGTGCGACGATACGCGGAACTGTGCGTCATGCTCACGCGCGGGGAGCACTACGACGTTATTCATGCTCACGACTGGCTCACGTATCCGGCCGCCATGGCCATCGCCCGACTGACCGGCATCCCGCTGGTGATCCATGTACACTCAACAGAGTTTGACCGGTCCGGAGAAAACATCAACCGGCAACTGTATGAAATCGAACGGCGCGGCATGCACAGCGCGATGCGGGTGATTACCGTCAGCTTCTGGACCCGCAATATCGTCATGCATCGTTACAACGTCAATGCCGACAAGATCCGCGTCGTCTGGAACGGCATCGAGCGAAGCGGCGAAGCGGCATCGTCAGCTCCGACGAAGATTCGGGCGAGCGACAAGATCGTGCTCTTTCTCGGTCGGATTACCATGCAGAAGGGGCCGGAGTATTTCATCGCCGCGGCCAAGCGCGTGCTCGAGAAGGTCGATGATGTGAAATTCGTGGTGGCCGGTTCAGGAGACATGGCGACACGCATGATTGAACTCGCTGCCCAGATGGGTATCGGGCAAAAGGTCCTCTTCACGGGGTTCTTGCGGGGGAGCGATGTGGATCGGGCATTTAAGATGGCGGACTGCTATGTCATGCCGTCGGTTTCGGAACCGTTCGGCATTGCGCCGCTTGAGGCGATGAGCCATGATGTGCCGGTGATCATTTCCAAGCAATCGGGAGTGTCAGAGGCGTTGACGCACGTGCTCAAGGTCGATTTCTGGGATGTGGATGAGATGGCCAACAAGATCATTGCCGTGCTTCGGCACCCGCCACTCCGGAATACGTTGCGGCGTAATGGCGCCATGGAACTTCGCCACCTCACCTGGGAAGGCGCCGCGCGCAAGTGCACCGAGGTCTACGATGAGGCGATTCGAGCCATGGACCGAATGACCGTCCCAATTTGAAGAGCCGCTTTGATCAACCTTATTCTGTAGGGAGAGAGGTCGTGAACACCTCCGCGATCCTGGGTCATCTTGACGACAAGTTTGATCAGTCCGTCCAACACCTCATCGAATGGTTGCGCATTCCCAGCGTCAGCACAGATCCGACTTTCAAGCCCGAGTGTCAGCGCGCCGCGCAGTGGCTTGCGGATGACTTGAACTCCATTGGATTCAAAGCCGAATTGCGCGACACACCCGGACACCCCGTTGTCTTCGCGCACCATCCTGGGCCGGTCGGATACCAGGGACCTCACCTGCTTTTTTATGGTCACTATGACGTGCAGCCCCCGGATCCGTTGGAGCTGTGGGAGTCGCCGCCGTTTGAACCGACCGTCGTCGACGGTCCGCATGGCAAGCGGGTTGTGGCGCGTGGGGCCGTGGATGACAAAGGGCAGGTCATGACGTTTGTCGAGGCCTGTCGGGCCTGGCACACGAAGGGCGGCGGGGTTCCGTGCCGTATCACGTGTGTGATCGAGGGCGAGGAAGAATGCGGCAGCGTCAACATGCACGGCTTTCTCGAGGATCACCGCGAGGACATCGTTGGAACACGCGCGGGAGGATCCCCCTGCGACTTTGCCGTTGTGAGCGACACCGGCATGTGGGACATCAACACTCCCGCCATCACCTACTCATTGCGAGGCCTGGTCTACCTCGAAGTGTTCCTGCACGGACCAAGCCGCGATCTGCATTCGGGCCTGTACGGCGGGTGCGTGCCCAACCCGATCAATGAACTGGCGCGAATCATCAGCCTGTTGCACGACGTGAATCGACGGGTGACGGTGCCCGGTTTCTATGATGACGTTCTGCCGCTCACCAAGGCAGAGCGCGATGCCTGGGCAGCGCTGGAATTCGACGAGAAGGAGTTTCTTGGCGAGGCTGGGCTTTCGCAGGGATATGGCGAAAAGGGCTACACGCTGCTCGAACGGCAGTGGGGGCGACCGACGTGTGATGTCAACGGGATCAAGGGGGGCTACACCGGCCAAGGCGCCAAGACGGTCATTGCGTCCTCAGCCTCGGCGAAGATCAGTTTTCGACTCGTTCCGAATCAGGATCCGAAGCGCATCGTGGAGTCGTTTCGCAAGTGGATCAATGGGCAACTCGCTCCCGGTTGCCGCGTTGAAGTCGTCGATCACGGGACCGGTCGACCATGCCTGACTCCCATGGATCATCCGGCGATGTCAGCGGCCAGGGCCGCGCTCGACGAGGCGATGGGGCGCGAGCCGGTGCTCATGCGCTCGGGAGGCTCCATTCCGATCGTGGAGGGGTTCAAGAGCATCCTTGGGCTCGAAACACTGTTGATCGGATTCGGCCTCAATGATGATCGTGTCCATTCGCCCAACGAGAAGTTTGAGCTGGCATGCTTCCGCAATGGTCAGCGCTCACATGCTGCACTGCTTGGACGAATGGCTGAACTGAGGCTTTAGAGTTCGAGGCGTCGAAACGACTATGCCGCATTGACGTGGTTTGAGAATGACGCGCGATGCTGCTCTTCGGCCACAATGCGCTCGGCCGACTGCCGCTTGATCCGTAATCGGAGGGTGTGCGTCTCGTACCTGAGTTGATGCAGTTGCGTGGCCTGCTGTTTCCAGGCGCTCAGGATGCGGAGTATCTCCACCATGGTCACGACGGCGATGCCCACGAGTATGGGAAGGGCGCTTTGGGGAATGGAAGCGAACATACCTCGTCCCGATCGACTTATCCGAGTCGTCACTTGAGCCCTGCAGGGCGCAACGGTTCGGATTAGACGGACTTTGTGGTCGGGTGGTCGGTGGCAATTGTCGCCGGGTGCTCCGGGCTGGGGCGGGTGGTTGCGCGAGGGAGCCGGG
>DIDT01000013.1 GCA_002418285.1 Phycisphaerales bacterium UBA5793
CAACCAGAACGGCGTCGCGACGCTCACACGCTTCGTCCCGATCGGCACCCGCAACCTCGGCGATGTGCTCATCCAGGCCGTGCAACAGAATGGGTGCAGGATCAGCCAGTTGGTGGTGGAGCGGTTTGAGTGAGTGGAGTCAGGCACTTGGCACTTGGCACTTGGCACCAGGGGTTGGGGGAAAATGGCGCGAGGGGCGGTGGTTGCACAGCGCCGTCCGCATGGCGGACCCTACAAAACCGGGCAGCAGGCGTCAGGCCTTCGCGGTTGGCGCCGGGTGCGTCGGGTGCTGACGTCACCTGCGGGACTACGCCGAGACGATCTGACTGAGGATGTGCGCGGCTTGCTCGCACTGGCCGGCTGAGACGTCGGGGTGCGTCACGGCGCGGATGGTTCGCGGGCCGAAGGCGAAGATCAGTACGCCTTGCTCTCTGGCTCGATTCACAACGGTGGCGGCGTCCGGGGCGTCCTGCGCCAGGTCGAACACGAGGATGTTGGTCTGCACGGACTGCGGATCGAGAATGATGCGCGGATTCCGTGCGAGGATGTCTCCAATCTTGCGCGCGTTGTCGTGATCTTCGACGAGACGAGACATGTTGTGATCGAGCGCGTGGAGGGCCGCGGCGGCGAAGCTGCCGACCTGACGCATCGCGCCGCCGGCCATGCGCCGATAGCGGATGGCGGCAGTGATCAACGCCTGCGAACCGGCGAGCGCGGAGCCGCCGGGCGCACCGAGCCCCTTTGAAAACGCGACGGACACCAGATCGAAGGGCGCGGCCAACTCGGCGGGGGACCGTCCGCTCGCCGTGGCGGCGTTCCAGAGTCGCGCGCCGTCGAGAAAAGAAGCAATTTGGCTGTCGCGGGCGAGCTGGCAGATCTGAACGATGATCGATTGGGGAACGACCACGCCTCCGGCGCGATTGTGGGTGTTCTCGATTTCAACCAGTGTGGTCGGTGGGTAGACGACGTGACCGCGCGGTTTGCACGCGGCTTGGAACTCCTCGGCGGAGAACACGCCGCGCGAGCCGATCTCGGTGAACTGGACGCCTGCGTTTGCCGCCGAGGCACCGGATTCATGCCAGACGGCATGCGACTGGCGGCTGACGATGACATCGTCGCCGGGCCGGGTCAGGACTCGCAGGGTGACCTGATTGGCCATGGTGCCGGTCGGCAGCCAGAGAGCCGCTTCCTTGCCGAGCAGCTGGGCGAGTCGGTGCTGGAGTGCGTTGATCGTGGGATCTTCGCCGAACTGATCGTCGCCAACTTCTGCGGCCGCCATCGCGGCGCGCATGTCGGCGGAGGGGCGCGTGACGGTATCGGATCGCAGGTCGATTGGTTGGGTGTTCATCGCAGCAGGAGCGTATCAGTTCGGGGCGGGCAAGTCTGATGAGCCAGATGCTGCGTGGCACCCCCGGCGACTAGGGGGGCGGTTGCACTCGCGCGACCCGCACGGTGGACTCTACGGTGATGGCGGCGGGCGCCGCTCGTCGATGCGAGGGCGCGGCGGGTCGGGGGCGGGTCGCTACACTTTGCCCCCATGACGGACGCTCGGACACGGCGGCAACATCTTCGATGGGCTCTGGAACTCACCAGCATTCCTACGGCGGCGGCGCGGGAGCATCGCGTGGTGGCGTGGGTCAACGAGTGGCTCCGGACGCGGCAGAACCTGACGCTGCGGCGCGACAAGGTCGGCAACATGCTCATCAGCCGCAAGGGGGCGAAGCGCGGCGGGCGGCCGGTACTGCTGACCGCGCATCTCGATCACCCGGCGTTTGTCATCAAGAAGGTGTGCGACAGGCGGCATCTCGAAGCAGAGTTTCGCGGAGGCGTGCGGCCGCCTTATTTTGCCAAGGGCAAGGTCGTGGTTTATGACGCCGACGACAGGGCCCATCGCGGCACGATCGTCGAGCACGGCAAGGGGAAGATCTTTGACGAGGTGGTCATCCGGCTGAGCCAGGCGACGGATGCGATTGCCGTGGACACGATTGCGACGTGGGACCTGAAGGCGGCGCGGGTGCGAAAGGGGCTGATTGAGGCTCCGGCGTGCGACGACCTGGCGGGGGTGGCGGCGGCACTGTCGGCGATGGATGTGCTGCGGGGCAGTCGCGGCGCGGGTGATGTGCGGGTGCTGCTGACGCGGTCAGAGGAGATCGGGTTTATCGGAGCGATTGCGGCGAGCCAGACGGGGCTGATCCCCAGGCGGGCGAAGGTAATCGCGCTGGAGAACTCCCGAAGCTTTGCGGAGAGCCCGATCGGAGGGGGGCCGATTGTGCGGGTGGGGGATCGGATCAGCATTTTTCACCACGGGCTGGCGTTCGAGGTGAGCAAGATCGCGATGAAGATGGAGGAGAGCCGCAAGGGATTCAAGTGGCAGCGGAAGCTGATGCCGGGCGGGGCGTGCGAAGCGACGACGTTTCAGGCCTTTGGGTATGAGGCGATCTGCCTGTGCCTGCCGCTGGGGAATTACCACAACATGGCGAATCTGGCGGAGGTGATCGAGGGGAAAAAAGGGGCGAAAGCGACGATCGCAGCCGAGTTTGTGAGCGTAGAGGATTATCATGGCCTCGTTGATCTGCTGGTCGAGTGCGGCAGAACGCTCTCGCGGCCGGGCGAGCAGGGCGACCGGAAGACGGACGGAGCGGCGGCGATCCGGGGAATGATGGAAAAGATTGAGCAGACCAAGGGTTATGTACTCCATGAGAGTGCGGCCCGCATGTAGATCGGGGCAGTATGCTGGAACCGGGGTGCCGGTGCCGAGCGTATAGAACAACCGTGGTTGCGTGGATCGGACGCGGCCGATTGCCGATGTTTTCAGGGTCGGGTTTCCATGAAGAAGCCCGAAACCGACCCGAATGGACGGGTCAAGCGTACGAGCGAGCGGATGAGCCAAAGCCAGACCCAGCCAACTATGACCGATAAGGACCCCAGCGCGTCTACGAATGTCGACACGCTGCTCGGACGGATCGTCGTCGAGCAGGGGCTGGCGACGAGCCAGGAAGTGGCGCACTGCTTTGAGGTCCAGCGGCAGACGGCGGCGGACTCCAAGGAAGCGTCGCTGGCGGACCTGCTGCTCTCGAACAACTACGTCACCCATCGCCAGCTCGACCGCCTTCGCCGCGAGGTTGAGGCACAGAAGTCGACGCAGCAGATCCCGGGCTACTCGATCAAGAAGAAGCTGGGCGCGGGGGCGATGGCGAGCGTGTACCTCGCGCGGCAGATCAGCCTGGATCGCATGGTGGCGATCAAGGTGCTGCCCAAGAAGTACAACAGCAATGTCAACTTCATCGACCGCTTCTACAAAGAAGGTCGCGCTGCGGCGAAGCTGAACCACCCGAACATCGTGCAGGCGTATGACGTCGGCAAGGCGGGCGAGTTTCACTACTTCGTGATGGAGTATGTTGAAGGCGGCACGGTCTACGACATTCTCACCAAGAAGGGTCGCATCGCGGAGAAGGACGCCATCGACATCATTATCCAGATCGCCGATGCGCTGCACCACGCGCATGAGAAGGGGTTTGTCCACCGCGACGTGAAGCCCAAGAACATCATGTTCACCAAAGAGGGCGTGGCGAAACTGGCGGACATGGGTCTGGCGCGTGCGGTGTCGGACATCGAAGCGGCCAAGGAAGAAGAAGGTCGCGCCTTCGGCACGCCGTACTACATCAGCCCGGAACAGATCCGCGGCGAGGTGAACATCGGCGCGCAGGCGGATATCTACTCGCTGGGCGCGATGTTCTACCACATGGTGACGGGGCAGGTGCCCTTTGACGGGGAGAACCCGACGGCGGTGATGCACAAGCACCTTAAGGCCGATCTCACGCCTCCTGATCACGTGAATCCGAAACTCTCGGCGGGGGTCGCGGAAGTGATCGAGATGATGATGGCCAAGAGCCGGCGCGAGCGGTATCACAACTGCCGCGACCTGATGGAAGACCTGCGACTGGTGGCGTCGGGGGCCAAGCCTCGACTGGCGCACAAGGAGATGGATCTTTCGGGCTTGACGGGCGGGACGATGATCGCGCCCGAGCAACTGGAAGATTCGGGCGCGATGCCGGCCATGCAGCCGGCCGCCGACTACGGCTCACCCTTCAACCACCCCGCGGTGATGCTGCTGCTGATCCTGCTGGGGGTGAGTCTGCTGGGCAACATCATTATGCTTTTTGTGAGCATGACGCGCTGATTGCGCCCACCCCTGTTCAGGAACTCCCCACCGTTTTTCTGGCCAACGGAACATTCGCCGCGGTGCGTTCGGTCGGCTGTGGTAGACTGTGTGCATGGGAGGCGCGAACATGCTTCGAAGCCAGAGCAGTATGAGGGCGATGGTGATTGCGACCGCGTGTGCGAGTTCGCCGTGCGTGGCGCAGGTTGATCTGACGATCCGGATCGAGGGCGACTGCCCCGGGCGCATCACGATGACGTGGGAGGGCGCGACGCCCGACCGCTACGCCGGATTGTGTTTTTCTCAGTCGCTGGGTCAGGTGACGTTGCCCGACCCGCTCTGCGCCGGGACGGTGCTTGGGCTGGGAACGCGAGGATTGCGATTGCTGCGCTGGTTCGAGGTCGGGCCGGAAGGGATGGGTGAGACGACGGGGCGGGCCGCGCCGCTGGCGTGCGGGGGGTATCTGCAGATGCTCGTCAACGGGTATCCGCGCTGCCAGACGAGTAACGTGGTGCAATTGCCGGAGTAAGACTCCGAATCATACCAGCCGATCGTTTCGTTTGGTTGTTATCTCGCAGGCGGCTGGTGGTGGTGCCTTTGGGGGAGAAGGCCTACACTCGGGGCTGTCGTCATTTTGAAGTGCTGGAACCCATCCACCCGCCCGCTGGTACACAGCGTGGCGGCCTTTTGTACGCCATCATGAGTTCTTCGACGTTTCAACCTGAATCTCCGATGCTGGAAACGCCGGCGGTGTCGCCGCTGCGCGAGTTGTTTGCCATTGCCTGGCCGACCGTGCTGACGATGGCCAGTTACACGACGATGCAGTTCATCGACGCGGCGATGGTCAGCCGGCTTGGTCCGGTGCAACTGGCCGGGCAGGGCAACGGCGGGCTGATCGTGTTTGTGCCACTGTCGTTCCTGATGGGTGTGCTGACGATGGTGAACACGTACGTCAGCCAGAACCTCGGAGCCGAGCGGCCGCGCGAGGCGCCGCGCTACGCGTGGGCGGCGGTGTGGATGAGCCTGCTGGGGTGGTTGCTCATGATCCCCTACGGGCTGTCGCTGCGCGCCATCTTCACACAGGCGGGACACTCACCGGAACTCATCGGGTACGAAACGGCGTACGGTCAGATCCTGGCGGTTGGTTGCTTTCTTACGCTGGCCAGTCGCGGGATCAGTCACTTCTTCTATGGCCTGCACCGACCCAAGGTGATCTTCGTCGCCACGGTGGCGGGCAACCTGACCAACATCTTTGGCAACTGGGTGCTGATCTTCGGCCACCTCGGCGCGCCAGCGCTTGGGATCGAAGGGGCGGCGATTGCCACGGTGACGGGCACGGCGATCGAGTTGATCGTCCCGCTGGCGCTGTTTCTCGGGCCGAAATTGAACGCCGAGCTGGGCACGCGTGCTGCGTGGAAGCCGAACCTGAAGACGATGCGTGAACTGTGGCGCGTCGGCTGGCCGCGCAGTTTGACGTTCGGCAACGAGATGGTGTGCTGGGCGATCTTCATGACGTACCTGATCGGGACGTTCGGCGAGGCGCACAACACGGCCGGATGGATCGTGCTGCGCTACATGCACTTGAGTTTCATGCCTGCCGTGGGCATCTCGGTGGCGGTGACGGCGCTGGTCGGGCGGTACATCGGGGCCGGCAAGCCGGATATCGCCAACCACCGCGCGTGGCTGGGGGTGCGCGTGTCCATGGGCTACATGGGTTTGTGCGCGCTGATGTTCGTGCTGTTCCGTGTGCCGCTGGCGGATGTGCTCATCAAGCAGGACGATCCGGCGGCGGAGGAGATCCTGTCGATTGCGTCGCAACTTCTGATCTGCGCTGCGGTGTTCCAGTTGTTTGACGCGATGGCGATCACACTGTCGGGCGCCCTGAGCGGAGCAGGCGATACGGTGTGGACGGGCATCGTGACGATGTTCACGTCGTGGTCGTTCATTGTCGGCGGCGGCTTTGCGCTCGTGCACTGGGCGCCGCAGCTGCAATCGCTCGGGCCTTGGCTTGGCGCATCCGTGTACATCATTCTGCTCGGCGTGGCGTTTGTCTGGCGATGGAACAGCGGGTACTGGCGGACGATCAAGCTGCTCGACCACGGCACGGCCGATTCGGTTGTTGCAGATGTTGACCCGGCGAGTGGGCCGCTGGCGGATCGAGTCATGACCTCGTCCGCGGCGATCGCGGGCGATGAAGACGTGGAACCTGAGCCGGTAACCGCAGGCGCGCCATGATGGAATTGGATGGCCGCAAGGCGAAGCGCATTGCCGTGGCGATGGAGCGGTGGTTCGCTGCGCACCAGCGGGATCTGCCGTGGCGTCGCCGCACGCGCAGCGCGGCGCAGCGTGCGTATCGGTGTCTTGTGGCGGAGTACATGCTGCACCAGACGCAGGTGGCTCGGGTGCTCGAGTTTTTCGATCGGTTCATTGCGCGGTTTCCGGATGTGCGGTCTTTGGCCGAAGCGCCCGAGCAGGAAGTGCTCGCGCTCTGGCAGGGTCTCGGGTACTACCGGCGTGCGCGGAACCTGCAGGCTGCGGCGCAGATGATTGTGAGCGAGTTTGGCGGGTGCGTGCCGCGCGACGTGGAGTCGTTGTTGAAACTGCCGGGCGTGGGGCGTTACACCGCCGGGGCGATCGCGTCGATCGCGTATGGGCAGCATGCGCCGATCGTGGATGGCAATGTGCAGCGCGTCGCAGCGCGATGGCTTGAACTGGGTGATGCACTGTCGCCGCGCGAACTCGAGCAATCCGTGTGGCGCGCGGCGGAGGCGCTGGTTGCAGCGTCGGATGTGCCCGGCGATTTCAACCAGGCGATGATGGAACTGGGTTCGACGGTGTGCCTGCCGCGCGGGGCGAAGTGTGATGCGTGCCCGGCGGCAAAGTGGTGCGCGGCGCGAGCCAGTGATCGCGTCGAGATGTATCCGCCCGTGAAGCAGCGCAGCGAGACACGGACGATCCATGCGACATCGATTCTGATTGAGCGCGGCGGAAAGGTGCTGCTGTGCCAACGTCCCGAGAAGGGGCTGTGGGCAAACATGTGGCAGTGCCCGACGGTGGAAACGGATGAAAACGCCGAGACGCAGGCGCTGGTCGATTGCATTCAGCGCGAGCACGGATTGTCAGTCGCGCTGGATGGCGTGATTGGCGCCTTCGCGCACCAGACGAGTCATCGGCTCGTGATGTTCGAGGTGCGGCGTGCGACCGCAGTGCACGGCCGGGTGCGCAACGCGCGCTGGGTGGCGCGCGAGGAGATTGGCACGTACCCGATCTCCAATGCGCAGAAGCGGGTTCTGGAGATGCGAAGCGGAGCTCTCAGGTCCTGATCAGGCCTGCTGCTTATTCCGCCTTGCCGCCGCTCAGGTCGTAGACCCAGGGTTCGCTGGCGCGCTTCCAGTCCTGCACTTCGCCGGTGCCGAAGAAGAGGGCGAGTTCGCGCTCGGCCGCTTCTGGGCTGTCGGAGCCGTGAATGAGGTTGAAGGAGTTGGAGACGCCGAAGTCGCCGCGGATGGTGCCGGGCTCGGCCTTGGAGCCAAAGGTGGCGCCCATCATCTTGCGGCACATGGCGATGGCGCCTACGCCGCGCACGGCGAGGACGAGCACGGGCGAAGAGGTCATGAAGCGCACGAGGCCCTCGTAGAAACCCTTACCAACGTGGTCCTTGTAATGCTGGGCGGCGAGTTCCGGGGAGATCTTCATCATCCGGGCGCCGACGATCTGCAGACCTTTGTCCTCGAAGCGGGTGATGATGCGACCCATCAGGCCGCGCTGCACGGCGTCGGGCTTGAGAATGATCAGTGAGGTTTCCATAGCGAGTCTCTTATTGTTTCAAGTTGGCAGTGACAGACGCAGAACAAAACCGCGGCTACCGATATTACGAACTCCACAGTAGCGGCGGGTCGATTCGGTCGCCACTACCTGATTTACCGCATTCCGCGGTGGATTGCGGCGGTTCCACCGGGATCGCGCCGTCGTGCGGGCGGATTTGTCGACGCGCCGACGCGATACACGGACTATCGTTGTATTGCTGAAGAAGACCTCACCAACTCAGTCCGTTCGGGGGTTCGCGCCATGAAGAAGTGGATCATCAGAATCGTCGTCGTTGTGGTCGTGGTCGTGGTTGTCGGCATTGCGGCCGGGGCCATGTTCATCAACTCCATCGCGCGCAAGGGCGTCGAAGCGGGTTCGACCTACGCCCTGGGCGTACCGACCAGCCTGGGCAGCGCGAAGGTCGGGCTGATGAGTGGCGAGTTTTCGATGTCTGGTCTCAAGGTCGACAATCCGAAGGGGGATTTCACCACGCCCGACTTCCTCACGCTGGGCAGCGGCAACGTGGCCGTCTCGCTGGGTTCACTTCAAAGCGATACGGTTGAAGTGCCAACCTTCAGGCTCTCGGATATCACGCTCAATCTCGAGCGCAAGGGTGACAAGTCGAACTACAAGATCATCCTCGATAATCTCAAGCGGTTCGAATCGGGCGAGAGCAAGCCTGCAGAGCCAAGCAGCGAACCGTCCAAGAACTTCGTCATCAAAGAGCTGCTGATCGAAAACGTGAAGGTGCACGTGGATCTGCTGCCGGTTGGGGGCCAACTGTCGCAGGTGGACGTGCCCATCGACAAGATCGAACTCAAGGATGTCGGCTCGGGTGGCAAGGACGTGAAGATCAGTGATCTCGCCGGCGTCATTCTCAAGACGATCATGACCGTGGCCGTTCAGAAGGGTGGACAGCTTCCGGGCGACATCGCCAATGAACTGACCAACGGGCTCGGCCAGTTGCAGGACCTCGGCGACCAGGGCATCACCGTGCTGCTGGGCGATGGCGGCGTGGTGCAGACGCTGGGCAAGACGGGCGAAGAACTCGGCAAGAAGGCCGGCGAAGTCGGCAAGCAGGCCGAAGAAGGCGTCAAGAAGCTCGGCGAAGGGATCGGCAATATCCTCGGCGGGGACAAGGGTAAGGACGATAAGTAGCGCGTGCGACAATCCGGGTCACTTCTTCTTCTCCATTTGTGTATCGCCATGGTTGGGGGCGGCGCTATCGGAGTTGCCTGCTTTCTGGATCTAAGCTCGACTCCGGACGTAATCATGATCGCCGCGGCAGGAGCCATTGTCGGCCTGGTGCTGATGCCGCTGACCGGAGGGGTTCTCCTCGACCGACCGTTGGTTCTTTCGACGACGGTCATGTACGCACCATCGATTGCTGTCGCCCTGCTTGCACGCGCCTACGGAGGGATGGAGGCCTCCGTGATCCCCACGTTGGCGATGTTCCTGTTCATGAACGGCGTAGTCATGCTTGCGATCCCTTTGCGACGACACCCGGACTATTGCTGCCAGCAGTGCGGCTACGACCTGCGCGGCGCTTCTCACGAAAGGTGCCCGGAGTGCGGCACGAGTTGCTTTCCAGTCGAACCGGTTGATCTGGTCGATCCATCCGAATGAGCCCGTTCAGGAGCGTGACCATCGGGTGATGAGCGGATCGAACAGCCAGCCCGGGAAGCGGGCGATGATGTGGCGCAGCGGCCAGGTGAGTTGCCAGGGGAAGTGAACGATGCGCTTTCGCGCATCGATGCCGCGCAGGATGCGGGCAGCGCCATCTTCGGTTTCGAGGAGCCACGGCATGTCATTCGGGTCGTTCTTTGCGGTCATCTCGCTCTTGACGAAACCGGGGCAGACGTCGACGACGTGCACGCCAGTGCCGCGCAGTTCGACACGGGTGGATTCGAGCAGTGTCGAGAGCGCCGCCTTGCTGGCGCTGTAGGGACCGATGCCGGGCAGGCCGCGCCAGCCGGCGGGGCTGGAGATGCCGGCGATTGTTCCAGAGCGCTGGGCGATCATGTCGGGGATGATCTGCTCGAGCCAGTTGCACACGCCGTGCACATTGGTCGCGAACGTCTCGAGATAGGGTTGGGCGGCGAAGGTTTTCGCGTTGTTGCTGCCGCCGACGCCGGCGTTGAGTATTGCGAGATCGAGCCCGCCCCACTGCTGCTTGATCTGCGCGTAGTGCGCGGCGACGCACTGCGGATCGTCGACTCCGCCGGGCAGGGCGAGGACGTCCGCGGCGCCGGCTGACTTCAATTGTGCCTCAACTTCATGGAGCAGGTTTTTGCGGCGGCCGGTGATGGCGATGCGATCGCCGCGCCGGGCGAGTTGGGTCGCCATGGCGCGGCCGAGGCCGGAGGTGGCCCCGGTGATCAGACTGCGGCGAGAGGGAGCGGAATCGGACATGGGGAAAGTCTAACAAGATCCGGGCACGGATGCGCCGTTGATGTCTGATCACCTTGGGTGCAGCGAATGCTTTGGAACATTCGTGGTCCGCACGGCGGACCCTACGGCACTACGATCGATCACCCATGGCCAAGTCGGATCACATGCAGAAGCGGTACGATGCGCTTGTCGCAGAGATGAAGGCGACGCATGGCTTTCGCGTGCGCCGCTGGCGCTCGGCAATGACGGGGTGCGCGTGGATCGTGAGGTATCACAACGGCGAAGAGAGTCGGCTCATCGAAGCGCCCTATCCGCGCGGGCCGATGAGCGCGGCCGTGTTCCTTCACGAGGTGGGGCATCATGCGATCGGCTTCCGGACGTACAGCCCGCGCTGCCTCGAAGAGTATCACGCGTGGCGCTGGTCGCTGGAGGCGATGCGAGAGCGTGGGCTCAATGTCACAGAGGCGGTGGAGCGGCGCATGGCGGAGTCGCTGCACTACGCGGTGGACAAGGCGCGGCGGCGCGGGCTGAAAAACATCCCCGTTGAACTGTTGCCGTATATGCAGCGGCCGGAGCGGAGGCCGAAGAAGCGCGTCACGCCGAAGAAGACGCGGCGTGCGGCGACGGTAGTGGTCAAGCCGCCTGTCGTTCAACCATCACCCATCGCCCAGGCGGCCACATCGGTTCGCAATGCGATGAAGCAGTTGTGGTTGTTTGGCGCAGGGCGATGACTTGCAGAGTCCGCCGTCGCCTCGTATCATCCGGCGCTGCTGACCCTCCAAGTCGAGCCAGGGCTCATCGTGCCAATGCTCCCGTTTGCCCTGTCCATTCGTGGAAAAAAGGCCGGCGCCGGCGAAAGTCGCAGGAGGTGGGGAGGCGGGCGGCGGTACCGTTAGCAGTCCGTCGCCCGCGTACCGTCGGAGCAGCAAGGCGATGTGCGTGCTATTGCCACATGGTAATTCGTAGGGTCCGCCGTGCGGACCGCGAATGGTCAAGGGCGTCCAAGCACACCGGCAACATCAAAATCACGTTCGATGGCCGTCGCGCAATGTACTCATTTGCACACTCGCGGTCCGCATGGCGGACCCTACGACTGTCACTTCCACATCGGCTGCAACTTCCAGTACGTCAGACTGCGCCACACCCACTCGAGCGGGCCGAATCGGAAGTAGTGCAGCCAGATGGGCGAAGCGATCATCTGGAAGATGAAGATCGCCGCCACCACTCCGAGCAGTTCGACGCGATTCAGTTGTTCGTACTTCGCCAGCCCGAGTCCGCCGCGGTTGTAGAAGATCATGGTGCAGACGACGGTGTGCATGATGTAGTTGGTGAAGGCCATGCGTCCGACGGCGCCGAGGGAGGCGGCGAGCCAGTGCAAAGCGCCGCTGCGGCACAGAAGCATGATCACGCCGATCCAGCCCAACGACACGAAGACGCTGCCGAAGTAATTGAAGTGTGAGTTGTGGAACTGGGCGGCGATGAAATCGAAATCGGCGGCGAGGTTGCGCTGCACACCGATCCAGATCAGCGGCAGACCGACGGCAAACCCGATCACCACCATCGCCAGGTAGGTCGCGGCGGAACGAGTGGCCGACAACACCCCCCGCTTGAAGAGCGCCATGCCCAGGAGCATCATGCTCAAGATGCGCCAGGCAAAAAGCATGAGGATGAAGATCTGCATGGAGGCGACGATCGGGGCGCGGTAGATGAGTTCATCCAGATACGAGCCGTTCAGCGCCGTCGTTTCCTTATTGAGCTCTTCTTCGGATGGACTCCACTGCTGACGCATGACCTGAAGCTGCTCGCGCACATCCTTGACAGACATGCCCCAGAGCAATTCGGCCGCCTCGGGATCCGGAGGTTCTTCCAGTTCAGTTGACTCCGTGGTGTCGGGCGATGATTCGGCCTCGGCCGGCGCGATGATTGCCGCTGCCTGCGCATCGTGCGCATCGAGCGCCGTCCGCATCCGACCAAATGAGAAGCCGAGGAGCGCCATGAGGACGGCGGTGACCATCAGCGAAGCGATGCTCAGGCTCAGAAGCGTTGATGGGCGGAGCTTGCGCACCCAGAACAGGGCCATGCCGCAGAGGGCGTAGGGCACCAGGATATCGCCATACCAGAGCAGGTAGGCGTGGAGCAAGCCGATGAGCAGCAGCCAGCCCATGCGACGGTAATGAAGTGCGGTCGAATGCAGTCCACGCTTTTCGAGTCGGCTGGTGAAGAGGATGACGCCGGCGCCGAAGAGCATGGAGAAGATGCTCATGAACTTGAGATCAGCCAGCAGGTGCCCAACGAGCCAGACCCAGTAGTCGGCGCCGTCGAATCGACCGCCCACGGTGGGGTTCATGTAGGCCGCCATCGGCAGGGCGAAGGACTGGATGTTCATGATGAGGATGCCCAGCACGGCAAAGCCGCGCAGGACATCGATCGAGTCGATGCGCCGCTTCTCGATCACCGGACCGACGACTTCGCCGTCGGTCGGCACCTGGGCCGACGGGATGGTGGTCATGCGAGTCGCTCCGTAGGGTCGAGCCTAGTCGGGTACGGGATCATCGCCCGACCCACCCCAGGGGTGGCAGCGGACGAGGCGACGGAGTGTGAGCCAGCCGCCCTTGATCGCACCGTGTCGGGCCAGGGCCTCGATCGAATAGAAAGAGCATGAGGGACAAAATCGGCACTGTCCGCCGATCATCGGACCGAGCGTCACCTGGTAGAGTCGAACCAGTCCGATCAGCGCACGGGCGGGAAGCGACGCGCCGGCGATGAGTTCGCGGAGGTGATCTAGCTCGGCGTGGATGTGTCTCGCCTGGTCCATTCCTGGTGTATCTGCCGAACGGCCTTGTGAAGCAGGTGCTGGTAGGCGGCGAGGTTGAGAACTTCATGGGGCCGCACGACCACGATCAGATCGTAGCCGCTCGGGAAGTCGTGCTGCATGAACCGAAAGGCCTCGCGGATGAGGCGTTTGAGGCGATTGCGGACCACGGCCGTGCCGACCTTGCGCCCGACGCTCAGGCCCAGGCGGGGATGATCGAGGCCGTTGGGCCTGCCGTGAACGACCAGCGGGCCAAGAGCCTTGCGGCAACGGGCGCTGTAGACCGACTGAAACTCGCGCGCGTGCGTGAGTCGGCGTGAAGGGCCAAAGGTGTAACGTCGCTGCTGATCCACGATTTATCCTGAGTGGAGGTTCGTGGCAAGTGTACCGCGACGCGGCGAGGAGCGATGCGTGGATGGGTGGAGACATGGAGACGGGGGCGAATCAGAACCAGCGCCGCAGGAGGATGTAGTACGCCACCGTGGCCAACAACACGTTGAGAAACGTGATACCCAGCACGGCGTAGCGGGTCTGTTTTGTCCATGAGTGCCATGGGGCGTTCATTGCAGCCATCTGACGAAAGGTGAAGCGGGTAACCCGGCTTCGCAGTGTCAGATCATCCTGATCCTCTTGTGAGGAGAGCAGCGGCTGGTCATCATCCGATTCCGTCGAATCGCGCTCTTCGATGGGGGCGGTCGGAAACTCCCCGTCAAGGTCGCGATCTCGTGCCGGCGGCCGTTTCTTCGGCTTCTCGCGGCGCATGGACGCGTCACCCCCCTTGACGACGAGCTTGCGCTTTGGCGCGGGTGGCGGCGCGGCGGCGGGCGCGGTGGGAACGTGCTCGGACTCGGGTTCACAAGCCTCGCGCGAGGCGGGTGGCGTCACTGGAGGGTCGATCGTCTGCGCATCCTGAGTCGATCCGGCAAGACCGGATTCGAATTCATCCTCCTCCATGGCGCGCTGGGCTGCGTCAGCGATGACTGCATCGACTGCCGCAAGGTCGATCTCCGGCGCTACGGGCGTGGGCTGAGGATCTTCCGTGCTTTGGCCTGTGGAGAGGTCTGCTGCAGAAGCAGATTCGTCGCGCGCAGTGGCCGCATCGCCGTCACCGGTGTTGGAGCTCGGATCCGATTCGGGTTGTGCATCCATCGACGGTTCGGCGGCGGCTTCAACTTCAGCACCGAATGCCTCCCCGTCCTTTTGCGCGACCAATGTCGGGCCGGCAGGATGACCCGCTTGCGCGAGAATGGCATCGACCTGGTTCTGCAGAGCCGCGGTATCGACCGGGCCCTCGGTCACCGGCTCGGTTGGTTCCGATTCGCCTGCGGAGGCAGCGGCCGTGGGGTGCGGCTGTTCGGCGGCTGATGCGGCTTGATCGGGTAGCGAATCGGCGGCGTCCTCAGCGTCGTGGTGGTCAGTTGGCTCGGATGGCAATTCGGCGGAATCCTCGCTCACCAGATTCGTTATGGTCTGCACCTGCCGCTCAGCCTGGTCGAGGAGTGACTCGACCTGAGCCTCAATCGCGCTCTCGTCGGCGGGATTGGACGCCGGGGTTGGCGCCGGGCTGGTCTTGATCGGCACCGGGGCGGCCGGAGTCTGCTGGCCAGAGGTTGGACGGGATCTTTTTCCCATGATTCTTTCAGCGGGCGCGATCGATCAATGCGTCCGGTAACACGTTATCTCCACATGGAGCGGCACACTCGTTATGATCGTCGTTCCCACCCGCTGACTCAAGGGGGATCGATACGATCATGCCCTCTCGCGGGTCTATCCGCCTCGATCGGAGCGTCCCTTGGCCGTGCACCGTATCTTCCTTCCTGACCTCGAGGCGGCCGGCTTGTCGGCTGGCGGGGCTGTCGAGGTCACCGGTGATGAGGCCCATCACGCGGTCGCAGTCAAGCGGGTGGCGGTTTCCGATGCGGTTGAGTTGCTCAATGGACGGGGATTGATCGCTCGCGGTGCGGTCGTTTCGACGTCGAAAAGATCACTGACGGTGCAGGTGGAGGCGAGTGCGGCATTGCCTCGACCAACGCCGGAAATCATCATCGCGGCTGCGGCGCCGAAGGGTCCGCGAGCCGAGGCGATGATCGAGCAGATGAGCCAAATTGGCGTATCGCGGTGGATTCCGCTGGTGACGGAGCGCAGCGTTGTGGAGCCGCGCGACAAGCGGATCGCCAGGTGGCGAAGTGCGACGGTCGTCGAGTCGACCAAGCAGTGCGGGCGGGCTTGGCTGATGGAGATCGATGAGCCGACAGCGATGGGCAAGTGCCTGATGCGGTCGGATCAGCCTCGACTGCTGCTGGCTGATGCTGACGGACGAAGATGCCGTGCGGCGCTGGGAGAGTTGGACTCGGCGCGGCCGATCCTGCTGCTGGTCGGGCCGGAAGGTGGATTCAGTGACGCCGAGCGGGAGGCGATCGCGGCGGCCGGGGGGACACCGATCAGTCTTGGGCCGCACATTCTGCGATCGGAGACGGCTGCGGCGGTTGGCGCGGCGGCGATCGTGGCGGCGACGGCCGGTTCGAGGTGAGGCACGGGACGCCGGGTTGTTGACGATGCGCCCGGCGGGGCTAACCTTCACATTGCGGCAGTTCAAGCAATTGCCCGCATCCGGGGCTGTAGCTCAGCTGGGAGAGCGCTTGCATGGCATGCAAGAGGTCGTCGGTTCGATCCCGATCAGCTCCACTTTCCCTTTCGCAGAATTAAGGATCTGAGCTCGGCGTCCGACGAGATCACTCGCCCGCCGCCGGTACGCCGTGGCCGGGGACGTTGGCGTAGATGAGCCAGTAGGCCACGGGGATAACGAACAACGTGAACACGGTCGAGGCGAAGAGGCCGAAGATCAGCGACCACGCCAGACCCGAGAAGATCGGGTCGATGGCGATCGGGGCGGCGCTGAGCATGGCGGTGCCGGCCGTGAGCAGGATCGGCCGCAGGCGCACGACGCGGCTTTCCATGATGGCGTCGAAGAGCGACCGGCCGCGCTGGAGCGAGAGGTGGATGAAGTCGACGAGGATGATCGAGTCGCGGGTGACGATGCCGGCCAGGGCGATCATGCCGATCATGCCCGTGGCGGTGAAGAAGATGGGGTCGGCATAGCCGCCGACGTGGCCGCCCGAGAGCACGTTGAGCAGCCAGAAACCGGGCATCACGCCGAGCACGGTCAGCGGAATGGCCAGCATGACCACCGCGGGGATGGTGAACGAGCCGGTCTGCGCGACGAGCAGGATGTAGATGGCGACGAGCGCGACGCCGAAGGCAATGCCGAGATCGCGGAAGACTTCGAGAGTGATCTTGAGTTCGCCTTCGCCGGCAAATGACACGTCGATCGCCTCGGGCACGGCCCACTGGACGCCGCCGCCGGGCTTGATGAATGAGCGGCCATCGGCGGGGCTCGCGACGTCGGCCGCAACCCACCCGCTGCCGACGTGCTGGGCGTCGGCTGGCGCGCTGGCGAAGTCGGCGCGATCGACGAGGAGATCGACAACCACATCGGCCGGCGGGCGACCGGCGGACTCGGCTGTCACGTAGACCAGCGGCTCGAGATCCTTGTGATAGATCGTCTGATCGACGCGCGATTGATCCCATGCGCCGATTTCAGCCAGGGGCACCATCGCACCGTCGCTGCCGCGCAGACGAATCTCGTTGAGCAGGTGCGTGCTGGATCGCAACGCGCGCGGCACGCGCAATTCGATCGACACGGGGTAACGGTCGTCAGGGTCGCGAATGGCGCCGACCTCGGCGCCGTCGATGGCGAGACGAATGGTCTGAGCCACATCCTCGACGGAGACGCCATTGATTGCGGCTTTTTCCTTGTCGACGACGAAGCGCAACTTGGTTTGAGCGGCTTCGATGGTGTCATCGATATCCACCACGCCCGGCTCGAGTTCGAGCCGGCGTCGAACGGTGTGCGCGCCGGCGATCAGATCGTCGTACGAGGAGTCCGGCTGGCCGCGCACTTCGGCAACGAGTGTCGAGAGCACCGGTGGCCCGGGTGGCGTTTCGACGATCTTGAGAACGGCATCGTGCTTTGCTGCAATCGCGGTCCATGCATCGTGCTCGCGCAGACCCAGCGAGTGACTCTGGTAGGAGCGGTTCTTCTTGCCGACGAGATTGAGGCGGATCTCGGCGACGTTGGAGCCTTGCCGCAGGTAGTAGTGCCGCACGAGTCCGTTGAAATCCATCGGCGAAGCAAGGCCGACGTAGCTCGTGAAATCGACGACCTCAGGAACCTGCGCGACGGCCTGTTCGAGATCGCGCACTGCTGCGTCGGTGCGCTCCAGCGTCGTTCCCTCGGGCAGGTCGAGGACGAGCAGCAGTTCGTTCTTGTTGTCGAAGGGCAGCATCTTGAGCGGCACGGTGCGGAAGGCGGCAAGGAGCATCGCGGCTGCTGTCAGCACGCCCATGATGATGAGGAAGATGGCCGCGTTGCGCCGCGAACTGAGCAGCGGCGCCATAAGCGGGTAGAAGAGACGATAGAGCAGCGTCTGGCGCACCGCGGTGATGTCGTGCTCATCGACGTCGTCGGTGACCGGGACAGCCTTGTCCTTGCCGTAGTGACCCGCGAGGCCGTGGTAGGCGAGCCACGGCGTGATGGTGAAGGCCACGAGCATCGACATGAGCATCGCGACGGGCACGTTGAGCGCCATGGGGCGCATGTAGGGTCCCATCATGCCGGTGATGAACATCATGGGCAGGAACGAGACGATGACCGCCAGCGTGGCGGTGATCAGCGGCGGGCGAATCTCCGACACGGCTTCGAGAACGATCTCGCGCGTCGCTCGGCCGTGCAGCCGGAAGTGGCGGACGATATTCTCGACATCGACAATCGGATCGTCGACAAGCAGGCCGAGCGAGAGAATCAGCGCAAAGAGCGTCACGCGATTGATCGTGAAGCCGAAGAGAAGATTGACCAGCAGCGTCAAACCAAACACAACGGGCACCGCCACGGCGACGATGAGCGACTCGCGCCAGCCCAGGCCGAGCGTGAGCAGGGCGATGACGATGAACACCGCGACGCCAAGGGCTTCGATGAGTTCGTTGACTTTTTCGTTGGCGGTCAAGCCGTAGTTGCGCGTGATGACGAGTTCCATGTCATCGGGAATGATGCTCTGGCGCAACTCGCCGGCCCGTTTGGTGATTTCATCCGCGACCCAGACAGCGTTGGTGCCCTTCTTTTTGGCGACGGCGATGGTGACCGCCTGCTCTGAAAGCGTCTGGTCGCCCGTAGTGGCGGGGATCGCGGGCGAGCCGATGCGCGAACCGGGCGCAGACGGGTGATGGCCAAAGCCCATCGCCGGCCCCCAGCCGTGGCGGACGTAGTTGGTCAGTTCGGCCGAGCCGTCGGTGATGTCGGCGACGTCTTTAAGGAACACGGGTCGATCGTCGAAGAGGCCAACGACGAGTTCGCGTAGCTGGTCGACACTGGCAAACGCCTCCCCCACTTCGACCTGGATGGATCGATCCGCATTGTCAATGTCGCCGGAAGTACTGGTCACATTGGTGAGCGTGATGGCGCGGCGGACGTCGAGGGGCGCGATGCCGTAGGCGACCAGGCGAGCCGGATCGAGATGGACATTGGCGCGCCGACTCTCGCCGCCGACGACGTAGGCGCGTGAGACATCGCGCTGCGTGGCGAGGCGCTCGACGACTTCTTCGCCGACGCGGCGGAGCATAAAGGGGTCGGAGCGCTCGCTGGTCAATGTCATGGTGACGACGGGCACGTCATCGATCTCGATGGGTTTGACAATCCAGCCCGTGACGCCGGGTGGAACAATGTCGATCTTCTCATCGATGCGCTTGTAGAGTTTGACGAGACTGCGCTCGCGATCTTCACCGACGAAGAATCGGACGGTGATGACGGCTCCATCGCGTTTGGACATGGAGTAGACGTACTCGACGCCGTCGATCTGGTAGAGGAGTTTTTCCAGTGGCGTGGCGACGAGGCGCGCGGTCTCTTCGGCGCTGTGGCCGGGGAAGGCGACGTGAATGTCGGCCAAGGGCACGATGATCTGGGGATCTTCCTCGCGCGGCGTGAGCAGCAGAGCCGCGAGGCCGAGCACTGCGGCGAGGACAATGAGGATGATCGACAGATTGGAGTGCAGGAACGTGCGAATGATCGCATTGACAGCGCCGTGGTGGTGCGCCGGCAGTGGTGCCTGAGGTTGAGTGGCTCTGGACTGGTCGCTCATGATGATCGTTCCAGCGCCCTACGCGCCTGGCTGCTCTCCCGTAGGCAGGGCGACAACTTCGCCCGCTCGCAGTCCAGAGAGAATCTCAACACGGTCGCCCGGCATTGCGCGACCCGTGCGCACGGCCCGACGCTGGAGGTGATCGTCGACGATGACATCGACCAACTCGATTTGCCCGACGCGACGCACGGCTGACGCCGGAATGACAAGCACCTGTTCATCGTCGAGCGGGATGAGCAGGCGGCCGAACATTCCGCTGTAGACACCCTCAGGACACGGGCCGGTGACTTTGACGAGAAAACTGCGGCTGCCTTGCGCCGCTTCGGGGACGATTTCGCTGATCATGCCTGAGCACTGCAGGTCGATGGCTTCGATCTGCACGTCGACGCGATTGCCAACTTGGAGACGTTGTGTGAGTGACTCGCGCACGTTGGCGACCAGCTGCATTCGTGTGGGGTCGTAGAGTGTGACCATGACCTGGCCAGGCGCGACCGTGTCTCCGGCTTCGACGAGTTTTTCGATGACCGTGCCGGTCATGGGCGCTCGAATCGTCGCGTATGAGAGAATAGTTTCCGCTTCGCGCTGGGCCTGCTCGGCCTGGTGGAGTTCGGCGTCGGCGGCTTCAAAGGCGGACTGGGCGCGATTCAGTTCGAGTTGATTGGCCGCCCCGCTGGCAAAGACCTCCTTGACCCGGTCAAACTCCCGAGAGGCCTGATCCCGACGAGCCCTGGCTGCGGCGACTGCGGCGGTCGCCTGCTGAAGGCGAGCCTGGAGGTTCTCACTGTCGAGGACGGCGAGCACATCGCCGCTGCGCACGGTGGTTCCGGCGGTGACGTTCATCGCCTCGACGCGTGCGAGGATCTTGGATGCGACGGACATCTCGTGCACGGCCTGTACGGAGCCGACGGCGGTTTCGATGCGAGGCACGGAGATCAGGGTCGCTTCGATGCGCGGCCGACTACCGACCGGCAGCAGAGCCGGCGTCTGAGCCTGCGCTCCCGCCTGCTGGTCGATTTTGGGTTCAAAAGCGCCGGCGAGCCAGAGGAGCAGCACGATGACCGCTGCGAGGAAGACCAGGCCGACGGCAGTCTTGCCCAAGGCGCGCCTCAGGACACTCGATTTGGCCGGCGTGGTTCGAACCGGCGATGGCTTCGTTCCCATTAGATGACTCCGTGCCTCGAATGGATGCCTGCACCACGATAGCGGGTTGGTGCGCATGCGAGGCTCGATATCACGCTCAACGGGAGCATGATCGGGGTCAGTTGCTTGGCGGGAGCTGACCCTAGCGTTCCAGAGTGCGCGATCGTCCGGTGCCGTGCTGTTGACCCTTGGCGGGCGGCGTACAATCATCGAGCAGTCAGCGGCAGGTCGATTGGACGCGATTTGCCACGCTGAGCGGTGGGTTTTCGAAGCATCCCGCGAGCGCCGATCGGCTGAACCTGACAACTCGGGTGGTCGGCGATCTTGACTGGACGGGCGGGTGCGGTACATTTTGCGGCAATTCGCGGCCGGGTCGGGTCTGAAGAGCCCGCGGTCGCATCCCCAGTAGGGGGCGGTAGCTCAATTGGTTAGAGTCCCGGACTGTCGATCCGGTGGTTGCGGGTTCGAATCCCGTCCGCCTCGTTTGAAAACTCCGCGGTGCAGCCGATGAGACGGCACACCCCGGAAACGAACCGTTCGTGTCGCGGCGGCCTTTGAGGTCGCCGCCGTGCGTTTTGCGGCACCCCTGCCGTGTCGGGCGACGTCGGTCGGCGGACGCGGTCAGACCCGTGTAGTGCTAGAATGTCTGGTGCAGGCATGGCGAAGGGCGTATCACATGCGCATCTGAGCCCGACACCGGGCGCCGCCCATCGCCTCGCTACGCCAGAGGAAAGAGAGAGATGCCATGCGCCGGACTCCCGTTTTCGTTGGGACGTTGTTGCTTTGCTTGTGCTCTGCGCCGTCTCGCGGCGACATCCTGCTGGAGCAAGGGCGACGATACGACTTCACCTTCGACACGCTCCATCTGGTTGGACCGGAGTCGGGGGTGGATCAAGCAGGTTTTACCGCATACCTCGGTCAATCCAATCCCCTTGACCCCGGCGAGGCCATTCGAGTCGAGTTGTTCGAGAACAACTTTGGAGAACCCCCGTTCTTTTCGCATGTGTTCAACACGCCGACGACGCTGTTCGCCGCCACGATCGTGTCGGAAACGGCATGGCATGATCTCCAGGGCGGTCTGTCGTTTTCGATGCTGTCCGGCAGCGCGATCCTGGACCGTCTTCAGGCGCGCGTCATCATCAATCACGAGTTGTACGAAGCGGACGTCAACCTGGTACCCGAGCCGCCGATGTTCGTAATGGCGCTGCTCATGTTGGCAACACCAACGCGTCGGAGACGGCGCGACATGGATGTCTCGCCGGGATCCGGTGGGCGGATTGTCCGCAACTGATCTCGACGAACCACGAAAAGATCGACCTCAGTACATCGCGTTGCTGCGCCGAGAAGAAGGAGCGCTGGCACCACCGTCGCTGCGCTGACCGTCGATCCGGTGGTCGCGGGTTCGAATCCCGTCCACCTCGCTTCGGAGGCCGTACTTTGGCGGGGCCGTGTCGTTCTTGCCCACCGGTGCCGTCCTCGTCACCGCCACTGCATGCGCGTATAAGGACATCTGCGTGGCAGCACCAGAGGATCAACCCGAGGCGACATTGCTCATGATCGCGGCAGCTGCCGGCGATCGGCAGGCGGCCAAACAGTTGCTGCCGATCGTGTTTGACCAACTGCGACGCGCTGCGCAGCGCCAACTCGCCGGAGAGCACCCTGGGCACACGCTCTCAGCAACGGCGCTGGTTCACGAAGCGTATCTGAAGCTCGCCGGGCCGCGCGAGATCCCCTGGGGTGGGCGCGGACACTTCTACGTGGCGGCGGCGGAGGCGATGCGGCGAATCCTCGTGGATCACGCGCGGGCCAAGGCGACGCACAAGCGCGGCGGCCCCGAGGCACGGCGGGCGGCTATCACCCTTGCATCCCTTCCCGATCCCAATTCCGAGCTGGAATCTTCAGGATTCCTGATCCTCCACGATGCCATTTCCCGCTTGGAAAGGGTGGACGAGCAGGCGGCGGCGGTGGTGAGGCTGCGCTACTTTGCGGGATTGAGCATTGAGCACACCGCGGCAGCGCTCGGCGTTTCGGCTCCGACCGTCAAGCGCACCTGGGCGTTCGCACGCGGGTGGCTGAGGGAAGCAATCGAATCCGAACGGGTGTAGCGAGAGGAAATGGAAGGCTGCGATGAATGAACCCCGGCACGAGGAACTTCGTCGCGTCTTCGACCTGGTGCTGGAGGTGCCGGCGGATGAACGTGCGTCTGTTCTCGAGCGCGAGTGCGGCGGAGACGCTGGGCTGAAGGAGCGCATCCTGGCGATGATCGCCGCGGCGGAGGATGAACAGTTCCTCGGCGAGGCGACGGTCGTCGGCTCGCATTCCGCGGACCAGACGATTCATTCCGCGGGGCGCGAACGGGCTGGCGATCAGGTCGGGCGCTACAAGCTGCTCGAGCAGATCGGTGAAGGCGGCTTCGGCAGCGTGTGGGCGGCCGAGCAGCGCGAGCCGGTCAAGCGGCGCGTCGCGCTGAAGATCATCAAGCTGGGGATGGACACCAAGCAGGTCATCGCCCGCTTCGAGGCCGAGCGTCAGGCGCTGGCGCTGATGGATCATCCCAACATCGCCAAGGTGCTCGATGCAGGGAGCACGGACACGGGTCGACCGTTCTTCGTGATGGAGCTGGTCAAGGGCGTGCCCATCCTCGACTACTGCGACACCGAGAAGCTGGATACGAGGGCACGGCTCGAACTGTTCATGAAAGTGTGCCACGCCATCCAGCACGCGCATCAGAAGGGCATCATCCACAGGGACATCAAGCCGACCAACGTGCTCATCACACTGCACGACGGCGTGCCGGTGCCCAAGGTGATCGACTTCGGGATCGCCAAGGCGACCAACCAGGAGTTGACGAACAAGACGATCTACACCGAGCACCGCCAGATGATCGGCACGCCGGCGTACATGAGTCCCGAGCAGGCGGAGATGAGCGGCCTGGACATCGACACCCGCAGCGACATCTACAGCCTGGGTGTTCTTCTTTACGAACTGCTCACCGGCACCACCCCCTTCGACACCAAGTCGCTCATGGAGGCGGGCTTTGCGGAGATGATGCGCATCATCCGCGAGACCGAGCCGCACAAGCCCAGCACGCGTCTGAGTTCATTGGGCAACACGGCAACGCGCACGGCCGAGCAGCGTCGCGTCGATGTGCACAAGCTGAGCACGCAGCTGCGCGGCGATCTCGACTGGATCGTGATGAAGTGCCTGGAGAAGGACCGGACCCGGCGCTACGAGACGGCCAACGGGCTGGCCGCGGACATCGTGCGGCACCTGTCCGACGAGCCGGTGCTGGCCGGGCCGCCGAGCGCGAAGTACAAGCTGGCGAAGTTCATCAAGCGTAACCGGGGGCAGGTGATCGCCGGCGGCGTGGTGGCGGCGGCGCTGGTGCTGGGCGTCGTGGGCACGAGCGCGGGCATGGCGTGGGCTCTGAAGGAGAAGGACCGGGCCGACACCGAGGCGACCAATGCGTCGCTCGCGGCGGCGGCCGAGAAGGAGGCCAGGCTCGACGCGGAGGCCAACGAGCAGAAGGCGAAAGCCGAGGCCGAGCGCGCCGAGCGCGAGCTGGCGCGGGCGACGGAGATCAAGCGCCTGATTACCGAGATGCTCCAGAGCGTCGACCCGGAGGAGGCGCAGGGCGCCGATACCACGCTGCTCAAGGGCATCCTCGATGACGCGAGCCAGCGTCTTGCCAAGGGCGAGATCACCGACGAACTGATCGCCGCGGAACTGCACCAGGTCGTGGGCCGGGTCTACCGGCAACTGGCGCTCTACTCCGAGGCGGAAGCGCACACGCCGCTGGCGTTCGACATCCGTGCTCGCGTGCTCGGGGAGGATGACCCCAAGACACTCGATTCGATGGCAGAACTCGGCCTGCTATGTCTTGATCAGCGCCGATATGCCGAAGCGGAGCCGCTCCTGGCGCAGTGCTCCGAGACACGAGGCCGCGTGCTCGGAAAGGAACATCCCGAGACCATCGGGTCGATGCAGGATCTTGGTCGGCTGTTTCTCGCTCAGAAGCGCTACGCCGAAGCCGAGCCTCTCCTGCTTGAGAGTCTGGAGATGCGTCGCCGCATCCTCGGCAACGAGCACAAAGACACGATCACGGCCATCGGCAACCAGTCTGCGCTGTACTGGAATTCGGGAAGACGCTCCGAGGCGGAGCCGCTGTTGATCGAAGTCTGGGAGGCGTTGCGTCGCACGGTCGGTGAAGATCACCCCGACACACTCCAGGCCATGAACAACGTGGGTGTGATGTATCGGGAACTCGGCCGCTATGCCGAAGCCGAGCCGATCCTGACGGACTGCCTCGAGAAGCGCCGGCGGGTCATGGGCGCGGAGCATCCGAAAGCCCTGGAGTCCATGAACAACCTGGCGCTCCTTCACAGCGCCCAAGCGCGATACGCGGCGGTCGAGCCGCTATTCGTGGAGACGTTGGGCATCCAGCGTCGCCGGTTGGGCGATGAACACCCCGACACGCTGCAATCCATGAACAAGCTGGCGTCCCTCTACATGGTCCAGGGCCGCTACGCCGAGGCCGAGCCGCTCTTCCTGGAGAAGTTGGAGGTACAGAAACGCGTGCTGGGCGATGAACACCCCGACACACTGCAGAGCATGATCCAGTTGGGGATCCTGTACACGAGACAGGGTCGCTACGCCGAGGCCGAGCCGCTGAGGCTAGAGACGCTGACGATGCGACGTCGCGTGCTGGGCGAGGAGCACCCTGACACGCTGGGAATCACGACGGACCTTGGCAACCTCTACAACGTGATGGAGCGCTATGAGGAGGCCGCGGCGATGTTGGAGCGGAGTCTGCCGATCATGCGGCGCGTGCTGGGCGTCGATCACCCGTGGACCGCGGTTGCAATGAGTGGGCTCGCGACGGCGTACGAGCATCTCGGTCGGCACGCCGAGGCCCTGCCCCTTCGGCGCGAGCTGCTCGAGCTGCAAACGGCCAAGGCCGACTCGCCCGATGCCGACGCGGCCACACTCAACGGCGCGGCGTGGATATTGCTCACGCACGACACCGAAGAACTCCGCGACCCGCAGCGTGCACTGGGCTACGCCGAGCGCGCGTGCGCCCTCGAGGAAGCCGCGAACGGCGCAAACCTCTGGATGTACCTCGACACCCTTGCCCTCGCCCAGCACGCGACCGGAGACAACGCCGCAGCCGTCGTGACGCAGAAGCGGGCGATCGCGCTCATGCCCAGCCCGGACGCCGACCCGGGAATGGCCGACCGACTCGCGGAGTACGAAGCGGCGCTGGCGACGAATGGGGATGGCGACCAGCCGTAGAGTGCGTTCAAGCGCGGGCACGCTTGGGAAAACGGCGTCCCAGTTGCTGCCGAGGTCATCGAGGAAGGTGAGTTGCAGCGCCGGGACGGTATGATCCTGATTGACTGTGTACCCGGAAGGCGAGTCTCGCTGCGCCGCGTGGAGCAATGAGGGCCGCGCCGTGGGCGTGCGAACCAGAGTCAGGAGGATCCACGATGAATGCGAACCACATCACTCGCCGCGAATTCGTTCGTTCCACCGCTGCCGCGGGTGCGGCATTGTATGGCGCGCCGAGCTTGGCCTCGATGATGTCCGGTCGGTCCTTCCTGAGGGACACCCGGCTGCGCGTGCTGTCGATCGGCGTGATCGGAACGATCGGCGGGACGGATCGCAAGAACATCGCCTCGCATCCTCAGGCGGACATCGTCGGCCTGTGCGATGTCGATTCGAACTTCCTGGCCAAGGCCGCCGAAGAACATCCCGATGCCTTCACGTGCGCCGACTATCGCGAAGCTTTTGACAAGCACGGCGACAAGTTCGATGCGGTGATCGTCGCGACGCCCGACCACTCGCACTGCGCGATCATGACGCTGGCGCTGTCGCGCGGCAAACATGTGTACGGCCAGAAGCCGCTCGTGCATGAACTCGAAGAGTTGGAGTTCCTCAGCCAGGCGATTCGCAAGCGACCTGATCTTGTGACGCAGACGGGGGCCCAGCGCATCGAGTCGCAGGCTCGACGGGCTGCGGTGGACATTCTCAAGAGCGGCGGGCTGGGCAAAGTCATCGAGGCGCACGTCGTGTTCGGAGGCGGCGCGCTGGGCGGCGGGTACTACTTCGCGGACGGCAAGCTGGGCGAGCCCTGCGATCCTCCTGCCGGATTCAACTATGACCTCTGGCTCAACGGCGCACAGGAAGAGCCCTGTCGGCCCAACATGGTGCAGCGGCAGTGGCGCAGCTGGTGGAGGTTCGGCGGCGGGCAGATTGCCGACTGGGTCGTGCACCTCACCGACGTGCTGTTCTACGCGTTCCCCGAGTTGCAGAGCCCGGCGCAGGTGTGCTCGCGCACGCCGTCGCGCGACCTGTCGTACTTCCATGCCGACCGCGTGCTTTCGACGCTGACGTACAACGTGAGCGGCGACAAGTTCGCCAACAGCACGTGCAACTTCTACTTCTACGACACGGGCCTCAAGCCCGACCGCGCACAACTCGGCATAGGCGAAGGGGAGTGGCCCGACGGGATCATGACCATTGTCGTGTGTGAAGGCGGCACGATGGTGCTGGCACCGAGCGGCCCGATCGAGATCTGGCGCGAGGGGCAGAAGACGGACGGTCTGCAGTGGCCCGGCCTGCCGACCTACGAGTCGTTCAGCCACTGGCACGCCTGGGTGGACAAGGCTCTGGGCAAGGACACGCCGAACCGCTGGGCTCCGTTCGAAGCAGGCCTGCGCTGCACTGAGCCGGGCCTGCTGGCAGTGAAGGCGTGCAAGTATCCGGGGCAGGTGCTCAACTGGGATCGTGCGAAGCTGGCGTTTACCAACCACGCGCTGGCGACCTCAACGATTGTGCGACGTGCGTACCGCAAGGGCTTTGAGCCGGTTCGTATGCGGGGATAACCACACGTGAGTACGCGCCCCGCGGTGGCGGTGGCGGTGGCGGTGGGGCGTCTCATCGGCGGCGACTCGATGCGAGACGGCGACTGATCAGTGTTCGGGCGAGAGTTCTGATTCGGGCACCGGAGGTTTGGCGATCAGTTCTTTGATCATCTTGCGCGTCTTCGCATCAGGCTTGAACGGCTCGCACATTTCGAGTGTGACATCCACGAGTTCTACATCGTCCCCGTGGTAGAGCACATCGCCGATGATCATCGACACATTGGCCTCCTTGGCGACTTCGGGCAAGTCGTCCTTGAGGAGCGCGAGCACTTCCGGAATGGGCGCGCCGCTGAAGACCTGTTTGTGGATCCGGTCCTGCGTGGCGATCGCCTGAGTTTCGAGTTCGTGCATGCGGTCTTCGTTCCCGGCGGCCTTGGCTTCGCCGTGTGCCGTGGTCAGTTCATTGACCCTGGCGAGCATGCAATCAGCGCGCTTTGAGCGGCCATAGGCCAGCGCTACGCCGCGCGAGTCGAAAGTGCCGACGCGCGTTCTGGCTGTGGTTGTTGCGGCAGTGCCGGCGGACGGTGACTGCGGCGTCGCTGATCCCAGCCCGATGAGACAGGCCGCGGCGCAGCAGCAGATGATGGTCAGTGGCGATTTCATGGTGTTTCCTCCTGTATGGCGGCCGACGACGCGCCGGCCGCATGTTGATGTTGACTCAATCAGGCAAGACGTCGTCCTCGGAATCGTCGTCATTCTCGCCTCGACCGGCGGTGAGCAGTGCAACGCCGCTGGCCAGAAGCGGGCCAAGGAAGAGCAGCATGGCGCCGTCATCGACCAGCGAAGTCAGATCTCCGGTCCGCGACAGGCGCGGCACTTCAAAGAGCACGAAGAAGCCGATGGACGCCACGACGAGCAGCACGCCGGACAATCGCGGCCTGCGCGTCGCCATCCAACCCAGCGCGAAGAACGGTGCGGCCAGAAGCGGATGCAACAGCAGCGCTGCCCAACCGGTCCACTCGGGGCCTGTGTTACTGATGATTGCGAAGGCGAGCCACACAGCGCCAAAGGCATAAAGCGTTCGAGCGGCGGTGCGCGGCGCGCCCCAGTAGGAGAGAAGTGAACTGAAGAACCAGGTGAACCAGAGCAGAGCGAGCAGGAAACTCGCAAGCCGCTCCGGATGATCGAACGCGCCCCCGGATCGGATAAACGCGACAAACACAAACGCCGCACACGCCGTGACCAGGAACGCGAGGTAGCCGGCCCGGTGGTCGGCGCGTCGTTGAAACTCGTCGCGGTCAGTGAGCCAGCCGATCTCGCGAAGCAAGCCCGGCCCGAGCGTGCCGGCTGCGGTCAGCAGGAAGAACCACCAACTGATTCCCGTGAGCAGGAAACCGGCGATCACCATGGCCCCTGCGATCATCGTCGTCGCCGAGAGGGGCCATCGCTTTGGGCGTTTCGGATCAATCATGGCCGTCTCCCTCCTTCAAGCGGAAGAGCGTCTCCACCGCCACTCCAAATACCTCGGCCAAGGCCAGGGCCAGCGCGACTGAGGGGGTGTACTTGCCCTTCTCGATGCTGAGGATCGTCTGGCGAGTGACTCCCACCCGGTCGGCCAGATCTTCCTGTGTCAGCCCGCTCAGCACCCGATGCTGCCGAACCACGTTCTGGATGTCATGGCGAGGCTTCATCTCACTAAGTGTACAGTTTATTCGACATTGTGTCAAGTTTATTGTATGTTGTTTGGCGGGAATGGATGTTTTTGTTGCATCGAAGGAGGATGGCGTCCCCAAATCGGCTGAGTCTGTGAAGGAGGTTTCGGACGGCAACACGGGATGGTCGACGCAGCGCGAGCCAGGAGCTGATGCGCCGCGGGATGGCCCCATTGACCTCTCCGCCGCGTGGCGCTACGAGTGAGATCATGATGAATGGACACGCCATCAGTCCGTCGCGTGCAGTAGTGTGGGCGCTACAGGTGGCGCTGAGTCTCTCGACGTGCGGCGCATTGGCGCCACCCGGTCTGGCTCAGCAGTCGCCTGATCCGAGCGTTCCGGTGCGCGTGGACGAGCGAGTCGAACTCATGTCGATCGTGTTTCGACTCGCCGGCGCCGGGGAGTACACCATGGCGCCGGGCTTGGCATCGTATGTGAAAGAGGTCGATGCGCACTTTGGACCGTTCAAAGACCACGCCGCAATCAAACTGGCCGCACGTTTGCGGGCGGAGCGAGGCATCGGTTTCGACGCCGTAGCTTCCTATGCAGTCCACCTCCGTGGCGGGCCGCAACTTGAGCCGAAGATTCCGTTCGATGATCCGAAGTCCGATCTGGAATCGCGCTGGTCACCTGAGGCGGCGGCTGAATTCCTGACAGCGCTGCAGCAGTTCGCGGATGACACGAAGGCATTCGAATTCTTTGAAGATCATCGCGAATTCTATGTGGCCGCGGCGCAACGGCTCGAAACGGAGATCGCGCGTCGGCCATACCGCCAATGGCTGGACGGCTTTTTCGGCGGCTCGGCCGAGGCGGAGTTCACTGGTATCGTCGGCCTGCTCAATGGGGGCGGAAACTATGGCATGAAAGTTGTCCATCCAGACGGCCGGCTGGAGATTCTGCCCATCATCGGCGCAAGCCGTTTTGATGCTGCAGGCCTGCCGATCTTCAACTCCAATGACGCAGGCACGGTGGCCCACGAGTTCTGCCATTCATTCTGCAATCCACTGGTGGATCGATTTGCAGACCAGCTGGTGCCCGCCGGGGACAAGATCTTCCCCTTCCGGGAAACGTTGATGCGTCCGCAGGCCTATTCGGGCGGTCGGACCATGCTGTATGAGTCCTTGGTTCGGGCATGCACACACCGGTTTCTCTGCGCGCACGGCAATGAGCGGGAGGCGGCCGGGGATCTTCAGCAGGAGGTGAGTCGCGGCTTCCTCTGGACGCCTGCACTCTCAGCACTGCTGCACGAGTATGAGACGTCGCGTGACAAGTACCCGACGCTCGAGTCGTTCATGCCGCGCATCGTCGAGTTCTTCGACAAACTCGCCGGGACCATTGAAGAGCGGGTTGCCCAGTTGCCGCACGTCGTGCGGATGACACCACCCAACGGCGCGGTAGACGTCGATCCAGCACTGGCACAAATCACCATCGAGTTTGATCGACCCATGAAGCCCGGCGGACGGGCGATCGTCGGTCGTCCGACGGACACGCCTCCAACGGCCGGTACGCCGCACTTCGCGGACGGCGATCAGGTCTTCTTGTTGCCGGTACGGCTGATTCCGGGGAAGACGTACAAGTTTTCGCTCAACAGCATCAACTTCAGCGGATTTGTAAGTGCTGATGGGCTTCCCCTCGATCCGGTGGCGGTCACGTTTTCGACGGCTGAGCCGTAGCCGGCAACCTCAACCCACACTTCGTGCACGAATCGCCCTGGCTCTCCACCCTTGCGCGAAAGCTGTCGCAGAAACGCAAGGAAGTGCGCCATGACTCCGGATGGAAGATAGGATTGCAAAAGTGGTTGTACCGGTCATGGATATGCGGCTGTCCTGGAGATCTGGATGAAGTTTGCAAACGTGTTCATGTCGATCGTGGTTGGTTCGGCGTTGATCGCGGCGGCGATGATCGTCAATTCATTTCGACCGGCGGCTGTGACGCAGCAGCCCACCCCGGCGTTTGTCCGCGCCACGGGGAAGTGCGCCGAATGCCACAGCAAGACGCAGTACTCCATTGTCCATGAGTTTGAGTTGAGCGTGCACGCCTCCAAAAGCGTCACGTGCCTGGACTGCCACAGCGAGCGGGAAGGACAGACAGGGCAGGAGCACTACGGCTTCACCATCAACCCGCATGTCACGGCGGCAAATTGCCGAGCCTGCCATGAGCAGGAGTACCAGCAGTTCCTCCGCAGTCGGCATGCGGCACCCGCCTGGGCGGCGGTGGCGGGGAAGGACGACTTTTCGGTCGAACAGATCGCGTTCAGCGAGCGATTCCAGCCGGGCGGGACCGATCGTGCGGCCAACGGCCTGGCCCTGATCGAGGGGTCCTCGGCGATCGCTTCAGGATGCGCTTCGTGCCACACAATCGGCAAGCCGAATCCGGACGGAACGATCGGTACCTGCACGGCGTGCCACACTCGCCACACGTCGTCCGTCGAGGTCGCGCGGCTTCCTTCCACGTGCGGCCAATGCCACATGGGCCCGGATCACTCCCAACTCGAGATCTACTCCGAGTCCAAGCACGGCGTGATGTTCGAGGCGCAGCACGACCAGCTCAACCTCGCTGCATCGCCCAAGTCGCTTACCACCAAGGACATGTTCATCCCGACGTGCGCGACGTGCCACATGAGCGGGATCAACGGCTTGGCGGTTACTCACGAGCCTTCCGAACGCCTCTCGTACTACCTCTTTGCGGAGATCACCAAGGAGCGGCCGAACTTCGCCCGCGCGCAGGCCAACATGCAGGCAGTGTGCCTGAACTGCCACACCCAGCCGCTGGTTGACCGCGTCTACAGCCAGGGCGCGGCGGTGGTGCAGACGACCAACGAGAAGATTGCCGCAGTGAAAGCGATCATGGATACGCTTCGCGCCGACGGCATTCTCACGGGCGCTTCGTTCGCGACGCCAATCGAGTTCGACTACTTCGACCTCTGGCACTACTACGGGCGCACGGCCAAGCACGGCGCATTCATGGGCGGAGCGGACTTCGTCCAGTGGCACGGCAACTATCCGATCCTCAAACACAGCGTGGAGATTGAACACGAGGCACAGCAACTACGGAGCGAGCATGCAGCCCCGGAGAACTAGCCTCTGGCGCGACTATCGACTGTGGATCGAACTGTTTGCACTGCTCAACATCACAGGGCTTGCGGCGGACATCTATCTGGCGCACAGCATGAACTTCTTCCGAGAACATGCGGAATACGCCCCGCTGTGGCTCTCGCTGGGCGCGCCGGCGCTGCTGCTGCCCGCGCTGTGGTGCTACTTCCGCGGACGCATGGGCGCCTGGTCTGTGCTGGGTCACATCATTGGGTGGCTCTGCATCTTCGTCGGGATCTCGGGGGTGATGTTCCACCTGCGAAGTTCGTTCTTCGAAGCCCGCACGCTCGCCAGCCTGGTTTACTCCGCGCCCTTTGCCGCGCCCCTTGCGTACACGGGACTGGGGCTGCTGCTGGTGATGAATCGCATGGTCAAGCCGGACGATCCTGACTGGCCCAAGTGGGTGCTGCTGCTGGCCCTGGGCGGCTATGTAGGCAACTTCATCTTCAGCATTACCGACCATGCGCAGAACGGATTCTTCTATCGCGTTGAGTGGACTGCTGTTGTCGCCGGGGCGTTCGGAGTGTCTTTTCTGTTCACGCCATTTGTCAAGCGCTTCAATCGCATTGACATTCTGCTGTGCGCTCTGGTGATGTTCGCGGGCGCGGTGGTCGGCTTCGTTGGCCTGTACTTTCACGCGGCGGCGGACATGGCGGCCAACGACACGTCCTGGCTCAGCAGCATCATCTATGGCGCGCCGATCTTCGCCCCGCTGCTGTTCGTCGACATGGCCATTCTCGCGCTCATCGGCCTGGTGGCGCTGTGGTCCCAGACGCAGCCGACATGAGTCCTCCGCCATCCCAGGAGCCGTGCTCGCCGCTGGTGCAACGCGGTTTGACGACGCGTTGCACCAGCGGTCATCGACCTCGATGCGCGGCTTGCTATTCGAGCACGCGGATGTTGCGTGCAGCGCAGATTTCCTTGAGCTGCTTGGGCCAGACGGAGACGGTGACTTCGCCGAGGTGGGCCGTGCGAAGCAGGTACATGTAGGTGCGGGCCTGGCCGATACCGCCGCCGATCGAAAGCGGAATCTGGTCGTTCAGAATGGCCTGGTGATACGGCAGCTTGAGGAAGTCGTTCTGGCCGGACAGATCCAGTTGCACCTTGAGGGTGTCCTTGGTGACGCGAATACCCATTGAGGTGAGTTCATGGCGTCGCTTGGTCACGGGATTCCACACGAGGATGTCGCCGTTAAGGCCGTGCATCTTCTTGCCGTTCTTCGTCACGGTCTCGGTGACCCAGTCGTCGTAGTCGGCAGCGCGCATCTCGTGCGGGTAGCCGTCAGCCAGAGGCCAGCCGATGCCAATGATGAACACGGCGGGCGACACGTCGCGCAGCAATGCGGTTTCGCGCTGCTTGCGTGGCAGATCCGGATACCGATCGAGGAGTTCTTCCGCGTGGATGAACATGAGTTCATCAGGAGGGTTGGGGTATTTGTTGGTGCGCAAGGCGGGGAACTCGTTGCGAACATGCTCGCCGGCGCCGCGAATCACCTTCCAGATGCGCTGGACGACATCCTTGAGGAAGTCCAGATTGCGGTCCTTTTCGGTGATCGTGCGCTCCCAATCCCACTGATCGACGTAGCTGGAGTGATCATGGTCGAGGAAGTAGTCCTTGCGGACGGCGCGCATGTCGGTGCAGATGCCGCGCCCCGGCTTGCAATCAAACTGTTTCAGTGCCATTCGTTTCCACTTCGTCGCCGCCTGCACGACTTGGCCGTGGATGGGCTCGTTCAGCCCGAGGCCACAGTTGAAGTCGATGGGCGTGCGCGAGCCATCGCGATCGAGATAATCGTTGACGCCGCTGTCGCGATCGACAATGAGCGGCACCTGGACCATCTGCAGGCCGAGTTCGGCGCAAAGATGTTCCTCGATGTAGTTCTTGGCTTCATACAAGGCAGCCATGCGCTCCAGCGGTTTCTGGAGAGGCGTGTAGTCCTTTGGCAGGATTTTGGCCACCTCCTCGTATGTGCTGATTCCCGGTCCAGCAAGATCGCCGACTTTGCTCGCATTCATCGTGGTCATGGGGGTCCTCCGGTCTGGTTTCTGAGTGACATGGACTGTCAAAAGAAACCTACTCACAATCGCATCAAATCCGCTCCCCGAATCTCACCCCGTTCTCTCACGGCGAGCGGTGTCCGCCGGTCTTTCCAAGGCGATCGGCAGCTGATGTGTGTCAGATCCGCGCCGACACTACCATGACTGAGAGAAGTACGCCGCCGGCCGTCTGCCGCCCGAGGAGCGGCGGAAGGACCTAGAGACCCGACTGAAAGACTCGGGGAAGGGATGCGCAGACCGTGGAGGCATTCGGGAAACAAGTTGCTGCCGACGTGCTGCTGGGACGAGTGGCTCTGCTGCGACCTTGGACCGATTCGACGGGACGCACTCTCGCTCCGGGGTCGCTTGGGACAATACTGGCTTCTCAAGCTGGAGAGACCGTTCGGGCTCGGTTTGCAGACGATTGCGCATGCGAGCTGTCGAGGGAGTGCCTCGCGAACGTGCGCTCGGATTCCACTCTGCCCGCCGCGCGCGAGTGCTCCATACTCTTTGCCTCGATCGTGGGATCTCGATCGCACGGCCTGGAGTCGGAGGGATCCGAAGTTGACAGGCGCGGGTTTTACATTGCAGGAGCTGCGGTGCAGTTTTCCCTCGACGGGGCGCCGGCTCAACTCGTGAATGATCGCGATCAGCTGTGCTTCTGGGAGGTTGATAAGTTTCTGCGGCTGGCACTCAAGGCCAATCCGACGGTGCTCGAATGCCTTTACAGTCCGATCGTGGAAGTTGCCTCACCTGCTATGCGTGGTCAATTGGAGCACTTCAAGAAACACGGCGTATTCCTTTCCCGACGTGCGCATCAGACGTTCATGGGATATGCCGACTCCCAGTTTGAGAAAATGACGCGCGCTTACGAACAGCATGGAATGGTCAAGTGGCAACACGCGATGCACTTGATTCGACTACTTCGCGTTGGCATCCGTCTTGTGCGAACCGGCGCGCTCAGCGTGGTGGTGCCGGCCGAAGAGCGTGAAGAGCTGCTTGCCATCAAGCGAGGTGAGCGAAACTGGGATGAAGTGTCAGCGCTTCGGTCGGCGCTCGCCGAACAGTTCCAACAAGCAGCGAAGAAGTCGGTGCTCCCGGCGGAGCCGAAGGAGGAGGAGGTGAATCGCTTTCTTGTCGATTTGCGACTTGCGGCAGTGAAGGCGGCCCGGACATGATTGCCCAGCACGCATTCCTCGAGGCGCTCGCTGCGGAGCATCCTCGTCCGGTGCTGTTTGCGACCCTGAGCGGAGCGCACCTCTACGGCTTTCCTTCGGAAGATTCTGATTTCGACCTGCGAGGCGTCCACCTGATGTCGCCGGATGATCTCTTCAGCCTCGCCGAACCGAAGGAGACGATCATTCAATCGGGGGTTCGCGAGGGACACGAGATCGATCTTGTCACGCACGATGCCCGAAAGTTCTTCAACCTCATGCTCAAGCCCAACGGCTACGTGCTTGAGCAGCTGTTTTCACCTCTGGTTGTCCATTCGTCACCCGAACACGACGAACTGAGGGCACTTGGACGGCGTTGCATCACGCGGCACCACGCGCATCATTACCTTGGCTTTGCACGAAACCAATGGGAGTTGTTCCGCAAGGAGACTCCGCCGCGCGTTAAGCCACTGCTGTATGTCTACCGTGTGCTGCTCACTGGCATTCACCTGATGCGGACAGGGAACATCGAGGCGAATCTGATTCGGCTCAACGAGTCGTTGTGCCTGCCCCGGATTGCCGACCTGATTCAGATCAAGTCCAGCGGAGCCGAGGATGTGACGCTGCATCACTCTGAAATAACAGCCCATGAAAACGAGTACGCTCGGCTGGTCGATCAACTGGAACACGCAGGCGCCATCTCGACGCTTCCCGATGCGCCCACAGCACGCGACGGTCTGGACGACATGCTCATCCGGCTTCGATGGAAAACCATTCAGACAACATATGGGATTTGAGCGATTGTCATTGGGGCATCTGTGTGCAAAAAGCCAGCGCGAGGCGGTTTGATCCGCCCCGCGCCGGTGGGGTTAGAAGAGGCAGGCGTATGTCGTCCGAACTACTTCTTTTGGGATTTCTCCTGACCTGTTTTCACGAGTTCGGCTTTGAGCGCCTCGAGAGCCGCCTGTGCTTCCTCGATGGTCATGGAGCCGCTGCTCACTTCAGCCTTGAGTTGACCGAGGAGTTCCTTCATTGAGTTGTGCAGCGAAGTTCGCTTCTCTGTGCTCTTCATGGCCGCCGCGATCTCCGTCTCAGCCTGCTCGGCGGTGATGTTCCCGGCCAGAACTTCCTGGTGCAGTTTGGCTTTGGCAAGTTCCAGGTGTGACATGAGTCGCGCCTGCTCCTCGTTCTTTCTCACAAAGGCGTCCAGCTTAGCCTCGGCTTCTTCGGGTGCGAGTTCTCCAGCCTCCACCGCCGAGTGGAGCGCCCGAGCGAGATCGGCGTGATTGCCTGCAATCGCGGCTTGCGCTGCATGCTGTTCCTGTTGTCGTTGCAGTGCCAGGATTGCGCGCTGAGCTTCTTCGGAAGAGATTCGGCCGGCCTGAACGGCGTTGTGGATCGCCACAGCCGTCTCCTCAAGCTTGGCGGCGAGTTCGGCCTTCTCGGAGTGCAGGCCGCGGATGGTCGCCAGCTTGAGGGCCGCCTCTTCGGTGGAGAGTTTGCCCGCCTGCACTGCGGCTTGAATCTTCTTCGCGACATCATCGAGGTTGTGCGAGAGCGCCGCCCGATCTTCCTGCACCCGCGCGAGATCAAGCAGCTTGTCCCGGGCTTGCTCGGAGGTCAGTCTGCCTGCGGATACGAGCGCGCGAAGCTCTTCCGTCACGGCGTCGAGGTGCTTTCTGACCGCACCCTGCTCGGCGTGCGCACGGCGGAGGGTCTCCAGTTTGGCCTCGGCCTGCTCGGGGGTGAGCTTTCCAGCTTCAACGAGGGCTTGGATTTCCGCGGCGTCGTCCTGGATCTCGTTGCCCACTGCCGCATGCGCTGCGACCGCCCGATGAATCGCCTCCAGTTTCGCTTCCGCATCCTGTGCGGAGATCTGGCCGGATTCGACGCTGGACTTGAGTTTGGCAGCGGCCGCGTCGAGGTGATTGGCGACTTTGACTTTCATCGCGAGATGCTCGCGGACGGCATCGAGCTTGGCATTCGCTTCTTCCGGGGTAATGCGACCGGCATCGATACCCTCCTGAAGTTTGGCGACGACCGCATCGAGATAGGCGTCGATTTCCGCTTCCGTCGGTGGCTCGAACATGTTGCTCAGCGCGGTGGCGTGGGCGAATCCTGCCGCGGTCATCACCGCCGCGGCGGCGAGTGCTGCGACCCCCTGCCAGCGCATTGAAGTGGTGCGGACGGGTGAATTCGTTCCAAGAAGACGAGTGATTCGGTTCATGAGCGGGCCTCCGTTTGCCGCCAGGGCGGCTCTTGGGTGATTGATTCGAAGTGATTCAAGTTGGGTCAGGGCCTGGGCGAGAACTCTCGCGTCGCCGGCTGCGCAAACCGCGACATCGTCACAGCAGTTCTCGCGTTCGGCACGGATCTGTCGAGAGAGCCACCACACAACGGGGTGGAAAAAGAGGATTGTTTCGATCATCACCTGGATCGCATTGACCACGTGATCGCAGCGGCGAATGTGCGACAGCTCGTGCGCGAGAATCGATCGCAGTTGATCCGGTGTGAGTGATGCAAAGGCCGACGCAGGCACCAACACAACCGGGGCGAGCCAACCCACAACCATCGGCGCTTCGGCCAGACCGCTGCGCAGGAGGGAAACAGCGCGTGAAACGCCAAGCTCTTCCCGCAGCGTATCGAACACCTGCTGCCAATGCGCTTCAGGCGGGGACGTCGAAACCGTGCGCAATCGCTGGAGAGCGATCCACTGCCCGAGGAAGCGCAATGAACCAAGCGACACGCCGGCGATCCAGAACCAGGCGACAACGTCGACGACCTGACTCGACAATTCACTCCCCCGGAGGAAGGTCTCGAGACGGTCTGGATCGAGGATGATGCCAGATGAGGTCGCGCCGCTGGGGAGCATCAGCACAAACGTCACGATGAAAGCGATGGCGCCGGCGGCCAGTGCGATGCAACCCGCCGCGTAGCGTGCGGCTGCGGGACCTTTCTTCAGCGCCGCGAGGCAGATCGCGGCGATGAGCCCCACCACAGCTCCCTGCCAGGCGAAGTGGATCACGGCCCAGCCCAGTGCGGTGAAGATCGACGCGAGATCGGGAAGGTTGTGCATCATGATTCACGCTCCTCGAGTCGATCGAGCATCTCGCGAATCTCGTTCAGTTCCTCCGGCGTTGACTTGCGCATCGCCAGCGCCTGGAGCACAAGGTTCCCCGGCGAGCCACTGAAGGCTCGATCGAGCAGATCTTTCAGAAGGAAACGCTGCGTCTGCTGCTGAGGGCGTGCGGCTCGGTAGACCTGGGGGCGGACGGATGAGTCGCGCTCGAGCAGGCCCTTGTCAGTCATGATCTGCATCAGCTTGAGCACCGTTGTGTAGCCGATGTTCTGGGTCTCGCCAAGCCGCTGAAACACCTCGCGGACGGTGGCCGCCTTGCGCTCCCAGATCACGCCGAGTATGGCGAGTTCGGCTTCGGTGGGTTTTCGTTCGGGGGGCTTGCGGGCCATCGGGGCTCCTCTCAGAAGGCTCTCTCGTCGAGAGTACACGAAGACTTTCGTCAAGTCCACAGGCAAACCTGCAATTTGACGAAAAACTTCGTCATCCTGTCTTTGGGAGTCAGTCGCGTCGGATTTTGGCCCCCACACCGGCATGGACGCAGGCAATCCTCAGGCCAGATCTGCATTCTGACGCGCCCGGTGTGAGGCGATCCACCCAATAAGGACCCCGGAACCACGAGTTGGAGGATGTTTCACGGCGATTCAAACTACCATCGAAGTTATGGCGTCGCGCACCGGGAACTCGGCTGCGGAGACGGCCAACGGGCTGGACCGCGCCCCGCTGGCAGATGTTCAGCGGCAGCTGCGGACTTCGCCGCAGGGTCTTAGCACGAGCGAGGCGCAGTCGCGACTGGGCGCCTATGGCCCGAATGAACTCGACGAGCACCGCGTCAACCCAGTTCTCAAATTCCTATCTTACTTCTGGGGTCCGATTCCCTGGATGATCGAGGCGGCAGCTGTGTTGTCGGCCGTCGTGCAACACTGGAGCGATTTCGCGATCATCAGCGTATTGCTCGCGTCCAATGCCGTGGTCGGCTTCTGGGAGGAGTTTCACGCGGGGAATGCAATTGCCGCACTCAAGGCGACGCTGGCGCTGAAGGCCAAAGTGAAACGTGATGGGGCGTGGGTGACTGTCCCCGCCCGTGAACTCGTGCCCGGAGACATCGTGCGGTTGCGCATCGGCGACGTTGTTCCTGCCGATGCGAGATTGCTCGAAGACCAGCCGATGGAGATCGACCAGTCGGCGCTCACAGGTGAGTCGCTGCCGGTGTCGCGCACGCAAGGCGATGCCGTCTACTCGGGCGCGGTGGTCAAGCAAGGCGAAGGCGACGGGCTGGTTTACGCCACCGGAGCTGCGACGTTCTTTGGCAAGACGGCCCAACTCGTGGAAGGCACGCGGCTGGTGAGTCACTTCCAGCGTGCCGTGCTGAAGATCGGCGATTTTCTCATTGTCATCGCCGTGGCGCTCGTGGCCCTCATCCTGCTTGTGGCGTTGTTTCGTGGCGATCCGATTCTGACGACACTTCAATTCGCGCTGGTGCTGACCGTTGCGGCGATTCCCGTGGCGCTGCCCACGGTGCTGTCTGTCACCATGGCCGTCGGCGCGCGAGTGCTGGCGCGCCGGCAGGCAGTGGTCACGCGGCTGGCCGCCATCGAAGAACTCGCCGGCGTGGACATTCTCTGCACTGACAAGACCGGCACGCTGACGCAGAACCGACTCACACTGGGCGAACCGTTCACCCTGCCGGGCGTGCCATCCAGCGAAGTGATCCTCGCGGCGGCGCTGGCGTCGCGCGCGGAGGATCAGGACGCGATCGATGCCGCGGTACTTGAAACTCAAGGAACCGTGCCGCCGGGATATGAGATCACGAAGTTCCAGCCATTCGATCCGGTGAACAAGCGCACCGAAGCGCAGGTGCGCGATCAGGATGGAAAGACGTTCTCAGTGAGCAAGGGGGCGCCACAGGTGATCCTCGCGCTCGCGGGGGACACGGAGCGGATCAGTGCGGACATCGACAAAGCCGTACGGGGCTTTGCCGCGCGAGGGTTTCGGTCGCTTGGCGTTGCTCGGCAAGAGGCACGTGGGACGTGGCGCGTGCTTGGCGTCTTGCCCTTGTTCGATCCGCCGCGCGAGGATTCGAAGTCCACGATTGCTGCAGCCAAAGGCCTCGGCCTGCGCGTGAAGATGGTCACGGGAGACCAGGTGGCCATCGCCCACGAGATTGCTCACGAACTCGATCTGGGGGATGAGATCATTGATGCGCGACTCTTTTCCGAGGGAGGTGCGACCGGAGCAGTGCTCGACGAGCAGATCGATCGGGCAGATGGTTTCGCGCAGGTGTACCCTGAGCACAAGTATCGCATCGTCGAATCGCTGCGCCGGCGCGGCCACATCGTCGGGATGACCGGTGATGGCGTCAATGACGCCCCGGCGCTCAAGAAGGCAGACGCGGGTATTGCAGTGAGCGGCGCCACAGATGCGGCTCGCGCGGCGGCGGACATTGTGCTTCTCACGCCGGGCCTGTCGGTCATCATCGACGCAATCCGCGAGAGTCGGCGCATCTTCCAGCGCATGAACACCTATGCCATCTACCGCATCGCGGAAACCATCCGGGTGCTGCTGTTCATGACGCTGTCGATCCTGATCTTCAACTTCTATCCGGTGACGGCGGTGATGATCGTGCTGCTGGCGCTTCTCAACGATGGAGCCATTCTGTCGATCGCCTACGACAACGTGCGGCCATCGGACAAGCCCGAAGCATGGAACATGCGCCGCGTATTGAGTGTCGCTTCGATGCTTGGGTTGCTGGGCGTCTTCGCCTCGTTCGGTCTGTTCTACCTGGCGCAGACCCACTTTCACGTGGATCGTGAGCACATTCAAACGCTCATGTATCTCAAACTCTCGGTGGCCGGTCACCTGACGGTGTTCGTGACGCGCACGCGCGGGCCGTTCTGGTCGATTCGTCCGGCCGCGGCGCTGGTGGTTGCGGTTATCTCCACGCAGATCATCGCCACGCTGGTCGCTGTGTACGGGCTGTTCATGACGCCGATCGGCTGGGAAGCGGCGCTGCTGGTGTGGGGCTATGCGCTGGCGTGGTTTTTCGTGAACGATGCGGCAAAGCTGCTGGCGTATCGTGTGCTCGATCCGGGCCGACCCGGGTTGCTCGTGCCACGGTCAGCGCGATCCTGCAAGCACTGATTTGAGTTTGTCACGTGGGCATCATGCGATAAGCCATGCGGCAGCCAGTCCGGCGACTGCGAGAATCGTCAGTCCGATGAAGGGCAGCAGCCCGTTTCGCCATGTGCCGAATGAAGTCGTGTAGAACGCCTTGAGCAGGTTGTTGGATGAGGCGGAGATGAGAATCGCGGCTTTCATGCTGGTGAGAGCAAGGTCGTCCCCGCCGTGTGCGAGACTCAGTACGAAGGGATCGATATCGGTGACGCCGACGATCGCAGCCAGGCTGTACACTCCGACGGAGCCGAAATGCTGCTTGATCCAGCCCGTGGAGATTGAGACGATGACAAAGAGCAGCGCGAAGACGACGGCGGCGCCGATTTCAAGCGGGTTGGGCGGTCTGATGGGTTCACCGCGATCGTCGGGGTTTGGCCGCGCGCGCCACTTGAGCGTGATGGCTGCAATGATCACACCCATCAGCGAAAGCGACAACAGCCAAGGCGCCAAGGCCAGCGCCAGGGGGATGTTGAAGATCGCAATGAGCAGTCCGATCCGCACATACATGACTGCCGTCGCGAGCACGACACCAGACTGCAACTGCCGGATGTGCGGGCCGGCCCCCTCCATCCGCCGCGCCAGGACGACGGTGGTGGCAGTGGATGAGTACATGCCGCCGAAGACTGAAGCAAAGAACACGCTTCCGGTGGGCGAGAGGTAACGCTGGATCAGGTAACTGGCGTAGGAGATGCAGCAGACAACGACGACGGCAAGCCCGGCCTGAAAGGGCGTCAGCGTGGTGAGCGCTGTGACCGGTTCGCGCGGCAGCAGAGGGAGGGCGATGCCGGTGAGGATGAGGAATTGGACCAGCGTGATGATCTCTTCGCCGGGCATCTTGCGCGCCAGCGCATGAAGCCGTTCGCGAGCTCTCAGGAGCAGCACCGCCAGCACGGTTAGACCAATGGCGACCCAGCTCGGTTGCGCCAGCGCGATCGGACCGAGGATGTAGACGAGCAGGTTGCACAATGGCACCATGATCCCATCAACGGAATCTTCGGTTGGTTCATGGCGCTCCACTTCGGACCGGTAGTACGGATAGAGCCAGATGCCCAGCACGAGCAGCCCGCAGGTAAACGGTGCCAGGTAATGCGGTTCGATAAGGTAGAGAAATCCGCCCGCGACAGCCAACAGCGGAAAGGTCCTGATTCCACCCGGCCGGCTCGAATGGCTGTTCCAGTAGAACCCTTCGAACGCCAGGCCGAGGAAGAAGGACAGCCCGATGAGCAGCGCGACCTTCTGGATGGTCAAATCAACTGGCATGCAACTTCCAGGAGCCCACTATCACTTCGCAAGCATATCCCGCTCGTGGACCTGCTCAGAGTATTCAAAGACCACGTCGGGATCAGTGCGCAGGACGGACTCGTCTTTTCCCTTGTATGGAAGGTGCACCAGGAGATCGGCAATGAGGTTCAGCCGCGCTTCATGCTTGTCGTTGGTCGCGACGACGGTCCACGGTGCGGTGACGTGATGCGTGCGGGCCAGCATGGCGTCGCGAGCTTCGGTGTACTGCTTCCAGTGCTTCATCGCGACCTCGTCGATCGGGCTGATCTTCCACTGGCTCAGCGGATCATCGCGTCGGTCCTTCAGTCGCTCCTTTTGCTCATCGCGCGTGATATCAAGGTAGTACTTGCGAATGAACATGCCCGAGCGCGCGAGCATGACCTCGAAACCGATCACGGTTTCCATGAATCGCTCGTATTCTTCGTCGGTGCAGAAGCCCATGACTCGCTCGACGCCGGCCCGGTTATACCACGAGCGGTTGAAGAGCACGATCTCTCCACCCACGGGCAGGTGCGGCACGTAGCGCTGGAAATACCACGCTGAGGTATCTCGATCGCTCGGCTTGCCCAGCGCGACCACGCGCGTCTCGCGGGGGCTGAGATGCTGGACGATTCGTTTGATCACACCGTCCTTGCCGGCGGCATCGCGACCCTCGAGGATGACCAGCACCTTGCCGTTTTCTTTGATGAGTTGCCGCTGGAGTTTGACAAGTTCGATCTGCAGTTCACGCAGACGATCGTGATAGGAGCGCTTGTCTTTGGGATCGTCGTCTTTGGACATGGATGCGAATCCTCCTCGGGAAGGAATCGTACTCCGGTGACAACACGAATCGTCAGTAACTTGTGCGCTCGAGTTTCACCTTGCCACGAAAGACCCAGTAGATCACGGCGGTATAGGTGAGCACACACGGCATGCCGATCAGCGCGATGAGCAGCATGATGTCCAGCGTCTTGGCGCTGGCGCGGGCGGTGTAGATCGTCAGGCTCCAGGCAGGATCTATCGTTGAAGGCACAAGATCCGGGAAGATGGCCGCGGCAAAGAGGAATGCGAGCGCCGCAATCGTCGCGCACGAACTGGCGAACGCGTAGGCGGGCTGTTTGCGGAACATGGCGCGCGGGATGTTGGCAATCGCCAGCACGTTGAGAATCGGGGCGATCCACAGCCACGGGTGCTCTTCAAACTTGTGCGTGGCGCGCGGCACTTCGATCAGGGTGAACATCGTCGCCAGCATGTAGACCACGAGGAAGAAGCCGAACGCCCGCCAGATCCACTGTTCGGCCTGCTTCTGCAGGTCGCCTTCGGTCTTGAGATACAGGAAAATGGCGCCGTGCATGGTGAAGAGCGTGACGGTCAGGGCTCCGATCACAAGTGGGTAAGGCGACAACTGTTCGAGCAACGTCTGATGCACAGTGAGGTTCTGGCTCATCGGCAGGCCAAGCATGAGGTTGCCGCCAGCGACGCCGAACAGGAACGCCGCAAGGAAACTGGAAGCGAAGAAGCCGAAGTCCCACACGCGCCGCCACGCCGGATTCTCGGTCTTGGAGCGAAACTCGAGACTGACGGCACGGAAGATCAGCGCAAAAAGCAACAACATGAACGCCACATAGAAGGCGCTGAAGACCGTGGCGTAGGCATAGGGAAATGCGGCAAAGAGCGCGCCACCGAAGGTGACGAGCCAGACTTCGTTGCCGTCCCAGAGCGGACCGATGGAGTTCATCATCAGGCGGCGCTGCTCATCGGATTTGGCGATGGGGTGGAGAATGCCCACTCCCAGATCGAACCCGTCGAGGATCGTGTAGCCGATGAGCAGCACGCCGAGAAGCACGAACCAGATCATCGCGAGCGTGTCGTGATCTAGCATCAGCGCCGCTCCTCCCGCTGGTGGTTCGATCCGAGCAACGAGCGACTGTGGCCCGCCAGTGCTGCTGCCGCCTCGCGCAGGGATCCGGTGCGCCTGGCGATCGACGCGCCCTCATCCGGGCCGTGCTGGATCTTGTCGTTGAGCACGTAGAGCCACACGCCGAAGAGCAAGGTGTAGATCAGGCCGAACATCGCAATCGACCACCACACCTGCTCGGCCCTAACTGACTCACTCAGTCCTTCGCTCGTGCGCAGGCCCGGCATCGAGACGCCGTCCTGCACACTGGGGTATACGACCCACGGCTGGCGGCCGGTCTCTGCCGCGATCCAGCCGGCCTCGTTGGCGACGAATGCGCCAAAGACCGTGAAGACAAAGACCCACAGCAGCCAGCGCATGCGGAAGATACGACCGCCTCTGAGCAGCACCAGCGAGACACATGACAACAGGATGAAGAACGTGCCGAGCCCAGCCATGATGTGGTACGACTGGAAGGGCAGCCAGACGGGCGGTTGATCTTCGGGCGCGAACGCATCGAGCCCCGTGACAGGCTCTTCGCTGTCTGCGTAGAGGAGAAAGCTGAGCATGCCTGGGATGGCCAGACCGTACTTGACTTGTTGAGTCTTCGCATCGGGCCAGCCAAAGAGATGCAGATCGCCGGGGCCGGTTTTGAAGTGACCTTCGAAGGCGGCGAGTTTGGCCGGCTGAGTACGGGAGACGGTTTGGGCCTGATGATGACCTGAGATGAGCGAGGCCACACTGAAGATCGCGGCGACCACCACGCCGATGGTGAAGCATCGCCGGGCGAAGAGTTCGTGCCGTTTGCGGATGAGGTAGTAGGCGCTGATCGAGCAGACGAAGAACCCGCCGAGGATCATGGCGCCGATGAGCGTGTGAATGAGCCGGTCAGCGCTGGATGGATTGAAGACCATGGCCCAGTAGTCGGTGATTTCGGCCCGCAGGCCGGGCACTCCGTTGACCTCAGTATCCACAACGTGATAGCCGGCGGGCGTCTGCTGCCATGAGTTGGCGACGACGATCCAGATGGCGCTGAAGCACGAACCGAGAAACACCATCAGAGTGCTGAAGAAGTGCAGCTTCGGCCCGACACGATCCCAGCCGAACACGAGCACGGCGAGGAAGCCGGACTCGAGAAAGAACGCGAAGATGCCTTCGGCAGCGAGCGCCGAGCCGAACACATCGCCGACGAAGCGGCTGTAGGCGGCCCAGTTCGTGCCGAACTCAAACTCCATCACGATGCCGGTGGCGATGCCCAGCGCGAAGTTGAGAGCGAAGATGCGCGTCCAGAATCGCGCTGCATGATTCCAGCTCACATCACCGGTCTTGAGCCACATGCCTTCGATGATCACCATCACCAGTCCCATGCCGATAGTGAGCGGCGGGAACAGGTAGTGGAACATGATCGTTCCGGCGAACTGAAGTCGACTCAGAACTTCGACATCCATGGGCACCCCACTCGCGGGCGACAAGAACGCCGCACATTGATCGATGCTATCGGCAGCGACCCCATCAAGCCGTAGGACGAATACCCGAGAACGCTCAGCGCACAGCGATTACTAACAGGTGCGCATGAAAACAGGTGCGCATGAAAAAGGCCGGAGCGCACAAAGACGCCCCGGCCGTGCCCCCTAATTACTTGGATCCCGCGCCGGCCATGGTTGCGTGTTCCTGGAATTCCGAGAGATCGATTCCCAGCTTCTCGGCCACGCGGCGACCGTAGTCTTCATCAGCGCGGGAGAAGTGGCAGATCTGCAGCATCTGGATTTCGGGACGTGCATCCTTGAGCACACCCGCCAGGCGCGTGGCCAGGCGATCCTTGTGGGAATCGTCGAACATGCGATAGAGGTTCCCCGCCTGGGTGAAGTCGTCGTGATCTTCACTTGAGTCATAGCGATCGACGATGGTCTGGCCGAGGTTCCACGTCGGATCGACGTAGCGCTCGTCGGGTTGCGGCGCGCCGGTGTTGGTGTTGGGCCAGTAGTTGGGCGCGCTGCCGTAATTCTCAGCAGTGGCGAGGTGGCCGTCGCGCATGTAGTGCATGACGGGGCAGCGCGGCTTGTTGACGGGAATCTGATGATGGTTCACGCCCAGTCGATGCAGATGGGTGTCGGCATAGCTCATCAGGCGCGCCTGGAGCATCTTGTCCGGGCTGGGGCCGATGCCGGGCACCAGGGCGCTGGGCTTGAACGCCGCCTGCTCGACCTCAGCGTGGTAATTCTGCGGATTGCGGTTGAGTTCCATCTGGCCGACTTCGATGAGCGGGAATTCGGCGTGTGGCCAGACTTTGGTCAGGTCAAACGGGTTCCACCGGAACTGCTGGGCCTGCTTTTCGGTCATGATCTGCACCTTGAGCGTCCACGAAGGGAATTCGCCGCGCTCGATTGCTTCGAACAGATCGCGCTGGTGCGACTCGCGGTCACGGCCGATCAGTTCCGCCGCCTCGTCGTCCATTAGATTCTTGATGCCCTGGTTGGTCTTGAAGTGGAACTTGCACCAGACGCGTTCGTTGTCGGCGTTGATGAACGAGTAGGTGTGGCTGCCATAGCCGTTGATGTGGCGATAGGACGCGGGGAGACCGCGGTCGCTGAACAGGATTGTGACCTGGTGGAGGCTCTCGGGGCACTGGCTCCAGAAGTCCCACTGCATGTCATTGTCGCGGACGTTCTTGTCCGGGACGCGCTTCTGCGTGTGGATGAAGTTGGCGAACTTGTAGGGATCGCGGACGAAGAAGACGGGCGTGGCGTTGCCGACCAGATCCCAGTTGCCCTCATCGGTGTAGAACTTGATGGCAAAGCCGCGCACATCGCGCTCGGCGTCGGCAGCGCCGCGCTCGCCGGCGACGGTGCTGAAACGGAGGAACAATTCAGTTTTCTTGCCGATCTTGCTGAAGATACTGGCCTTGGTGTACTTCGTAATGTCATGCGTAACGGTGAACGTGCCATAGGCGCCTGAACCCTTGGCGTGCACGACGCGCTCGGGGATGCGCTCGCGGTTGAAGTGCTGCATCTGCTCAAGCAGTTGGACATCCTGCATGAGCAGCGGGCCGCGGGGTCCGGCCGTCAGCGCGTGCTGACGACCCACCGGCGCGCCTTCGGCGGTGGTCAGGATGGGACAGGTTCCGTCATTGGTCTTGGTCATGGTGTTGCCTCCTGAGTGATTCAGGACGGACGCATCGTGCCATTCAGGCGGTGACGGCAAGTCCGTCCCATGGGAACGAAGTTCGAAAACTCAAAGCGATCCTAGGATGGGCGCCTATAGCCGCCTATTGCGGTTCTCGCATACCATGTATAGGCTTCTCCTATGGAATTCCGGCAGCTTCGATACTTCGTAGCCGTTGCTGAAGCCGGCACGATCAGCCGCGCGGCGGATCGCTGCCAGGTCACGCAGCCTTCGCTGAGCCAGCAGATTATGAAGCTCGAAGATGAACTGGGCGTCCAACTGCTCGACCGGCTCGGGCGAGGCGTGGCGTTGACCGACGCCGGCCGGGCGCTGCTGCCGCGTGCTCGCCAGATCGTGGCGCAGGTGCAGGAGATCGAGACCAGTCTGCGAACCGATCTGGATGAAGGGCGCAGCCGACTGGCCGTGGGTGCGATTCCGACGATGGCCCCCTACCTCGTGCCGACGATCATCGCGCAGTTGCGGCACGAGTTCCCGCAGTGCGAGATCATCGTGCGCGAGGATCTCACGCAACACCTCGTCGAAGCCATCGCAGACAACGAACTGGACATCGCCATCATGAGCGCGCCGATCGAACACGAACTCATCGATCTTGAAGTCGTTGGTCGCGAGGCGCTGCTCGTCGTGGCGCCGCACGAGCATCCGCTGTGTGCTGAGGGCGAGATTGCGCTGGCGGATCTGCGCGACCAGCCGGCCGTGACCCTGCACGAGATGCACTGCCTTGGGAAACAGATCACCGACTTCTGCGAAGCGAAGCGCCTGTCGCGAAACGTCGTTTGCCGCATGACGCAGATTGAGACGCTTCTGGAATTCGTGCGACTGGGCCTGGGCGTGTCGATCGTGCCGGCGATGGTGGCCGCGCACGACGAGCATCCGGGGCGCCGGTACCTCCGCTTCAAGCGGCAAACCCCGACGCGCGACATAGCGCTGGCCTGGCGCAAGGGCCGCGTCCGCCCGCGCCTGGCAAAGGAGTTCGGCCGGTTGCTCACACGATCATTGAGTGACGCCAGCCGGCTCCGCCGATCAACCGTTTGACTCGCGGCCGCCGAGGTTAGTTGTCCTGGCCACAGATTTGCTCGAGAATCACAGGGTCTCGGATCTCCGAGTCGCGAGCCAGCAGAATCGTCTTGCTCATCACTTCCGCGGTCTTGGGATCATCGTCGGCAAAAGGAAGGAACAGGCGACCGCGATACTGACTTGGAACGGCAACGATGCACAGCGCCATCGAGGGCAACAGTTGGGCATTAGCGCTTCCGAGATGCACGCTGTACCGGCCGCGACTGCCGTCGATGAGCACATGGCTCCCGTCGATGCGGACGTTGGACAGACCAAGCAGTCGAGCCGTTTCCGCGAGCAGCGCCGCTCTCATCTCGACGGTTGACGCGGACGCTTCGGGGTCAACACCGCCCGCGTGCGCTGCGCTGACCACAAGATCGAGATCACGCATCGCTTCACTGAACAGTCGCGCCGGCACCTCGTCGATGAGCAGGCTCGTCTGGGTCTGATCACGCCGCATGAACGACACGCCTGCGAGCGTCAGGTCTTCGACCTCAGCCGGGGTGAAGATCACCTGATCAAACCACAACTGGGCGACGATCTGAGCATCGTGGTAGACGCGCCGCACACCTTCATAGGGCGTGTGCACCCATTGACGCTGCTTGAGCAGCGCCAGCGCCTGGCGAGGACTCACTTGGTGCCCGCCGTATCGCCGCGTCAGGTCGCACCCGGACCGCTCCGCAGTGGTCAGCGGGTAGACCTCCCGAAAGATCTGCTTGAATGGCTGCATGCGTTCAGCCGTGAAGCACTCGCGTTGCCACTGGCTCCAATCGCCGCGTTCGAGCAAGTCGATCGGGTGTGCAATGCGGAGTGTGTCTTTGTTTCCGACCGGCTCCGTTCGACCTTCGAAGTCGCGCAGAACCCGTCCCGCTTCATTCGGATAGCCGATCAGATCGCCCCGGCCAACGAAGATCAGCCGACTCACCATCGAGCGAAGCATTGGATGGCCGGTGAATTCGGCGAGTTGGTCGGACGTGAACTCATCGCCGCGACACATCGACTGTTCAAGCGAGAGACGCATACGCGAACGCTGGCGTCGAAGGTCAGTCATGCGAGACTTCAACTCGGCGATTGCTCTGTCCTTACGATGTCGCGCGGGGATCGCTTTGAGCGCCTTGTCGTTCCTGGTAACGGTCAGTTCCGGTTGGCCGAGTTCGTCGATGCGAAGGCGCACCGTGGTGTCATCCACTGCGACAATCACAGGCCCCTTCGCCAGGTCGGCGACGGATCGAGTCTCCATGGCCCACTGCAGCCGCTGCGGATCGTGATACCCCGCGGTGCGCGCAAGGTTCTGCATGCCGATCTCAACCGCTCGTGCTTCGCTCGCCTGTCGCTGACTACCGAACTTTCGACAGCTTCGCCTGAACTCCTGCAGGAGGTTGTACCGGGCCAGGGTCTCTTCGCCCGTCTTGCGCGCCGAGGCCGGCAGTGGGACGAGTCCCAGAGCGCGAACGGCATCCTGATGTCGCTTGGTCTGGATGCGCTGGACCAGGGTGTTCGTGTCCACCCGGCCAAGCATTGCGTCGGCAAACAGTTGGGCGCGCTTGTGGCCCCCGCTGTTTGTGGCATACTTCGCGGGCTTCTGCAGGTAAACCCACCGATCTTCACCGATGCGATCGATGATGCGCCGGAACCACGCTACATCTACCGCGCCATCCTGCAGATCTTCAGCGCTCAACGAGGTGCGCTCATTTACATTCACTTCCCAGGCCTCTTTGAGTTCCTGATCTCGCCAGTAATCAGTCCTCCGGGTGTGGGTGTGAATCCACCAGATAACATCCTCCAACCCTTCCTGCCCAAGCGTGTGCTGCGCCAGTGCCGCCCACTGCGGCGCGAACATTGCGAGTTCGATAAGGCGGCGCTCGGACAATCCGGATTCCAGGAATAGTGCGGCGAAGCGCTCGGTCGTGTCGCCCCCGGATGGAAACGTAATCGCGAGCAGGCGACTGAGCGAACCAGCTCGAGTCGGCGACCCGAACCACTCGTGCTGCCGGACGATTGCGTCCGAGCCCAGTGCCGCTGCGAGTCGCATGAACATGCTCGCACCGCCGGCGTAGCGCAGTTGCGATGCGGGGCCGGTGGCGGCGGTCGGCTGCTCGCCTCGCTTCAATTCGAGCTCCAACAGGCGGTCTCTCACCTGAGCCGAGGCGACGATCAACTCCTTCTCCCCCTTGAGTGCATCCGGCTCGCGCCGGCCGCAGACCTCCGAAACCTTGCTGAATCGCCATCCGAATCGCCCGCTGTCTTCCTCCATCGGCGGATGCAAGAGCAGCCACACAAAGTCCCGGTCGTTGAGATAGCCTTGCCGAATCGCGGCCACACACTCACTGACAGAGGGCATGTGGTCGCAGCCTGGATGTCGTGCATCCATGGCAATCATCGCCAATGCACCGAATCGAGCCAGATCTTCCGCGGTAAAGAGGTACGGGCACTCAGTCTTCATTTCCCGACACAGGTGCAACGTGCCGGCAACAGTCGTCATGTTGGAAGGCGATTCATCCCAGCGGCGCGCGCGAGCGCGGGAGTTTCCGGGTCGGGGGTTGGCTGCTAGAGTGCTTTCAGCGAGCTGAACCAGCAAGGCGCCGCCGCCAACGGGCTTCGAAAATCCGACGAGCCACTGGAGCAGGCGTTCAAAGCCATGGCGGGCATTCCAGCTGTCTGAGCCGCGAAGCGGCCTTGGGAGCGACTGGTGAATCCTGTGCTCGCAAGCGAACAGCGCTGCAGCGCGCACCAGTTCGAGCCCATCCTGGTCTCGATTTGACGGGCCGCGATTCTCGAGCCAGTCGAGCCACACTTCCACCAGCGGGAGTTTCTCGAGCGCGTACTCGCGCGTCGGCGGATCCGGGCCGCGCATTGGAGCCGGAAACCTCCAACCTGCCGCCGCCATCAGCACCCGACTCTCTCCGACCTCGCTGATCTCCCCACCCTTGACAGTGATTTCCGTTTCGCCGTGCTTGAGGAACAGGCGGGCCAGATCTTTGAGGCAGTTTTCGGCGGCCCCGGTTTCGATGCGAGCGCTTTGTTTGCGGGGCGTGATCGGTTTGGCGCGCGAAGCGGGCGGGACGAGTCCGAGACTGTCCTCGAGGGTGGCGGTTTCTACCTTACTTCCGATGATCCGGGCGGTCATCTCACGGAATCGCGGTGCATCAAGCATATTTCGACGCTCCGCCACCACCTTGCGCGCCCGCTCTGCGGATCGGTGGGCGGCAACAAGCGACTCAAGCAGCTCGAGCCCCGCCGCCACTTTCCTGGCGGTCTTCGATTCGATCAACCCCGTCGCGCAGCTGATGACCCGCACATCCGGTAACTTGAGCAGCCGGCGAATCGCCCCGGCGCGGAGCGTGGCTGCGGAGCGGTGCAGGTTGGACAGAAGGAGTTCGATCTCATCGTCTTCCACGCGCAGCCGCGCTGCTGCCTGAAACGCGACGGCCTGCACATCATTACGCGGATCGACCATCAGATTGAGCAGGAGTCCTCGAACTTCGGGTGTGATCGGGCGCTTGGTTCGTTTGCCGATCTTCATCCCATACACTTCGATAGCGATTCCCGTGAGCCTCGTCACCAGCTTCACACAATTCCATGAATCCAGTGCTTGGGCGTAGGGGATCATCGCCTCGGGCGTGGCGACAGCGAGGGAGCTGAGTGCGTCGGCTACGACGCGCCGATCCTGCTCAATCTGCGCCCACGGCCAGACGATCGGCTCGAGCTTCTTTTTCGCGCGAGGAAGCGAATCGAACAGGCGACTGAGTCGCTCGAACAGTCCATCGGGAATAGAAGTGAACTCGCATTGCGCCAACAGTGTGCACATCGCCATGAGCAGACGTGGATCCTCTTCGCGGTCGGTGTTGAGCCGCGCGGCCACGGCATCGCGCGTTTCGGGTTGGAGTCCGGTGCGGTCGAGGATGCGAAGCGCGGCGTACCTTCGGCCGGGGTCAGGATCATCAAGAAGAATGGACGCCGTCGCCACAGCCTTGCCCGCATCTTCCGTTGCAAGACCCCACAGAGCCGTGTATGCCGCTTCCGCCTCGCCTGTGGCGATCAGGCCGTCTCTCTGGGAAGGGTCATCGAGGCACCGACGCAAGAGGCGTAGTCCATCATTGATGACTTTGACGCTGCCACCCGCCCAGCGCAGATCGAGCCACATGTCGACCGCGCGGACGGTTGCGCTGAACCGAGCCAGGTTGTGCTCGAGAATGAGAGCAAGCAGAAAGCGGAACGCATCCGGATGGGCCGTGTGGAGGTTTTCGAGTACGGCTTGGCGCACCCCCTCCTGGCGTTGTGCGGCAATGAGCAATCTCCCGACGGCTTCCCAGTCGGCGCGATGATTCGAGTTGAGCAGCGCCACCAGCGAATTGCGGCCCCAGACAGAGGTTTCATGCTCGCCGTTCATCGCCGCCAGCACAACGGCCCTCACTCCGTCAGCTTCGCTCCCTCCGCCTCGCAACACGGCCGCAAGCAATTGGCCGATGGCGGGCCGCTCCCAGATGCGTCCGATTTGGTGCGACCAAGTCGCGATCCAGACTGCATCAGGGTTAAGGTCTCGCAAGTCGTCACAGACGGTCCAGAGGAATCGCGTTCGGGAGTCGGTCACCGTTTCTGCATGGTGCGGCGCACGGAACGGTGTGGCAGTGAGACTCCGTTCGTAGGTCTCGCCGGGCATATCGGCCCACGCTCGCTCCAGATGCGGCACGAGGTGCGGATAGAGCGCCGTCCAGAATTCCATGCGCATGGAATCGTCGAGCGCTTCGATGCGCTTGACGGTCTTGAGGATCCGTTCAGCTCGCTCCGAAATCCCGCAGTGACCAACTTCGTCCGTCAATCCGCCGAGGTCCGTCGCGTCGACACCGACGATTGCGGCGGCTTGCTTGACGCGCCCGGCGAAAGCCTTGCGGTCTTTCACTTCCTCCAGTTGTTTATCCTGAGACTCTGAATCACTCATTCCACAGCACCGGCGTCCACAAGTTCAACCACCCGCCAAAAACGTCATTCGGATAAACGTGAGTCGCGACGAGTCGCTGAGATGCACGCGCGCGTCAAGCGAACGGTGCTCAATCTCGTCGATGATGACCAGGTACAGTCCGTCCTCGAACGCTTGAAGAGCGGCCGCGACAGCTGCGTCTGCATCGACAGCGCCATTCAACTCTCCATGACTTGCCGGATCGATTTTTCCAGCAGCGCAGCTCTGCTCGATCTGCGTTGCGGTCAGCACACGATCGAAGCGGCGCTCGGCCTGGCGCGATTCGAACCGGGCCACTTCGCTGCGGACCAAATGCTCGATCAGATCTCGCAATCGCGTCTCGCCCCCTCCTCCGCACTCGACAGGTGGCGGCACACTGAAATCGGCCAGCAACGGCTGCCGTCGGCCCAGCGTTCGCGTGGCGACGATAATGGACATAGGACCTCCCTTGCAGTCCGGCTCTTACAACATAGTGTGGCTTGGCTGCAACCGACTTTCAGCCCATTCTAATAACCAGGCCACCGTGCTGCTTAACAAATCTGATATTTTAATGCGCATCGCCTGATATGACGCGCAGGCGCCCCTGTGGGAGGAATCACTTGGCGGCGAACTGGATGCCCGAGGCTGAGCCTAGAAGCTGTTTCAAAACCTC
>DIDT01000027.1 GCA_002418285.1 Phycisphaerales bacterium UBA5793
GCGGCGCTGACTGCGGCCGCTGCTGCTGTTGATGCGTCGGCGGCGGCTGAGGCGATACCGGCGTTGTCGGGCGCGGTCGTGTTCGCTCCATCAGTGCCACGCATATCCGTGTTGGTCGTGACCGTGTCGACCAGCATGACGTGCGCCACGACGTGATTTGCCGGGTCGAAGTAGCTTGCTGAGGCCAGCGTCCGCGCATTGAACTCCGCAACGGTTGGGATGTCCCCGAGCTGCGCATCGAGGTTCGCGGCCGCGAGTCCAACAGCGCCGCGGACGCCGGCGGCGTCGAGGTCGTTGAAGCCGGTTACGCCGACACCCTTGGCCAGGACGATGTTGGTGCCGGCCGTGAGCACGCGCGTCGCCACAGCCCACACGTCGGCGGCGCTGTGCGAGCTGCGCGAGGTGATCGCGGCATCCATGCGCGAGAGACCGAACGCCGTGGCATCCTGTCGATCGACCTGCTCGAGGATGATCTCGTAGTCGACGGTGAGCAGGTCGGTCACGCCGGTGACGGTGATGACCATGCTCTGCGCGCCGTTGACGCTGAAGCGGCTGTCGAGGATCTGGATCTCGTAGAGACCGGGATGGTTGGTCGCGCTGACTTCCTTGAAGCGGATCGAATTGGCGCCGGGGTCGGCCCAGGTGCCCAGTGTGGTGATGTCCTGGATGCCGGGGCCGGGCACGTAGGTCGTGCCCGCCGCCTCGTTGTTGCAGATGACGCTGATGCGCAGGCCGCTGGTGTTGTAGGCGATGCCGGTGAACGCCGTGCCGTCGCTCGCTTTCCTGAGGATGAGGCGGACGATGTTGCTCGTCGAACTGTGCTTGCGTCGGGAGCCGCTAGCCATTGCAGAACCCTCCGCGCAGATTCATGAAGCCGCCGAGCATGTTGGTGCGCGGTGGCAGCGTCGAACCGCCGCCGGCATTGATCGCGTCGACGAGGTCCGAGACGTTGCCGGCCGTCGTGTTCTGATTCGCGGCGAAGAACTGCTCCATCCCGCCGTCAAAGGCGTCGGGCGGCGAAATCGTCATGCTCCGGCTGTAGACGCCAAGGCGCACATCGCACGTCGCACCGTCAGTGATGTTGATGCCGTGCGAGGACGCGACCTCGTCGTTGTCCAGATACATGCGCAGGTCGCTGCCGCTGCTGCACGTGACGAGCGCGAGATGTGTGTTTCCATCGGCCGCACCCGTCGGGCCATCCTCCTGCCAGGACCAGGTTCCGCCGCCGGTGTTGCACCAACCACACTTCAACTGTCCGCCTTCGATGTAGAACATGAAGTGGCCGTAGCCGGTGTTGTAACGGCCGGCGGAGATCAGGCATGCCGCCTGGCTCGCGTTGCTCGTCTTGAACAAGCAGCCGAAGGTGAGCGGCGGACTGGTGGCGATCCCGAGTAATCCGCCCGTCTGCCTGGCGTAGTCGTCGACGCCGTCGAAGAGCACAGACTTGGCGCCGGCGTCGCTGCTCAGCGCCGTCTGCCCAACGAGCAGACCGTTGTTGGCGGTTTGATCCGCGTTGCCGGTGGCGTCGACCAGATTGGTGCCGCTCGCCTCCCACAGCTTGCAGTGGCGCTTGAGATTCGAGCCGTAGATCGACGAAACAAGATCGGCGAATGGAGTGGCCATTAGCGGATCGGCTCCTCCTCACCTGGAAAGATCCATTGCCATTCGCTGCGACGCGCCACCAGCCAGGCGCGGCACTGCGCATCGCGCATCGGGCCTGCGACGATGCGCACGCCCGTGGGATCGCCTTCGCGTGGATCAACTTCGACGATGGACATGGTGCCGTCTGTCGAGCATCGGGCCGACGCTTCCATCAGCGGGCCGATATAGCGATGACGGTCCGACGACTCACGCGCCGTGCGCGTGCGGTCCCAGTTCTGCTCGACCGGGTTGCTGATGATGTAGTACTTGCTGTCGCTCATCGCCTGCACACCTCGCAATCGATGAACGGGTAGCGCTCGCCCAGAATCTCGCAGCAGACCTCGTAGTCGCGGCGGAAGTTCGGAGCGGTCTGCATCCACGGCGCGGCGGCGTCGAGCACATCGCCGGCCGCGAACCACGCGACGACGTTGTTGAACGCCGGATCGTTGTTGTCGGTGACCTTGGCGATGTACGCCGCGTTGGCGATGATCGCACGCATCGCCTGCTCAACGCTCGGCTCGGCACTCGCCGTGCGGCATTCGCACACCGCCGGCGCAACCGGAGCGACCGCGTTGGTGTGCATCAGCGCGAGTCCGACGGCGAGTTGTGCGAGGCGTGCGTTCAAATGGCCGGCCGAGCGTTTCCGCCAGGCTCGGCACTCATCGAAGGAGTTGTGCGGTTCAGGCGGCGGCGTTCTGGGCGTCGCCGGTGGCGGGTTTGTCCGCCTCGGTCTTCATTTCGTGGAACGACACGCCGCAGGCTGGATGCTTGCGCAGCGCCGCCGCGATGCGGGTGTCATCGGTTGCGTACGTGCCGTTGACGAACTGGCACTTCACACCACCCTCATGCGTCACCTCGTTGTTCACCAGCTTGCGCTTCGGTGATTCGAGGTACAGGCAGAAGTTGCGGTGCTGACTGGCGAATCTCGTAGACATGGTCGATCTCCAGACGGTGGTTTGTGAGTTGCGTCGAGCGAAGGGAATTCGCGGATCGGTGCGGGGAGTCCCTTCAACTCCCCGCACCGCCGCTGCTCAGGGTTCAGGATCAGCCGGAGGCCGTGATGTTGGTCAGGCGACCGTGCGTCTCGGCATTGCCCCAGCGGAAGCCAAGCTCACCGAGATACTTGTCCACGCGCCCGTCCTGGCCAGGCACCTGCACGTTCTCGTGGAGCATGATGTCGCTGTCGGTGAGCACGCAGATCTCGGGCGCGACGCCCTCAGCGCCGCCTTCGAGATCGATGGCGATCGCTTCGGTGTCCGCCGCGCCGGTCATGAGCTTGTGGCGCACGAGATCGAACTCGCCGTCGGGGGTCTGGTACCGCGTCGCCTTGAATCCGGCGACGCTGTCCTCCGGGCGGCCCTGCATCGTCGGCTTCTTGATGCGGCGGATGACGTCGGCGGCGGTGCGGCCGGCGAAGACCACGCGGTGGCTCGAACCCTTGCTGAAGATCTGGCTGAGCCAGTCGTCCAGCTCGGGCTCGGTGACGGTGCCGTTGCCGTCGGCGACATTGACCGAGGCGAAGGTGCGAATGCCCATCGTGCCCCGGCGCGGCTTGCCGCCGCTGGTCTCCTCGAAAGGTTCGCCGAAGATTGCGGCATGCTCGATGTCGCGGGTGATTTCGATGAGCTTCTTGCGCCGCTCCTGCGTCTTGGCGTCCTCGATGGCCATCGTCGTCTTTTCGACGGTGCGCGAGATCTCCAGCGACCGAGTGAAGATCTGCGTGTACGAGGTCTTCTTGACGTTCGTCGTATTGCGCGCTGCAGGCGACGTTTCGCCTTCCATCTGGAACGGCCCGAGGTTGACGATCGGATCGTTGTCGACGAGTGCGGCGGCATCGGTGGTGCCGACGCTGCGAACAACGGTCAGCGTGTTGGTCACGATGACCGTGATGAGCATCAGCTCCTGCGTGCGCGGAACGACAATGACGTCGCCAACGCGCATCGCAGCGGCGGAATCGACGACGATGTCGGTGGCGCCCGATGCGTAGCCCGCTCCGTTGTTGACCGCCGTGGCGCGGGCGTCGGCGTCGACGGTCCACCATTCGAGCGTCGGGGAGCCGACCGTCTTCTTGCGCCCCATGCGCAGCAGCGTGTTGAAGATCGGCGCCTCGTCGGCGCTGATGTTGACGATGAGCTTCTCCGTCACACTCGGGAAGATGACGCCCGCGAATGCGGTTGTCGTGAGTTGGGTCATGATGAATCTCCGTAGGTTGGATTGAGTTCAAAAGCGATCCGGCTCCCCTCCAGGAGCTGACGGTCATGGACTACAGAACGGTGGACTTGACCTTGCCCGCTGCATCGAGCGCGGCGGCTTCCTTGGCGGCCTTGGTCTCTTCCTGGCTCTTCTGTCCGCCCTCGCCTTCGGCGCTCGCGCCCAGGTCCGGGGCCTTGCCCACGGTCGCGGTGAGATCCGCCTTGTACTCGTCGAGCGCCGCCTGGCGGGCCGCGTCGTCGGCAGCACCGGCGAAGATCCGCTTGGCCGTCGCGGTGCCGGCGAGCTTGGGCGCGTTCTTCTTGATCCACGCCTCGTGCGCTGCCTGCTGCTGCGCCGTGGTCTGCGCGGCGGTGTCGCGCTCATCGAGCATCTTCTTGAAGAGCACCATCGCCTCCTCGGTGGTGAGGCTGGCGCCCGTCGCGGCAGCGCCCGCGTCCTTGTCCTTGCCCTTCTCGGCTGGCTTGCCCTTGCCGCCGCTGTTGATCTCCAGCGCGGCGACGGACTCGGTGAGCGTCTTGATCTGTTCGCCGATGCCGGCGATGCCTTCAACCGACTTGGCGAATTCGCCCAGTTGCGTCTTGATCGGCGCGAGCGTGTCGGTCACCTTCTTGTCGATCGCTTCATTCACCTGTTCGATTGTCAGATCCATGTTGAGCGTCCTTTCTGGTGTTGCTCGTTGGTTTGCTCTCTCAACGCCCAGGCATGGCCATGCCTGGGCTTTTCTGTGTCGCCTACGACACGGGCACCTCGTAGACCTCGATGCTCAGGTCGGCCTCGTTGCCGGCGTCGTAGTCGATGTAGACGTAGCCGGGATCGGTGCTGCCGGTCGGCTGGTTGTACACGCGCGGGCTGAAGGGTCCGAAGATCCGCACCGCGCCCGCAGGGATCGAAATCGTCTTGTCTTCGATGGCCTCGCCCTCGACCGCAGCGCCGGTGATGAACGTGATGTCCCGCGCCGCGATGCCGGTGTTCTCGACGCGCGCAAAGCGCGTGCCGTAGCGGGCGTTGCTCGGCGTGTTCTCGAACATGTGCCCGTCGGCGATGCCGACTGTTGGCGACGGCGTGAGGCCCGTCGCCGACGAGGGATCGAGCGTCTGTACAGTGAGTGCGGTGCGTGCCATGCTTTACTCCTCCAGGCTCGGAGAGCCGGGGCAGGTCAAATGCGTCCTCTTGCCGCCGAAACTTCGTCTGGACTCAGGTTCTCGCGACTGCTGCCGCGATCGCGGAACTCGCGCAAGGCCGCTTCGCCGGCCTCTGCGTCCCCGGGCGGTGACAGCCCGTCGACGTACGGTCGAGTGCCCTTCGAACAGTTGGGATGGAACGGCGGTCCGCCGCCGGGCAGACTGCTCAGCGCCGGCCACTTGCCCGTCGCGCCGTCGATCGAACAGATGAGGCCGAGGTACGCCGTGCAGAAGTACTTGCTCACCCGGCCGGTGATGATGACCAGATTCACGTTGCTCTCGCGAAGCCGGTTGTGACGTGCCTGCACCGTCGCCTCGCGCGTGCGTGTGCGGACCAGCATCTCGGCGTAGTTGCGCACCCGCATCGTCGCGCCGCCGACCTGGATCATCCGGTTGCCCAGACGGCGGTAACTGTCCTGGTCGTTCTGGCCCCTGAACAGTTCGCGCACCTCGCGCTGGGCGAGGCGCGGGTCGCCGGTGATGAGTCCCTTGGCAAGAGCCCGGCTCACGTCGGGGTCGTTGATCTGCGTCGTCGAGATCTTGCGGAGCAATCGCTGCGCGTCCTGGCCGAGGTTGTCGATCGCCGTGACGCTGGCGGCCGCAATGTCGCGGGCGATCACTTCGACGGCGCGCTCATCGACGCCGGTGAACGAACCGCGCACCGGGGCTGACTTGTCACGAAGGCCGAGATCCCTGAGCTGGCTGATGCCCTGCTTCAGGCCGAGTTCGTACGAGTCGGTCGAGATCGATTCGATGTGCGGGCGGATCGAGGCGCCGAACTTTCGCGTGGCGTTCTCGATCGCCAGGGCGAGGCGTGCGGCACGGGCGCGCTTGAACTGCTCGCTCCGCGACTCGGTGTCGAGGGAGACGGCCAGGGCCTTGACGATCTCGGTCGCGGCGCTGTCGTAGAGTCTGACCATTTCCGCCACGGCCGCATTGGGAATGCCCGAGTTGTAGTTCTGCGGCAAGCTCATGAGGATCACCCCGAGGATGGACAGCAGGCAGTTCATGCGGCGGCGTCTCCCGCGGCGGCGTCGCCCGCATCGCCGGTGTCGACCGCACCGGGCTCGTCGCCGCCGCTGAGTGTGGCGCCGGGGAAGCCCGCGCCGATGAGTGACTCGGTGCGCTGCCGGCTCTCGGCCTGGATGCGCTGAAGTTCCTCCAGTCCCTGCGTGGGGCCGTGGATCTGAATGAGCATCGTCTCCTGCGAGACCTGGCCGGCGGTGTGCATCTCGGCGAGGCCGCGATTGATCTCCTCGGGCGTGCGCGGCAGACCCGGGTGCATCTTCACTTCAACGGGCGCGACCGGATAGCCGATCGGGCTGAGCTGCGCATCGAAAGCGCACGCGGTGTCGATGATGCGCTCCAGCACCGGCTCGTTGGTCTGCTTGGTGAGTTGGGCCCGGCTCGTGGTCACCACGGCCTGGAGCATGAGCTTCTCATGACTCTCGGCCGCAGCGCCTTCCTTGAGTCCGATGAGCTCGGGCGACATCTCGAGCTGAATCATGAGGTAGCGCAGCAGACGCGCGAACGCGTCGAGACCCTCGACGATCTTGGCGTCGAAGTCGATGTACC
>DIDT01000030.1:0-2949 GCA_002418285.1 Phycisphaerales bacterium UBA5793
CGGCATCGATCTCGTCGAGATTGCCCGCATCGGCCGTATGCTCGACGACCACGCCGAGCGTTTCCTCGAGCGCTGCTACACGCCGCGCGAGGTGCTCTACGCCGACGCCGCGCCGCGCAAGCGCCTCGAGCGACTTGCCGGCCGATTCGCCGCCAAGGAAGCCATCCTCAAAGCCATCGGCACGGGCTGGCGCGACGGCATCGCCTGGACCGACATGGAGATTCTCCCCGACACCCTTGGCCGGCCAGTCCTCACGCTCTCAGGAACCGCCGCCGACCTCGCCGCCAGAGCCGGCATCGGCGCCTGGACCATCAGCATCAGTCACACCGACACCCTCGCCATGGCGAGTGCGATTGCTCTTTCCCTGCAGCCTGATAAGGTTGTATGACGATTCAACACAGCGGCAAGCCTCGCTAGCATCCACGCGGCGCCTCACGCGTCTCGCCTCACACCATGGCCAAAGATCGCAACACGCCCGCTCTCTTCGAAGTCTTCGGCCGCACTCCGACGGCGCCGAGTCAGCCGCATCGCATTGATGTGCCTGCCCCGCTGCCGCCCCCGCCGCGCGTTCATGTCGAGTCCATCGCGCCCGACACGGCGCCCGCGACTTCCGGCCCGTCGTCGCCGCGCATCATCCGCCTGCCCATCGGCTACATCTACGTCGGTCTGGCCGTCGTCGTGCTGCTCATTGTCGGGTCCTACTTCGTCGGCGTCAGCCGCGGCCGCCAGCAGGCCCTGGCGCCAGTCGAGGACTCCGGCACGCGATTGCCCATCGATGACCCCACGTTGAACCAGCCAAGCCCCGGTGAGAGCGGCGCCGGCAATGCCCAGCCTCCCGGCAATACCTCTCCGGGAGAGGCGAATCGAACCAACAACGCGACCCCACAGGGCAATCCCGCCCCGGTCGGACCCACCGGCCGCACGCTCGACCGCGACACCCGCCAATCCGGGCTCAACTACATCATCGTGGAGCGATTCGAGCCCGGCGAGGCGTGGGCCGTCAAAGAGTTTCTCAAACGCAACGGCATTGACGTTCTGGTTCTGGCGGACAACAATCGCTCTCTCTTGCAGGTGGTGACCGCCCAGGGTTTCAAGGGTTGGCAGACTGACTCTGCCGCCCAGGCGCTGCACAAGAAGCTGCAGCGACTCGGCGATCAATGGAAGGCAAGAGAAGGCGGGTCCAAGGACTTCTCACAGAGCTTCCCCAAGCTGCAGAAGTAGCGGCAAAGGTGGCGAGTACTCCAGACCCGGTCAACGAAGGTGCTTACGAACCAGTAAGGCGGAAGACATGAGCCTCGATCGCAGTCTGAAATCTGGCAGCAGCCTCGCCCAGCACCGCAGCGTGCTTACCCGGGCCGAGCGCATCACGAAAATGAAGAACGACGGCAACTTCGGCCCCGACGGCACACCCCTGGGCCTGCCCAAGACCATCTCGCCGCGCCTCGCGGTTCGCAAGAAGGTCAAGGTCAAGAAGGCTGAGGAAGGTGCTGAGGGCGAAGCCGCAGCAGCCGCCCCGGCAGCCGCCGCAGCGCCGGCCGCGAAGGGCAAGAAGTAGATTCTTCCAATAATTCGGAACGATTCTTATTTATTCGGCAACTCATGATACGGAAGTCCTTTGGGGCTTCTGTATCGGCTTTTCTGACGCAAAAGAAGCGATTGATTCCCGCCATCTGCTCCTTTGGACCTGGTCCGGGTGCGCGGCGCCGTGCCACGGCGCCACTTCCTTTGAAAATTCAGGGATTATTCGTAACCTCACCCCTATTTATGTGGTATTCTGATGAAAACCGCTGGGGGAGGTATGGTCGGCACTCCACCGGCCCAGGGGTTGTTTTCCTATTTTTTGTGGTCCCAGAAGAGAAAGACAGAGGATGTGCCCATGAACCACCGGATGATCGCTTTGATATTGACGGGCGGTGCGATTGCTGCAGCCGCGACACAGCTGCGGGTCGACCCCACCGTCACCACCCCAGCCGCAACCAAGGTTGTTCCGGCATCAACCGAAGCTCCGGATGACGTGAGTTCACCGTCGTGGGCCACGGCCCTCAGCGACGATCACAACGCTCACATCGAGGGCCAGTACCTCGACGTTGAGATCTCGGGTCTCAGCGGTCTCTCCCAGCGCGGGCGCGTCGGCTCTTATCCGACGGGTCGCGTCGGCCTGGCCGGCTCCACCACCTCGTGCAACATCGGTAACGTCGAGGTCCCCTGGTACCGCCAGATGGACCCGCGTCACCCCTTCATCGCTCAGAACCTCTACCGCGTCAACACCGAAGGCACCCTCGAGCAGGTCGGCGTCAGCTGGCTCAAGCACGGCTTCTTCGCCGCCGACTCGTCCGGCTGCGGCAACTGCCAGGGCAATCTCGGCGACGATCACCTCAACCTCGGCTGCCAGGACACCTACGGCTCGGGCAACAACTCCGACCGCAACTGGCTCGGGCCGCGCTACGAAGTTGATCCACTTTCCGCCGTCTGGGATCCCTGCGGCTCCTACTTCGATATCGCCGATGGCTCGAATCCCGACTGCCGCGAGAGCCCCCATACCGGCGGCCTCGGGCCCACCGATCACATGCTGCAAGTGACTGATGCCGATCTCGACTCACCCGGATCGACGTTCTACTTCGAGGCGTACTACGTCATCCTCGATGAAGACAACAATCTCAACAACGTCAGTTGGCGCAAGGCGACCGTCAGCCGCAACAGCAACACGTGGAGCTTCAGCCACCCGGAGAACATGGTGCGCGGCCTTTACGTGATGAACTGGGGCGACTACCACCACTTCGTCACTGATCGCACCAACGGCGACGCGATCATCGCCACTCGCGTGGTCGATCTCGGCGGCGGCAACTTCCGCTACGAATACGCCGTGTACAACCACACCCTCTGGCAGGGCGTCAACTCGTTCAACGTCGCCATCGCGCCCGGCGTCAACGTCAGCAACATCACCTTCCA
>DIDT01000030.1:2975-3879 GCA_002418285.1 Phycisphaerales bacterium UBA5793
GCTCCCACGTCCTACGACGAGCCCTACGGCAACGAGACGTGGACTTCGAGCGTCGGCGCCGACGCCGTCTCCTGGAGTTGCGACGATTACAACACCAACGAGTTCGCCAACACGCTTCGGTACGGCACGATCTACACGTTCACCTTCGAAGCTGATGCCGCGCCGACGGCGGGTAGCGCCATGCTCGGCCTGCACAAGCCCGGCGATGTTGACAGCCTCACCATGGGTTGCGTCACGCCCGGCATGCCCAACGGCGTTGAGGCGGCCGGCCTGAAGATGGAAATGACGACGCTCTTCCGTGGCCAGCGCGCCACGTGGACCGTCAGTGGCGCCCGCCCGGGCGAGCGCGTCTACTTCGCTTACAGCGATGCAGGTCTCGACAGCCGCATCATCGGCATCGGGCCCACGCACCTGCCCGGTCTCAATCTCGACGTCGAGATTCTCCCGCCGGGAACGATCTTCGGCGATGCGGTCGCCAACAACAACGGCGTGGCGACGCTGCGTGGCCGCGTGCCCATCGACGCTCCGCTCGAGAACACCGCCTTCCAGGCCGTGGCTCCGCGTGGCGGCGGCGCGAGTGTGAAGTCCAACGTCGAGTTGCGCGACATTCGCAACTGACGTCGATGACCTGGTCGACGATCAGGTTCACGGTTCCATCAATGAGGCCGCGACTCGCAAGAGTCGCGGCCTCTGTCTTTTTGGTTGGGGCTGAGTGCACGCGCGAGATCGGTCCGGCGCACGGCCCCAGCGCACGGCGGGTGATGCTGTACGGATGTCAGCTCGGGTGAGAGTTCAGTGGCGTCAGGCGACGATGATGGCAGCACGTTTGAGTGCTCGATTGAGTTGCCGGTCAGGCTAGACCCTCTCTGGGCCCCGACTGGTTCGGGTATCGAAAATGGTCAAG
>DIDT01000072.1 GCA_002418285.1 Phycisphaerales bacterium UBA5793
ACTGCGTGCCACTCGTTGACGCAACGGCGATTGCGCAGAACATCTCCGTCCCCGTTCACAACGCACACCTGGATGAAGGTCTTGTGATAGTCCAGTCCGACATACAATCGCTCCATGGCCTGCTGCTCCTTCCGGTGATTGGGCTAATTCGACGAACAACGAACACGCTCGTTGTAGCCGAGGAGCAGCAGGCTTTCATCCCAATCTGGAGGGAGGCTCTGCGACCGGAAGGCCACGCGAGTGCGCCGGGGGCGGGCCGCTCAGTTAGACAGTCAATCGCGCGATCGCGTGGCCTTCCCTCCCCAAACCTCGGTCAGACCACGGCACCCGAACCCACTTGAGCGCCGCATTCGGGGCAGGTGCCGGTGGTGGCGGCTCGGAGGTCGTAGTTGCAGTTGGGGCAGTGGTTGCGCCAGACGCGGAATCGTCGGAGGGTCTGTCGAACGAGTATCACCGCACAGAGGCAGAATGCCGCGTAGAACACCTGGCCAGTCCAGATAGGACGAATCGGAAATACGATGTCGTCTCCCTCGCTGAGCGCTCCGAACCGTCCTATGTCGACTCCTGTAGTCGCGATCGTCTTGAACTGGCCACCGTCGCCTTCGGAGTTCCACTTCCACGTTCGAGCCGTCCAGAGCAATGGAAGCGGCCAGCCGACTTGACCGTAAACAACTGTGGTGTCTGTTTCGCCGAAAAACGCTACTTCGCGATACCGCGCATAATGCTGCTGAAGCCACCTCGGGGCGATTTCATCGAACGCGCTTGAAGCGTCTTCCCATGAAGACTCGAAAGGTTCCACGACAATGTACACGCGCTTGGCGCGCCAGATCTGAGCGCCAATGCTGCGGGAGTGAGGCACATCCACGCCGCCCTCCGTTCGCACTGCGTCATACACCTTCGTTGATGCAGCAAACCAAGCCGACCATGCCATATTCGTCAGCAGCAGTAACCCAAGCGTCCACAGCAGTGTGGCAGGGATGTTGCGACGGAGCGACTTGGACCTGTGGTTCGTCATCGCGGACAGACGATGCTAGCGGCGAAGACTCTGCGACGCGTGCGTTGACGCCAAGCGGGTCTGCGACGCGTGCGTCGCCGCTAAACTGTTGAATCTCTGCGACGCGTGCGTCGCCGCTAAACTCGTGGAAGTTGCTGGCGCATGTGGCGTCGCTGAACTCTGTTGCGTTGTTGCCTGTCTGGAGCCGTGCGTGGATCACCACTTCGATGTCATCATCATCGGCGTGGGCAGCATGGGGGCGGCGGCGTGTTGGGAACTGCTGCGGCGCGATGCGTCGCTGCGCGTGCTCGGGCTGGAGCAGTATGACATTCCCAACGCGCTGGGGAGTCATCACGGGCACTGCAGGGCGTTTCGCACGGCGTACTTCGAACATCCGGACTACGTCGCGCTGCTGCAGCATTCGCTGCCGTTGTGGCGAGAGATTGAGGCCGAGGCGCAAGCGGAGTTGTTGCGATTGACCGGTGGGTTGTACTTGGGACGGCCGGATTGTGCGCTGGTGCGCGATTCGATCAGTGCGGCGGAGTTGCATGGGCTGGGGCATGCGATCCTGCAGCGCGATGAACTGGCGGCGCGGTATCCGCAGTTTCGCGTGGGCGCGGACTGGATCGGATTCTTCGAGGAGCAGGCGGGGTATGTGCTGGCCGAACAGACCGTGGCGGCGTATGCGCAGGCGGCGAGGCAGCGCGGGGCCGAGTTGCACGAGCACGAGGCGGTGCGGTCGTGGCGGACCGGAGCTTCGGGCGTGACGGTAACGACGGATCGTGCGACGTATGAGGCGGATCAACTCATCATCGTGGCGGGGGCGTGGGCGGGGCGCGCGATCGCGGATCTCGGCGTGGCGTTGAGCGTGACGCGACAGGTGGTCGGGTGGTTTGAGCCGCGCGCGCCGGAGTTGTTTGGCGCGGACCGATTTCCGATGTGGGGGATCGAGTCGGCGGCGGACGGGCCGGGGATCTGGTACGGCTTTCCGCTGATGGCTAGGCATCCGGGTTTGAAGATCGGGCACCACTGGCCGGGCCAGGCGTACGATGTAGAGACGGTGGATCGTGAGGTGCGGGCGGATGACGAAGCCGCGCTGCGCGATGCGATGCGGCGGTACGTGCCCGAGGGCGGCGACCAGATGATCGCGGCGCAGATGTGTCTGTACGCGAACAGTCCGGACGGGCATTTCATCGTCGATCGCCATCCGGACGAGACGATGCGCGATCGCGTCACGATTGCGTGCGGCTTCAGCGGGCACGGGTTCAAGTTTGTGCCGGTGATCGGAAGGGCGCTGGCGGAGCTGGCGATTGATGGGGTGTCGAGCGAGGCCATCGGGTTTCTGGGGTTGGGGCGGTTTGGGTTGCGGGGGTGCAAGTGAGAAGGACTGATCATGATGCGCCGGACGATGGTCGACCGGCCTATGACGCCGCGTTGGCAACGTCGTTCATTGGAAAGACGGTGCTCGTTGGATTGACCTACACCGACCACAAAGGGAAGTTTGTCGAACAGCGACAGATGCACGGCGTCGTTGAGAGCGCCGACGAACGACGAGGATTCGCCGTTCAGTTGCGTGGGTCGCGATCAGGAGAAGTGTTTTGGTTGCCACCTCAGACGGACACGTTCAAGCCGGCGCCACCCGGCGAGTATCGAGAGCATTCGACCGGGGAGATCATCGTCGATCCCGACTACGTTGCGATGTGGGTTGTAAGCCGGCCCAAGCCAATGCGCCGATGGTGGCAGTTCTGGCAACGATGACGATGGATTGCACCGGTTGGCAATTGCAGTCGGTCGCGAAGCACCGCCACCCTTCCCTCCCCCGCAGAGCCGGGGGAGGATCATTCGTTTGAGGCGACGCGTGCGTTGTTGCTGAACGCGTTTGGCGTCGCCGCTATTCGTCTGGTGCGTTGATACACTCTGCCGGTGTCGCTGCTGAGTCCTTTAACGGCGCTGGTGGTTGCCGGGGTGGCTGTTCCCGCCCTGCTGCTGCTCTATTTTCTGAAACTGCGGCGCAAAGAGGTGTGGATCGGCTCGACGATGCTGTGGAGCAAGGTCGTCGAGGACCTGCAGGCGAACACGCCGTTCCAGCGGTTGCGGGCGTCGTGGCTGCTGTTTCTGCAACTCTTCCTGCTGCTGGCGCTGCTGCTGGCCCTGGCGCGGCCCATCTTCGGGCTCAAGCCAGGTGAAGGTGGACAGCGGGTGATCCTGCTCGTTGACGTCAGCGCTTCGATGGGGGCGGGAGAGGCGAAGGCGGATGGAGAAGAAGCTAATACGCAAGCGGTGACGCGGCTGGAGCGTGCGAAGGCGGCGGCGAACGAGATGCTCGATCGACTTCGAAGCAGCGGCGATGAAGTGCAGGTGATGGTGGTCGCGTTCGCCACGCGGGCGCGGATTGCGCAGACGTTCACTTCGGACCTGCGGTTTGCGAGGGCGGCGATTGAGTCGCTCGAGGTGCTCGAAGAACCCGGACTGCTGGGGCCGGCGCTGCGGCTGGCGGAGACGTACGCCGGGCCTGATCAATCGGGCAACGAGGAAGTGCCGGTGCGGATGGTGCTGCTGAGCGACGGTCGGTTTGGCGATGATCAGACGCCGAGTTACGCGGGCGGTGAGGTCGAGTTTGTGTCGGTCACGACGGGAAGCGACGGCGCCGGCGGACCGGACGCCGGTGAATCCGCAGACGTCGAGGACAACGTCGGCATCACGTTCCTGGCGGCGCGGCGGGACATCGTTGACGTGTCGCAGGTTGATGTGCTCTGCGGGCTGGCGAGCACGGCGGCGGATCTGAAGACGGTGCGCGTCGAGTTTGCGGTTGATGGCAACGTGCTCGAATCGCAGGCGGTGTCATTGGAGGCGCGCGAAGCGGGGCAGCCGGCTGAGGGATTGGCGCGATTGCGGTTTGTGAACCTGGCCGGCGGCGTGCTGCGGGTGACCATCGCGCGAGGCGATGCGCTGGCGACGGACAACACGGTGGGATTGCTGCTTTCGCCGCCGCGCAAGGCAACGCTGCTGGTGGTGTATCCGAGCGGCGAGAGTGCTGCGGACGAATATCTGATGAGTGTCGTGAATGAGCTGCCGCTGTATGAGGTGGAGACGTGGCCGGCGGATCGGTTTGAGACATTGCTCAAGAGCGGTGAGGTGCTGCAGTCGAGTGATGGACACGCGTTCAGCGCGATCATTTTTGATCGGGTGTCGCCGAGCGCGGTGCCTGATGCACCGACGCTGTCATTAGGCGCGCGGCCGCCGGTGCCGGGCCTGAGCCTGACGCCAGCGGATGTGGCGAATCCGAGCCGGCGGATACTGAGTTGGAACCGGCAGAACCCGATCATGGCGAGCGTGGGACTGGACACGATTGCGGTTGCGGATGAGCGGCGGCTGTCGCTGCCGGATGATGACAGCGAGGCGCTGGCGATTGCCGAGGGCGGGCCGATCATCGGCGTCGTGGAGCCGCGCCGCGGGGGGCGACACATCATCGTGAGTTTTGACCTGCGGCAGAGCAACTGGCCGCTGCACGTGAGCTTCGCCATCTTTATGCAGAACGCGGTGGACTATCTCACGCAACGTGGCAGCGCGGATGCGGGGCAGATGATCCAGACTGGCCAGACGATGACGTTGCGCGCATCGCCGGGCGCGACGACGGTGAAACTGACGGGGCCGGATGAGCGGACGATGCCGGTGCGGGAAGATGGGTCGGTCACCATCGGGCCGCTGGATCGCGTTGGCGCGTATCAGGCGGAGGGATTGCCGGCGGAGAACGTGCCGATCATTGCGAATCTGCTCAGCGAGGTGGAGTCGAATCTGCTGCCGGTTGAGTCGGTGCAGATCGGGCACGAAGCGGCAGCGGCGCAGACGGTAGATCGATCGACGCCGCGCGAATTGTGGCCTTGGCTGGTGGCGCTGGCGCTGGGCGTGCTGGGCGTGGAGTGGGTGGTTTATCTTTTGCGGGCGCGGTGGCGGTGAGTCGCGACGCTCCGCAAAGCCTGCGCATCGCGGCTAAGCATCGCCCAGGCGCTGCTGCCATTCGCGCAAGCGCTCATGATCCGTCAGATCGAAATGAAGCGGGGTGATGGTGATGTTTCCGGCGAGCATGGCTTGCACGTCACTGCCGGTGGCGGTGTGCTGGAAGGCCATGCCGTCGCCGACGCACCAGTAGTAGATCTGGCCGTTGGGGCTGACGCGGCGTTCGTAGCGGTCGGTCATGCCGCCGAGGTTCATGGGCACGACCTTGATGGGCGGCAGCGGGCCGTCCTGGATCGTTGAAGGGACATTGATGTTGAGAACCGAGCGCGGCTGCAGCGGGCCGTGCTCGAGGCAACGCTGGATGGCCTCGCGGGCGTGGCGGGCGGCGACATCCCAGCGCACCTTCTCAAACGCCCGGCGGTTAAGTTCGCTTTCGACGTAGAGGCTCACTGCGATCGAGGGCAGACCGAGGAACGCGGCTTCGATCGCAGCCCCCACTGTTCCCGAGTAGATGACATGGATGCCGACGTTGCAGCCCATGTTCATACCCGAGACGACGAGGTCGGGGCGCGGATTTTCCGGATGATGTTCGGGCCAGACGTTTTCGATGGCGAGCTTGACGCAGTCGGCGGGCCGGCCGTCGATGGCAAAGCCGGTCATGCGTTCGTTGATGCGCATCTGTCGGGCCATGAGCGGGACGTTAAAGGTCACGCTGTGGCTGGTGGCGGACTGCACTTCGAGCGGAGCGACGGTGAAGACTTCGCCGAGGTTGAGCAGTTCGCTGTGAAGGGCTTCGATGCCCGGGGCGCGGAGGCCGTCGTCGTTGGTGAGGAGAATGCGCATGAGCGGTGATTCTAGCGCGATGCGAACTTGGCCCTGTTTGATTTCGATGTGGCGGGAGCGCGGCTTGGCGCGCTATCGTGTCGCGAAATTTGACACCCACTTTCGGCCCTGCAATGGAGGACCGCATGTCTGTCTACAAACGTCTGGCTGAACTCGGCCTTGAACTGCCGCCGGCGCCCAAACCGGTGGCGGCGTACATCCCGTGGGTTCGCACGGGGAATCTGGTTTACACCAGCGGGCAGGTGCCCCTCGTGGGCGGCAAGGCACTGTGCGTGGGTGTCGTGCCAACCGAGGTGCCGCCGGACAAGGCGCAGGCGGCCGCGAGGTTGTGCGCCCTGAACATGCTGGCGGTGCTTCATGCGGCAACGGATGAGGATCTGGATCGCGTCACACGGGTCGTTCGGCTGGGTGTGTTTGTCGCTTCGAGCTCGGAGTTTGGCGGTCAGCCTCAGGTGGCCAACGGAGCGAGCGAGCTGATGGTGGCGGTGTTCGGCGAGGCGATTGGGCGGCATGCCCGGTCAGCGGTGGGCTGCAGTAGTCTGCCGCTGAATGTGCCCGTGGAACTGGAGGGCCTTTTTGAGATTCGGTGAGGCCGCCAAGGGGCTTTGCTGAATTGCCCGAATCGACGTTGCCAGCGCCGCACAGGCGTTTACAATGGCGCGACCCTGAACGAACCGGCCGCGGCTCAGTCTGTCCGAGGCCACTCCCAGAGCCCACGAACCGCGGAGAGAGCATCCCATGACTCATATCGTCGCCGAGCCCTGCATCAAGTGCAAGTACACCGACTGCGTTGACGTCTGCCCCGTGGACTGCTTCCACGAAGGGGCGAACTTTCTCGTGATCGATCCGGATGTGTGCATTGACTGCGGGCTGTGCGTGCCCGAGTGTCCGACGCAGGCCATTTTCCCGGAAGAGGACCTGCCCGAGAAGTGGGCGGAGTACGTCGAGATCAACGCGCGGCTGACTCCGGACTGGCCGGAGATCACCGCCAAGAAGGATCCGCTGCCCGAGGCGGAAGAGTACAAGAACGTCGAAGACAAGCGCAGCATGCTCGACGAGAGCGCCGGCGGCTGAGTCACCGCTGACGATCCGATCAGGCCACTGATGGCCGCCAGGCAGGGGGTCGGCGCCACCGGAGTTTTCAGCTGGAGCGGAGGTCATCCATCTTGGAGAGTCCATCCGAACCTCCGCAGATGCTCGATGACCGCGTGAGTATTCACCTGGCGCGCGTCGCCAAGTGGCAGAAGTATGTGCTCTGGGGCCTCGCACTCAACGTGGGGCTGACCGTGGCGAGTATCGCGGTGAATCCGGACTTCGCGTTGGTGAACGTTCTGGTGGGGATCGCGCTGATCGTCGCCGTCCGGAATCTCAGCGCGGCGCTGGGCGATGACAAGCGGGCGCGTGTTCTGTACTGCCTCTGCATGTTCGTACCGTTTGTCTCACTCCTCGTGTTAGTGGTTATCAGCCAGCGCGCCACGCGCGCGCTTCGCGCCCATGGCATCTCCGTAGGCCTCGTCGGTGCGAGGACGCCGCCACCCTACTGAATTTGGGACACCATTCGCACCAAGCACGAAGCCCACGTCCGTTGAACGTGGGCTCCGATCGTGTTGAATTGCTGCTGCTGCGAAAGTCTGCGACGGTTTACTTGATGCCGTCCTTGGCCGCCATGTACTTGATCATGTCGATGAGGCGGTTGCAGTAGCCGACTTCATTGTCGTACCAGGAGACGATCTTGAAGAAGCGGTCGTTGAGTTCGATCCCGGCCCCGGCGTCAAAGATTGACGAGCGCGGATCGCCGATGAAATCGCTGGAAACGACCTCTTCTTCGGTGTAACCGAGCACACCCTTCATCGATCCTTCCGCCGCTTCCTTCATTGCCGCATTGATAGCGGCCAGCGACGTGGACTTGCTGGTGCGGAAGGTGAGATCGACGGCGGAGACGTCGGCGGTGGGCACGCGGAAACTCATGCCCGTCAGTTTGCCCTTGAGCGAAGGGATGCAGAGGGTGACGGCTTTGGCGGCGCCGGTGCTGGCGGGGATGATGTTCATGTAGGCGTTGCGCCCGCCGCGCCAGTCCTTCTTGCTCGGTCCATCCTGCGTGGGCTGGGTTGCCGTAACCGCATGGATCGTGGTCATCAGACCTTCTTCAAGGCCGAAGACGTCTTCGATCACCTTGGCGATCGGCGCGAGGCAGTTGGTCGTGCACGAAGCGTTGGAGATGATCTTGTCCTTGGCGGCGTCGTACGTCTCGTGGTTGACTTTGTACGCGAGCGTCTTGATCTTGTCGGGCGACTTGGTCGGCGCGGAGATGATGACGCGCTTGGCGCCGGCGGCGAGGTGCTTGCCGGCCGCGTCGGCGTCGGTGAACAGGCCGGTGGACTCGACGACGTAGTCGCAGTTGACACTGCCCCAGGGCAGGTTGGCCGGGTCGCGCTCGGCAAAGCACTTGGTCACTTTGCCGTTGACGGTGAACTGGCCCTCACCCGCCTGGACGGTGCCGTCGAAGCGGCCGTGGACGGTGTCATGGCGAAGCAGGTACGAGAGGCTATCGGAGGGGACGAGATCGTTGATCGCGACGAACTCGATGCCACCATGTCGCAGCCCGGCTCGGAACATGAGCCGACCGATGCGACCGAACCCGTTGATGCCGACGCGAATGGCCATAGCCCAACCTCCGATCGTGTTCAGAATCCTTGTAACCGGCCGACGCGAAGACACCACATCCGCCCTGGTGCGCCAGGCCCGAAGACAACAGTAGGCGGCAGAACAAACGTAACGGCGTGGCGGCAAACCGTCAACACGGGACTCTGCCGGATATCCGCCCTCCGGGATGATGTTCCCCCTTGTGCCGCAATCGAGCCGGGCATACGCTCAGGCCATGCAGCTTTCCGCGCGGGTCAATCGGCTCAAGCCCTCGAGCACCCTGGCCGTCAATGCGCTGGCCAAGGAGATGAGGCAGCGCGGCATTGACGTGATCGGCTTTGGCGCCGGCGAGCCCGACTTCACCACCCCCGCTCACATTCGCGAAGCGGCCAAGCACGCCCTCGATGAGGGACTGACGCACTATTCGCCCATACCCGGCGAACCGGCCGCCCGCGCGGCCGCGGCGCGCAAGTTTGCTCGCGACAACCACCTCGACCACTTCACCGCGGAGAACGTCATCATCTCCGCAGGTGGCAAGCACTCGTTTTACCTCCTGACACACGCGCTCTTCGACCCGGAATGCGGCCTGGAGATGATCCTGCCCACGCCGGCGTGGGTGAGTTATCGCCCGATCGCGGAGATGGCCGGGGCAACGGTGGTCGAGGTGCGAACCAGTGTCGAAAGTGATTTCAAGATGACGCCGGCCCAACTCAGGGCCGCGCTCACGCCGCGCACGCGAATGCTGCTCATCAACTCGCCGAGCAATCCATGCGGCACGATGTACTCGCCGGCAGAACTCAAGGCGCTGGCGGCGGTGATTACCGAGCACAACGCGGCGGGCGGAAAGGTCGTCGTCGCCGGCGATGACATCTACGAGAAGATCGTGTACGCCGACACCGCGTTTGCCACGATCGGGCAGTTTCTCGATCCGAAGTGGTCGGTGACGCTCAACGGCATGAGCAAGGCGTACGCCATGACGGGCTGGCGCATCGGCTATGCAGCGGGCCCGGTCGAACTCATCAAGGCCATGTCCAAACTGCAGGGACAGATGATCACCTGTATCGCCGCGTTCTGCTTTCCGGCCATGGTCGAGGCCCTCGACAAGGGTGAGCCGGACGTCGCGGAGATGCGCGAGCACTACCGTCAGCGAGCCGCGCTCATGCACGAGTACGTCTCCAGATGGACGGGCGTCCGGTGCCCGAGGCCAACCGGCGCGTTCTACCTCTTCCCGGATATTTCGGCGTGGTTCGGCCACACGTCCGCAGGCGGAACCCCGCTGCGATCAAGCCTGGACGTCGCCACGGCGTTAATCAACGAAGCCCACGTCGCCGTCGTGCCCGGCGATGAGTTCGGCGGCTGCGGGCCAAATCACATCCGCCTCAGTTTCGCCTGTTCGACCGAGAAGATCGAAATGGGCATGACGCGGATCGGCGAGTTCGTCCGCACCCTGGGCTGAAGACCTCGCGACCTGTTGGCCAATTGTTGTGCGGTTCACCTCCCTGCCGCGTCTTATCCGGTAGACTGTTGTCATTCCACCCGAATCCCGCCGCGGCTGACCCCCAGGCGCCGGCGGAAAGGAGGGGTCATGAAAAAGTGGCTGCTGCTGAGCCTCGGAATCGTGATTCTGATGTCCGTCGCGCTGGTCCTCGTGGTGCGTGCGTTCGTGCAGACGCCGATTCCCGAGGTGGCGCTGATTCCGGATTGTCCGCTGGCGATCCACGTCAATGAGATCGATCTGTCCACCTCGGGACTGATTCTCATCAGCCTCGACAATCTGACGCGCGAAGACATCACGATCAAGGTGTCGGAGTTCGGCGCCGCGGTTTCCAAGTCGCTGCGATTGTTTGATCCGACGGGCAATGAATGGACGTGGGTGGATTCGAAAGGCCGCCCCGGCAACCCGGTGAGCGCCGACAATGCGTGGCAATGGTCTGGCCAATGGGGACGATCCGGACAGGTCACCATCGAAGCCGGCCGCACGGAGAGCTTCACGCTGGTGGTCAACCCGGACTACAGCCTGATCGCGGTGGAGTGGATGGCGCGAATGCGCGGCACGCCGGACTGGCTGCAGTACGTGATCGACTGCCGAGTGCCGACTGTGGCCTCCTCCACGAGTTTGGTGGACGCCGTTCGGGTGACTGCGACAGGTGAAGCCGCGTACAAGCCGCGACCGTAGGTCGGCGACCTGGGCACAGGGCAGAACCTCGCACAAACCGCGCCGACCGTCGCAAACCATCGGCTAGCCACACAACACCTCAGCTGGGCCGTGCGTCGTGCCATTCACTCGACGCGAACGACGTTCCCCCCGCGGCAGGATGTGAGGTCGAGTAATTGAATCTGGCTCCCGCAGATCCCCGACCCGATCGATCCGCCGAGCACGCGGGCTCCACCCTCGTTCGAGTCGGCGACGAGGAAGAGCGCCAGGCCATTCCCGCTCAGACCGAGTTCAGTCCCGGCACAGGGATAGCCAGGTCGGATGACGTAGCGGCCGATTGATCGAGACCGGAGAATCGCCGTGCGACCGTTCGGTGTTGCACCGGACCATTGCAGCAGTGCCGTGCCCCCCTGCGGACACTGCGTTTGCAGTTCTGCCAGAGGTCGGCAATTGGAGTTGGAGAGCACATACACATCGCTGTGGCTGTAGGTGTAGTCAATCTCGGTCACCGCTATGTCGGGGTCGCCATCGATATCAAAATCGCCAGCGCCTACAGAATGCGCCCCATCGCGGGCTCCAGGGAACAGCACGTGCGGCGCAAGTGTGCCATCACCACGGCCCGGAAGGATCGCCACCGATGAGTTGAAATAGAGGGCCACTACAATGTCGAGAGCGCCGTTCCCATCGAGGTCACCGCACGCCAGATGCTCGGGATGCTGTGGCAGCGAGTACTGGAGGGCGGGATCAAACGATGCGCCGTTGTTGAGGAGCACCGAAACCGTGCTGCTTCCACGATCTGCGGTGACGACGTCGGGGCGATGATCATCGTTCAAATCCGCCGTGAGGACGAATACCGAGAACGTCCCAATCTGGTGGATGGAGTCCTCTCGAAACGTGCCGTCCTGGTTGTTGAGCAGCAGCGCGAGAGAGCCGCTCGAGCCCGCGGCTGCAACGTCGACAAACTGATCCCCGTCGAAGTCCGCCAGGGCGATCGCATACGCACCGGTTTCGACCGCAAACGTGACGGGAGGAAGGAATGTCCCTCCACCTTCGTTGAGAAGTACCGAGATCGTCCGATCGGCCGAATTGGAAGCGACAAGATCCGCATCACCGTCGCGATCAATATCCCCGATCGCAATGGAACGTGAAGCCAGACCGATCTGGTATTGAGTTGGCCCGACGAACGAGCCATCGCCCGCGTTAAGCCAAACTGTTACGGTGCTCGGACGGGAGAACCCCTCGCTCACGCCAACCATGTCAACAGACCCGTTTCCGTCCAGGTCGCCCAGTGCTGCACCAAATGGACTACCGGCCGCATAGACGCGTGGCGAGAGAAACCGGCCGGACCCGTCATTGAGATGGACCCAGAGCCCGTGATCGTCGGACGAAGGGGCGACGAGATCGGGATACCGATCGTCGTTCAAATCTGCGGTCAGCAGAACTGTTGGCCCCGAGCCGGTTTGCGTTCTCCACGGCTGCTCGAAGCAGAACTGAGCGACCGCCGGGGCGCAGACAAAACCGGGAACCACAAGACTCGCGCCAAGAATCGTTGAGTGGTTGCTCATGCTCATGCTCCTACTCCTCTCCTTCGAACCTCGCGCCGGAGCTCCTTATTCCAGAATCGGCTGGTTCAGTATTGTCGTACCCGTGAGCAACAACCCGGCCGCAACGGGCCAGTGGCCGAGAGAATGACCGTGCGTTTGCGCTGCTCCGGTGTGCTCGCCGGTCGCGTTGATTTCCCGATGCCGCGATCTCTGCCGTTGCCCGGCCCCGCCTATGATGGGCCATGCACTTTGACTCGCACCAATCCATCATCGACGATCTCGAGGCGCGGATTTTAACGATCCGCGACTCTCTTTGACGTCGATTCCAAACTCAAGCGCATTGGCGAACTTGAAGCCATCATGGGCGGCGGCGACTTCTGGTCGAACCAGACGGCGGCGCAGAAAACCGTAGCCGAACTCAAGGTCCTTAAGGCGCAGATCGACCCGATGCTTCGGGTGCAGCACGACTTCGATGAAGCTCGTGTCACCTATGAACTGGCCCGCGAAGCTGAGGACAAGGAGCTGCTCACCGAAGCCGACGAGTCGCTCTTTAGCCTGCTCAAGCGCATGGACAAGGTCGAACTCCAGTCGCTGCTTTCCGGCCCGCATGACCACCGGAATTGCTTCTTCACCATCCACGCCGGCGACGGGGGCACCGAGGCCAACGACTGGTCCGAGATGCTCATGCGCATGTACATCTACTACTTCGAGCAGATGGGCTGGAAAGTGGAAGAGCTCGAGAAGAGCTACGGCACGGAGGTCGGCATCGACTCAGTGACCTTCCACGTGAAGGGGCCGTTCGCCTTCGGCTATCTCAAATGCGAACGCGGCGCCCATCGCCTGGCTCGGGTGTCGCCGTTCAACGCCCAGGGCAAGCGGCAGACGAGTTTCGCGACCGTGGATGTGACTCCCGAGATCGAGGAAGTCGATCTCGACATCCCTGACAACGAACTGGAGATCACGACTTTCGCCCGATCCAGCGGACCGGGTGGGCAGAACGTGAACAAGGTGGCCTCGGCGGTGCGGATCGTCCACAAACCGACCGGGATCATGGTCGTGGCATCGTCGTACCGCGAGCAGCCGCAGAACCGGCGCCAGGCCATGGAGCAGTTGACGGCCAAGTTGCAGCAGATCGCGGACGAGAAGCGCGAAGCCGAGCTCTCCGCGGCGTCAGGCGGCAAGGTCGATCGCGGGTGGGGCACGCAGATCCGCTCGTACGTGATCTACGACAACCGGGTGAAGGATCACCGAACGGGATACGAAGTAATGAACCCTCAGCGGGTGTTGGACGGCGATCTGCAGGGGTTCATTGACGCCGAACTTCAGCGCCGCCGCGCGGCGCAGAACTAGACGGTCCCGGGCGTCCCAAGCTCTGTGCGTATGTCGCAGACCCTCCCCAGTTCCCTATTTACCCAGGATCCGCGCTTGCGTGGAGCCGGGTTGCCGATTGCGCGATTCGCCGGCTCGAGAGACAAGGGGGGCCAAATGCTCTGAATCCACGAAAATGCTGAAATAATCAGCGTATCCACTTGCAAGATCTGCAGCTTCCAGTATTATGAGTTGTATAAGGCGGTGAGTGCGTCTTCGCCCGCCGCCCGTGGAGGGTTCGGCTCATATTTTTGGGCCACGTCGAGTTGCTGTTCTGTCGGTTCCCGAAGGATTGCGATCAGGCGGCATCTTGATGACGCTGAGTGAGCCGGCGCCGCTTGGGCGTCATCGATCCCTTCACTCCGTGGGCACCTTCGCCGAAAGACGAAGGCTGGCCTTTGCCTCGATTCCGGGTCCATCTTCAGCCACGGTGTTCGTGTCTGATCCGGCTAGTCGTGTGGCAACACCAGGAGAATGACGATGAAGAAGCAGACTCTGGTCGCGGCAGCACTCGCGCTGGCCGCGGCCCCCGCGTTCGGGCAGACTTATGACAATGGCGGCATGGATCCGCAATCCGGCGGTTGCTCCGGCGGGCAGTACAGCGCCATCGAAGTACCGGGCACGATCTACGGCAACAACACGATCGTGAGCACCTATCACCAGGCCGACGACTTCACGGTTCCCGGTGGACAGAACTGGTCGCCCACCCAGCTGCGCTGGTACCTCTACCAGACCAATTCCCCCTCCAATGAACCTATCGTCGCGGTGTACATCCAGCTGTGGCAGGGCAGCCAGGCCGACATGCTCGCCGGCACGGCCACGTTGGTCGGTGGCGACATGACCACCAACCGACTCATCTCGTCCACGTTCAGCAACATCTATCGCACCAACACCGTCCCCTCGGACTGCGCCCGCGCGATCAAGGAAGTCAAAGTGGACATGAGCTGGGCGGGCTCGCTCGGCCCCGGCCAGTACTGGATCGAAATCGGCAGCGACGGCAACCCGAGCTACAGCGGCCCGTGGGCGAACCACAAGGTTCCGCGCGACCTCAACAATGACAACTCGATCTACTTCCAAGTCGGTCTGGGTTGGACTGTGAACGTCGATGCCGGCTACGGCGCCGGTTGGGACTACCCCTACAAGCTTGACTACACCACCGGCGGCGGCTACACCGTCAACGTCACCGGCACCTGCCCCGGCCAGGTCCGCCTGACCTGGAGCGGCGCTCAGCCCAACAAGCAGCAAGCGGTCGTCTTCGCCCGCAACACCGGCGCGTTCGTGGTCCCCGGCGGTCCCTGCGCGGGAACGCAGCTCGGCCTCGGAACCAACCAGCTCCAGGTGTACGCGACCATCGGAACGGGTAGCGGCACCGGCGGCGTGAACGCCACGGTCAACTCCGGCGCTTGCCGCGGCTACGTCCAGCTCGTGACGATCGCGGGATCCCCCTGCGCGACCAGCAACGTCAAGCAGCTCCCGTAATCCGGGCTGACCGAGTCTCTCTTACGATCTCATCTTGAGATCCCTGCCTCGCCTCCGAAAGGAGGCGAGGTCTTTTTCTGAGTCGAGCGTGGCGAACGCCACGCGGAAAGACCAACCCCAAACCAGAACCCCGTGGAGGAACAAAAAACACGATTCCACGGGGTTTTCTGTTGCGCCCGCAGCGAATTGCGGTATATTGAGAACGTCCCCTACGCGAATCCGGGACCGCGACCGGACCTCCAGAAACGTTCTGGAACGCCGTGGCAGTTGAACATCGAAAGGAAAGGAAGAGACGTGATGAGAAAGACACTTGGACTGGCCGCCGCACTGAGCCTGTGCGTAGCTGCAACAGGCGCATCAGGCGATGTCCTGGACGCCAACCCCACTGCCAACAACGGCGGCTCGGCGGGATGGGCGCTCTACTTCGACCTCACTTCGAACGGACCGGGGCTGGCGGTCACCCACATGACTACGGCGAACAATGGCGTCGCCTTCTCCTCGTTCTCGGTCGAGATCTTTGTCCGATCGGGCAGCGGACTGGGCAACCCGGGCCCCGGGCAATCGATGGCGGGCTGGACGTCACTGGGTACGGCGCCGGCGACGCAGGGTGCGGAGAACAGCGGCATCTCCGACGTGATCGACATTCCCGATATCGCCGTTGGCCCGGGGGAAACCGTCGGTGTTGCCGTGCTCTTCTCGACCAATGGTCCGCGCTACTTCGGTACGGGTTCACCGCCGCTGCAGATCTTTGAGGACGCGAACCTGAAGCTCACCACCGGTGACTCGCGCTCGGCTCCGTTCACTACGGGAGGCAGCTTCTTCTCGTCGCGCGGTCTGACGGGATCGCTCACCTACGAAGCCGGTGGGTATCGCTGCTCGGTTACCGGCGAGTGTCCCGGCACCGTCAGCGTCGCGTGGGCCGGCGCGCAGCCCAACAAACAGCAGGCGCTCGTGTTCGCCGCCAGCCAGGGCAACCTCGTCGTTCCCAGCGGCCCCTGCCAGGGAACGCAGCTGGGTCTGAGCGCCCAAGGCATTCGCATCATCAACACGATCGGAACTGGCGGTAATGGTACGGGCAATGTGAACGGCAGAGCCGGCACCGGCGCCTGCGGCGGATACATCCAGCTCGTCACGATTAGCAACCCCTGCGAAGCCAGCAACGTGGGTCAAATCCCGTAACGCGGCTCCGCAAGTTCGATTGATCGATCTCCAGCGAGATCAAGCGCCTCGCCTCCTGAGAAGGGGGCGAGGTTTTTCATGAGCCATGGCCGCTCCTCGCGGCAACCCGCATTTTTTGCGCTGCAATAAGCCGAACAAAATGGGGGTCAAACGCGCGAATTCACTTGGCGTCGGCCCGTTCGTCGGTATGCTTTGGCAAAGGTGCGATGGGCTTGCGGCTGGTGGGAACATGTTCGCGAGCCTCATCAACGGTGCAAAGGGGCAGGAGGTCCCGAACTATGCTGGTCATCACTCGACGCGAGGGCGAAGAGGTCGTCATCGGCGATCCTCGTAATCCGCAGGGAATTGTGCGAATTGCCGGCATCAAGGGCGACCGCGTGCGGATCGCTTTTGAATTTCCGCGCGAGGTGCAGGTGCACCGCCGCGAGGTCGCCGATCAGATCAAAGCCGAGGACGATCCGGCCGTGGTGGGCAAGATCGGCCGCGCCGCTGGCTCCTGATCGAGCCGTATCGCCACCCACTTATCCACATTTCCACCATCCATCCCCTGATCGCATCGGGGAAGGTACACCGTTTTTCTGCGGTCTCCGGTGATTTTGGGCGGGACCGACAATTTACCAAACAAAATTCAGAATTCCGCTGGACGCATGCCGAAAATCGGTCATGATTAGATACCGAACAGACACCAACTACTGTTCGGCAGGAGTGTCCAGCATGATTACCCTCTCTCGGATCGAACGCACCGCACTGGCCCAGGGCTGGCATCGGCTGCTTGATGATGTGCTCAGCAATGGCCGGCCCGTCGATCTGCCCATCCGGCTGCGACTGACGAATGCGGACACGCTGCACGTCGTTTCGGCGGGCTTTGCGCTGCAGCGCGTGTGCGAGTTGTCGTATGCCGTGTGCCCGCTGGCGCAGGCGCTGTGTGATGATCTCCTGCACGCGCAGTGCGACGATGGGTCGTTCGGCTCGGTCGCCGCCACGGCGGTCGTCACGCGAGCCCTGCTCGACCTGCGGCACATGCCCGGCAGCGAGTCGATGGCTCAGCGGCTCGACTTTGCGATCGACCACGCCTTGCACGCGCTGGCGATGAGCCAGGATGATGACGGCCTGCTGGGAGGCTGCGAGATCGACTCGGCCATTGCGCTTTGGCAACTGGCCGGCCGCGCGGAGTTTGATGCGGCTGTTCGCGTTGAAGAACTGGAGGCCGTGTTGAACGTGTCGCGCTGGCAGTGCCTCGCGGCGCGGGCGGCGGTCGCCGCGTGAAGCCAGCCTGGAACTCGCGGCGCGAGCCCACCACCACCGATAACTCACCATCCACGGAAGGACGGATAGAAATGCGACGGATCGAACCACAACGACCGATGACGGGTTGGCGACGAATGGACGGCCGGACCTGGAGAGGCACAAGGCGCGCGGAGGGATCGATGAGCAGGGATGAGAGAGCCGGAGAAGATCGACGACCATTCGCGCGCCACGAGACGACCGGCCCCGGCGGAGGCAACGGCCGCGACCAGCGCGACGACCCGCCGCAGCGCAAGCACGCACAGATGGTGTTCATCACGCCGATGGGCATCCCGATCGGCCCGTCGATCCAGGAAGAACTGAACGTCCCCGACGATCTCGACGACACCCTCCCGCCCGGCGATTTCCCGGGGCAGTTGCTGTTGGATCTGGGGTTGAGGTGAGGCGTTGCGAGGGCAGCTTCTTCTCGCGCATCGCACGGGTGCAGCCAGATCGTCAGCGGATATGAGCTTCGATGATTCGCCGCTTGAGATCGTTGGCGATCTGCTGGCATTCGCGCATCGAGTCCAGCACTTGCTCAAGACTCGCCCAGTACGCGTGGTACTCGTCGCGCCCGAGAATCTTCTCAAATTCGATCGGCTGCACGTCCCTCCATTTTTCGAATGCGCTTAATCTCTCGATGCGCTGTTCGATGTCAGCCACTCCGCGGCGCGCCGGCGCCAGCGGGGCGTTGCTGCGTATCCACTTGAGCCAGTGCTTGTTGCCCTTCGACTGATTGCACTTTCCACATGAAGGTACCAAGTTGGCGATTTCTGAGATGAACCCGGTCGGTCTGCGTTTTACGACGAGCGGGCGGAGATGGTCCCATTCAGAAGACGTGTCTCCGCAGTAGGCGCACCGAACAGTTGTTGGTGACATGCCGAGGATTCCCAGCGCCTCCGCAATTTCTTCGGGCGTTGGCTCTATCACAGGGATGAGAGAGGCGACAAACGCGTTTGTGAGCGTCGATGAGCGCGACATCATCGTCTGGCCCGCGGGCATTTGAAATGCGGTTCTCAGCGCAGCGCGGTCGGATTCGGAGAGGGCGCTTGTCATGTCGTCACCCGTCGTCGCCTCTTTGCGGAGGGAGACTTGGGCATCGGCTGAAACAAGGCCCGGGCGACCTCGACGGGCGAAGCATCGCAGCCCACACAGAACCAACCGAACTCGATGAGGTCGATGCGGCGCTCGCCCGTCTCGACTTTGGCAACCCAGCTATGTGGCACGTCAAGACGGGTAGCGAGGTCCCGCTGTGACAAACCCGCCGCCGCTCGTATTGCCCGTAATTCCTCGCGCAGCCGACGGTACTCGGGGGTAAAGATGGATTTCTGCATTGCCCCGATTATGGAACCGGGCTACGATGCTCCCAAAATAGGAGCATTCCGACAATGGACGATCCGTACGAAAGAGATATACCACGTCTAAAGCTGCTGATCCCCACGTTCAATGCGAACCTCTACGACTCGGAAGTCCACGACGGCCTACTCCCTGAGTTTGGCGCGCCGTACGTAGCGGTTTTGGTTCAGCGGTCGGATGGCCTTCGCGTCGTATTGGGGTCACACGACTACTCTGACATGGACGCTCCAGACGTGCATGTGGAGCGTCAGCCCAACGGCTGGGCCATCTTCATTCATCCGCTTGGATTTGGCGGAGACCCATGCGGCATTATCTACTTGGTCGATGACGGCAGGAGCTTTCTACTCAAAGAGCGCGCCGTGGTGTCAGAGTACGAGTTGCAGGTGGTTGAACACACGAAGAGCATCCCTGGATTTCACGGCGAATGAGTAGCGCGATCCGACGCGACGGCGCGTCGCATCCGGGGCTTCCTTGTCGCATCCTGTGGGTTAATCAGCGCGGAATGAACACCCGCCACAAAGCAACTCCGTGCAACCGCGCTGCCCGAGCGCACGAATACGCCTGTGGATAGCAATGGCACCCCACGCCGACCACGGTTCATTTCGAACACGGCGACGACAAATAGCCGGCAAGGCTGGCTGAATCTGAAACAGTCGGCCCCCACGCCCGTCATAGATACGTAGAGCGGATCGCGCTGCGGCGCTGGGTGACAAGGGGTTTCACATGGGGCGATCATTCTGGTGCGTGCCGGCTGTGTTGGTGGTCGTTGCGATGGTGGCGTCCAGTCCGGCCGTCGGCCAGTACTACGACCAGCCTGAGGCGATCCCGGTGGACACGCAGCCCGCCACACTGCTCCGATCGGCTGTCGTCCGCAGCAACGAAGTTGATTCGAACGGCATGGGAGAGGTGGTGGCGCTGTCCCGAGATGGTCGGCGGGCGCTGGTCATCGCTTCCGATGAAGGACTCAACATCTGGCCGGCGCTGTTTTCGTTCTGGCCCGAGGCGACGGTGCTGGCGCTGATCATCATCGGCGCGATTCTCATGCGGCGAGCGAGCCGACTGCGGCGCGTGCCGCGCGGCGTACCGCACTGCGGCGCGTGCGGCTACATCATCCACGATCCTGTGCCGCGCTGCCCCGAGTGCGGCAACATGCTGTCGGCCAAGTCGCTGTGCTACGGGAGACCGGCGTACGTGCACCTCGCGCTGGTGGCGTTCATCGTGCTGCTGGTTGTGTGCGTCTATCCGCTCTTTCAGCGGGCCCTGCCGCGTGAGGCAGACTGGGTGTGGGAGCGATCGCACTGGTACTCCGCGGAGCTGCTGGCGAAAGCCGAGGCGCACTTTCCGGAGTGGGCGGACGAGTATGACGGCTGGCCGGACGTGCTCCTTGAGATCGACACGGCGACGCGCGAGGTGCTGCAAAGCCTCGATACGGCGCGATGGAGTCTGGCCGGCGCCGTGGAGGCGCCGAACGGCAGTGGACGCATCGCGCTGGTCTCAGACGGCGAGCGCATCATTGTGCTCGAGCGCAGCGGCACGGAGCCGGCGCGCATCGTCTATCGCTCGCCGACGGCCACGAGTCCCGATCTCATCGGATTCTCCCCCGATGCGCGCCGACTCTACTACTACGACATGGAATCGAGCATCCGCGGCGTTTGCGCACTCGACCTGGATACGTCGCAGGTGACGACGCTCAAGGGCATCCCCGCGAGCGGCGGCGGGTGCTTTGGTCCGTCCGGGCCGTACATTTCGAAGTGTCCGAACTCCGATCTGGCGCTCGTGTCGGACGGGGGCGCGACCTTCCGCGGCGAACCGCCGTTGCGACTGCTTGATCTGACGACTGGCCAGTGGGCGGCGACGCTGGATCGAACCGGCGACTACTGGCACATGCGCTTCACGACTGATGGGGCGGCGGTGCTTGCGATCGACTGGTCGCCCGAGTTGCCCAGGTCGATCGACCCGGCAGAGTACAGCCTGGTGACGTACTGGTCCGTGGATCGTCCGGAGTCGCCGGACCATGTGCTGCTGCCATTGAAGGCGCTCACGGATGTCATTGACATTGACGCAGCCGGTCCGCGCGTGTGGCAGGTGATTTCGCGTCGAGGCCTGGAGAGCGGCGAGCAGTTGCTGCGGGTTCAGCGCATGGTGGTCGGCGACGATGGCTCGGTGGCGGTCGTCGCGCAACATCGGCTGCTCACTTTGCCGGCGGAATGCGAAGGCGTTTCGTGGGACGACGTGACGCTGACCCGGCGTGGCGATGTCGTGCAGTGTCGAATGCAGGATCAGAACGGAACGTTGTCGGCCCTGTTCGAGTACGGCCTCGAGCTGTCGCCGCTTGCGGAGTGGTCGCCGCCAGGAATCGGCCGCGACGCACCCGCCACAGCGATTGCCTCAAACTGACGTCCCACCTCATGCACCCCTTGGTTTTTGGCCGACAATCCACGGGCGCCGTATCATCTGTTCCTGCGTCCGATACCTTTGTCGGCGCAGCGAGACTGACACACCCACCTCGGGGAGGATGGCCTGAGATGACGTTCAATCCGTTTTCTGGTTCTTTTGACCCCGCACACCCGGCTTCGAGCGACCCGCAGGTCGCCGCGGCGGCGATGCAGGCGTTGCCTCATCTGACCAATTCGGTCAACTACCAGCGCACGCGCGAAATGACGATCGACGAACTGCTGCTCGAGAACCGCGTCGTGTTTCTCATCGGCGAGATCAACTACGGCAGCGCGGCCCGGGTGATGATGCAGATGCTCTACCTGGACAACCAGAAGAAGGGCCAGGACATCAACCTCTACGTCAACAGCCACGGCGGGACCGTGGATGACACGCTGGCAATCTACGACACCATGCAGTTCCTCTCGGCCGACGTGGCGACGTACTGCATCGGCCGGGCGTATTCGGGCGGGTCGCTGATTCTCACGGCGGGAACGAAGGGCAAGCGGTTCATGCTGCCTCACGCCAAGGTGATGATCCACCAGCCGCTGGGCGGCGTGGGCGGCCAGGCCGAAGACATCAAGATCCAGGCCGAGCAGATCATCAAGAGCAAGCGAGCGCTGGCCGAGATCCTCGCCAGGCACACGGGCCAGACGGTCGAGCAGGTGCTGGCCGATTCGGAACGCGACAAGTACTTCACGGCTGAGGAAGCCAAGAACTACGGCCTGGTCGACGAAGTGCTCTCATTCGACCCGGCGGCGAAGGACAAGATCAAGAAGGCCGCGTCGAACTGACGGCGTTTGTTGACATTCGCTCTTCGGGGATTACCACAGGATCATCTGCGCGGCCCGGGCCTGATCGTGCGTCGCGCTCAATCAAGGATTTCACCATGCCGAATCTCATTCCGATCGTCGTCGAACAGTCCGGCCGCGGCGAACGCGCCTACGACATCTATTCGCGTCTGCTCAAGGATCGAATTATCTTTCTTGGCGGCGGTGTTGACGACGACGAGGCGAATCTCATCGTGGCGCAGATGCTCTTCCTCGCCAACGACGACGCCAAGTCGGACATTCAGTTCTACATCAACTCGCCGGGCGGCAGCGTCACGGCGGGGCTGGGCATTCTCGACACGATGAACTACATCCCCTGCGACGTGGCGACATACTGCGTCGGCCAGGCGGCGTCGATGGGCGCTGTGCTGCTCGCGGGCGGGACGCCTGGCAAGCGCTACTGCCTGCCGTCGAGTCGCATCCTGCTCCACCAGCCGCTCATCGGCGGCGTGATGGAAGGACAGGCGACGGACCTCGAGATCGAGGCGCGCGAGATGCTGCGCTTGCGCGAGATGCTCTACAAGGGTCTGGCCAAGGCGACGGGCAAGAGTTTCGAGCAGATCGAAGCCGACTGCGATCGCAACAAGTGGCTCAGCGCCGAAGAGGGCAAGCAGTACGGCCTGATCGACGCGGTGCTGAGCCGTGCGGAGATGATCGGGGCAGGGAAGAAGAAAGAAGACTGAGCGACTCCACGTCTCATCCCATATAAGGCTGAATCCACGGCCCCACGTCACATGGCGTGGGGCTGTTGCTTTTGGACACGCAAGACACTGGCTCAGACACGTAGAATGCGCCGGGACAACTGAAAGGAGTGGTGCGCATGCGGCCCGGCCGGCTGGCATTGATCCACCGATCAGGTGCACTGTCACTCATGGCGGGCATCGTGTTCGGCTACTTGGTATTCTTTCTCTCGATCACCTGTTGGGTCATGCTTCCTTTCTTGTCCAACGCATCGAAGCTGCCGTCAGCTGCGGCCACCGACGCGGCCCTTGTTTCTTCGATCGTCCTCGCGCTCGGCGTGTTCGCCGGGTTCTTCTGGCGGTGCCGACGCCAGCGGCAAACGCTGTTCCGCGAACTCTGGCCGCATCGGCTGGCAGTCTGCCCGACGTGTATCTATCCGCTCATGTGCGGCAGCGAGCGCTGCAGCGAGTGCGGTCGGGAGATCGAGCGCCGCGATGCGCCGCAGTTCTGGGTTGGCGTGTTGTGGATGCCAATCGACGTCATGTGGCCGGAACGGTGGGTCATTCGAAGGGCAGCAAAGCACCGGCGCAATCGCGGCTGGTCGAGACGACACTTCGGCCGTTGGTTCAAGTGGTATCGCCCGCGATCCCTGCTGCCGCTGCGCTGAGCCCGCGGTCAGTTCGTCGTCACGGTTGGGAGTCGTCGTTTGGCCCATCGAGCACGATCACCGGCCCGACTCCGCGCGCGAGCAATGTGATTTCGCTCGTTCTGACATCGAGCAGACACACCTGCAGCCCGAAATCGAAGACGGCAAGATCGCCCGGCAATGCCGTGACGCTGTGCGTGCGCCAGGTGTCGAAGGGTGTGTCGAAGATCACGCGCAGCGGCGGATCGGAGTGACCTCGCTCGATGACCAGTCCTTCGTTGTGACGCGCAAACGCCTGCCAGGATCGATCGGTCGCATCGCGCAGGTCCGCGGTGGCCATGCCGAAGCTGAGCGTCCAGCCCGCGCCTGCCGGGTCCGTCATTGGGTGAGCTGGCGTGCTTGACATGAACGGCACGATGCGGGCGGCCGCATCGAAGCGCTCGATGACCTGCTCAGGCGGATTCATCGATAAGCCCGTGACAAGTTGAACTTCATACGACTCGACTTCGTCATGCCAAGGCTTGGGCTTGACGAACAGGATCGCGTGGTGCGGGTCAACGCCGGTTGGCAATACGCGTTCATCTGCTGAGCCATCGAGACGAATGCGGTGCACATCACCGGTGTCGCGGTTCACGTAGTAGACCCAGCCGTTCGGAACGGCGCGGCCTGGATCGAAGCGGCGAACGACCGTCACATCGCGGCCGAGCGTGTTGTGCGACACGGGCCAGAAGAACCCGAGCAGGCACGTCAGCGAGACGGCGTGGACGAGCAGCAGCGCCTTGAGCGAGCGCGCGATTGCATGCGGCGCCTCTCGCAGCGCCAGGTAGCAGAAGGGCCACTCGATGATCAGTGTCATCGCGATACCGACGGCGATGCAGACCCACGCCACCTCGCCAGCGTGATAGAGCGGCTCATCGAAGCACCACTCGACGAGCGGCGTGGGCCATTCACCGATGCCGAAGACGAATCCCGCCAGCGCCGCCGAGAGGAAGTTTGCCGCGAGCATCCAGCCGATCGCTTTGAGGGGTCGAGCGTGGAAGACGGCCGCGATGATCGCTCCCTCGACGATGCCGATGATGAAGTTGCCAACCAACAGGACCTCGACGAAGCCCCACATCACCTGGGTTAGCGAATTGGCGAGCGTCAGGCTCATTGGAGCGGTCATCTGCGGCCCCGTGGGAGGACGACTGGCGTCCACCCATACGGCTCTGACCACCGAGGTGATGCACGATATACTCTTCGCATGGGACGGGTGTGTGATGGAAACCGGCTGGTCGGACGCCTGCAGTGCCAGGCTGCGGCGATTTGTTTGGTTGCTGTGTGCGTCGGGATAACTTCGGCGCTGGGCGGTTGCACGAAGCCGCTCTTTCCCGATAACACGTACAGGACGCAGTACGACCAGTACGACCGGCTGCGCGGGTCGTTTGTCGAGCCGCACCAGACGGACCTCTACGGCAAGCCGGTGCCCGCGCTGCGCCAGCGCCTGCGTCAGAACTAACGTCTGACTGCGAATCGGCGGGCTGCGGACGGCGAACTTTTGCCCAGCCGCCTAAAGCGGCAGGACATTGGGGCTTTTTCGGAATTTCACAAAGATTTTTCGTCAACGTCGACGATAGTTCATTGGCAGACTGTAATGGTGGGGTACACTGATTGTGACCATGATTCCGACGACCCGTTTCGACTTCGCTTCCCGGCCGCATCGTCGCGCGGTGACGGTGTGGGGTGCGTTTGTAGCGACGATGACGGTTGTCGGGGGTCTGCTGCTGATCAGTGACCCGGCTCCGGCGCCGCGGCTGAGTTCCAGCCGCCCCGCGCTGAGCGCGAATCTTGGCGTTCGGACGATCGGCACCGTGTTCGACACGGCCGTACCCGTCAAGAAAGAGCAGTGGCTCGAGATCGTCATCCACGACTCGGGCAGCCAGCACGGCTCGGTGGAGAGTCTGGCCCGCGAGGCCCAGTCCGGCGGTCTCAAGGGACTGGGGTATCACTTCGTGATCGGTAACGGCAACGGTATGGGCGACGGCGAACTGCACGTCGGCTATCGCTGGAATGAGCAGCTCGCGGGAGCCCACATCGCGGGACCCAACGCGGCCTGGCACAACGTCCACAGTGTGGCGATCTGTCTCGTGGGCAACGGTCAGGCCGCCGAGTTCACTCCGCGTCAGATCCAGCGGCTCGTGGACCTCGTCCGAGGTCTGCAGGAAGAGCTGGACATTGATATCGAGCATGTCCTGCTCAATTCGGCTCTCTCCGGGCAGCCCAGCCCCGGACGGAATTTTCCCGAACAACGATTTCGGGATCAACTTCGTCTGAACGGTTGAGATTCCGCCGCCGTAAGCTTGTATAATCGAAGACCTGGTGAGAAAGGCGGCCGCCCCGGCACAGGGTTCACGCCTCTGACATGTTTGTATCAAGTTGTGCCCAAATGGGGCCGATCCGAAGGGATAGGCGTCGAAGTGACAGTGCCGGTATGCTTGACCGGGAAAGCAGCACGGCGTTAATGCCCCCAGCAGGGTTGAGACGTGAACCAATCAGCGGTACAGCGAGAGTACACTGTGGCGCCCGGTACAGAGATAGCAGGTTTTCGCGTCCTCAAGGAACTCGGCACGGGTGCCGCGTCTTTCCTTTACCTCGTGCAGGATCCGCGCTCCAAGCAGATCTGGGCTCTCAAGCACGTCCGTAAGGAAACTGAGAAAGACCAGCGCTTCCTCGATCAGACCGAGATCGAGTACTCCGTCGGCATTCAGCTGGATCACCCGCACATCCGCCACGTCGAGCGACTCATCAAAAACCGCCGCGTGTTGCGCGTCACGGAGATGTTCCTGCTGCTCGAACTCGTTGACGGTATCCCGCTCGACAAGCAGCCCCCGACCACGTTCATCGAGGCCGCCGACATCTTCACCCAGGTCGCCGACGGCCTGCTCTATATGCACAGCAAGGGATTCGTCCACGCGGACATGAAACCCAACAACGTGATCGTGACCGAAGCGGGCAACGCCAAGGTGATCGACCTCGGCCAGTCGTGTGCCGTGGGGACGATCAAGGAGCGCATCCAGGGCACGATGGACTACATCGCGCCCGAGCAGGTACACCGACGCGCCATCACGCCGTCGACGGACGTCTACAACCTCGGCGCCACGATGTACTGGTGCGTCACGGGTCGGCATATTCCCACGGCCATGACGGACCGCACGGGCTTTGGCGTCGCCAAGGATGATCACCAGATTGATCGCCCGATCCCCCCGATCGAGATCAAGCCAAACATCACGCAGGAATTCAGCGACATCATTCTCGATTGCGTCGATCCCGACCCGGAGCGCCGGCCGACGATGGAAGCGGTGCGCAATCGGTTGCAAGTGATTCACCTCCGCCTCGAAAGCGCCGAGCGTCGTGCCAACGGCCTGCCGCCCGAAGCGATCGGTTGAAGGGACGCGGCAAGGAACCACTGTCCGATACAGGGTGCCATTGAACGCTCGTCACTCTGGGCGGGAGTTCAGCGCGGGTGGTCATCGACGCACGACCTCCACTACAGTTTGAACATCGAGCTCCGCCCAGAGCCGCGGCGTTCGATGCCACCCCCGAGAAAAAGACGAAGCGGCACTCGTTCGAGTGCCGCTTGTTCGTTGTGAAGATTCGCCGAGTCACTCAGCGGTTGCGACGGCGGCGACCAAGGACTGCGCCGCCGAGGCCGAGCAGGAGTATCGAGCCCGGCGTGGGAATGGGGGTGCCCTTGAACAGGATGTTGTCGATGTACAGCGCTTCGGAACTGGAGTTGCTCTCGAGTTCGAAGTGGAGTTGAGCGGTGCTGTAGCCATCGAGGCTGATCTGGCTGGTGATCCATGCACCCTCGATGCCAAGGTCGTCGATATCCGAGCCGGTCGTGTTGATGAGATCGAGATCGGTGCTGCCGTCGACGGTCACCCAGATGCGCAGGTAGTCGTCTTCCTCCCAACCGGTTTCCTGGGCAAAGAAGTCGACGCAGACGGAGAGGTTCATGTAGCCAGCGAGACTGACAGTGTCGAGCGTCGTGGTCATCAGGCCGTCGGAGTCGGAAATCTCAAAGCCCTGCTCGCCATCGGTATAGGCGCCGACGACGCCGACAAAGTCGGTGGTGCCGACGAAGTCGCCGTCCGTGAGGCCGACGTCGTTGCGCGTGTTCCTGTAGTAGGAGCTGAACCCGAGTTCGCCGCCGTTGTAGGTCCAGTTGACGTAGGGCTCACCGGGGTTGTCGAGCAGCGCGTGGTCGATGCCGGCGTCCAGTGTATCGACGTACTGGACGGTAAAGACGGGCTGCTCTTCGAAGCTGGTGTACGCGATGGTGTCGGCGGACGCGGCGGCGGCCACGACGCCGAGCCCGAGCAGGGCGACTGATGTGTTAATGGCGCGATTCATGATCTTTCTCTTTCCTCCCTTTGGTTGAATGCGTGACGAAGCAGGGCCAGCCTTCCGGCCACGTCGGAAGCCGACGCTGACACTCTTGGCGCGCCGAGTGATCGCCGCCAGCGAATACCGCGTTTTTTGCGCGAATTGAGAACTTGCCCTGCTTCGCAGACCGCTCGCGGCGGAGCTTCATCGCCATTGCAGGCTCAACCGCGAAAATCCCGCGTCAGATAAGATACAAGGGTGCTGTCGAGGCTCCGCGAAGCGCACCGGGTTGGACGTTCCATTACGCAGCCTCTCATCCTTCGCTCCGTATCGTGTGATCTCCTGAACAACGCCTCTCGCCCACCGCCCGCAAGATTGTACTGGCTCCGAGCAGAGTGATGATTGAAGGCCCTCCGCGAACTCGTGGAAAAAGACGTCTCCTGAGACGCCGCCTTCGAAGAGAACGGTGGCCAACCGCCGTCAACAAGACGGCCGGTCCATCCACCGCACCGCCAGCTGGCAATGCTGGCCGTTCGCACCCACGACGAGTTGCCGCCCGATCGGAATGCCATGGCGGCGTTCTGCGACGATGATTCAAGATACCACCGGAAACGCAACCGGCAGCGACGAGGCACCCGTGCTGATCGCAGATTCCACGGATCAGAGAAAGCACCGCGCCCGCTGCGATGATTAACGACAACCGCCGGCGCGGAGGCCGGCGGTTGCGGGAGGAGAGATGAACTGGTGCGACCCGACCCGGCCGTCTGCGCGGCGGGTCAGTCGGCGCGGCGCTACGGCCGCTCGTCGAGGAGGCGCTCAAGCGCCTGGCGGTAGTGCTCCATGGCTTTGTCGGTCTGGCCCTTCTTCTCATACACAAGGCCAAGGTAATAGTGTGTGCGGGCGGGGTCGGTGTTGAGCACAAGCGATTCGCTCAGCGCCTTTTCGGCGTCGTCGAGTTTGCCGTCGTGGAAGAGCAGGATGCCGCGGAGCAGTTTACCGCGCCGGCTGTTGGCTTCGGCCTTCATCACTTCCTCGACCAACACCTTTGCCTCGTCGAATCGCTCCATGGCGATGCACAGCGCGGCGAGGTCGAGGCGCGCTTCCATGTCCGTCGGGTCGACTTCCAGCGCCGAGCGCAGTTCGCGCTCAGCCTGTTCGCGCAGTCCTTTCTCGCGCAGCAGGCCGGCGGCGGCGCGGTGGCGCGCGGCGCGATCGGAGGGGGTGTCGTGATGGAAACCTCTGGCGGTGAGATGCTCTTCCAGCTGTTTGTCATCGAGCATGCCCAGCCCGTGGCGGGCGTAGGCGTCGAGCATGTGGACGTAGTCGGGTTTGTAGCCGGCGATGACGTGCGCGAGGCGACCCTTGGCGTCGACGACGATGGTGGTTGGGAGCACGATGATGCCGAGCTTGCCGTAGAGCACGCGCTCGAAGTCGAGCCCCATGGGGCCGTGAATGCCGGCACCGTCGCGGAAGTCGCGGAACCAGTCCGTCTGCACGACGTCGGCGGTGACGTACTGCACTTCGAGATCGTCGCGCTTGAGGTCGGCGAACATCTGCTGCGACTCGACCATGACCTTGGTCGAACTGACCTGCTGAGCGGCGACATAGACGAGCACGAGAGCGTGCTTGCGCGTCGACGGGTTGTCGATGGGCGTGTCGCCGAGCGACTTGAGGGAGTAGGTCGGAATCGGCTGGCCGACTTTGACGACGCGAAGTTCATCACCCAGCGCCGCCGCCGTGAGCCCGAGCGCGAGCGTCGGAATCAGCAGTGTGGTCCAGCGTGTGGTTCTCATGGCATGCCCCTTGTCCGCGGCGCGTGGTGCTGACGCCGCGCTACTTCTTCTCTTCAACCGGCTTCGCTTCGCCCGCGTTGCCTTCCCCCGGCCAGATCGCCGGCTTGTCGGGCGGCGGATACAGAACGGGTTTGTCGCGGTTGTATTCGTATGGCACGTGGCATCCGGGCGCGCACTTGCCGCCGTCATTCAGTTTCTCGAAATTGATCGGCAGCATCCAGCCGCCCGTGCCGAAGGGCACCGAGTCGCGGATGTGGTTTGCCTTGTTGCTCGCGTGCGTCTCGTGACAGGCGCGGCAGGTGCGGCCCTTGGTTTCCTTGTTCACGTGCAGGTAGTGCAGGTTCAGATCGCCGTTGCGGAAGTTGGTCAGTGCCGTGGTTCGCTCGTCATGCACCACGTCTTTGTCGTGACAGGAGAAGCACAGGGCGTAGCTCTCTTCGCGGAACGGCGCGTAGAACTGCGGCGGATACTCCTTGACGAGCAGGCGGAAGTTGCCCCCGCCGTGGATCTCGTGGCACGCGGCGCAGTTGCCCTGCGCGACGGGGCCGTGCAGGCTCTTGCCCGTGGCGAAGACCGCCTTCATGTTCGAGAGGTCGCGGCCGTCGGGCATCTTGATCTTGCGATCGTGGCACTTGAGGCACAGGTCCATCATGTCGGTCTTGAGGATCGACGCGAAATCAGACGCGTGCGGCTCGTGGCAGTTGAGGCATTCCTGATCGGTCGTGACTGCGGCGTGTTGCGTGGTAGCCGTGTCGACGATGTGCTTGATCGTCTCGTGGCAGGAGAGGCACAGCGCTTTCTTCTCCTCGTGCAGCATCATCGGGTGATCCGAGGCGTGCGGATCGTGGCAGGAGATGCAGTCGGTGTTCACCGGACCGTGCACGTAGCGCATCGTGTCGAGCTGCTCCTTGGTGGAGGTGTGGCACTGCAGACACAGGTCGCGCCCCTCGGTGAGCAGCAGGTGCTGGTGCTGGGAACTGTGCGGCGAGTGGCAGGCGGCGCAGGCACCGGCCGCGACGGGACCGTGCACCGTCGACTTGCCCGCGAAGACGTTTTCGTGGCACTGTGCGCAGAGCGCCGATGGACTCTCGGCCTTGAGCAGCAGGCGACTGGTTCCGCCGTGCGGATTGTGGCACGAAAGGCAGTCGCCGGTCTTGAGCGGCTCGTGGACGGTCGTGGCGCCTTCCACATTCATTTCGTGGCAGAAGAGGCACAGGTCCTTGGCCTCGCGCACCAGCGCGAAGGTGTGGTCCTGCACGCTGACGGGTGTGTGGCAGGCATCGCACGCGCCGACAGCGACTGGGCCGTGGGTCACGGCGTGGTCCTTGACGTCGGCGTGGCAGCCTGAGGTCATGCAGGAGCCAGGTGCGATCTCAACGGTCGGCCTGACATCGGGCGGCGGATCCTGAAGCCCCATTCCCAGAAGCGCCACTCCCACCGTCAGCGTCCCCGTTCCGGCGAGCAGTCTTCGACCGAGTCTCATGGCTGACCTCCCGATTCTTTTCCATCATCGCCCGTCGTCGGTTGTTCACCGGGCGCGGGGGTTGGCTCCGGACCTTCGCCCGGCGTGCGGTGATACGTCATCGCGACGTGGCAGCCTGGCGTGCACTTACCACCGTCTTCCATTCGCTCAAAGCCGATGGGCATCATCCACTGTGAGTTTTCAAACGGCACTTCCGAGGCGAGATGTCGCTCGAGGTCGGAGCCGTGGATCGCGTGGCAGGTCTTGCAAGAGCGGCCTTTCTCGTCGCGGTTCACGTGGAGGAAGTGCAGGTTGCGATCGCCGTCGCGGAAGTCGGTCAGTGAAGTCGTCTTCTCTGAGGTCACGAGATCCTTGGGATGGCAACTGAAGCACAGCGCGTAGTCGGCAAGGTCGAAGTTTGCGTAGAAGCCGCTGGGGAACTCCTGCTTGAGAAGTCGATCGTGCGTCGAGCCGTGTACGTTGTGGCACGCGGAGCAGTCGCCGGTTTCCACAGGACCGTGCAGGAAGCGCCTGCCGCTAACGCTCGCGGTCATGTCGGGAATGGTCCTTCCATCTGCGGCCTTGACCGGCTGGCTGTGACACGAAAGGCACAGCGTCGTCTGGCGATCGCGAAGAAGTTTCGGTCGACCCGATGCGTGGGGATCGTGGCAGTTGGCGCATGACTCGCCGGTGAAGACTGCGGCGTGTGGTGTGGTCGCGCCGTTGATCGCTTCGCCGAGTCCGGTGTGGCAGTCGAGGCAGAGTTTTTCGATGGGCTGCTTGAGGTGGTATTCGAAGTCGGAAGTGTGTGCGCTGTGGCAGGTCGTGCAGTCCTGTTTGGCGGGATCGTGTACGAAAGGTGCATTGGCGATGATGTACTTGGTGTCGGTGTGGCAGGTGAAGCAGTGTTCGGCCGCATCGCCGCCCCGCAGCAGGTGGGCGTTGTTCGACTCGTGCGGCTGGTGGCACGCGGCGCACTCGCCGGCGGCGTATGGACCGTGCGGGTGTTTGCCTTCATCGAGCACATGACACTCGAGGCAGGTCTCCTCGATCGTGCTCTTGTTGAGCAGGAATTTTCGGCCGGCGTGGGGATCGTGGCAACCCGTGCAGCCGGGTTCGTCAAGGGCGGCGTGTTTGTGCAGTTGGCTGTTGCCGGTCTGGTGGCAGAAGGAGCAGGTTTCGTTGCCCTGACGGAGAAGCGGATAGACATGTCCGCCTGTGTCGGCAGCGTGGCACGAGAAGCAGTCGCCGGCGGCCAGCGGACCGTGAAGTCGGTCCGCCAGGCCGAAGTTCGCGTGGCACTCTGGCGTGATGCAGGTGGTTCCTTCGGGCAGCGCTTCGCTGGGGCGTGGAGCGGGGTGATCGGCTCCAATGAACGGAGGCGTTGCCGGCTTGACGAGCGACGGGTTGGGCGCGTCGACGTATCGCATGGCCGATTCGCCCGAAGTTCCCTGTGGCGTGGTCTTCTCCGTCTTCTTTTCCTTGCATCCGCCCGCCGCAAGCAAGGCGACGAGCAGCGTGCCGCCGACCGCCCACGCCATCACTCGCCCGCGGCGCACTGGCCGCCGGTCGAGTTGCCGGAGGGTGGTCGGGCGCGGTTTCATTACGGTTCGTTCTCCGCGGACGGCGGCGAAAGGCGCTTGACGATCTCGGCACAGTTGTCGATCGAGAGATTCAGCAGTGCCGTCGCGTAAGTGATGTTGTGCACACCGTGCGAGGTCTTGACGAACTCCAGGTTCTCAAAGGCGTCGTTGAAGAGCCGTTGCAGTTCGAGGCGCTCGGCATCGTCGGCGATCTTCGCATCCGCCAGCGCGACTCGCGCGCCCTCGACGCCGACCTCGGCCTGGCTGATCAATTCGGATACGGCACCCTTCCAGACGTCCAGCACGCCGAGGTAGCGATTACCGTGACATGAGTCGCAGGCCTTCTGTGCGGCGAGGTAGGTGTAACCCGAGACCCCGTGCGAAGCACCACTCGTTTCCTCGAGATGGCAGGCGATGCAGTCCACCTGGGCGGTGAACATGGGGCTGGGCATGTTGGGCACGCCGTGTCCGCCAGTGCCGCTGTACATCTTTGCCGGACCGGAGTGCGTCGATTCGTGGCACTGGGCACAGCCTTCGGATGATTCAGCGGTCGTGTGGATGGTCCCGGCAAGCGACAGGGCGCGGTTTTCGTTCGCGTTGAGGTGGTGCTCGATCTGAACGTGGCAGTTGGAGCATTCGAGCTTGTGATCCGTCACGTGGGCGCGGTGCATGAGTTGCGTCTCGCCGTACTTGGCGAGCTGTTGCGGCTGGTTGTGGCACGTCCAGCACAACTGGCGAGGCACTTCACCATCGCCCTTGATCGCCTCGGCGTGGCAATTCTCGCACGCCACCTTGCGATCGAGGTATTCCTGGTGATTGAAGATACCGGTGGGCAGACGGATGTCACCCTTGGGTGCGCCGTGGCACGAGCCGCAGCCGCCCAAAACCTCTTCATCACGACCGTGCTTGACGCCCTTGAAGTGACAGGTGAAGCAGGTGTCGAGCGTGACGACGAGGTGCTGGCCCTGAACGATCTGCGAGTGGCAGGAGACGCAGCGGAGCTGCTTGCCGCGCCGCAATTCTCCAAGGTGGGGGGTGTGGTTGAAGTGGATCTTGATCGTGTCGCCTCGCTGGGTGGGAACTTCCCACTCAACCAGTCCGTCAAGCAGGCGATGTTCGTGGCAACCTTCGCGGAGGCAGGAGTCGTCGCGGATCTCGGCGTGGGGCTTGGAGCCGTAGGTCCCCGTGATGTACTTCACGGCCTGACTGCTTGCCTCCCACTTGCCCTTGAGCGTCTTCTGGATGCCGGGCTCGAAGTGGCAGTCGACGCAGGGCACATCTCGGTGGGTCGATTCGTGCCAGGCCTCGTAATAGGGCTCCATGATGTGACAGCCGCGGCAGAAATCCGGCTCCATCGAGTACTCAGCAAAGGCCAAGCTCCCACCGGCAATGAGCACCACGCCGTAGACCATTTTGGCCCAAATCGTCAATCCGAAGGGGAGAAAGCGCCGGTCGACGCGCTTGAGGCCTAGAACTCTCCCCCAAGTGGGAATCGGTGGCTTGGAATCGGGGGCCGTTTTCTCATTTTCGGCAGCATTTGTCATGTCAGGCTCCATTCCGCACAACAGGGTGCAACTCCCGTGCCGACCGCCGCTAAAGAGCGTGAAGTCCACCCAGAATAATGAGCACCACCATGCCCGTGCCCACGAGCATGGCCACCACCCCCACCACGATCGCCACGACCCGCTGCCAGTGCGGCGCGGGAGTTGTGCGGAACTTGTCCAGCCGGTTCCGCTCCACGAGGTGGGCGTATTCGGCGGATCGTTCGTGCTTCATTTCCTCCTCGGGCACCCTGCCAGTGAAGATGACGTCGTCGACCGGGAATTTCTCCAGCCGCAGGTGAGCGTTGAAGAAGTGGATGGTGAAGATGAAACCGACCGCGAGCAGCGCCTCGTAGCCGTGGACGACCATGGCGATATTGAAGGCCCACCCCGGCAGCCAGTTGGCGGCCGTCTCGGGGAACCAGAGCAGCAGCCCCGAGCCGCCGATGATGAATGTGCCGACGATCTCGGCCCAGTAGTCGAACTTCTCCCAGTAAGTCCAGCGACCAAAAGCCGGCTTGCCGCGACCGGTAATAAACCAGCGCCACATGCCGAAGCAGTCTTTGACGTCCTTCCATCGCGGGAAGAGCGAGTGCGGCCCGAAGAGCCAGCCGAGAACTGTTTTGGTCGGCCCCAACGGAGTGGACCTGGCCTGCTCGGCCACCTCGCGCCCGGCGCGGATGGTCCCGACGACGTGCAGGACGAAGTTGAAGATCAGCATGATCGCGAAGAAGCGGTGCCAGTTGCCAGCCGCGTCCACGCCGCCGAAGATGTCGGCGATGGTGAGCGCCCACGGACGGTCAGAGAAGAACAGCGGGATACCGGTAAACGTGAGGCCAAAGAAGCTGATGATGACCAGAATATGATTCACGCGGTTGATGCGTGTGAAGCGGCGAATCGCTACCCCATGGCGATGATCCGGTCGCGGACCGTTGCGTTTGCGCTCGATTGACATGCGGATGAACCACAGAATCGAGTGCAGGCCAAAGAACCCGAACGCAGCGGAAATGACAATGAGGAAGTACAGCCACACACCGTGGAGCAGCGGATATCGCGCGCCGTCTCGATAGTCGGCATGCGGATCGAACTGCGCGAAACTGGGTGATGCGTTCGGATGGCATTTGGCGCAGACCTGGACACGATGCTCCCCGTGTAGAGCGGAATCCGGATCGGCGATGGGCCGGATGTCGTGCGCGCCGTGGCAGTCGCTGCACCGGGCGGCGCGCATCGAACCAAGGCGAGTGACCTGGCCGTGGTAACTGGCGCGGTAGGTTTCATAGAACGTCGCCCGCCTGGTGCCAGACATGCTCGGATCATCGTGGCATTGGCCGCATTCGTTGACGATGTCGAGCATGAATGACGGCACATCGGTGCGCGTGATGCTGTGGGCGGTGTGGCAATCGGTGCAGACGGGCGCCTTGTGGCTGTTCTCGTTGCCGTCGGCGAGAACCTGCGCGTGGACGCTCTTGGCGTAGGTCTCACTGATGCCGACGTGGCAGCGACCGCAGGTTGTCGGTACGTTAACGCGATTGACCAGGGCCCGCTCATCGGCGGCGGGGTGTATCTCATGCGAGCCGTGGCAGTCGGCACAGGTCGCGGCGACAACCAAGCCGCCCTGTGTAACCAGTTGGCCGTGGACGCTATCCAGATAGGCCCCAACCAGTGCCTCACCGCCGCCCTCGACGGAAGGATTCGTCGCATGCTGCTTGTGGCAGCCGCCGCAGGTGGCGACGATGTTGATCGGATAAGTTTTTGAGTTCCGATCTCGAGGCGGGAGGATGTCGTGTCCGCCGTGACAGGTGGCGCACCGGGGCGTGGGACCATTCCCGGCACCGGGTTTCTCGGCGTGCACGCCGCGCAGGAAGGCCGCGGCTTCTGAGGTGTGGCACGACGATGTCGTGCACGAAGCCGGTCGAAGCTCCTGGCCGTGCGGTAGTTCGGTCGCGTCCACGTGACACTGCACGCACGTCAGCGTGGAGTGCTCGGGAAAAGGCATCTGCTCAGCGGAAAGGAACAGGCCTGGTCGGGTGGGAGGTTCATCAGGTCCGGGGAGATTGTCGCGATCAGCCTGCCCGATCATCGAGCGTCGCTCGAAAGGATCGAGGGTTGCGATATGCGCCTGCCCGTGGCAGTTCAGGCAGCGGCGATTGTCGGCGGGGATTGGAGCCGGTGCTGGCTGTGCGCAAACGGCTCCAACGGCGCACATCCAGACGCTTAAGCAAACCAGAAACACAACGGTGCGGGAATCCAAACGAGACTTCGACCGCTCAGCGCGGCAGCGCTTTTCGATCTTGTTTCTCAACGCGTTCACAATTCACCCGCCTCACGACCCGTGCTCCCGGTCGAGGAAAGAAGACTTGTAGTACACCAGCAACCCTGAGAAGATCAGCAGCAACACGACTGCCGCTGAGCCGACAATGGTCTGCTCGCGCTGCTGTCGCCGCAAGCGCTCAATAAGTTCGTGGGTGGCCTGGATTCGATCCACACCATCACGAATCTCAGTTGCAAAGTTATTGATTTCCCGCATGTTGAAGCTGTGAAAGACCTGCCGCAGGCGTGAATTAACTTCCGCGGCGTTGTGCTGCGCCTGCTCGAGGGAGAGATTGCGATAGCCCCACTCGGACAGATCCGTGCTCAGCTTCGTCGAGAGGTCGACCTGCTCTTCCGTCTTGATGAGGATGTCCTTGATCCGCTTGACAGACTCCATCGTCGCCGCGCGATGGCAGGGCGAGCAGCGCCCGCCCTCGGCCCGCGATCGGGTATCGATGATGTCAGGCGAAGGCTGGGTGATCTTGTGACTGCCTTGGCCGTGGCAGTAGAGACAGGTCGGATCGCCAAAGTCACCGTGCGGGCTGCCCAGATGCTTTTCTTTGATGTCCGCGTGGCATTTGCCGCAGAAGTAGGACACGGCCCGACCTCGCGTCTCGCTCACAAACTCGCGCTCGTTGAGGTAAGTCACCAGGAAGTCGGTCTGGCGTTCGAGGTGTGCCGCCCGCTTGAAGGCTTCATCCGACTCGAACTGGTCGCGCCGCAGCGCCGCATTGCCGCCGTGGCAGCCGTCGCAGCCGACATTGGCGGCGTAGTGCACGCTGTGCTTCCACTCGAGTTCGACGATCTCACCCGAACGACCGGAAAGATTCATGTGGCACTGGACGCAGTTGTTCTTGGCGTAGGGATCTTCGCCGTAGCCTTCAGCCTGCTCGGGCGTCGCGCCCGGTTCAGCCGGCGGATTGGCGTTCGCTCTCGCTGCGTGGAGGACGATGGCGCTCAAGCCCGCCAACAGCCACAGGCTGTGGTGCTTCACTCCGTCGTTGAGCGGTTTGTGAGGGATCCCTATTGGATCCTCGGTGTGCGTGGGTGGCCCACCGTTCTCGCGATACAAGACCTTTCGGATCGCGCGCCGCTCGTGCGCCACGAGCACATAGAACACGACGATGGCGATGGCGGTGAAGATGAAGAACATCGGATGATGTCCAAAGTACTCACTGATTGGAGCAAGGTGTTCGCCTTCGGCCGTCATCGTCTCGGGCCACCCTCCCCAGAAGGTGAAGATGATGGCCAATGCTGCGACCATTGTGACCGCGATGCGATAGAACCAATTCGGCCTGGTGCGGGCCCGCAGCCCGCGATACCAGAAGGGAAGCAGCACGATCACGATGATCACGGGCCCCTGGCTCAGCACACCCCACGTCTTGCCACTCAGACCAAGCAGCGTGGTCGGCCAGACGCGCAAGTACTGGTACACGGCGAGGAAGTACCATTCCGGCTTGATCCCTACGGGGGTCGAGCCGTGCGGGTTGGCTGGCTGCTCCTCGTGCGCCAGGCCGTGCAGACCGAGCATGTCCAGCAGCACGGGGAGCGTGACCAGGAACATGATGATCGCCAGGCAGATGAGTACTGACACGGTCATCTTGATGATCTCATTGGGCCAGAACGGCTCCAACTGATCCGGCTCGTATTGCTCACGGTAGTCGACGCCCATCGGCGTGTCCTTCCCTTGACCGCCTCAAAGCGGCTTGGAGATGCCCGTCCGGCGGATCATGACAAAGTGCAGTCCCATGAATGAACTGATGATCGCCGGCAGAATCCAGATGTGCAACGAGAAGAAGAACCCCAACGTCTCCCCGCTGATCGCCTTGCCTCGCCGCACCCACTCCACGATGTCCTGGCCGAGGTAGGGAACGGCGCTGGGGATCTCCGTCCCCACTTTCGCGCCCCAGTAGCTCAGCTGGGTCCACGGCAGGAGGTAGCCGGTGAAGGCCATCATGGTCGTCAGGAGGAGGAGAAACACGCCGCTGACCCAGTGCAGTTCGCGCGGCGCTCGGTAAATCTTGTAGTAGGCGATGCGGGCCATGTGCATGAGCACGAGGGTGATCATCAGGTTGGCCGCCACCGCATGGATACGCTGCACCAGCCAGCCCATGGTCACATTTGACTTGATGAAGGTCACGCTGTCCCACGCGGCATCGGGATGCGGCTTGTAGTACATGAGCAGCAGCATGCCGGTAAAGACTTGCACGAGGAAGGTAAAGAACGCCAGGCCACCGAAGCAGCCCGCCCACGAAAGCGTGCGCGGCACCCACTTCTTCGTGACGTTTTTTTCCAACTCCGGCGTCACATCGAAGCGTTCGTCAATCCAGCCGTAGATTGCTTGAATAACCCGCATGTCCCGCCTCACGATATGATGAGTGTCCCGTTCTTGACTTCGAATGGCACTTCACGCAGCGGCGTGCTCACGGGCCCGCTCACGACCTTGCCCTCGCCACTGAACACGGCGCCGTGGCAGGGACAGTGGAAGTTTCCGTGCGCCGTATCCCACACGACGTTGCATCCCAAGTGCGTGCATGAGGCGTTGAAAACGCGCGGGCCGTCCTCCGCCATGACGACGATGACCTGCTGACCCTGGAAATCGGCGTAGTAGGCCTGGCCAACCGTCAGTCGTTCGAGTTCGATCTCGACGGGCTTGGATTCGCCGACACGCATGGGGAGCTTGAGAAACGCCACGATCGGATACACCACCGTTCCGACGGTGATCGCGGCTGCACCGCCGATACACATCTGGCAGAATCGCCGCCGACCGTTGCTGACCGGTTCGTGCGAATGATCATGTTCGTGTTCATGCGCCATCGTCATTACTCCGCGCTCTGCCGTTCCAACAGCAGTTCTGCCGCCCTTTTGAAACTCGCAGCCGCGTCCGGCATCTTTTCGCGCTGTTCGTAGATCAGCCCAAGCAGGTAGTGTGCCCGGGGCTGCGACGGATCCCGATCGAGCACCTCATGCACGAGTCGCTCCGCTTCGGTCAGTTCATCGCCGCCTCGCACCGTCATGACGTAGGCGATGCCGAGCGTGGCTTCAACGATGTTCGGGTTCTGCGCGAGCACCGCACGGAACTGTTTCTCCGCATCTGCGATTCGGTGGCGCTTCAGATTGAGTCGGCCCAGGCCAAGGCGCGCCTCGATGCTCTCGGGCCAGAGAGTCAGCGCTTCGTGGTACTTCTCATCGGCCATCTCGTCGAGGCCGCGCCGCCCCAGTTGACGCGCCAGTTGCGCAATGCGATTGGCGCGAATCTGGTCTTCAGTTAACGCGTTTTCAGTGACGGGATGCAACGTCTCGTCGAATCGCTCGGGACTCAGTCGCCCGAGGCCGACGAGCAGCGCATCGGTGAGGACATCGTCGAAGCGCGGCATCATTCCCGCCATGCTGTAGATGATCTTGCCATCTTTGCCCACCACCACGACCGTGGGCATGACGCTCACGCGATAGGCCTCGAACGCTTTGCGATCCGGATCGTGCAGGATCAATCCGGCAAGACCCAGCGATTCGGCCTGGGTCTTGAGATCCAGGCGCGAGGCGTTCTGCGCCACGATCAGGATGGGTGTAATTGCATCTCCCGCGAGGCGGGGATCGTCGAGGATGCGATTGACTTCCGCGCAGCCTTCGCGCGTGGGCTGGTGGTAGAGTTCGCCGAAGATCAGAACATAGGGTCGATCCTTGACGCGCGCGGGATCAAAGGCGTTGCCGTCGAGGTCAGAGAGGGCCAGCGCAGGCGCTTCCGAGCCGCGTGGCGGAATTGCCGCCCGAGCGCCCGACGTCAGGCACACACATGCAACCAGGATTGCGCAATCAACAACACGTGACGCGGCAAGGCGGAGTCTCATGGACCGCCTCCCTTCGACGGATTTGTTTGCGGTGGATTCTGCAGTTCGCCACGGGCGTACGAGCGCTCAACATGGCAACCCGGCGCGCAACGCCCGCCGTCGGGCAGCGCCTCGAAGTTGATCTCAAGCATCCATCCGCTGGTTCCAAACGGCACCGCCTCACGAATGTGGAACGGTCGCTTGGATGCGTGCACTTCATGGCACGCCCGGCAGGTGCGTCCCTTTTCCTGATCCACATGCAGGTTGTGCAGATTGGCGTCACCGTCGCGGAATCGGGTCACGCCGATGCCTGACTTACTTGTCACCATCTCGGGCAGGTGGCACGTAAAGCACAGCGCGTAGCGATTGATGTCGAATGGAGCGTAAAACTCCGGTGGATAGGGCTTGACCAACAGGTTGGCATTGGCGCTCTCGTGCGGCTGATGGCACGACGAGCATGAACCGGCCCGGATGGGTCCATGGTGATCCGGCGAATCGTGAAGCAGCAGCGCCATATTGGTCAGGACTCGACCGCTGTCGGTTGTAATGGGCTTGTCGTGGCAGGACAGGCATGTATCAGGCTCGGGCTTTTTCTGAAGATTCGGCAGCATTGAAGAGTGCGGCGAATGGCATCCGGTGCAGCCGTTGGCCTGGTGGACCGCGCCATGCACGACGGCAGCGGAATTGATGGAATCCATCAGCTTGTCATGGCAGGTGGCGCAGAGTTCATCCGTCGGAGCTCGAAGCATGTACTGGTTCGGCGACTGGTGCGGATTGTGGCAAGTCGTGCAACCCTGCTGCATGGCTTCGTGCACATGCAGTCCCATGCCACTCTGCTCGACTTCCGCGTGACAGTCCGCGCACAACTCGTTCGTGTTCTTGACGAGCAGGTTCGGCTTCCACGCCGAGTGCGGCTCATGGCAGAGAATGCATGCACCGGCCGCGACGGGGCCATGCACGTGCTCATCAGGTTTCTCCTCATGCGTATGGCAGCTCAGGCACAGACCCTTGGTCGGGTCGGCGACGAGCATCATGCGGTATTCCGAGCCGTGCGGATCATGACAACCCGTGCACTGCCCGTTAGCCACGGGTCCGTGCACCACGGTTCGATGCTCCATGAGGTGGCAGGTGGAGCAGAGCTGGTCCTGCTTGATGGTCTTGAATCGGTGTTCGCGGGGCTCCTCATACTGGTGGCAAGCCTCGCATTTTTGCTGAGCCACCGGACCATGTACGAATTTGTGGTCGAGTTTGGCGGCATGGCAACCTTCGTTGGCACAGCCCTCCACTGCCGCCGTGGGCTTGGGCAGGGGCGGGACATCGCCCGCCTGACATTGTCGAATGGGACCCGGACCGAAAAGACCGACAGCCGCTGCCACTACCGACAAACGGCTCCATGAATACATGATTTCGCAGTGTTTCGACAATGCAGCCTCCATGGCACCCGCATTTCTCCATGCACGTCCCGTGCCGCGCAAACCAAGCAGTTCACCCCGCTTTCCAATCCTGAAAACCCGCATTGCAACCCGCGGAAGCTCCACCACCGCACGAGACGAGTGTTGTTTTCCTGATTTTGAGAAAGGTTCACGGACCCGGTTCCCAATTACGGAATTTCAGAGCCGGAAATCGAAGCATCCTCGTATTGGCCGCCCCTGCGCCGTGGTATGGGACTTGCAACAATCAGACCAACCACAAACGGAGTCCTTCTCATGAAACAGTTGCTCGCCCTGCTCGCACTCACCCTCTTTGTCGCTGCCCCAAACCTCGGTTCGGCAGTTCCACAGCAGCCGCCGGAAGGCCATCCCGCCATCCCCGAGACGCCGCCGAGCCATCCCAACGTTCCCACCACCAAGCCGCAGCCGCTGCCGGAGCAGCAGGAGGCGCTGCCCGAGTACGTGCTTTCGGTGGAGGCGATCGTCAACGCAGCGTTTGAGACGATTTCCGGACCCAAGGGCGAGGCGCGCAACTGGGACAAGTATCGCGAACTCTTCTTCCCTGAGGCGCGGATGTACAGCACACGGGTCATGCACACTTCGTCGATCGTCAATGGCCTGAGCGTGGAGGATTTCATCGCGGCGGAGAGCAAATACCTCCAGAGTTCGGGTTACTTTGAGACGCCGATCAACATGAAGATCGAGCAGTTCAGCAACATCGCCCAAGTCCGCAGCGTCTACGAAGCACGCCGAGGTTCGAAGGATGCACCGCCCTACCTCAGGGGCATCTACAGCATTCAACTCGTCAAAACCGGCGGGCGCTGGTGGATCCTCAACATGCTCTGGCAGACTGAAGATCCGACGAACCCCATCCCCGATGAATTCCTGAAGTAGCGACTACGCAACAACTTACCCAATCCATCTCCTCTTCGCACCTCGCGCCGGCCCTCCCGACTTTCGGGTGGGCCGGTCGAGTACAATTCGCCGTTCCGTCACGCCCGGAGCCCGACTGGGCCTGTCTCAACGTGCGAGGTTCGATGTCCAAGTCCATATTGATTGCTGAAGACGAACAAGTGCTGCGCGAGTCGCTGGCCGAATTGCTCACCCAGGAGGGCTACGAGGTGGTCGCCACCGGCGACGGCAAAGAAGCTCAGGCAATGGCCCTCCAGCGGTCCTTCGACCTCGTCCTTTCGGACATTCGCATGCCCGAGATGGACGGCATCACGCTGCTGTACCACCTCGCCCGCCTGGCGCCGCAGACGCCCGTCATCATGCTCACGGCGTTCGGCACGGTAGACAGCGCCGTCAAGGCGATGCAGGCAGGGGCGGTCGACTACCTGCTCAAGCCCGTTCAGTTTGATGATCTGCTGCTGCGCATCAACCGCGCCATTGAGCATGGGGAGATGGTCCGCAGCCATCGCCGCATGACGGACCAACTCGCGGCCGAGGGTTCGTTCCACAATCTCGTGGGCGAATCGCCGGGCATGAAGCGTCTTTTTGGCCTGGTACACAAACTCGCCATGGTCAAGAGCAGCGTGCTGCTGCTGGGCGAATCGGGAACGGGCAAGGAACTTTTTGCTCGCGCCATTCATTACAACGGCATCACGCGAGACAAACCCTTCGTCGCCGTCAACTGCGGCGCCATTCCCGAGAGCCTGATCGCGTCCGAATTGTTCGGCCACCGCAAGGGATCATTCACCGGCGCCACGACGGACCGCGCCGGTTACTTCGAAGCGGCAAACGGCGGAACGCTGTTCCTCGATGAGATTTCCACCCTGCCTCTTGCCACGCAGAGCATGCTCCTGCGGGTGCTCGAAGAGCGCGTTGTGGTCCCCGTTGGCGACACGAAACCCAGGGCTGTGGATGTCCGCATCATCGCTGCGACGAATCGAGATCTGCGCGAGATGGTCGCCGCCGGGCAGTTTCGAGAAGATGTCATGTATCGCCTCGACGTGGTCAAGCTGGAACTCCCTCCGCTGCGCCATCGTCGCGAGGACATTCCGCTGCTCGTGCACCACTTCCTGCAGAAATACGCGTCGCAGATGAGCAAGCGCGTGCCCGGCGTGACCAACGGGGCCATGCGGGCATTGCTCAACCACGACTGGCCGGGCAATATCCGCGAGCTTGAAAACGTCATCGAGCGCGCCGTGATCTTTACCGATGGTGATGAACTCGGTGTGGACGATCTTCCATTTCAGAGTGTGGAAGATGACGAGCCGGGCGAAGAACTGCGCGAAGCCCTTCGCCAATTCGAGCGCCAGCACATACTCTACTGCTTGCGACGCCACGATTTTGACAAGAACAAGACCGCCGAGCAACTCGGCATCGGCCTGTCGAGCCTCTATCGAAAGATGGATGAACTCGACATCGCCAAGCAACCCGACGAAGCACCTGAAGGCTCGGCGGAGAAGGCGACCTAGAACAGCAGCTTGAACAGGTAATCAAGCCGGCCGCGCAGGACGATGCGCCGGCCGGATTCTCGCATCACATCGCGAATCTGCTTGCGGTAATCGGGGTGGTAGCAATGCGTGGCGCAGTGCTTGCACGCCGGCTTTGGATTGAGCGGGCAGGTCGTCCGCTTGACCCAGGCATGAGCGAGCAGTTTCGAGCACTGGGGACAAAGGACCAACGGACGGCGGGTGACTCCCTCAAGCCCCTCGGCTACGAATTCGGACTTCTCGTTTTCTCGGTTTTGGTGATTTGCACTGCAGTACATCTCAATAAAGAGACCCAGCACGCGAAGATCTTTCCGGAGTTTCCGGTCCTCCAGAACCTCTGATCCCACAACGGGAAGCCGGAATGAGCGTTTTGCCGACGAGATCATGTAACTCCTCGGAATTCATCTTCGCAAATCACGTGCCGGACGCCTGTGGCGCGCCGTTTGTAGGGCATTACCCGATGCTCCGCAGGCGTTTACTACTCGGACTCGGCTCGATGATCGTCCTGTTCGCCGTTCTGGCAATCGGGGCGGTCTTGCTGCTTGACCGCATCGTGGGCGAGATCGATGAGATTAAGGCCACGAGTACGACCTACATCGCCCACCTTCACGATCTCGGCGGACGGATCAGCGCCGTGGAGGGCGCCCTGTATGCCTCTGACTCCGACGCGCCCAGTCAGGCGGAACTCACGCGGCTGGCGAACGACTTGCGGTCATCTATCGAGCCACTCGAGCTTAACCGTCTCCAATGGCCGGAAGACTCCGAGGCGCCAGCTATCCTCGCCCGCATTCTCGACTCCCTGCCGGCATTCGCGGACCGAGTCGATGCCTTGGCTCTCGCCTCCCGACCCGGTGCGTTCTACACCGCACGGGATGAGGTGCTCCGCAGCCACATCGCGATGCAGACGGACGTACTCGATCTCACCCGACTCGCCCGCGCTTTTGCGTCCGACAGTCAGACCGCCATGACCAATCGCTTCCGCTGGGTGGTGCTCGGGGTCGCGATTGCCTCGATCCTCGTGGTCAACATCTCGATCCTCGTCGTGTTGCGCACCGTCGGCCTCGTGCTGCGTCCGATGGAGGAGATCGTGGATGCCACGACGGTCTGGAGCAGCGAGCGGTTCGATCATCGCATTGCGCTTGATCAGCCCGACGAGTTTGGGCAGTTGGCCCGGGCACTCAATCAGATGGCCGACCGCCTGGAAGTGAATGAAACGCGCAAGATCGAAACGCTCCAGCAGACCGCGCGGATGCTCAATCATGAACTCAACAACGCGCTGGCGATTATCAGCTTGCAGGTGCAACTCCTCGATCGAGCCAAGAACGCGTCACCGGAACTCAAGGATCGACTCGATCGGATCCGCGCGTGCCTGGCTCGGATGACGAACACGGTCGATCTGCTCAAGCAGGTGCGGCGCATTGTGCTGACGGACTACGTGCCTGGTGAGAAGATGCTCGATCTGCCGCGCTCGATCAGCGAAGCTGCGGACAGTGACGAGGCTTTGGACACCGCTGAGATCACTGTTGTCTCAACGCTCACCTCCACTCCAACTGCACAGGGCTCCGAGCACTCGTGAACAGCACGCCCTCGACTGCCAACAACCGTCTCCTGCTCAGCCAGATTCGCTGGCTGGTGGCGCTGCGCTGGGGCGCCGGAATCGCCGTCGTGCTGGCAGCGCTCGTCGACGGGCTGTGGCTGGAGTGGTTTGCCAACTCCACGGCTGCGTTGATGCTGGGCATCACCATTCTCGGCTTTAACGCCATGGTCGCCGCCTGGACGCGGCGCAGCATCCCGCTCATGCGGCACCCGCGCCGCCTCCTGCTGGCGGTGTGGATCCAGATCGGCGTCGATCTCACCCTACTGGCGATTCTCACGGTCTGGACTGGAGGGCTCACGAGCATCATCAGCGGCTTCTTTGTCTTCCACATGGTCTTTGCCAGTCTGCTGCTTGGGCAGACCATGGCCTACCTCGCCGCCACCTACGCGGTCTGCATTTTTTTTACGCTCCTGTGCAGCCTCGGCAATTCGCCCACGACACGGATGGACACACTCGCCGCGACGGGGTTCATCCTCACGCTCTATATCACGGTGTTCATCGCCAACCATCTCACGGCGCGGCTACGGCGAAACGAACAGCGTCTCTACGAGCACTCGCGGCGCATTCTCGACATGTCTCACCGTCTGCGCGATCAACAGCAGGCCATGGTACAGCACGAAAAAATGGTCGGTCTGGGACAACTCGCGGCGGGTCTGGCCCATGAGATTGCCAACCCCCTCGCCTCCATGGACAGCGTTCTCCAACTCATGATGCGCCGCCCGGATCGACCGGCTGGTACCGCCCTGCAGACCCTGCGCGAGCAAATCGAGCGCATCAGCAACATCATCCGCCAGATGACCGCCTTCGCGCGTCCCGACGATCCGACGGGACCACCGGTGCCGATCGGTCAGCTCATCGAGCGGGTCACGAGGATTGTCCAACTCGATACTCGGGCAAAGCGTCTGCAACTGGTGGAGGATCTTGATGCACGACTGGCGGTTGACTGGGCGGTTCCCTCTGCGATTCAGCAAGTTCTGGTCAACCTCGCGATCAACGCGCTCGACGCCATGTCCGACGTAGCGGAACCGTGCCTGACAATCCGGCTGTTCCAGCGTCACCACGAGCATGTGATCGAAGTGCAGGACAACGGGACGGGCATCTCGCCCGAATACCTCAATCGAATCTTCGAGCCGTTTTTCACCACCAAGCCCGTGGGCAAGGGGACGGGCCTGGGCCTTTCCATCTCCTATCGCCTCGTCGAGAAGCACGGCGGCACGATGCGCGTGCAGAGCGAGCCTGGCCACGGAACCACCTTTACCATGTCCTTCCCCGATGCACGAGCGGCGAGGCGCCTCTCGAACCCATCAACTTCCGCGCCCGAGATGATTCGCGTTTGACTACCTGCTGTTTCACGCGTACCAATCGCGGACAACTGACACAGGTCTTCAATCACGGCTCTGATGATGCGCACCCTACTGCTCCTTCGACATGCGAAGTCGGGTCATTCCGATGACTCGATACCCGATCACGACCGCCCGCTGAGCGAGAGGGGCCGCCGCGCAGCGCCGCGCATGGGCCAGTTGCTCATCGACGCCGATCTGGTTCCCGATACCATTATCAGTTCATCGTCGCAGCGCACGCAGGAGACGGCCGAGCTGGTCGCCGAGGCCGGAGATGTTCTGCAGGCCGTCGAGTACGATGAGCGGCTCTACCTCGCCTCGGCCAAGACGATCATTCGCGTCCTCTCGCGCCTGCCATCGCGCGCCCAGCGCGTCATGGTCGTCGCGCATAATCCGGGCCTCGAAGATGCAGTCCGCACCTTGACGGGCCGCAGCGAAGACCTGCCCACCGCCGCGTTGGCACACATCGAGTTGCCCATCGAATCGTGGAACGAACTCGAGGGCAAAGTGAAGGGCACGCTGCAGAAGATCTGGCGACCTCGCGACCTCGAATCGGATGAGTGAGGCTTCACCGCCGAGCCGAAACAATACAAGCCAGTACTTCTATCCCTGTATTCCTCGGTCTTAACAGGGTCGATTGCCCGTGGACCATTCGGCACTCTGGCATCACCATCTTGACATGGCCATGGAGCGCTCGCGGCTCAGCAACTGCGAGTTGTACCCTCGCGCCCCGTCCGCGGCGTCCAATTGAGCAATCGAAGAATTGAGGTGGAGAATGAAGCGGCTATGCCGAGCAGGCGTGGCGGTGGTTGCATCCCTGACCTTTGCACCACCGACCCTTTCTCAAGTCACCAACTATGTCAACGGGCTGGTGCCCAATTGGGATCAGCCACACCACTATCCGGATCCTCTCGGATTCGATGCGACGGGACCGGGTCCTTTCTTTCCCGGCTCGGTCTTTCAAGCGTGGTGCGCTCCGACAGCCACGTCCATGATGATTGGATACTGGGAGGACGTCCACGGGCGAGTACTTCTCGGCGATGGCTCACCCGATGGGACACAAGCCGTACCCGGAACCTACGGAGGTCCGCCGTGGGGAGCCGGCCCACAATGGCATGATTTCTGCGCCGACGGCGCTGCCGGCTCGCCGAATCCGCATCCGATGCGAGGCCTGCGCGCGGTGAATGATATCGGCTGGTACATGGACACGAACAACGCCGGTGACCCCGGACTACCCAATGGCCCCCACGCGGGAACGCAGATTCTCGACTCGGTTATTGGAACGATTCAGTTCCTCTCATTCAGCAGCGTTCCACAACCGATGCAGGTTGTCATTTGGGGGACGAATCCGGTGTTTGGCGGCGTACCCGTACAGGTACTGGCCGACATGTGCAAACTGGAAATCGACGCCGACCGACCCGTGGTCGCCCATTTCCTTCATTGGGCCGTACTCGGCCCCGCCGGCCCCGGCGAGGGAGTCGGCAATGAAACCACTGAGTCGCAGATTCCCTACCAGGACTACTCGTGGGCCACGCCAAATCCCAACGGGATGTACGGCGAGCAATACAACCTGCGCGATGACTACGAGGGTCTGGGCCATGCAGTCACTGTCGTCGGCTATACCGCCAACGGACCCACCGTGACGCACCTTATCGTGCATGACAATTGGCCCAACACCGTGCGCAATGTGCGCGTTCCGGTCCAGGGCGCTCCGCTCGCGGCCATCACCACGATGACGCCTATCGGCTTCAACCTCGCGACCAGCACCCTCACCGCTGGACAGCGTGGAACGTTCTCCGTCAGCGGCGCCACGCCCAATGCCCTTGCGGGATTGGTCTACAGCACAGCCGGTCTCGGCAATACGAACCTGCCGAACTACAACGTCACGTTGAACCTCCGACGTCCGGTCCAGGCGGGTTCACCCAGACGCGCTGACGCAAACGGCTTGGTCAGCTGGAACCTGCCAATCTCGGCCAATGCCCGAGGAAGAGATGTGTACTTCCAGGTGCTGCAGTTCGGACAGGTCACCAACGTCATCAAGCGCACGATTCAGTAGCGCCCCCTCAATGGTCGACCCGTGTGCAGCCGCGGGAACGACCCCCAGCCAGGCGGCCCGGTGCGGAATCAACTCCACTCATGTTCCGCGCCGGCGCCTCTGGCGGCACGTCCGTAGCGCATCGCCTGCATCAACGTCTCGTTTGCTTGGCGCCGGCGATGTGTTGACCGAGGTTGATAAGCGATGTGAACTCCCCTTCCACAAGAAGCTCATCACCATCCCCGAGCACCGTTTCAGGCCCCGGGAACAGGCGACTGCCTTCCGTCGACTTGCGGCGCACCACACCGATGCCGTATTCCGTCATCACCTCGCCGACCTTGCGCCCGCACATTGGTCCCCCCTTGCACACCCGCCATCGCTGCATCACCACGAGTTGATCATCGATCGCGAAGCTGTACTCAATGGACCGATCAACGGCGGCCATGGTAAACGACGGGGCGGAGATCGCCGACTGCGACATCGCCAGGTGGATGTTGAATGCGTCGCCGATCTTGTCAGCCATTCGCTGATCGAACATGCGCAGGATAACGGGCAGGTTGGGCACGATGTGGCGCGCATCCAGAGCAATTTCGAGATTGGCCAGATCATCGTCCGTCGCCAGAATGATGCTTTTGGCGCTGCGGATATTCGCTTCTTCGAGCAGGGCTTCACGCCGGGCATCTCCGATGAACAGAGGCGAGCCATCCCGACGAACGTCTTCGAGGAACTGGTTGTTCGGGTCGCGCTCGAAGACCACTACGGCCTCACCGAGTTTGCGCAGCAGTTTGAAGACTCGATAGCCCAGCCGACCCAGTCCGACGAGCACGACGTGATCGTTCATGGAAGTCGCCATGGTCTTGCACCAACTCCGTTCGTAGCGCCGGCGGTCGCGCAGCATCAGCGAGAAATCCACAATTCCCTCGATGATGATCGTCAGTCCGAAGACCGGCATGAGGAAGAACAGCGGGCGGATCGCCCAGGACTCCGGAAACCGCTCGGGCGGTTCGCCGAACACGAGGCTCCACGAGTAGTACGCGGACTGCCAGATCGTGAGCGGCTCGGGATCATTGAACAGCCGAAACACCAGCGCGCCGCTCGCCACGATCAGCACCATCAGCAGCAGGCGCGTTCGGAAGTGGACCATCGCTGTGCGCGCAAAGCACCATTCGCGCCACCAGCGTGAGCCGACGAATCGCTTGCGATGATCCGTCCGATTGATCTTGAGATGGTCGAGGCGTCGCCCCGGCATGCGATCTCTCCGATTAGACCGCGCTATTCAATACCCATTTCGAGCCTCAGTCACTCCGTCTGGTTGCGTTCCGTCGCCGGTTGTCGGACCGGCAGGCCGCTTTTCGCAACCGCACTGCCCCGCGAGGCGTACAGAGGTTCATGCAGAGGCTGTCGGACGGAAACTGAAGACTAGACTCCATGCAGACCGGCCACTGAATGTATCCGATCGAACTCTCGATCGATCAGCCGCCACGAAGGAGAGTCACCATGAGCGAAACCCGCAAGCGCGTGCCTAATCCGCCTTCGCGAACCCACTGGATCCCACTCGCTCTCATTGTGCTTATTGCATTGTGGGTTCCATTGCGGCAAGCCATCGCCCTGCCCCCCCTGCCAGACGATTTCATCAACGATGATGCCATTGTGTTCGCAGTTTTCGACCTTGCCCAGGCCACGCCCTCGGCGATCGATGCCACCGGCCGCGGCGTCATCGAGTTCATTCCCGAGTTTGGTGAGCAGATCGCCAAGCTTCGCAAGGACCATGAGGCGTTTCTCAATGCGGGCGGGCGGTACATCGTGATCGCCGCAGCTGACACCCAGTCGAAGGATCTTTACGCCTTCATGCCGGTGGCAGGTGTGTACGTTGACGCCGACCGTTGCGATGAACCGGCGCTGACCGAACTCATCAGGAAGCACTCGGCCGAAATCATCAGCGAGCCCGTGATTGAGCGTCACGGCGACTGGCTCATGTTGTGGAAAGCCGATCGCATGCGCCTGATCAACCGCAAGGAGGACGGCCCGCTCCTCGAGATTCCAAATATCGATCCGGTCCGCGCCGATCGACTTCGCGCCGCGTTCGCCACGCTCGACGGGCGCTCGGTTGGCATGATGATGGTCCCCACGGAGGAGATGCACGAAGAAGCCCAGCGCGAGTTCGGCGACCTCGATCCCAACAACGATGAGTATCCCGCGGCCATCCCCATGCTGCTCGCCTCCGCTGTGCAGATTCACGGCTGGATCGATCTTGGCCATAATCCCTCCGTGACCAGCGTCATCGAACTTCCCGAGGCCCCGATGGCCACGCAGCTCACCAGACTCATCGAAGGTCTGCCCAAGGCCCTCAACGCCGAGATGGACGGACTCGACGAAGTGCTCGACGAGGCCGAGCTGCAACTGCCCCCGGAAGTGCTGCTGATGTACAAGGTGCTCCATTCCTACAGCTGCATGCAGCAGGGCAGCACCGTGACCGTCTCCATTGGCCAGGCCAAGCTGCGCCCGATTCTCGATCTCGCCGGACCCATTCTCGAAAAACAGCGCGAGCAGGCGAAGAAGTACCAGGCGATGAGCCAGCAGCGACAGATCGGCATGTCGCTGGTGCTCTATGCGCAGGACCATGACAATCAGTGGCCCGCCTCACTCGATGATCTTGTCGAAGGTGGCCAGGTCACCCGCGAGCAGCTCGACGAACTGCTCGTCCATCCGATCACCGGTGAGAAGATCGCATTCAAGTATGTCAAGCCGGATCGACGCTTCGATGAACTCGAAGATCCATCTTCGGTCGTCGTGCTCTACGAACTCAAGGACGGGCAGATCAATAAGGACGGCTGCACCTGCTACGCCGACGGGCATGTCGAGATGGGAGTACGTCCGTGATGCAAACTCGTTCCGGTCGACGGACAAAAAGCGTCGAGCCGCGCCATCACGTCAGCAATAGATTCGCGCTGCTTGCTCTTTTGATGCTCTGCTGGCCGGTTCTCGTCGCTCGCGCTCTGCCGCCGGTTCCCGATGATTTTGTCAACGACGAGACCACACTGCTGTTCGTAGTCGATCTGGCGCAAGCCACGCCCGCAACGCTCGACGCCACGGGGCGCGGCATCGTCGAATACCTCCCTGAGTTTGGCGAGTATTACGAAAAACTTCGTGCCGATTACGAAGCGGCCACGAACGCCGGCGGACGAATCCTCGTGGTGGCAGCTGCTCAAACGAGAAACCAGGATGTCTACGCCTTCATGCCGGTTGTCGGTCTCTTCGTCGATGCCGACAACTGCGATGAACCAGCGCTGATCCAACTGCTTCGCAAACACGGCGAAGAATTCTGCCACGATCCTGTCATCGAGCGACATGACGACTGGCTGCTGCTCTGGGAGTCGCAGCGGCGCATCCTGATCGATCCACCAAAGAACGGACCTGAACTCGAGATTCCCGGCTTTGATCCCGAGCGGTGCGCGCGCGTGCGGGCGGCGTACCAGGCGCTCGACGGGCGGGCGATGGGCGTCACCATGATCCCGACGGCCGAAATGCACAAGGAAGCGCAGGCGGAGTGGGACGCCCTGCCCCAGGAGATTCACGATTCGGGCGCCGGTCTGCGCATGCTTGGCATGCTTTCGCTGCACCTGCACGGCTGGATCGATCTGGGCCACAACCCATCCGTTACTGGCGTGATCGAACTCGCCCAGGCAACGCAGGCCACGCAGTTTGTTGACGCCATCAAGACGGTAACAGAGCGATTCAAACTTGAAGCGACTCGAACGCAGGAGCACATCGACGCGGGCGACGAACCTGAAGTGGCGCCTTCGGAGATGGCGCTGGCCGGGCGCATCATCGGCTCGCTCTCCTGTGTCCAGCAGGGCAGCACCGTCACCGTCTCCATCGGTCAGGCCGACCTGCGGCCGATCCTCGATATGGCGGGGCCGATGCTCGTGAAGCGACGCCGGCAGGCGCAGGAGATGGTCCTCATGTCCAACGCGCGGCAGATCAGTATTAGCTTGATCATGTATGCCGACAATCACGACAACCAGTGGCCCGATTCGCTTGACTTACTGGCAGAAACCAGGCTGATGAATCGCCAGCAGCTCGATGAACTCATGAAGCACCCGGTCACCGGCGAGAAGATCGCCTTTGAGTACATCAAGCCGGACAAGCCGATTGATAGACTCGAGAACGCCGCAGACGTGGCCGTGCTTCGCGAACTCGAGAAAGGTGCAATCAAAAAAGACGGCATCACCTGCTACGCCGACGGCCATGTCGAGGCTGGTTCGTAGCCCGGTTTGTTTCGTACCGGTTCGCACGCCTGCGGCAACGCCCTAGCATCCTGCCGTGCCACCCCGACCCGATCGCCAGCCGCATCCATCATCGAATCGTCGCCCGCCCGGACCGCACCGAGCGCCCGCGCGCAGCAACGGAACGCGCAAGCCTCCGCTGCGTCTCATGACCACAACGCTCTGGGAGTACCCAAGCCAGCACTACGATTCGCCCAACGTCGGCTCGATGCAGGGCGACAAGGACTACACCGGCGCTACACCGTCATGGGTCATCTGGCAACTGCTGACGCGATACACCCGGGAGACCGACACCATTCTCGATCCGATGTGCGGCAGCGGGACGACGCTCGACGTGGCGCGCGATCTCGGCCGCGCTGCCTTCGGTTTCGATCTCGCCCCCACTCGCCCGGACATCAAAAAGGCCGACGCGCGCAAACTGCCGCTCGAGGCCCACAGTGTCGATTTCGTTTTCATCGACCCGCCCTACTCGACGCACGTCGACTACTCGGATGATCCCAACTGCATCGGCCGCCTCGACGCCGGGGGCGATGACGGCGGCAAGGCGTACTACGACGCCATGCGCAAAGTGATCGACGAATCGGTGCGTGTCCTGCGCAATCGCCGCTATTTCGCGCTGTACGTGAGCGATTCATGGCGCAAGAAGAAAGGCCCCAAGGGCAGCGGGGCCGGCGTGTTCATGCCCATCGGCTTTGAACTCTTCCACATCATGCGCCGCAGGCTGCAACCCATTGACATCATCGCCGTGGTCCGCCACAACCAGAAACTCAAACGCGGCAACTGGCACAAGACCGCCGAGGAAGAGAACTTCTTCCTCCGCGGTTTCAACTACCTGTTCATCACGAAGAAGATGGGCGACTGACTCTCGTCTTCAGTTCGACCGGATGTACACCGTGCGTTTCGAGCGGACTTTGCTGCCGCCGCCGCCGATCACCCCGAGGTCGATGAGCACCGCGATCACGATCACCACGATCCAGATGCCGTCGATGGTGTGCCCCGGCGCGCTGTGCCACGCCCAGGCGTAGGCCAGTGTCGTGAAGGGCATGAAGAAGAACCCGAGGAACGGCCAAAGGTTGTTCTTGCACGCCTCGCCGATGTAGTCGGAAAATATCACCAGCAGCACGATGGCCAGACGCGGCGCGAAGATGGCGATGAGTCCCACGAGGCAGGGCATGCTCAACCCTACGGGTGATTCCCGATCGCGGCAAGTGAACTCTCGCGCCTACTGTGGCCCTCGTGCTGCGCTCGTTCCGGCCATCCTCGATCCACCCCCTGGCGCGGCGGAACTACCGCCACGAGTTGTGCGCTGTCTCCACCTGGCCCATCGCCGTAGCGATGATCGAAGGCACGGTCACCGGCATCCTCGCCAAGAAGGCCTTCGTCGGCACGCCGGACTGGATCATCGCCACCCTCGCCGCCGCTCCGGCCTTCAGCAACATGTCGAGTCTTATCTGGGCTCGACTGGCCAACGGCAAGCGCACCTTGCACAACCTGCTGGCGCTGCAACTGGGTATTGTGCTGCTGGTCGGGTGCATCGCCCTGCTGCCGCGCTCGACGACCGGGCTGTACCTCTTCACCCTCTGCGCGGTGCTGGCGCGCCTGCTCATGACCGGCGTCATCACCTTGCGCGCCGTCCTCTGGCGGGCCAACTACCGGCGGCACGAGCGCAGCACCATCACCGGCCGGCTCATCATCGTGCAGACCATCCTCGTCTCTACGTCCACCCTGCTGCTCGGGCGGCTGATGGACTGGGACCACAATAGTTTCCACTACATCTACGGCGCGGCGGTGCTCTTCGGTCTGGCGGGCGTGTGGTTCTTTTCGCGATTGCGGTTGCGCCACCCGTTCCTGATCCGACCGAGCATTGCCCCGCGCCAGCAGCCGCGCGGCTGGTCGCTGGGTGGTCTGATGGCGGAGTGGGTCGGCACGCTGGGCGAGATGATGACGATCATGCGCGATGACCTTGCGTATCGAGGCTTCATGGTGTGCATGTTCATTCTCGGGATCTCGAACCTGGCCATGGACGGTCCGCTCATCAAGGTCGTCGACGAACAGTTCCATCTCAGCTACATGCACTCGATCCTGCTGCTCAACTCCCTGCCGCTGGCGCTCATGCCGGTGTCGATTCCATTCTGGTCGCGACTCATGCGCCACAGCCACATCATTCGCTACCGCTCGATTCACTCGTGGACGTTTGTCATCGCGCAGTTCTGCGTGTTCGCCGCGGTTCTCAATGGTTCGCTCGCGCTGCTGACGTTCGGCCTGGCGGCGCGGGGCATGGGATTCGGCGGCGGCGAACTCGCCTGGAACCTCGGCCACAATGACTTTGCCACGAGCGACCGCGCCAGCACTTACATGACCATTCACGTCACATTGACGGGCATTCGCGGCCTGATCGGCGGGTACATCGGCATGTGGATGTACGCCGGTTTCCCTACGAGCCGAGGGGTCGTCCCGCTGCTGGGCGAATACTGTTTCCTGTTCTGGGCCATCATCTGCACGTGCGGGGCGCTGGGCTTTGTCTACCTCAACTTCCGCCTCGGACACCTGACGCGCAACGGCCCGATGGAGCAGCATTGATGCAACACATCCTTGGCCACGATCGCGCCATTGACGTTCTGCAGGGGGCTCTGCAGGCCGGACGGGTGCATCACGCCTGGGTCCTCCACGGCCCGGCAGGTGTCGGCAAGCGCACCACCGCCGAGGCACTGGCCGCCATCCTGCTCGACCCCGACGCAGCGCGGAATCTGTCCGGGCTCATCGAAGCCGACCCGGAGGGCAGAACCGCCCGCCTCATCGCCGCCGGCACGCACCCGGACCTGCACGTCATCACCCGGAGCCTGGCGTCGTATGTGACCGATTCGCGCACGCGCCGCGGCAAGCAGACGAACATCCCCGCCGAGGTCGTGCGTGAGTTCATCGTCGAGCCCGCGACGCGCTCGGGGCATAACAGCGCCTCGCGCGCCTCCAAGGTGTTCATCGTCGACGAAGCGGAATTGCTCAACGAGACGGCCCAGAACATCCTGCTCAAGACGCTCGAAGAGCCGCCCCCCGGAACCGTGCTCATCCTCGTCACCGCCAATGAAGACGAACTGCTGCCGACCATTCGCAGCCGCTGCCAGCGAGTGGCATTCGGCCCGCTCGACGACGCCGCGATGGCCGCGTGGATCAAGTCCGCCGGTCTGGACGTCAACGCGGCCCGCAGGCGCTGGCTGGTGCAGTTCGCCCAGGGCTCGCCGGGGTTGGCCACACAGGCGATCGAACACGGCCTGTTCGACTGGTACCTCGCACTGGAGCCGATGATCCGCACGATCGAGTCCGGCGGCTATCCGGCCGAGATGGGCACGACGATGGCCAAGTTGATCGACGCTCACGCCGTCGCACGCCAGAAGGCCAACCCTAACGCCAGCAAGGAGTCAGGCAATCGCGAGGCCGCCGACTTCGTCTTCGTGCTGCTCGCGCGCGAAATCCACGCCGCGATGACGCTCGCCATTGCAGCCGGCGACGACGTCGAGCCGCACCTGGCTGCGTTCGATCTCATTCATGACGCCGAGCGGCAACTCGATTCGCACCTGAACCTGTCGCAGGTGCTCGAGAACCTGGTGATCCAGTGGTCGAATCTCTTTGACCCTGCTGCTGCGTGATTTCGGCTGACGCGATGGGGCCGCTACCCCTGCACGCTGATCGACATTCCGGCGACCCGATCCTCGGCGGAGCCGGCCTGACGGTGGAGTGCGGAACCGCTGACGGATGGCTTGGGCCCGTTCTGGCTCGCTCCCGCCCGCTCTTCGCGGAGCTTGTCCATTGCCATAAGCCACGTCTCACGCTCGTATTCGAGGAGGCTGATGACTTCATCGACAATGTCGGCGTCACGCTGCGAGCTGGCTTCCATGAGCCGGCGGTACATGTAGGTGTAGAGAGCCGCGAGGCGCTTGCAGAGGTCCGGGGCAATCTCCGGGCGCAGGGCGCTGATCAACTCCATCAGGATGTCCTGGCATTGATGGATGCCCTGATAGCTCTGCTCGAAATTGCGTTCGCGCAACCCCTGCGCTCCCTGACGGGCGAAACCCAATGCCCCTTCAAGAAGCATGAGCCTCAGTTCCTCAGGCGATGCGGAAAAGACGCGCTGGCGGAGATAGGCGTTGGCCTGTTCGTTCATAGATCCCATCTGATCGGTCGTTCAGGCGAAAGACATTGACGTTCGATCGAAGGTCCGCATACGGTGTCCGCTCGAGGTTATCTGATCCCTTGAATCGACCCGAGTGCAGTCTGCTGCTGCTGGAGAGACGCCAGCGCCGTCTCCATCGCGGAAAACTGCCGCTGCAGGATCTCGCGGCGCGAGGCGAGCCGCGCATCGAAGGCTTCGATGCGCTTCTTCTGAATCTCGATCAGCGTGTCGTAGTTCTTGTTGACGACGGTCATGGACCCGTCGATCGTGTCCGTCATGCCCTTGAGCACTTCGTTGAGACGTTCGACCACCCCGAGCGATTCGTAGATCGGATCTTTCGATTCGTAGGTCACGCCCCCGCCGAGGTCGATGGTCTGATCTTCTGCCAGTTTGCGAGCGGAGAATACGTTGGCCACGGCATCAGGATCCGCGGTTAGTGCTTCGCGCAACCGGTCTTCGTTGAGGATCAGCTTTCCGCCGGTCCCAACGGTAATGCCGACCTGCGCGAGATTCTGGTACTGGGTCTCCACGCCCAGCGCCGACCCCTGGACGGTGCGGTACAACTGGGCTTCGATGCTGGCGATCGTCGAATTGCCCAGCAGTACGCCCTTCTCTTCCGTATCCGCGTTGTACTTGCCCAGGTCATTGATGCGGCCGATGACCGCATTGAAGGCGGTGAGCCACGACTTGACGGATTCGACTTGCTTGCCCGTGTCCTCGGTCACGGTGAGCGTGACGGGGGTTTCACTGGCTGACTTGAGATCGATCTTCACGCCCGTGACGACGTTGTCCAGCGTGTTCTTCCTGCTGGTGATGAGAATCGCTTGTGCGGGATCGCTCGATCCGAAGAAGACGATGGCGTCCTGCGCCTTGTTCAACACGTTCAGGCCCAGGTCAACATCACCCGAATCGACGATCAGATCGCCAGCCAGGCCGGAGATCTTGCTGGTCAGCGACAGGAAGTAGGGCTTCTCGCCGGTGCCGTTGTTAATCAGTGACGCCGATACGTTGAACCCTGCGTCGTTGATCTTGGTAATCAGGTCATCGAGCGTATCCGTCGGGTCGAGCGTGACGGTCTGCTCATACGAGCCGTTGATGAAGTTGTTGTCGGTGACGTCTGCGGCGGTGCCGAGGATGTTCAGATCCTTGGCGGTGCTCCCGGTAATGCTCTCGATCTTGATCGCGGCAACCGGATCAGTGGCCGTGCTTTCGATAATCAAGCCGTCACCGGTGTCGTTGATCCGGGCATTGATCTCGATCGGCTTGGAGTTGATCTCGGCGATGATGTCCTGCAGCGTCTTGGCGTCCGAGCCAATGTCGATGGTCGCATCGTTCCCCAAGCCATCGGTGATCTTGAACGTCCCCTTGCCGATGCCCCGACCATAGTTCAGTTCGGAAAGCAGTTTGGCGCCTGAAACATACTGCAACTGGAGGTTGGTGCCGCGCACCGAATCGGCCGCTACGCCGCCCGGGTCGGTTTCGATACCGAGCACAGGTGCGGCATCGCCGCCGATGATGAGATTTCCGCCGCCGCCAACCGTGTCGGTGATGAGAAGCCCATTCCCGGCCGAGTTGAGCGAAGCCGTGACATTAAGTGTCCCCGATGCGTTGATTGCAGCGATGATGTCGCTCATCGAAGAGTTGGCGTCGAGGGTGATGCTATCGGAATTGCCGGCCCGGTCGGTGATGTCCAGCGTTGTCGCCCCGCTCAGGCCATTGCCGCCGTTGAGACTCTTGGTGAGCACCGAGTTGAGCCCGGCGCGAATGCGATCGCCGCCAATGGTCGTGGGTGTACCGGGGTCAGCCGCCTTGAAGATGCCCAGGTCGATCGCGCCCTGCGTGGCGCCGGCGGTACCGGCCAGCACCTGGAACGTCGAGCCGCCCGCGGTGTTATCCGTCAACTCGATGCTGAGTCCATCGGCGCTGATGGCCATCGTTACCGAGCCGCCCGTTTGCGACTCGATGCGGTCCTTGACGCCCTGGAGTGTCGTCACCGCCTCGAGCGTGTCGGCGCCCGAAGTGATCTTGCCAAGCTTGATATCGTGGGTCGTTCCGTCGGCGGTCTGAATCTGGAAGTCCGTGAGGTCGAGACCGGCGTTGATCTGCACGCCGTTGCCACCGTTGAGCGCGGCGAGCCGGCTCGTCAGTCCGATGCTGTTGAGTTGCGTGCCGACGATCTCGTTCGGATCAGATCCGGCGATTCCCAGCGAGGTAGCCGTCGTGTAGCCGGTGGCATTGGCAATGGTCAACGACCCGCCACCGCCGGCATTGTCGGTTACGGTCAGGCCGGTGCCGTCATCGTTGACCCTCGCGGTGACGTTAACGGTGGTGTCCGAGTTGATCGCGTCCAGCACGTCATTGATCGTGACGGCACGGGAAAGGTCGATCGTGGCGATCGCGCCCGAGGTGTCGGTGATCTTGATCTTGCCGCGGGCGACGCCGCTGCCGTTGTTCAGTCCGGCCAGCGCCGTATCCGTCTCGAGGCGACCCTTGCCGAACTCGAAGGAGATGTCTGTCAGGCCCAGCGCGGTTGCGTCCCGATCTGCAAAACCGCTCGAAAGATACTGACTCGTTGCGACGAGTTGGTCAACGACGAAGGTATATGTACCCTGCTGCGCAGATGGGGTGGCTGTGCCGCTGAGCACCGCCTCGTTGCTGCTCGTGACCGCCTTGGATTTGAAGATCTTGTCCGTACCGAACTTGGCGGATGCAGATTTGAGCGAGAGCAACAGGCTGTTGAGCCCGAGAAAGGCGGATTGCTCCGACTGCAATTGGGCTTGTCGATTGAGCGCCAGTACTTTGGGACGCGACTCGACCGCAAGCAATTGCTCGATCAAGGCGCCCGTGTCGATGCCGCTGATCAATCCGACGCTGGTGGATATGCCCGTCATGAAAACGCTCCAGAGAGAACCGTGTCCCCGCCGCAGGCCCGATCATCGTGTCCCGGGCGCGCAATGCAAGCGGGGTGGCCAATGCCCATGAGCAAGGCCGATGCCTGACTGCACGCGGGGCCGCGGCATCCGGCACGCCTCCGTGCTGCCGGCCTATCCCCTGTTTCGGCCCTGTGGCTCGTGCTCCGGGGTCCCAATGAGATTATCGACCGCTCCCCTGAGCCTCCTTCAGCCGGCCCGTCTCGCGCAGGGCTTGCGCCGGTCGGCAAGATCGACGCTCCAGCGGCCTATCTTGAAGGGCACGCTCCAATCCGCGACATAATCAGACCCCATTGCCCTTTCCGCTGCTGGTACGGCTTACCTGACCGAGACAGTGGGCCGATCTTCCGCGTATGAGCCTCGCCCAGCAGAGCACGCGATCCGACCGCGTTGAGGTGATCCTGCAGCAGTTGCACACGCTGCCCACCCTCTCGGCAATCGCCATGCGCCTGCTCTCTCTCACCTCCGATGATGAGAGCGAAATCACTGAGATCGTCAAGATCATCGAGTCCGATCCTTCCATTACGGCCAAGGTGTTGAGCCTCTGCCGCCGGTCGGAAACGGGTCTTGGGGCCAAGATCACGACCGTCGATCGGGCCGTGGTCATGCTCGGCTTTGAGGCGATTCGCAACGCCGTTCTTTCGATTGAGATCTACAACCTCTTCGAGAGCACCCGACCCGGCCAGCAACGCGGGCTGGACATAGACGAGTCTTCCTCCGGCAAGCCCTTTGACAGCGCCGGATTCTGGATGCACAGTGTCGCCGTAGCCGTCGCGGCGGAACTGCTCGCCAAGCGGCGCACGCACGAACCGCGCATCGCACCTGATGAAGCATTTGTCTGCGGCCTGCTGCATGACTTGGGCAAGCTCGCCCTCGAACGACTCCTGCCGCGCGGCTACGAGCGCGTCGTCGAACTTGCCGAGCAGCGCCAGGGCAACATCGCCGAGATGGAACGTCGCGTCATCGGTCTGGATCACCACACGACCGGCAAGCGACTGGCCGAGCAGTGGAACCTGCCGCACATCATTCAGGATGTGCTCTGGCTGCACGGCCAGCCGGTTGAGTCGCTTCCCGTGCTTCCCCACGAGGGCATGATCGCGCTGGTGACCCTGGCTGATCATCTCGTGCGCAAGCAGCACCTGGGATTCTCGGGCAACCATGTCTTCCCCGATGATCAGGCCACGCTGTGCAAACACGTCGGCGTCACCGACCAGGATGTCAGTGAAGTCGCCAGTCTCGTTCACATCGAGACGGCGGCCCGGTGCGAGATCCTCGGCCTGTCTGAAACTCCGCCCGAAGGCTTGTTCCTCGCTTCGATCGCCCGAGCCAACCACGCGCTGGGTCGCATCAATGAGACTCTCGAGCAACGTTCGCAATCGGCCCACCGCAGCGATCAGGTCATGCGCGGGATCATCGATTTTCACCAACAGGCGACGCCCGGACTTTCGATCGTTGCAGTCTGCGGCAACGTCGTCGCTTCGGCCGCCAAGGAGTTTGGTCGCGGTTTCTACGCCATGCTCTATTCATCCGCACGATCCGATGCATGGCAGATCGGACAATTCTCCTGCGACGGTCGTCTGCTCCGCGCGCAGACAGTTGATGTGCCCGCGGCAGGGCTCGACGTTGATTCGCTGGCCGATGAACTCCAGGTTTCCGTCGGCATGATGGCATTGCTCCCCGCACTCACTGAGTCAATCGGCGACGCCTCAGACATTCGCAACGTCCGCCTGCTACCGCTTCGCACGGGTTGGGGGCTCTCGGCCGTGTTGCTGCACGACCGCCCGGTGCGCGAGATGGGCCTGTCGCGCACGCAGATGTTGGCGCTGTGCGAGACGTGGGCCACCGCCATCGCGGCTGCCCGTCAGCACGAAGGGGCGCGGCAACTCGGCGAACAACTGGCTGAATCCAACCGCATCCTGACTGAAACCCAGGCCAAGCTCGCGCGATCCCAGGCGCTGGCCAGCCTCGGCGAAATGGCGGCCGGCGCGGCACATGAAATGAACAACCCGCTCTGCGTCATCTCGGGTCGATCGCAAGTGCTCGCCAGCCAGCTGGCCAATCCCCGCGATCGGCGCATGGCCGAGCAGATCGCCGAGCAGGCCCAGCGCCTCAGCGATCTGATCACCAGCCTGCACCTGTTCACGGAGCCACCGCGCCCTGAGCCCGGTCGCGTGGGCCTCGGCGAACTCGTCAGCCGGGCCGTCAAGATGTCAAGTGAGCGAGCCGGCAACAACGCGCCAATCTCCGTGCGACTCTCCGCCGATCTGCCCGACGCCTGGCTCGACGCCGATCAGGTCAGCAGCGCACTGGTCGAGTTGATCGTGAACGCGGCCGAGGCGCGACCCAAGCACTTCGTTGACGTGCAGATTCAGGTCGACCCGCGCGAGAATCATCTGCTCATCCTGGTTAAGGATGACGGGCAGGGCATGAATGCCCACACGCTGGAGCATGCGTTCGATCCGTTCTTCTCCGTCAAGCCGGCAGGTCGTCAGCCAGGGCTTGGCCTCGCCCGCGCCCAAAGACTTATCGCCGCCAACGGCGGAACGATCGAGTTTGAATCGCAACCCAATGTCGGCACGACGGCGCGGATCATCCTCAAGTCGTGGCGCGTTCCCGACGACGAGCAAACTCCGGCTGCGCGCCCGTCGGAAAACCCAACGGGCGAGGTGCAGGCGGCATGAGGTTCTCAGACAGTCAAGCAGTAGTTCGATTTGATCGCGGCGTGTGGATCCGATCATCGCAAACACGAGGGAGAGTGTCGTGAAGAAGGCTCGCAGCAAACCCATGCAGGTGGACTCGACGACACAAATGCCCGCGACGCCGGTCATTTCGGGCCGCATCCTCGTGATCGACGCCGATCCCGCCACCGCAGCCACAACCGAGCGGGCCGTCGCCGGGTCTGCTCTGGTCATCGTCGCGGCTCCAAACATGCGCCAGGCCGTCGAGCGACCGGACTTCACGCAGTTCGATCTGGTTTTCGCCGTGGCGCAGGACCTTGCCGACCTCGAAGATATCGCATCGAAACTGCGCGAGATGCGCTCGGCTGCCCGCCTTGTCGTGCTGTGCACCAGGGATGACTTTCAACTGGCCGTGCACGCCATGCGCGCCGGTGCGATCGACTGCCTCACGATACCGCTGTGCGAGACGGACCTTCGTATTCGACTCTTCGACGCGCTCAACCACGCTCAGCGCGACCGCCAGCAGCAACAGCGATTCGACCAACTCAAGCGCATCTGCAAGCGCATGAACACGACGCGCATCGATGTCACCAACCAGGTCGACTCGCTGTGCAACGATCTGGTACACGCCTACCAGGAACTGACTGATCAGATTTCGCACGTCACCGCTGTGACCGAGTTCGCCGCTGTCATCCGCCAGGAACTCGACGTTGAGGAACTGCTCCGCACCACTCTCGAGTACCTGCTGCGCAAGCTCGGCCCGACCAATGCAGCGATATTCCTGCCTTCGGCCGGTGACGACTTTACCCTCGGCGCCTACATCAACTACGACTGCACGCAGGACACCAGCAACTTCCTGCTCGAGCACCTGGCCGATGTCATCACACCGCTCCTGCTCGAAGAAACCGAGCTGCTCGAGTTTATCGACAACGTTTCACTCAAAGACTGGATGGGAGAGGATGCGGATTTCCTTGTCGATTCACATCTGCTGACCTTTTCGTGTCAGCATGATGGCGAATGCCTGGCGATCTTCACGCTCTGGCGCGATATCAAGACGCCATTTGCGCCGGACCTGGTCAACATGCTGCGTTCGCTCTCGGCCGTATTCACGCGCCAACTGGCGCATGTCATTCACGTCCACCATCGTCACCTGCCCGATGACGACTACCCGCCGTTTTCGGATAGCGATGACGAGGGCGGACTCGCCGCCTAACGCCTTTGAAGCGGCCCCACACTACTCGACCAGTCGCCCCTTCAGGGTCAGCGTGCGCGACTCCTCGATCTGCACCGGCACGATTCGACCTATCAGTGCCTGTGCCTGTTCGCGCGGCACATCGAAAACAGTGATCAGATCGCCTTCGGTGCGACCGCTCAACTGCACAATCGACGAATCGCCCCACTCCGCTGGCGATGACGTCGAGCAACTCCCCCCACCGCAGTCGCCGTCATCGGCGGCGCCCAGTGAAGCGCCGTTGACGGTCAAACCCGTCACGCCACGCCCCCCCGCCAGCACCGGTTCGCGTCGCGCCTGCACGGTGGACATCCCCTCGACAAACACATCCAGCGTCGAGCCGATCTGGGCCGTGTGGATGGCGCGTGAGATCTCCCCCTGGACTTCCAGCAGCGCGTTGTTTCGCCGCCGCTTGGTGTCGTCGGGCACGTCATCGGGCAGTTTGTCGTACGCGGGCGTGCCTGGTCGCGGCGAATACTTGAAAATGAAGCAATTCTTGAACCGCGCCCAGCGCATCAGTTCTGCCGTCGCCTCAAAGTCGGCTTCCGTCTCACCCGGGAAGCCGACAATTACGTCGCTGGCGATCATGACTCCGGGCAGGTACGCTCGAATTCGCTCGATGAAATCGCGATACTCCTCGACGGTGTATCCGCGGTTCATCGCATCGAGGATTCGATTCGACCCCGACTGCACCGGCACGTGAATGTAGCGGCAGATGCGAGGGCAATCGCGAATCACTTCGAGCACATCGTTGCCAAAATCGCGCGGGTAGCTCGTCACGAAGCGCAGTCGTTTGAGTTTCGGCACTTCGTCGTGAATCCGTCGCAACAGGTCGGCAAACGTCGTCACCGTGTGCCCCGTCAGCGGATCGCGCTCATGCCCACCAGTAAACGACCGCCCTTTCTGTGGCTGCATCAGTCCATCAACCTTTACGGCCGAATCGTGCTCGAAGCGATAGTGATTGACCGTCTGACCCAGCAGCGTGATCTCCACCACGCCGCGGTCGACCAGCGTGCGGCATTCTTCAATGATGTGATCCGGCGGGCGATGCATCTCCGCGCCGCGCGTGAAGGGCACGACGCAGTAAGTGCAGAACTTGTTGCACCCGCGGGTGATGCGGACGTAGGCGCTGCGACCCGCGGAGCGCTGATCGTCCGGGGCGAAGCTGCGCGCCAGGTCCAGCAGTTCGAGGCTGTCCTCCGCCGCCGCAAGCGTGCCTGAGCGCCGTGAGGTGTTGCCCTGCAGTGCGATGGCCGGCTCGGCCGTCGTGCTCGCATTACGCAGCAGCAGCGGCAACTTGTCCAGCTCGCCCGGGCCGCAGAGCAGATCGACCTGTGGAAATTTGCGGATCATGTCGAGACCGTCTCGCTCCGCCATGCACCCGAGCACCCCCAGCAACAGGTCCGGCTGCCGGGCTTTGCGAGCCCTCATCATCCCCAGCCGCGACCAGACCTTCTGCTCCGCCTGTTCGCGCACCGAGCAGGTGTTGTAGAGGATCACTCCCGCCTCGTTCGCATCCGGCGTAAACCGATACCCCAGCGCGCGCAGCTGCGTCGTCACCAGTTCGGAGTCCAGTTCGTTCATCTGGCATCCGAAGGTCTCGAGGTACACGAGTTTCGCGGAGTCGGCGGACATGGCCACAATCATAGGATTCAACCGCGAGGCGCGTATCATGCCCACAATGGCACGCGAGCGCATTGTGACGGCTGAACGCCTCGATCCCGATGAGGAACGACTCAACTGGTCGTTGCGCCCCACCCAGCTCGACGATTACGTCGGCCAGCCTCAGCTCGTCGAACGCCTGCGCATTGCCATCCAGGCCGCCAAACAGCGCGGCGAACCGCTTGAGCACATTCTCCTGCACGGCCCGCCCGGACTGGGCAAGACCACCCTCGCGCATGTCATCGGCCACGAAATGGGCGGCCAGGTCCATCTCACCTCCGGCCCGGCGCTCACGCGCGCCGGCGATCTGGTCGGCCCACTCACGAAACTCAAGCGCGGCGACATCCTCTTCGTCGACGAGATTCATCGTCTCCCGGCCGCTGTCGAAGAATACATCTATCCCGCGATGGAAGATTTCCGCATCGACGTCTCCGTCGATTCCGGCATGCACGCCCGATCAATCACGCTCAATGTGGAGCCGTTCTGCCTGATCGGCGCGACCACGCGGGCCGGGCTTGTCTCTGGCCCGCTGCGCAGTCGTTTCGGCATGACGCACCATCTGGAGTTCTACAGCGAAACAGACCTGCACACCATCGCCCACCGCTCGGCGAGTCTGCTTCATATGCAGTGCGACTGCGAGGACACCCTGGCGCTGCCGGCGAAGCGGAGCCGCGGCACACCCCGCATTGTGAATCGATTGCTTCGCCGTATTCGCGATTACGCGCAGGTGCACAACAACGGAATCGTCAACCCCGACATTGTCGCTGAAGCACTCACGCTCGAAGGCATCGACGCGCTGGGCCTCGATCCGCTCGACCGCAAGTATCTCAAGGTACTCGGCACGACGTTCCAGGGCGGTCCGGCCGGCATCGAAGCCATCGCCGCCACCATGAGCGAAGAATCCGACACGCTCGAAGAAGTGGTGGAGCCTTACCTGCTCCAGTGCGGCTATCTCACCCGCACCCGACGCGGCCGCCAACTCACCCAGCGGGGAGCGGCACACGTCGGCATTACGCTGGCCAGTACAAGCTCCGAAGCGCCGCTCTTTGAGGAGTAGTCACGGGCGCGGCCGGGCACCGCGGCCAGATACGGCTGGAATCGATCCTACTTTCGCGCGCCGACGGTCACCTTGACCAACTGCTCCTCCTTGCACAGCACGCCGCCGGGTGCACCGTCGATTACATCCTGGAGGGTCATGGCGCCGAGTCGCTGCTCCATGATCTCCATGATGTGATCCATCTCACTGTGCAGCGGGCACAGATGCGTCTTGTGCTCCATGCGGTCGAGCGGGCACACTCGAATGCGCGGCAACGGATCGATGGCGTCCACAATCTGCAGCAGGGAGGTGCGCTTCGGATCGCACAGGATTCGGAAACCACCCCCGCGACCGCGCCGGCCACGCACCAACTTGGCTCGGCCCAGCGACTGCAGCACCTTGACCGCGTAATCGGCGGGAACACGGGTCTCCCTCGCCACGTCAATGGCTGTCAGCACGCCGCTGTCGCGGTCAATGGCCTCGGCCAGTGCGATCATGATCCGCAGGGCGTACTCGGCGGTGGTTGACATCATGCGGGTGCAATCTCCTGCATCAAGCGTCAGAGACAATCAGGGCTCAACGATTCGCCATTTCGAACTTCTTCATAAACTCGACCAGTGCCGCGCACGCTTTGGGCGGCAAGGCGTTGTAGGTGCTCGCGCGCATCCCGCCGACCGAGCGATGCCCCTTGAGGCCGTCAAAGCCCGCCGCCTTCGCCTCGGTGATGAACTTCGCCTCCAGTTCTTCGCTGGGGGCGCGGAAGCAGATGTTCATCAGCGAGCGGCTGTCCGGCTGGGCCGTGCCGTTGAAGAAGTCGCTGTTGTCGATGCAGTCGTAGATGAGTTTGGCCTTCGCGGCGTTTCGCTCCGCCATGGCCTTGAGCCCACCGAGTTTCTGGATCCACTTGAAGGACTGCCCCATCACGTAGATGCCGAACGTGTTGGGCGTATTGAACATCGAACCGTTTTCGGCATGGGTGGTGTACTTGAGCATCGTGGGAATGTCATCGCGCACCGACTTGAGCATGTCGTTGCGGATGATGACCAGCACCACACCCGAGGGGCCGAGATTCTTCTGGGCGCCCGCGTAGATGAGGCCGTACTTCGACACGTCAATCGGCCGCGAGAAGATGTCGCTGCTCGCATCGCACACCATCGACACACCCATGGGGACGTCCGGCTCCTTCGCCCACTGCGTACCGAAGATCGTGTTGTTCGAGGTAAAATGAACATACGCCGGACGCGCGGAATACTGGATGTCCTCAGCCTTGGGAATGCGATCAAAATTGGTCGGCTTGCTCGTTCCCGCGACATGCACATTTCCAAACAGCTTCGCCTCTTCGACCGCCTTTTTCGACCACGTACCGGTCATCAGGTAATCCGCCGTCGCGTGCTTGTTGAGCAGGTTCATCGGCACCATGGCAAACTGCAGCGATGCGCCCCCCTGAAGGAACAGCACCCGGTATTTGTCCGGGATATCCGCCAGAGCACGACAGTCCGCCTCCGCCTCTTCGATGACCTTCATGAAGGCCTTGCCGCGATGGCTGTGTTCGATGACGCCCACACCGGTGTCGGCGAGGTCCCACAGGTCCTTCTGCGCCTGCTTGAGCACTTCTTCGGGAAGAACTGCCGGACCTGCACTGAAGTTGAAAATCCGTTCGCTCATGACCCCGCCCTTCTATGGAATGCACTGGCGATGGTCGCCAGATCCTCACGCGTCCACTCTCATCTGATGGTCAACAGTTTTACGCTGATGATGTTATCGTTGCCCGTGCGGATGCGATCGAGCGTCTCATCCTTCGGACGACCGACCACGTGCACCTTGGCACAGGTCGCCTCAGCACCGTGGTAGTTGATGTTTTCGACTTCCTCGACGTTAAGTGACTCGTCCGCCAGCGCCTTGAACACGTGCGACAGCACGCCCGGCTTATTGCGATGACGAACCGAAAGCACGTGCGTCGCGTGCGTGCCCGCGTGGCGGTTAATGCAGTTGAGTACTGTGTGGTTGGCGACATAGCAACTCATGATTCGAACCGCCTCGTGCGCGATGGCGATCTGAGCTTCATCCGTCGAGGCGCCGATGTGGTGCGTTCCATAGACATTGCGATGCTGAGCCAACTCGCTCTTGAACTCGGCGACGGGGCTGCCCGGCTCGCCCTGGTACACGTCCAGACCGGCACGAATGCCCTTCTTTTCGATCGCCGCCAGGAGCGCCGCCTCATCGATGACCGTGCCGCGCGAGGTATTGATCAGGTAGGCACCGGGCTTCATGACGTCGAGGAACTCGGCGTTGACGAAGTTGGCCGTGTCCTTGTCGCCCCTGATGTTGATGGTCACGATGTCGCTGAGTCGCGCCACTTCGATCGGAGTCGCGCAGTAACCGATGCCCAACTCTTCGGCCTGATCGAGCGTCAGATTCCGCGACCACGACACGACCTTCATGCCAAAGGCCTGCGCTCGCTTGAGGATCAACGTGCCAATCTGCCCAAGGCCCACAATGCCCAGCGTGCGGCCGTGGAGTCCGCGGGCTTTGCTGTATTCCTTCTTGTTCCACTTGCCTGCTCGCAGGTCCGCCGTCTGGTCGGGAATGCGCCGGTCACATGAGCAGATCAGCCCCATGACCAGTTCGGCAACGGCGATCGCGTTCTTGCCCGGACAATTCGCAACGAACACGCCCAGGCTCGACGCTGTCTTCACATCGATGCTGTCCACGCCGGCGCCGGCGCGGATCACCAGTCCCAACTGCGTCCCGGCTTTGAGCGCCTCGCCCGACACTCTCTTGCCGCGCACGATGAGCACTTCCGGCTCGACCTGCGCCAGCATGGCCGCCAATTCGTCTGCCGGAACATCAGGATTGTGAACCACTTCACATCCCAGTTCCTTGAGCCCGTCGACGCCCACCTTTTCGAACTTGTCCGCGATCAGCACTTTCATGGCTTGTCCCCGCCTTAAAATTGGCCCAGTCTATCCTCTTCACCGCTTAGTCGAGTGTATGCACGAGCAATCCGCTACGGAGTTTCGGCTCAAACCAGGTGCTCTTTGGGGGCATAATCCGCCCTGCATCTGATACTGCCATCAACTGCTCCACCGTCGTCGGATACATCGAGAACGCGATCGCCATCTCCCCGCTGTTCACCCGCCGCTCGAGCTCCGCCGTACCCCGGATTCCACCCACAAAGTCGATCCGTTTGTCCGTCCGAATGTCGCCGATTCCCAGGATCGGCCCAAGCACTCGGGCTTCGACCAGTGCCACGTCCAGCGACTCGATCGGGTTGCTGCGGTCGATGCTCTTCTCATCAATCTCCAGCAGGTGCCACTTCTTGTCCAGGTACACGCACACGGAGCCGGGCCCGGGCGGCGCGGGATTGCCCGTCGCACTCACCCGCCCCACGCGGCGCAACAGTTCGAGCACCTGCGCCGGGTTCTTGCCGTTGAGGTCCTTGACCACGCGGTTGTACGACAGGATGCGCACTTCTGACGCCGGGAACAGCACCGCGAGAAACCAGTTGTACTCTTCATCGCCCGCGTGAATCGCGTTGCCCTCGCGCAGTTCCTTCCCCGCGCGCCACGCGCTGGCGCAGCGGTGGTGCCCATCGGCGACATACACATACGGCACCCCGGCAAACGCCTTCACAATCGCATCTGCCGACGGTGCCTTCCACATCGTGTGCTGCACACCGTCGACAGCCGTGAAGTCATACAGCGGCTCACCCTTCATCGCCTCGGCAATCAACTTGCCCAGCGCCGCATCATCCTTGTACGTCAGGAACACCGGTTCGGCGTTGGCATTCATCTCCAGCACGTGGCGCGTGCGATCATCTTCCTTGTCCCGCCGCGTCTTCTCGTGCTTCTTGATGAGGTCGCGCTCGTAGTCGTCGATGTGCACGCAGCCCATCAGCCCCGTTTGCGCCTTGCCGCCCATCACCAGCCGGTAGATGTAGATGCTCGGCGTTGCATCGCGCACCAGCGTCCCCTCGGCCTGGAACCGATCTAGATTCGCGCGCCCCATCGCATAGATGCGATCATCGTGCGGATCCATGTCTGCAGGCAGGTCAATGTCGGGTCGGCACACGTGCAAAAAGCTGACCGGATTGCCTTCCGCCAGCACCGCCGCCTCATCGCGGTTTACCACGTCGTACGGCACCGACGCCACCTTGGCCGCCAGATCCTTGGGGGGTCGAAGAGCACGCAGAGCATTGAAACGCATGTGGGCCTCCAGCTGCCGGCACGACGGATATTCGGGTCCGTATTAGGGTAAGACCGCCGTCCCCGCTGGCATAGCGCCAAGGCGGTAGTGCCTTGCCCCTAAAGGTGCGCACCAACATCCCGCCGACCGCGCCGGTTCGCCCCCTGACCGTCACTTCGACGCCACAAACCACATCGGCTTCGCCCTTACCCCCCAACCCCCACCGCCGCTTCCTTCTCCGGCACCTTCAACTCACGCCGCACGATCTTCCCCGTCGGATTCCGCGGCAGCTTCTCCAGCAGGTACACATCGCGCGGCACCTTGTACTGCGCCAGATACCCCCGGCAGAACGACCGCAGCGCCGTCTCATCAAACACCGCCCCCTCCACCAGCTCGACGAACGCCACCGGCACCTCGCCGCGCGACTCATCGCGCACGCCGATGACCGCGCTGGCCGCCACGCTCTCGTGCCGGTTGAGCACCTCTTCGATCTCGCGCGGAAAGACATTCTCCCCGCCGATGATCATCATCTCCTTGATGCGCCCGGTGATATAGAGGAACCCGTCTTCATCCTCGCGCGCCATGTCGCCGGTGCGCAAATACCCCTCGTCGTCAAAAGCCGCCGCCGTCTCCTCGGGCAGCTTGAAATACCCCTGCATCATGTTCGGCCCGCGCAGCCGCAGCTCGCCTTCCTCATTCGGCCCGACCACCCGCCCATCCGCCGCTACGATCTTCACTTCAATGCGCGGCAGCGCCCGCCCCACGCTGTGCCGCCGCGTCTCGCTCGGCCGACACCAGTGGCTCACCGCGCTCGTCTCCGTCATGCCGAACCCTTCGTTCAGCACCACGCTCAACTTCTCGCGAAACCCCTGCGAAATCGCGTCCGGCAGCGGTTCGCCCCCCGACACCACAAACCGCAGACTCTTCCAGTCCTCCGCCGTCTGCTCCTTCACGTTCAGCAGCGCCGTGTACATCGACGCAATACCCATAAACGCCGTCGGCCGGTGCCGCTTGATCAGCTGCACGATCTTGCGCGGCATGAACCGCGCCGTGAAGATCACCTTCAGCCCATGACACAGCGGCAGCAGCGTCAACGCCGTCAAACCAAAAACATGAAACTGCGGCAACACGCCCAGGATCACATCGCGCTCGTCAAAGTCCACCCACTCCATGCACTGCTCGATGTTCGCCGCGATGTTGCCGTGCGACAGCATCACCCCCTTGGGCTTGCCGCTCGTGCCCGACGTATACAGCAGCACCGCCAACTCGTCGCTCCCCACCCAGCGCGGCCAGCGCAACGTCGGCATCTGCTTGAAGTTCATCGCGTCCAGCCGGATCAGCTTGGGCCCCTTGGGCGCGGCGCCCACAAACTGCAGCATCGGCCCGACCGTGATCAGCGCATCGATCTCCGAGTCATCCACCACGTACTGCAGGTCCGAGTGCTTGAGCAGGTAGTTCAGCGGCACGACCGTCCGCCCCAGCAGCCACACCCCCAGCGCCGCCATCGGAAACAGCCCGCCGGTGGGCAGCAGGATCCCCACCTGCCGCGACTCGCTCACCCGCTCCACCTCGGCCGCCACGTGCAGCGCCCCCACCAGCAGGTCGATCCCCCGCCACGACCGCTGGTCATCCACGATCATCACCCGCGTGGGATGCATCACAATCTGCCGCAGTATCGCCCAGGGGGTATTCATGCCACAATACTCGACCGATCAGCTGCAAGGTCAACAACCTCGCCGTTCACGCCAACGCCCAGGCCCAAAGCCCAGCCATAGCCATGCCTCGGCGTTGCTCTTCGTCACTCCCTCACCCCTTTCTCCCGCGCCCCCCTTGATCCAGTGCCTCTCAATCGCTATCAAGCATGCTGCCGCTCAGATCGCAACCTTCTTCCACCCGATTCACACGCCCGATCCCCCATGCCCGAACCCAACGACGAACTCGACCACATCGACGTCCCAGCCCAGGCCTTCCGCGCCCTCGTCGACAGCGTCGGCGTCAAGCGATTCTCCTCGGGCATGGGCCTCTCCACTCGCCAGGTCAATCGCATCCTCAGCGGCGCGCAGCCCAACCCCATCGACCGACTCATCAAGAGCCTCTCGTGCTGCGACCCCGAAGTCGGCGACCGCATCCTCGATCTCATCTGCCAGGAGATGGGCGGCTACTTCATCCGCGAAGAAACCATCGAAGCCGCCTCCGTCAACGCCGTGCGCGAATGCGCCGAAGCCATCGCCGCGATCAGCGACGGTCACATCTCCAAGATGGATGAACTCGTCATCCGCGAAGCCGTCGCCGCCCTGACCAGCCTCGCCCAGATCGTCAAGCGCCAGAAGATCCGCCGCATCAACGTCATCACCGAGTGATGTCGCAACGGTGGCACGGGCGTCCCGCCCGTACGAACGAGCCGGCGCCCAACGCGAGCCCGAAGCGTAAGCGAGGATCCCCCAACGCCCGGGCCTAGCCACTGCAAGTCCTGAGTCACGTCGAAGGATGCCCGGTCATTCCCCCATCCACGAAAACCCGCCAACACCCCCACCCCGCGCGCATCCCGTCATTCCTGCGAAGGCAGGAATCCACTCCCCTCCTCCGGCTCTGCGGGGGAGGGTCGGGGTGGGGGTGAATCCATACGATCGGCTGATTCGCAAGCGAGGAACCCCATGCCAACCAGACTCGAAACCCTCATCCGCCGCGCCAACGACGAACTGCTCACCAAGGGCAACTTCGCCGCGATCCCCGACTTCTTCGCGAAGGACTACGTCGCCCACGCCGGCGACAAGACCCACAAAGGCCACGCCTTCATCAAACGCTGGCTCAAGGAACTCCGCAAAGCAATCCCCGACCTCCGCGTCAAGAAGATCGAGATCATCCACGAGTCAAAAGACACCATCGCCTGGCAACGCACCCTGACCGGCACGCACAAGGCCCAACTGAAACAAATTCCCCCATCCGGCAAGCGCGTGCAGTGGACTGAGTTGTTCATCACCCGAATCTCAGACGGCCGCATCGCGGAGGACTGGATGCAGTCTGACCTCGCGGCCGTGCTGATGGCGAAACTCGCACCAAGTTGACTGTCTGATCCAAGCCTGATCCAAGCCTGGTCCTGCCAATCATGCCGCCCAGCCCCACCCCATGCGTACACTGGCACAATCAATGCCAGTTCACGAACGCGAATACATCCTCTACTGCGATGAGTCCATCAAGGATGGTCGGTACTACTCCAATTTCTACGGCGGCGCATTGGTCGCAGCATCCCAGCTTGAAAAGGTCACCCGGCGTCTTGCAGCCTCCAAGTTGTCACTGAACCTTTGCCAGGAGATCAAGTGGCAACGCGTCACCGATCAGTACCTGTCCAAGTACATCGCCATCATGGATGCGTTCTTTGACGAGATCGCTACCGGCAACGTCAAACTTCGCGTGATGTTTCGCCAGAATGCCCGCAAGCCAGTCGGCTTGACCGAAATGCAGATCGAACAGGCTTACTACATCCTCTACTACCAGTTCATCAAGCATGCCTTTGGATTCGGCTTCATGCCCGACCGCCCCGATCCGGTTGCGCTTCGAGCCTATTTCGATCAGTTTCCAGATACGGGCGAGCAGGTTGCCCGATTTCGAGGATACATCCTCGGACTCAACGAATCGCGCGAGTTCCGCAAATCCAAGCTGGCTATTCGGCCCGAAGACTTCACGGAAGTCCGATCACACGAGCATGTCATTCTCCAATGCCTCGACATTGTGCTCGGAGCGATGGCATTCCGCCTCAACGATCAGCACAAGGTGAAGCCGAAGGGAAGCTCAAGAAGGGGCCGCCGCACCATCGCCAAGGAAAAGCTCTACAACCACATTCGCGGCCGCATCCTGCTGCTGCGGCCAAACTTCAACACAGGCATCACGACAGGTGGGACACCGGAAGAGCGATGGACTCAGCCCTACCGACACTGGGCGTTCGTTCCCAATGACCACGAATTCGACGCTTCACTGACCAAGCGTCAAAAATGAAAAAGGCCCGCCAGTCCTAATGGGTACCCCACGCGGAGCGTGGGACTTCGGACAGGTAGGCCCGTTTGATTATGCTATCGGCCAATCTCGCCGTCAACCGAAATGCGCGGGAATCTTGAAAAGTCGCTTTGAACAGCTCAAAAAGCGGGCTGGGTCCCCTGCGATGTCCACTGCCAGTTAGCTCCCTCGCCTACTGCAGTTTGAGCTTTCCATCGCTTTGGACTTCTCGCTCTAGACGAAGGGACACCACATGCGGCCTCGCGGCGATTGGCCAGAGTCAAGCTGTGATCCCAATTCTGCCTAACGTATCAGCAAGAGTGCGGACGCTCCGTCGAACACAGCCGTCCCTACCGTACCCGGAGTTTTTCGTATCTTGGAATGTGACCCACGGTTCGAGAGGCGTCGCTTAGCGATCCATGCCATGGCGAGTAACGAGGGATAGTCTGCGATGGAAAGTGCTTCACAGGCACCGCTTGGTTCTTGGTGGACAAGAGTGACGCCGGATTGGGCGACGTTTGTCAATCTGGCCGAGATTGCTTGCGGCGATGGCTCGACCTCTGGGAACGCCTTTAGGGGCCAGTCTAATTGTCAATTCTCTCTAAGACCATCACTGTTGCGTCTAGTTATGTTGTCCAAACTAGCGGTGGAGCGGGCCCTTGACATCGAACGGAGAATATCCACAGAGTTCGCTGCGCACGAACATCTCTATGCGATCTCGCCTTCCGAGCCAATTCAGGGGACAGTCGCATGGTGGCCATGGATGCAGCATTACGGCGCGCCAACGAGATTGCTTGACTGGTCCCTTTCTCCCTACGTTGCACTTTACTTTGCGGTGGAGCGCGATTGGGAGCATGATGGTGTCGTATGGGGCTTCGCGGTCAACGAACTGCGCCGAAGAATGTCTCAGCAATTCGGCTGTGAGAATGCAACAGTAGACCCGAAGCTACGCTCGATGTTCGACTCTCCCACGGCCCCTCCACACGTCTCGGTCGTCTCCAGCGAGCGATATTCCGAACGAATGTCCCGGCAGCAAGGACTGTTCACGCTCTGTACGAACATCATGGCCGATCATGCCGATGCCATCGGTGGCCAATTGCCTGGTGAAAATGGCGTCGCACATTCCTTCAAGTTCGTGGTTCCAAGGACCGCAAAGCCTGACTTCTTGCGTCGTCTGCGTCGTTTGAACATCACAGCACTGTCGCTGTTTCCTGGACCTGATGGACTGGGACGCTCCTTGGGCGAGTTGGTTCGGCTTGGGAGTTTTGGCAATTGAGAGCCAAAGGGAACGGGGGCGATGTGACGTGCTCCTTGATCACGCTACGCCCACGGCGAGGCAATCTGTTTGTGCATGACCTGAAGCTGGCATTCCAGTGTCAAGAGCCATGATCGCGCACAAAGCGCGGTGAACTGGTTTACTCTCCCAACTCTCCGAGATCCCACCCCGCGTCGATCGCCAAGCCCCCAATCCGCCTCGACTTGCGAAGTTCGACCGTCCGAGCCGGCCATCTTCCGCCATCGATCCGCCCCGCGCGCCGGCGCACCGCCGCAAACCAACACTAAACACCCCTCCCGACACCGCAAACCGCGATCACGCGCCGTCGCGCGCGCGACACTGCGACGCAGCGCGCAAGATGGCGCGCACCAGCACGCGCGCCGAACCGTCGCACACATACGCGCTCACCCGAATCGCGCCGCACTCGGGCCGATCCCCTACGCACACATGTGCGCTGCTGTCGGATGCGCTTCGTGCGCGCTGCCTCTGAAAAACGCGCGAAAAGTTCCGACCACCCCCCGATCGGCGAAGTGAAATTCTCGAAAATTCCTGATTCGTCTCCAAAAGTGATGACCAAAAGTCAAGCTGGGCTGAATAAGCGCCAGACAGCGCACACGCATAGTGACTTTTCACCCCTCGCCGAGCGCCGGCGCGCGGCAAAAGCGTGCGTCTTTGTGCGCGGCACGCCAATTGCACAGGCAAAAAACCACTCACCACGGAGACACGGTGAACACGGAGAAATCCATCTTGATCTGGCGTTGATGACGACCCGGATCTGAAGCCGGATTGTTGTCCGATCTGAACCCAATCCCCCTCTCTCGCTCCGTGTCCTCCGTGACTCCGTGGTGAATGACTTTCCTACGATCCGCCATGTCCGACACCGCCGGGCAATCGCGATCCGTCCTCTTCCGCTCGCTGGTCATGGCGGCCCTGGTCATGCTCGCCGCATCATTCCTGCTGCCCTTCGGCTGGCAGCTCGCCGCGAGCCTGACGACCAACGCCGACATCGACCTCGTCTCGCGCACCATGTGGCCCGGCGACGTCCGCTGGTCCAACTTCGCCGCCGCGTTCGATCGCGTGCCCCTCGGCGTCTACTTCTTCAACAGCATCCTCGTCGCCGGCTGGGTGACGATCCTCCAGGTCATCACCAGCGCCATGGCGGCCTTTGCTTTCTCGCGCATCAGCTGGCCCGGCCGCGATCGCGTGTTCCTGCTCTACCTCGCGACGATGATGATCCCCGGCGCGGTTCTGATGGTGCCCAACTTCGCCATCATTCTGAAACTCAACATGTACAACTCCTACTCGGGGCTGATCATCCCCGCCGCGTTCAGCGCGTTTGGCACCTTCCTGCTGCGTCAGTTCATGATCACCATCCCCACCAGCCTCGACGAGGCCGCGACCATCGACGGGGCCGGGTACTGGCGACTGTTCTGGGATGTGATCCTCCCACTCACGAGGCCGGGTCTGATCACGCTGGCGATCTTCGCCTTCATCGGCAACTACTCCTCGTTCTTCTGGCCGCTCGTGCTCATCAAGAGCGAGAACCTCCGCACCCTGCCCATCGGCCTGCTGGCGTTCTCCGACGACTACGGCACGGACATTCCCCTGCTCATGGCCGCGAGCCTCATGGCGATGATCCCGCTCGTCGTGCTGTTCGTCCTCTTCCAGAAGCACCTCGTGCGCGGCATCCAGATGGGCGCGGTCAAAGGCTGACGCACAATGAGCCGTCGACGATTCTGAGCCTGTCGAAGGACGCGTGCAAACAAGCGGGTTCTTCGCATCGACGAGCCCGACGCGTGAGCGAGGAGTGTTGGCCCACCAGCCCGAAGCGTGAGCGAGGAAATCCCTGAAAAACAAGCACGAAACGCAACGCCCGGGCAAAGCCTTGCCTGGCTGGGTTCGTGCACCATGTGACGAAAGACGAAGGCGCGAGTTGGTCTAGACGTTGAGCGACACGACCGACTGCCGCTCGACGAGTCGAACGGGGATGCGGCCGGCGGGCGGCAGGACGTGGCGATGCGTCTTGGCGGGAACCGCTGCGCCTGGCGCCTTCGCATCAGTATTGGAGGGGCCGGCGGCCTTCGCGGCGTCGGCCGTCTTCTGCGCGTTGCCGTTGCTCCTGGCCAGGCCGAGGCGGCGGAGCATCCGGGCGCAGGCGGCCACGCCGAGGTCGTAGTAGTTGAGTCGCACGGTCGTCATGGGCGGGTCGGCCGTGGCGGCGGCGGGCAGATCGTCGCAGCCGACAATGGAGAGATCGGTGCCGACGTGCCGCCCCATCGCGCGGGCGGCCTGGTACGCGCCCAGCGCCATCTTGTCGTTGCCGCAGAAGATCGCGGTGAGGTTGGGTTCGGTCGCGAGCAGTTGGGCGGCGGCGCGCTGGCCGGGGCCGACGTTGAATTCACCATCGACCACGAGGCGATCGCGAATGGCCACGCCGTGCTCTGCGAGTCGATCGATGAACGCGTTGGTGAGTTCGTCGGCGGTGTAGACCTTGGCCGACGGGCCGCACACCATGCCGATGTGTCGATGCCCCTGCGCGAAGAGGTGGTCGGCAGCGAGCCGGCCGGCCATCGGGTAATCGCAGAGGATCGAATCGAGATCCCATTGGGGGAAGCGGTTGTTGACGATGATCAGCGGCCGATCGCTGCCCGAGCAGTCTTCAAGCCAGCGGTGCTCTTCGGTGGCGCCGAGGAAGAGCAGCCCGTCGACGGAGCAATCATCGAGAATGTTGAGGTAACGCTTCGACCGGACGAACGACCGCCGGGCGACCTCGAGGGTGATGCGGTAGTCCTGCTCGGCGGCGTGGTCGTAGATGCCCGAGATAATCTCGCCGAAGTACGCGTCGGCAAAGGCCATATGCAGATCAGGCAGGATGATCGCGAGCGTCTTGCTCGACTTGGACGGCAACCCCTGAGCCAGGCGCGATGGCTTGTACTGCAGCCGATCGATCGTCTTGAGCACCCGCGATCGGGTCGCGGAGGAGATGCGTTCATCGACCTGGTTGATGATGAGCGAGACGGTGGTCGGGCTGACCCCGGACTCACGGGCGACATCGCGGATGCTGGGACGGGATTTGGCCATGGTGCGTTTTTGGCTCACACGTGGGCGCTGGGGCCTTTAGTAAAACAGTTTACCCGATTTCGGGGCAAATGGTAGCAGAATCCGGGAAATCGGGCGAAATTGCGCGGAGGAGAAAATTGCACTTTTTCACAGAAAATGGCGAGTATCCGACGTCAGCCGGAGAAACCTGAGGTAATGTATGGTTGGTGGAGGTAAACCAGTTTACCCGCGGGCTTGCCCAACCCCCTCCGGGGAGGCCCGCAGGAGGCATCAGAATGGTTCGGTTCAACCGAGTCCACAGTGCTCAGCCCGCACGCGCCGACGTTCTGCGCCGCGCCGGGTTCACCCTCATTGAATTGCTCGTCGTCATTTCCATCATCGCGCTACTCATTGGCCTGCTGCTGCCGGCGTTGAGTCGGGCGCGCGAGGCGGCTCGCCAAACCGGCTGCCTGTCGAACGTGCGGCAGATGGGTCAGTCGTTCCAGATCTACAGCGATGATTTCAAGAACTGGTACCCGATGGTGCCGTGGAAAGACGCAAACAGCCAGCCGGTCTATGACCGTGAAGAAGGTCAACACGAATACGGTGGGCTGTCGGGCTTTTTCAATTTGTACAACTACTCTTCGCCGCGCGGGCGGTATAGCGACGGCACAACCAAGCCGGTGATGAAGGGCTATGTCAATGACGGGGCGATGCTGCTGTGCCCGGCGGACAAGCTTGACAACACCGACAATGCCTATCGCGGCGGCGTGCGCCAGCCGACCGCACAAGTGCTGCTCGAGGGCGATCCGAACAATCTGGCCACTCAGCCGGGCGTGAGCTGGTTCAACATCTCGTACCTCTACATTGCCGGGCTGCGCAGCGATGAACCGGGACCCCTTGCCGTGTTCGCCGATGAGACGAACTGGAGCGACTTTGGCACCAAGGCGTTCGATCGCCAGGGTCAGAAGGGGTACTTCGACGAAGACAACCACGGTTCGGCCGGCGGCAATGTGTTCTTCAACGACGGCCACGGCTCATGGGTGGCGAACGACGACATTCTGGGCATCTACGACACGATTGACAAACTGCGCGGCACGCAGCAAAGCAACCGCTCGAGCAACGAGCAGATTCACACGATCGACTGAACCAAGGTATCGCAACGAGGCATCGGTGAGCCGACTGCCCGTTGACCTCCGAACCGCACCTCTTGAAGGAGAAGGAAAAGATGAGACGGCACACCCACTTGTTCAGCGCCTCGGTTCTCGCGGCGCTTGCCAGCGCCACAGCGCTTGGCCAGACGGTCAATGTTGACGGCACCGGCCTGACCACCGAATACGATGTCCTGCTCTGGACCAACGGCACCAATCCAACGGGATTCGGCGACAACAACGATCCCAGCATCGGCGCGGCCAACGGGTCGGAGATCGACGCAGTGCGAGCGAAGTTCGGCGTCGATATCTTCAATGAGCCGATGCTCTTTCTGTGCTTCTCGGGTAACCTCGAGACGAACTTCAATAAGCTGGACATCTTCCTCGATACAACGCAGGGTTCGGGACAGAACCCGCTGCGCGGCGACAATCCGGATATCGATTTCAACGGCCTGAACCGGATGGGTGAAAACAGCGATCCAAACAATGGCGTCGTCGGTCCTGGCCTGGGCTTTGACACTGCCTTCACCGTCAACTACTGGATCGGCGTCACGACGGGCAACTACGACCCGAACACCGAGCGAGCCGAGGTGTACGCCAACTACTGCGATCTCGACGGGCAGGTTGCGTATTACCTTGGCAAGGGAACCAACGGTCTTGGATTCCTGTCGGATGGGAACGACCCGTTCGGCTTCCTCGCCACCGTGGACAACTCGAACATCGCGGGTGTCACGGATACGGAGTCTGATCCCAACGCGGCGGCCATTGTCGATACCGGCTGGGAAATCGGCATCCCGATGGCGGCGCTTGCCAATCCAAGTGGTGACATTCGCATCGTGGCATTCATCAACGGCACGGGCCACGACTTCATCAGCAGCCAGATCGTCGGCGGGCATCCGTTCGGAGCCAACAACGCCGGCGAGCCGCGGGTGTTTGACCTTTCGACCATCCAGGGCGACCAGTATGTCACGCTTCGCCAGGGTGGCGGCGACTACGTGTTGGCGCTGAGCGGCTCATGCCCGGGTATGGTACGAGTGCAATGGTCCGGCGCAACGCCTCGCGTGCAGCAGGCCATTGTCTTTGGTGCTCGAACCGGCAGCACAACCATCCCCAACGGCAATCCCTGTGCAGGGACGCGGCTCGGCGTCGCAGGCCAGGTGCGCATGATCGATCCCCCGGGTTTCTTCAGCACCGGCCAGAGCGGCTCGGGGAGTCTGCAGGGCAACGCCTCCAGCGGAGCCTGCGGCGGCGTTCTCCAGCTTGTCGAAGGCGGATCCTGCAACGTCAGCAATGTGGCGGCGATTCCGTGATCTGACTGCGATTCTCCTTCTCAGGTTCGACGCCTGCACGTGGTTGACGCCTCGTGCAGGCTTTTGGGAGTACGATCAGACCGATGCGGCAAGTGCTGAAGGGGCCTTGCCGGATTACCATTCACAAGGAGAGAAAGATGACAATTGCAAGACAGGTCGGGATGACAGCGGCGGGCATGCTCGTGATCGCGTCAGCCGCCATGGCCGATCCCATCATCGACGGCACGCGAGATGGCTCGTATGGATCGGCGCTGGCCATCCAGAACAATCAGACGGGGTTCGGCGACAGCAACCTCGGACTCATCGATTGGGCGAACGGCTCGGAGCTTGATGGCGCGTATGCCCGCGTGCAAAATGGCACGCTCTACCTCATGCTGACCGGCAATCTCGAGTCCAACTACAACAAGCTCGAGCTCTTCTTTGATACGACAGCAGGCGGTCAGAACCAGCTGCGCGGCGACAACCCCGATGTCGACTTCAATGGCCTGAACCGCATGGGCAATGACGGCAGCGGAAACGGCATGCGATTTGACAACGGCTTCGAAGCCGACTTCTACATGACCGTCACCGGCGGTGACATCGGCGGCGGCAACTACGGCCTCTTCTCCAACTGGGCTCAGGTTCTGACCGGTGGTGGCGGCATCGGGCGCTACCTCGGACAAGGCGGCGCCGGCACCGACGGCACGCTCAATGGGGGTGACAATCCCGATGGCATTCGCGTCACGATCAACAACAGCAACACGGGCGGCGTCGACGGTGGCAATGGCCTTGGCAATGGCGATGGTGTGTTCACCGGCATCGAGCTGGCCATCAATCTCAATGCAATCGGCGCTCCAGCCGGGTCGTTCAACGTCATGGCTTTTATCAATGGTGGCGGGCATGACTACCTGGCCAACCAAGTGCTTGGCGGCCTTGGTGGACTGGACAACCTCGGCGAGCCCCGATTTGTTGACTTCAGCCAGATCGATGGCCTGCAGTATTTCACGATCCCGGCTCCTTCAGCCTTCGCGCTGCTGGGCCTAGGCGGAATAGCCGCTACTTCGCGTCGTCGTCGCATCTGAGATCGGCTGGCCGCGCTGACGATTGCGTGGCAGTTCTATCGCGAAACGTGAACTGGAGCGTCATCGCATGATCGCACCGGACCAATTCAACGCGCGCGTTTACTGCAAGGGGAGGGGATCGTTGCTTCTCCTTGGCGCTTCACTGTTCGGTGCGCTCTGGCCCTCCCCTGCACTCGCCTCCGCCAACGATGGGGACAGCTGCGTCCTGCTTCAGATGTTTGAAAGTCCGTGGGAGAACCTGGATCACCGGATGCCGGACATCTGGCGGGCGGACTACCGCGGAATCTGGGTGCCGCCGCCCGGTCGAGCCGACAGCGGCGACTCGAGCGTCGGGTATGACGTTTACGATCGCTTCGACTTCGGTCGAGCGGAGAAACGCACGCTGTATGGCACTGCCGACGGCGTGGCACAGTTCAACCGCATGGCGCACCGGGCCGGCATTCTGACGTATGCCGACCTGCTTCTCAATCACAATGGCTTTTCTGATAATGGGTTGAACGGGTTTTACAACGCCGGGGACTATCCGGGGTTCGTGATCAGTGCCCCTTTCTTTCCGTACGGTGACTTTCATGATCCGAACGCCGGCGGCGATCTGGAGATGCGACTGGCAGGTCTGATCGACATTGCGCAGGAATCGGATCTGCAGTACATCCGTCATCCGGTTGATCCGAACGATCCGCGCAACATTCCGCCGGGGCACGTGCCGTTGTTCGGTCGACTGGCCGACATCCCCGATCCCGCCAACACGCGCTTCTACCCGGACCGGCAAGGCGACTCAATCAGCTTCACCAACCCCTTCACAGGCCAGCGCGTGACGAAGTATCGTTTCAACACGCGGCGACCTGAGACTGGTGACCCGATCGTCGAGAACGCCACGGGGTTGCTGCTCCGCTACACGCAGTGGATGAACGAAGTCGCGGGCTTCGACGGCTTTCGCGTCGACGCGATGAAGCACATCCCAAACTGGTTTTTCGACGAGTACTTCGACAATGCGACGTACCTCGGCGGCCGAGTGATGCTCAACGGATCTCGACTCAATCCCTTCAGCTTCGGCGAGGTGTTCGACGGCGACCTGGGCAAGCTGCTCAGTTACCGGAGGCGCGATGGGGTGGCCAATCGGGATGTGCTCGACTTCAGCCTGTACTTTGCAATGCGCGAGACCCTCACGCTCAACGGGTTCACCAACGACTGGCGGAGTATCGTGTCGCGCCCGGTCGACAAGGCGGACAACGGCCTGATGGACGGCAGCGCAGGAGTGCGCTTTGTGCAGAGTCACGACAGCGGCGGGCCTGATCTGAGCAACGTGGCGCACGCGTACAGCCTGCTCTTGCCCGGCCGGTCGATTGTCTACTTCAACGCCAAGCAGTTCGGCAACAACCGGCAGTTTCCAGCAGATGGGCGAGGCGATGCGCTCGGCGGGATGTACGGCGAGACCATCGCCACACTGGCCAACATTGCCGGCACTCATGGACGCGGTGACTACATCGAGCGGTACCTCACAAAGGAACTGCTGGTCTACGAACGCAGCGCCAATCTGCTTGTGGCGCTAAACAACCGCCTCGATTCCGGCGTGGATACGGTCACGGTGCAAACGGCCTTCCTGCCGGGCACGCCTCTGATCGAACTCACCGGCAATGCGGATAACAGCCTGATCGATCCGGACAATCGCATCCCGTCGCATGTCGTGGTTGACGGCAACCGGCGCGTGACGCTGACCATTCCCCGCAATGTTTCGCGACAGGGTCAGCACAACAGCGGCTATGTCGTTTACGGCCCGGCGACGCCGACGGGAAACCTGATCCTCACTCACGTGGACAAGATCCTTCAGCCTGAGCCGTACCAGCAGGGCAATTCGTTCGACAATGGTTCCAAGCGGTTGAGCCCCGTGGCGGTGATTCGCACGCCGACATTCAAGGTGAAGCTGCGCACTCAACAAGTCGTCATTCCGGGTTATGGTCACGATGTTGAGGCCGACGGCGACAACGCGATCTTCCGCTTCAACGGCGGTGTTGATTTCACGGGCCAAGGGTTTGCGAGCACGAATCCGGACAACGACGTGACCTACGGCTTTCAGCAGTTCGTCGAGAAGCGCAGCCCGCTTTATGGCGGTGGAGATGGTGAGTACATCCAGTCGATCAACGGGATGCGCCTTCCAGAAGGAATGAACTTTCTCACAATTCGCGCGTTCCGCCGGCGCGATCCCAATGACGGCAGCGCGATCTACCGCGATTTCAAGGCGCCGATTTATCTCGACCTGGTTCGGCCGCCGATTGGCGCCGCTAACCCGATCGCAGCGGCAAGTGAAAAGCTGCCGGTCATCACGAATGATCACTATGCGTTTTCGCTGATGTCACTCGATGGCACGGTTGAGCACATGCACTTGCTTGGCGATGTGGCGGGCGATCCATTGCTCTCGCTGGACGCCGGCAATGAAGCGCAGCGGGTCGGGCCGCGCGAGTTCATCTACGAAAAGTCCGGGCTGTCGCAGGGCGTGTTGCGACTCAACATCGTTGGCATTGAACCGACTGGCAACTGGTCGTGCGAGCCATTGAATGTACTGGTGCGACTGAGAGCGCGTGGGGACGTCAATGGAGATCGGATGGTCGATGCAAACGATCTTGACATGATCGAAGCGGCGTTCGGCGCCGATCTCACATCGCGCAACTATGACCCGAGCAGCGACTTTGACGATGACGGCGACATCGACGAAGCCGATATCGTTGCGATGCGCATGCTCCTTGACGACATGGATGCGACGTCCGCCATGACGGCGCTCGGCACCGCGTCAGAATGATTTGACCCGGTGTGAAATGCGCTCGTATCGCTGGTGCTTGTCAGACATCACTTCCAACTCAGCCCGCAACTGATCTGCGCTGCTATTCGATTGCTGTTTCGAGCAGCAACTGCGAGGAGAGCAGGAAGGTGATCGCACCGGAAACGCCCAGTAGGACGGCGATGGCGATAAACGCGCCGCCAAGCCCCAGCACTCCGATGAATCCCTGCGCCAGCAGCGGACCACTGGCGGCAAACACCCACGCACCGCCCATCATCAGACTCGACGCGAGACTGGTGCGATGCGGCAGCAGACGTTGAGCGACTGCAATCGAAACGGGTGTCGCGGAGGCAAAGCCGACGCCGGCACACATCGCCATTGCGAGGGCGATCCAAGGCGTAGCGAGCGGAAGACAGACGATCGCGGGCACGCCGATGATCGCTGAACCGACAAGTACGCGTTTCTCGCGGCCGGGTCGCACAACCGCGCCGCCAAGCAAGCCGCCGACCGCCATGCCGATGGCCATGGCGGCCTGCATGCGTCCGTTGAGTATGGATGATTCGGCGCGCAAAGCCGTGTCGAGCGTTGCAACCCCGCTGGCGCGGAGGGTCATGGCTTCGGCCCAGCGCACGACGAGCGTCACGAGGGCCTGGTTAACGGTGAACCGGATGATGTTGCCGACGTAGAGGATGGCCACGGAGATCCACCGTCGGCGCACTTCGGCAGGCGAGAGGGCGGCGGCGCGATCGCCCGCCTCGACATGACGGTGTGGAATGGCGCCGATCGCCAGCCAGAGTACGAGTGCGCCAAGAAAGCCCGGGACGATGAACCACAAGAGCGAGCGCAGGCCGTAGTGCTCATTGAGCGCGGGCACGAGCAGACTGCCCATCGTCGAACCGATCATCCCGCCGGTAAAAAAGACCGCGACGCCGATGGAGCGTCGACGGCCGGAGAGTTGGCCCATGGCCGAGGCGCCGACGGGGTGGAACGCGCCGATACCGGCAGTGGCGACGGCCTGAAGAAGGAGCAGTTGCGCGTAGGTGCCGACGAATCCCAGCATCGAGAGTGCGATAGCGGCAGCGAGCAGACCGAGGGGGCCGAAGATCCGGGTGTTGTGTTTGTCACTGGCGGCTGCGACGACGGGCTGAATCAGGCCGCTGCAGAGCGAGCCGACTGCCAGAAGTGCGGCGCCCTGCCCCTGGCTGATCGTGATGCGACCTTCGAGCACGGAGAGCAGAGGCAAGACCGTCATCGAGAAGCAGTCGACGACGACGTGTGCAGCGAAGAGCGCCGCCAGACGTGACGGAACAGCCGTTACGCTCGGCGCGCGCGCTGCCGCGACGGGACCCGGGATTGGGACTGAAGGACCGCCGACCGGGGCCGCCGGAACCGTCGGCGCCTCGAGTCTGTCGAGCGTGGCTGGGGGAGGCATGGACGATGGTAGACGGGACCCGGCGCGGACAACCGGTGCGGGCAGTACCTGAATCGCAGTGATCAGACTGCGGGCGCCCCGATGGGAATCTCAAGGACAAAACAGGCCCCATCGTTCGAAGGGGACTGGGCGAGGCGGAGATCACCACCCATATCGCGCGCCAGCGACCGACACAACGCCAGTCCAAGCCCGACACCGGCGGCGGCAACTTCGCGGGCACCCTTTCCGCGATGAAAGGGCACAAAGAGATGGCCGGCGGCGTTGGAACTCACCCCCGGACCGTGGTCGCGCACCGTCATCTGCACCCGACCGGCACTCTGAGTGATGTGCAGGTCGATGGTCCGATCGGCGCAGCCGTTTGCGTACTTGCATGAATTGTCCACAAGATTGGTGAGTATGCGGCTCACGCTATCGCGGTCGGCAAGGACGATCTCGTTCTCCGCGACTTCATTTGTAATGCTCAGTTTCATGTCGCCATCGGCGGCCTGTCGCGAAAGCAGGGGAATCACTTCGTCGAGCAGCGACTTCACTTTCACTTCGCACGGCGACGTGCGCTGGCGTCCTTCTTCGAGGCGCGCATAGGCGAGAACGTTTTCAACGAGGCGGGCCAGGCGAGAGGATTCGCTGCGCAGCGTCTCAAGATATTCGCGCTTGCGCGCGGGGTCGGCAATCATGTCATCCGCGAGCATTTCGGAATAGAGTCGAAACGTCGTCAGCGGCGTCCGCAGCTCATGGGTGACGGCAGAGGCAAAGTCGCTGCGCCGCTGGCCATAGAGCAGGCTTGCGTGGAGCATCATTCCCCCGGCGCTCAGCGCCACCAGTACAACGGCCCAGACAATCAGCAGCGCCAGCCGCGTAGGGGTGAGCGCGTCAATCGACACGGCAACGGGCGTCAAACCGGAAATGCGAGCCGGGACCGTGGCGAGGTCCATGGAGGGCGAGTCCGCAGCTACTGCCAGCGGTTCGGCGCGCGGCACGAGCCTGGCTTCAGGCATGATGTCCGCCACTTCCTCAATCAGCGCGGCGCGCAGTCGCGACCAGTCGACCAGGAACCCCTGAAGATGGTCGTCGGGGCCGACGTGAATCTGGCGAAGATACATCAATTCTGGCTCGCGCGTCTCACTATCCATCCAAATGGGAACGAAGGCGCCCACGTGCACCGTGTCCGACTTGTCGAGCGCCACAAGCGGCAGATTGCTCCCGGTCTCGATCTGCTGAGGCGATGTCCCTTTGTCAAGCTGCTGCGCGCTGGCCTGATATACCTCGTTGCTTTGAGCGTTGCGTGCGGCGCGCTTGGCCTGCTCCATGTTGGACCACGTCGTCTGCGCTTGCTGGTAGCCGCCCTCGATGCTCTTCTGCGATTGGTACGACTGCGCCAGGGGCGGTTCGGGCGTCATGGCCAGGTTGCGCTCCGCTGCGACAACCTGCGCTCGAATCGCCGTAGCATCAATCAACTGGCGGATTCGATCGAGCACTGCGCTGCAGCCGCGGATTTCCTCTGACGTCAGCACTGTCGATTCCGCCAGGTCGCGGTGGTTGCTGGTGGGCACCTGCGGCGAACTCAGGTTTCCGGCGGCGTCAATCTGGAAGTGCAGCGTGATGAACGGCTCGCGGAAGGTGAGCAGCGGTGACGGCGTAAGCACGGCGCCCTCATCAATCGGTGTGAGCATGCGCGTGTACGCCATCTCCTGCGGGTAGTAGGAGAGGTACTCGAAGTACGGTCGGGCGGACTCCCGAGCCAACCGTGGTCCGACCCATGAGTCCATGCGCCAGAGGGCAAGGCGCAGCACCTCCTGCCGACGCGCATCGGCTCGGGCCGAGAATTCCGATCGCTCGAGAGCCAGTACCGCCGAGGTCACCCAGGCTAGCGCCAGCACCACCAGCACCGCGCCGATGGCAAACCACTTCCACCATACGCTCTGTCGACCCGTCATGATGGATCGACCTCCACTTCACGACTGAGCATGTACCCCTTGCCGCGCACGGTTACGATCGTCTCGATGGCGCCGTCGCCCACTGCGAGTTTTTCGCGCAGTCGCGCCACGTGCATGTCGACAGTGCGCGTCTCCACCCCGCGCGGGTCGATGCCCCATACGCGATGGAGCAGTTCATCGCGGCTGATCGCTCGACCGGCATTGGCGGCCAGGTATCGCAGAATGCCGGTTTCGCGCTGCGACAACGTCGCGCAGCAGGACGTGCCCTCCGTTACCTCACCACGATCGAGTCGAACGATCATGTTGCCCAGGCGCAACCTCTGCACATCGCTGGGACGCTCGGGACTGCGGCGGAGCACCGCCTCCACACGCGCGAGCAGTTCGCGGGCGCTGAATGGCTTGATCACATAATCATCGGCTCCATTGACCAGGCCGCGCACACGATCGTCCTCTCCGCCGCGTGCTGTGACCATGATGACGGGCAGCGTGGGCCGCGCCGCACGGAGTTCCTCCAGGATGCTGAAGCCATCGCGGCCCGGCAGCATGACGTCGAGCAGGACGAGATCGATGGTCGCCTCCACAGCGAGAGCGGCGCCGCGTTTGCCTTCGGCCGCTTCGATCACCTCGTAGCCGGCATAGCGGAGCGCATCGACCAGGCCGCGCCGGATTGAGGTGTCATCTTCAATTACGAGCACGGTTGGCTGCGTCACGACTCAGTCTCCGCCGGGTACGAGATCATACATCCGCCCTGGTCGCCACACCGACCCGAATGCCCTTGAGCGCGGCGGCGGCGTGGCGTCACTTCGACACCACGCCGCGCACTCGAGTTCGGGGGAAGAGGATCCCGAACGAAAGGGGTTCTTGGGTATTCAGCAATCGAGCAGGTCCTCGGCCTGGGCTTCACCTTCTGCCTGCGGATCTTCGTCCACCTGCGGCTGTGGCTGAACATCCGATGGCGGACCGACAACGGGATCCGGCTTGAATTTGAAGCCCTTGCTCTGGGCCTGGACTCGGATCGCGCTCCGCAGCGCGGTATCGAACGATCGATCCGCATCGGTCTGGTTTTTCTTCATTTCCTCATTGACATATGCCTGGCGCTTGGCAGAGAAGTCGGCGATCTGTTTCTGGACCGCTTCGCGCTTCTTGCCCATCTCGGCGATGTAGGCCACCTTCTGTTCGAGCGTCATGCCGCGCATCGCCTCGGGCAGCGATTCGTCTTTGAGTTCCGCGAGTTTGAAATCTTCCTGCTTGCAGGCATCGATCAGGTCCCAGCCAACATTTGAATACAGCTCACTACCCTTGGTGGCGCATCGCTGTGCCGCAGTGGCGGTGTTGAGTGACTGGGCGTTCGAGTCCTGCGCCGCCTGGTTCATGGCGCCCCAAACGCCCTTTTCGCCGTAGGGCAGGTAGGTCGTATTAATGGTGCTGCTCAGTTCGGCAAGTTTGTCGTCAAAAGGCGACGCGATGACGACGTTGCCGTTGTTGTGATCGATCGCGGCGTAGTGCCCGTCCGCCAGGACTGCGACTTCGCGCCAGCCCGGCGCGATCTCATCGGCTGGATTGCCGCAGTAGATCGCGTTGACCATTATCCCTCGCGTAATCAGGCTCTTGCACACATCGGGATAGTAAAAGGTCTGATCCTGGTCGGCCGACTCGTTGCCGGCCACGACAATGAGCTTGAGCGTGCTGTCAGAGGGTGTCCAGTCGAGTTGCTCGCCGGCTTCGCGCAACACCCGGCCGACGAGTTCGGTCCCGCCGTTGGTGCGGAGCGCGAAGAGTTGGCGCGAGACTTCATCGAGGTCCTCGGTGAATGGCGAATCGACATGCACCCAGCCGTCCTCTGCGATGTGTCCGTCGTTGCCATACGTCAACAGCGCCACGCGCAGGCGAGGCGTCGGCGTGGCCAGCGCCAGATCATTGACAATGTCCCAGAGTTTGAGTTTGGCTGCTTCGATCAGACCGTCCATGCTGCCGCTGGTGTCGAGACAGATAGCCAGCTCGACGGTCCGACGCGACGCCTCGCGCGGATTACGGATGATCGGTGGCAGATGACCAATGAACTCGGCGCGAAGGGGTATGAAATCTTCTCCGATACCCTGCTGCGCGGTTTGGGGCGGGGCGGCAAAGGCCAATGCGGTGGCGGACAGCAGAGCCAGGCTTGTGGTGCGAAGCAAATTCATGGTGTTCTCCTTGAAAACGATTGAGACTTCGCCGTATTAAGGGATCGAGATCTCAGGTTGACGGGTCATGGTGTCGGGACGTTGCGGACGAGAATGTTTCTGCCGTTGAATCGGAGCATGATGTCGCCATCGAGTGAGAGCACACCCTGCCGGTTTTGCTCGATCAGTGCCTGGAGGATCGCAATGTGCTCAGGACTGCCAAACTGCACAGTTTCATCAGGTTCAATCGCGTCAGTCTGTTTGTCGCCGGGCGTAATGAGTTGCGAGTCGATCCAGCAGCCGTCTCGCTTGAAGAATGCGCGGTCGCAGACCTGCTGCACCGCCGAAATCTCGACGCGGTTGAGTTTGTCATCCACGAAGCCATTCTGGTAATTCAGTTTGGCCTGCAGCTTCTGTTCGTTGAAATTCATGCCCTGGTTGACGGCGCCCTTGCCCCACCGCTGCTGGACGGCGCGGCTGTCAAGGTTAATGTTGCAGTTGGCTTGAAGGTTGTTCCAGTCGGAAAGGTCGGTGCCCTCGGTTGCCAGGAACGCGGTGTACTCGGTCAGGATGCCGAATTCGGTCGAGAGCCGCAGGATTTCTTCGGCCAGCTCGCGGTAACGCGGGTCATCGAAGACCGGGGTGTTGTTGGTGATGCTGCCGACCGACGCCGCCCCCGCCTGGCGAATCTGGTCGACGAGATAGGCAATGCGCCGACTTGCCCACAAGCGCGGCACAAAGGCGTTGCGCGTCGTGGCCGATGAGAGGTCAAATTCGAACTCGAACTTTTTCTGCTCGCCAAGGAAATCTCCGGCCAGTCGGAAGTGCATGGGTGACTTGTCGGCTTCGGCCTGTCGATACTGGCCGAGCACGATAAGCTGATCGCCGTCGAAAAGATCGGGCAGAGCCGAGGGGATCAGCTCGCGAACCGCGGCACCGGTTGTCACTTGACCCCGGTCGTCGATCGTATTGAGCACGGCATTGGCCAGCACGGGTCCGGAGAGCCGGCGAAAGGTCTGCGCCACCTTCAGTTCGACATCTTCTTCGGGTTGCACGTACACCGACACGGCTCGCGTCACGTCAGAAAGACGATCGAGCAAAGGGACGTTCACATCGTTGCCCACGCCAAACGTGAAGATGCGGCGATGCTGAGGGTTGCCATTTTCTGCGATGGTGCGGATGTCGACTTCGGATGTCTGTCCCACCGTCGGCAGTCCATCGGTCAGGAAGAGCACCAGAGGCAGGCGGCCTTCGGTCGACTCATGCGATTTGAGCGCTTCGACCAGTGCGTCATGGATGTTCGTCCCGCCACCCGATCGCATCATGTCGAGATAAACGCGAGCGGCGGCTGTGCTTTTGCTGTTCTTTTCAACCGGCTGGTTGGCGAACATCGAGACCGTGGTCGAGAAATCGATGATGTTGAATGCTTCGCCATCATCGAGCCCCTCGAGCACCTGGAGCGCCGCGGCCTTGGCCTGGTCCATCTTGGGCCCGGCCATCGAGCCGCTGCGATCGATGACGAGGATGACTTCGCGCTTCACTTTGGGCCGATCTGTCTTTGATTCGACCGGCAGTCCCGCGACGAGCAGGAAGTAGCCACCTTCGATCTTCGGATCGGGATACGCGTAGAGCGAGGCTGTCATTCCACTGACCTCACGCAAGTACGAAAGGCGGAAGGAGCCGGGATCAAGCGTGCTGGTCGAGGCGATATGCGCTCGAAGGTGATTGGCCGAAACGCGCTCCGTTTCGAGCGTGTGACTCGGCGAATACACCATGGAAATCGGCTGCTTGGACTGCATGTCCACCTGCACGTTCCATGGGTGTTGGCGGTCGAGCGACTCGCTGCGCGGCAGAATGTAGTCCACCCGGGCTCCATCGACGCTCAGCAGGTGCTCGTAAGTCAGGCGCACTTTCTGGTTGCCGCCTGCCGGAACGGGAAAGACGCTCGATCGGACCAGGTTGTATCCGGCAAATTCGAGAAGAGCCGGATCGCGCACCCGCGCGACGATCGCGTCGTAGAGTCGGCGGGCTTCATCGCGCCGCATGACCTGCGCGGTCGGTTCAGCGGATGCTCCATCAAAGAGAAACGAGCCCACCACAGCCCCATCAGGCACGGGCAGCAACAGCACGGCCTCGGCCTGGCTGGCCGAGCCGTTGTGCAGAGAGATCTCGAGTGTGGTTGTCGCGGTCGAGTCGAGGATGCGCACTCTTGCATCGACCTTCTCGATCGTCACCGGGTCACCGTTTCGGACGACGGTGAAACCGCGCGTCTGCGGCATGACGATCTGCGTCGCGTTGCCAAGGTTGGAGCGGATGATGATCTCGACCTGATCCTGCCCGGCCGCCGATGGAGCCAGCAGACCGAGAAGAACGAGCAGGCTGGTTATCAGGCGTGGGGTGTTTCGGTGCGTCCGTCGCATGCGTCGATCTCCTGTGGGGCGGCTGCAGAATGCTCACCTGCCACAGTAGATATACGCTCGAACCGCCCGGCTGCGCGCAACAGCCCTGTAACAAGACCGTTCGCCGAACCCACCGGGGTGACTCAAGTCTGCCCTGTCCAGTCGTGATCATGCTGCTTGAAGAGGCTGCGAAGCGACGCCACCTGGTCGGCCGGAAGCGGACCCTTCTTGAGCAGTTCGATATTGCGGCGGAAGTGGCTGACCTGGCGCGTGCCGATGATGATGCTGCACACTCCGGGCTGAAACGCAGCGAAGCGCAGGAACAACTCGTCCCAACGGAGTGGTTCGGGAGACAGGTTCATCGCCTTCGCCCGGAGCCAGTACGCCTCGCAATACTCGCCCTTGGGCTGCTCGCTGAATCGCCAGAATGCGTTGGCCAGCGGCCGCTTGATGATGACGCCCAGGCCATTGAGATGGCAATGCGGCAGGGAGCGGTCGAGCGCCCGCTGGTCGCAGATGTTCAGCGAGGCCTGGATGCTGTCAAAGTGATTTGACTCGACGGCCCAGAGGAGTTCTTCGTTGTCGCCGCTGTAGGCAGCGTGGCGCACCTTGCCCGTTTCGACGGCGCGGTGCAGCGCTTCGATCGCCTCGCCTTTTCGCAGCACATCCATCGAGCAGGAGTGCAGATGCATGATGTCAATATGATCGGTCTTGAGCAAGCGCAGTGAGCGATCAATGTCAGCCGTGATCGCATCGCCTGACCAGCTTTCATTCATGCTACTGTCGAAGCCGCACTTCGACGAGAGTACAAACTCACTGCGACGGCGGGCAATGGCCTTGCCGATGCGCTCTTCGCTCAGGCCGTACATCCCGGCGGTGTCAATGAGGGTAACGCCCGAGTCAAGCATGGCGTTGAGCAGTTCATTGACTTCGCCGTCGGTGACGCCGCCCTTTTCGCGCGGGGCGTGCCAGATGGCGGCCCCACCGAAGCCGATGACGGAGACGTTCAACCCGGTCTTGCCGAATGGTCGCTGTTCCATGGCGTCTTTCCCTCGGATGGTTTGTTTGCGTTATCCTACGCTCGCGCGGGCGGTGCAGTTGCCAATCGAAGTGGACACCCCTGTTGCTGCTGACCCCGTTACAATCTGCCGCTCAATTCAGGGAAACGAACCCATGTCGCCGAGCCCGTCGCTCGATAACCTCATTCGCGAGTGCATGCGCTGCGATCAGCATCGCTTCATGCAGAGGTTGCGCGCCCTGGCCGGCAAGTCGGATTCGAGGCCACGTCGAGGACGGAGCGAGCGCTCGCGCCGGCCGAGTGACTCGATCGAGTCCCTACAGGCGGACATCCGCAAGTCGATGGACCGGGCGACCGCGCGACGCGCGGCGCTGCCGCGCACTACTTATCCCGTCGATCTGCCTGTCGTGCAGCGGCGCGAGGAAATCGCCGAGACGATTCGCAATCACCAGGTCGTCGTGCTCTGCGGTGAGACGGGGTCGGGCAAGACAACACAACTGCCCAAGATCTGCCTCGAACTGGGGCGCGGGATTACCGGCATGATCGGCCACACTCAGCCGCGGCGGGTGGCTGCCCGCACTGTTTCCGCGCGCGTTGCCGAGGAACTGCGCGTCCCCGTCGGCAAGCAGGTCGGCTACAAGATCCGATTCGGCGATCAGACGGGCGAGCACACGCTCATCAAGATCATGACCGACGGTATTCTGCTCGCCGAGACACAGAACGATCGCTTTCTCGATGCGTATGACACGATCATCATTGATGAAGCGCATGAGCGCAGCCTGAACATCGACTTCCTGCTGGGGTACATCAAGCAGCTGCTCCCGCGACGACGCGATCTGAAGGTTATCATCACGTCGGCGACCATCGATCCGCAGCGATTTAGCGCGCACTTTGATGATGCTCCCATTATCGAGGTTTCCGGGCGAACGTACCCGGTCGAGTTGCGATATGCCCCGATCGCTGCTGAAGCGGATGATGGCGAGGCGCCGGACCTGATCGACGCCATTATCAGCGCCGTCGATGCACTTGTGCAGAACGAGCGAGGCGATATTCTCGTGTTCCTCAGCGGCGAGCGGGAAATCCGTGAGGCGGCCAAGGCGCTGCGGCATCAGGCGTCGCGCGGCGTGGAGGTGCTGCCGCTGTACTCGCGGTTGAGCAGCGCCGAGCAGAACCGCATCTTCCAGCCACACCAGCAGCGACGGATCGTGCTGGCGACCAATGTCGCCGAGACGTCGGTGACCGTGCCGGGCATTCGTTGCGTCGTTGATCCCGGCCAGGCGCGGATGAGTCGGTACAGCACGCGCACCAAGGTGCAGCGCCTGCCGATCGAAGCCATCTCGCAGGCGAGCGCTGAGCAGCGCAAGGGGCGCTGCGGCCGCGTCGAGCCGGGGGTGTGCGTTCGACTCTATTCCGAGAGCGACTTCAACAGTCGGCCCGAGTTCACCGAGCCCGAGATTCTCCGCACGAACCTCGCCAGTGTCATCCTGCAGATGAAGGCGCTTCGGCTGGGCGATGTGGAACGATTTCCTTTCATCGAGCGGCCGACCGCCCGGATGATCCGTGACGGGTATCACACACTCCACGAACTCGGCGCCGTCGATGCGCACAACGAGCTGACCGACCTCGGTCGCGATCTCGCGCGGCTGCCCATCGACCCGCGACTGGGGCGCATGATTCTGCAGGCCGATCGGGAACACTGCCTGGCTGAGGTGCTCGTCATTGCTGCGGCGCTGTCGATTCCGGATCCGCGCGAGCGACCGCATGATCAGCAGGAGAAGGCAGACGCGGCGCATGCTCGCTTCGCGCATGAAGACTCGGACTTCCTTACATTCGTCAATCTCTGGCAGGCGTACCACGATGAAGCCCGCCGCCTCTCGCATAGCAAGGCGCGGCACTGGTGTCGGCAGAACCACGTCAACTTCATGCGCATGCGCGAGTGGCACGACATTCATACGCAACTGCGCGAACTGGCCATCGAAAGCAAGCTCCACCTGAACAACGAAGCAGCTGCCTATGACACGGTGCATCGGGCCGTGCTTTCCGGCCTGCTGAGCAGCATTGGCCTGCGCACAGATGGCCACGAATACACCGGTACACACGGCACAAAGTTCTTTATCTTCCCCGGTTCGGGTCAGTTCAGGAAAAGTCCGGCGTGGATCATGGCCGCTGAGATCGTCGAAACGACGCGGCTGTACGCGCGCTGCGTGGCGAAGATCCAGCCGCAGTGGATTGAGACGCTTGCAGAGCATCTGGTCAAGAAGCACTACTCCGATCCGCTGTGGAATGAGGGCAATGCACAAGTGACAGCAGCTGAGCGGGTATCGCTGTACGGCCTTGATATTGCCTCCGGGCGCCGCGTGCACTATGGCCCGATCGAACCCAAGGCATCGCGCGAACTGTTCATCCATCACGCACTGGTCGAGGGCGAGTGGCGAACCAAGGCGTCCTTTTTCGAACACAACAGGCAACTTGTCGCCGAGGTCGAGGAAGTCGAAAGCAAGGTCCGTAAGCGCGATGTGCTCGTCGATGTGCAGCAGCGATTCGCGTTCTATGACCAGCGATTACCGGCCGACGTGTTCAGCGGCGCCACGTTTGACAAATGGTGGAAGGAGATTCAGCGCACCAAGCCGCGCGTGCTGCATATGGCGCGTGAGGATCTCGTACAGGTCGAGCGCAGCGCGGCCGACTTTCCGGATCGCCTCTCAGTCGGGGACCTCACGGTCTCGCTGCGCTACATCCACGATCCCGGCGCGCCCGACGACGGCGTAACGGCGGTCATACCCGTTGAGGCATTGCACGAGATCGACGCAGCGCCCTTCACCTGGCTTGTGCCGGGCTTGCGGCTGGAGAAGATCACGGCCCTGATCAAGTCGCTGCCCAAGGGCACGCGCACGGCGTTTCTGCCTGCCGCGGACTTTGCGACGATCTGCGCGGAGAGCATGCAGCCCGATGCCCGCACACTGCAGGCGGCGCTGGCGGAATCGCTTCTAGCGCTGCGAGGCATTCCTCTCAAACCCGGCGACTTTCAAGTCGACAAGCTCGATCGGCATCTGCAGATGAACTTCCGCATTGTCGATCGGCGCGGGCACATCATCGGCGAGTCGCGCGATCTCGAGCAACTCCGCCGTGATCTGGCCGGCAAGGTGCGCTCGCATTTGCAGTCGATGAGCGACCAGCGCTATTCGCGCACTGGGATTACGACGTGGGAATTTGGCGCGCTGGCTGAGTCAATCGAGATCAAGCGCGGGGGCATGACCGTAGCCGCGTACCCCGCCATTGTGGATGAGGGATCGTCCGTGCGGCTCACGATTCTCGATACGCCCGCGGCGGCGCTGGCAGCCAGTCGGCGTGGCGTTCGTCGCCTTTATGTCATCGCCGCACATGATGAGCTGGCGCACCAGCTCAAGACGATGCCGCACCTCAATCGGCTCAAACTGCTCTACGCCTCGCTTGGCCCGCCGAAGCAGTTGCACGAGCAACTCATGGAGACTGCGGCGCAGCAGGCGTTTCTTGCTGAAGGCGACATCCCGCGCGACCGCAAGACGTTCGAATCGCAACTCGACGCCGGCTGGGTGCGCATCGGTGAAGCGATGTATAGCATCTGCTCACTCGTCGAACCGATGCTCGTAGCGCGGCATGAAGTCGAGTTGCGCCTCGGCAAGCAGATGCCGCCGACCTGGAAGCCGATTGTCGACGATCTGAAGACGCAACTGGGCGAGTTGCTGCCGGGTGACTTCCTGCGCACGACACCGCTCGATCGATTGCGCCACCTCCCCCGCTACCTCGCCGCGATGGTTCGCCGACTCGATCGCCTCGCCGGCGCCGGCCTGCAGCGCGATGCCCAGCATCGCCAGACAATCGATGTGCATCGCGCCCGTCTGGCCCAGGCGACGGCAAATCGCGATCCGAGTCAACCGATCGATCCACGGTTGGTTGATTACCGCTGGCTCATCGAGGAGCTCCACGTGTCTCTTTTCGCGCAGGATCTGGGTACGGCGGAGCGTGTCTCGCCGCAGCGATTGGACAAAGTGTGGGCGGAGATGCAGTAGCAAGTGCGCCGCTGGACACGGAGTCCTTCGATCACGTCTGTCATCTATGGCCTACCATCAAGCATGACGTTTCAAGCGGTCTGCCCAACCTGCGGCAAACCGATGGCATGCGTGTCATCAAGCGAACCGGTTGAGACTGAGGTCGCGAGCGACATCACGCAGCGCGTCTGGCGATGCGAAACGTGCGAGCGGACGGATCGGGTGGACGATCGCGCAGCAGTACAGCGCATGGCAGTCGAGCACCTTCGCCCAATCGCGCGGCGGTTGCTGTTGCTGCTGATTGCCGTGTTCGTTGTGGGCGGCGCCATCTTCGGGGCGATCGCGGGTTGGCTCGCCTGGAGCCTTACCCATTCGCAGGCGACAGCATGGACTTCCGGGCTGATCCTGGCCAGTGGATACATCATCTACAAGGCGATCCGCGCGCACCTTCGCGTGAAGCAACTCGCGAACGAGACCTTGCGACCCGGTGGGCCGATGTTCGATTCGACTCCGACCGGATGAAACACTTCCATGAGGTCAGCCCGCGCTTCGGGCTGCGAGGCGCCCGCGGATCCCTCTTCGTGGGGTCACCGGTGCGCGCATTCGCGGGTCCAACACCGCTTCCTTACGGGCGCGGCTCGTCCGGACGGACATTCGGAGCGCCCCCACCCCGGCCCTCCCCCGCAAAGCCGGAGGAGGGAGTCCAGCACCTTACTTCTTCATCCACCGCGCCCACCATTCGGTGATCTGGGCGAGTCGATGCAGGCGCATGTCCGGCGGGCCGCCTCGGCTCATGCCGTGGCTCGTCGATCGCGGGTAGCGCACCATTCGGGCCGGGACGTTCTGCAGCTTGAGCGCGGTGAAGACTTCTTCGCCCTGCTCGATGTTGCAGCGCAGGTCGCCTTCGCTGTGGATGATGAGCATCGGCGTCTTGACGCCCTTGAAGTACTTGATGGGGCTGGCGTTCCAGCGGGCTTCGGGGCGATCCCACGCGTTGCCTTCCCAGTAATGGTCGGGCAGGGCCATGTAGTCGCTGTTGCCGAACTTGCTCACGAGATTCGATACGCAGCGATCGGTGATGGCGGCGCGGAACTCGTCGGTGTGGCCGACGGCCCAGTTGGTCATGTACCCGCCGTAGCTGCCGCCCATGATACCGATGCGCGTTTTTTCGATCTGACGATGCTCTTTCATGAAGGCATGTACGGCCTGGATGTCGACCCAGTCCGCACCGCCCCAACTGCCACGAATGGCCGCAGTGTGTTCGCGGCCGTAGCCCTTTGAGCCGCGCGGGTTGGAGAAGACGACGATGTATCCCTGGGCCGCGAGCATCTGGAACTCGTGGAAGAAGCCGATGCCGTATTGTCCGTGCGGTCCGCCGTGCACTTCAAGAATCCCGGGATATTTGCGCGAGGCCTTGGCGTCGGGCGGCATCATGACCCACGTCTGCACCTTCGTTCCATCGGGAGTCGGGATCCAATGCGACTTGATCCTGGAGAGTCTGAGTTGCCTGAGCAGCGGGCCGTTGAGGTTGGTGAGTTGCGTGATACTGCGCTTGACTGTGGCGACGTCGGCGACGGCGATCTCGTCGAGAGCGGTGGTTGTGCCGCGCACGATGGCGATGCGCTTGCCGTCCTTGCTGAGATTGCCGAGCTGGTAGGCGTTGGCGCCCCTCGTGTGGAAGGCAATCTTGCCGCCCTTGCGCGAAACGGTCGCGAGGTGCGTCTCGCCGTGCCAGCCGATCTGGAGGTAAAGTCGCCGACTGTCCGCCGCCCAGCGGAACTTGGGCGTAAACTCCGCCTCGGAGGTGTCGCCGATGGAAACAGCCATCATGCAGTAGTCTTCGCGCCCCGTGAGGCTGCGCGGCGAACCCTTCACCGGATCGCAGATGAACAGCTCGAGGTTCTCGGTGCTGTAGGAATCATCCATGCCGATGCGGCCGGCGTAGGCCAGGAACCTGCCGTCGGGCGACCACGCCACGTTGCCCTTGGGGCCTTCGGGCATGTTGCGAACCAGCGTGATCTTGCCGGTGGCGATGTTGATGCGGACGATTTCGTCCTTCCACGATCGAACATGGGCCAGGCGATCGCGATTGCGCGTCACGGCGAGTTGCTTGCTATCGGGCGAGAAGTCGTAGGAGAAGTAGCCGAGGTTGTCGCGGGTTTCGATCACGCGCGACTTGCCGGTGGCGACGTCGACGAGGTGCAGGCGATAGCGCTGGGCGTTGAAATAGCCGTCGCCGTCGTAGCGACAGAACCAATCGTCAAGCACGCGCGGCGGATCGGTCTGGCCACTCTCTTCGCGGCGCTTCTTTGCTTCGCTGGTCCAGTCAGGATCCTGCTCGCGGAAACTGACCGCGAGCATGGTTCCATCGGGCGACCACTTGAAGTCGCGAACGGATCCTTCAGGAAAGTCGGTCAGGTTGCGCGCTTCGCCGCCGGCTGCAGGAATAAGGGCGACCTGCGGCCGCTCTTTGTCGCGCGCGCTGATGAACGCGATGATCGAGCCGCACGGTGACCAGCGCGGGTGGCGATCGCGCCCACCTGTCGTAAAGGCGCGCGGCTGCCCCCAAGATGCCTTGTCTTGGGCACTGACCATCCAGAGGTTCTGCGCGTAGGCGTTCTTGTCGCCGACGGTCTTGTTGACGAAGACGACATGATTGCCATCGGGCGAGATCTGCGGATCGGAGAGCCAGCGGAACTGGAGGAGATCTTCAGCCGTGATGAGGCGACGCTTGGACGGCCGCTGGGCGGATTTTCGTGCAGCGGGCTGCCTTTTGGCGCGTTTCGCGGACATGGGTGAGCGCTTCCTTCCATTTGGTGGCTGATGGTGGCGAGAGGATGATGCTACGCCGCCCTGAGCAGAAAAATACCCGAGCCCGGGCAACGCGTTGCCCGGGCTCGGGAATTGATGCCCAAAGATGTGCGTCGCAATCAGGGAACCTGCGCCACGTTGCTGGTCGAGCAAGGATTGCCGTCAACCACGATGAGTTGCAGGAAGCCGCCGCAGGCGCACGCCACGACGCGACCTTCGGCGCGGCCGCTGCCGTTGCCCGAATCGAGTACCGTCACGAGGCGGAGTCCGCCGCGGCCGAGTCCGAGTTCCGTTCCAGAGCACGGCCCGCCGGGAATGGTGTAGCTGCCTTCGTTGTACGCGAACAGCACTCCCATGTCAGTGTTGGGAGCCGCCCCGGACCATGAAACAAAGATGTTGCCCGGGCACTCGCCATTGATGATCAGATCGAGGCCGGCAGTACCGGCGAATTCGGCACCCGTGAGGAAAATGCTGTACTCACCCTCGGAGCTTCCGGAGGAGTTCCATGACTCCAACGGATCACCAGCGCCGGGACCATCGGGCTGACGCTCGACATTGAACGGGCTGCTGTTCCAGATCAGGCCACTGCTTGAGCTTGGATCCATATTGTACGCGCTGATGGCGAGGTAGTAGGTCCCGGGACCAGGAACGAACTGACCGGTGATGCGGGACTGGAGTCCGCCATTCGGATCGTCATCGTCAGAAGTCACACCAAAGCCATTACTGTCGAACAGGAACAACTGGGTATCGAGCGAGGTACCACCCGTCGTGGTGGCGCTGAAAGCGCCGGCGTCGGCAATTGTGATCTTGTATAGATCGGCGTCGTTGGCTGCGTGAAACCCGTCAATCTGCGTCAGAGCGCCGGAGCCCTGCGTTTCCTGTCCGGGTAGAAGGTCGGGAGCATCGCCGCTCTCGGTCCAGATCTGGCCATTGGCCACGCCGCCCAACAGAGCCGCCGTGGCAACCCCCACGATAACACCCACGCGTGCAATGTAGTTTCTCATCTTCTCTTCCTCTTCCTTGATTTGGCCGGCCGTCTTGCGCCGGCAGTTCTCGAACTGAGCCCACTGAACACTCAGCGGGCCCCATCGACCCCAATGAAGTGCAACATGTGCCACGAGCCCTTCACCCGAGCCGTTGCCACAATGATACGTGCCACTGCCGGGTGGGTCACAAAGAATTGAGTTCGACTGGCCTGACAGCTCGAGCAGCTAACCAACCCAATCTTCCTCTTCTCAACTTGAGTGGGGCCTTTCCTCCTCGACGCCGGATGCCATCCGACACACGAAGATCGGTATGCCATTTCTCATGCCACGATTCTTGCACGGGGAAAGGCGGCCCCACTCCCCAAACATTGCCTGTTCAGGGAGGTGCATGTGCGGCATGACGTCGGCGTCCCGGACTGGACCTTTCGGCGACACAGTCCAGCGGACACTGGACGACAACTCCCCGGCGCCAGCGCGTCGGGGAGTTGATCAGTTGTTTCAGATGAGCAGGTCAGATCATCACGGGATCTGCGCAACGTTGCTGGTCGAGCATGGACTTTCAACGACCACCAGTTGCAGGTAGCCGTCGCAGGCGCCTGTTCCGGCCCGACCATTCACCTGGCCGCTTCCGCTGCCGGTGCCAACAGTGTTAACGAGTCGCAGGTTTCGCGTGCCCAAACCAAGTTGGGTTCCGCTGCACGGGCCGCCGGGAATCGTGTAGCTGCCCGTGTTGTCGGCGTAGACGATGCCCATCTGCCGGCTGGGGGTCGCACCCGACCAGGCCACGGTGATCGTGCCGGGACATTGACCACGCAGCGACAGCACCAAACCACCGCCACCACCACCCGACCCGAGCCACTTCGCCACGTTGGCCGAGAACACACCGCCATCGAGCGTGTTCCAGCGATCGTCTTCGAAGACGTTGACGTCAAGCATGGTCAGGACGTTGTCCGTTCCATTGCCCGACCAGAGCGTGGCGGTGTTGGTGGTGAAAATGTTTAAGCCGCCATTGGCAATGCCGCCGTTGGGAATGTTGACGGTGGTCACGCCATCGGTCAGGATCGGAACAGGATTAGCAACGTTGTAGTTGCCGTTGGACTCCTGGTTGGTGGACGAGCCGCCCGCGACGGTGCAGAGATCGTTGTTCCACGAGAACCAGAGGCTCGGGTTCTCGCCGATCATGAGCACGCGCCGCCCCGTCGCGATGTACTGCGTGAGATTCGTCTTCTCGGTTGGAGTAAGTACGGCATTGAACTCGCGAATCTGCACCATTACGGCGTCATACTGGAGCATCTGCGAATAGTCCTCGAGATTCGGCGCGATATCCACGGTGCTGAACCACGAGTTGATTTCGGCGGAGAAATTGTCGTAGCGGTAGTCTCCGTAGCCAAAGCCGTAGCCGTGCCTTTCCTGTGACGCGAGCAGTCGCTGCTGGGCCATCGCGGATGCTCCGGCAAAAGCCACTGCAGCAACTGCGCATGAAACGACCAGACTGGTTCGTGACATTGGTATTCTCCCTCCTTGATCGATCGACCCAACGATCGATGCTGTGAATTGGCGGCTGCGGTATGGATGATCCCCAAAACCCGGCAGGCTGCCTGAATGCTCTCATGCTAACAGAAACATGGGCCTTCTGTCAATCCCAAATCGGCGCACTTCTGAGAGTCCGAATGAATGCGGCCGGGGCTTCTGAGAGTGATCCGGAGGTCTGCTCTGGGCAAAAAAGCAACAACCCCATCCGAGGAAGGGGTTGTTGCGGTGATCGAAACCTGCCCTGAGGGCAGATGTTCAATGCGGTGATCCGATCCCGTGACTACGGGATCTGAACGACGTTGCTGGTCGTGCAGGGGCTCTCAACCACGACGAGCTGGATGTAGCCACGGCAGGCGTTGGTGCCGGCGCGGCCGTTGACACTGCCGCTACCGCTGCCGGTGCCAACCGTGTTGACGAGCTGGAGGTTGCTCGTGCCGAGTCCGAGCTGCGTGCCGGCGCAGGGGCCGCCGGGGATGACGTACGAGCCGGTGTTGCTCGCGAAGACGATGCCCATCTGCTTATTGGGCGTGGCGTTCGACCAGCCAACGGTGATCGTGCCGGGGCACTGACCGCGGAGAGAGAGCGTCAGGCCAGCCGAGCCGCTGGTGGTGCGGAAAGAGTAGTCAAACGACGGGAACGGGTTGTATCCCGGGTTGGCGTACACCTGGCCAAAGGAATAGGGGTTTGATACTTCGCCCGCGATGCCAAGGGTGGTGTTGCCGGCAAAGCGCAGGTAGTAGGTGGTGTTCGCAGCGATCGCGACGGGCGACCAGGTAACGTCGCACCACGTGCCCTGCGTGCCTTGGGCCGAACCGGTGGCAAGCATGTTGCCGCCGCCGTTGGGCAGAGTCGTCCAAAGTTCGATGGTGACGTTATCGGTCGATCCGATGTTCGGCTGCAGGAAGATGCCGGCGCCGCAGATGCTGTTTGCGACCTGGTGCTGGAAGGACTGTGCGAGGTCGCCCTGACTGAACCCAGCCATGTACACGCTCGTGCCGGGCTGGTTCTGATCGATGTTGCACTGGGCGTTCGCGCCGACGGTGGTGGCTGCGATGAGCGCAGCGGACAGCAGGAACTTTCTCATTCTCAATTCTCCTTCTTCCCGGTTCAGCCGGGTGATGCAAAAACGGCAACCCTCCCGTCGCCGACGCTTGGCGGACGGTGGTAGTTTAATTCTACCGACAGCAATACAAAAGCAACCACAATTCGCCCGACGTTAACTAGATTCGGCGCAAAAATGCGAAGGCGAGGCGCGATCGCAACCCCTTATCAGGTGGAAGCAACCTCAGTGCCGGTCTCTTTGGCAACTGTGTCTGGTATTCTCAACCGAGTGCGAGGTACTTATTCTTAAAGACGCTTGTCAGATCGCGCCACTCGGTGGAAACTTCGGGAAGATGGTGAGCTTGCTCGTGATTGCTACACACTTTCCAAGCAGATCGTCAGCACGTGATCCGCGCCCGGCTGCGGGTAGGACAGGTCGACGCGCCCGTTGAGTTCGCTCGACACGAGTCCTGTCAGCAGACTCGTCCCGCCGCCGAGTCGCGGTGGCTGTGCCGGGGGTGGGCCGCCCTGCTCGCGCCATCGCATTTCGACGGCGACTGTGCCGGAAAGTGAATCCTCTTCCCGCATTTGCCAGAGCAGGCTGACTTGACCTTGGGTGGAACCGAGCGCGCCGTATTTGATGCTGTTGAATACGAGTTCCTGGATGACCATGGCCAGCGGAATCGCCTGGCGCGCGACAACGCGCAGATCGGTCCCGCCGAACATCATCCGAGGCGTCAGATCGGGAGGGATGGTTGAACGTATGAGATCCGAGAGCCGAACCGGGCTCCAATGCACCCGGGAGAGCAAGGAATGCACGGCGCCCATGGCGGCCACGCGTGACCGCAGCGTCTCAGCAAACGACGACACCGATTGCCCGTCGTCCTGAGCCGTCAGATCGATGAGTGAAATCAGCGCGGCGAGATTGTTGCGGATGCGGTGATCGAGTTCGTTGAGCATCAGGCGCTGACGCTCGACGCTGTGCCGATGCGCCTGCTCTGCACGTTTGCGGTTGGAAACGTCGCGAACGATGGAAAGCACTCGATCGCGCCCGCAGGGCACCATGCGCACTTCGTAGTGGCGCTTGTCATCAGACTGACCCATCTCGTACTCGTAGATGTGCATCGCCCGTTCATCGAGGGTCCGTTGGATGAGTCGCTGGTGGTTGGCGGCATCGGTGTGACGCATTACTTCGCCCATCTGCCGACCGAGAAACTCCTCCGGCGGGGCCGCCAATCTGGCGCCTGGAGGTGCATGGTAGTCGAGATACGTCCCCTGCCGATCCATGAGAAAGATACAGTCGGGCAGCGCGGCCAGAAGCGCTTTGCTGCGCTCTTCACTGGCGAGAATCTGCTCTTCAGTCTCGCGTTGCTGCGTCACATCCATCAGTACACCGCTCATGAACGGTCGTCCCTTTTCGGGCGTGATCCGAACCATGCGGTCCTCGACCCAGATCCACTCTTTGTCTTTGCGTTGTACGCGGAATCGCGACATCAGCACGCCGACCGACCCCTGCGCATGCCATCGCTTCACTCTCGCCTGCTCGGCCGCCGCGTCGTCCGGATGGATGAGCGATGGAAAGACCGTGCGATCTGCGGTCAGTTCTTCGGCGGAGAAGCCCAACAGGTGCACGACATTGTGAGAGATGAACTCGCGGCCGCCTCCCGTTTCGTACAGCACAAGATCGTGCAGTCGCTCCAGCACAACTGCGAGCCGTCCCTCAGAGTCTCGCAGTGCATCGAGGATTGTGGCAGATTCATCATGCAAACCTGCGGCTCCTTTCCCATCAACCGCGCCTGACGAGCATCTGGACATGAACAAATCTTACACAAGCCCAAGCCGGCCATTCCATGCCGAGAACTTCAACGGTGCCGCGGCAAGCTCCAGATGACAACGATCGGCGTATCCGACCGTACCACCCGGCCACTACGCCGCCGTCCTGTAGCCTCCTTCTAATTCCCCGCTAGCGTCATCGCATGGAACAGACGCCACCAGTAGAGATCAACCCTGCCGACCTCCTCGTCCTCATTGAACGCGGTGATGCGCGGGCGTGTGCGGCTTATCTCGATGCGCTCGATCCGTCTGAGATCGTCTTCGCCGTCTCGCGTCTCGAAGAAGAGGATCGCCAACGACTGCTGGGGATGCTCGACCCGGACGATGCCGCCGATCTCATCGGACTGCTGCCCCAGGCCCAGGCCGTGGATGCCATCGAAGACATGCACCCGACGGCGGCGGCCAAGATCATCGAGGAGATGCCCAGCGACGAGCGGGCCGACCTTGTTGGGCTGCTCGATCGTGAGGATGCGCTGGCGATTCTCGAACATCTGGCCGAGTCAGACGCCAGCGACCTGCGCCGTCTTGCCGCGTATCCGCGCAACAGCGCCGGCGGCTTGATGATTACTGAGTTTGTGCAGTATCCGGCGACCTTCACCGTCGCCCAGGTGATAGACGATCTCGGTCGAAATGCTGAGAAGTACTCGCACTACAACATCCAGTACGCCTACGTCATCGACGACGAAGGGCGACTCGTCGGCGTGCTGCGCATGCGAAATCTGTTGCTCACGCGACGCCAGCAACAACTCGGCGATGTCATGTTTCGCGAACCAGCCTCGGTGCGGGATACCGACGCACTGGATGATCTCGTCGAGTTTTTTGATGAGCATCGCTACTTCGGCGCACCGGTTCTCGACGCGGACGGCCGACTTTGCGGCGTGCTGCAGCGCGCGGCGGTCGAGGCTGCCGTGGCATCCAGCCGCGAAAGCGATTACCTCCGGTCGCAGGGTATCGTCGGCGGCGATGAGTTGCGCTCGATGCCCCTGCTGCTTCGATCGCGCCGTCGCCTCTCCTGGCTGAGCGTCAACATTCTGCTCAACGTCCTCTCCGCCAGCGTCATTGCGTGGCACCAGCAGACGCTCGAAGCCGTCATCGCCCTGGCGTTCTTTTTGCCGATCATCTCCGACATGAGTGGGTGCAGCGGCAACCAGGCTGTGGCGGTGAGCATTCGTGAACTCATCCTCGGCGTACTGCGACCGCAGGAGATCTGGCGCGCCATCTTCGGCGAGATCTTGCTGGGCACGATCAACGGACTGGTGCTCGGCCTGCTCATCGGCGGCGTCGCTTTTGTCTGGAAAGGCAACGGCTACCTCGGCCTGGTCGTCGGCTCAGCGCTCATGCTCAATACCATCGTCGCCGTGGTCATCGGCGGCGCCATCCCGCTTGTGCTCAAGAGATTGAACTTCGATCCGGCGCTCGCCGCAAGCCCTATCCTGACCACCGTGACCGACATGTGCGGCTTCTTCTTTGTCCTCTCATTCGCCGGCATGATGCTCACGCACCTCACATGATGCCGTATTTTCTTGCGTTTTTTGCGGATAGGCGCCATCAAGGAGCTGTGGTCCTGCCCGCAGCATCTTCGTACCATGAAGTCAGCAAAGGAGTTGTCGCCATGCGCCTACCAACCCTTCTAGCTGCGGTGCTGGTGCTGCTTGTCAGCGCCGCGGTACTGGCTCAAGACACGCCGGCCGATCCGGTTCAGGAAGAACTCGAAGCGCTCCTCGCCGAACACGAACACTCAGAGCTGGGCTATCCCGAGGCGTATCGCGCTTTCCTGCCCCGCTTCGAGAAGTTCGCCAAAGACCATCGCGGCACCGAGCCTGAGGTTCGCGCCACACTCTGGTTGATCCAGCAGGCATGGTGGCTGCGCGAGGGCAACAGCATGGACAAGGTCAACGAGGCTGCCATGCCTTTGGCCGAAGACCTCCTCAAGCGCCACCCCAATTCGCCGCAACTCGACCTGCTCGTGGAGTACAAGTACAACTTCAGCAAGGAACAGCGCGATCTGCTTTTCAACCGGCTGCTCGAGATCTCGCACGAACCGCGCGTGAAGGCTGCAGCCCACTTCGGCCTGGCGCAGGCGTCGCCGGCGCGCGATGCGGATGGGGCGCCCAACCCGCACTTCGCTGCCCTCACCACCGAGTTTGCGAACGTGAAGTGGCGCGAGACGACCTACGGGGCAATTGCCAGCGCCTATCTCAACCCGCTTTCTCCCGCGGACCTCGCGCAAGGAAAACCCGCGCCGGAGATCGAGGGTATCGACCACAACGGCAAGCCGATGAAACTTTCCGACTATCGCGGCAAGGTGGTGCTGCTCGACTTCTGGGGGGACTGGTGAGGCCCTTGTCGGGCCATGTACCCACACGAGCGGTCGCTCGTGCAAAAGTATCAGGACAAGCCTTTCGCGATCGTCGGCGTCAACAGCGATCCGACACTCGAGTTTCTGCGCGGCGTGATGAAGGAGAAAGAACTCACCTGGCCGTCGTTCTTTGATGGCGGCGGAACCGGCGGACCCATCGCCACACGCTGGGGTGTGCGCGGCTGGCCGACCGTCTACGTCATCGATCACAACGGGATCATCACTGAGGGCAATCGCGGTAACCTCGACGAAGTCATCGAGCGACTCGTCAACGAAGTTCCGCCGGCCAGAAACTGACGCACCGGCCCATCACCGGCGACTGATCATGACGAGACCGCACGATGTTTCGCGCGCCAGGCGCAGCACGACTTCGCCGAACAGCTTGCGCCGTCGGCCGAGCCGCTGCAAGCCGAGTATGACCAGATCGCACTCGCTCGCTCGCCGTGTCAGTTCTCCAACGACATCATCTGTGCACGCCACGACCAGTTGTGCGTCTCCGGCCACTTCATCCTGGGCCAGGATCTTCAACTCGCGCTTCGCGGCCGCCTGCTCGCGCGCAGTCGCCCCGGCCGGCAGAATGCGCAGCAGCGTGATCTCGCGCGCGCCGAGACGGTGAATGCTTGCCAGCAACCGCGCTCGCAGCACTTCGTGTCCGCCGCGACCGCCGATGGGCACCAGCACGCGCTTCACGTCGTCGAGCACCCATCCCGTCGGAGCCCGAAGCACAACCACGTCGCAGGCAACCGAGGCCATGAGTTGCTCAACGTGCGCTTCGATGGCGTGGCCGGTGAGATTGCTCAGCCCGATCAACAGGCTCTCGCAATCGTGTACGCCCGCCACTCGGGCGATCTCGCTCCACGGATCGCCACTTACGGTCGTCAACGCGCCCGGCTCCAGTCCGGTCGCAAAGGACGTCGTCATCGCTTCACGCACTACCGCAAGCGAATCTGCCAGCGAGCGCGGTGTCTCGCCCGGCTCCCACTGCTCCGGCGCTGCGACCACCGACAGCAGCAGCACGCGCCCGACTTTGGGCGGCGCCAGCGCCGTGGCCATCCCCACCATGGCTGTTGCATTCTGTGGATTGGCAATCGGCACAAGCACCAGCGGGCTGCGGCCGCGCAGTCGCACAAGTTCGGCATCGAGTCCTTGTGAGTGCGCATCGACCGTTCGCGCCCGCCGCGCAAACACAGAGGAGTAAAGCAGGCCGCCCAGCGCCAGCCAGACAGACACGATGATGCCCGCGCTGGGCACACTCACGCCCTGGAACACCGCCAGCGCCAGGCACGAGAGCGCGCCTGTCACGGGGATGAGCGGGAACAGGGCGGTGCGAAAGTAGGAATGTGATACACCGCCCCGCTGCCGCGCCATGATGGCAATGCGATGCGCCAGTGCGAAGGTGATGAGGAATACCAGGCTTGACGCCGCGCCGATCGCAGCCACATCGGGCGTAAAGACGAGCACCACGACGACGATCAGCGCCGTCGCCAGCACCGCGGAGGTCGGCGTGCCACGCTTGGGATGAAGCGTCTCGAGCCAATGCGGCAACGTGCGGTCGCGCGCCATCGCCCGAGCGATGCGCGATGCCGCGAGCAGATTCGCCTGCAGCGCCGACAGCATTGAGAGAATCGCCGCCGCGACGACCAGCCAGTAGCCGATTGCGCCAAGGTAGCGCCGCGCGGCAATCGCCACGATCGCCTCGGGCTGCTCAACACTGCGTTGCGTGATCGACTCGCCCGACCCCATGCCGACCGTCGCCACCACGAAGAGAAGCGGCAGATAAATCGCAAGCGCCAGACCCAGGGAGGCAAACATGGCGCGGGGAATGTTCCGTCGCGGGTCTTTGATTTCTCCGGATACCGCCGCGATGAGATCGAATCCCTGCAACGCGATAAACGTATATCCCATCGCTTGTATGAGACCCAAGGCGCCTCCCGAGAAAAACGGCGTGAGATGCTCCTTGATCGACCCCTGAGGCGAACCGACCAACCCCCACAACCCCGCGGCGATCAGAACGGTGAATACGAACACCTTGCCGACATTGAGCCACGGCCCCCCACCGCCTGCGCGCAGCGTCAGGCTCAGTGAGTACAGAAGCGTCGCAGCGACCGAAAGCGCGATGACCGCCCCGTGTCCGACAAGCCACGCAGGCGGCTGCCCGCTGGTCGCGCGATACACTTCTTCGATCGCGATGACGGCAAACGCGCCGAAGCCATAGCCATACAGCACTGCCGCCACGATCGACGCGAACCACACCACCCACCCGACGCTGAAGGCGGCCTCGACGGTCAGCACCTTCTTGGCGAAGGCATAGGTCCCGCCCGACTCCGGGAATTGCGTGGCGAGTTCGGCAAAGCTCATCGCGGTCAGAAACGCGATGACTCCATTGAGTGCAAATGCGATGATCGCGCTGGGCCCAGTCGTGGCAAATGCAACGCCGGTCAGCGCGAGGATGCCACCGCCGACGATGGCGCCAACACCGATCCCCGTTGCGCCAAGCAGGCCTGTTGTCCGGTGCATCTCCGCTTGCTGTGCCATGTCTCCACAATCTCATCGCACTGAGAATGAGGCACTCTAGTGCATCCTCATCCCCCTGTTGAGGTCTGGGGGACAGGAATCGATGCAAGCAGCTGCTCCCTCCACGATTCGTGGCTCGGACCGGAATCTGAACTTCCAGCCACTTGTCGCTCTCTCGCGCCTCGGACCCGTTGGAAAACAGGGCTCGTGGCTCGCCGGATTCGCTGGGCTGGCGATGTTTCTTGGCGCAACGCCAGTACAACCGGACCGCTTCGCGCACCGTCAGCCCCTTGCCTCCATCGCTTTCGTGCACCTCTGCGAAGCTCGCGGCGGGGTCTCGGGCAGGCGCCGATCATTGCTCTCCTATTCGGCGATGAGCCGGTGGTAGAGCTTGCGGCTCTGTGGCGAGCCGTACTCGCCCAACCAATAGTCACGTCAGCGCTTGGTGCGGGCGTCGAGGAGGGTGACGAGCGCCTGGCTATGGCCGGCGCGCTGTCAATAGGATGGCGTTTTGGGCACTGGCGGTGCTCCTTTCTTCGCTGAGCGCGGTAGTTAACCGCGCAATTTTGCGAGTCGGGCTGCACCGCCGTTCGTGAGCGGGTGTTCGCAACTGGCGAACTCAGTAGGACTTGCATCCAAAGCGGGCAAAGGGACTCGAACCCTCGACATTCAGCTTGGGAAGCTGACGCTCTACCAACTGAGCTATGCCCGCGCGCGCAACCGGGTTGTGGTTGCCGGCTCGACCGGTGGGAGTATAGGTAAATCCCGCCGCGCAGTCACCGGGGCAATTGGAGCCCCGGCGGCCGCGCAACGGATCGAGTGGCCGACCGAGGGGCTCACGGCTTCGGCACGCCGCCTTGCGCCTTCCACGCTGCATCGAGTGTTGCGAGGAACTTGGCCGGCTCCTTTTCCAGCTTCTTGATGCAGCCCTTGCAGCACAGGCGCACCAGGTGGTTGTTGTAGACGAGATCGAGCGGTTCACCCATGCCGCCGAGTTCCTCGTTGGAAACCAGGCAGGCGTTCAATGGGTAGTGCTCCTTCTGTTGCTTGATCACGGCCTCGTCGAGCTTGGCCAGCGTCGCCTGGGGATCCTTGAGGAACTTGGGCAGGCAACCCTTGCAACAGAACCGCACGAGGCGGTTGTTGTAGACGTAGTCGACCGGATCGCCCATTCCGCCAAGCTCCTCACCCGTGATCGGGCACGTCGCCAGCGGGTAGAAGGCCATCTGGGCCTTGACGATCTCGGCGTCGATCTTCTTCCAGTATCCCGCCTTGTCGGCCTCGAACTTCTTCACGCAGTTGTTGCAGCAGAAGCGCACCTCGCGGCCGTCGTAGACCTTGATGACGGCATCACCCATGCCGCCAAGCTTTTCGCCAGAGACCGGGCAGGTCTCGAGCGGATACGGATCAGACTTGATCTTCTTCTCCGGGTCACTTTGACCGTGCGCGGCTGTGGCGGGAGTTGCATCATGCCCGTCGTGCTGGGCGAGCGCCCCGGTGGTCGACACCACTAGGCAAATACCGCCAATGAAGGCCATGTTCTTTACGGTCTTGCGAATCATCGAGAATCTCCTTTGAGGATGGGGTTGAAAACTCATCATGCAGCGTCAACGGGACGCGGATCAGTAGTTGAGTGAAACTGCCGGTGAATTACGACTCGCTTCACCAGGTAGAACAGCGGCGGATAGATGAGCAGTTCGAGCAGGAAGCTGGTCGCCAGTCCGCCGATCATCGGGGCCGCGAGACGGCGCATCGTGTCGGCTCCCGCGCCCGCGGCCCAGAGCAGCGGCACGAGGCCGATGAACGTCGTCATGACCGTCATCGTCTTGGGTCGGATGCGTTGCACGGCTCCGTCGTGAATCGCCCACCAGAGATCGTCGCGGTTGCGCATGCGACCCTCGCCGGTGAAGCGTTCGAAGCTGTTGTCGAGATAGAGCAGCATGACCAGGCCCGTCTCGGCATCGAGCCCTGCCAAGGCAATCACGCCAACCCACACTGCCAGCGACAAGTTGTAATCGAGGAAGTAGAGCAACCACACGGCGCCAACCAGGCTGAAGGGCACGGCCAGCAGTACGATGCCTACGCGCAGCCAACTCGTCGTTGCCAGGTACAGCAGCAGCACGATCAGCACGCCCGCGATTGGTACGACCACCATCAACCGCGCCCGCGCCGCCTGCATGTACTCATACTGCCCTGACCACACGAGGCTGTAGCCCGCCGGGATGTTGACCTGCTGCGCCACCGCCTGCTGTGCGTTTTTGACGTACGTGCCAACGTCGATGCCTGCAATGTCCACGAACACCCAACTGGTCAGTCGGGCGTTTTCGCTCTTGATCATCGGCGGCCCTTTGTGAATCACGATGTCAGCCAGCTGACCAAGAGGAATCTGTGCGCCGCTGGGCGTGGCCACCAGGGTCTGCTTGAGCGAGTCGATGTTGTCGCGCAGCTCGTGCGGGTAGCGGACGTTGATCGGGTAGCGCTGCAGACCCTCGACCGTGTTGCCGATGCTCATGCCGCCCAGCGCGGTCATGACGACATCCTGCACCTCGCCGACCAGCAGGCCATAGCGTGCGATGGCTTCGCGATTGATCGCGATGTCGAAGTAGTTGCCGCCCACGCTTTTCTCAGGGAATGCGCTGGTCGTGTACTTTCCCGTGCCGTCGGAAGTTTTGACGGCGGTTGCAATCTGGTCGGCGATGTTCGAGAGCGTCTGCAGATCCGGACCCATGACCTTGATGCCCACCGGCGTCTTAATGCCCGTGGACAGCATGTCGATTCGTGTCTTGATGGGCATGGTCCATGAATTGGTCAGCCCCGGAAGTTGTACGATCTCGTTCAGGCCGGGCACATGCGGCCCGCCGGGCAGTTCGTAGCCGTAAACCAATTCATCAGTCGTGATGGGTCGGGTCTCGCTGAGCAGGCGCCTTGCGAGCCACCGTGTCCCGGTGGGCCAGGAATCAAACGAGCGCGGCACCTGTCTCCAGAGCGACTTGTCGCGCCGCAACGTGATCGTCGTTTCAAACATGCTCGGCGGCGCGGGGTCGGTGGCGGTGTCGGCGCGGCCGGCCTTGCCCATCACACTGAGCACTTCGGGCGCCTGCATGATGAGCTTGTCCGTCTGCTGGAGCAGTTCGCGCGCCTTGGTCATGCTAAGGCCGGGATCCGTCGTAGGCATGTAGAGCAGGTCGCCCTCCTCGAGCGGGGGCATGAATTCGCTGCCAAGCTTGCTCAACGGCCACAGCGAGGCGAAAAGCAGCAACCCCGCCGCACCGATTGTGATCAGCGGAAAACGCATCACGAGAATGAACAGAGGCTCGTACAGCTTCTGACACAGCACACTGATGGGATTGCGCTCTTCGGACATGATGCGCTGAGGAAGGATAATCGTCGCGCTGAGCAGCACCCAACCACCGACCAGCCACCAGCGGTGCGGCTCAAGCGTCGAAAGTGGCGCGAGACTCAACGCGACCGCCGGTGCTCCGATGACTCCAGCGTAGGTTGCCAGTCGCATGATGAGCGGCCAGCGCCTTGGCACGATCCGCTCATTGATCAAGTAGATCATCATCACGGGGATGATCGTGACCGCCAGCAGCGCTGCTGACGCCATCGCCACGGTCTTGGTAAATGCAAGCGGCTTGAACATGCGCCCCGATTGCTCACCGAGCACGAAGATGGGCAGGAAACTCACTGTGATGATCAGCAGACTGAAGAACAACGTCGGTCCGACCTCCGAAGCCGCCTCGCGAATGACATCTACGCGCGATCGCGGCGTACCGCCGGCGTCGAGCAGGTGCTTCTCCCGTTCGATGTGTTTGTGCGCGTTCTCGACCATGACGATCGAACTGTCCACCATTACGCCGATCGAGATTGCAATTCCTCCGAGGCTCATGATGTTGGCGTTGATGCCGAGCGTGTACATGATCGACAGCGTGGCCAGCACGCCCAGCGGCAGCACGACCGCCGCCACGAGAGCGCTGCGCGCGTGCAGGAGGAACAGAACGATTACCAGCGCCACGACGATCACTTCTTCACGGAGTGTGCCCGAGACGGTGTGCACGGCTCGCTCGATCAGGTCGCTGCGGTCATAGCCCACACGAATCGCCACGCCCGGCGGCAGGCCCTGTTCGAGACTGGCGAGCTTGGCTTTGGTGCGCTCGATGACCTTCTGCGCATTCTCGCCGAAGCGCATGACGATGATACCACCAACGGCTTCACCCTCGCCATTCCACTCGGCAATCCCGCGTCGAATCTCCGGCCCAAGCCGCACTTGCGCGACGTCGCGCAGGTACACGGGTTTGCCTAGCATATTGGAGGCCAGCGCGATGCCGCCGAGTTCATCAAGCGTGCGCTGCGTACGCAATTGGTCAACCGAGCCACCCGACGCACGTACCTTGGCGATTTCTTCCGTCGACAGCGTGCCGAGATACCCCAACCCGCGCACCATGAACTCGGTCTCGCTCATCTCGATCAGCCGGCCACCCACGTCAATATTGGAGCGCTGCACCGCCATCTTCACGCGCGAGAGCGGGATGTTGTACGCCAGCAGGCGAACGGGATCGACGACGACCTGGTACTGCTTGACGAACCCGCCGACCGGTGCGACTTCGCTTACACCCTCAACCGCGGTCAGTTCGTAGCGCAGATACCAATCCTGCAGACTGCGCAAACCCGCGAGGTCGACTTGCGGCGCGACGAGTTCGCCACCATCCAGCGGGCAACGGTCAAACCCCTTCACCAGCGTAAGCGGCTTGAGACGTGATCGCACCTCCTCCGGTGCTTCCTCGGCCGAGTCGTAACGGTGATTCTCCACCGGGTCGGAGTATACCGTTTTCGTCTCGTCGAAGATGCGCTGGCGAACGAGCCGCTCGCGCACGGCATCTTCCTGAGGCGCCTCGTCGAGCGAGGCATACCAGTGGTCCGTTTGCGGATCGTGCCACAAGCCGTTGGGGTGCTTTGGGCAATACCGCCCGGTTGTCAGGACATACTCATACGCCCAGCCGACCCCCGTGGCGTCCGGGCCAAGCTGGGGCGACACGTTGTCGGGCAGACGACCGCCGACGAAACTCAACTGCTCGAGCACCCGGCTGCGAGCCCAGTACATGTCGGTGCCATCTTCAAAGATGATGTACACGAAACTCGAGCCGAACATGCTGTAGCCGCGCACCACCTTTGCATATGGCACGGCGAGCATCGACGTCGTCAAGGGATAGGTGATCTGATCTTCAACGATCTGTGGCGCCTGGCCGGGGTACTCGGTGCGAATCACGACCTGCACATCAGAGAGGTCGGGAATTGCATCCACGGTGATGTTTCGCGCCGACCAGATGCCGCCCGCGATCAGAAACACCGTGAGCAGCAGCACCATCGCGCGATTCGTCACGCACCAGCTGATGAGCTTGGCGATCATTTCGAGCCTCCCGGCTCGACGCCGACAAACTCGTCCTTGATGGTGCCGCAGCCGGGCATGTCCGCGTCATACGGATTGGCCACCTGCGGGCTCGCTTGCAGCCAGTCTGCCTTGACCATCGGGCAGTAGATGTGGTACAGGCGAGGAGCGGCATCGGCGCTGGGCGGCGCCATACGCATCAATTCGATCATTGCGTCAGAAAATGCGCGAAACGCCGTTCGAAACGATTCAATATCCGCTGCTTCATGGGGCACCGCAGCTTTGATGTTCGCAACGGACTCCTTCAACGAGTCCGGCGCAATGCTCTCAAGGCTCGAGATCGACGTGTGCACGCGATCCAGTTGCGATGCGACACCCGTGAAGGTGTTACCAGCCAACTCGTCGTGGATGGCCAGGTACGCGCGAACAAGGTCATCGACCAAGCCTTGCGTAGCTCCGTCGAGGGGCTCATGTTGAGGCGAAGTCGGCATTTCCATCGACGGCGCTGGAGCTGCAGACGGCTGCTCGGATTCGGTTGAGGCACCGGTCACCGGGAGTGCCTTGCGCTCGTCGAAACACTCAAGCATGACCGAGCCGTAGAACGGGTTGCGCACCGGACCCGCGCGCTGCAGCCAGGTGCTCCCTCCCTGCCCTTCGCGGTACATCGGGCAGTGCAACTTCTGAACCTCGAACTCGTAGCTCGGCGGTACACCCGTGGCGCTGATGAGTTTGCCCAGCGCGATGTTCAGATCGGCGAAGGCCAGCCGCGCTGTTTCGATGTCCTTGGCTTCACTGATCTCCAGCGCCTTGCCGCGAACCGTCGCGACCTGTTCGTGCTCATGCCAGAAGTGAGGTGATCCGGGAATCTCGATCTGCAACAGACGATCGACCGTACTGGCAATCTGTCGGGCCGGCTCCTGAAGACCGGTGGTCGAATCGCTCGCCAGCAAGTCGCCGATTGTAAACGATTGATTGAGCACGCTCGTCAAGGCGGCCGCCATTTCGGTTGGGAGCGTTGAAAGTTCACTCCGTCCCGCCACCGCCACGGCTTGCTTCTGGTCGGCCGCGAGATCACCCTTGATCAGCTTTGCCAGGCTCTCGCGGATCTTCGCCTCGCTGTCGAGCAGGAACTGCCCGCTCGTCACCACCATCTCACCCACCTTGAGGCCGTCAAGAACTTCGACCTTGCCATCATCCGTCTGGACGCCAAGCAGCACATTGCGCGGCTCAAAATGGCCTTCGCCAAGACTGACAAACGCCACGCTGCGCTCACCCGTGTCGATGATCGCCGAGCGAGGCGCCAGTATGCGCTCGCGCGCCAGTGTGTTGCGCAGTTCGACACTGGCGTACATTCCTGGCTTGAGAATCCCGCTTGGGTTGTCGAATTCGAGCCGTACGTTCACCTGCCGCGTCTTCTCGTCGAGGTAGGGATAGATGTAGATGATCTTGCCTTCGAATGTCTGCCCCGGAATGTAGGGAAGGCTCATGGTCGCGATCTGCCCTTCCTGGATAAACGGCAACTGGTACTCGTACATCGACACCTGCACCCAGACCTTCGAGAGATCCGCAATCTGGTACACGCGCATGCCCTGGTCCACGCGCATGCCCTCATTGGCGTGCTTGGCGATCACGATGCCGGCGTATGGGCTGCGAATCGTCATGTTCTTGGCCGGGCTGCCGCGGTCCTCGAGTTCCTTGATCTGCTCCGGCGTGATGTCGAAATACTCCAGTTGGACACGGGCATCGTGAATGAGTCGATCAGGGTCCAGCTCCGAGCCGGGCAGAAAGTCGGCGCCAACCTTCCCTTTCATCTGCAGGGCGGAGAGGTACTCGCTCTGCGACGAGTACAACTGCGGCGAGTAGAACTCGAAGAGTGGATCACCGACCCGCACGCGCGCTCCCTCATAATCGACGTGCAATTTTTCAATCCATCCTGCCACCTTGATGTTGACGTCGCGCACGCGCGTTTCGTCGTAGTCCACAGTTCCGACCGTTCGAATGGTGCGCACCACAGGGCCGGCCGTAACCGGCGCGATGCGCACTCCGATGTTCTGCGTCACGACGGGATCGATGCTGATCTCACCAGTGAACTTGCTCGGATCGAGAGGAACGAGGTCCATGTGGCAGATGGGGCACAAACCCGGCTTGGGCAGGATGACCCACGGGTGCATACCGCAGGTGTAGAAGTGCGGCTTCTCGTCCGACTCGGCGCTCGCTTGATCAGTGGTCTCCGTGCGACTGACGGAGATGGTTTTGATGATTCGCTCCGCTCCGCTTCGCGCCGCCGGCCCCCACATTGAGCCACCCACAAAGCCCGCCAGGAATAGAACGATGACCAGTAACACCACCCACAACCGCGGCCCGCGCGGCGGCTTGGGACTCGGCGCCGGACGCTTCGAGTGACCTGATTCGGCCGCAGTTGCCGATTTGTGTTCGTTTGGTTGATTCATGGCTTGATCTCCGGACCCGCCGCATCTCGCTGCACGTCCTGTCCCACGACCTGTTCAAGTTCCGCCACGCTTCGCTCGAGCGAGGCAAGACTTGATTCGTACATCAATTGGAAGCTGAGCAGTTTCCGCCAGTTGTCGATGAGGTTCAGAAAACCCACGTTGCCGGCTCGATAGCCGCTCAGCGATGCCTCAACTGTCTTCTCTGCCTCGGGCACGATGACGTCGCGGAGCAAGATCACCTGGCGCTGCTGCGTCTGCACGCGCGTCAGGGCATCCTGCACGCGAAACGCGATGCGATTGCGCTCATTGCCAAGCCTGGCTGCCGTTTCGACGAGCCCACGCGTCGCCTCGCGCTCGGCGGCATCGAGTCGGCTGGTCCAGATGGGCAGGTTGGCGCCGAACGAGAACCACCACTGGTCTTGTCCATTGGCCGCCATGGACAGGCCGTGGTCGTTGACCAGGTTGTACGTCACGCCGACCGTGAAATCGGGAAATCGATTCAGTCGCGCCTGCTCGCGCTGCTCGCGGAAGCGGGCGATCTGCTCGCGCACCGACTGAAGTTCCGGACTTGAAGACTCTGCCGCTGCCAGCAGACTATCCAGTTGCAGATCCAGTTGTGAGAGTTGTATCGACCCGGGATCAGCCAGCGCCGTTTCGACCGGTTGATCGATCAGCGAGTTGAGCATCGCCGCGGCAGTGATGCGATTCTGCCGCAGTGTGATCAGCTCGTTCTCGAGGTTGTTCAATTCAACGGAAACGCGGAGCGCCGACTCCTGCGACGTCGCGCCAGTGCGCAACTTCGCCGACACGACCTCGCGCACGCGATTGAGCAGATCGCGATTGCGCTCTGTCACTTCGATGGCGCGCACCGAGTAGTAAAGATTCCAGTAGGCGCGGCGCGTGTCGGCGATCACGCCCAGGCGGATGCGCTCCAGATCCTGCTCGGCGATGGCCACGTCCTGCTCGACGATGCGGCCGCGCACATCGAGCTTTCCGGGGTAGGGCAAACGCTGGCTCAGGCTCGTCATCACCGCCACCGAGCCCGCCGCGGTTTCCGCCATGTCGCCAAACGGCGCGATGGAGAGCATTGGATCATCCAGGCTCGTCACCTGCGCGATGCGCTCTCGTGTCCGCAGCACGCGCTCCTGGGCGGCCACTATCGCCAGGTTTCGCGACAGCGCCAACTGAACATAGTCCTCCACTGTCGGCGCCTGGGGCAACGCTGCGACTGATTCTCGGCGATCCCGCGTCGTCTCAGGTTGCGCGCGTTTGAGCACGTCAAGTTCCGACGCCGTCACCTGATCCAGATCATGGATCGCAAACGTCGTCAGTGGGCCATCCAGCGGGCCCGATGAGCATGAGGACAGCATCCAAACCAGCCCGGCAACCGAGCCCATGCATCCAATTCTCTTCAGGGTCATCAGACGACCTCTTCCCTGACATCGAGTCACAACACGATTCGAGAACCGCCGCCGCGAGCCGGTCAACCGGCGCGCAGGACACATCACGGATTCGCGGTGCGTGCAGGGGTGAAACGGGGATTGAACCTCGAGCGCCGTTTTGGCCCGCGCGCTGCCTCAATGACAACGCGACATCGCCGATCGGCGCGCAAGGATCCCGCCGTGCGCGCACCGCTTCCGCGGAGGTGCGCTACGTTCTCCAGACGCCTTTGAGGGCTTGAATCGTGTTGTGGGATGCAGGAGCGGCATGGAACTGCCGTCGTGAGGAAGTCGTGAAATGAGTCGCCTGAGGTCGGGGCAGCACGGCAACCACCGTCGCAACAGGAACCTGCAGATCGACACGCGATTCCCTCGGCTGCGGCGCTGGCGCCGTCGGAGCGGGTTGTCGCGAATGGGCGGCGCAGGCACAGTTTGCCTCGACGGGCACCGGTTCCGGTACCTTCTGTTCATCGCAGCATGACACCGTCACCTGAGGTTCACAGCACTTCATGTGGCACTCAGGCAGCTCATTCGACGGCGCCGCAACACCGGACAATCCCAGTTGCGAAAGCAGCAAGCCGAAGATGAGTGCGAGCGTGAGTCTCATAGTGGGCAGATAAACGTCAACGTGGCACGGTTCAACAGATCGTAGTCGGCCCCGGCCGGACGGCAAACAACACAGCCCGGGGCCATTTCCCTCAACCAACCCTTAATACACGCGAGCCGTCCATTCCGTTCGACCGAACTACAGGATTCCTGAAGCCCCACCAATTCAGATTCGACCCCGGCGAGCCCAAATAGCCCCCCGGAGGCGAGTTATTCGGTCCCAGTCGGACCGTTCACCACTTTCACCGACGGCGTCACTTCGACTCACCGCCGTGCGAGCAATCGCGGGCGATAAACCAATGCCCATCGAGATCACGTTGGAGGACCCACAGGAATTGGCCTCGCAACGTGACTGCCGTTTCGTGACCTTCGGGCGTGATGCTCGCAGTCGAAGTGCCCCAGGCCCACGCCCAGTTGTTGTGGATCTCGATTTCCCTCGTCACGAATTGCAGCGAGTGGACTTTCATCCCCGCGAGGTCTTCCGCCATGGCCGCACGCGCAGCATCCCGTCCAATGATCGGATCCCGGCCCGGCGTCAGCGCCACGAAGTCCTCCGTCATCATCGCCGCCACGGCATTCGCATCGCCACTGACAAACCCATCAGCAAAGGCATCGGTAAACTCCACCAGAGTCATGGTATCTTCGAGCGCATCAAGTTCCGACCGCCAATCATCCCCGTTCGACTTGCAGCCGACCAAACCGACACACACGACCAGCGCCACGATCCGCCCAATTCCACTTACCTTCCACGAGTTCGACATCATCATTGAGTCTCCTTTCGTATCACCGGCCTGCAACATGGCGCTCCACTCACTGGTCGAGCAATGCCGCGCGGAACATCAAACTAAACGTCCCTTGCGACCAGCCGCGATACTGCGGCCGAAACGCGAAGAGATGCACCTTGCCCTTGCCATGCTCGACGCGCAGCCATGCGCCCTGATTCTCGATCACTTCGGGACTCTTGATCCATCCGGAGAGCAGTACGCGCGTGGGTGCATAGTGCAGCAGCGTCTGCACGCGACCGGCTGATTCGATGCCGGCATCCTTGCGCTCCTTGTCGTTCATCACGCGAAACGCCGAAGACCCTGAGAAGAACAGCGCGACGGAATCCGGCAAACCAACCGTCAACTGATTCTCATCTGCAATAGCTCGCAACACACTTCCGGGACAGGAGAACCCCTTCGCATCCGGGCCACGCGTTACATTGACCACGGGCAGTTTCATCAGGTCGATCGCCCACTGGCTCGATGAGTCAAGCGTAATGAGCGTCCCGCCGCCCCGCACGAACTCCTCGACGGCCACGGCTCCTTCAGGGGACAAGCCGCGCGCATACTCCTCCGCGACCGAGCCCGGCCCGCGTCCCTCATCAAGTTGTCGTGATCCGATGTCGGCGATGATGAGCACATCGAGAAAATCATCCAATTCTCCGGCCCGGACCATCTCGTTGCGAACCGACACGTAGGGGATCTTCCACGTGTCCAGCACGTAACGCATCCACCCCTCATCCATGCTTCCGGACCATGGGGAATACAGTCCGATGCGCGGCAGGTGATCCACCACAATTGCACCTGCACTGCTCTTGGATGATTCCGAACTGAGCAGGAACATACCCGCCCGCTCTCCGCTGGTCAGGAAAGACACCGTCCGCCCTGCCGTGAGCAGCACCGTGACGTCGGTCCATGCCGAACTGTGCTGCGCGCTAAGTAGGCTGTTTCCACGCCGCGCATCGCCGGCGAATCTGCCCATGGCATCGGCCGCGGTATTCACGCGCCCCAGCGGCGCGTCGATCTTCTGCATCACCTCCACGCGACGCACGCCGAGCAGGTATGGCAGCGTCCAACCCGCCACGTCATACGGCGGGTCGCCATCTGGATAGCGTTGCACTTCCATCAAGTCCTTGACGTGCGTGCCATACGGCTGCTCGCGCTGAATCACAATCGAGCCCGCGGGGTACGTGCGACCGTCGGCCTCGAGGGCCTTCTCGCTCACGTTGATCTCTACACCCGTGGCCAGCAGTACATCCACAAACCGCCGCACCGCATCCGGATCACGATTGTCGCTGGGAATGATCCACGCGCGAGGCGCACCATCCTCCGAAGCGGCAATCGTGCGCTGCGCCGCATCGACAGCATTGCGCAGCCACAGTGAAGGTTCGCGCGACAGGCTGCCCACCAGCGAGCGCCCGAAACCCAGTTCGTAATCGATGATGTCTCGAATCCGCCACCAGCCGCCCGGCCACGGCATCGGGAACTGGTTCGATGGAGCATATTGGCTCCCCACCGGGCCCGACAGTCGATTGATCGGCAGGAAGATCGGTGAAGCCAGGTTCGCCGATGCCGCCTCCGTCAGGATGCCGATCATGTTGTGCCGCACTGGAACGTTGCGATTTCCGCCGTTCCACCACATGTCATACGACACACCCGTCGCCACACCGGTGAATCCCCAGCGCGTCAGGTCGAGCAGTCCCCGGCTGCTCAGCGCATCGATTCCCGTGATGATGTTCGGGTCAAGATTCGGATTGAGCGGATCGCGATACGGCGGCACGAACAGCCGCTCGCCGTTGCTCCCCTGCTGGTGTACATCCCAGTAGATCTGCGGGAACCATTCGGTGTAGAGCAACTCGCTGACGATCCGCGTCTCGTTCTGGGTGAGCATGAACCAGTCGCGGTTGTTGTCGTGACCCGCATAATGCTGGTACAACTCCAGCAGATCGGCGCCCTCCTGCGGCGTACCCACCGTCTGCCGATACCAATTCGTCACGTGATCGATGCCATCGGGATTCGTCATGTAGAGCACGACAACCATCTTGTCACGAGCGCTCTTCCACGGCTCATCGTCGGAGGTCGCCAGGTTGTATGCGAACTCCATGCCGAACTGCACGCCGGCGCACTCTGTCGCGTGCATCGCGCATGAAACGAAAAGCGTCACGCGCCCATCGCGCACGGCCCGATCGATTTCAGCCTCGCTGTGCCGGCGCGGATCAGCGAGGAGGCGCGAATTCGCTTTGATCGTGTCGAGGTCATTCAGATTAGACTCGCTGGAGATGATGCTGATGAGAAAGTCACGCCCTTCCGTGGTCGTGCCGACTTTCTTGGTGATGACATTCGCACTCTCCTGACCGAGACGAACGAGATACGAACTCGTCTCGGCCCAGTCAGTCAGCGTGAAATCGCCACCGATGGGTCGGCCGAGATGCGCCTCCGGACTCGTCACGTCGGCGAGCGCGATGCCCAGGACGTTGAACAGACTCAATGAAAGCGAACACGCGAGCACTGCATTTCGTATCACACCCAGTCTCCTTGTCACTTGGATCTCGCCACCGCCAGGACGAAAGTCCCGCGCGACACCGCACCGCATGGAGTCCACTTTAGGAAGGAGAAGCCGGGTGCGTTCTGCGCCTTGAGGATTCATTTCGAGGATTCGACGCTGCGAAGTGCGCGTCAAAAAGAATTGAATCTGCGGCGCAATCTGCTCTGCTGCACCGCTCAGCAGGAAACTACCAGGAATTGAGGGCAATTGCCCATGCGCGATGTGCTCTGGCGCGCGAATCATTCTTTAGTATCTATTGGTCAATCGCGACTTGAATGAAAGCAGGAGGTCATCATGACAACCAGCACGCAAACTGAAGAACTCAAACATCGTGTGCTCGCACGAAAGAAGGAACTTGAGGCCCGACTCGAAAAGCTTCAAGCTGACACCGCTCAAGCAAGGAACGAGAACGCGGAGAAACTCCGGCGCAAATTGCGTGAACTCCAGAACACGCTCTCGGAGGACTGGGACAACATGAAGGACGCCACCATCGAGCGCCTCAACCAATGGCTGCGAACCGACTAAACCCGAGCTGCGACCGTTCCTCCGGCCGGCGCTCGCGCCGGCCGGGCTTCGGACCCGGATTCAGTTCCATCAAACCCCCACTGGCCAATCAAGCTCCATAAGGAGACCGATCATGACACTCACACTTCGCGCCGTCGAAATGGCCAAGTCCAACGAGAACAACATCGTGTCCGTTCGACTCACCGGCAAGCTGACCAAAGACGATTATGAAACCTTCGTCCCCGCGCTCGAAGAGAGCATCGCTGAACACGGCAAGATTCGTCTGCTCGTTGATCTCGTCGACTTCCATGGATGGACCGCGGGCGCACTGTGGGAAGATATCAAATTTGACGCCAAACACTTTCGGGACATCGAGCGCCTCGCGCTGGTCGGCGACAGCAAGTGGGAGAAGGGCATGGCCACGTTTTGCCGCCCATTCACCACCGCCAAGATCAAGTACTTCAATACGGCCAAGCGCGAAAAGGCGGTGCAGTGGATTGAAGAACCGAACTGAGCGACAAGCTGGCCACCACTAACGGTTTGCCGGACAAGCAGTCGGGACTCAACCCGCAAGCGGGTCGAGTGAGATGGCGCTTCAGTCCAACTTCAACGGATCTGAACTGTTTGTCTGCACGTACCTGCATCGCCGAACTGCCAATGGGCTGGAATCCCATTGCCCACACCATGGGTGCCTCACGAGTGTATCTGATGGAGGCCGATCCGCACGAACTGTCGTAGCGGCGGCCCCAGTGATACTACCTCGAAAGGAGGCACGCCATGTGCCTAAACACCACCACGCGAAATGTACGTCTTCTGTCCTCAGTCCTCGCCCTGGCGATGCTCAGCCCATTGGCCTTGGCCAAGGACACGACCATGACCTTTACGGTGCCGAGCAACCGTCTGCCGAGTCTCGTAAAGGTCGAACTCGGAGATTACAACCCGGCTTCAGTCGTCATTCCGAACGGCTCCACCGTCAAACAAAAGCGCGACTTGATTCGCGATGCCATCAAAGCAGCGAATCCCGGTCTCGTCGTCGAAGATGTTGGCGACAACGGTCTCAAGATCAAGGACATCCACGACAATACCGAAGTGAAATTCGATCCCGGCAAAACTGGCGAAGCCAAAGACAAGATCTCCTGCGCGGCGCCGCCGAACGGCGCGATTGAGTTCAGCGGTTCATTTGATCCGTTCGGCTGGGGGAGCGAGCAGGCCGTCTTCACTGCCGGCCTCATCACCGACCTCGGCGAACTCGAAGTCGCCGTAACCGCTAGCGAACTCAACTTCCAGACCGAAGGCCCCATCATCTGCCAGGCCCTCTTCCAGCGCCTGGCGCCTCGCGCTCCCCAGTTCGGCGCACAGATCAACTTCGCCGGCGACCGGCTCGAAGTCTACTTCGATCCCGCCTATTCCATCACGACCGGCGGTGTGATCTTCGGCACGACCTCCCAGAGCGAAGGATGCACCGGCTCACTCAATGTCGGCCAGAGCTTCAGCTATCACCTCGAGATGGGTGGCGCCTGCCCCGGCACGGTCAACCTCCAATGGAGCGGCGCTGACGCCAACCGTCAGCAGGGCATCCTCTTCGCCACCAACACGGGCGCCTATGTCATACCCAACGGCCCCTGCCAGGGAACACAACTCGGCCTCGGCACGCGGAATCTCCAGCTCTACAACGTCATCGGCACCGGCAATGGAAGCGGCAACGTCAACGCCACCGCCAATGCTGGCGCCTGCCACGGCTACGTGCAGTTGATCCAGACCAACAACTGCTCCACCAGCAACGTAGCGCAAGTCCCCTGATCGGCTTCGATTCTCTCTTTCTCTCTCTCAAAAGGGGAGTGCGGCCCAGCCGCGCTCCCCTTCCGCTTGTGGCGCAGCGCCTCCCCGAACCAGCCGTCCGTTCGGCTCGTACCATCCACCTGACGCCGCACGACCGATTCGAAGGAGGCTGTACCATGGATCACGATCGCGCCTGGCTCCGCCATGCCGTCGCCACCCTCGCCTACCGCGGTGGCAAAGTCCTGCGCGATTCTCCGGAGTCCATCGCCGAGGTTCGCGTCTGCCCCACCTGCCGTTCGACCATCGAGATCCTCGCTCACATTAACGACCTGCTCGACTGGGCTCACTCCATGGCCGTGGGCGTCGAAGCGTGGAACACCTCCAATCCCATGTCATGGGAGCACGAACTCGAACGCTTCTACAAGGGGCTTCAGAGTCTCGACGAGGCGATCGCCTCGCCCGAGCCCCTTCACGCCCCCGCGATGCGCCTCTTCCACGGTCCGCTCGCCGACGCCCTCACGCATGTGGGTCAACTCGCCACACTTCGCCGCCTCGCCGGCTCGCCCGTGCGCGGCGAGAACTACTTCGAAGCCGAAATCAAGGCCGGCCAGGTCGGAGTCGTGCAGCCAACGCCCAGGTTTGAGTTTGACTGAGCCACGTCATCACGGGGCGTCTTCGCACGCGATGATGTTCCGCCAGCATCAGAATCACCACCCGGCGCGGTCCCCAGCATAACCTGTTGCGCTCGCCACACTCTTCTCGTCTTGCCCAGGGTGCACAATGACGCAACAGCTGCCGCGACGGATACGTTCGGAACAGGATTTGAAGGCACAGGCTCCTCTTTCCCGCCGCGACTTCCTTGTGACGACCGGCGTTGTCGCCGCCTCGGTCGCCGGCCTTGACTCAACCAGCAGCGGAAAGACCCCGATGCACTCAATGGCAGCACCGGATTTCGACTCAATCTCCCTGCAGCCTGCGCCACCCGCTGAGGCGACAAGCAACATCACCGTCGAATCGATCGAACACGCCGAACAACTCGCATCCCTCCAGTTCACCCCCGCCGAACGCGAGATGCTCCTGCCCGGCGTGCGTCGGGCAGCCGCGTCGTACAAGCGCCGTCGCGAAATCCCGCTTCCCAACGGCCTCGCCCCCGCGACGACCTTCGACCCCCGCACGCCCGGGCGATCCTACATCGACGGCCCATCGCGCTTCGTCCGCAGCGCCGTCGAGCCCGGCCCTCTGCCCGCCAACGACATCGACATCGCCTACGCCCCCGTCACCTCACTCTCGCGTTGGATTCAGCGTGGCGCACTCACGAGCGAACGCCTCACCCGCATCTACCTCGAGCGCATCGAGCGCATCGCACCCAAACTCGAGTGCATCATCACGACCACTGAAGACCTCGCACTCAAGCTGGCGAAAACAGCCGATGCCGAGATCAGCGCGGGAAACTACCGCGGCCCACTGCACGGCATCCCTTATGGCGCCAAGGACCTCTTCGACACCGCCGGCATCCGCACATCGTGGGGGGCCACGCCGTACAAGGATCGCATCGCCGAATCCGACGCGGCCGTCATCGGGAAACTCAACGAAGTCGGCGCGGTGCTCATCGCCAAGACGACGCTCGGCGCTCTCGCCTACGGCGATCAGTGGTTCGGTGGCCGCACGAACAATCCATTCAACCTGCAGCAGGGTTCGAGCGGCTCCAGCGCCGGCTCAGCCGCAGGCGTCGTCGCCGGCCTGTTCGCCTTCGCACTCGGCACCGAAACGCTCGGTTCCATCGTCTCACCATCCATGCGCTGCGGCGCGACGGGGTTGCGTCCCACCTTCGGGCGTGTCCCGCGCACCGGCGCCATGGCGCTGTGCTGGTCGCTCGACAAAGTCGGCACTCTCACGCGCACCGTCGAAGATGGCGCGCTGGTCCTCGATGCCATTCGCGGCCGCGACGATGGCGACCCCGCCTCACTCGACATGCCTTACCAGTTCGACGCCACAACGCCCCTCGAAAACATCCGCATCGGCTATGACCCCGCGTGGTTCGAGGGCCGTGGCGCGATCGATCTCGACCGCGCTGCACTCGTAGCGATGAGCAAGACCGGCGCGCAACTCATCCCCTTCACGCTGCCGGAGATGAACGCCTCGCCGCTGAGCACCATTCTCAGCGTTGAAGCCGCCGCAGCCTTCGAAGAACTCACGCTCAGTAATCGCGATGATGAACTCGTCTGGCAGTCGCCGCAGGCGTGGCCCAACACGTTCCGAGAAACCTGGTTCGTTCCCGCCATTGAACTCGTGCAGGCCTTGCGCATCCGTCGCCAGGTCTGCGAGGCGTTCGCGACGGTCTTCGACAACGTCGACCTGCTCATCGGCCCCTCCTACGCCGCCAACCTGCTGCTCATTACCAACAACACCGGCCACCCGTGCATCTGCCTCCGCACGGGCATTCGCGAAAACAATCGCCCGCACGGCCTCACCCTCTGGGGCAATCTCTTCAACGAAGGAACGATCTGCCGCGCCGCCATGGCCCTTGAAGCGCAACTCGGCGTGTGGGACCTCCGGCCGGCGATTGAATAGCCGCCGGTGGGGTCCACCGTGTAGACCACGAACGTGCAGCACACGCCTCGCCGATCTTGGCCGCGCATACCAACTCGTTCATTCGAAAAAAGAAAGCGGAGAGGGCGGGATTCGAACCCGCGGTACGGTTTCCCGCACACACGATTTCCAATCGTGCACCTTCAGCCGCTCGGTCACCTCTCCACGGCTGGACGAACGCGACGGAATCACCCGCCACACCCGCCTCAAAAAGGTCAGGCCCACATCGTAGGCCCTGTGACCCCGGTGAGCCGTCATCCGAACGTCAGCTTCTGGGTCGATTGACGAACGACGCGAAGGCTCGGATCCGGAGCGCCCCACCTCCCGTCTGCGCGTCCCATCGCCCCCATTGTGCAGAGACCCCACATCCGCCGCGCAACTGCCGCCATAATCACCCGTGACCGATCCCAACCAACCCGAGACGATCTGCGGCCTGCTCGTCATCGACAAGCCCTATCGGCTGTCGTCCACGTCGATCGTCCGCGTCGTCAAGCGCCGCGCCCGCGGGATCAAGACCGGCCATGCCGGCACGCTCGACCCGCTCGCCTCGGGCATTCTCATCTGCTGCATCGGTCGGGCTACACGCTGGGTCGAACGCATCATGGCCATGCCCAAGACCTACGAGTGCACCATCGACCTCGCGGCTGTGTCGTCGACGCAGGATCTCGAAGGCGAAATCACACCGCTTGATAGCCCGACGGTGCCGACGCGCGAAGCGATCGACCGCGTGCTTGCCCAGCAGTTCATCGGCGACATCCTCCAGACCCCGCCACAACATTCTGCCATGCGCGTCGGTGGCAAGCGCGCCTACCACCTCGCCCGGCGCGGACGGGAAGTCAATCTCGAACCCCGCCCCATCCAGATCGATTCGATTGAAGTGTTGACGTACGAATGGCCCCATCTGACCATTCGCACGACCTGCGGCCGGGGCACCTACATCCGCTCCCTCGCCCAGGACATCGGCGCCGCATTGAACGTCGGCGGCTACCTAACCGCGCTCCGCCGCACCGCCATCGGCCCGTTCGATGAGTCTCGAGCGTTCAAACTTGACGATGTGCCGGATCCGATCGAGCAGTCACATTTAGTTGGTGTCGATGAGATCGAGTAATGGATGCTGTGCCCTTGTGCCGCAAAGCCCCCATCGCGTTCGCACCCACTGCCCCGTGTAACGTCGCATCACGAACTCATCAGCCCCCGGTTCCCTGGCTTGAACACGGTTGAAAGTCGCCGAGGATTCGCGGTACATTTCATGGGCAGCCTTAATACACACGCACCAGAGCCGTAGAATGAAGTAGCGGTTTGTCCATGCGCGAGCGCAAGCAATACATTCTGCTCGTGATCCTGCTCCTTTTGGCCACGCTGCTTGTCTCATTTCTCATCCCGGAGAGGATCGAACAGCCGCCTCATCCACCGATGGTGACGGTGACCTACATCATCCCTGACGATTTCAGTGGTGTGGTAGTAGTCCGCTTTGGTTCGGCCGATCCGAAGCTTGTTGTCTTCAATGGCAATATCGATGTCACCTTCTCTGCCGATGGCTGGCCCGTGCTGTCATTCGCCATGCCTGGCTGGCCACACGGCATCCGGGCTCGATACGCCGGCGGCAAGTCAATCCCGTGTCCAGTCGACAATCCAACTCCGGATACCGTGGCGCTCTACCCAGTGAGCACGTTCGGTGACGTGCATGGTCCCATCAACACTGAGGTATTCGTCATCGGCACTGAATCGCAGTTCAAACAAGTGGCCGAGCGCGACCATTGGTGGGATATCACGGGTCCGTTCAACTGATCGGCGAACCAGCCGGCACCGGCTTGTCCACGGCCAACAGGATGACCTTGCGTGCTTCTTCGCCGTCCGCGAGGTCGCTTGCCGCGCAGAGCATGCCGTTGCTCACTTCGCCACGAATCTTGCGCGGCTCGAGGTTGGCCACGATGACGATCTGCTTGCCGACCAGGGTCTCGGGCTCGTAGTGGCCGCGGATGCCGGCGCAGATCTGCCGTCCGGCTTCGCTACCGTCGTCGAGTTGGAGCACGAGGAGCTTGTCGGCGTTGGGATGATGCGCTGCGGCTTTGACCGTCGCCACACGGAGATCGATCTTTGCAAAGTCGTCGTACTTGATCGGCTCTTTGAATTCCATGTCAGCCTCGCAAAGCGTGAGAGTGTCAGTTCTGAATGAGGCCAAGTTTAGCGCGATTGGTTGCGATGGATCCGAGCCCCCGCCCGTCAGGAGAGGTCTGACGCGATCGGTTGATCAGGGATGCCCATCCAAACCTTGACGCCGCCACGTGCTGCACCCGCGTGGCGTGCGCGGCGGACCCTACTTCGCGATCCCGCGCCGCCTCAACTCGGCCGTCAGTTCATCCATGAATGGCCGATCGACCTCGGGGTCGAATGCGCGAGCCGCGTTCCAGTCGTAGAACCAGATCGGTCTGGTGCGCCATTCAGCCGGCTCGTCGTTGTAGCGCGGAAACAGATGAGCGTGCAGCGCCGGTTCGAGGTTGCCGAGGATCTCGTAGTTGATCCGCGCGGCTCGAGTCACGGCCAGCAGCGCATCGCCGACTCCAATCATGTCACTGAGGAACGCACCGCGGGATTCGTTTTCAAGGGCGTTGAGATGCGGCACCACGGGATCGGGCAGCAGCAGGCAGTAGCCGCGCACCATCTGGACGTCGCCCATGACGACCCAGCCGGATGTGACGCTGGCAACGACGCGCGGGTTGATCCCGGCGTTGGCCTCGGCGACGCGTTGATGAATGAGCGTGGACATGGCCAAGCGTAGGCCCGGCAAGCAGCCCAAAACGAGACGCACAGGCGGCGGCGCCTGTGCGTGGAAGGAGATGAAACGCGTGAGGAGTCGAGCAGTTCAGACTTCAAGCAGTTCGACGATTCGTGCAACAAGCTTCTCGATGTTGAACGGCTTCTTGACGAAGTCGTCGGCCCCGGCCTTGAGCAGCTCGTTGATCTCGTCGGGATTCACGACGCCGGAAACGATGATGATCTTCGTGTTGGCAAGTTCGTCATTGTCGCGGATGCGCTTGCAGACGATGTTGCCGTTGATATCCGGCAGCATGTAGTCGAGGATGATGAGATTCGGGCGGAATGATTCGGTGACCATGCCGGCTTCGTAGCCGGTCTGGGCCGTCTGCACTTCGAAGCGATCATCACGCGAGAGCACGTCGACGAAGAGTTCGATGATCTGATCATCGTCATCGACGACGAGGATGCGCTTCTTCCCGCCTTCGATCAGATCCGGCGGAATGTCATTTTCGCGCATGAACTTGATCAGTTCGGCACGAGGGATGCGGCGGAAGCGTGAACCGGGCACGCGGAAGCCCTGCAATCGGCCGTTGTCAAAGCAGCGAATGATCGTCTGCTGACTAACCTTGCAGATGGCGGCTGCCTCGCCGGTGGTGAACACCTGCTTCTTTGAGATGTCGCTCACGCTCGCCTCCGCCTGGCCCTGCGACGCGGTGGGGTGTCGCGGTTGGCCGTCAGTTTGCCCAAACTTCCGATCAGGCCCAAAATACCCACCTTTACCTTCCTGCACCAATCGGCGAAGGCCAGAGCCGTCTTAACCCCTTCATGTCGTGAGACTGGGGCAACCAGTGCCGATTCTGCCGATTGCGCATGGGGCAAGGATCGGAAGTCCTTGCAGGAACTGGCTTTGCTCTCCCTGTGCCGCGGGAGCCGTTTTCGCGGTCTTGCCGCATGAGTCTGTAGCGTCAAAACGCCATCCGCGGTTCCGCAAAAGTGCGAACAATACATCAGGTGACCGTTAGGATAGTGTCCAAGAGAAGCCTGAATTCAGCCTTTTCGCTGCCTCCAGAGCCGAATTGCCTCTGGTTCCCGGGGGTAGATTGGCAGGAGACGTTCGGGCGACGCGGCCCGCCCCACCATCGCAATCCGGTGACCAGCCTGCCAGACGTGCGAGGCGTCAGGATGAACTTCGATGAGCTGGAGGTCAGCAGACTCCGCGGCCGCGGCGAGGTCCGCTATTCGTTCCGGTGCCTGACTTGCGGCGATCTGGCTAATCCCGAGGCGGATTGACCTGTCGATAATACTCGCTGTGGAAATGAGTTGGCCGTCGGAGATGCGGCCCGGCTCACGGAAGGTGGTCCAGTAGTGGCCATGTTTTCCCGAGAGACTGACCGTCAGAGGTACGGCGGCTCCGACAGCCTGGATCACGGCCTCCGCTTCAGGGACCGCGAAAAGGCGGCACTTCAGCGCGAAAGCGAGCGTTTTTGCCGTGGAAACGGCGATGCGCAGACCGGTGAAGCCGCCAGGGCCGATCGAGACGTAGATCGCACCTAAGTGCTTTGGTGCGGAGTGGATGTGAGCGAAAGCCCTCGCGATGGCGGGCATGAGGTCATCGTCGGGTCGGGCGGCATTGGAGACCGGTTCGAGGTGGAGCAGCTCAGCGCCTTTCCCAACGGCGATGGAGGCGTCGGATCCGCTTGCCTCGATCGCCAGAATGATGCTGCGGGGGCCGCCGATCATGTCCAAGTCTATCGAGGGGCAGGGTCAGGGGAATCAGGTCGGGCGGGGATGCATCAAGACTCGTTGCCCGCATCGGCCGATATTCATAGAATCATGTTCGCTCTCGTCGCGGTGGCATAACCTCTCAGAAGAGGCGATGAGGAAGCGAAGACGCAGGCGTCGATCGCCCGTGGCTGCAAGTCGTCTGGCGAGCAGCCACGGCGCATGCGATCGGTGTTGACTGATTTGAGGAATGGCTTCGCATGACCATGACTGACCCGCAAGCAGTGACCCAACCCGTCGAGCGCGTCAACGCCACCACGCGTTTGAAGTGGTTGCGCGACATGATGCTGATCCGCGAGTTCGAGCTGCGGACGATGCAGGCGTACCAGGAAGCGAAGATTGGCGGCTTCTGCCATGTCTACATCGGACAGGAAGCGTGCGCAGTCGGCTGCATCGCGGCCACGAATCCGGATGATCCGGTCATCACGGCCTATCGCGACCACGGCCACGCCCTGGCGCGAGGCATGGAGTCCCGCTACGCGATGGCGGAGATGTTCGGCAGGGTCGGTGGGTGCGCTAAAGGCAAGGGCGGATCGATGCACCTGTTCGACAAGCGAACACATTTCTACGGTGGGCACGCGATTGTCGGCGGGCAGAACCCGCTGGGCATTGGGCTGGCGTTTGCAACCAAGTATGAAAACGAAGTCCTCGGCGAGGGACGTAAGCGCATCACGCTGTGCTTCCTGGGCGACGGGGCTCTCAATCAGGGCGCGCTGCACGAGGCGATGAACCTTGCGACCGTGCTCGAACTCCCTTGCATCTTTGTACTCGAGAACAACCGCTATTCGATGGGCACCGCGATCGAGCGCGGCACGTCGATGGCGCACGATCTGTCAGTGAAGGCGGCAGCCTACGGCATGCCGTATTACCAGGCAGACGGCATGGACGTTTGTGCCGTGTACAACACAATGAAACGGGCCGTCGATCGAGCCCGGACGGAGCAGTTCCCGGCGTTTGCCGAGATCAAGACGTACCGGTTCAAGGGTCACTCGATGTCGGACCCGCAGAAGTACCGCAGCAAGGACGAGGTTTCGGAGTACGAAGACAACGACCCGATTCGCCAGCTTGCCAGCGTACTCACGAAATCGGGCGACCTGAATGACAAGGCGTTCAAGGCAATGAGCCAGAGTGTGCGCGATGAAGTGCGCGATGCAATCAAGTGGGCCGAGCAGTCGCCCGAGCCGGATCCGTCCGTCGACCTCTACGGCGACGTGGTGACCGAGCCGTTCGGCGAATACGGATCGACAAGCCTGCCCGAGATGTGCGATCACGAGCCCGGCGATCTGCCTGCAGATGAATGATGGCTGGATTCGAAGACGCAAGCGGGGCCGCAAACGCTTGACGGTTTGGTTGTTGATTCAGTTCGATTAACACGACGCGGGTGATTCACTCGCGACATGAAGAGATCCCGATGGCTGTTGCGAGTCGACAGATTCAGTACCGCGAAGCGCTCCGCGAGGCGATGAGCGAGGAGATGCGGCGCGACAAGCGCGTGTTCCTGATGGGCGAAGAAGTGGCGCAATACCAGGGAGCATACAAAGTCAGTCAGGGCATGCTCGAAGAGTTTGGCGACAAGCGCGTCATCGACACCCCGATTTCCGAAAACGGCTTTGCCGGACTGGGCATCGGTGCCGCAATGATGGGGCTGCGGCCGATCATCGAGTTCATGTCCTGGTCATTCTCACTCGTCGCGGCGGACCAGATTCTCAACAACGCGCCCAAGATGCTGTACATGTCCGGCGGGCAGTTTGCCTGCCCGATCGTCTTTCGCGGCAATGACGGCGCCGGCGGGCAACTTGGCTCGACACACTCATGGACTGTCGAAGGTCTGTTTGCCAACGTACCCGGCCTGCGTATCGCGATTCCTTCGACGCCCTATGACGCAAAGGGGCTGCTCAAGACCGCAATCCGCTGCAATGATCCGGTGTTCTTCCTCGAGTCGGAGCGCATGCTGGGCAACAAGGGGCCCGTGCCGGAAGAGGAGTATCTCATTCCCTTCGGTGTGGCGGACATCAAACGAACCGGCAAGGACTGCACGCTGGTGAGCTTCGGCCGCCCGGTGCACTTCTGCCTCGAAGCCGCCGAAAAACTGGCGGAAGAGGGAATCGAGTGTGAAGTGATCGACGGGCGGACGATTCGCCCGCTGGATATCGACACGATCGTGGAGAGCGTCAAGAAAACGAACTACTGCGTGGTCGTCGATCAGTCGTGGCCGTTCGGCTCGGTGGCGAGCGAAGTGGCGACGCAGGTGTATGAGCGGGCGATGGATTACCTCGACAACCGCGTGTTCCGGGTGTGCAGCGATGATGTGCCGGCGCCTTACAGCAAGGTGCTCGAGCAGGCGATGCTGCCCAATCCGGGCAAGATCATCAAAGCAGTAAAGCAGGCGATGTATCTTGAGTGAGCGAGAGGCGAGCGCGAAGTGGACATTGGAGACACAGGGTCGAGGTCTGGAACAAGAATCAACGGGTGATATGCAATGGCGATTGAAATCAAAATGCCTCGTCTGTCGGACACCATGGAAGCGGGCACGCTCGTGAAGTGGTACGTCAAGGAGGGTGAGCAGGTCGAGTCAGGCCAAGTGCTCGCGGACATCGAGACGGACAAGGCGACGATGGAGATGCCGACGTACGACGCAGGCAAAGTCGCCAAGATCATGCTCAAGGCGGGCGCGAACGTGGCGGTCGGCGAGACAGTTCTGATTCTGGCAGAAGAAGGGGAAACGGTCGAAGCGGCGATCAAGTCTGTTGGAACCGGGTCATCACCCACCAGCGAAGCAAAGTCGGAAGCAAGCGCCGCAGACTCGTCGAAGGAGCCAGAGTCAAGTCCGACAACAACAACGGCAACGGCGTCGGCCACACCGACCTCAAACGTGGCATCGTCGAGCAACGGCACCACCGGTCGCATGCTGATCAGCCCGTTGGCGCGGCGGATTGCCGAAGAAAACGGGCTCGATCTCAAGTTGATCACGGGCAGCGGACCACAGGGCCGGATCATCAAGCGCGATGTGCTCGCGGCCCTGGGACAGGATGAAGAGCCGGAGCAGGCCTCAACGAATCCACCGCTCTCAACGCTCAGCCAGATGGTCGCGTCGCCGTCGACGCACTTGGGTGACAAGATCGCTCTAAGCAACATGCGACAGACGATCGCCAAGCGCCTTGTCGAGTCGAAGAACACCATCCCGCATTACCAGGTAAGCGTCAGTGTGAACGCCGACCTCCTGCTGGATCTGCGATCGACGCTCAACGAGCAACTGGCTTCGCAGAATGTCAAGCTGTCTGTCAATGACTTCCTCGTTCGAGCGTGCGCGCTGGCGATTCACCTGCACCCCAGCTTCAACGCAGCTTGGAAGGGCGATTCGCTTCAGATCGGTGAGCACGTGAACATTGGCGTGGCTGTGGCGCTGCCCGAGGAGCGAGGCGGCGGACTGGTCGTGGCCACCCTCCGCGATGCCGATCGCAAGGGCCTTCGTCAGATTTCGGCCGAGACAAAGGCGCTGGCGGAGAAGGCTCGCGGCAAGGGGTTGAGTCTCGAAGAGATGTCGGATTCGACGTTCACCATCTCGAATCTCGGCATGTACGAAGTTGACTTCTTCACGGCGATCATCAACCCGCCCAACGCCGCAATTCTCGCAGTCGGTGCTGCGATGAAGAAACCCGTCGTGCGCAACGACGAACTCACCATCGGTCACGAAATGAGTTGCACGCTGTCGTGCGATCATCGCATCATCGACGGCGCAAGCGGCGCAAGATTCCTTTCGACGCTCAAGGGAATGCTGGAGAATCCGGCGACGCTGCTGGTATGAAGCGGGATCGATCACCGGACGTGCCACCACGCAGTCCAGACCTCGCATTCCGACCTGCGAGGCCGTCGGCGGTTCGGACTCCTCTGCAGCCAAAGCCTGTGCCGAACGCGGCTTAGCAATCTCCTTCTCAAAACAACCAGTTTTGTCTTGCAGACTGTGGCCAAATCTGTTAGTATGCGCCGGTCGGGCAAACCATCGTGGGCGGCTATCGACCAGAAAAAACGTGACAGCAGGAGGAGAGGCCATGAGACACGCGCTCGTACTGGGGATTGTGGTGTTTGTAAGTGGCGGCATCGGGGCGACGGCGTGGGGTGACGGGCAGATTCCAGACCGGGCGACACTGGACAGCCTGCTCGGGGGCAACCAGACGCTGGAGGACTTCGAGAGCTTCGTCATCGCCGATGGCGGAGCCACGAACCTCGACACGGCGGTTCTTGATGATCAGACCATTGCCAACGGACAGGGGCCGGGCCTTGTCGAGCCCGGCGCAACATACACCGCCACAACGAACGTGCTGCAATGGAATGGGAATGCGTACTTCGGCCTGCAAACGCGATCGTTTCTGGCCAACGGCGAAATGCTCGAGATCGCCTATGACCCGGCGGTCACGGCAATGGGCTTCGATGCGCGTGCATATGCCGGCTACGCGTATTCGGGTACGATGACCGTATACGACACGAACAACTCGCCGGTTGGGACCGTCAATTTCACACTGATAAACGGCGGCGCCGAGAACGTGTTCGTCGGCTGGGAGTGGAACGCCGGGATTTCGCGCGTCGTGCTGGACGATCTCGCACATCCGTGGAGCCCGGTCATTGACAACCACGGCTACGGTGAAAACAGCACGAGCTACCGGTGCAGCATCCGCGGCACCTGCCCGGGCACCGTGACGGTGTCGTGGCAGAATGCCAATCCCGGCCGGCAGCAGGCAATTGTCTTTGGCTCACGACAGGGGAGTTTCGTGATTCCAAACGGTGCGTGCCAGGGCACCCAGCTGGGATTGGGAAGCCAGAATCTCAGGCTCGTCAACATCATCGGCACCGGGAATGGTTCCGGATCGGTCAATGGCAACGCAGGCACCAGCGCGTGCGGCGGATTCCTGCAACTGGTTGAAGTTCCAGGATGCGCGACGAGCAATGTAGCCGGACCGATCTGATCTGCGCGATCTGTGCAAGATGACTCACGAGCAAGCCTCACTCTCGCGGAAGAGTGAGGCTTGTTGCAGGCGCTGGTTCGAGCCGGCGGCGACAAACCCCGCCGTCGATTCGCCACCAACTTCACTCGATGGTGCGCTCAGCGACGTTTGAGCGTCGTTCGCGTTGCGTCGCCTGGATGAGGATGTCGCGCAAGGGGGTATTGTTGGGAACCGTTCGCGCGATCGTCGCGACTCCGTCCTGATCGGCAGTCGAAGCGCCGATGAGGGTGGGATGATCGAGGTTGAGTGTGACGTTGAGTTGGGGAACGAACATCGTGCCGTAGCCGCTGAACGAGTAAACGAAGTAGGTCTGCCGACCGGGCGTGCCGCGATGGGCCCGGAGGATGGCCTGTTGGCCGCGCGCAAGCTCGGTCGCTTCGAGCAGCATGCGGGTTTCCAGATTGGCTGCTACGAGGTGAATCGCGCCGGCGAAGATCTCTTCCGCCGTCGGGAGGATCTGGTTGGCGGGCAGCAGGAAGCCATACTGGCCCGTGTCGCGCAGTTCGAAGGTAAAGCCCCACGCCGCGCGCTCTTGGTAGGTGTAGTCCTGCATCACCCCGCTTGATGGGTAGAGGCGAGTGTACCACGGGCCGGGCGAATAGGGTACGCCGTGCACCGAACGGATCACGTTGGCGATATCCTGCGCCAGTGGCGTGTAGATGCTGCCGTCGATGCAAGGGTTGGGAGTCCACGCCCAGGGGTAGAGGACATACTGCGAGTAACTGTGGATATCAACGTGCCGCACGATCCATGGACGGTCGAGCATGAAGTCGCGCAGCGCGGCCGTCTCAGGTTCGGAGAAGGGTCCAGAGCCGCAGTACAGATCACTGCCGGGATCGTGTGAGGCGCCGATACCGCCCCACTTGTATGACCAATTGCGATTAATGTCGATGCCGAACGTCCCGTTGCCGTTGTTGCGTCGGTTCTTGCGCCACAGGCGGTTGTTGGTCCACGTGTACACATAGCCGTCGACATTGACAACCGGGATGATGTAAAACACGTGGGTGTCAACGAGTGCGGTGAGAACCGGGTCGAGGCCGTACTGGCGAATCAGCTGATCGGCGATATACGTCGTGGTCATGCCGGCGACCCACTCGCGCGCGTGTTGAATGCCGTTGAAGAGCACGCCCGGTACGCCGGGGCCGGGCGTCGTCCCTGTGATCTCAATGCCCTTAATGGCGCGACCTTCGATGCTCGTGCCGATGGTGAAGACGGTCGCAATGCCGGGCTGAAGCGCGGCAAGTTCGTCGAGGTACGCATTGATCTGGTCGTAGGTTTTGTAGTCTTCGAACCAGAGACCGGCATTGACCTGATCACGGCCGGCGGTGCGTGCTTCGCGGTCGATGAGTTGCTGAACGTCCGGGATGAGCACGTCGTACGGGATGCCGCTGGCATCGAGCGCAGCCCGGCGCTCCGGCGCGATTCGCACGTCGATCGGGCCGACGCTGATTCCGTGAGACCAGACATCGGGCGTCAGTTTGAGCAGTGTCTGGAGTTCACGCTCGGTTCGCGGCATGGCGCGGACAACGAGGTGGTTGTCGAAGCGAACACGGATGTCGACGGTCGCAGCGGGTGGATTACCCTGCGCAACGGCGCTGGTGGCGGTGAGCGCGATGCCAAGCGCGACGGCTGACGTGATGCGGTCCAGCATGGTTCTTCTCCCTCTTCTGATGCGGCCGACCGGCGGCCTGCTCATAGTGTACCACAGGATGCACCGGAGCGCGGCGGGCGGAGCGTGAATTTGGATGGCGAGGCTATCATCGAGCATCATGAACCAAACCACCCCCACGCTTCTGGGTCGCGTCGAGAATCTGTTCATCTGCGCCGAGGAATCGATGCCAATGCGACCCGTCGAGCGCGTGCAAGCCATCGCCGGACAGGGTCTGCAGGATGATCGCTACGGCTCCAAACGCGGCACGTTTTCAAAGGGTGAGACCGAGCCGGTTTCACCCGGGCAGCAGATCACGCTGATCGAGGCAGAGGCGGTCGAGGCCGTACCGCGCGAATACGAGATCGCGCTCGACCCGATCGAGACTCGGCGAAACGTCCTCACGCGTGGCGTGGCGCTCAATCATCTCGTAGGCCGCGAGTTCCACGTGGGCGACGAGGTGGTGCTGCGCGGCATCCGGTTGTGCGAGCCGTGCGGACACCTCGAGAAGCTCACGCGCGAAGGAATGCGCAAATCGCTCATCCATCGCGGCGGACTGCGCGCCGAGATTGTGCGCGGCGGCGAGGTGCGCCTCGGCGATTCCATTGCATCACGTGATTAACCAACTGGGCCGAGGAGCCGGCCATGCGCGTCATGATCATCGGGGCATCAAACGATCGGCAGAAGTTCGGCAACAAGGCAGTGCGCGCGTACCTGCGGCAGGGTGAAACCGTATTGCCCGTCAACACCCACGAGCGCGAGATCGAAGGCCAACAGGTCTGGGCCAATGTAAGGGACGTGCCCGGCCCGATTGATCGGGCATTGTTCTATGTGCCTTCGTACATCGGCCTTGGCGTGATCGAACAACTCGCACAGCGCAGCGATGTCGGCGAAGTCTGGCTCAATCCCGGTGCCGAGTCGGACGAACTCATCACCCGGGCCAAAGAGCTGGGCTTTGATCCAATCATGGCTTGCGCCATTGTGGATATCGGTGAGGTGCCCTGAGGCTGCTGCGAGACCCGGCCGACGTTGATATCCTGAGTGCATGATCAGCAGACTCGGCTCACTCCTCGCGGGCGTCTTTCGCAAGACGTGTCCTGATCCATTTGTCATCGCCATTCTGCTTACCTTCGTGACGATGATCCTCTGCCTGACGCTCGCGCCTCCGCCGCTGCCGCCTGCCGAGGGAGTGGAGGCGCAGTCGGCGATGCACCGGCTCATCACGTCGTGGGTCGCCAATGACGGCATGTGGAAACTGCTCGAATTCGCCATGCAGATGTGCCTCATCCTGATCACGGGGCACGCACTGGCGTCTTCCCGCGCCGTCACACATCTCATTGAGCGAATCGCGGGAATGCCGCGCAGCGCCTATGGCGCAGTGTTTCTGACCGCGTTCGTCGCCGGAGCGTGTGCGGTTATCAACTGGGGCCTGGGATTGATCGTCGGAGCGCTGCTCGCGCGCGAAGTCGGCAGAGCGATGACGCAGAAGGGCGTGCGCGTCCACTACCCCCTGCTCGCCGCCGCCGGCTACTTCGGCCTGATGGTCTGGCACGGCGGGCTGTCGGGTTCCGCGCCGCTCAGCGCGTCGACGGCGGCCGGGCTTACGAAAGTGCTGCCGGGCGACCTCGCCGGCCAACTCGACCGCATTCCGCTCAACACCACCGTCGGTTCGGGAATGAATTGTGTCATCACCGGCGGCCTGCTGATCTTCGGACCGTTGCTGTTCATGCTCCTGCATCCCAGAGATGACGCTCAATCCACGAACGGTAGCGGCCACGCGAACGAAATTTCGCTGTTCTCCAGCTTTGACGTGCCCGGCGTTGAACCAGTAGCCGCAGGCGATCGGACGATCGCCGAAGTCGATGACGATGAGGCTCGCAGCCAATCCTCGAGCAGCCGCGTCGCACTAACTATCCCTGACCGGCTCGATCGCAGCCCGATTCTGATGTTTCTGCTCCTGGCGCCCCTGGCTGTCGGATGGCTGTGGCGCGTGGAGGCGAGCGGGTTCGCAGCGATCGGTCTCAACGACGTGATCATGGGAATGCTGATCCTCGGAATGGCCATGCACGGCACACCACGACGCTACGTGCAGGCCGTCAACGAAGCGGTCACGGGATGCGGCGGGATCATTCTCCAGTTCCCGATTTACGCTGGAATCATGGGGATGATGAGCGGCACCCATCTGACAGAAACGATGGCTCAGTCGCTGGCTTCAACCACCAACCAGACGACGCTGCCGGTCATGACGTTTCTCAGCGCTGGCGTCGTGAACCTATTTGTACCTTCAGGTGGCGGGCAGTGGGCCGTGCAGGGGCCGATCGTCATGAAAGCGGCGCTCGAAACCGGCGTCGCGCCAGCCAAGATGCTCATGGCCCTGGCCTACGGCGACCAGCTCACCAACATGCTTCAACCCTTCTGGGCCCTGCCCCTGCTTGCGATCACCGGCGTGCGGGCCCGCGACATCGTCGGCTACACGGCAATCGTGATGATCGCCGCGGCGGTGTGGATCGGGGTTTGGCTGCTGATCTTTTGACGAGCCGCGCCCGCAAAAAACCTCGGCTTTCTTCCCCACATTGCCACTTCTGCCCTTGCACATTTTCCGTAAGCGGGTATCTTGAAGGAGTCGGCGGCCGGTTCGCCCGGGTCGCCGCGGTTCGGGGAGAATCTGGGGGGACCGGCGGGCGCAGCGCCTGCCGCGGAAGGACAACTTCCGGCGCGGTTCGGCTTGTCGCGCTGACAGCCGAATCGGGTCGCTGCACCCTGAGTGGAGGTTCAGTCATGACGTTCCGACCCCCCCAGTTGGCTTCTCGTTCAGCGCCGTCGGCGCCACCCGTGTCGCGTGAGCAGGCGATTCTGTTTCAGGCCGTCGCGCAAGGGAAGTGCGCGATCAGTCAGTGGGTGGTGTGGCGGTTTGAGCAGGAGCACCCGGATGGCGGAGAGAAGAACATGCCAAACAAACGTACCTGTCCCGTTTTCTTGCCTGTCCCGTTTTCTTGCCCACGCCGCGCGGCGGCTATCACCCCGATCCGCCGGAAGATGAGGATGAACTGTATTTCATCGACTACATGGCGAATGCATCCAGTCAGGATGAGTGCGAAATGTGCATCAACTTCAGCCAGAAGGTGATCGAATGGGGCACCGGATCGGCCCGACCCGGTGAACTGGAAGGTGAACAGTGCGAGATCCTCGTTCGCGTCCACTCGCTCATGGGCAACAGCGCGGCTTTCGAGAACAACGAGGCGCTGCCCGATGACACTGGCGACCCCGACGCTCGAGAAGAAGACTTGGAGGATCTTCAGACCTTCGCCTATCGCTTCGCCCACTGTATTGATTACCTGCAGTTGGGCAACGAGTCATTCGGGGGTGCTGGCGGCTACATGTTCCGGGCCAACGAAATCTCGGGCAACTGCACTTGGACAGGCGCGCCCAAGGAGTTCAACGATCTCGATAGCCTCGGTGATGGGAAACTCTGCCAGGCCCGAGCGGTCGATCTGGTTCTCGACTGGCAGGACGAGATGATGTGGGCCGCGTTGCGGGGATCCGCGCTGGCGGGCCGACCACTTCGTATGGTCACCACCGGCCTGCTGGGTCTGCACGTCCGCAACGGGTACGACGCGGGCAACTACGACCCACCGATCAACCACAGCGGCTACACCGGCTTCTACGTGACCGACCATGTTACCGAATGGGCCAACGCGAATCAGATGTACACCGATCTGCACGTGCACTACACGACCGTCGCGCAGGCGTTCGAGACGATTCAGAAACTCGTGGACACCTACGACGGCGATGGGTCGCCGTGGGAAGTGCCGGATTACAAGATTGCGGGCGAGGTTGGGACCACTGCAGACTTTGGCGAGGACGGTTGGTGGGGTGAACCAAATCCCAACCTCCCGGGTATTTCGAACTTAACTTCCCACGCGCGGTATTTCAGTGGCACGAGTGATCCTCCCGAACTTTGGGAGAACTTCATTAATCGATGGAAATCCAGCAGCGATTTTTGGCAACCATCGGAAGGAGTCACCGGCTTCGGCGTGACCGAAGTGCTCGACGAGCTGATGGGCTCCGAATTCTCGGCGGTCTGCTGGACCTGTCTCCAGTTTGGTACGGCACCCAACAGCAAGTTCTTCGTGGAGGCCCTGCGAGCGAACCGCCTGCGCGATGACGAATTCACCAACGAACCCGATGGGTTCACACCGCTAAAGGACGCATACACGACAGCCGGCGCCGGCTACTACATTGATGAGAACTTTGAACCGCACACTCATTGCCCTTGCGACGAAGAGATCATGTGTACTGATGAGTGTCAGGCGTATTATTAGTCAGACCGTGGCGGGACGGGCTAAAGCCCGTTCCGCCGATTCATGAACTTGGAATCGAGTTTGCGATGAATTACAAACTTCTCTGCTTGCCCGTCGTCGGGGTGTTCTCGGCCTCGTCCGTGGTGGGTGCGCAAGACTATCGCTACACGGTCTTCGAACTGCCGTCACTTGTTCAGAACGATCAGTTCGCTGCGGCGGGACCGGTCACACTGGATGGCGACGCCGTGGGCCACTCAGGCGTTGGCTATCCCTACAGCCATGCCGTCATCTGGGCGCACGACGGTGGAGTCATCGATCTCGGCACGCTGGGAGGCGACAACAGCGGTGCCGGAGCCATCAACTCACTCGGCGAGATCGTGGGTGCTTCTTCTTGGCTTCCCGGTCAAAGTCCATTCGTTGGACATGCCTGCCTGTGGCGGAACGGCGAAGTGATCGACCTCGGCACACTGGGCGGCGAGAGCAGCAGCGCGTTTGCCATCAACGACAGCACGCAAATCGTGGGTAATTCCGAGTTTGAACTCCAGAGCTATCGCATTATCGGATACATCTGGGAGAATGGGATCATGACGGCGCTCGATGATCCCTGGCCGAGTGCCAATCTCACGGAGGCGTGGGACATCAATTCATCGGGGCACGTCGTGGGCGAAGGCGCGAGTCTTGATGGGCAGTACAACGCCATGCTCTGGATTGACAAGCAGCCTATCGATCTCGGCTCCCTGTCGGGGGAGGGCAGCACGGCCCGCGCAACCAATGACACCGATCGGATCGTCGGTCGATCGAGATCCTCGAACGGCAACTCACACGCCGTCGTGTGGGTTGATCGACAGATCATGGACATTCACGACCAGCGGTTTGGCGACTACAGCTGGCCTGAGGACATCAACAACGTTGACCAGATTCTGGGTTCGATTGGCGATGAACTCGCAACTCGCGAGATGTTCGTCATGCAACTGGGCCAGCCGTTGGAACTGCTGAAGGACCTGATTCCGCCCAATCTGCGCCTGAACTGGCGGATCGACAAAGGCAAGATCAATGACGTCGGGATGATCGGCTGCTACGCGCTCGAAGAAGGTAACTTCTCGGACACTTGGGCGCTCCTGCTCACTCCGGTGAATCCGACGATGACGCTGGAAGGACCCCAACCGGGCCGCGCTGGAACCACAAACGGTCTGCGCGTCACCGGCGTTGCCCCCGGCGCCCGCGTGACCTTCCTCTACTCCCGCCACGGCGGCGGCACGCGCATCCCCGGCTGCGATCTCCAGCAGAACGCACTCCAACTCGACAGGCCAACGATCATCGGCACGACCGTCGCCAACGAAAACGGCGTGGCCACCATCACTCGCACCGTCCCCCTCATCGCACGCGGCCAGACCATTCTCTTCCAGGCCGTGGTACAGAACGAGTGCGCCATCAGCCAACTCGTGGTGCACACCTTTGACTAGGTCGGGGACGACCATCCCGCTATTGAAGGGCCGGTTGCAAACGCAGCCGGCCCTGTGGTTTAACGATCGCGCCGCCGAGAGACCTCGGCGGCGTTCGCGTTTGCAGGCCACTGTTGTGCAAGGACTTGGCGAAGGGCGTGATGTCGGGCCGTGTCTCCGCTCGCCCCGAGGTCATAACCGATGGGCGCGGCCGGGGTCGGCGAAAGCGCCGGTTCGGGCCAAAAGTCTCTCCGAGTCTCTGTTTCGCAGGGTACGGGGTCATGAGGGTGTTGTCTCCCCAGTAGGGAGCGCAACCCCCACGGTTGCGCTCGTTGAGGGGGCAACACAATCTTCGCGCATCGCGCTGTAACTTCCCTGATCTGCAAAATCTGCTACTGAATCGACTCCGCCGCCTCAGCCAGCGAACTGGGTGGTGGTATCTTGAGGCATGGTTGCAAAGCGCGGCCGCCCGGACTCCGCCGCGTGACCGGTTCTTCGGGTGCGAACGCCCGGTGCCGCCAGTCGGCTGAAGCGGACGAGACGCTATGGCATACAGCCTCCATGGAGCAAACAATCGTACCAGTCCCGTTTTCTTCCCCGTCTCGTTGAAGGCCAGTCGAGGCGCCACCAATCTGTTCCAAGGAGGCGCCCGATGAGACGTCTTTTCCCTCGCGTTCACGGCGGATTCTCAACCATTACCTTGCTGGGAGCCAGTACAATCTTGCTGGCCGTAGCAGGCGAGACCCTTTGGCACGCCAGCGCGGTGGCCGGAGTGAGGCGGGCTGCACCCACAACTGGTGTTGCACCTGCCGTGCTGCTTGCGACGTCGGCATCGGCCGCAAAGGGGACATCCGCCATGTTCACCGGCGAACCCGTTTTCAAGCCGTTTGTCTATGTCGAGCTGCCGCTGCCCGAGGATTGCACGCTTGTGGAGGACGCGGGCCTTCATATGAATAATGACGGTGTTGTCGTTGCAACGATGAGCTACCAGTCCAACAACTACGGATTCATCTGGCGCGATGAGAACTACGCCTCTGGCTGGCAGGGACCGCTGAATGACGGGACAAGTGACATCGTACTTGATGATGCCGGCCTCACGGGGATCAACGATGGACTTGAAATCTGCGGCGTCGAGGACGATAGTGGGCCAGTCGCGTTCTACTACGAACTGACGGACGGGATCGAAGGCACACTCATTGAAATCGGCAATGGGTACGCTCAGGACATCAATGAGGAGGGCGTGGTTGTCGGCATGTCCACTGGGGGGACTCCGGTCGGTTGGACAACCACTTCGACCAACCCTGTGCCCCTCCACCCTCTGGTGCAGGGCGGCGGCACAGCGGCGCTGGGTGTCACGCCTGGGACCTTGTTCGAGCACAGCCTGATCGTCGGTCAGTCACACGATGAGTCGTCCTTCGTGGAGGCCGTGCTGTGGTACTACGACTCCGATTGGACACCCGTTCAATTGAGCGATGTCGATAGCTCAGCGTATTCCGGAATCGCCTTGGATGTGAACGAGGATGGCGTGGTCATCGGTGGCATACTCCACAACGGCGCCATCGACGACACCGCCATGTGGTACTACGACGAGGTTGGAGACGCGTGGACTGGTGTGAGCCTGGATGTGGATCCGGTGTTCTTTCCAGAAGCGATCAACGATCAGGAGTATCCCGAAGTCGTCGGCGACAAGTACCTCTGGGTTTCGAGCAGCGTTTCGGCGGGATCCGGCACGCAAATCGACCTTTCGGAGATGTCGTTGGGCCTGCCCTCAAACATGCTCCACATGCGTTGCACGGACATCAACGACTCGGGTGAAATTGTCGGTGTGGGCCAGCTGGGTAGCGAAGGCGCCTGGGTCGCCTTCAAACTTGTCCCGTACGACGTGAACAACAACGGCGAGTCGGATGTACGCGAGATCGTCGCGAGCGATTTTGACCTCGATTCGAATGGCAACTGGCTCATCGACTGGGCTGAGACGGACACGGCGAATACGCCATCGGGCATGCGGCTGGGTCTCCACGGCCCAGGCAACATCGCCGTGGACGGGAAGATCGACCCCGTTCAGATCGTTCGTCTCAAGGTAAATGTGGCGCCGCATGGCGGCCTGCATCCTGACGGGCCGGAAGAGGGCGAAGACTTCTTCGTGGATGAAATCGTTTCCAGCACCCCTGAATGCGAAGCCTGCCAGGACTTCACCAACCTCATCGACGACTGGGGCACCGGTGATGCTCGGCCGTCGCCGCTCACGGGCGAACAGTGCGAGATTCTCGTTCGGGTGCACTCAATGATGGGTGATGATGAGACGTTTGGCAATAACGAGGGTTTGCCCGAAAACCAGACCGCCCGTGATCAGGCGCTCGAGGATCTGGAGATCTTCGGCTACCGCTTCGCCCACTGTGTCGACTATGTGCAGTGGGGCAACGAATCGTTCAGCGCGAGCAGCGGGTACATGTTCCGCGATGATGAACTGCAATCGACCGGCTGCTCGTGGACCGGCGACCCGAAGAAGTTCGATGAACTCGATGATTCGACCACTGGATACACCTGCCGACAGGAGGCGATCGGGCTCGTGCTCGACTGGCAGGAGGAGATGATGTGGGCGACGCTGCGGGGTTCGGCGCTCGCCGGGCGGCCGCTGCGGATGGTCACGACGGGCATCATCAACAAGAACGTGCGCAACGGCTATGACGCCGGCAACGCGCAGGACCCGCCGAGCCACTTCGGCTACATCGGCTACGTCCTCACCGATACGGTGACGTCGTGGGCCAACGAGAACCAGATGTACTTCTCGATGCACACCCACTACTTCACCGTCGCCGAGGCGATCGAGGCGATCCAGAAGCTGGTGGACACGTACAACGGCGCTGGTGCACCGTGGGACGTGCCGAACTGGCGCATCTCGACGGAAGTCGGGACGAAGGCGGACTTTGATGATGACGGGTGGTGGGATGAACTATTTCAATCTCGGGCCAACAGGCAAATCCACAACGAGTTCTTCAAGGTGAACGGCAATCCGGGGGAACTCTGGGAGGATTTCATTGGACGTTGGGAGGACTTTTCCGATAACTTTGGCGATGTCGGCGATCCAGGCTTTCGGCTGGATGATGTCCTTGTTGAATTCGCTGACGCCGGATTCGCCGCCGTCTGCTGGTCGTGCCTCCAGTTCGGCTCGCACACTGAGCAGAACCCCAGCCCATTTTACGTCGAAGGGCTGCGAGCGGACAAACTTACCAGTGATTCATTCACGGATGAGCCCGATCGATTCACTCCCCTGAAGGCGGCGTACGTCACGCATGGCGCTGCGTACTACATCGATGATCTGATCTTCACGCCGCACAGTTGCGCATGCTCTGCTGCGAACACCTGCCCGGGTTGTCCGTGAACCATCAACTCTGGCGGCGAAGACGAAGGCCCTCGCCGCCAATTCTCTCAGAAGTGTACGAGGTGACACATGTCGCGCACCAATCCACTCGCTCTATCCGCCATTGCATCGCTTCTCATCGCCGGAGGTGCGGTGGCGCAGGACTACCGCTACGCGGTGTTCGAACTTCCGGGCCTGACCGAACTCTATCAAGGCGATGCTCCCGGCGGCATTGATTCGTTCGGAAATGTGGTTGGCGGATCGGACCTCGGCCCATTCCAACCTCGCCCCACACTTTGGCCATCGAGCGGCGGCGTCATCGACTTAGGTACAAGGGGTGGGGACTATGCAGCCGCGGCGTCGATCAATGTGAATGGCGAGATTGCGGGCGGGGCGGTCTTCGATCCCAATGGAAATTTCTTTGATACACGGGCTTCGCTATGGCGCGCTGGCGAATTGATTGATCTGGGCACGCTCGGAGGTGAAGCCAGTTGGGCCACTGATCTCAACGACAGCACGCAGGTGGTCGGCGAATCGGAGTATACGGGGGGTAGTGGAGGGAAGGGGTTTCTCTGGGAGAACGGCGAAATGCGCGAACTCGATGATCCGTGGCCGGACCGGAATGCCACCGATGTGTGGGGGATCAATGACATCGGCGAGATCGTCGGCAAAGGGCTCAATCTTGATGCCATACAGCGGGCCATGTTGTGGATCGATGAGGAGCCAATCGATCTCGGGTCGCTGTCTGGTGGCGCCAGCGTCGCCTACGCAATCAACAATTCCAGCGTCATTGTCGGTAGTTCGGAAACGATTTCCGGCGATCGCCACGCGGTTAAATGGGTCAACCGCCAGATTGTTGATATCCACACGCCTTCTGCCGGTGAGCGGAGCGTGGCTTGGTACATCAATGACGTTGGTCAGATCTTAGGTGAAAATAATCATACCGAGGTCGCGATGATTCTGAACCCTGGTGAAGATTGGATTATTCTCAACGACGTCGTACCACCACTGCTCCGAAAGGACTGGAACATTACCCATGCGCGAGAGATTAATGATGCGGGACAGATTCCAGTCACCGCGAACATTGGTTTCGATTTGTGGGCGCTCCTGCTCACGCCCGTGCATCCGACGATGACACTAGAGGGACCTCAACCGGGTCGCGCTGGAACCACGAACGGCCTGCGCGTCACCGGCGTCACCCCCGGCGCCCGCGTCACCTTCCTCTACTCCCGCCACGGCGGCGGGACGCGCATCCCCGGCTGCGACCTCCAGCAGAACGCGCTGCAACTCGACAACCCCACCGTCATCGGCACGGCGATCGCCAACCAGCAAGGCGTCGCCACCATCACCCGACCCGTCCCCCTCATCGCACGCGGCCAGACCATCCTCTTCCAGGCCGTCGTCCAGAACGAATGCGCCATCAGCCAGTTGGTGGTGTGGCGGTTTGAGTAGACCATTCGACTCGCGGCCTTCGAGCGGCCTCAACCCCGGGGGGACTCGCTCACGGCCGCGAGGGGTTCGGCCCAGCGAACCAATTGGGGGCGAAGCTTTGGCGCAAACAGCGCGCCATTCGGATCCCCACGTGCCCGAGAGGCAATTCACACGCACAAGTGCATGTGATGCTCGGCCGCGCTCTCGCCTCCGATGCGAATCGCATCGGGCTCCGTGCCCCACGTGACAAAGCCCAGCGATCCATACAGCGCCCGGGCGGCGGGCGTGCGATCCGAAACCGACAGCCAGATGCACTCGACGCCCCGCCACGTGCGCGCTGTATCGATCGCGAGGTTCATCACCGCCCGGCCAAGTCCGCGGCCGCGCGCCGAAGGCGTGACGTACACACCCCAGATCAGGGCGCGGTGCCGCGTCTTCTTCGGATCAAGACGCACGACGCCCGCCGACGCCAGCAATCGCGTCGGATCAGCATCGTCGAACGCAGCGGCGATGTCGTTTTCGTTCTCACGAAGCTTCGCCGCGATCTCGCTCTCAACCACCGCGAAGTCATCATCGATGCTGCGCAGAAACGCCCACGGCGTATCGACGAGCATCTCGCGCCGCAACGCGGCATAAGCCCGAGCGTCTTCAGCAGTCAGAAGGCGAACCGTCGGCATGCAGCGATGGTAGGGCTCACGCCGCGTCGGTATCGGTCAGTTGGGTGCGACAGAGCTGCTGATACAGGCCGCACCGGTCGAGCAGATCTTTGTGTTTGCCGACATCCACGATCTTACCGCGATTCATCACCACGATGCGGTCGGCGTTGATGACGGTGCTCAGACGGTGCGCGATGACCAGGCTCGTGCGATTCTTGCAGAACGTTTCGAGCACCGCGTTGATCTGCGCCTCGCTGTCGGCGTCGATCATGCTCGTGGCTTCGTCGAGAATCAGAATCCGCGGATTGCGAAGGATGGCCCGGGCAATGGCGATGCGCTGGCGCTGCCCGCCCGAGAGCGTCACGCCCTGCTCGCCGACGATGGTCTCGTAGCCTTCGGGTTTAGCGCGGATGAATTCATCGGCCATGGCCGCCCGGGCGGCGTCGATGATGAGATCGATGTCGATGACGCCGCTGCCATAGCCGATGTTGTTGTTGATCGTGTCGTTGAAGATGATGGTTTCCTGCGTCACGACGCCGATCTGCCCGCGCAGGCTCTTGAGCGTGACGTTGGCAATGTCCGTTCCATCAACGATGACCTGGCCGGAGTCGGGATCGAAAAGTCGCGGGATGAGACTGAGCAGCGTGGTCTTGCCGCATCCATTGGGGCCGACGAAAGCGACCACCTCGCCATAGTTGACGGTCAGGTTGATGCCATTGATCGCCGGTGTGTTGGCGTTGGGGTACGTGAAAACGACATCGCGGAACTCGATGGTCCGTCCGTGCTGAGCGAGTCGCTTGCGGGTGTCGCCTCGCGATTTCTCAACCTTCATGCGGAGGAGTTGGTACAGGCGGTCGGCGGCGGCCGCAGCCTCGTAGATGTCATTGGTCAGCTGCATGAGGGGCCGCACGGACGCGCCGGCCGCGCCCAGAGCGAACAGAGCGCCGATCGCCTGGGTGCGATCAGCCGCGCCGTTGAGGATGTACCAGGCGCTCACGCCGCCGAGCACGATGATGCCGACCATGGTGATGGTCTCGACAACGGGCGAACCCATCGCTTTGGCGCGCCGCATGGAGAGTTCGGCAGCCAGGAGCTTCTTGTTGGCGCGATTGAAGCGGCCGACCTCCTGTCGCTCCGCGGTGTGGACTTTGACGACACGAATGCCCTGTACGGACTGCGTGATGGTGCCGAGCATCGCCGCCGCCTGGCCCAGCGCCCGCCGGGCGGCGATCTTGATCTTCTTGCTGAAGTACCGGACGACGGCCGCGAGCACGGGCGTGCCGATCATCGCAATCAGGCTCATCTTCCAATCGAGCGAGAACGCGACAACGAGCGCCGCGACTCCCTTGAACAGCTCGGCGACGGCCTTGCTGGTGATCGCGGTGAATCCCTTGCTCAACTGATTCGAGTCGCGGACGATGCGGCTGATTGAATCCATCGTGCCCTCGGAGACGATGGATCGCAGCGGGAAGTGAATCACGCGATAGAACGCGGCCTTGCGAATGTTGGAGACGGTCCGGATGCACGCGGTCATCGCCAGCAGCGTGTGGCAGTACTTGGCGATGGCGCCGATGATGGTGAGAATGAAGACGCTGCACAGGACCAGCAGCACACCTTTGAAGGGCTCGGTCGGCAGCATGTCGATCCACGCCTGCGGGATCAGGTGGTGGATTTTGACGTTGACTTCATTGACCAGGTCAGGAAGCGTGCGCTCGCTCTTGCCAAGCATGGCGTTGAGCACGAGCGGGATCGTGGCGATACCCGCGCCGTAGCAGCTTGCGGCGATCGTCGCCGCGACGAGCGCCATGCCGATGATCGCCTTATACCGCAGGATGTGTCTGGCGAAACGCCAAAAGTTTCTCATGGAAGGGTCATTATCGCCGTCGAGATGAAGCGGAATAGTCGAAAATCGCGATCACGCACAATTCACGCGGTTTCCCCTGATTTTCCTTCATCGGGCACTGGGCGGATGTACGCCAGCCTTCGATCGGTTCTGGCGAGCCCAAAGGATTTGTAAAGACTCAGAGCCGGAACATTGTCCTGATCGACCGCGAGCGTGAAACGAGTGTAGGGGCGATCCGATAACTGTCGCATCGCCAGTCCCATCAATCTTCGGCCAAGTCCACGTCCACGATGACTCGCCCCTACCCCGAGATAGGACAGTTCGACCGTTTCTCCGTCCGCGATCGGGTTCAGCAGCAGGACTGCGGCTGGAGCTTCCTCCCACATCGCCAGGGTCCAGAGTTCAGGATCCTCAACACCGCTACCCATGTGATCCCGCAGAACATCGTCGATGTGCCGCAGTCCGCAAAGGGCGGGGCAGTCCAGGGTGTCGATGTAGGACTGGAGCAGCGCTTCCTTGAACAGAGGCTCAAAACGCGGTTCGTAGTGCACCAGGCTGACTTCCGTCGGCCACGCGGGGTTGGAAGCGCGACTCAAGCGGCTGATCCGACGCTCCATATAGTTCAACACAGCCAGGCGCTTGTAGTGAGCCCGCTCGAACGCCGCGGCCGTCAGCGATTCCTGCGGCTCCATGAGGACCTGGGCCAGAGCAATCCGGGCGGAATCAAAGTGCCGGTGCGCATGGTCGATGAGCCGGGCCAGGCGCGGGACGTCCTCGGGAAGACGGGGTGGGCTGACAAAAACCATAGCCGTTCGGCCGGTGTTTGGCAGAGCAATAAGGGCAGGAGTGAGCTCCCCGCGACCATTCTCCAGAGCCCAGCACTGGTCGGCATCCAGCCGCTGAGAGCGAATGAAATCAAGAAACCGCCCTGCGGCGCCCAGAGACGGGTCGGCTCCCCGGGCCACGACGAAGCGCAGCGCATCGAGCAGGCGATCCGGCGGAACCTGCAATGGGGCATCGGTATGGAGGCGAGGGTTGGCGGGCACGGGGCTGCAGGCTCGGAAATCTGGCCGGTTCGGCGCGTCCGGGGTCTGGTCCGGCGGACCAGTATCGGGTATGCTAGGACTGCGCATTGCCGGTTAGCCGCTGGGAGATTCGAGATGTTTCAACTCAACTTGAGGACACGACTTGCAGCCGCCGCTCTTCTTGCCGCCTTCGTGGTGGTGTTGGGGCCAAGTACGCCGACCGCACTGGCTGCCCCAGAGCCCAGCGCCAGGCCGCCGCGCTGGGAACTGAAGTTCGAAGTTGTCCATGATCTTCGTCTGCTGGAACTCGACAACGAGTACTACTGGTTCATGACGTATCTGGTGACCAATCGCACGGGTGAAGACCAGATCTTTGTTCCCAACGCGATTCTCGCCACCGATGCAGGCGACATCGTCAAAGATGGCGAAGGCGTGCCATACGAAATCACCCAGAAGATCCTCAAGTTGATGAAGGATCCATTCCTCGAATCCAAGAACCAGATCATCGGCCAATTGCAGACCGGCAAGGAATACGCGCGCGAGGGCCTGCTCGTTTGGAAGGCCGGCACGCTCGATGATGTGCGCGATGTCCGCGTATTCTTCGGCGGGCTGAGCAGCGACACCCAACTTGTCAAGAACCCGGTGACCGGCGACAACGCAGTCGTCCGCAAGCACCTCGCCCGACTCTACGACTGCCCTGGCGACCCTCAGGCCGACCCCGGCCACGCCGTGGAGTTGCGCAAGCAAGAGTGGATCATGCGATAGATCAAGGCTAACCTTGCCGGCTTTTCCCGGCGCTGCGGGACCGGTTTGATTTCACGGAGTACGACGTCATGGCACATAAGAAGGGGCAGGGCTCGACCAAGAACGGTCGTGACTCCAACCCACAGTATCGCGGTTTAAAGCTCTACGGCGGCCAGGTCGCCAAGGCCGGTTCAATCATCGTCCGCCAGGTCGGCACGCCCTACAAGGCCGGCTACATGGTCAAGCGGGCCAAGGACGACTCGCTGTTTGCCATGTGCGACGGCACCGTCCGCTTCCGCAACCGCACTGTCGACATCATCCCCGCGGATGATTCCATCCCGCGCTACACCGCCGTGGAGACGGCAACCAGCAACTGATCGGCGCGACCATTTCTGAATGACCTGCGGGAGCGGCCGGATTGGGGCCGCTCCTGTTCGTTTTCGAATCGCGTGCCACTCTGCCGCGGTTCGGCGGCGCTGCTGAGTGCGAGCGCCAAGGCAGCGTGCGGCACTCGGATCGTGATTCCCAGGTCCCGAGGCAACTCAAGTAGAGGCGCAGAGAGCGCGGAGAGATTCGACCAGAGTTTCAACTCTGCGCACTCCGCGCCTCTGCGTGAGATCCGGCTTTGGATCCTGAAGTGCGCGCGTGCATCAGATCGGTCAGCAGCCGCGCGTGCTCGGGCACACTCCCCTGCTTGCTGCGGATGACTTCGAGCCCGGCGGCGGCGAGTTGCTCGCGCCGCTGGGGGCTTGCAAGGAGCTGGGCAACGATTTGCGGCAGATGCTGCATGGTCGTCTGCACCATCCCCCCACCATCGAGCAGCGCGCGGGCAACGCTCTCGAAGTTGCGCACATCCGGGCCGACGATGACGGCCTTGCCCAGCGCGATCGGCTCCATCATGTCGCTGCCGAGCTGGTTCGAGAAAGTCCGGCCGACGATGATGAGATCCGCCAGCGCATAGGCGGCGCGCAATTCACCAATCGAATCGAGCAGGAAACGGTTGGTCTTCACGTTGCTGTTCGGCACGCCTTCCTTGATCTGCGAACGCCGAACGCACGGCGACAGGATGCGTGCCGCCTCATCAAATCGCTCGGGCTTGCGCGGCGCGACAAGCAGTTGCACCTCCTTCGGAACCGCCGCGTGAATCAACGCTTCTTCGCCCGGCCCCGTCGAGCCGGCCACGACGAGCGGACGCGTGCGATCGATGCCAAGCAGTGCCGCGAGTTTGTCGGCCGCCGCGGGCAGGCCCTCCTGCCCTTCCAGCGCATTGTCCCATTTCATCGTGCCGACCACGCGCACACACTCGGGGCGGGCACCGACCGCGATAAAACGCTCGGCGATTGGCTCATCCTGCGCGACGATCAGACTGAGACGTCGAAATGAGGGGCTCACCAGCGGCCGGGCTCGCCGGTATCTCGGGAAACTGCGATCCGACAAGCGGCCGTTGATCACCGCCACGGCAATCCCCCGCCGCTCGCACTGTCGCGTGAAGTTCGGCCAGACCTCAAGTTCGACCAGGGCCACCGCGTCAGGCTTCGTAGCGTCGAGAAAACGCCGCACCGCCCAACTGAAATCCAGCGGGTAGCGCACGACCGGATGCTGCTCGCCAAAGAGCGCCTTGGCGCGGGCCAGGCCCGTGTCCGTCGTGGTCGCGATGACGATTTCGTGCTCTGCCGCGAGCCGGGTGACGAGGCCGCGGATGGCGTTGACCTCACCTACGCTGACCGCATGAAAGAGGATGCGCGGCCGCGCGGGTTCGGCAAGTGTCCCCACGCGCCCCATTCGGGCGCGAAGGTCGATTGGCGGCTTGCCCTGCAGCGCCCGACCGACAAACCAGACGGGGGCGGTGACAATCGCAGCGACGAGATAGAGGGCATCCACCAGCAGCGACATGGCCGGGATTCTAAGGGCGCGGCCGGGCGTTCGATGAGCCTCGCTTAGAATCCCGGCATGACCATCCTCTACATGCTCATCGCGATCGGGTTTGAAACAGGCTGGGCCCTGGCGATGAAGGCCTCGGACGGCTTGACCCGACCCGCGGGCACGGCGATCACCCTCATCTGCTACCTGCTGAGCGTGGTGTTTCTGGCCCTGGCCGCTCGGCGTCTGGAGTTGAGCATGGCCTACGCCATCTGGGCCGGCTCAGGCGTGGCGCTGGTCGCATTGTCCGGCGTGGTCGTGTTCCGCGAGTCTCTGTCCGCGGGCAAGATGCTCTCGATTGGGCTCATCGTGGCCGGCATTGTGGGAGTCCACCTGTGCTCGCGGCCTCCGGAGACCGATCAGGCGGGTCAGAATAGCCCTTCTTTGGCCGATCTGGGGTGAAGAACGAAGGTTGGACGGGGAATCGTCAGATATTTTCTCAGGGAGATGACGCCCAAAACCGAGTCGTGCGTCTACTGTCTAGGATCGACCCACGCAATTCGGGCCGGGGTTTACGCATCCGATTTATCAGACGCGCTGCTGACGGCGCATCAGAAGGGGAATCCCATCATGGCAATGTTCGGCATTCGGCACCACGCAGTAATCGCCCTCACCTTGGGCGTCCTGGCAATGGCCCCCACCGCTTCGGCTCAGCTCTTCGGGCGCACCGCACCCGGCACGGACGGGGACATGACCTACGTGCGAGCCGCGAACATGAAGTTCGAAAACGAATCGCACGACTTTGGCGTCGTGCCGGACACCAACCAGGTCGTCTGCCACTTCAACTTCACGAACGTCGGCAATGACATGCTGATCATCTCCGAGGTGACCAGCGAGTGTGGCTGCACGGTCCCCGAGCTGAAAGTCCGTGACTACCTCCCCGGCGAGAGCGGGTCGATCGAGGTTCGCTTCGAGCCCAAGGACCGCCCCGGCAAGCACCACAAGTTCGTCACCATCAAGTCCAACGACGTCAACTCGCCCGACGGTGCGCGCAAGGTTTCGATTGACATCGACGTCTACCAGGCCGTTAAGCTCTCGGTCCCCGCTCTGAGCATCGGCCGACTGATCTACGGCCATGGCGGCAGCGGTGAAGTCACGCTCACCTCCAGGCGCTCGACCTTCGACCTGCTCAAAACCGAGATCAGCGGCGCCTTCCTCACCTCGGAAGTCACCAAGCGCGAAACGCTTACGGATGACGACGGCACGCCGCTGCAGGCGATCACCGTCAAGTTCACGGTCGATCCGGAGGCCCCGATGGGTTACCTCGATCGGCAGATCATGTTCACGACGCTGCTGAGCAAGGAAGACAGCGCCGAAACATTTGAGCACCTCGTCCGGTTCCATGTCAACGCGCACATCGCCGGCCAACTCCAGGCGACACCAGAGCGGCTGACGTTCGGCACGCCGACCGCGGGCGCCGAATTCGACCGCGAAGTACACGTCTACAACCTTGCTGGCAACCAGTTCAAGATCACCGGCGTTCGCGTTGAGACGACGTCAAACGTCAAACTCGATGTCACGCACGATACCGTGGCGATCAACGGCAAGGATGTCGCTCGCATCAAGGTGGTCGGCACGGCTCCCGAAGAGCGAGGCAGCTTCAACGGGACGATCTACGTAACCACCGACCTGCCCAACGAGAAGGAACTCGAGGTCAAGTTCTTCGGCAGCGTTCGAGCCGGGAATCGCGGTCCCATCGTCATTCCGAACCAGAAGTCTGACAGTGGCGGCCCCGCAACACAGCCCGCGGACGGCGACTCAGTCGACCATTGAGCGGCCCAGTTTGACCTGACACCTGCCGGATCGTACCTGAGGAGCCGGACCGATGGCCTGCTGCAACCCGGTGAAGTGCGCGATGATGCAGTCCGTTGTGCTGGTATGCATTGCGACGGGCGCCGCGACGGTGAACTACTTCGGCGCCACCGAGCAGCGCTCCTTCATTGACGACTATCTGAGTTCCACATCGAACGCCAAAGTCCCGACGGAACCGGCGACGACCACCCTTCCCAAGGGCGGCGCCCAGGCGAATCCCGGCACGCCGGAGACCATCGATCCGACGAAAGATAACGACCACGCCGATGGCGCACAGACGAAAGAGCCCGGCGAGCAGCCGCCGGATCCCAATCGTGCATTCAGCATCGATGCCTTGCCCGAGATGATCACGGTCGACGAGGCCGTAAAGCTCTACAACCTGCCTTATGAAGATCCGAATGCGCCGATGGTCTTCTTCTTCGATGCGCGCGAGCCCGAAGAGTACCTCAAGGGCCACATCCCCGCAGCCTACAACGTGACGCCGCAGAGCTTCTTCGAAGACACGCTTCCGGCGGAGATCGACGAGTGGCCCAAGGATTCCATCATCGTCGTGTATTGCGCGGGCGGTAACTGCGATGCGTCGCACCTCGTCGAGACGCGGCTCAAACAACAGAAGTCGTTCACGCGTGTGTGCGTGATCCACGCGGGTTATCCCGGTTGGCGGGATCTGGGTCTGCCGACCGAGTCAGGACCACGCCCATCGAACTGAACCAATTGCGGAGCCAACCGTGTCAGAGACGTGCTGCGAGAAATCCCCGCCATCGACTGGTGTGCGCTTCGGCCTGCTGGTTGCAAGACTGGTGATTGCCGGGCTGTTTCTCTTCAGCGGTGCGGCGAAACTCGGCTGGATCTCGCCACTCAAGTCGATCGAGTTGCTTGAGCCCATTGGGAGAGCGGGCGTTGATCCGCTCGCGTTTGCTGGCGCGATCAAGGGGTTTCGCGTTTTGCACAACGACCTGATTCCCTTCGCCACATTTGCGATTCCCTGGACCGAAATCGTGTGTGGCTTGGCGCTGCTGCTCGGGTTGGGCACGCGCGGAGCGGCGCGAATCATCATGACCCTGCTCATCATCTTCTGCCTGGCCATGGTCAGCGTGATCACCCGCGGCATCGATGTCGAGTGCACCTGCTTTGGCAAGTTCCTCGGCGGCCAGGTCGGCTGGCTGAGCATCCTGCGCAACGTCGTGCTGCTGGCGATCATCTGGCCGGTCGCCAAGTGGGGTGCCGGCATGCTGGCGATCGAGCATCTGTTTGTTAAGCAGTGCTGATCCAGCGAGCCGGCACGCCCACGATCGAACCTACGATGAGCACGCCGTGACCGAGTCCATGCGCCATGATGAACGCGATGTGCTTTCGCAACTGATGCGTCGAATACTCGCGCTGGAACTGCGCGGCAGGGACAGAGCAGCGCACCGGGTGCGGCGACGGCTCGTATCGCGCATTCGACGGCGACTGAAAACACGCGAGTCGGCACGGCTCTGGCTGTGCCTCGGCGATGCCGCCGTTCGACCCGCCACCGCGCGCCATGCGTTGCACCAGTCGCTTCGCCTTGAGCCGGACAACTGGGAGGCGATCTACGCCCTCGGTGAGGTCGAACTGAAGGACGGCCGATTCAAGGAGGCGGAAGCTCTTGTGGATCGCTTATTGCAGCAGGAGATCCCATGGGATGCTGCCTCACTGGTGCATGACCTGACCCGGCAGGTCTACCATCGCGCCGGCCGCCGCGAGGATCAGCGCCAAGCCGTCAGGGCCCTGCGTGAAGCCCTGCACGACCCGCGACGCGCCCAGTGGACCAAGGGGAAGTCCATGCCGGAAGCCTTCCTGAGCGTGCGGGCGCTGATGTCTCGGTCCGATCGAGCCCACCAGGCGCAGTAATCGCGGGCCCGCAGCGAACTCGATGAGCCGCTCGACCATCCAGCTCGACGCCCACCTCATTTGGTCTCCAGATCCACAGATGTCCGTTACCTGCGTCCAAACCAAGCTACGATGCGCAATCGACTGCCTTCACAGGGGGTCTCGCCCATGAATCTTGAACACATCGTGCTGATCCTGCAGATGTCGATCGGACCCGTGATTGTCATTTCCGGCGCGGGGCTGCTGCTGCTGTCGATGACCAACCGCTTCGGGCGAGTGGTGGATCGGATGCGGATTCTGGCCGACACCCTGCGCAGCGGCGCGCGTCACGACAGCGATCGCATCAGGAAAGAACTGCGAATCCTGCTGCGCCGGGCACGGCTGCTGCGGATCGCGATCGCGTTTGCGGCTTCGAGCGCGCTGGCTGCAGCACTCCTGGTGATTGTCCTGTTCATCTGCGTCCTCCTGCAAATCGAGGCGGCCGTGCTTCTGGTGATCATCATGTTCATGCTCTGCATGGGACTGATGATCGTGAGCCTTGGTTTCCTGATCGCAGACATCAACGCATCGCTCGCGGCACTGACCGTCGAGATGGAGGTCGCGCCGCGCGGTGAGTAGCTCCGGCGCGTCGCAGGGTTACCGGTTTGGGTATTCCGCCGGCATCGGATCGGCTCGCCACGTGCGGCGGTTGAGGTCGTCATCCTTGAGCAGTTCGGCGCCGCCCGAGGCAACGTGCTGGTCGCCGTACATGAAGTTCACCTCGTTGTTGTGGCGCGGGGCGAGATCTCGGCCGCGCACCATTAGTCGATACGGGCTGTCACCGAAGATGAGATCAACGGCGGTGATGCGATCGGGCTTCTTCGAGCGGAACCGCCAGTTCAGGCCATAGCTCTGTTCACGGGTCGCAATCGCCTGTGGACAGGGGATGCGCCAACTGGGCGGCTGGGCGGGCGCGGCGTTCTCCGCCTCCTGGAGATTGCGGGCGAAATCCGTGCTGCCGGGCGGCGGCTGCTGGCCCGAGCCGAATTGGCCGCGGTAGCCGAAGTCCTTTTCATCCGCGACGGTCCGAAACCTCGCCGGGCGCAGGTCGTAGGCGGACTGCGACCATCGATCGAGTTCCCAGGCCTGCTCGAAATGCAGCAGGCCGAGTTCGTGTAGTTGCGAAGCACAGACCGTGGTGCGCGAGGCGACGCGAGCGCTGGCCAGCGCCGGGCTCAGCAGCGCGATGAGCAGTGCGAAAATACTGATGACGACGAGCAGTTCAATCAGCGTGAATCCTCTGCGCATGGCCACCCCTCCACCCCGTGTGGACCTGTCAGTCACCCGGCTGCAGGCGCACCGGAAGTAGTGGCATCGGAAGAGTTTGGCTTCGCTTCGAGCCTGTAATTGCGAATCAGGGCGCAGTGACATCACCCTCGCTGATCTGGGTCAGCATTGCCGATTGAGCGGGACATCGGTTATTGAGACGGGGTCAACTCTTCCTGGGCGGTGACGAGAGCCGAGCGGCCGTGAGAACCTCGTCGAGCAGTTGCTCAATCTGGAAGGGTTTGAAGAGGACGCACTGCAGTCCCTCCTGACTGGCGCGGACAATCGAGTGGTGCGGATCATACCCAAACCCCGTCATGAGGATGACAGGCACTTGCTCGTCGAGGCGGCGGGCGGCGGCGAAAACCTGGTAGCCATTCTGATCGGGCATGGAAATGTCGGAGATGATGAGATCGACATCGCCGGGCTTGGCGCGGCTGAGCATGTCGATCGCCTGCTGGCCGTTCTCGCAGATCGTCACCAGGCAGCCGCGCTTCGCGAGCACGGCCTGGATCGTTTCGCGGATGTTGGGCTCGTCGTCGGCAACCAGTACGTGCTTGTTGAGCAGCAGCGGATCGATCTCGGAGTTGTCGATCGCTTCCTGGATTCCAAGGATGCTCTTGGGCCCCTTCGCTACGTCCTCGACCTTGCGACGCACGATGTTGACGAGCTTGAGCACGCGGTCAACGTGCTTGAGGGCGATCGGGTCAGTCAGCACTTTTTCGCGCAGGGCCTCGGCCTCGGCGGTGATGTCGTTGAGAGGATGGCTGATCTCACCGATCACGTTCACCGCGACCGTGCCGCTGGTGGTCACGCGCTCGACCACCAGCAGATCCAGGATGTTGAGCGCCAGGGCGATGTAACGACCGAAGATCTCAGCGATCTGCCGATCATCTTCAGAAAAGGCGCCCGGACTCAGCGCTTCGATGTTGAAAACGCCGATTACCTGGTCGTGCAGGCGAAGAGGTACGCTGAGTGAACTGGCGGCGTTGTCCAGCCCCGGCAGGTACCTCGGATCATTCTGCACGTCGTGGCAGATGTAACTGCGACCGGTCGCGGCCACGTAGCCGGAAATGCCATTGCTGGTGGTCTCGGCGTGAAGGTCGTAGTCGGCAACCGACTGGGGCATGCCGACAGTCATGACCGGCAGCAACCGCTTGCTTTCCTTCTCGAGCAGGTAGATGTTGAAGTGATCAAAGTGCATCAACTCGCGAGTGAAGTTGATAATCTTCTCTTCGAGCAGAGTGAGACGCTGTGCCGTGTTGAGAGACGCGACGGCCTCGGACTCGATGCGGACCAGTTCGCTGCCCGCCGCGTCGATGGCGTCGAGTTGCTGTTGAAGACGGCGGCTCTTGGTCGTATCCCAGACAATGGCAAGGATGCGCAGCCCGTCGGCCGTGGCGCGATTCGTATCCACAACCGGCGAGGCAATCATCTCGTAGAAACGACCGTCCTCGGTCTGAAAAGCAAACCGGCGACTGGCGTCCTCGGTCACTTCAACCTGCTCGGAAAACAATCGGGCGGTCTCCTGGCAGGTGCGCTCGACTTTTTTCGTAACGCTGGGATTAAACTGCTGATATTTGCGGTTCGCCCAGACGAGATTGCCAGCGGCGTCGCAAAGACAAACACCCTCGCCCAGCGCGCTGAGCAGCGTGCCAGTCTGGCCGTCGGCCAGCGCGCGCTCCAGCGGCATGAGACTGGACGGGTCGGCCAGAACGAGTGAGCCGGCCGCCGCCTCCTGTGCCGCCTCGACATCGCCAACGAAGCGCAGGTCGAAGAACTGACAAAGACTTGCGGCGATTTTTGAGTTCGGCTCAATCGCTCCGTCGAGGATCAGCAATCTCGGCCGTTGGGCCTTGGGGCTCTCGGTGGGTTGCGTCGTATCAGCCATACTGCGGTCCGGTCCGCCCTCCGATGACGTGCAGTGTAGAATCACTGTCGCCTCAGGCAATGATACGAGCGCGGGCAACCGGCGGATCATTTTGTGCCGGTTCGCCCCTATTGATGCGTCTTGAGGAACTTCATGCCCGGACGGCCCGCCGGGTTTGGGTACTTGCGATTCTCTGCACGGGAGTGGCCCAACGCATGATCGAGATCGAGCATCTCACAAAGTGCTACGGTTCTTTTCGCGCCGTGGGCGACGTTTCGTTGTCCATCCCCAACGGCCAGGTCCTCGGCCTGCTCGGCCCAAACGGGGCGGGCAAGACCACCATCATCCGCGTGATGACCGGGTATCTGCCACCCACCAGGGGGAAAGCGTCGGTCGAAGGGTTCGATAGCGTCACGCAGTCTCACGAGGTGCGACGCCGCCTCGGCTACCTGCCCGAAGCCAATCCTCTCTATGGCGAGATGCGCGTCGTCGAGTACCTCGGCTTCCGCGGCCGCATCTTCGGCCTCGCCCGCGCCCAACGAAAGACGGCGGTCGACCGTGTGGTTGAACGCTGCTGGCTCAAGGAAATGCGCAAGCGGCAGATCGGCCGACTGAGCAAGGGCTATAAGCAGCGCGTCGGGTTGGCTGCGGCCATGCTCCACCAGCCGCCCGTGCTCGTTCTCGACGAGCCCACCTCTGGACTCGATCCCATCCAGATCCGCGAGACGCGGCATCTCATACGTGAGTTGGCCGGCGACCACACCATGGTCCTGTCCAGCCACATTCTCCCCGAAGTCGAGGTGACCTGCGACCGCATCGTCATCATCGCACGGGGCGGGATCCGAGCCGACGGCACCGTCGATCAACTCAAGCAGAAGGCGGGCGACTCACAACACTACGTGCTCGAGGTCAAACCCGAATCTGGCAACGGCTCGATGCGCGACGCGATCCGGAACATCTCCGGCGTGTCGCGCGTCGATGAGACGACCATCGACGGATGGACGCGCTACGAGATCACCGGTGACGCCACCTCGCGCGACCTGCGCGAGCCGCTGGGACGCGTGGTGAGCGAGTCGCGCGTGCCCTGCCGGGAGCTGCACCGCGAATCGGGCTCGCTCGAGCAACTGTTCGTGCGGATTACGTCGGAGGGAGACGCATCATGAGCCAGTTGGTGGCCATCGCCCGCCGCGAGTTTCTCTCCTACTTCAGCACGTCAGTCGGCTATGTCGTTCTGGCGCTCTACCTGCTGATGAGCGGCCTGCTGTTCGCTCTGTCCGTGCTGCACACCGGCGTTGAAGCCTCGATGCGGCCATTCTTCGATTTGTCGTTCTTCCTGCTGCTGTTTATCGCACCGGCGATTTCCATGCGGCTCATCAGCGAGGAAATGCGCCTGGGAACGATTGAGTCGCTCATGACCTGTCCGATCAGTGACGCCCAGGTAGTGGTCGGAAAGTGGATCGGAGCCGTCGGCTTCTTTGTCGCCATGTTGGCGCCAACGCTGATCTACCCGCTGGTGCTCGAGTGGTATTCGGCTCCGGACTATGGCTCGATCTTCGCCGGCTACCTCGGCTTGTTGCTGATCGGTGGGCTGTACCTCTCGTTTGGCACGCTCGCGTCGTCGGTTTGGCCAAGCCAGATTCTCGCCTACCTCGTGGCGGTGTTCTTCTGGCTGATCTTTGTCGGATTGACCAGCTGGCTCCCGCGCTTCATCGGCGACCCGTGGTCGGCCATCCTGTTCAAGATGAGCATCGAGCTGCGCTACAGCAACGACTTCTCCAAGGGGGTGATCGACACGTCGACTATTCTCTACTTCGTGTCGGGCATGATCTTCTTCCTCGTGGCAGCAGTCAAGATCGTGGAGTCGCGACGATGGCGGTAGACAACAAGACCCAAGACCGTTCGGACGCTGCGGACCTCTCAGGTGAAACGGCCAGCAGCCGAAGGCTCAAGTATGGCCTGAGCGTGGGCATCCTCCTGCTCTCCCTGCTGATCATCCTCGGCGTCATCAACTGGCTCGGGTCCGACACCGCGTATCGAATGGACCTCACGGCGCGCGGCCGATACTCCATCAGCCAGCAGACGCGCAACCTGCTCAAGTCGCTCGATGAAAATGTCACCATTACCCTGCTCTTCGCCGAAAGCGATCCAACGCTCAACAGCGACCAGCAGCGCCTGGTGACATCCCAGCGGCGCGAAGTCGAGGACGTGCTGCGTGAATTACGCAACAAGAGCGACAAGATTGAGGTCGTGCAGATCGACCCGGCCGACAAGGGAACGATCACGAAATACGACGCTCTGCTCGCACAACTCAAAGCAATCTACAAAGACGAATCCGACACCTACGAAGCGACCGCCAGGTCCGGCAAGGCGGCGCTGGATGAACTGGCAACGTTTGCCGGCGGACGATCCGAAGCGCTCATCAGCGCCTCAGGCGATCTGCCTCCCGACAACCCCCTGTTTCGTGATTTCCAGACCGTCATCCAGATTCTGGCGATCATCCCGCGCGAGATCGAGACCGTGGACAAGTCCATTGACCAGAGCCTCGACGTCTCGCCGATGACGGGAAGCCCATTCCCGGATCTGCAGGGAGCCGTGTCCATCGTGCGCGCCGCGGCACAGTTGCGCAGCGGCACACTCAACCAGATCGCCGACTTCTTCCAGCAGGCGATCGACGCCAGGACGCTGCCCGAAGCGCTGGTCGACAAGATCCGGCCGATGATTCAGGGCTTTCGCGACATGGCCTCTTCGCTGCTCGATCAGAAAGAGAAGATCGACGATCTCAAACCGCTCGAACTGACCTCGATCAACTCGGCCCTGCGGTCGCGCAACTGCGTGCTTCTGACGAGTTCAACCCGAGCCACCGTGCTGCCGTACAACCGCCTCTTCCCGCCGCCCAGCGCCCAGCAGGCAATCGATGAAGGCTCGGGTTCGCTGCAACGCTTTGCGGGCGAAACGGTGCTCGCCTCGGGCATCCGCCAGTTGACGCTGACGGAACGACCCAACGTCATTCTCTGCCACGCCGAGCAGGCGCCGTCGATTCTGACCGGTCGACCGGGCGGCGTCGATCTTTCGTCGGTTGCGGATCAACTCAGAGATCTCGGCTTTGACGTGCAGGAGTGGAATGTCAACGGCGGACCCCGTCCCGTCGTCGAACAAAAATCAGGCCAACCCGTGTGGGTCATCGTTCCCCCACCGCCGACGGGTCAGCAGATGATGGCTGGTGGGGCCTTGGCGGATGCCGCCAAGGAACTCGTGGCCCAGGGCGCCAACGTGATGATGGGCTTCTTCCCAAGCCTCGTCCCGGGACTCGGTCAGCAGGACCAATGGAATGCGGTCGTAGAGCCACTCGGAGTGACGGCAGATTCAGGGCGCTTGATCATCGAGCAGATTCCCGGCCCCAATGGGCAGGATCAGTTTCCCGCAGCGCATGAGTTCGTCGACTTCCTGAGCGACAATCCGATCGCCACGGCGGTAAAAGGCGAACCGACACAACTGGATCTCGTTGTGCCGCTCCAGATTGAGAAGAAAGACAACGTGACCGCCACACCACTGCTCGAACTCAGGCCGAGCGATCGCATCTGGGCAACGGAAGTAATGAAACTGCAAAGTGGCGCCCAACCAACACCTTCAGAGCCTCCCGACGTCGATCCCTATCCGGTCGTCGTCGCGGTGGAGAGAAACGGTGATTTCGGTCTTCAGCGAGTGCTTCTGGTGGGGTCGGCGCGATGGTGCTGGACGGGCATGGCCGGTCAGTACGACTTCTCGACGCAATTGCCGATGTACCCTGGGAACTCAGAGCTGTTCTCGGCGGGAGCCTGCTGGCTGGCACACCTCGACGACCTGATCGCCCGCAGCCCCAGAGCCGAGTCCGTGGCTCGCATTGAAAACCTGTCCGGCGGGGCGCAGATCTTCTGGCGATGGGCGCTGATTGGCGGCCTGCCGGTTTTGAGTCTTGTGGCGGGAATCTTCGTCGCCGTCAGTCGGCGCGGCTAAGTTCATCAACCCGGGAGGCACAAAAAGTTCAAAACGAAGCAACCGAAATTCGGAATGGAGCGCTGTGCCCCTATTCTGTTACTTCGGTGCCTCACTGCGGTCGACCACAATGGCCCGCGTGCTCGGTGACTCCGTGGTTCACCCTCAGGAGATCAATCCATGAACATTCGAATGACGCTCATTGTGCTCGTCCTTGCCGTCGCGGCCGGCGTGTTCGCGATCATCAAGCTCCGATCCCCGTCCACACCCAGTGGACCGATCGTCCCGGCGGGAACAAGGCTGCTTGACCCGGCCGCGTTTGACCCCGACAACGTCACGCGCATCACCATCGAAAAGAGCGGTGGCGACAAGTACGTCTTCGAAAAAACGGGCGATGACTGGTGGCAGACGCAACCCGTCCGCTTCCAGATGGTCACATGGTCAATCCGCATGCTCGCCACTTCCGCTGCAGACCTCACGGTTTCCGAAACCATCGCCAGCAAAGATCTCAAAGGCGACCTGAGCCCCGACAAGCTCGGCCTGAACCCGCCCCTGGGAAGTGTGACGTACGACACCGCCGACGCCCAGTTTCGCATCGAACTCGGGCGCATCTCGGTGGGAGAAAAAGCCTACGCGCGGCTCAAGCCCGATGGCGATGTGAGTATTGTCGAAGACAAGCTGCACCGGCGCGTATTTGACAGCTCACCCGCGGACTGGCGCATCAAGAACCTGTTCCAGAACATCAACGCTGACGTCTCGCGCATGACCATTCAGCGAACCGAAGCCGGCAAGACCATCAGCCTCGTCAAGACGAACGGCAAGTGGCGCCTGGCGCTGCCGATCGACACACCCGCCGACGAACAGGCTGTCTCGCGACTCATCGGCAACCTCGGGTCGATGCAGGTCGAGAGTTTTGTTGATGACAATCCGAGCAGTCTCGCAGACTACGGCCTCGACAAGCCGTGGGCGACGTTTTCGGCCGAAACGGACAAATCCGATGCCGAGGGCAAGGTCACAACCAAGCGCGAGTCTGTACTGCTGGGCAACCCATTCGACCTGCAGAATGCCGCGCGATACGGTAAGCGAGCCGATCAGCCCCCGATCGTCAAGGTGCGAGCCGGCGATGTAAACAACCTGACACCCGATCCCGCAACACTTGTCTCGCGGACGGTCATCCTCCTGCCGCGACAGGAGATTCGAGCGCTCACGGTGGACGGTCAGGAAGGACGCTTCCGCCTCGAACGCAAGCTCGAGGACTGGGAAATCACGCTTGACGATGGTTCCACGGCTCCTGCAAGAACCGACGCGGTTCTCCAGTTGCTCGATCAGTTGACATTGCCGTGCCAGGGCGTGGAGATCACCGCCAAGGGCGCGCCAGTCGAGGGGAGCTATCTCGGCATGGTCTCGGCAGAAGGCTTCAGCACTGGCAAGGTGGCCGAGGTCACCTGGTACCGTCGACAGCGCGGCGACGCCACACAGATCGTGTTCACCGACGGCTCAGGCGCGCTCCGCTGGCGGACCATGGCAAACGTGCCGGACCTCGTGCCCGACACCTTCTCCGCATCAGCACCAACGGGCGGCGATGGGAACGGCGTGACCAACGAGCCAGAACCAGTCAAGTAGGTCCGATCGCTGCAACAAGCATGAACTACGGCAAGGTCCACTCACCGTTGCGGTAGACGGTCAGTGTCGTGTTGATCTCGTACCAGCGTGGCAGCATCGTCAGATCGAGCACCGGCCGAGCCCGAGCCTGATCAACGGCGATACGCGCCGACCATGACGCCTTGTCACCCGACTGGAGCGCCACTTCGAAAAGCAGCATGGCGTCGAGGTCCGCAGGGCTGATGTGCTCGCCGGGCTCGCCGCCGCACAAGTTGCACACGATGAAATGCTGACCGCCACACAGCGAACATTGCCCTGGCGCTGCGCCGCCGCGGCATGAGGGACACTTGATGATGCGCTCATTGCGACAGGTCGGACAGCGCGGGTAGTTGCGGCAAAAAGAGATGATCCGCCCAATCGAACCGAAGCTCCGGCCAAACTCCTTCACCAGGCGTTCCGTGGCGTCGTTGAGCTCGAGCGCGGCTAGGGCTTTCTGGCCATCACCTTGCCGGTAGAAACCAAGCATGGCCGAGAGCAGTGCCGCCGATCGACGGTACTCGCGTTCGGCGCTCCGCAGTCCAAGCGTGTCGGGTGAATCCGTACGTTCCGTATCGCCGAGCAGGCCCGCGAGTGACCGCAGGTCGCGCTCTTCGATCAATCGGCCGCGACGCTTTTCGATCTCGGCCAGCGCCAGACAGGCGCTGCGACCGAAGTGTTCACCGTCCATACGAGCCGCGAGCACGAAGAGATGGATGGCCAGGTCGAGTTGGCCTTCGTCGATCGCCTCTTCGCCCAGCAGGAAATAGGCACCGGGGTTGGATGGCGATAGTCTCTCGAGTCGCGCATCCATGCTCGGCAGCGGACTCGCCGGAACTGCAGGTTGCGTCGTGGTGGGTTCGTTCACATCCGGCGGTGCCGACGGCGGGGACTGCGCTGCGGCCAATCGCACGGGGGCAAGCAGCGCCATCGCCATCAGGATGTGCCTTGCAGCGAGTCGCATTAGAAATCGCCTCCTCGCGCCGCCTGACCGAACCGAATCTCCCAGACCTTGGTCAAAGCGCGCTCGGCCACGAGCAGTTGCTCCATCGCATTGCGCGACACGGCCAGCCGGAGCGTGGTTGAGTCGAGCAAATCGGACAGTTCCTGACGTGCGCCCGGTCGTTCGGCGGCGGTGACATAGCTCGCCGCTTCGAGCGAGGCGATCTGCCAGGCGTGGAAGCGACCGATGGGATCATCGAGCACGGCAGCGCGAATCGCGGCCCGATGCAGAATCTGGTGAAGCGGCGCGGGCAACGGCGCGATCGGCTGCATCGGTCGGCCGATTTCGACCCACTGCTCAAACGCAAGCCGGGCCGCTTCGGCAGGATCGGTCTGCGTACCCGACTGGTGCGCCAGACGGTCGCCATACACACCGGCCAGCAGCTTGGCCAGCGAGTCGATGCTGGCGTTGGCGCTCAGCGCGCCGCGCAGGCTGGCAACGTGTTGCAGCAGCGCCAGTCGGGCGCGGGTGTACCAGTCTTCCTGGCGCGGGTCGGGAAGATCGACCCCGGTGATCCGCTCGATCGCATCGGATAAACCAATGTCGGAGCGATCGGGGATCATCTTGTCGGCCAGGGCAAGCAGCACATTCGGACCGGACGCGTAGGAACCCGCAATGGTCTCCAGCGCAACGGGTCGAATCTCGCGCGGCTGGCCATTCAGCGCGACGTCGGCGAGGACAGCTGCGTTGATCGGTCCAAGATCCCCGAGAATGTCCTGACTGATCGTTTCCACAAGGCGTTTGGCGCCTTCGCGATCATTCTCCTTGCTGGCGCGGAAGTAGAGCACCGCCCAATCGCCGTCGCCGCCCACCGGTGGCGTGGCGCCCCCGGGAGGTGGAGCCGTCGTCAGCCTCGCAGCAGCGATACGAGCCTCCGCATCGGCCAGCAACGTCGCCGCATCTTCGGGTCGGGCGGCCCAGATCATGGAAGCCGCCGTGTTCTGGAATGCCACGGCGATGGTCTGCACCAGCAGCTCTTCCGGGCTACTGCGCACCGGATCGGCGAGCAGGCGATCGGCGCGGAGAATCCAGTCGGCGACCTCTGTTCGGGCCGGCGCGTTGCCGGTTGCAGCGCCGGCGCTGGTCCATGCCTCGGCGAGTTTTTGTCGCAGCGCAGCACGCGCTTCGGCGCCCGCGTTCGTCGGGACGATGAACGAGTCATCCAGCCCCGGAATGGCGCCGGTCGAAACGATCCACGAGGAGACCACGGCAAGGTCAGAAGCCGAGACGCGCGGCTCATCCCACCACGCAAGCAACGCGCCGCGCGCGGCCGCCGATGTCTTCCAGCGCACCACCGAAAAGAGCGCAGCGATGACGCGGCCGGCTCGGTCGGAGGCGGAAATGTCCGGCCCTTCAATCAGCACTTGCCGCGCGGATTCCAGCGCCAGAGCTTCGGCCTGGTCTTTGTCCGAGACCGTGCTCACGCATTGGAGCCAGGCGATCCACAGCTCCACTGCCGCAGCTTCACTGGTCACCGTCCCCACGAGCGGAGAAATCATTTCGCGCAACGCAAAGCGAGCGGCGCCATCAAAATCACCTGAGCGAGGCGGTGAACCTGTCGGAACGTGTTGGTGCCAGTGCTGCTCGATTACCGATCGCGCCGGAGCGGGAAGGTCCGGTTCGCGCATCATCACCGCCAGCATTCCGACCGACCAGGCCCGACCGGTGATGCCCTCGGTCGTCATCCAGCGCGGTTGATCCGGATCGATGAGGTCGACGAGAGACTTCGCCGAAGTCTCATCTCGACCGAGGCGATAGAGGCACGAGACGAGTACATCGCGCAATCGCTCGCGCGCTCCTGCGTCGAACTGCATCCACTGCCTGCGCCCCTGCGTCGATGCCGAAGCGAACAGGTTGAGCACCGCCTGATCCAGCTCAGTTGCGACGGCGGAGTCGCGGTCGAGACGTTCGAGCACCCCGGCAAAGGTCTGTGACATCGGGCTGACCGGCAGACTCAACTCCTCGCGCGGCACCGTGGGCAGCAGTGGCGTAGTGGATTCCTTCAACGGGGCGACCGGCGCAGGACTGGCGTTTGTCAGTGATGGGTCCGGCTTGGGCCCCATGACATTGATCTGGAAAATGACCCATGCGGCAAATGGAATGACGATCGCCGCGCAAGCAAGAAACGCCAGCATCGCCGCAAACAGATTCCGCTTGGCGGCCTCATGCGCATCACGATGGGAGAGCACGTCCGAGACATTCAGAGCCGGGGCGGCGTCGAAACCGCCGGGGAGCCCGGTCGGCGGTGGTCCGACCAGCGGCGTATCACGCGGCGTGGCCAAGGTCACCGGCATGGTCAGAATCGCATCGAGCAGCGCCTCGCCGGAAACACCGTGCTGCGCCCCTGCAGCGATAATGCGGTGCCGGGCCTTGCCGTTCCATCCGCCAGCGGAAACCCAAGCGGCCAGCAAATCGCGCAGAAATGCTGGGGGATAGTTTGGCGCGCCCGACGTGCTGCGCGGTGAACCGTTGGATGATGCGCCAGAGCGTGTCGGGGCAACAGCCGTTCGCCCGGGCGCCGGGCCGTGACGCGCATTTTGATAATCAGCGCTCAGTTCACGGCGCGACACCGGATCAAGCAGCAGCGCCGCAGCGGCCCGGATCTCCCGGCGAAGTACATCCGCCGCGGGATCGGCGGCGTTGGGGTGTGTGTCGATCCGCGCCAGCAGTGATTCCAAAGCCAAGCGAACGTGATGCGGCTCGCATCGCTCAGGCGTCAGCCCCAGCAGGGCAAACGGTCCGATGCGGTCGGACGTGGTTCCGAGGATCTCCAGGCGCATGGAGGCCAGCGTCATCCGTTGCCTCCCGATTGCTTCATCTGTTCCTCAAGAGCGCGAATCTTGTCGCCCCATGGAGCAGGGCCATAGTCGGGGTGCAAAAGAGTGTGCTGGCTCATCACCTCGCGGGCCCGCACGGGCTCGGATTCGTTGAGCAGGCGCATGAAGTTGAACTTGGCTTCGAACCATTCAGGAGTGGATTCGGCTGAGCCCGTCATCGCTGTGCGCCAGTACTGGAGCGCGTCGTCGGTGTCGCCATGGCCTTCGGCAACGATGGCTGAGCCGCGCAGCACGCGGAAGTGTCTTGGTTGGGCTTCGAGCAGGCGTGCGAACCACGCCTCGGCGAGCGTGCGCAACTCCGCCTCTCCGCCCGTCGTCATCGAGTCGAGCGTGAGGGCGGCGTCGGCGACGTTGAGCATGATCGCCGCATTGGCGGGATCTGCGGCGGAGGGCGGATCACCCGCGGAGCGCAGCGCCCGTCGACCGTGCAGCACCACCCGGCGCAATGTCTGTTCGAGTCGCGTATCTTGTTTGAACGTTTGCCAGTCCTGTACGGCGTAGACATACAGCGCGCGACTGGCGGACTGCGCAAACGCGCTGTCCGGATCAGACTTCCACAACTCCTCGCACCACTGCGCGGCTTCCTCAAATCCGCCCGAAAGGATCTGCGCCTGGAAACGGCGGTAATCAAGTTCGCCCGATACACCGGCGAGGTCCATGAGGCCTGCGGCGCGGGCAGTCTCCAGTCGATCAAGAATCTGCCTTGCCTCGGTCACCCGGGCGACGCCGCGCGTAAGCAAAACGTCGAGCACACGCCGTGCGCGCGTCAGGTATTGCTCGCGCGAGCTCGGATCGGCGCCGCCGATGAAGGCGCGGCGCTCGTCGCCCTCGAGCAGAGGCATAGCCACCTCAAGATAGCGTTGCGCAGCCTGGATACGTCGGTCGGACGGCGCATCGCGGAAGAGCAGGTAGAGCATGCGCTCCGCTTCGGCCCGCGAGGCCGTGTAGGCATCGCTGCTCGGGGGAATGGCAAGAAGCTCTTCGACCGCGTCAAGCGAGGGCTGGGCCTCCGCGGTCGCCTGGCGGAAACGCACGCGACCCGCGCGGCTGCTGGAGGGAAACCGCGCCACAAAGGCCTTGAGCGCACGATCAAGATTCGCCTGGGCCCTGGCGTCGGCGCCATTGGAGGCGAGGCGCTCGCGGCAAACGATGCTCATCCACATGGCCGATTCGGCCTCATCGCCGGTGAGTTGCCTGGACATCTCTTCAAAGAGCGTCGCCGCCTGATCGAGACGGCCCTGGAAGTACTGCGACCACGCCACGAGCACACGCGCGTGCCGCGCCGCTTCGGGCCACTTGGCGGCGTCGCGCCGGGCAGCCGTCTCGGTGAGCTTCTTTTCTGCCTGCGCATACAGCGCGATGATCCTGGGATCAGTGGAGGGATCATCCTGGCCGTGCGCCTCGCGCGCGGCCTCATACGCCTTAATCGCCGGCACGTAGGTCAGGATGAAGCTGTCTCCGCCGAGCCTGTCGAGTTGGAAGACGTCTGCGATCTCGATAACCTGGTGAAGTTCGCCCATCTCGGCGAGCATATTGACGGCCTCTTCGCCGAGTCGACGGGCTTGCGCATCACCAGTTGACTGCGACTGCTCGAGCGCAAGTACGGCAAAGAGACGCACGAGCGTGCCATTGAGCACGCCCTCCTTCTTCCACTTGTTGATCGATAACTCGATCTCATCCCAACGGCCCGCGGCGAAGAGCACAACGAGACGGTAGCCCGGGAGAATCGCCTGCACGCGCGGCGACTCCGGGTTGGCGGATTGCACAATGTCGAGCCACGCAAGACCGGTCTGTGCACGACCGGCTTGTGCCTGGCAAAGCGCAATGCCGATGGCGGCGCGTGCGGCGTGCTCTGCGGTGAGGATCGACTCCGGGACTTCCTCAGGTTGAGGCGTCGAGCCGTCAAACTGGAGGATGTAACCAAACAGTGCAATGGCCCCGTCGAGCCCGGAGGTGCCGCCGCTCAACCAGGCCTGGTAGTACTTCGCCCATCCGCCGTAGTACGCAGCCTGCATCGCAAACACGTCGAGTTGCTGCAACTGCGCCTCAACGGTGTCGGACTCGATCGGAGCTCCTCCAAAATCTGTCGTTTCCAGTCGCTTGATGCGGTCGCGAAATGTCGTGAAACTCTCCGTCATCGCGGCACCGACCTCGCCCATCAGGCGCACAGCCGTGGCGCGCTCGGCCTCGCTGGCGCGGCGGAGGCGATGAAGCTCCGCCAGTCGTTCCGCACGGAGATAGCTGGCCTTGTGAATGGTCAGTCGCAAAGTCTCCGTGTTGGCCTTCGGCACATGGTCCAGCATGTCGCGGCTGCGACGCTCCCACTCGGCGCGCTGGGCATCGTCATCGGTTTCGTCAAGCATGCGCCCGTAGAGGACGGCAAGTCGCTCGGCCAGCGGAATGCGCTCGTCACCAAGCGATTCCTGGAACCTCGATTCGAGACGCGCGATGACGAGTTCGGTGAGATTGTGCTTCTCGAGATACGCGATGATCGGATCATCATCGTCGCGAGCGATCGCCTGAGGTGGAAGCATGCTGAGCAGTACCGCGCAGACGACCGCGCACCCCGTGAACGGCAGGAAGCGTCGATGGCGAAGATGTCTACTTCGACTCGGGGACATATGTCACCTTCTCGAAACCGGCGTCGCGGCAGCACTGGATCGCGCCGACGGCAAAGCCGATAGGCACCGCATCCTGTACGCGAACAAAAACGCCCAGTTCGTGCGGAAGATCCTTGAGCAACGCGAGCAGTTCGGAGCGCTGATTAATCACGCGCGAGCCGATGCGAAAACCCGGCTTGCCGTCAATCATCTCCACGGAAACCACCTGGGGGCTGAAGTCCGTGCTGCGACTGGCGCTGTTGACGGACTGCGTCTGAATGTTGGGCGTGAGCTGTGATTCACTGGGTGTAATGATGGATGAAAACAGGAAGAAAATGAGCAGCAGGAACACGACGTCAATCATGCTCGCCAGGTTCAGCTGCACGCGGTTGCGGCCATCGGATTGCTTGGGTTGGAATTTCATCAGCGAGCGGGTTCGGTAGCGATCCTCCAGCGCCAGACGCCTCGTTCACGGAGGAAGGCGCCCAGGTCATTGATCCACTGGCTTGGGCCGCGCTGGTCGGCGCGGATGACGACTTCGAATTCACCAATACTGCCGCCATCGGACTTGAGCCGGGCAATCTCGCGATCGATGAGGTTCTTCACCGCGGCCTGGTCCATCTGCTGCTCGCCGACGATGTAGCGGTTCGTTCCCTGCGCCAGGATGTTGATCACGAGCGGTGGAACCGCGGCGCGCACATCCTTCTCACCCGCCTCCTTGGGCAGTTCAAGTTCAGCCCGGGCCCGTTCGACAAACTGCGCCGTGGTCATGAAGAAGATGATGAGCAGAAAGATGACGTCGATCATCGCCGTCAAGTCGAGATCCGGCAGGTGCACGCGTTGTTTCGCGGCGAATCTCACGTACCGACCCTCGCCGATGCGGCCGGCGGAGGGGCGGCCGGCCGG